>NZ_QTND01000009.1:0-1648 GCF_003603405.1 Streptococcus sp. AM43-2AT | reverse complement strand
CTGGTCTGATAAGGACGGCCAAGATGATATCCGTTGGTACGAAGCGACTCGTCAAGCAAACGGAGACTACAAGGTTTCTGTCAAGGCTAGCGATCACAAGAACTCTACTGGCAAATACCATGTTCATCTTTATTACATTCAAAATGATGGCTCGCGTGTAGGGGCTGGGACAACAACCACAGAAGTGGAATTTAGAAATCTGACGACCAAGACCCAAACAGGAATCAAAAATGTTAATTCTGGTGCGGGAACCTTTACGGTAACAGTAGACCAAGCACCTCAGGGACGTCGGATCAAGAATATCCGTGTTGCTGCTTGGTCTCAAGCTCATCAAGAAAATCTCTACTGGTATACTACAGCACCTTCTGGTACGCATACAGAAGTGCAAGTCTCTGCAGCGAATCACCAATACCAGAAAGGGAACTACACCACTCACGTCTATGTGGACTATGTGGATGGTGGCGTTGAAGGTTTTGACTTGGGTCAAACGGCTCTTTCACCTCGTGAGACAGTTGATCAAGCAGCATACACTCCTCGTGTTACGAATGGACAACGAGATCGGGTTCTTCGAGCAGCTGCAAATTTAGTAGGTGTTCGAAGTGGAAGTGCAGCCCATCATCAATTGGTCAAGGATTACAATAGCATAAATCCCCTACCAGTTGGATACGCTGTGAAAAATTCTGATGATTGGTGCGATGTGTTTGTAACAACAGTTTTCCAACGCGAAGGTCTTAGTCATCTCATTGGTCGTGAGTGTGGGGTAGAGCGCCACATCCAAATCTTTAAGCGTCTCGGTATTTGGAATGAGGATGGAGCTTCTACACCAAAAGCGGGTGATATTATTACCTTTAACTGGGACCAATACTCTCAACCGAATGATGGATTTGCGGATCATATTGGGATTGTAGAACGCGTCGAAAATGGATTGATTCATACAATCGAAGGAAATTCCGGTGTTGTTGGTACTGTAAAACGCAATGTTTACCGTATTGGACACGGCAATATCCGCGGATTTGCGACACCACGTTATAAATAACAAATTTTAATTTGTAGAAACTCCTGAAAAGATCGATAATAGCTCTTTTCAAGAGTTTTTCTTTTTAAAGATATTAATACTTCACTTATGCTGAAAACTTACCAATCTTCTAATGGGATTTTTTTTAAGAAGAGAGGAGTTATCCTTTAGATTACTTTCGTATTGCTATTCTATATGGTACAATAGGGGAGTATAAAATATGATTAAGGGAATGAAAATGAGAAAAAAGGATTTCATTTATTTTGCCAGTGCAGCTGTATTGCTAGCTGCCTCAGCTCAAGTTGCCCATGCCGATGAGGTGGGAGTGAAAGAGTCGGCAGTCACTGAAAGTGAAGCAGTAACGACACAAGCTAGTTCAGCACCAGTTGTCGAGGAAAAGCAAGAAGTAGGGACTCATCAATATGTGGCGCCAGCTCCAGTAACAGAGCTTCCAGTCGCTAGCTCAGAAGTTACGAAGGCAGACGAGCCAAAGGTAGAAACACAGCCTATTTCATCAGGACAATCTGCCCCATCCTCTGAGTCAACTGCGAAACCAGTAACGGGGACCACTACTTTCTATAGTGCTGGTTCCAAGGCTCCATCTGGCCGTACAGTTAGTAGCCCTGTTTCGGC
>NZ_QTND01000008.1:2703-2986 GCF_003603405.1 Streptococcus sp. AM43-2AT | reverse complement strand
AAAAAAAAGTGCATGCATACAGTATATTTAACTTGTATGCATGACTAAAAAATGTTATACTTGTTTTGTAGATAAAAATCCAAGGAGGAAACAAGAATGACTACTATCGAAAAAAAGAGAGTAACGCTATCGTTACCAACTGAAACAGATGATAAATTAGAACTTTTGGCAAAAGAAAACGGCATGACAAAGTCAGGCCTAGTAAATTACTTAATCAACAAAACTGTAGAGGCGGGAACTATCTACGCATAAAAAAAAATCCAAGGCGGGCAGGCATTGGATT
>NZ_QTND01000008.1:0-2693 GCF_003603405.1 Streptococcus sp. AM43-2AT | reverse complement strand
CCAAGGCGGGCAGGCATTGGATTGGTTTCTCTACGCTAATTATACCATAGTCTGCCTTGCCTTGCAAGAAAGGTAGGTGCTACTTTTGGCACAAAAGAAAGACAGTCGAGGCAAGAACTGGGTTGCTGTTATGTACCCAGAATCCTTACCGTCTGATTGGAAATCATTGCTACGTGACATGATGACTGATATTATTATCAGCCCACTACATGACAGAGATATTCAAGCAGACGGAACAAAGAAAAAACCACATTATCACGTGGTCTTTAAATTCAGCTCTAACAAGACTTTTGAACAAGTCAAAACATTGTTAGAACCCTTTAATTGCCCTATTCCTCAAAAGGTAACTAGCATTAAAGGACAAATCCGTTATCTAATTCATATTGACGACCCAGACAAGTTTCAATACGAATTATCTGACATTGAGATTATCGGAAACGTAGACATTAGCCCTTACTTCCAAATCAGTCAGATGGATAAGTACGAAATGATTGGCGAGATGATGGACTTCATCGATGATAACTGCATCACTGAATTTCGTGAACTCATGCAATACGCAAGGGTTCATCGTGGAGGCGATTGGTTTCCACTTCTCGTAGATTCATCAACCTACGTCATTGATAAATACATCTGTTCAGCACGTAACAAAATGCGTCAGGACAAGATGGACAGAATGGAGGCTATCTCCGTTCGGAACACAGTCCGTCGGTCTTCAGAGAAAGACCCCCTTATCAAACAAGAAGAAGAGTAGTTACAACACTACTCTTTTTCACTTGCTCGATTTATTCCATGGTCTATTGCCAACAAGTAACCTGGCTTTTTCGTCATGCTGACGTGTCGGCTCGAAAGTCTAAAGCCTTTCGGCTCGTCACTGTCTAGCGTACTCTAAGCCAGCTTGTCAGCAATAGCTTTCACGGCATAAAGCCTCGCTAGCGTTCAAAATCCCTATTAACGTTAATAGTTTTCGCTTTCGATTTACTTTCCTTGCCAAATAGGTCTGGGTCATGCCTTACCTCTTGGAAATGCTTGTAATCTTGTTCATCTAGCCCTTTAAATAACTTGTTCTTAAGTTTATCCCAGACGCTTTGACCACTCGGAAAAGTCAAGGCTTTAGTTACCTTTTCAACTACGTTGAAAGCCTTCTGGAAGAGTGATAAAGCCTTTTTCAAACGGCTATTTTCATTAACCAAAATCCCAAGCTGAATCTCATTCGGAGCTTTCATCTCCATCAGTCGATTCTGCTCGGTTAAAGTCTCATGTTCAAACCTTGCCTTCTCTACCCTCTTCTCTAGTGACTGGGCTTTCCTACGTTTCTCTTTAAGCTCACGGCTTTTCTCGTTAAGCTCTTGCTCAACTCGATTCAGCTCGCTTTGCTTTTTATAAAGCTCGGTATCAAGATGCTGCCTTTGTTCTCGGTGTCCGCTACGCTCCTCAACCACTAGCCCTTTTTCTTGACTAATCGAACGTAGCAATTCCCGACTATCTCGCTGAAACTGAGTTTGTGGGGTAACAAACTTGCCATCTTCTTTTTTCGGGAAATAGCCTTGCTCATTAAGAGCACCGTTTTGGCTAACTTGTAGGCTCAAACCTCGCTTGTTTTCACGCTTGACGTAATAATAGTCCACATGCATGTGAGGGGCTGAATCTGGCTCGTCTGCGTGGAAATAAGCCCCGAAAACCACAACGTTAGGGTTGCGCTTCTGAAACTCTTCTAACCACGCCTCAGCGACCTCCTCAGCCTTTTTAACGCTCGGGTGGTTATCCCTATTCCCGATTGTCAAAATCATCTCGTAGGAGGCGTGAGGCTTCTTAGACGGGCTTCGCTTGTGCTCGTCCTTAACCTTGGCGAGATAATCGACAATTTGGCGATCCGCACGGGTCTGCTTCGCATTGTACTCTAAAATCGCTTGCCCGAAAGTCTGGAAATAAGATTCCCTTAAAGGCACGTCGATAAAGGCTTTGTGATAGCCATTCGGGTCAATGTGAGCCTCTTTTTCAGCAAGCCCAGCCCCTCGGATATTGTGCTGACGGCTCCACTTGGTGCCGTTGTGAAGTGAAATCGAATAAGGTTTAATCATGGTTAAACACCTTCCTTTTTTTCTTTGATAATATTAGTATGCCAGAAAAAGCAAAACGAAAAAGTAGAACTGACGTCAAAAGTGAACCACTGCATTATGTATGACGGTCAAACATACGAAGTTATGTTTGTAACACAATACAAGGAACGGCAAGCCATTCCTGATTGTGCTCTGCGAGGCAAGGGTTGCACCCTCTTTTTTGTCGCTCACGCTAGCCAAAAAATTCACTGCCTCGGTCATTCTGACCGACTCGGAGACATCAAAAACGTCAAGCGTTTTTTCTTCTCCTCGGCATGCTCAGGTCATGCTCGGGGGCTAATGACGCTCTTGCGAGCTACCCCCTTCGTCTGCCTTTCGCTTAGGGGTTGTTCCACCCCTAAAACCCCTCCCGTACCTCGAATCCCCGTCCCTCTCCTAGCTAATTTCTCGACTAAACAATTTTCCTCAAGTGTTGCTAGGTCGCAACCCTTTCAAAAATTATTTGCTCAAAATTAGGAGGGACTAGTCTGGATCATGGATCATGGATTGCTATGGGGGGAGGTCGTAGTACTCCCCCCGAACAAAGATAGCAAACCCCTTGTCCCTCTAGGAGTTTCAGCTTTTTAATAAAAAAAA
>NZ_QTND01000007.1:0-13116 GCF_003603405.1 Streptococcus sp. AM43-2AT | reverse complement strand
TGTGATCGGATTTTTATGATTGATAAGGGGCAAGAGATTTTTGATGGAACGGTGAGTCAGCTCAAGGAAACCTTCGGCAAGATGAAGACTCTTTCCTTCGATCTGATGCCAGGTCAAAGTCATTTAGTCTCTCACTATGAAGGCTTGCCTGATATGTCCATTGATAGACAAGGAAATAATCTGACTATTGAATTTGATAGTTCCCGCTACCAGTCAGCTGATATTATCAAGCAAACCTTATCTGATTTTGAAGTCCGTGATTTGAAGATGGTAGATACGGATATTGAAGATATTATCCGTCGCTTCTATCGAAAGGAGCTCTAAGATGGTCAAATTGTGGCGACGTTATAAACCCTTTATCAATGCAGGGATTCAGGAGTTGATTACCTATCGAGTCAACTTTCTTCTTTATCGGATTGGCAATGTCATGGGTGCTTTTGTGGAATTTTATCTCTGGAAGGCTGTCTTTGATTCCTCGCAAGAGTCTTTGATTCAGGGTTTCAGTATGGCAGATATCACCCTCTACATCATCATGAGTTTTTTGACTAATCTTCTGACTAGGTCGGATTCTTCCTTTATGATTGGTGAGGAGGTCAAGGATGGTTCCATTATCATGCGTTTGTTGAGACCAGTGCATTTTGCAGCTTCTTACCTCTTTACGGAACTCGGATCCAAGTGGTTGATTTTTATCTCTGTTGGACTGCCATTTTTAAGTGTCATCGTATTGATGAAAATTTTATCTAGGCAAGGGGTTGTAGAAGTGCTAGGATTAACCATCCTTTATCTCTTTAGCTTAATCCTAGCCTACCTGATCAACTTTTTCTTTAATATCTGCTTTGGATTTTCAGCCTTTGTGTTTAAAAATTTATGGGGCTCTAATCTGCTTAAGAATTCTCTGATTGACTTTATGTCTGGGAGTTTGATTCCCTTGACCTTCTTTCCTAAAATCGTTTCAGATATTCTGTCCTTTTTGCCTTTTTCATCCTTGATTTACACTCCGGTTATGATTATTGTTGGAAAGTACGATGCTAGTCAGATTTTTCAAGCACTCGTTTTGCAGTTTTTCTGGCTCTTAGTGATGGTGGGCTTGTCTCAGTTGATTTGGAAACGAGTCCAGTCATTTATCACCATTCAGGGAGGTTAATATGAAAAAATATCAACGCATGCATCTGATTTTTATCAGACAATACATCAAGCAAATCATGGAGTACAAGGTCGATTTTGTGGTTGGTGTTTTAGGTGTTTTCCTGACTCAAGGCTTGAACCTCTTGTTTCTCAATGTACTCTTTCAACACATTCCATCGCTAGAAGGATGGACCTTTCAAGAAATTGCCTTTATTTATGGTTTTTCCTTGATTCCCAAGGGATTGGACCACCTCTTTTTTGACAATCTCTGGGCTCTGGGACAACGTTTAGTGCGAAAAGGAGAGTTTGACAAGTACCTGACTCGCCCCATCAATCCTCTCTTCCATATTCTGGTTGAGACCTTTCAGATTGATGCCTTGGGCGAACTCTTGGTCGGTTGCATTCTATTGGGAACAACAGTATCAAGCATTACTTGGACTCTTCCAAAATTCCTACTTTTTCTAGTCTGTATTCCTTTTGCGACCTTGATTTATACTTCCTTGAAAATCGCGACAGCCAGTATTGCTTTTTGGACCAAGCAGTCAGGCGCCATGATTTACATTTTCTATATGTTCAATGATTTTGCCAAGTATCCTATTTCCATTTACAATTCGCTCCTTCGTTGGTTGATCAGTTTTATCGTGCCATTTGCCTTTGCGGCTTACTATCCTGCTAGCTATTTCTTGCAAGGCAAGAATGGGCTCTTTAATATCGGTGGTTTGATGTTGATTTCCCTTGTTTTCTTTGGCATTTCCCTCAAACTCTGGGACAGGGGATTGGATGCCTACGAAAGTGCGGGATCCTAAGAGGAAGAATCTCAAAGCCTTGTCTTAGGACAGGCTTTTTTAATGGTGATGAAAATTTCTTGATAATAAAATTCTGACCACATAGTTTGTCGAGTCTACCTCATAAGCAAAACTGATTGTTTGGGCTTTTTTTTCGGATATAGTAGTCATTGTCAAAGGGGGTGAAGCTTCCTAGCAAAATAGAAAACGAGGGAGTATCATGAAAAAAGCCATTCTCAAAAAGAAGGGGGTCGCGGGCTTGTCCAAGATGAAAGCAGCTGATTTGAACCAAGCTTTGGCTGATCACTTTACAGAAGAAGAGCTAGCACAAGAGTTCACGGTTCGGGGCTATCAGTTGACGGAGAAAGGAAAGCAAGCGCTGAAAGACTATCAAGCTATCATTGGCCGTCTTCCAAAGAAAAATCTATCATCAACAGTGCCTGAGAGGTACTGTTTTTGTTGTTTATTTCGCACATGAGAGAAAAGGATTTTACTAGAGAACTAGCTTAGAAATATGGTATAATAAAGGTTATGGCAAACAATAATCAATCAAAAAAAACACGGTCGACGAGACGACTGTCTAAAGCAGAAATAGAAAGAAAAAAAGCAATTCGCCGAATGATCATGACGATTGTCTTAACTCTCGTCTTCATTTTCGCCTTTTTACGATTAGGAGCCTTAGGCTTAGTGACTTACAACCTTATCCGGCTCTTGGTAGGTAGTCTGGCTTATGTGGCAATGACAGCTGTTATTTTCTACCTCTTCTTTTTCAAATGGATTGAGAAGCATGAGGGAACCTTGTCGGGCTTTTTAAGTCTTTTTGCAGGCTTACTACTCATGTATCAAGCTTACTTTGTCTCCCTTTTGAAACTGGAAGGTTCTTCAGTGGGACCAACCTTATCACGTATCTTAGGAGACCTCGTGCATCTTCGTGTCTCTTCTTTTGCAGGAGGAGGTTTGCTTGGTGCAATCTTGTACACGCCGGTTGCTTTCTTGCTCTCTAACATTGGGACTTACTTTATCGGAGGACTCTTGATCCTATTAGGGCTTCTCTTGATGAGTTCTTATTCGGTTTATGACGTGTATGAGCAAGCTGTCGCAGCTTTTCACTCCTTTATGGAAAAACGGGAAGTTCGTCGCCAGGAGCGCTTTGCTGAGCGTGAAGAGAAGAAGGCTCTTCAAGCAGAAGCAGAGGAGGCTGCCCGCATCGAGCAACTTGCAGAAGCTAGTCCCATGAGCACGGAAGGCTATCCTGTAGATCTTGAGACAGGTGAAGTTATTGAACCTGAGTTCGAAGCAGAAGTGCCTGCTGAGGAGGCCTACCCTCAGATCTATCTACCAAATGAAGAAGAAGGCTATTCGGAAGACTGGCCAGAAGACGATCCAGAGGAGATGGAAGAACTTACTGAGGAGGATATGGATGAAGAAGTCACTGTGGATTTCACGCCTAAGGAACTCCTTCAGTACAAACTTCCAACCATTGATCTCTTCGCACCTGACAAGCCTAAAAATCAATCCAAAGAGAAAAATATCGTTCGTCAGAATATCCGCATTCTGGAAGAAACCTTTGCAAGCTTTAACATCAAGGCGACAGTGGAGCGGGCGGAAATTGGTCCATCTGTTACCAAGTATGAAGTCAAACCGGCTGTCGGTGTGCGGGTCAACCGCATCTCCAACCTCGCAGATGATTTGGCCTTGGCCCTAGCAGCCAAGGATGTGCGGATCGAAGCACCGATTCCAGGGAAGTCTCTGGTCGGGATTGAAGTTCCCAACTCAGAGATTGCGACAGTTTCCTTCCGTGAATTGTGGGAGCAATCCAAGACAGACCCAGCTAAACTCCTTGAGATTCCACTTGGGAAGGCTGTAGATGGTTCAGCTCGGACCTTTGATTTGGCCCGGATGCCCCATCTCTTGGTAGCGGGTTCTACCGGATCTGGTAAGTCGGTTGCGGTCAATGGGATCATTTCGAGTATTTTGATGAAGGCCCGTCCGGACGAAGTCAAATTTATGATGGTCGATCCAAAGATGGTGGAACTTTCTGTTTACAATGATATTCCTCACCTCTTGATTCCAGTTGTGACCAACCCACGCAAGGCCAGTCGAGCCCTACAAAAGGTTGTTGATGAGATGGAAAATCGCTATGAGCTCTTCTCGAAAGTGGGTGCTCGGAATATTGCTGGTTTTAATGCCAAGGTTGCTGAGTACAATACCCAGTCAGAGATGAAGCAAGTACCCCTCCCATTGATTGTGGTCATTGTCGACGAGTTGGCAGACTTGATGATGGTTGCAAGTAAAGAAGTGGAAGATGCTATTATTCGTCTTGGACAGAAGGCGCGTGCAGCAGGGATCCACATGATCCTTGCGACCCAACGGCCATCGGTTGATGTTATTTCAGGTTTGATCAAGGCCAATGTGCCTTCCCGTGTCGCTTTTGCGGTATCATCTGGGACTGACTCACGGACCATCTTGGATGAAAATGGGGCAGAGAAATTGCTCGGTCGTGGAGACATGCTCTTTAAACCGATCGATGAAAATCATCCGATTCGTCTGCAAGGATCCTTTATCTCAGATGACGATGTCGAGCGGATTGTGAACTTTGTCAAGGAACAAGCAGAAGCGGATTATGATGATGCCTTTGATCCAGGCGAAGTATCCGAGTCGGACTTTGACGGAGGCATGGGCGGCTCTGACGAGGGTGATCCACTCTTTGAAGAGGCTAAGGCTCTTGTGATTGAAACTCAAAAAGCCAGTGCGTCAATGATCCAACGTCGCTTATCGGTCGGCTTTAACCGGGCAACTCGCCTCATGGAAGACTTGGAAGCAGCAGGTGTCATCGGACCAGCTGAAGGAACCAAGCCAAGAAAGGTCTTGCAGACCAATTAATCTTTCTTTAAATGAAGAAGGAATGAGATAGTTGACAATAGCAAAAGCCTGCCTGTACAAGGGGCAGGTTTTGTTTACGAAAAAAAGAAAAGGAGAGCAGATGCAGCTCGATACTATTCACCATATTGCCATTATTGGACACGATTATGATAAAACCAGAGAATTTTATGTCGACAAATTAGGCTTTGAACCTTTAGACGAACACCATCGGCCTGAAAAGCAGGATATTCTCTTTAATATTCGAAAGGGAAATCTGACCTTGGAAATATTTATCAAACCAGATGCTCCAAAGAGACCCTTTCTCCCTCATCCAGAGCATACCGGTCTCCGTCATCTGGCTTTTCGAGTAGAAGACGTTCAAGCCTGTCTAGCAGAGTTTGATCAATTAGGAATCCCTCATACAGAGCTACGGGTGGATGATTTTGATGGGCGCAAAATGGCCTTCTTCTTTGATCCAGATGGCTTGCCTCTTGAACTTCACGAATAGGTCTACAGAATCTTCGTTCTCTAGTCTGAAGCAAGAAGATATTCTTTTTGCTAAACTAGATACAGAAAAAAGAAAGAAGAAAATATGGAAGAGAAGCGCTATAGCGGGCTAACGAATGAGCAAGTCCAAAGCCGAATCAGAGAAGGCAAACAAAATCGAGTAACCATTACGGCAGAAAAGTCGACGAGAGAGATTGTTTATTCAAATGTCTTCACTTATTTCAACCTAGTCTTTGGTATTTTAGCTATTTTATTGATACTAGTACGGTCTTGGAACAATATGTTATTTGTTCCTATTGTCGTCGTTAACTCCTTGATCGGGATTGTTCAAGAATTGCGGTCCCGTCGGATTTTGAATAAGATGCGTCTCCTTCAAGTGGAGAAAGCTCGAGTGATTCGTGAAGGAGAACGGTTAGACCTTCCTGTTCATCAGGTGGTAGAGGGAGATGTCGTCTTGTTCCAAGCGGGGGATCAGATCTATGCGGATGCCAAGATTCTAGATGGCTCGATCATGGTCGATGAGTCTCAATTGACAGGAGAAGCAGATGAAATCCCTAAAGCTGAGCATCAGACACTCATGTCAGGAAGTTTTGTTATTTCAGGCCAGGCAGTTGCGGTCTTGGAACAAGTAGGCGATGCGTCTTATATTAATCAGCTGAGTCTCTCTGCAAAAAAAGTCAAGGGACACGAAGAATCCGAAATGGTTCATGCAGTGGACGGTCTTGTCCGAATGATCGGAATGATTCTCATCCCGATTGGCTTACTGTTGTTCTTGCAGAGCTATCTAGGAAATCACGAAACCCTCAAAGTTAGCATCACCTCTATGGTCGGTGCCATCATTGGGATGATTCCAGAAGGTCTCTACCTCTTAATGACTCTGGCCTTGGTGCTTGGGGCAACCCGTTTAGCCCTTCAAAAGGTCCTACTCAACAGTATGAAGGGGATTGAAACCCTATCCCGTATCGACGTCCTCTGTCTAGATAAGACGGGAACCATTACCGAACACAGGATGCAAGTGAGTGAGCTTCTACCCTTGGTGCTAGAGGAAAAAGAAGGCAAAGAAATATTAAGTCACTATCTCCAAGCAAGTGAAGATCAGAATGATACCATCTCGGCCATTCGGCAGTATCACTCTGTCCAACCCGCCCAAGTATGGCCCGTTCAAGACCGCCTACCTTTTTCATCTAAGAAGAAATTTGGGGGCCTTCAGTTCCAACAAGGGATTTACCTATTAGGGGCACCAGATGTTTTGCTGAGAGATGATCTCGATGCTTACCAAGAAGTGTGGCAGCGAGAGATTGAACGAGGGGCGCGTGTTCTCATTTTTGGGCAATACCAGGGGGAACAGTTGACGGAAGTATTAGAAGCTCCAGTCCTCCCTCTTCTAGCCCTGGTCTTGGAGAATCCTGTACGAACGACTGCTCCTGAAACCTTTGCTTATTTCCAAAAACAAGGGGTGACCATCAAGGTTATTTCAGGGGATCATCCTGTGACAGTTGCTGCCGTAGCTCAGAAAGCAGGCATTCCAGATGCGGATCAAGTCGTAGATGCGAGTCAGCTCAGGACGCGTGAGGAGGTAGTAGAGGCGGTACGAATCTACACAGTCTTTGGACGAGTTAGTCCAGAACAAAAACAAATCCTCGTAGAGAGCTTGCAAGCGGATGGCCATAAGGTTGGGATGACAGGGGATGGGGTCAATGATATCCTCGCTATGAAAAAAGCAGATTGTAGTATTGCCATGAATACGGGGCATGATGCGACCAAAAAGGTAGCTCAGGTTGTGCTTTTAGATTCAGACTTCTCACACATGCCGTCGATTGTGGATGAAGGTCGCCGAGTGGTTAACAATATTCAGCGTTCGGCTAGTCTCTTTTTGGTCAAGAATATCTTTTCAATTTTGTTGGCCATTTTGGCTATTCTCTTTAGTTTCACCTATCCCATTCAGGCTTCTCAAATGTCCTTGATCAGTGGATTTACTATTGGAATACCCGGTTTCTTACTAGCCTTGGAGAAGAATCGTGCCCGGATAGAAGGAGACTTTGTTGAGACTGTGATAGAGCAAGCTCTTCCAGCTGCCTTGACCAATCTCATATCGGTTCTTTTTGTTGTGGTTCTAGGTCATTTCCTTGGATTAAGTCAGGGAGAGATTTCGACCATCTCCATCTACTTGCTGGCTTTAATCGGATTTACAAAAGTATACCAACTCAGTCTTCCCTTTAATCACGTAAAATTGGGAATAATCCTTCTGAATGTAGCAGGATTTTGTCTGTCGGTTTTTGTATTTTCTTCCATTTTTAATCTCAATCATCTGGATCTTATTGGCTGGATCTTGACCCTTGTCCTAGGACTAGTCATGGAAGGAGTCTTATGGTTGATGAATCGTCTTGTCTATAGCTTGGTGACCCACCGGCATAAGTCTAGAATAAAATAAAAAAACGGTATGAACTACGATTTTAGTTCATACCGTTTTTTTATTGCTATATATCAGATGAAAAGACTGATTGTCATAATGAGGTAAAGGAAGAAGGTAATGAGGAAGCCTGCTCGCCAAAAGTACTTAAAAAACTTCGGATAGTAAAAACTGCGTCTCTTTTTCAAAAAATAGATGGTTAAGCCAATGGCTAGAAGAGACAAGGCCAATAATAATTGAGGCAACAAATTATGGTAGTAAGCCGCATCTGAAATTAAATAGTACTCTAGCGCGAACAGAGGAAAAGCCAGGTCGGCAAAATTCCATCCATAACGGCGCAGTTTAAAGACTCGAATAATAATCCCACTGAGAATGAGGGTCAAAAAAATAAATACAAGGGAAGCAACTTTTATTAACATACCTCCATTTTATCACAAAAGAAAAAAAAGTGTGATGAAAATGAAATTTTTTCTTGCATTCGGAAGAAAATAGTGTATAATAGAAAGGTATGCGCAGAGCATACTTGTGGGAGGTAAAAATCTGTAATTACCGCCAAAACCACAAAGGAGGATTTAAGAAATGGCTAAAAAAGTCGAAAAACTTGTAAAATTGCAAATCCCTGCTGGTAAAGCTACTCCAGCTCCACCGGTTGGACCAGCACTTGGTCAAGCAGGTATCAACATCATGGGATTCACTAAAGAGTTTAACGCTCGTACAGCTGACCAAGCTGGTATGATTATCCCAGTTGTGATCACTGTTTATGAAGATAAATCATTTGATTTCGTTACAAAAACACCACCAGCTGCTGTTCTTTTGAAAAAAGCTGCAGGTGTTGAAAAAGGATCAGGTACACCTAACAAAACGAAAGTTGCAACAGTTACTCGTGCACAAGTACAAGAAATTGCTGAAACTAAGATGCCAGATTTGAACGCTGCAAACATTGAGTCTGCAATGCGTATGATCGAAGGTACTGCTCGTTCTATGGGATTCACTGTTACTGACTAATTGTAACAATCCTATTTGCCCGCAATACACTTGATCATGAGACGAGTGACGTGGGAGATGAAAATCGATATGACCACATTACAAGGAGAAAGATAAAATGGCTAAAAAAAGCAAACAACTTCGTGCTGCACTTGAAAAAATTGACAGCACAAAAGCATACAGCGTAGAAGAAGCTGTAGCTCTTGCAAAAGAAACTAACTTTGCAAAATTTGACGCAACTGTAGAAGTTGCATACAACTTGAACATCGACGTGAAAAAAGCTGACCAACAAATCCGTGGTGCAATGGTATTGCCAAACGGAACTGGTAAAACTGCTCGCGTTCTTGTATTTGCACGTGGTGCAAAAGCTGAAGAAGCAAAAGCTGCTGGTGCAGACTTCGTAGGTGAAGATGACCTTGTTGCGAAAATCAACGATGGTTGGTTGGACTTCGACGTAGTTATCGCTACACCTGACATGATGGCTCTTGTTGGACGTCTTGGACGTGTCCTTGGACCACGTAACTTGATGCCAAACCCTAAGACTGGTACTGTAACAATGGATGTTGCTAAAGCAGTTGAAGAGTCTAAAGGTGGTAAAATCACTTACCGTGCAGACCGTGCAGGTATCGTTCAAGCGATCATCGGTAAAGTGTCATTTGACGCTGATAAATTGGTTGAAAACTTCAAAGCTTTCAACGATGTTATTCAAAAAGCAAAACCAGCTACAGCTAAAGGTACTTACGTAACTAGCTTGACTTTGACTACAACTCAAGGTCCTGGTATCAAAGTGGATGTTAACTCACTTTAATTAGAAATGAAAGCTACCTTCGGGTAGCTTTTTTTATTTGTTTGAATGATTTTAGAAGGTTCCACCTTGATGATGAATACGAAAAATATTAAAACGCTTGCATAAGTACAGGAAAAAGGTATAATATAGGTGAAAATAAAAATTAAGGAGAATCAAATGATTTTTAAACGTTCAAACGGAGAATTCCGTGAAACTGATCGAGTGACTCGTTTCAAGTTGGTCAAGTCAGGTAAGAACTGGTTGCGTGCAGCTACTTCAAACTTTGGTTTGCTCAAAGTGATTCGTGGTCAAGTCGAAGAGACAGTTGTAGCTGAGGTGCGTGAAGATGCTGTTTCTGCTAAGAGCCGTCACTTGGTAAAAGGGATCTTAGTGGCAGCGGCAGTTCTAAGTGCTACTACAGTTGCAAATACTACCTTTGCGGATGAAGTAGGAAACGAAGTAGTTTCTTCCTCTACGGCAGTGAGTGCTCCATCCACTTCACCTGAAGCTGCCCCATTAACTGAAGAAGGCTCTAAAGAAGTCTTAGCCCCTCAAAATGAAACTGCTACAGAAACACAACCTTCAGCAACAAGTTCATCTGAAGTGGTCGAAAGTGCTGTAGCATCGGATGATAAAGCTATTTTGGAACAAAATGCTTCTGAGGCTGCATTATTGAATCAGATAGCAGAAAAATATGCTTCCAATCATCAAAATGCAGAACAGAAAGCTGCTATCAAGGAGGCTGTTGCTAAAGTTCAATCAGAATTGCCAGCAAAAGAAGCTTCGACCAATTCTGGTGAGAATGCTCCATCATATGCTGAGCAACGATCACGCTTGAACAAGTCAGTAGATGACATGATGGAAACCTTGAAGGTGGCAGGTTTCAATGGAAACACAACCGTTAATGGTGCACCTGCAATTTCTGCTCAGTTGGCACCAATCTCAACATCTACTTCTGGTAGTGTAGCTACTAACCCAGTTATTTCAGATGCTAATGGTGCAACGATTGAAGATGCAGCCTTCAACAAAGCAGGCTATGCATTGGATCCAAACGCTGATCGTTTCACTTTTGGTGTATGGCAATTCCTTAAAACCAACCACGCTACTGGAGCTAAAACAAACTTTGATTATTATGCTACTCTCGCAGTAGACCGTTCAGCCATCACTGGTAGTGTTTCAGCTAATCCAGATGTTTACTTGCGTATTGTGAAGAAATCTGATGGATCAGAAGTTTACACTCGTACCCTCAAAGCTGGAGAAAGCAATATCTCCCTTCCAAGCTACATCACCAACAACAACTCTGATGTAACTAATACTTTGACATACGCAGCTGCTAACGGAACTAATCCAGGTAACGTAACCTTCTCATTGGTGAATGCGAACCTTGAGTATGAAACACTTCAAATTCGTGATACCAACTACCCAGGTAACGAAGGTGAAGATAAACAAAACGTTCAAACCTCTGTTCCTTATGCTAAAGCTGATCAAACAACTTACTATAGAGTTGTTGACAGTAGCAAGTACACAGAAGGACAAACATACACACCAACTGGAAATGAAACAGTTCTTGCAAGCTATACTCAAACAGGTCTTGCAGGGCAACAATTCACAGCTTCAAACAATCGCGAGATTGCTGGTTACAAACAAGTAGCAGCAACAACTGACTCAACTCAAAAAACATCTGGTATCCTTGGTAAAGGTGTTGTTGGACAAAAACTTGTCGAACTTCAAGGTGGAGCCAACCACTACTACGTGAAACGTATTTCTGAAATCGTTGATACTGATGGCTCAACTGTAACGAAATTCTACGCCCTTGATCCATCTCAAGTGAACAATTTTGCTACATCAGATATTGGTACTGAAGATGTATCGAAATATACACTCATCTACACAAGTAAAGTTAACAAAGCTGCTGAAGAGTGGAAGGCTGATGAGACAAAAGTTACAAAAGTAAACAGCAAAAATGGCGACTACTATATTGAAGTCAGCGAAACTGCTGGAAGTAAATCCCTCATTATCAGTGGTTGGTCGTCTACTACTGAGACAGATACTTATAAACAAATGGATGGAACTCTACACACTTATCCACGTCCATTCAAAGGTGCTCCAAGCACATCATTGACACCTGCGGGTGCTGGTAACAACAGTTACAATGTCATTGCTGGTAAAGTTCCAGTGATTCAAGCAGAAGGATCTGTAGCGGATGATCCTACGGCTCCAAACGGAAAAGTATACTCTAATTTGAAGGGGTACGCATCATTCTCTAACAACTACTCAATTCCAACAGCGATTAAACCTTCAACTGATGTGAACTATTACTTTGTCAAGTCTGATGTTAAAGGAAATGTCTTCGTTCACTATAAAGATACTGAAGGAACAACCCTTAAAAATTCTGTAACTGACGAAGATCAACAGCCAATTAACAAACACTATGACACAGTCGTAGACAACCGCCCACAAACAATAGAAAAAGATGGCAAGACCTATGAATTGGTACCAGCAGGCAACTACACAGTTGGTGAAGTAGATGACCAAGGTCACTTGAAGTCTTCAGATCCTACAACTGGAGAAGTTGCTGAACAAGATAAGAATGTCACCTACATCTACAAATTGAAAGAAGAGCCTAAGGGTAACGTCTATGTTCACTATGTAGATACAGAAGGCAAGACCATCAAGTCAGATGTTACTGACGAAAAAGCTCAACCAGTGGATAAAGACTACGATACAGTGGTAGACAACCGCCCACAAGAGATTGAATTCGAAGGTAAGACTTATAAATTGGTACCAGCAGGTAACTACACTGTCGGTGAAGTAGATGATCAAGGTCACCTCAAGTCAACAGACCCTACAACAGGTAAAGTGATCGAAGGCGATAAGAACGTCACCTATGTATACAAAGTGAAAGAAGAACCTAAGGGTAACGTCTATGTTCACTATGTAGATACAGAAGGCAAGACCATCAAGTCAGATGTTACTGACGAAAAAGCTCAACCAGTGGATAAAGACTACGATGCAGTGGTAGACAACCGCCCACAAGAGATTGAATTCGAAGGTAAGACTTATGAATTGGTTCCAGCAGGTAACTACACAGTAGGTGAAGTTGATAAAGAAGGTCACTTGAAGTCAACAGACCCAACAACTGGTAAAGTCATCGAAGGTGATAAGAATGTCACTTATGTATACAAACTGAAGGAAACCCCAGCTGAACCTAAGAAGGGTGAAGTCATCATCACTTACGTAGATGAAAATGGTAAGGAAATCGAAAAACCTCGTCAAGATACACCAAACTCACCGTATGACACACCATATAACACTACTGAGGAAGGTGAAAAACCGAATACTATCAAGACACCAGATGGTAAGACCTATAAGATCGTACCAAAAGGTGACTACCCAGTAGGTAAAGTTGACGAAGATGGACACTTGGAATCATCTGATCCAGTTAAAGGTAAAGTTGACAAACCAAAATCAACCATCACTTACGTTTATAAAGAAGTGAAGGAAACCCCAGCTGAGCCTAAGGGTAACGTCTACGTACACTATGTAGATACAGAAGGTAAGACCATCAAGTCAGATGTGACTGACGAAGATGCTCAACCAGTGGACAAGGACTACGACACAGTTGTAGACAACCGTCCACAAGAGATTGAATTCGA
>NZ_QTND01000006.1:0-49994 GCF_003603405.1 Streptococcus sp. AM43-2AT | reverse complement strand
AATCGCCAGGATTATGTCAAGGATATTGGAGTAGTCTTCGGACAACGAACTCAGCTATGGTGGGATTTGGCCCTGCAAGAGACTTACACGGTTTTGAAGGAGATTTACGATGTCCCAGACTCGCTCTTTCACAAGCGCATGGATTTTTTGAATGAAGTCTTGGATTTGAAGGAATTTATTAAGGATCCTGTGCGGACTCTTTCATTGGGTCAACGGATGCGGGCGGATATTGCGGCTTCCTTGCTCCACAATCCCAAGGTTCTCTTTTTAGATGAGCCAACTATTGGTTTGGATGTGTCGGTCAAGGATAACATTCGTCGGGCTATCACCCAGATTAATCAGGAGGAAGAAACAACCATTCTCTTGACCACTCACGACCTGAGTGATATTGAGCAACTCTGTGATCGGATTTTTATGATTGATAAGGGGCAAGAGATTTTTGATGGGACGGTGAGCCAGCTCAAGGAGACCTTTGGCAAGATGAAGACTCTCTCCTTCGATCTGACGCCAGGTCAAAGTCATCTCGTCTCTCATTATGAGGGCTTACCTGATATATCCATTGATAGACAAGGAAATAATCTGACTATTGAATTTGATAGTTCCCGCTACCAGTCAGCTGATATTATCAAGCAAACCTTATCTGATTTTGAAGTCCGTGATTTGAAGATGGTAGATACGGATATTGAAGATATTATCCGTCGCTTCTATCGAAAGGAGCTCTAAGATGGTCAAATTGTGGAGACGTTATAAACCCTTTATCAATGCAGGGATTCAGGAGTTGATTAGCTATCGAGTCAACTTTATTCTTTATCGGATTGGCGATGTCATGGGGGCTTTTGTGGCTTTTTATCTATGGAAGGGTGTCTTTGATTCCTCCCAGGAGCCTTTGATTCAGGGCTTCAGTATGGCGGATATCACCCTCTACATCATCATGAGTTTTGTGACTAATCTTCTGACTAGGTCGGATTCTTCCTTTATGATTGGTGATGAGGTCAAGGATGGTTCCATTATCATGCGCTTGTTGCGACCAGTGCATTTTGCGGCTTCTTACCTCTTTACGGAGCTTGGTTCCAAGTGGTTGATTTTTATCTCTGTTGGACTGCCATTTTTAAGTGTCATTGTTTTGATGAAAATCTTATCTGGGCAAGGGATTGTAGAAGTGCTGGGACTAACTACCCTTTATCTCTTTAGCTTAACCCTAGCCTACCTAATCAACTTTTTCTTTAATATCTGCTTTGGATTTTCAGCCTTTGTGTTTAAAAATCTATGGGGTTCTAATCTACTTAAGACTTCCATAGTGGCCTTTATGTCAGGGAGTCTGATTCCCTTGGCTTTCTTTCCCAAGGTTGTTTCAGATATTCTGTCCTTCTTGCCATTTTCATCCCTGATTTATACTCCAGTCATGATTATCGTTGGAAAATACGATGCCAGTCAGATTCTTAAGGCGCTTTTGCTACAGTTCTTCTGGCTCATAGTGATGGTGGGTTTGTCTCAGTTGATTTGGAAACGAGTCCAGTCATTCATCACCATTCAAGGAGGTTAGTATGAAGAAATATCAACGCATGCATCTGATTTTTATCAGACAATACATCAAACAAATCATGGAATACAAGGTGGATTTTGTGGTGGGTGTCCTAGGAGTCTTTCTGACTCAAGGCTTGAACCTCTTGTTTCTCAATGTGCTCTTTCAACACATTCCATCGCTAGAAGGATGGACTTTTCAGGAGATTGCATTTATTTATGGTTTTTCCTTAATTCCCAAGGGATTGGACCATCTCTTTTTTGACAATCTCTGGGCACTAGGGCAACGCCTAGTCCGAAAAGGGGAGTTTGACAAATATCTGACTCGTCCCATCAATCCTCTCTTTCATATCCTAGTTGAGACCTTTCAGATTGATGCTTTGGGCGAACTTTTGGTCGGAGGCCTTCTGCTAGGTACCACGGTGTCTAGCATTGCTTGGACTCTTCCAAAATTTCTGATTTTCCTAGTCTGTATTCCTTTTGCGACCTTGATCTATACTTCCTTGAAAATCGCGACAGCCAGTATCGCTTTTTGGACCAAGCAGTCAGGAGCAATGATTTACATTTTCTATATGTTTAATGACTTCGCCAAGTATCCGATTTCCATTTACAATTCGCTTCTTCGTTGGTTGATTAGCTTTATCGTGCCTTTCGCCTATACGGCCTACTATCCTGCTAGCTATTTCTTGCAGGACAAGGATGGATTCTTTAATATCGGAGGTTTGATTTTGATTTCCCTTGTTTTCTTTGTCATTTCTTTGAAACTCTGGGATAGGGGCTTGGATGCCTACGAAAGTGCGGGTTCATAAATAAAAGAACGTAAAAAATTATTTGACGAAGATATAAAATAAAGCATTGGTGTTAATAAGGGCGATTTTATGAATAGAGAACCATTATCACAGAATTAGAAAATTTCAAAGAACAAATAGAAGCATATGAGAAAGCTTTGGCAGAATTTGAACAGGTACAAAAGCTATTTGAAGATGCACAAAGTTATAAAGCACGGAGAGTAATAGAGTTCGATGAAAAGAACTTTCCTGAATATATTGAATCAAAAATAGGAAAGAAAAATCCACCAAAAGAATTTTCTAATTGGAAATCTATTTCGAATGCACATGATATTGATATTTTCTTTGCGGATCCAGGATGTCCTGGGCAACGAGGTCTCAATGAACATTCTAATGGATTATTAAGACGAAATGGATTACCGAAACAAATGGATTTTACGAATATTTCTCAAAATTATTTATCAGCTATAGCTGATAAAAGAAATAGAATTCCTAGGAAGTCTTTGAATTATCAAACACCATACCAAGTTTTTCTGAGTTACATGAAAAATCTAACTTAATTTGACAATTTAGGTTTTTGATAATAAGAGGTAAAAATTATGAAAACAATCTATAAAGAAGATATCGTACAGGGGTTAACAGAACTTGGGCTGAAACAAGGAGATGTTGTCATTGTCCATACATCCTTAAAAAGTATTGGATATGTATGTGGAGGAGCACAGACTGTGATAGAAGCTCTAATTGAAGTCGTTACTTCTGAAGGTACCATTGTGATGCCGACACAGTCATGGAAAAATCTAGATCCGAAAACAGGAGTGCACTGGAATGCAGAGGAGTCAGACTGGGATAAAATTAGAGAGAATTGGCCAGCATATGATAAACAGATAACTCCAACAAATACGATGGGAGCTGTTGCAGAAATGTTCCGTCAATGGCCGGGGAGCATCAGAACAGATCATCCAGCAAGATCAATTTGTGCATGGGGAAAACATGCTGAATATATTACAGCGGAACATACTCTTTCAAATATATTTGGTGAGGGTTCACCTATCGCAAAACTCTATGAACTTGACGCAAAAGTACTGTTATTAGGGGTTGGATATGATAAAAACACTTCCATACACTTAGCGGATGTCCGTGCAGAGTACCCTGGGAAACATGACTGTGTTGAGCATAGTGCCATACTTGAAGATGGTGTTCGGATATGGAAAGCGTATAACACCTTATTTGTTGACGGAGAAGATTTTGAGGACATAGGAAGCGCCTTTGAGGAAAATGGCCTTGCAAAAATAGGAAAAATCGGCAATGCCGATTCTAGATTGATGCAACAACGTGAACTAGTAGATTTTGCTGTCTCTTGGATTGAAAAACATCGTAGATGAACTGAATTTTAATCATTGTAAAGAAATCAATAGACACTAGCTAAACTTTAGTAGAAATAGTTTTTGATTATTTGATGGAACTAGCTCAACAAGAACAGTTAGATACTCCAATACATGCTTCAAAAGAAGAAGGTGATGGTCTCGGTTACGATATTCGGTATTGGGCCAAGGATGGAAAGGAGATCCATGTCGAAGTAAAAACAACAACGAGTAGCAATGTAGATGGTTTTGAAATGACTCGAAATGAAATTGAAGCATCATTGAATACAAACTATGAATATCAAATTTATAGAGTCTATGATCTTCAGGTTAAAACAAAAGACTGTAAAATTAAAATTTATAAGGGTCCTATAGATGATAAGAGGTTTATGATTGAAACAACGAAAGTAGTAGTTTTCAAAAAGTAATAACTATAAAATAAAAATACCTAAAAGGTAGTAGTAATACACAAAAATTTATTTTTAACCCAATAGTGTTAGGGATTTTATTATAAAGGAAAGATTAAAGGAAGATGTGATGAAAAGACTTTTTAATAGTGTTTTAATAAGTAAACCAATGAAATCGAATCTTATTATAACTATAATACTAGATGTACTTGCCTTGTTGAGTTTTAGTTTTGTAATAATTGGTTTAAAAGCTCAGAAAGGTGAGGGAGATGCAGGATTAATTTTACATCTATTAATATATTTAGCATCATTTGTTATATTAATTTTATTAAATGCAAAAGAAGATTGGAAAACCAGATTACCCATTAGAGAACAAATTAATGGTCGCTCTAATTTGAATATAGCAAAAATGATAGCTAATATTATTATATGTTATGTGAATTATATCTATACATTAGCTATTTTTGCTAACTTAGATTTTTTAAATGACTTTATAAAAATTGGAGTTATAATTGTAATTGTTATTCTTTTATTGTCTCGTATAATTTACATAGCAGTAAAGCAGTCACCATTCAAAGTTTTCCTTGGAGCGTTAATAGTATTCCTTGTATTTTCGCTGATTGGATTAGAGGATGCTGTGCTAAGTTGGACTTTCGTGACGATTATATTGAGTACACTTTTCATTCAATTTACAAATATAGATGTGAAATATTTACTATCGAAAGATTACAGGGATAAAATAATTAATGATGAAGAAGCAGAAGAAGGTATAAAAGAAAAATTATTTAGAAAAAAATATGCAGTACTACTTTATATTCCATTTCTCTATATAACACTACTAATTTCTGAAGGAATAGTGAAAAGCATAAATTTTTTGCATTTTGTTAATCTTATTGCTCAAGTTCATTTTGAACATCCACCAACTGATTTCTTTTCATATTTTAAAATTTATGAGGTATTTTTAAAAATCATAGTCTTTCTTTCAATTTGGCTGCCATATTATCAGTTTAAAGATTTAGTATTGGATTTGTTAGCTAAAGCATTAATAAAGAAAACTGAGCGATCAGATCATTTATTAATGGACAATGGTAGATATTATAGAGCCCAAGTTAGTGAATTCAAGTTTAAAGGATTTAAAAGAAAATGGAGAATAGATAAAAATAATTACCTGTCTATAGATGAAAATTATATTATTGAGTATCAGATAAATAAGGAAACGAATTGTGATTCCCCTTTAATAAACATTAAGTGTTGGTCATCTGTTTCAAAAAATGCAAACATAAAATTTATCACTAATGATATACTTCAAATAAATTATAATTATTTTGTGAAAGATAAATCAGATGTTTTAAATAGACTTGACGGTGCTGATAATTATTATGGAAAGTTACTTTTGAGAAAGACCGATTTTTCAGGGATTTACTTGTTTTTTATTATTTTGATATTTTTTATTTTTGGATATTTTGGAACTGAGTATAGCATGAAAAATAAATATAGAGGTGTATATGATTTATCTGAAAGTAAAAATTTAACTGAGGATGAAAGACCGGAATTTATTGTTTTTTCAGGTAAAGAAATAAAAGTAATAAAAAGACGTAGTATACATTATAATGCTGATACGGTAAACAAATATACTTATTGTAGTGATAGTCTTCTGATTAAAGACATTAACGGTAATATAGTGGGTGGTGTTGATCCAGCTACAGAATTAATTCTTATGTACTATGACAAATCAGGTCAACCTACAGAATATAAAATTAAAAAAGTAAAGTGAATATTTATAAATGAGTCATGTTGATGGTGTCAAGATACATTTAGTAAACTAATTCAAACAGTTATGATTAGTGTTTACACAAAATTATTGAAAGTATCTTTAAAAAATATAGGTGGTATTTTGAAAATTAAATTTAAAAAAATAAAAGCGATTCTAATTAAACTATTTTATAATATTTTCCGAATTTTAAAATGGTTTAAAGACAATTTTATCCAAGCATCTTTGGTTATGTTGTTGTCATTATCTATTTTCTTACCGTATATAATATATTACATTTCTGTCAATTATAAACAATTCAAATTCATGGGAACCAATATCGACGTCTTGGGATACTACGGTAGTGTACTTGGGGGCATCGTTACAATTATAGGTATTATTCTAACTTTTAATTACGAAAGAAAAAAATCAAGTGAAGAATTAAGAAAAAACAATTTACCACTTCTAAGGTTTTCCTATAGGCCTATAAAATTCAAAAGTGATCCAAATAAAAAATATGATGTTGCAGTAATATTTGGCCTAACTGAAGAGATCAATGATTATAATAATAGTAAAAAAAATCTAGAACAAATGGCTTTTTTGCAACAGAGACTTTTATATCAAAAAGAACATTCTAATAAACAGCTAGAATACTATTATTCTAGATTAAAAGTTGTTGAGAATATCTACAAAGAAAATTCAGAAGAGTACTTGAAAGAAATTAGTTACTTTCAAAAAGCGCAGGAAATTATTATTAATGAGGACCATAGAATTAAAGAAGATATTCTCAATTCAGTTAATTCTATTAGTCAAGTTCCTAAAAAAATTAATATAATTAACGAAGGTTTTTTAGATATTGAGAATATTGGTTTACAAACAGCAATAATAACATCAATCACCTTAAAAAAATATGATGGGACGCTTTCATTAGATACCGAAATATTTAAAGTAGGAAGATTTGCAGTACCAAAAAATTCAAAAATTCAATTAACTCTATTGATAGATATCTATAACTATCATGAACTTGATTGTTTACTAATAGAATTTATAGATCTTTACTATAATAAGTATGAGTATGTAATAACTTTCGAACTTCAGGAAATTGAAGGAGAAAATTTATTAATAATAAATCCCAATAATATTCCTGTATTACCTACACAACTTTCAAAATAGGCTTAAAAAAGCTCGTAGAGCGTCACTGTTCAATAAACGTTAAAACTTTTTGAATTTATTGAAAGCATCCTGCATACAAAAACTGAAAATTTTTGTACTTTTCCCTAGACAGTGGATAAATCCTTGATTCGTCTGAGTTTAAGATGTAATGTTCACTTTCTAAAAAATGTACTTTATAAATAAAATGTACTTTATTTTAAGGTTGAATAAAGTACATTTTTTGTTCTAGCAACTTAGATGTATAAAATACAATTTGAACCTTTATCAACCCCCTTGTAAGCCTACAAATCTTGAATAATCAAGGTCTAGGTTTTCGGCAATAGTCATTTTTACTAAAATTTACATTTGAAAAAATTTCAGTTTTCACTTTGATAAGGTACACTTTAGACAATTTTTGACGAAAAAAATTTTTTAGTTAATAATAAAAATAGGGATGCTTTTTTGTATCATCTAATAGATCTTTCGCGAAAAGATACATTTTTCGGAAAGTCAGTTTATATATTATATAACTATAGAGAAAATTTTATAGGAACTAAAATTACTGCTTAAATCAAGGTAGTGTCATGTTATAATTAAAAATGACAAATTTGAAAGGATCGGAAACTAATTTGAATGATTCAATAATTGTGTTAGACACGAATGTTATATCGGATATATTTGAAGCATCTCCAGATTATTACAGTTTTATCATTAATTAGTTTATATTTCAAAGTCAAGTATTCCAAATCTATCTGCGGGTCAAGCAATCATTACAGGTGTTTCATTTGATTTACCTGTAATAGTTAAAATTGCTCAGCTTCCAAAAGAAGAAGCACCAAACAGTTCCAACAGTGAACTTTTAAAAATATGGCAGGTCAGTAAGGATAAATATAATAAGGTGGTATAGTTGAATGGGGAAAAATAAAAACAGGAAGAAAAGGGGAATTGGAAAAATAATTTCAATTCATCGTAATTATGGCTTTATATCAACAGATAGTTTCGGTCAAAATGGAGAGGAAATTCCTTTCGAAATAGGCCTTGATATGATAAAGATTGTTAATGGAAAAGAACAGATTGAATTTAGCGAAGAAGTGAGTTTTGATTTAAGAAAAGGCGTATTTCTACGAGATAAAAATATCAGAGAAGCTTACAATCTGAAATTTAATGAAAAAAATTTGATTTTCAAAGAAAGAATAACTTCTAAACCATATCTTCAACAAATTAGAGAGAAATTCACTTTATTCAATATTGATATACCAGATTCGGAACTTGCAAAAAAGGAGCTAACAGAGCTAACAGATTTAACAGCTATCATTCAAGAATTAAAAGAGCAGGGAACTTCTGAGGACGAATTGCAGGATATTGTAGAATCACTTAATAGAAGCAACGAAGCAATATTTAAAACTGATGATGATGTTTTATATGAGTATTTAAAATTTAAAGGTTTCCAGCCCAATATGTTAGAATATCTTATTAATGGACTTTTTCTTGATAAGAATATATTGTTCAAAGTTCATCGTGTTTCAGATGACAAACAGAAGCATTACGAAATTTCAGACTTAATAAAACTTGATGAAGTGGATATTGTTTTTAGAGAAAAAATACTTAAGTGGATTTTAGGGATAGAAAATGCTTATAAATCTCTTATGAGCAGAATTTCCACGCAAGAATTGGGAGGAGAACAAATATCTAAAAAAGTAGTATTATATTGGAAAAACTCACAGGATAGAACCCAACAAGAACAGTATAAGCGAGCAAAGAATCGATATAAATATCTTCCATATTCTGACCAATATGACTATATCACTAATCCCGATATTTTTCCTCTAGATGATTTAATGTCTCAAATGGATTTAACCAGTTTAGAAGGATTATTAACTATTTTTGACAGGTTTTCCAAAGAAGAACAAAATATTTCTGGAAATAGTATAAAATCAATTTTTCCTTGGATTAGAGATATTGTTATTCATAAACAAATTTTACGAGACCTTAAAGTGTTAAGAAACGCAGCAGCTCATGGAAGACCGATACTCCCTATACTCATGAATCCAGATTATAATCCAAATTGGGATTTAGAATTTGATAACCCAGAAGGGCGGACAAACATTAAAAAATGGGATTTATTTGAGCCCCTTAAGCGAATGAATCAAATAAATTTTTCAGTTGATGAACAAACCTCAATACAGATGATGCAACCTATCTTTGGAAATCCTTATAGAAAAGCATGGATTGAATTAAACTTTATATATCATCGATTTATTAGTCTTTTTGATAAAAAACGGTATAGTGACTTCCTTTTAGAATCTAAAGAATTTTTAGATTATGAAAGTATTGATAGTAGAACCGACTTGGAAAAGGAGCTCTATCCAAAACTATTTGATATTGGAGATACCACGGCTTTTTCACAAACAGGTACACCACCAGCATATCGTGTGTTATCAAATGAGGCTATGATGGCTTTTACGGCAGCTGATATTCACAGAGAAAATATGAATTCAAATATAGAGAAATATCTTTAAAAACAACGAGGAAAATAAAAAGTCATCTTCCAAAATAAGATAATCTCTAGCTCAGTATTCTATTTTTTTGAAGTGTTGAGAAATTTACCTTATTTAAATGAAATTATTTGAAATTATATAACATAAAGTGAAAAGTACATAGTGATAAAAGTGCAGAAATAAAGGCTTTTAGTATTTAAAGAGATGTAGGTGCCACCAACCAGTCTTGGAAAAAGCTCGTAAAGCGTCACAATTTAGTAAACGTTAAAACTTATTTACACTTATTGAAAGCATTTCGTATCGAATATACGGAGTGCTTTTTCTGTCTAGCTTAATTTTACAAATTGGGTTATAATCAGTAAAGGTGCAAGTCTGTCATTTTTTAAACACATTTTGAGATGAAAATTCGAAGGGGAAGAGGAATCAAAAAAGGAGGTTCCTATGTGTATAGTTGACCAAGTTAAGAAAATAGCAACTTATATTTGTGAAGCTTTTGAAGACTGGGATTTGGATGATCCTGTAGAAGAAGGATACCTGGAAGATTATCAGGAAATTTCTGGTGCATCTGAGGAGGAAATTCAGGAGTTTGAGAAGAAACTTGGAATTTCTCTCCCCGATGAGCTTAAGGAGGTCTATCACTACAAAAACGGCAGTAAATTCTTAGCAGTCTTACCCTGTGTGATTGACCAAAGAGAAATGGCTTTTTCTCTGATGAGTTTGCAGGAAATAGAAGCTGGGAAAAGATATTTTCAAAATAGGGATGCCCTGTTAACGGAATTTCTCGACTATTTTTCGAGAGAAGATATTGAAGAGATGCGTGATAGTAGAATAAAACCCTATCTTTTTAATAAAAAATGGATTCCTTTTGCGGAATACTGTGATTCTTGTTATCTCATGCTCGATTTTGATCCAGACCAGGAGGGGCAAAAAGGGCAGATTATCTGCTACATTCATGACCCTGATGAAATTATCTATGTGGCACAAAGTTTTACGGAGCTGATTGAAGAGATAATGGAAGTGATCGTATAAAAGAGGGTAGTATATTCCCCCGTTTAAAAAATATTGATTCAAATTTTATGAAATTAATCAGTAGATATCGTTCTGAAAAGCCTTGATATTACGCTATTTTTAGTCCAACTGAAACCCATACTTTCCAAACCAGGTTTTACGAAAAGTTTTATTTGTACCAAATGATTATAAAAATTTTCAAACTCATCTTTGCTTTTCTCAATCGTCATGGACTGTAATGGTTTCATGAAGGAGGGGAACCATCCCCTAAATATGGATAGTTCATCTGGCCCATTCATGTTCATGTAACCAGATAGTCCGATAATTTGACCGCTTATCCAAATTTCCTTGTCACCCTTGCTTCTGTTTGTTATAGTAGGTTTATCAAAAGAAGCTAGTCTTCTGATAACATTACAAAAAGAGGTAGTATCATGAAAAAATTAATTGGTTTTGGATTTATCCTTGCAGCTATTGCCGTCATCACCTTTAGTATCATTGGTTATCCGAAAATAGATGCCAATCTTTGGCCCTTGGTTCCAGTTGTCTTGTTTGCTTTCTTTACGCTTGAAAATGCACTCAAGAAAGACTACAAGTCCAGCTTGATTTGTGCCATCATTGGTTTTATCATTGCCAATGCCATCTATGACCTTCTTCCAATTTCAAATGGAGTCGTGATTACTGCGGGTATCTTGGCTTGTCTCGGTCTTGGTTTTCTCTTTCCAGACGCACCAAAAGAAAAATAATGCTTCCAATTTTATTCGCTTTAGGAGAGTGGGACAGAAATCGGTAATTCGTTAGTATTCGATTTCGTCGTCCCACCTCCGCACAGTTGAGTAGGGCTGTAAAAGCTGATGAAATCAGCGTGGTAGAGCCCACTCAACCACTGCGTCTTGCTCGACAATCCAAAGACAATTGAGAGGCTAGGACTTTTGTCCCAGCCTCTTTTTACCTGTCTGAAAGAACCACTTAGGGGCTGAAAAGAACCACTTACCGAAAAGGTCTTGTAAGATTTTGAACACCTGTTATAATGTTACTAACAAAGGTTAAGAAAGGAGTCCTATGAAAGTTCGTATCGAATTAGATCCGCAGATGGATGAGCCAGAAATGATCATTCGGGCTCCTCGATTGACGGAGGATGTCGCCCGCTTGCAACAGTTGATCTTGGAGCAAAAAATGACGCCCCTGACCTTTTACAAGGATCGAAGCGAGTACTTCGTAGATGTGTCAGAAATTCTCTTCTTTGAGACAGATGGTGAAAAGATCTATGGGCATACCAGAGAAGAGGCATATGAGGTCCGTCAAAAACTCTACGAATTGGAAGAGATCTTGCCGATTGCTTTCTGTCGCATCTCCAAGTCGACCATCGTCAATACCAAGCAGATTTATTCCATCGAAAAATCTTTTTCGGGAACCAGTACAGTAAACTTTTATCAAACCCATAAGCAGGTACACGTATCCCGACACTATTATCAACTCTTAAAAGAACGGTTAAAGGAAATGAGGTAACAAAATGAAAAATAAATTAATTGGGATTTTCTTAATCCTCCTAGCAGCCCTAGTGCTCTTACAAGGCTATTTTGTAAAATGGGAGATCAGTATCTGGACGCTGGCTTGGGTTGTCTTGCTCGCAGTCCTTTCCCTCTCTAGTTTCTTGAAGCGCCACTTTGGTTGGGGCTTCCTATATGGGATTTTGGCCCTCTTCTCCCTTAATGGCCAATACCATTTTCTTCCAGTATCCAATTCGGTGGTCATCTTTTCTTCTATTTTAGCGGTGATCGGTCTCAATATTCTCTTCAAGCCTTCCAAAAAAGCAAAAGCTACTTGGAACTCCTACTCAGCAGGAACATCTTCTCAAACTGCTGGCAATGACATCGATGTCTCCTTTTCTACAGTGACCAAGTATTTGAATGATCAGAATTTTACGGGCGGAAGTGCGGATGTGAGCTTAGGAGAAGCTTCTATCTATTTTGATAATTGCCGGATCGAAGGACCGTCAGCCCAGTTTGCGGTGGATGTCTCCCTTGGAAGTTTGAGTCTCTATGTCCCAAGCGACTGGCGGGTTCATGTCAATGTAGAAAGTTCTCTGTCAGCTATCCAACACCAGGAAAATCCTAGCAATTTAACCAGCAAAGACTTTTACATCGTCGGAGAGGTCTCACTGGGGAATCTAGAAATCATCTATGTAGGTGAGAATAACTTTTCATAAGCCGATCTAAGAAAAACTTATTCAAAGGTCTTGCCAAGAGAAAGTTTTTTTGGTAATATAGTACGGTATGTGGTGCTAGCACATCCGTAATATTAGATCTAATAGGAGGCAAAACAGAATGGCTAAAGTATGTTATTTTACTGGTCGTAAGACTGTATCAGGAAACAACCGTTCACACGCGATGAACCAAACCAAACGTGCCGTAAAACCAAACCTTCAAAAAGTAACTGTCCTTATCGATGGTAAACCTAAAAAAGTTTGGGCTTCAGCTCGTGCATTGAAATCTGGTAAAGTAGAACGCGTTTAATCAGAAATGAGGATCTCTTGGAGGTCCTTTTCTTTTTTCTTCATTTTTCCTCTTTTTGGACATTTGTATCAACCGATAGGAGAAAGGTGTATCCCTTTTACACGCGCCCTCTTTTATGGTAAAATAGAATATAAAATACTTTTGAGGTAGAAATTATGACAGTAAAAATCAATACAAAAGATGGTCAAATTGAATTGACCGATGATGTCATCGCAACTGTTGTAGGCGGTGCAGCCACTGAAATTTTTGGAGTGGTTGGAATGGCCAGCAAAAACGCGATTAAAGATAATTTCCAAGCTCTCTTAGGTAAGGAAAACTACTCTAAGGGTGTCGTTGTGAAAACAGCGGAAGCAGGAAGTATTGCGGTTGATGTTTACACTGTTTTGAGCTATGGTACAAAGATTAGCGAAGTCTCAAAAAATATTCAAGAGCGTGTCAAATTCAGTTTAGAAAATCAACTTGGAATCACAACGGATACAGTCAACGTCTATATCCAAAACATTAAAATTGTGGGAGAATAATCGTGTCTAAAATTACAACTAGTTTATTTCAAGAAATGGTCCAAGCAGGGGCTACTCGCTTAAATAAACAAGCCGAGTATGTCAATTCATTGAACGTTTTTCCTGTACCAGATGGTGATACTGGAACCAACATGGGGATGACCATTGAAAATGGTGCAAAAGAAGTAGCCGATCGCTCTGCTTCAACTGTTGGTGAAGCAGCAAATATCTTTGCAAAGGGGCTTTTGATGGGAGCGCGTGGAAACTCAGGAGTGATTACTTCTCAGTTGTTCCGCGGATTTTCTCAAAGTGTCAAAGACAAGGATGAATTGGATGGGGCAGCTCTTGCGGCAGCCTTCCAAGCAGGGGTTGAAGTAGCCTATAAAGCGGTTATGAAGCCTGTTGAAGGGACCATTTTGACCGTTTCTCGCGGTGCTGCCATCGGTGCCAAGAAAAAAGCAGAATCAACCAATGATGCAGTAGAAGTCATGCGTGCAGCCCTTGAAGGAGCTAAAACAGCCCTTGCCAAAACACCAGATATGCTTCCAGTATTGAAGGAAGTCGGTGTGGTGGACTCTGGTGGTCAAGGTTTAGTCTTCATCTATGAAGGGTTCCTATCAGCTTTGACAGGAGAATTCATCGCTTCTGAAGAATTTGTTGCGACTCCAGCAACCATGTCAGAAATGATCAACGCAGAGCACCACAAGTCCGTAGCAGGTCATGTGGCAACCGAAGATATTACCTTTGGTTACTGTACAGAGATCATGGTCGCTTTGAAACAAGGTCCAACCTATGTCAAAGACTTTGACTACGACGAATTCCGTAATTATTTGAACAATCTTGGGGATTCTCTATTAGTCGTCAACGATGATGAAATCGTCAAAGTCCACGTCCATACTGAAGATCCAGGTCTTGTCATGCAAGAAGGTCTTAAGTACGGAAGCTTGGTTAAGGTGAAAGTCGACAACATGCGCAACCAGCACGAAGCACAAGTTGAAAAAGAAGAACGTCAAGCGAAACCAGCTGAAGCAAAAGAATATGCGATTATTGCAGTCGTTGCGGGTGACGGTTTAGCGGATATCTTCAAAGCGCAAGGAGTGAATTACATCATCTCTGGTGGTCAAACCATGAACCCTTCGACAGAAGACTTTGTCAAAGCTGTTGAAGAGTTGAATGCGCGCAACATCATTATCTTGCCAAACAACAAGAACATCTTGATGGCGGCTCAATCTGCAGCAGAAGTCATTGAGCAACCAGCAGCAGTCGTAGAGACGAAGACCATCCCTCAAGGATTGACCAGTCTTCTTGCCTTTGATGAGAGCAAGTCGATCGAAGAAAACTACGAACGCATGAGCGCTTCATTGGAAGATGTTGTTTCAGGTAGTGTGACGACAGCCGTTCGTGATACCACTATTGATGGTCTTGAAATCCATGAAAACGACAATCTTGGAATGGTTGATGGTAAGATCGTCGTTTCCAATCCAGATATGATGGAAACCTTGACAGCAACCTTTGACAAGATGTTGGACGAAGATAGTGAAATTGTCACGATTTATATCGGTGAAGATGGTAAAGAAGAAGTAGCCAATGACTTGGCTCAAAACTTGATGGCTAAATATGAGGACGTCGAAGTCGAAATTCATCAAGGAAATCAACCAGTTTACCCATATTTGTTTAGCGTTGAATAATCAAAAAATTTCAAAAATAGCAGGAAAAAGAGTCAAAAAATGATTTTTTGGCCCTTTTTTTGATAAAAAAAGCTTTATGAAAGCGATTAGATAGGTGTTTTTAGACAATTTTTATTTGATATGTTATACTTTAGAAAAATGGAAATAGGAGAAAAAAGCAAATGAAAAAGGTAATCTGCTTTTTAGGAGCTTTGCTTTTTGTGATGACGGGTTGTGCTACTAAGTCTCAGTCCACAGAAACATCAAAAAGCTCAACCACTACTTCGATAGAAAAAAGTGAAACTGTTACAAGTGAGGCAAAGGAAGAAACTAAGGTTCTCACTGCTGAAATCAATGGCAATCAACATCGTTACACCATCACAACAAAAGGTGATAAGGTTCAGAAATTGAAGTTAGATGTTTTATCGGCCCTGCCAGAAAAAATTGCTACTAATTCAGCTAATCTAAGTCCTGAAGAGATGACAAAAATTATTAATGAAGGCTTGCAGTCAGATTCAGAATACAAGGCTCTGAAAGACATGGCTGGCTTCAGTATCGAATATAAGGTCACTCCAGAGAAAAAATTAGCCTCAACGGTCTCTGTTGATATGGAAACCATTGATTGGGACAAGGTTAAAGACCTATCTTACTTTAAAGATCTTGGTATCGGTGACCTAAAAGACATCAAGGCCTCTACTGTTTTCACAGGATTAAAACTCCACGGTTTCAAAGAAGAAACGCCAGCACCATAGGTTCGGACTCTTGTCCGGCCTTTTTTTATTTTCCATGACATTTGTCATGTCAGCCAGTGACAAAATCATCTAGTGGCCTGTTATTCCTTTCGCTATAATAAAGTCAGAAAGTAAGAGGTAAGGAAAAATGAAACAATGGTTCTATAAAGTGTTTACGTTAACAGTGGTTGGGATGGTCGTCTATTTGATCTTTTCAAAGGATGATAGTCTCTATTACCATTTCCCTTGGGAATTATTTGCTGGGATTGGCATCATGAGCTGGGCGGTCCAAGAAGGTCTAAAAATGGTCAAGGCTGTTAAAAAGGAGATGGAGCAATGAAAAAGAAATTTGAAATTGGATTGGTAGCTGTTTTGTGTTTGCTCCTTTGGGCAACTGAGATAATGACGGGCTGGTTTTCTGCCCATTTTCCTAGCTGGTTTTTCCAAACGGTTTGGGGAGTGACCTTGGTCGTCTATGTCATCATTCCAGCTGGCCAAATCTGGTTGAAAGGAGAGTCTCATGAGTGTCATTAGAGTAGAGAACTTGAACAAAAGTATCAAAGGAAAGGTGATCCTAGAAGATCTTTCTTTCACAGTGGAGAGAGGGGATTGCTTGGCTTTGATTGGGCCAAACGGAGCTGGGAAGACAACATTGATGGATTGCCTCCTAGGAGATAGGAAGCCGACTTCTGGAACTATTGAAGTAGAGGGAAAAGCTCCTGGTCATCCTCAGTTAAAGGATAGTGTCTCTTATCTCCCTCAAGAGAATGCCATCGTGCAAAAGCTAACCGTGCAGGAACTGATCAGTTTCTTTCGCTCCATTTATCCTAACCCTTTAACGGTCAATGCCATCGATGATTTATTGCGTTTTACTCCAGAACAAAAGAAGCAATTAGCCAGTAAGCTGTCTGGTGGGCAAAAACGTCTTTTATCCTTTGTGTTGACCTTGATTGGTCGTCCCAGTCTCCTATTTTTGGATGAGCCAACGGCTGCCATGGATACGTCCACTCGCCAACGCTTTTGGGAGATCGTCGGGCATTTAAAGGACCAAGGTGTGACTATTGTCTATTCTTCCCATTACATCGAGGAAGTAGAACATACAGCTGATCGGATTTTGGTCTTGCATCAGGGACATTTGCTTCGGGATACGACACCTCTCGCTATGAGAAGCGAAGAGGTAGAAAAACATTTCACCCTGCCTTTGCGTTACAAAGCTCTAGTGGCCGAGATGGAAGGGATTGGTCAAGTGACGGTCAAACCCGATGCCCTTCAGGTTGTGACAGGTGATGCCAATCGTTTGTGGAGGCGATTGCAGGAAGAAGGTTGTTTGATCCAAGAGATCGAGGTGACCAATAGAAGTTTATTGGATTCTATTTTTGAAAATACAAAGGAAGTAGGTAGAGAAGATGAAACGCATGAAAGCTCTCGGCGTGGTTGAGTGGCATTTGACTAGACGCCAAGCCATTTATTACTTGTTATCAATTGGGATGCCCACGGCCTTTTATCTCTTTTTTTCAGGGATGTACCAGGAAACGCCAGGAGCACCTGCTCACTTTATGAGGGATTATCTCCTTTCTATGACGGCATTTTCCATGATGTCTACGGCTATCTTTTCTTTTCCAACAGTTCTTGAAACCGATCGACTCAATAATTGGCAAAAGGTCTTGCGCCATACCCCGGTATCTATGGTAGAATATTATCTAATAAAGGTTGTGGGTCTCTTTGTCGATTTTCTTCTATCGATTGGAGTTGTCTTTACTGTTGGCCATGTGGTGCGCCATGTGAATATGTCCCTACAAGATTGGATTTTGTCGGCCTTTATTCTCATCCTAGGAAGCCTAGCGTTTGTGGCTCTCGGTCTGGTCTTGACCCTGCTTCCTTCTAGTCAATTGATGTCGGTTGTGGGCAATCTCCTTTACATGGGGTTGGCTGTCATGGGTGGCCTTTGGATGCCGATTAGTCTCTTTCCAGAATGGATGCAAGCCATCGGCAAATGCCTACCAACCTATCAATTGATGGAGCTGATCAAGACCTTTTTAAACAAGGGACAGGTCAATGTCTTTGCTAGTCTTTATTTAACCTTGTTTACCCTGGTCTTGTTTACCCTTGTCATTGTTTATCGTCGTCATTCTGAGGTTCGTTCATGATTGAAAAACTTAAGCGTATCCATTATATGTTTTACGCTAGCCTAGTCTTTATGGGCTTTCCCTTTATCTCTATTTTATTAGGGGAGGTCCCCTACTGGCACTTCTTTTTAGCCCTCTTGTTTATTGCTTCCTATCTAGGAGTCTTGATTACTGAAAACAAAAAGCTGACCTGGATTTGTTGGCTGTACCTCCTAGCCTATGTAGCAGGAAATACTCTTTTTATTAACGCCAACTATTTTTGGTTTTATTTCTTCATCAGCAACCTATTGGTCTATCACTTTGAGATTCACAATTTTCGCTCTCCCTATCTTTGGACAGTTTTTCTATCGCAATTCCTGCTTTTTGGGGCCATCTTTTTCAAACAGAGTGCGATGGAGTATGAATGGGTATTTTTAATCATTATTTTCTTTTTTACCCATGCCATGACCTACGGCATGATTCGGATTCGGATGGTGGAAGAGTTGAAAGCTGATCATGCCAAGCAAAATGCCCAGATCAATCTTTTGCTGGCAGAAAACGAGCGCCATCGAATTGGCCGCGATCTGCATGATAGTCTAGGCCACACCTTTGCCATGCTCAGTGTCAAGGCAGACCTGGCTGATCAATTCTTAGCATTGGGTCAAGTTGAGAAGGCGCAGGAGCAGGTGCAAGAGATTCAAACCATCAGTCAGGAGTCCATGCACCAAGTCCGAGAGATTGTGGAGAACTTGAAGCAGCGAACCCTGGCAAGAGAGCTAGAAACCGTCAAGCAAATGCTAGAAGTGGCGCAAGTAAAAGTGAAAATCCAAAACAATCTCGATACAGCCAGTATCTCGCCGATCCTAGAGTCTGCTCTGGCCATGGTGTCTCTAGAATTAGCCACTAATATGATCAAACATGCCAAAGCAACGCAAGCCCTTCTCTCTTATCGCTCCACTGAAACAGGTGTAGAAATGATCGCAGAAGACGATGGGATCGGTTTTGACAAAGTCTCCGACAAGGACCTGCACTCGATTCGCGAACGGATTGCCTTGTTGGGAGGAGAGCTGGAAATCAGTCATCAATACAAGCCGACCCGCATAGAAATACGGATCCCCTATCAAGAAAGGAAATAAGATGCGCTTATTAGTTGCAGAAGACCAAAGTATGCTACGCGATGCCCTCTGCCAGCTCTTGCTTTTGCAAGAGGATGTAGAAGAAGTCTTGCAGGCCGGAGACGGGCAAGAAGCTATTCGCTTACTCGAAACCCATCCAGTTGATATTGCTATCCTAGATATTGAGATGCCCATCAAAACAGGGCTAGAAGTGTTGGAATGGTCCAAAAGTCAACGACCCCAGCTCAAGGTTGTCATCGTTACCACCTTTAAGCGGCTGGGTTACTTTGAGCGGGCCCTGAAGGCTGGAGTCGATGCCTATGTTTTAAAAGAACGCCGCATCACGGACTTGATGGGCACCCTTCATACAGTTTTGGCAGGGCAAAAGGAATATTCGCCTGAATTAATGGAAGGCATCTTGACCCATCCCAATCCTCTAAGTTCTCAGGAGCAAGCAGTCCTAAAAGAAGTCGCCAAAGGAGCTTCCAACCAAGAAATTGCTGATCGGTTATTTCTCTCTAACGGGACTATCCGCAATTATATGTCGGCTATTCTGACCAAGTTGAATGCAGAGAACCGGACCGAGGCGGCGAAGATTGCCCAAGAAAGGGGATGGCTATAAGCAAGCAAAGTTTCTAGGATTCCTAGAGACTTTTTTGATTGGATTGTTCTTTTTTAGGACAACTCTCATTAATCGGATTTGGATAGAAAATTCAGAAAATTTGTGATTTTTACTTGAATTATTTTCCAAAAATGGTATGATAGTAGCATGCTCATTTGATAATCAAAGAAACAGAAAGGAGAGACATGGAGAAAATTACCTTAGAAACTGCAAAGACAGGTTCAGAGCTTGTGCTAGAAACGCTTCGGGATCTTGGGATTGATACCATTTTTGGGTACCCGGGTGGAGCCGTTTTGCCCCTTTACGATGCTATTTATAGTTTTAAAGGGATCAAACACATTCTTGGCCGACATGAACAAGGGTGCTTGCATGAAGCTGAAGGCTACGCCAAATCAACTGGAAAGTTGGGTGTCGCAGTCGTCACTAGTGGACCTGGGGCAACCAATGCCATTACAGGTATTGCTGATGCCATGAGTGATAGTGTCCCTCTTCTTGTGTTTACTGGTCAGGTCAACCGTTCTGGGATCGGGAAGGATGCCTTCCAAGAGGCAGATATTGTTGGGATTACCATGCCGATTACCAAGTACAACTACCAAGTACGAGAGACAGCAGATATTCCACGGATTATTACTGAAGCGGTCCATATTGCGACAACTGGCCGTCCAGGTCCTGTCGTCATTGACCTTCCAAAAGATGTCTCTGCCTTAGAAACAGATTATATATTCAACCCAGCAGTCAACATTCCAAGTTACCAGCCGACCATTGAGCCAAATGAATTACAGATTAAGAAAATCTTGAAGCAATTGGGCAAGGCTAAGAAACCAGTCCTTTTGGCTGGGGGTGGCGTTAGCTATGCGGAAGCGGCAGAAGAATTGGTAGCCTTAGCAGAACGCTACCAGATCCCTGTAGTGACTAGCCTTTTAGGTCAGGGAACGATTGCGACAAACCATCCTCTCTTCCTTGGAATGGGCGGGATGCACGGTTCCTTTGCGGCCAACATTGCCATGACCGAAGCAGATTTCATGATCAGTATTGGCTGTCGTTTCGATGACCGTCTGACAGGAAATCCAAAGACTTTTGCGAAAAATGCCAAAGTCGCTCATATTGATATTGACCCAGCAGAGATTGGTAAAATCATTGCAGTTGATATTCCCGTCGTTGGTGATGCGAAGAAAGCTCTACAACAGTTGTTGGCAGAGCCAGTGGTTCACAACAATACGGAGAAATGGATCGAGAAGGTCACAAAAGATAAGAACCGGGTTCGTTCTTACGATAAGAAAGAACGCGTGGTCCAACCCCAAGCAGTTATTGAACGCGTGGGTGAGTTGACCAAGGGGGATGCCATCGTCGTGACAGACGTTGGCCAACACCAAATGTGGGCAGCTCAGTACTACCCATATCAAAACGAACGGCAATTAGTGACTTCTGGTGGTCTAGGGACTATGGGATTCGGTGTACCAGCTGCAATTGGTGCTAAGATTGCCAATCCGGACAAGGAGGTCGTGCTCTTTGTCGGCGATGGAGGCTTCCAGATGACCAACCAAGAATTGGCAATCTTGAATGTTTACAAGATTCCGATCAAGGTTATCATGCTCAACAACCATTCACTTGGGATGGTTCGGCAGTGGCAAGAAGCCTTCTATGATGGACGAACATCAGAGTCCGTCTTTGAAACCTTGCCAGACTTCCAATTGATGGCGCAAGCCTATGGGATTAAGAACTACAAATTTGACAATCCCGAAACCCTTGAGAAGGATTTGGAAGTCATTACCGAAGATGTACCAATGTTCATCGAGATTGACATTTCTCGGAAAGAACACGTTTTACCAATGGTACCAGCTGGTAAGAGCAATCATGAGATGTTGGGGGTGAAGTTTAATGCGTAGAATGTTAACAGCCAAACTTCAAAACCGGTCAGGGGTTCTCAATCGCTTTACCGGTGTCTTGTCCAGACGACAAGTCAACATTGAGAGCATCTCAGTAGGAGCGACAGAAAATCCGAATGTATCGCGGATTACCATCATCATCGATGTTGCATCTCATGATGAAGTCGAACAAATCATCAAGCAACTCAATCGCCAGGTCGATGTAATTCGCGTCCGAGACATTACAGATAAACCTCACCTCGAGCGTGAAGTTATTCTGATCAAGGTCTCTGCACCAGCAGAGAAACGGGCAGAATTGCTGGCTATTATCCAGCCCTTCCGCGCGACTGTGGTTGACGTGGCTCCAAGCTCCATCACCGTGCAGATGACAGGAAATGCTGAGAAGAACGAAGCTCTCTTGCGTGTCATTCGTCCTTATGGGATTAAAAATGTCGCACGGACTGGTGCAACTGGCTTTACCCGCGATTAGAATCCAACCTAAATTTGTTAAAATAGCCTAATAGGCAATAAAAATAGAAAAGAGAGAAAAACTATGGCAGTTCAAATGGAATACGAAAAAGATGTAAAAGTAGCAGCACTTGACGGTAAAAAAATCGCCGTGATCGGTTATGGCTCACAAGGTCATGCCCACGCTCAAAACTTGCGTGACTCAGGTCATGATGTGATCATAGGTGTACGTCCAGGTAAATCTTTTGACAAAGCAAAAGAAGATGGTTTTGATACTTACACAGTGGCAGAAGCAACTAAATTGGCTGACGTTATCATGATCTTGGCTCCAGACGAAATCCAACAAGAATTGTACGAAGCAGAAATTGCTCCAAACTTGGAAGCTGGTAATGCTGTTGGATTTGCACATGGTTTCAACATCCACTTCGAATTCATCAAAGTTCCTGCAGATGTAGATGTCTTCATGTGTGCACCTAAAGGCCCTGGTCACTTGGTGCGCCGTACGTATGAAGAAGGATTTGGTGTTCCTGCACTTTACGCTGTCTACCAAGATGCTACAGGAAATGCTAAAGATATCGCCATGGATTGGTGTAAAGGTGTTGGTTCAGCACGCGTTGGTCTTTTGGAAACAACATACAAAGAAGAAACTGAAGAAGATTTGTTTGGTGAACAAGCCGTTCTCTGTGGTGGTTTGACTGCCCTTATCGAAGCAGGTTTTGAAGTCTTGACGGAAGCTGGATACGCTCCAGAATTGGCTTACTTTGAAGTACTTCACGAAATGAAACTCATCGTTGACTTGATCTACGAAGGTGGATTCAAGAAAATGCGTCAATCAATCTCTAACACTGCTGAATACGGTGACTACGTGTCAGGTCCACGTGTGATTACTGAACAAGTGAAAGAAAACATGAAAGCCGTTCTTGCGGATATCCAAAATGGTAAATTCGCCAACGACTTTGTGAATGACTACAAAGCTGGTCGTCCAAAATTGACTGCTTACCGTGAACAAGCGGCTAACCTTGAAATCGAAAAAGTTGGTGCTGAATTGCGTAAAGCAATGCCATTCGTTGGAAAAAATGACGACGACGCCTTTAAAATCTATAACTAATGAGGTGATGGTGAAGTTGGGAGAAATCCCAACTTCTTTTTCATCAATAGCAGAGATGGATTGGAAGGTATTTTCAACCATTTAGCAGAATCTGTATGAAGAGACGTGCCATATCGAACATTTTGGGTGATTTTTCTGAAAATTTGGAAAATACGCTGAAATTTTTGCAGTCTTTTGATATAATTAGATGAAATAAGGAGAAGAAGAGGAAGACCATGATAACATCGAAAGATATCATAAAAGCCCACAAGGTCTTAAAGGGTGTGGTTGTTGAGACTCCCTTAGATTATGATCATTATTTATCCGAAAAATATGGAGCAAAAATCTATTTAAAGAAGGAAAATGCGCAACGGGTTCGTTCCTTTAAGATTCGTGGAGCCTACTACGCAATTTCTCAGTTGAATGAGAAAGAGAGAGAGCGAGGAGTAGTCTGTGCCTCGGCGGGCAATCACGCTCAAGGAGTTGCCTACACCTGCCGGGAGATGAAAATCCCAGCTACCATCTTTATGCCGATTACGACACCTCAGCAAAAGATTAGCCAGGTTCGTTTCTTTGGTGGAGAGTACGTGACCATCAAATTAGTAGGAGATACTTTTGATGCTTCTTCTAAGGCGGCGCAGGAATATACCGAACTTAAAAACTGTACCTTCATTGATCCATTTGATGATGCCAATGTCCAAGCGGGTCAAGGAACTGTAGCCTATGAAATTCTAGAGGAAGCTAAAAAAGAGTCCATCGACTTCGATGCGGTGTTAGTACCAGTTGGTGGGGGAGGCCTCATCGCCGGAGTATCCACCTATATCAAGGAACAAGCGCCGGAAATCGAGGTTATTGGGATCGAAGCAGATGGTGCTCGGTCGATGAAGGCAGCCTTTGAAGCTGGAGGCCCGGTAAAACTCAAACAGATTGATAAATTTGCGGATGGGATTGCTGTTCAAAAGGTAGGCCAGTTGACTTATGAGGCAACGAAAAAAAATGTTGAGACCTTGATTGGCGTCAACGAGGGCTTGATCTCTGAAACCTTGATTGATCTTTATTCTAAGCAAGGCTTGGTTGCAGAACCAGCTGGAGCTGCTAGTGTAGCGGCTTTAGAAGTGTTGAGAGAGTATATCAAAGGGAAGACCATTTGTTGTGTGATTTCTGGTGGGAACAATGATATTAACCGGATGCCAGAGATGGAAGAGCGAGCTTTGATCTATGATGGTATTAAACACTACTTCATCGTCAACTTCCCGCAACGTCCAGGAGCTCTTCGAGAATTTGTAAATGATATCTTAGGACCAAATGACGATATCACGCGGTTTGAGTACATCAAACGAGCAAGTAAGGGGACTGGCCCAGTCTTGATTGGGGTTGCTTTGGCAGATAAGCATGACTATGCAGGTCTGATCAATCGGATTGAACAATTTGACCCTTCTTTCATTAACTTAAACGGAAATGAAACCCTCTATAACATGTTGGTATGATGGATTCTTTAACAAAGAATCACTTCAAAAAAGTAATAAAATATAAAGGAGAATCAGGAAATGATTTGGATTTTTCTATTGGTTATTCTAGTAGTTGGAGCTACTGTATTCATTAGCTCACTCTATGTGGTGAAACAACAATCTGTTGCGATTATTGAGCGTTTTGGACGCTACCAAAAAATCAGCAACAGTGGGATTCATGTCCGTGCACCATTTGGTATCGATAAAATTGCTGCGCGTGTGCAATTGCGTCTCTTGCAAAGCGAGATTGTAGTTGAAACTAAGACACAAGATAACGTATTCGTTACCATGAATGTCGCGACACAATACCGCGTAAATGAAAACAATGTAACGGATGCTTACTACAAATTGATGCGTCCAGAAGCTCAGATCAAATCTTACATCGAAGATGCCTTGCGCTCCTCTGTTCCAAAGTTAACCTTGGATGAATTGTTTGAGAAAAAGGATGAAATCGCCCTTGAGGTTCAAAAACAAGTAGCTGAAGAAATGTCAACCTACGGGTATATCATTGTAAAAACCTTGATTACCAAGGTTGAACCAGATGCTGAAGTCAAGCAGTCAATGAATGAGATCAACGCTGCTCAACGGAAACGTGTGGCTGCCCAAGAATTGGCTGAAGCGGACAAGATTAAGATTGTTACCGCAGCCGAAGCGGAAGCTGAAAAAGATCGCCTTCACGGGGTCGGGATTGCAGAACAACGGAAGGCTATTGTAGATGGTTTGGCAGATTCTATCAAGGAATTGAAAGATACCAATGTGAATTTGACAGAAGAACAGATTATGTCCATTCTTTTGACCAACCAATATTTGGATACTTTGAATAACTTTGCAGAAAAGCAAGGAACCAATACCCTCTTCTTACCAGCAAATCCGGATGGCGTAGAGAATATTCGTACTCAAATACTTTCAGCTTTAAAAGCAAAATAATAAAATATCTGACTTTTTTAAAATTGTTCGTACTTTCAGCTATTATGGTTGACAAAATATGCAAAAAATTTTATATTAGTATTGGAAATAATAATATAGGAGAATGATCATGGCTAAATCGAACTTCGAAAAAGTGGAATCAGTTGTTGGTTGGGTACGTGATAAAAAGATCACTGGGTATCGTATCAGTAAAGAAACGAACGCCCGTGAAATGTCTATCATTGCACTTGCGCAAGGTCGTGCAAAAGTGAAAAACATCTCGTTTGAAACTGCGCTTGGCTTAATCGATTTTTATGATAAGAATCATCAAAAATTTGAAAATTAAAATACTATATAAAAAGAAGGGAACAAGCTTCCCTTCTTTTTATATAGTATAAATCAGGATATCGTAGGAAAGTATCACTAGCTGGCTCCCTGGCTATTAAAGGATTTTAACAAGTTTATGTGTGGAATTTCACTTTCATTTAATGGTATTCGAAAACTCCCTCATCGGAATCATTCCAGTGAGGGAGTTTGTTTTAATTTAAGAAACGTTGTAAGAATTCTTTGGTCCGTTCTTCTTTTGGATTGGTAAAGATTTCTTTTGGATCACCTTGTTCAGCGATGACCCCCTTGTCCATAAAGATAACACGACTTGAGACGTCTCGGGCAAATTCCATTTCGTGGGTGACCACGATCATGGTTAGGCCTTCTTTGGCTAAGTCTTGCATAATTTTAAGAACTTCTCCGACCATTTCAGGGTCCAGAGCTGAGGTTGGTTCATCAAACAAAATGGCATCAGGATCCATAGAAAGGGCTCGAGCGATAGCTACCCGTTGCTTTTGTCCTCCTGAAAGTTGTTTTGGACGAGCAGCCCAATAAGGTTCTCCCATGCCAACTTTCTCTAAGTTCGCTTTAGCAATTTTCTCTGCTGTTTCACGATCACGCTTGAGAACAGTTGTTTGTGCCACAATGGTATTTTCCAAGACATTTAAGTTTTCAAATAGATTGAAGCTTTGGAAAACCATGCCCAATTTTTCCCGATAGTGGGTGAGATCATAATCAGGATCAAGAACGTTCTGTCCCCGGTAGAGGATTTCTCCATCAGTCGGAGTTTCTAAGAGATTAATGGAGCGAAGGAAGGTAGATTTCCCGCTACCAGAGCTCCCGATAATGGAGATAACTTCACCTTTCTCAACAGAAAGAGAGATGTCCTTCAAAACTTCGTTTTGACCGTAGGATTTTTTTAAGTGTTTGATTTCAAGTATTTTTTCTGCCATTATTTCACCTCTTTAACTTGCATTTGATTGGCACCAGTTGTATAGGTATCAGAGTCTAAGCGACGTTCGATGTATCGAAGGATACGGGTGATGGTGAAAGTCAGGATAAAGTAAATTACCGCAATAATGGTAAAGGTTGGGAAGTATTGGTAGTTTTGAGTTGCGACCGTATTTCCTGTAAAGTAGAGTTCAACCACAGAGATAACATTCAAGACAGATGTATCCTTGATGTTGATGACAAATTCATTCCCTGTCGCTGGCAAGATATTGCGCACGACCTGAGGGAGAACGATCTTGCGCATGGTTTGTCCATGGGTCATCCCCAGAGCGGTAGCCGCTTCAAACTGGCCAGTATCCACTGCTAAGATTCCTCCACGAACAATCTCACTCATATAAGCCCCTGTGTTGATCGAAACAATAAAGATAGCGGCCCAGGTGCGATCCAAGGAAATGTTAAAAGCTTGGGCTGAACCGTAGAAAATAACCATGGATTGAACGATCATCGGAGTTCCACGGAAGATTTCAATGTAGACATTGAGGAACCAGCCGAAGAATTTTTGTAAGGCAGCCAGAGCCTTGTTTTTAGACGTAGGAGCAGTCCGGAAGACACCGATTAACAAACCGATGATCAAGCCAGCAATGGTCCCTGTCATAGAGATTAAGAGGGTCATTCCAGTTCCTCGTAAGAACTGCGGGCCATTATCTTTCAAAATCTTCATCATTTGGCTGAAGAAAGTCTGCTCGTCATCGCTAGCATCGCTGGAAGCTGGTTGCTTCTCAATCATGTCATCCATGAGTTTGACTTGGTCTTCAGCCGAAATTTTAGCTAGTGTAGCATTGACTTGGTCGATTCGACTGTCGCCTTTTTTCATCCCGATAGCAATGGTCGCATCTTCCTCCCCGACTTCAAAACCTTTTTTGAATTGGATCATCTTAAATTTTGAATTAGCAGATTCAGCTGTCAAGGCTTCTGGACGCTCAGAAACATAGGCATCAATAACGCCAGATTCTAAAGCTTGACGCATCTGGGCGAAATCCCCCATAGCGGTTTCTTGTTTGGCACCCTTGAGTTGGGAGATGAGAGAATAGAGGTAGACCCCTTGTTGAGAGGTGACCTTTGCATCCTTGAAGTCATCTAGACTAGTGGCATTCGCATAGTTTCCGTCTTTACGCACCAGCATGACCGGCTCACTGGTATAGTAGCTATTAGAGAAAGCGACCTCTTTCTTGCGCTCGGCAGTCGGACTCATTCCAGCGATGATCATATCAATTTTACCAGAAGTGAGGGCGGGGATTAGTCCGTTCCAAGATGTTTTAACGATCAGAGGTTTTTTACCTAGTCCCTCAGCAACCTTTTTTGCGATTTGGACATCGTATCCGTTGGCATATTGGTTGGTGCCATCAATCTTCACGGCTCCATTTGCATCATCCTCTTGGGTCCAGTTGAAAGGAGCGTAGGCGGCTTCCATCCCGATCCGGAGATATTCGTCTGCTTTTACAATATGGCTCATTCCCAGGCATAAAAGTAGTCCGGTAAAGAGAGCATAAATTGTTTTTTTCATGTAGTCTCCTCTTCCTATATAAATAGTATCATCTTATTGTACAGGAAATTGGCCTACTTTTCAAACCTGATAGCCTTTTCATAAAAAAATGCTATAATATACCAAAGGAGTATAGGAAAATGAAAAAAATTCTGTATGTTCTATTTGCAGTGATGACCTGTCTATTTGTAACGGGTCTTGTCAAGGCGGATGGTCCTTCCTATGAGATTCAGTCTTATCGGGGGACTTTAATCTTGGAAACTTGGGACGATGCTACTTATGAGGAAGAATTGGTCTATCATTTTACAACTTCCTATAATGGTCAATATGTCACCTTGGGATCAGCGGGTAAAATGCCTCAAGGTTTTGAAATAGTAACTCCTCCCCTGGTGGAAGTAGAAGGCAGAACCTTGTCACAAGAACCAGAAGTTCAAAATTTAGGTGATGGTTATCAGGTTAAGATTTACAATGGCGGAAGCGCAGGGGATACTGTTAAGGTGAAGGTTACCTGGCAGTTAAAAAACCTGCTCTATGTTCATCGGGATATCTTGTTATTGAACTGGAAGCCGATCAGTGATGGGGATCAGGGGGTCAAAAAAGTAGAGTTACAGATTATCCCGAAATTTGCTTCAGAGGTTTCAAAATCAGAATTAAATATTCATACATCTTATATGGGTCCAGATGCATCGATACAGAAGGAAGGTGCCAACTATATTGCGAGCTTAAAAAATTTAAAGCGCAAAGAAGGTGTTGAAATTTATGCTTACTGGTTGAAATCGGATGTAGCTTCCTTTGGGGAATCAGATAGAGATACAGGCTTGATGGAGGAGGCCAACTATCATCGGACGGAAGCTGGAATTGTTCAAAAACGGACCTGGATTCGCCTATTTATGAAGGTCCTACTTCCAATCCTTGTTCTGCTTTTCCTTCTTCTTGCTATTTATTATCGTCATCGCTTCATGCAATCTGTTACTTCTGCCAAGGTTTTTCCGAAAAATAGTCGCTTGTATGAGATTCCAAATAACGTTGCGCCTCTACTAATGGCTTCAATAGTTTATTCTACAGAGCTAGATGAAATCTCTCCAACCAAAAAACACGCTCGGGGAGCCTTTAAATTTGATCAGTTAGTGCAAGCTACCTTACTTGATTTGATTGATCGAAAAAATATCATCTGTGAGCAATACGACACTCATACAGTTTTAACGATTCAAAATGAAGATACATTGGATGAATTTGAGCGAGAGTTTCTTAGACTTGCATTTGGTTCTCAAAAATATTGTAGAACAGATGACTTGTTTTCAGATTATGAAATTTCAGATTCTCTCTATAAATACGCTTCTAAGAAAGATCAAGATGAGATTCGTGAGCGAGGAAAACAAGCGCAAAATCGGATTGATGCAGCGATTTCTCGTGTCGCTCAAGCTGTTCAGCAGAAGATCCAAACATTTACCCTTCCTTCTTATTATCGTCCCTTAGAGTCTGGGGAGGAAAGTGCAGGACGTAAAAGTCTCTTCTTTGGATGGGCTGCATGGAGCATTGCCTTGGTAGCTGGTTTAATAGCTTATTTTGTCTTAAACTGGCTCTCTATCTTTTGCGTGATGTATGTGTTGGTGATGTGGATCCTTCCGACATCCTTCCAAGGGAAGTTCAGCCTCTATCAACGGGATGGGGTCCCAACAGAGCTCGGAGCTGAGCAACGCTATTATTGGGATAGCTTCCGTAATATGTTGCGGGATATCGCTCATTTGGAAGAAGCAGAAATTCAATCGCTGGTTTTATGGAATCGCTTATTAGTCTATGCTACTCTGTTTGGTTTTGCAGATCAAGTAAGCAAAGTGATGAAGCTTCGTCAAATCCACTTAGAGAACCCAAGTATGGATGCCTATGTCTACACTCCGTTTCGTAGTAATCTAATCCATTCCAGCCGTCTCTTATCTAATTATGGAACGACCGCTACAACCGCTAGTCATTTTACAGTATCTTCAGGCGGTAGTTCTGGGGGTGGTTTCTCTGGAGGCGGTGGAGGCGGTGGCTTCGGTGCTTTTTAGAGTGACAAATGTGCCGTCTAGCCAATCTTGTGTTTACAATTTCATAGGAGGCTGGGACAAAAGTCCTAGCCTCTCAATTGTCTTTGGATTGTCGAGCAAGACGCAGTGGTTGAGTGGGCTCTACTAGGCTGATTTTATCAGCTTTTACAGCCCTACTCAACTGTGCGGAGGTGGGACGACGAAATCGAATTCTAACGAATGACCGATTTCTGTCCCACTCTCTTTTAGTCTAAGCATCCTTGCAAGCGCATCTGGTTCTATGGCTAGAAATGTGTTATAATATAGCAAATGCAAGTTTAGGAGAAAAAGATGTTTATCATTGAACTGATAAAAGCGATTCTTTTTGGAATTGTTGAAGGAGTCACAGAGTGGCTTCCAATCTCAAGTACAGGTCATTTGATTTTGATTCAAGACTTTATCCAGTTTAAGGATCAAAACCCTGCCTTTATGGAGATGTTTAATGTCGTTATTCAGCTAGGTGCCATTATGGCTGTCGTTGTGATTTACTTCGACAAGCTTTATCCATTTAAGCCTGGAAAATCGAAAAAAGAGGTAAGACGAACTTGGCAATTGTGGGCCAAGGTTGCTGTGGCGACCCTACCGTTGCTCTTTGTCTTTAAATTGGATGATTGGTTTGAAGCTCATTTTCATAACTCTTTTTCTGTAGCCATCATGTTGATTACCTATGGTTGGGCCTTTATTTACCTTGAAAAACGGGAGCAAGTAGAGCCGGAAGTGACGGAATTACACAAGTTGCCTTATAAGACAGCTCTCTATATTGGGTTGTTCCAAGTCTTGTCGCTTTTCCCAGGAACCAGTCGGTCAGGTGCAACAATTGTAGGTGGTTTGGTCAATGGAGTTAGTCGCTCAGTTGTGACAGAATTCACCTTTTATCTGGGGATTCCTGCCATGTTTGGGGCTAGTCTATTAAAGGTCGCTAAGTTTGTTTTGGGAGGAAATGCTTTAAGCTTCAGCCAGGGAACAATCCTTTTAGTTGCTATGGCGGTAGCCTTCGGTGTTAGTATGGTAGCGATTCGCTTCTTGACAGACTATGTCAAAACTCATGACTTCACAGTCTTTGGGAAATATCGGATTGTTCTGGGAGCGATTTTGCTTGTCTACGCAGTGATTAAAATTTTTATCTAATAATGAAATTGGAGTGTTTCTTCCTTTTCTTCAAACTGCTATGTTTGCGGGGGAGGAAGTGCTCTTTTGTTTAAGTCTTGTTTCCTATCTAAGGAGGGGGTCATGTTTTGAAAAATATGTCCCTTTTTAGTATAATAGAAAGACTAATAGTATGAGGTGCAGTCATGAAGATGAAGCAAATCAGTGATTCAACCATTAAAATCACGATTCAATTAGAGGATTTAGAAGAACGGGGCATGGAAATGGCCGATTTTTTGGTGCCTCAAGAAAAAACAGAAGAATTTTTCTATACCATCTTAGATGAATTAGAAATGCCGGAAAGTTTCTTAGACAGTGGCATGTTGAGTTTTCGAGTGACACCTAAGCCAGATAAACTCGATGTTTTTGTGACCAAATCAAAAATTGATCAGCATTTAAATTTTGAAGATTTTTCCGATTTGCCTGATATGGAAGAATTGTCGCAAATGTCTCCGGACGAATTTATCAAAACCTTGGAAAAAACCATCTCTGAAAAGAGTAAGGGAGACGGCGATGCGATCCGTCATTTAGAAGCTGAGGAATTGGCTGACGAAAATCAGCTTTCAGAAGAAGATACATCGAGTCATCCAGTAGATACACGGTATATTTATTATATCCTCCAGTTTTCTCAGTTAGAGGAAGTGATTCGGTTTACAAAAACAGTTCATTATGCTGTTGAGACTTCTGAACTTTATAAAATGGACGGGATGTACTATTTAACCATCCTGATCGATTTGGAAGGGTGTCCGCAGGATTATCCAGGTTGGCTTTTGGCAACCATGCGTGAATATGCGGAAGATACAGATACTACTAGAGCTGTCCTTCAGGAACATGGCCATCTCTTGCTCGTCTCAGATGCTATTCACGAACTTCAAAAGGTTAATTTGGTATGATTACTTTTCCGTTACAATTTATCCTGGTCCTGATTGCAACTTTTTTGATCAGTTTGATTCTAACTCCCTTTGTGAGGTTATTGGCGTTTAAAATAGATGCCGTAGACTATCCGAATGCGCGTCGGATCAATAATAAACCCATGCCCAGCGCTGGTGGTTTAGCTATTATTCTTGCTTTTACCATTGCGACTTTACTTTTGTTGCCGATGATTACAAAGGGGTATGTAACTAAGACATCTTACCTGACCTATACCTTACCAGTTGTTGTCGGAGGATGGATCATTGGCCTGACTGGTTTAGTTGATGATATAAAAGAATTATCACCGCGGTTAAAGATGCTGGGGATTTTCCTAGGATCTAGTGTGATCTGGTTTTTTACAGATTTTCGCTTGGATGATTTTAAGATCCCTTTCGGGGGTCCATTTCTTCATTTTGATCCATGGTTGTCCTATATTTTAACAGTCATTTGGATTATTTCTATTACCAATGCAGTCAACCTAATTGATGGTTTGGATGGCCTGGTCAGTGGAGTTTCAATTATTTCCTTGGTGACGATGGGGATTGTTTCTCATTTCTTTCTCCCGGTGCCCAATCTCTTTTTGACCATGACGATTTTTGTCTTAGTCATGGCCATTGCTGGTTTCTTCCCCTTTAATTATCATCCAGCGATTCTTTATTTAGGGGATACAGGAGCCCTCTTCATTGGTTTTATGATCTCTGTTTTGTCCTTGCAAGGTCTTAAGAATGCGACAGCTGTTGCGGTTGTTACGCCGATGATTATCTTGGGAGTTCCAATTACGGATACCTTTTTAGCAATTGTCCGTCGGACTCTCTCTGGTCAGAAGTTTTATGCACCAGATCGGAATCACTTGCACCATCGTTTACTTTCTTTGGGCTTAACGCATCGCGGAACCGTTTTGGTTATCTATGGGATTTCGATGATTTTTGCTATGATCTCTCTGCTGTTGAATATCTCTACTCGTATCGGCGGAGTTCTTCTTGTCATTGGTTTGGTATTAGGGGTTGAGCTCTTAGCGGAATTAATTGGAGTCCTAGGTCCTCACCATAGTCCGCTCCTCAATTGTTTACGCTATATAGGGAATTCTGCCTATCGAGAGGAAGCTCGACAAAATAGAAAAAATAAGACTAAATAAGAACGATTCTAAACACAAGAAAAGCCTTTTAGGCTTTTTTTTGTTATACTAGATAAGACAAAACTCTATAGCAGAAAGGAATACAAATGTCAGTATTAGAGATTAAAGATCTTCATGTAGAAATTGAAGGCAAGGAAATTTTAAAAGGTGTGAACTTGACCCTTAGAACAGGAGAAATCGCAGCCATTATGGGTCCTAACGGAACAGGGAAATCAACCCTATCTGCAGCCATTATGGGGAATCCAAACTATGAAGTTACCAAAGGTGAAATTCTATTTGATGGCGTAAATATCCTTGAGTTGGAAGTGGATGAGCGTGCTCGTATGGGACTTTTCCTTGCTATGCAATATCCATCAGAAATTCCAGGAATTACCAATGCTGAATTCCTTCGTGCAGCTATGAATGCTGGAAAAGAAGAGGACGAAAAAATTTCTGTTCGTGATTTTATCACAAAATTGGATGAAAAAATGGAACTTCTCAACATGAAGGAAGAAATGGCAGAGCGTTATTTGAATGAAGGCTTCTCAGGTGGTGAGAAAAAACGCAATGAAATTCTGCAATTGTTGATGTTGGAACCGAAGTTTGCTCTTCTTGATGAGATTGACTCTGGTTTGGATATTGATGCCCTTAAAGTGGTTTCAAAAGGGGTCAATGAAATGCGTGGCGAAGGTTTCGGTGCTATGATCATTACCCACTACCAACGTCTCCTAAACTATATTACTCCTGATGTGGTTCACGTGATGATGGAAGGTCGTGTGGTCCTTTCAGGTGGTCCTGAACTTGCTGTGCGTTTGGAACGTGAAGGATACGCGAAATTAGCAGAAGAGTTAGGTTATGACTACAAAGAAGAACTCTAATCTTGTGTCAACAACTGAACAGGATCTTTGAGGAGGAGTAAATGACCAAAGAAAATATCAAACTTTTTTCAGAAATGCATGCAGAGCCTCAATGGTTGCAAGAGTTGCGCCAGAAGGCTTTTGATAAAATGGATGACTTAGAACTACCTGTGATTGAACGTGTGAAATTTCATCGTTGGAATCTTGGGGATGGAACGATCAAAGAAAGTGAACCTCTCACTGCTGTTCCAGACTTCACTGCGATTGACAATCAATTAAAATTGGTTCAGTATGGGACCCATACAGTATTTGAGCAGATTCCAGTTGACTTGGCGAACCAGGGCGTTGTTTTCACAGATTTTCACTCAGCCTTGGAAGAAATTCCAGAGCATGTAGAAGAATTTTTCATGTCATCCGTTAAATACGATGATGACAAGTTAGCAGCTTACCACACAGCTTATTTTAACAGTGGTGCTGTTCTCTATATTCCAGATAACGTAGAAATCGCAGAACCAATTGAAGGTATTTTTTACCAAGATAGTGATAGTGATGTGCCATTTAACAAGCACATCCTGATTATCGCTGGTAAAAACAGTAAGATTAGCTACCTAGAACGCTTAGAATCGCGTGGAGAGGGAAGCGCTAAAGCAACTGCTAATATTACAGTCGAAGTGATTGCTCGTTCTGGAGCGCAAGTGAAGTTTGCGGCGATTGATCGCCTCGGTGAGAATGTTACTGCCTACATTAGCCGCCGTGGCAAACTAGGCAAGGATGCCAGCATTGACTGGGCTATTGGTGTCATGAACGAAGGAAATGTCGTTGCTGACTTTGATAGTGACTTGATCGGAAATGGAAGCCATGCAGACCTTAAGGTTGTAGCCTTATCTAGTGGGCGTCAAATTCAAGGGATTGATACCCGTGTAACCAACTATGGTTGCAATTCAGTCGGGAATATTCTCCAACATGGTGTCATTCTTGAAAAGGCAACCTTGACCTTTAACGGGATTGGCCACATTATCAAGGGAGCTAAGGGAGCGGATGCCCAACAAGAAAGCCGTGTGTTAATGCTTTCTGATCAAGCTCGTTCCGATGCCAATCCAATTCTTTTGATTGATGAGAACGATGTGACAGCAGGTCACGCGGCTTCTATTGGTCAAGTGGACCCTGAAGATATGTATTATTTGATGAGTCGTGGCTTGGATCAAGCAACTGCAGAACGCCTAGTGGTTCGTGGCTTCCTTGGATCAGTGATTGTGGAAATTCCAGTCAAAGAAGTTCGTGAAGAAATGATCCAAACCATTGAAGATAAATTATTGAAGAGATAAAGATGATAGATGTCGAAAAGATTCGGAAAGATTTCCCGATTTTAGATCAAATTGTGAATGATGAGCCACTTGTCTATTTGGATAATGCAGCAACGACACAAAAACCAAAAGCTGTCTTAGAAGCTGTGAATCGATATTACCAAGAGGATAATGCTAATGTTCACCGCGGGGTCCATACCTTGGCCGAACGGGCGACTGCTTCCTACGAAGCAGCAAGAGAAACTGTCCGTCGCTTTATAAACGCTTCCTCAACCAAAGAGGTCTTGTTTACAAGAGGGACCACGACAGGTTTGAACTGGATTGGTCGGTTTGCAGAAGAAATCCTAGAAGAGGGGGATGAGGTTCTCATTTCCATTATGGAACACCATTCCAATATCCTTCCTTGGCAGGAAGCTTGTCGGAAGGCAGGAGCAAAACTGGTGTATGTCTATTTGAAAGACGGTGGTCTGGATCTAGAGGATTTCCGAATAAAATTGACAGATCGAACCAAGTTTGTTTCCATTGCCCATGCCTCTAACGTACTCGGGGTGATAAATCCTGTCCAAGAAATCGCTCAATTGGCCCATGAAAAAGGAGCCATCGTGGTAGTGGATGGGGCTCAATCAGTCCCTCATATGAAAATAGATGTTCAACAACTAGATGCAGACTTCTTTGTCTTTTCGGGCCATAAAATGGCTGGACCTACAGGGATTGGAGTCTTGTATGGAAAAGAGCAGTATCTCAACCAAATGTCACCTGTTGAATTTGGTGGAGAAATGATTGACTTTGTCTATGAACAATCAGCAACCTGGAAGGAACTTCCTTGGAAATTCGAAGCAGGGACTCCCAATATGGCTGGCGCCATTGGTTTAGCTGCGGCGATTGATTATTTGGAGGCTATTGGCATGGATGCAATTGAGCGTCACGAGCAAGACTTGATTGCTTATGTCTTTCCTAAACTTCAAGCGATTGAAGGCTTGAAAATTTATGGCTCCCAAGATTTAGCGAAACGTTCCGGGGTGATTTCCTTCAATTTAGGGGATTTGCATCCTCATGATCTTGCGACTGCCTTGGATTATGAAGGGGTTGCTGTTCGGGCAGGGCACCATTGTGCCCAACCTTTGATCCAGTATTTGGGGGTTCCGGCGACTGCTCGAGCTAGCTTTTATCTCTACAATACAAAAGAAGACTGCGATAAGCTTGTAGAAGCGCTGATAAAAACAAAGGAGTTTTTCAATGGCACTTTCTAAATTAGATAGCCTCTATATGGCAGTAGTGGCTGACCATTCAAAAAATCCCCATCATCATGGAAAGATTGAAGGAGTTGAACAAATCAACCTGAACAATCCTACCTGTGGGGATGTGATTAGTTTGTCTGTTCAGTTTGATGATAAAGGAGTGGTCAAGGATATTGCCTTTGTCAACTCAGGTTGTACGATTTCGACGGCTTCTGCTAGTATGATGACGGATGTTGTCCTAGGAAAATCAAAGGAAGAAGTGCTAGAGTTGGCGACTATTTTTTCGGAAATGGTTCAAGGCAAAGAAGATGCCCGTCAAGACCAGTTGGGAGATGCTGCTTTTTTAGCTGGGGTTGCTAAATTCCCGCAACGGATCAAGTGTTCGACCCTAGCCTGGAATGCTCTCAAAAAAGCAATTGATTCTCAATCGTAATGATGCATAAGAGTGTGCAAATTCTAGTGTGCCCTTTAACCGATTTTCTTCTTACTTAATTGAATCAACACTCGGATGCTTATGGTCCAGACTAGAAGATTCATCAGATGGAAAGAGCGCAAAAAAGAAACTGAAAGGAAAGATATGACAGAAGAAAGAGTAGAACCAAAACCAATTGATCTTGGTGAATATAAATTTGGCTTTCACGATGATGTAGACCCGATCTTGTCGACAGGAAAAGGGTTGAATGAATCAGTTATTCGTGAGTTATCTGCTGCGAAAAATGAGCCGGAATGGATGCTGGAGTTCCGTTTGAAGTCCTATGAAGCATTTAAAAAAATGCCTATGCAAACATGGGGGGCAGACTTGTCAGATATCGATTTTGATGATTTGATTTACTATCAAAAACCATCTGATAAACCTGCACGTAGCTGGGATGAAGTGCCTGAAAAAATCAAGGAGACCTTTGAACGAATTGGGATTCCAGAAGCAGAGCGTGCTTACTTGGCCGGAGCAGCAGCTCAGTATGAGTCTGAAGTGGTTTACCACAATATGAAGGAAGAATTTGAGAAGTTAGGAATCATCTTTACCGATACAGATTCTGCCTTGAAGGAATATCCAGACTTGTTCAAGCAATACTTTGCTAAGTTGGTACCTCCGACAGATAACAAGTTAGCGGCACTCAACTCAGCAGTATGGTCAGGTGGAACCTTTATCTATGTACCAAAGGGTGTTAAAGTAGATGTTCCTTTGCAGACTTACTTCCGAATTAACAATGAAAATACAGGTCAGTTTGAACGGACCTTGATTATTGTCGATGAAGGAGCAAGTGTCCACTACGTAGAAGGATGTACAGCGCCAACTTATTCAAGTAACAGCTTGCATGCTGCTATTGTCGAAATCTTTGCTTTGGATGGCGCTTATATGCGTTATACAACTATCCAAAACTGGTCTGATAACGTCTATAACTTGGTGACAAAACGGGCCAAAGCGATGAAAGATGCGACGGTTGAATGGATCGATGGGAACCTCGGTGCCAAAACAACCATGAAATACCCATCAGTTTACCTAGATGGAGAAGGTGCACGTGGGACCATGTTGTCGATCGCTTTTGCCAATGCTGGGCAACACCAAGATACAGGTGCTAAAATGATCCACAATGCTCCTCACACGAGCTCTTCAATTGTTTCGAAATCTATTGCTAAAGGTGGAGGAAAGGTTGACTACCGTGGACAAGTGACCTTCAATAAAGATTCAGCGAAATCGGTTAGTCACATCGAGTGTGATACCATTATTATGGATGACTTGTCTGCATCTGACACCATTCCATTTAATGAAATTCACAACTCACAAGTCGCTTTGGAACACGAAGCCAAGGTTTCTAAGATTTCTGAAGAACAACTCTATTACCTCATGAGCCGAGGTTTGTCAGAATCTGAGGCGACTGAAATGATTGTCATGGGATTTGTAGAGCCCTTCACCAAAGAACTTCCGATGGAATATGCAGTTGAGCTTAACCGCTTGATTAGCTATGAAATGGAAGGATCTGTCGGCTAATAGGAGCAAGGAGTAGCAAATGGGATTCTTAAAAAAATTATTTGGTAATGTTGAAAAAGCGAATAAGGGCGAAATTCCTGCAGAGGAAATTGTTCCCCCATTTACAAACGATCTAGCCGAAGAAGCGGATGATTATTGGAGACAAATGGAACAAAATCTCTTGATTAATGCTGTGAAGGCTGTTGGTGGCCCTGATAAAGCTGATCGTGCCTTTATGCTAGCGAATTTTAAGCCAGGTCAAGAAACATTTGACTTGTATTATCAAGTTGATGGGAAATTAATTTCTTGGCAAGAATTAGATCCACCGCTTGTGGAAAAAATCCGTCTTCAACTCTTGCCGCAAGCTCCAGCTGTAGCCCATGCAGTAAATGAAAATTACGAAGCTGCGAATGTTCCTGTGATTAGCTACGCCATGCTTCAATTAGAAACAGCAACCATGGCTTGGTTTGGTCGAAAGCTTACAACAGCTTCTCCAGAAGCACAACTGACTTTTGAAGAATTGGTATCTGGTTGGCGTGGGGTGATTGAAGAAGAAATCCCGACTCATCCAATAGACAGTGACACTGCTTTTCCTTATTTCGAAGTTCGATAGAAGTTCTATTGACTGATTCAACTAAACAAAGAGGCTGGGACAAAAGTCCTAGCCTCTCAATTGTCTTTGGATTGTCGAGCAAGACGCAGTGGTTGAGTGGGCTCTACTAGGCTGATTTCATCAGCTTTTACAGCCCTACTCAACTGTGCGGAGGTGGGACGACGAAATCGAATTCGAACGAATTACCGATTTCTGTCCCACTCTCTTTTGTTTATTAGTATTTATAGCTTTTCGTTAACGTAACGAACAAATTGATTCCACCATACCTTTAAGAAGAAACTCTTTTGGATATTTTCTCCGCTCACCATTTCCATACTAGGAGCTTTACCTTCGATATACCCTCGCCCGATGGGTTCTGGGTCGGTGTAGGTAAGGGTCCCTAGGGTAGTACCTTTCTTTAAGGGAGCGCTAAAAGAAGGTTGGCTGCTTTCGAAGGTGATTTTAGGTTCTGCTTGACTTCCTTGCCGTTCGATCACGATGAAGTCATCCTTGGCAACAGCAATAGCGCTGGTTTTCTTACCATCAAGAACCGTTGATTTGCTGTTGTTGTAGGCTTCGCCTTTGCTGACAATCAAGCTTGCAATGAAGTTCTGGCTCACATAATTCATCAGGTTGGCTGTTGCAACAAATCGTGCGTAGGGATCTCCATCGATTGCCTCAACACCAATGACAACGGTAATCATTCGAATACCGTTTTGGTTAGTAGAAGCTACAAATGAAATGCCTCCTTTTTCGGAATTTCCAGTTTTTAGACCATCCACTCCTGCTCGATAGCTGGGCATGTTCTCTAGCATATAATTGCTGCTTTCCAATTGAATTCCAGCAAATTCTGCATGGGAAAGGGAGGTGATTTTGGTAACTTCAGGGTAGTCTTCTAAGAGATGTTTTGCGATGACTGCAACATCATAAGCACTCAGCTTGTTTTCAGTATTCTTCTTTTTAGATTCCTTATTATCGTCAATAAGGGCTTGATCCAGTCCGCTGGAATTTACAATGGTGGCGTCTTTAATCCCCCATTTCTTTAGTTTTGCTTGCATGAGGATGATAAATTTTTCCTCGCTTCCAGCTACTTTTTCAGCTAAGGCGATGGCAGCGCTATTGGCGTTTGATACAAGGAGAGCAGTGAGCAGGTCTTTAACCTTGTACTTGCGAGCTTCCATGGGGACGTTACTGATTCCTTCGATAGCTGTTAGTTGGTAGGCTTTGTCCGAAATCTCCACGTCGTCATTTAAAGATAATTTTCCTTGTTGAATGGCTTCATAGACGAGATAAGTGGTCAAAAGGTTGCTGATTCCACCAACCTCTTTTTTCTCTTCGCTATTTTTTTCGTAGAGTATTTTACCTGTTGTCCCATCAATCGCAATAGCATGCTGAGCTCCAAGCTCTAGGTCCTCCGCTCTTACAGGAGAAGTACTGAGAAGTGTAAAAAGTAGACAAAGAAGTAAAGTGATTATTTTTTTCACGTTTGAATCCTCGATTGTTTATTGTCTATACTATTGTATCATAAAAGAAGGCAACTGCTCTAATCCTATTTTGACCTCTTAGGACTCAAAGGTCATAGGCAAATTTTAAAGATAGTTGGTAAAATGAGAGAAATAGTGTATAATGGTAGAAAACCTAACATAAGGAGATAGTGATGAAAGTAAATAAACGGTTCGTATTGGCCGCTGTTTCTCTAGCCAGTGCTCTTCTATTGACAGCCTGTGGCGGTGGAAGCAGCAATCAATCTACTTATTCTTATATTTATTCAACAGATCCAAATACTTTGGACTACATTGCATCGACTCGTACAACGACGTCTGATATTACAAGTAACCTTGTTGATGGTTTGTTAGAAAATGATAAATATGGAAATTTAATCCCAAGTTTGGCAGAAGACTGGACTGTTTCGGAAGATGGCTTGGTGTATACCTATAAACTTCGAAAAGATGCAAAATGGTATACCAGTGAGGGAGAAGAGTATGGTGCTGTAACAGCCCAGGACTTTGTGACAGGTATCAAACACGCTGTGGAAGCAAAATCTGAGGGTCTTTTCTTAATCCAAAATTCGATTAAAGGCTTAGATGCATTTGTCAAAGGTGAAACAAAAGATTTCAATACAGTTGGCGTGAAAGCCCTAGATGATTATACCGTTCAATATACCTTGGAACGTCCAGAAAGTTTTTGGAATTCTAAGACGACCTCAGGCGTCCTCTTCCCGGTTAACAAAGCTTTCTTAGAATCTCAAGGGAAAGACTTCGGTTCTTTGAAACCAAGTAGCATTCTCTATAACGGTCCTTATTATTTGAAGAATTTAACTTCAAAATCACAGATTGAACTTGTGAAAAACAAGGAATATTATGATGAAAAGAATGTTCATATTGATCATGTGAAGTTGACTTACAATGACGGATCAGATCCAGAATCTGTCATCAAGAAATTTGAGAATGGGCAATATTCATTTGCGACAGTAATGCCAAATAGCTCCACTTATAAGAGTGTGAAAAAGAAATTTGGTGATAATATTGTTTATGGTGTTCAATACGGCACATCATACTACCTAGGCTTCAACATTGATCGTCAGAAGTATAACCATACAGCTAAAACGACAGATGCTCAAAAATCGTCCACAAAACAAGCAATTTTAAACAAAGATTTCCGTCAAGCTGTGAATTTTGCCTTTGACCGTGAAGCCTATGCAGCTCAAACATCAGGAGCAGATGCAGCGACCAAAATCCTTCGGAATACCTTGGTTCCACCGACTTTTGTTCAAGTGAATGGCGAAGAGTTCGGTAAGGTTGTTGAGAAGCAATTAGTGACCTATGGAGATGAGTGGAAAGACGTAAACCTAGATGATGCCCAAACCACTCTCTACAATCAAGAGAAAGCCAAAGCTGAGTTTGCAAAAGCCAAAGAACAACTGCAAAAAGAAGGGGTAGAATTCCCAATTCATTTAGATTACGTTGTCAGTCAGACAGATAACAGCCAGGTACAACAAGCTAGCTCCTTCAAACAATCCGTAGAAGCTGTTCTCGGTGCAGACAATGTTGTCGTAGATATTCAGAAATTATCTGATGATGACTTTAACAATATTACCTACTTTACGGACACTGCTGCTGAGAAAGATTATGACCTTGCAGGTGGAGGATGGGTGCCAGACTATCAAGATCCATCTACTTATTTAGAGAGTTTAAGTCCTGTTAATGGTTCTGTTTTCTACTATCTAGGTGTGGATGCAGGTTCAAACAGCCCTGCTATTACAGCAGTTGACTTTGGGAAGTATGCCGAACTCTTAAAAGATGCCAATGCTGAAGTGAGTGACCAAGCTGTACGCTATGAGAAATACGCAGCTGCTCAAGCATGGCTAACTGATAGTTCGTTGATCTTGCCGACTGTTTCAAACGGTGGAACTCCAATGTTGCAACGGACTGTTCCATATAGTCGTGCGGCTTCATGGGTTGGAACAAAAGGAACTGGAACCAACTATAAATATCTTGAACTTTCAGAAGAGGTCATCAAGACAAAGGATTACGATGCAAGCAAAGAAAAATGGTTGAAAGAAAAGGCTGAATCCAATAAAAAAGCCCAAGAAGAATTAAAGAACCACATCGAATCTAAATAGCTGGGATAGTAAGAAGGCATAAGTTTATGTAGGGGAAGGAGTCACTAAAAAGGATTGATTTTTTAGACAGTCCCCCGCTTAGTGGCTCCTTTCACTTGCCAAATATTCAGAAAATTTAGTTTACTTTTTTTCTCACTTATGCTATAATTCTATCTAAATTCAATAAAATGGAGACTCAAAATGAAAAAAAGTAAAGTTTTTGCATTTGCCGGAGTAACATTGCTCGCAGCAACTTTCCTTGCAGCATGTTCTGGCTCAAAAGATAGCAAGTCTGCATCAAAAAAAGATACAACGTATGGCTATGTTTATACAGATGATCCTACAACTTTGGATTACACCGTATCTTCAAAAGCTTCCGTACACGATATTACAACAAACGGTGTAGATGGTTTGTTGGAAAATGACAAATACGGAAACCTTGTGCCATCTATTGCTGAAGATTGGTCTGTTTCAAAAGACGGTTTGACTTATACTTACAAAATCCGTAAGGGTGTTAAATGGTATGATGCCGACGGCGAAGAGCATGGTGAAGTAACAGCTCATGACTTTGTTACTGGATTGAAGCATGCGGCAGACAAGAAATCAGAATCTCTTCCATTGGTGAAAGACTCAATCAAAGGATTGAAAGACTACTCAGAAGGAAAAATTTCAGATTTCTCCGAGGTTGGGGTCAAAGCAATAGATGATTATACACTTGAGTATACTTTGAATCAACCAGAAACTTTTTGGAATTCAAAAACAACTAATGGAGTTCTTTTCCCAATTAGTACAGAATTCTTGAAGAGCAAGGGTGATGAATTTGGTCAACCTGGTAATGTCAAATCAATCTTGTTCAATGGTCCATTCCTTTTGAAATCAATCACTTCTAAATCAGAAATCACTTTTGAAAAGAACGAAGATTACTGGGATAAAGACAACGTTCATATTGACAAGATTAAATTGTCTTATTATGATGGATCAGATCAAGATTCCATAGCGCGCGGTTTTAGCGATGGTTCATATACCAAGGCGCGTCTATACCCTGCTAGCTCTAACTTTGCGTCTGTTGAAGAAAAATACAAAGACAATATCTACAACACACAGCCTGGTTCTGGTGTCGCAGTCTTAGGTTTCAACATTGACCGTCAAGCTTACAACCATACTTCTAAGACGTCAGATGAGCAGAAATCTTCTACGAAGAAAGCTATCTTGAACAAGGATTTCCGTCAAGCCATCACCTTTGCCTTGAACCGCGAAAATTACTCAGCACAAGTCAATGGTAAAGAGTATGCTAAGGCTGCTATTCGGAATATGTACACTGCACCTGCCTTTGTTCAAGTAAACGGTAAAGACTTTGGTGATGTAGTAGCAGACAAGTTGCAAACTTATGGGGATCAATGGAGCGGTGTGAATCTTGCAGACAGTCAAAACGGACTCTATAGCAAGGAAAAAGCAAAAGCTCAGTTTGAAAAGGCAAAAGCTGAACTCCAAAAAGAAGGTGTTCAATTCCCAATCCACTTGGATGTTCCGGTTGCACAAAACTCAACAAACTTTGTGTCACGGATGCAATCCTTCAAACAATCAGTTGAAGAAACACTTGGTACAGAAAACGTTGTTGTGGACCTTCAAATGATGGACCAAGATGAAGTCTTGAACATTACTCTTAACGTACCATCAGCTGCAGAAACTGACTGGGACCTTCAAGGACTTGTAGGATGGAATCCAGACTATGATGACCCATCTACTTACCTTGATACCTTGCAACCATCTTCTCCAGACCAAACTAAGACTTATCTTGGATTTGCTGGTGGTGTCGATAATGCCTCTGCTAAGGCTGTTGGCTTAGATGAATATGCGAAGTTGCTTGATGATGCAGAAAAAGAAACCCTAGACGTAGTGACACGTTATGAAAAATTTGCAGCAGCGCAAGCTTGGTTAACAGATAGCGCATTAGTCATTCCAACTATGACAAGCTCTGGTGCAGCTACAGTGGTTTCAAAAGTGGTTCCATTCTCTGAACCTTCCTCACAAACAGGTAACAAAGGATCAACTTATTTCAAATATGTTGAAGTTCAAGATGAACCGGTTACTAAAAAACAATATGATCAAGCACGTGAAAAATGGTTGAAAGAAAAAGCTGAATCAAACAAGAAAGCTCAGCAAGATCTTGAAAAACACGTTAAATAATCACCTTCATCAGAACTTTCTCTAATAGGGGAGAAAGTTCTTTTGAACATTAAAGGAACGGAATATGAAAAAATATATATTTATGCGTATTTTGCGTTCGTTAGTGTCGATCTTTTTGGTTACGACATTGACCTATACAATTATTTATACGCTAACCCCAAGAAATTTAATTTTCAAAAACGACCCTAACTATAATAAGATTGCGAAAACAAAAGACTCTAAAATCAATTATGAAAATACAGTATATGATCGCATGGGGTATATAGAATATCTTGATTCAAAAGCTTTGAAAGAAAAAGCAAGCAAGGAAGACTCATCAGTAACTGTAGAGCCTACTAAAGAAAACGAAAAGATCTACAAAAAGTACATTTCTAATCTTGGAAATGGCTGGGTATTGAAACGTTTCCCTGAAAACAAAGGTTTTTACGCTACTCGTGAAGTCCCTGTCTTTGAACGTGTTATTGGATTCTATGGTAATCTGATTCAGATTGACCATCCAAATGTCATCAAAGATGCTACTAATCCAAAACTTGAACGCTATATTCGAATTGAAAATGACCCAGCTATTGGTTGGTCAGTAGTTGGTTCGGGGACTAAACATAAATATCTTTTGTATTTCAATGGTCAATTCCCGTTCATTCATCAAAATTTTGTATCTTTAAACTTGGGTGAATCTTACCCAACTTATTCAAATACACCTGTTCTTCAGGTTATTACACAAGGACAAGGTACAACTAAGAAGAGTGAAGTAAACTTCCCAACAGGAAAAAAAGAATCTTCTATCAATATCTACTCTCGTACTTACAAATCACCAAGCAAGGCAGATGCTCAAGATATCGCCCGCTTTGGTAAAGGAGATGCTTATACAGCAACTTTGAGTAATTATGAAAATCCATCCATGATTGTGAGCTCAGCCATTATCGGTTTAATCGGGATTGCGATTGCCTACTTGATTGCTATTCCTTTAGGATCTTATATGGCCTTGTTGAAGAATACTTGGTTTGATAGTGCATCTACGGCAACTTTAACATTTATGATGTCATTGCCGACGATTGCCTTGGTTTACATCGTTCGCTTGGCTGGCTCTTCTATCGGCTTACCAGATTCCTTCCCAGTGTTAGGGGCTCAGGATTGGCGCTCTTATGTACTACCTTCTGTGATTTTGGGTCTCTTGAGTGCACCAGGATTGGCAGTTTGGATTCGCCGTTACATGATCGACTTGCATTCTCAAGACTTTGTCCGTTTTGCACGTGCCAAAGGGCTTTCTGAGAAAGAAATTTCCCGCAAACATATCTTCAAAAACGCCATGGTTCCGATCGTTACAGGGATTCCTGTTCAATTGGTTCTAGTCATTTCAGGGGCAACTTTGACAGAAACTGTCTTTGCCTTCCCTGGTATGGGTAAAATGTTGATTGATTCTATCAAGGCATCCAATAATACCATGGTAGTTGGTCTTGTCTTCATCTTTACTGTTCTTGCTGTATTTGGAGCAATGGCTGGAGATATCCTTATGGTTATGGTAGACCCTCGTATCAAACTAACAACTAAGAAAGGAGGCAAATAATGTCTACAATCGATAAGAAGAAATTCCAATTTGTGGAACGTGATGATTTTGCCTCTGAGACAATTGATGCGCCGTCTTACTCCTATTGGAAGTCCGTATTCCGTCAATTCTTCAAAAAGAAATCAACCATTTTGATGTTAGCCGTTTTGGTTGCTATTCTCTTAATGAGTTTTGTATACCCAATGTTTTCAAACTTTGATTACAATGATGTAAGTAAAGTAAATGACTTCACTGCCCGTTTGAATCCTCCAAGTGCCAAAGCCTTCTTCGGTACGGATAACAATGGTAAATCCTTGTTTGATGGAGTCTGGTTTGGTGCCCGCAATTCGATTATCATCTCCTTTATTGCTACCTTGATCAACGTTGTGATTGGAGTAGTGATCGGCGGGATTTGGGGTGTGTCAAAATCAATCGACCGCTTCATGATGGAAGTTTATAACGTTATTTCAAATGTTCCATTCATGTTGATTGTTATTGTCTTGACTTACTCAATTGGTGCTGGTTTCTGGAACTTGATTTTGGCGATGACAGTGACAGGATGGATTGGGATTGCTTACTCTATCCGTGTCCAAATTATGCGTTACCGCGATTTAGAGTACAACTTGGCCAGTCGCACCTTGGGTACACCAACCCTTAAAATTGTGACGAAAAATATTTTGCCACAGTTGGTTTCTGTTATTGTGACGACAACTACACAATTGTTGCCAGCCTTTATTTCGACTGAGGCCTTCCTTTCCTTCTTTGGATTGGGATTGCCGATTACAGTTCCAAGTTTAGGTCGTCTTATTTCAGACTACTCACAAAACGTAACAACCAATGCGTATCTTTTCTGGATTCCATTGACAGTCTTAGTCTTGGTATCCTTGTCATTCTATATCGTTGGACAAAACCTTGCAGACGCCAGCGATCCACGTACACATAGATAGGAGGAGTAGATATGACAAATGATAAAAATGTAATCTTATCTGCTCGCGATATCGTAGTAGAATTTGATGTTCGGGATCGTGTCTTAACAGCTATTCGCAATGTCTCTTTGGATCTTGTTGAAGGAGAGGTCATGGCGCTTGTTGGTGAATCAGGTTCTGGTAAATCTGTTTTGACAAAAACTTTTACAGGAATGTTAGAAGAAAACGGACGAATTGCCAATGGGACCATTAATTATCGCGGGCAAGAATTAACAGAACTCAAGTCAAACAAAGATTGGGAAGAAATTCGTGGTGCAAAAATTGCAACGATCTTCCAAGACCCAATGACCAGTTTGGACCCGATTAATACAATCGGATCACAAATTACAGAGGTTATTATTAAACACCAAGGCAAGAGTGCAAAAGAAGCCAGAGAAATGGCTATTGACTATATGGAAAAGGTGGGAATCCCGGAAGCAGAACGTCGCTTTGATGAATATCCTTTCCAATATTCAGGTGGGATGCGCCAACGGATCGTTATTGCTATTGCGCTTGCTTGCCGTCCTGATATCTTGATCTGTGACGAGCCTACAACGGCCCTCGACGTAACTATTCAAGCCCAAATCATTGACTTGTTGAAATCATTACAAAAAGAATATAACTTTACAACAATATTTATCACCCATGATTTGGGTGTGGTGGCAAGTATTGCAGATAAGGTTGCCGTAATGTATGCTGGTGAAATTGTAGAATTTGGTAAAGTAGAAGAAATTTTCTATGACCCAAGACATCCTTATACATGGAGTCTTCTTTCAAGTTTGCCACAGTTGTCTACTTCTAAGGGTGATTTATATTCTATCCCAGGGACTCCTCCATCATTGTACTCACCGGTAAAAGGGGATGCCTTTGCTTTGCGCTCAGACTATGCCATGCAAATTGATTTTGAGGAACATCCACCAGTTTTCAACGTTTCAGATACACATTGGGCTAAAACGTGGCTCTTGCATGAAGATGCACCAAAAGTCAATAAACCAGAAATTATTGATAATCTTCATGAAAAAATAAGTGCAAAAATGGGATTCACAACAATCAAGGACTAGGAGAAGGAAATGACAGAAAAATTAATAGAAGTTAAAGATCTAGAAATTTCCTTCGGTGAAGGAAGTAAAAAATTTGTAGCTGTAAAGAATGCAAATTTCTTCATCAATAAAGGGGAAACATTTTCCCTCGTTGGTGAGTCAGGTAGTGGGAAGACCACGATTGGTCGAGCAATCATTGGTTTGAATGACACTAGTGCAGGTGACATCTTATATGATGGTAAAAAGATCAATGGGAAGCAAACTCGCAAGGATGAAAATGAATTAATCCGAAAGATTCAAATGATTTTCCAAGACCCAGCAGCTAGCTTGAATGAGCGTGCAACCGTCGACTATATTATTTCAGAAGGGTTGTACAATTATCACCTCTTCGAAGATGAAGAAGACCGAGTACGTAAAGTAAAAGAAATTATGCATGAGGTTGGTCTTCTAGCAGAGCATTTGACTCGTTATCCCCATGAATTCTCTGGTGGACAACGTCAACGGATTGGGATCGCTCGTGCCTTGGTAATGGAGCCAGAATTTGTTATCGCAGATGAACCGATTTCCGCCCTAGACGTATCAGTTCGTGCACAAGTATTGAATCTCCTGAAGAAATTCCAGAAAGACTTGGGTTTGACCTATCTCTTTATCGCACATGATCTTTCAGTAGTTCGTTTTATCTCTGATCGTATTGCGGTTATTTACAAAGGTGTTATTGTAGAAGTAGCTGAAACGGAAGAATTGTTTAACAACCCAATTCATCCTTATACCCAATCTCTACTATCTGCAGTTCCGATTCCAGATCCAATTCTAGAACGCAAAAAAGTTCTGAAAGTTTATGATCCTGATCAGCACGATTATTCAACCGACAAACCAGAAATGGTTGAAATCAAGCCAGGACATTACGTTTGGGCAAATAAAGCAGAACAGAAAAAATATAAAGAACTTGTATAATCATAAGAAAACGAGAAAAATCCACTTCTCGTTTTCTATTTTTTTAAAAAAGAAAAACTTTTTTTAAAAAAATAGAAAAAAGTTATTGACAAGGAGAAGAGGTCGTGATATAC
>NZ_QTND01000005.1:0-121386 GCF_003603405.1 Streptococcus sp. AM43-2AT | reverse complement strand
GTATATCACGACCTCTTCTCCTTGTCAATAACTTTTTTCTATTTTTTAAAATTTTTATTTTTATGAAAAAGGATGCTTTCTTACATCCTTTTTCATAAATGATGATCCTTGAAATCCTTCAAATATTCTTGTAGCCTTCTACGCATCTTTGCTTTTCCTGAGAAACGTTGGTTCATCAGTAATTTGTCGTAATCTTCTTTTTCTTGATCAGTTAGATTTTTTCGGAACTCCTTTAAGGCTCCTCTTAATAAGACTAGTTCATCCAAAAAGAGTTCTTTTGATCGGAGTCGATGACTAATCTCTCCAATCTCTGTATAGGGTACCTTATTTAACTTCCTTTTATCACTCTCTTGTTTTCTAACTTTATCCTTTATGTGATTGCGAAACTTTGTTTTGAAGTAGGTTAATAGAATTTCTTCATTTTCTTCTACTTCAGGATTACTTATTTGTAGCTCATATAGTACCAGTCTACCTTCTTGTTCCCAATCTGCATGATCCCAAAGATGAATATAAAATTCCTTTTCACATTTCCATACTATCCATTTTACTTTTTCATATGATTTTTTAAAGTTCATTGGACCTCCTTTCTAACTTGTCTTTATTTTAAAGGAGGTTAGGATTTTTTTGTTCTTATTTTCTATTTGGAATCTTTTCTAACTCTAATCGGTTATAATTTTGATAAGAATGGCAGAATAGTGTTTTTAGCATACAAAAAAAGTTGCTACTAATGTAACAACTTTTTGCGATAGTCCGTACGGGATTCGAACCCGTGTTACCGCCGTGAAAAGGCGGTGTCTTAACCCCTTGACCAACGGACCATTTTTACAACGTAATCTATTATATCAGTTCATTTTCATCTGTCAACACTTTTTTAAAAAAAAGGAGCCGAAAATTTCGGCTCCTTTTATAAAATTTGGAAGACTAAAAGGTTATCTGCTATTTTTCTTCCATTTTTGATTTAATTTCTTCATAAGATAATGGTTTAGATTCTTTTTCTAATTCTAAATCAGTATCTTCTGGCATTTTACCTGTTTCATACAAGGACTTAATTTGAACACTGTCCAAGGTTTCGTATTTCAACAAGGCTTCTGCAATTAATTTATGAGTCTCACGATTATTTTGGATGATTTCGGCTGCTTTATTGCGAGCTTCAGTTAGGAGACTTCTTACTTCTTCATCGATTTCATAAGCTGTTTGCTCTGAAATGAATTTTTGAGTCGTTTGAGCTCCAAACATGGCATGGTTGCCTTCGTATTGAACTGGACCAAGCTTTTCACTCATTCCATATTCCGTTACCATAGCACGCGCCATTTGGGTCGCTTGTTCAAAGTCATTGGAAGCTCCTGTGGTTTGAACATTGAAGATGATTTCCTCCGCAACACGTCCTCCCATCAATCCAGCCAATTGCTCTTTCATATCTTCTTTAGAAAGAAGCATTTGGTCTTCTTTAGGAAGAGCAATCATATAACCACCAGCACGACCACGTGGGACGATGGTTACTTTGTGGACAACACGAGCATTAGATAAGACTAATCCGACAATGGTATGCCCTGCCTCATGGTAAGCAACCAATTCGCGTTCCTTTTGAGAAACTGTTCGGTCTTTCTTAGAAGGACCAGCAATCACACGATCTTCTGCTTCATCAATATCAGATGCATCAATGACCTTCTTATTGCGACGAGCCGCTACTAGAGCTGCTTCGTTTAAGACGTTTTCAAGATCTGCTCCAACAAATCCTGGTGTTTGTTGGGCAACCAGTTTCAAGTCAACATCTTTGGCCAATGGTTTATTTTTAGCATGGACACGCAAGATAGCCTCTCGTCCTTTTACATCCGGACGACCGACTAAAACCTTCCGGTCGAAACGACCTGGACGAAGAAGGGCTGGATCTAGAACATCGGAACGGTTAGTGGCTGCAATCACGATGATGCCTTCGTTTCCTTCAAAACCATCCATCTCAATCAAGAGCTGGTTGAGGGTTTGTTCACGTTCATCATTTCCTCCGCCAAGGCCAACGCCCCGTTGACGTCCCACAGCATCAATCTCATCGATAAAGATAATGGCTGGTGCTGCTTTTTTAGCATCTTCAAATAGAGAACGAACCCGGCTTGCACCGACACCGACAAACATTTCAACAAAGTCAGAACCTGAAATACTAAAGAAAGGTACTCCAGCTTCACCTGCTACTGCTTTTGCTAGAAGGGTCTTACCAGTCCCTGGAGGGCCTTCAAGAAGGACTCCTGCTGGAATACGGGCACCCAATTTTGTAAAGCGTTTTGGATCTTTTAAGAATTCAACCACTTCAACGAGTTCTTGTTTTTCTTCTTCAGCCCCGGCAACATCTGAAAAACGAACCTTGATATCTTCCTTATTGGTAGCACGCGCTTTGTTACGACCAAAGTTCATGGCACCACGGGCACCACCGCCACCACCTTGGTTCATCATGGAGAAGAAGAAGAACATGACAATCACAAAGGGAACGATTGAAGTCAGAATGGTAATCCACATTCCACTTGAGCTTTCCCGTTTAATAGTGATGTCAGCCTTATGTTCGGATGCTAAGTTTTGTAATTCTTGAACCGTCAAATCGGACGGTAAGATCACACTAGTGAAGCGAGTGACCTTGCTTGGGCTTGGAGTGAAAAACTGAACCCCTGTATCATCCTTACTGGTTTTTGCTTTGTTATAGGTACCGGAAATTTCAATGACACTACCGTTTGGCTGGTAACTAATTTCCTTGACATTGTCTGATTTGATCTCTTTTACCAATTCTGTATAATTGATTTGCTGACTTTGTCCAATACTGTTTCCAGCAAAGAAATACTGAAAACCTGTAACAGCAGCCACTATAATCAATAAGTATAGAAAAGGATTTCGAACAAAACCATTGTTTTTGTTATTTTTCATCTAATTTCCTCTATTTTGAATATACTTCTTCTTTCAAAACTCCAATATAAGGAAGGTTTCGATAGTTCTCATCGTAGTCTAAACCATAACCCACGACAAATTCATTTGGAATAGTGAAACAAGTGTAATCTGCTTCAATTTCAACCAAGCGACCTTCAGGTTTATCCAATAAGGTGGCAATTTTAACAGATGCCGGTTGACGGCCTTCAAACAATTCTTTCAAACTCTTGAGAGTTTTACCTGTATCAATGATATCTTCAACAAAGAGAATATCTCTTCCCTTAATGTCTTGGTCCATATCTTTGATAATATTGATCACACCTGTACTTGATGTTCCACCATGATAACTAGAAACCAACATAAAATCCAACTCAATATGCGTATCAATATGCTTAATCAATTCTGCCATAAATGGGACGGATCCTTTTAAAATCCCTACTAAAATTGGATTTTTTCCTTGGTAATCTTTTGTCAGTTTTTGACCAAGTTCACGTGTTGCAGTCACGATTTCATCGTGGGAAATGAGTATCTTTTTGATATCGTTCTCTAACATCTTTTCTACCTATCTATTTTCTGGATATAAATTGTATCTCTCATTATATCATTTTTTAATTCCTTACTCAAATCACTGATCGCAATTTCAGGAATAGCCAATATTTGCTTATCTTGTTCTAAAACTACCAGATTATTTCGTTGATGTAAGGGAATTTTTTGGTTAATCAATAATCTGCTAATTTTTCTATGGTGACCGTTCATTAGAATACGATCTCCCTTTTTTCGGGATCGAATAGAAACTGGATGGTTGCTTGGAAGTGGGATAGCCTCTATATATGAATCGCTCGGTTCCACTCCAAATAAAAAGCGATAAGCCCCTACTGCCTTTATGGTTCCAAATTGTAACAAATCTTCTGACAGTCGGTCATCCGTCCTACGACTGATTTTCCGAATTTCAAAATAGTGGTAATCTTTATAAATTTCATAACCATTCTTTAGAACTTGCTGCGTATTGGATTTATTCACTACTATTCTATGCAGTTGTTCAAATTGCGCCCGACTCAACTGCAAATCTGGAAAGCTAGCTATATACTCTTCTAGCAAATAAATTTGAACAGCTGGTGATTGTTTTTGAAACTGTGTCACATCTTGTGGATTCAAATCTTTGGTCAACTCTTTTAAGGCCTGGTGCCAATGACTGAGATCCTCACCTAAGTTGACCAAAGCACTCGTCACTTGAGGATTTTCTTCCTCTAACAGTGGGAGATAACGATGACGAACACGATTACGAAAATAGTCTAAAGACTGATTGCTTTTATCCTCGTAATGAAAAATTTCTGGAAAATCCTCTTTTTTGAAATATAAGAGAGGGCGAATCAACACACCCTGCCCAAATGGTTGTTTTAAAGGAATTCCTTTTAAATGCCGCGGACGACTTCCACGAATCAAACGCATCAAAATGGTTTCTGCCTGATCATCCATATGATGAGCAGTAACGAGAGCACTACAAGCTTCTTCTTTCATAACTTTTTCAAAAAAGTCATAGCGGAATTGTCTAGCTCGGCTTTCAGAAAAAGGACCAGAGAAATGGGCAACCTTCAGTGGTAGATGTTTTGCTTCAGCTAATTCCCAAATTCCTCTTTCCTCCTGATCAGCTTCAATGCGTTGGTGATGATTGACATGAGCAAGAACAAGGTTGATTCCCAATTGATGCTGATAATGGTAGAGCCAATCCAGTAAGGTCATGGAGTCCACTCCTCCTGATAAAGCCAAAAGGACTTTTTGATGAGATTCAAAAAGTCCCTCCTTTTGACAGAACTGAAGAAATTTTTCTTTCATTACTGTAAGACCTCATAAATATCTTTTGCAATTTCTGAGATAGTCTCGTAATCAGAGTGATCCGTAAAAATAGCTAAAATAAATGGTGAATCGGTATAAACAATGGCGACATCATGACGAAAATCATATGCATCTCCAATCTTGTGAGCAACCTTGACTGGGATATCTTTTGAAATTCGTTGATCATCAAAGCGAGTATCCGACAAAGCATCAATGATCCCACCATTTTGTTGGTAGATAGCTTCCATGACATTTCCTGCCATTTTTGCAGATGCCATTCTATTTTCTACATTCCATGTTTTTCCTGCAATCTTATTGGTCACCTTTTGAAATTCTTTATCTGATTGATGCGTCACATAATAGCCTAAAATATTATGAGCTACATTATCAGATTCTTTGGCCACCCGATTAATCAAATCAGCGACGGTATAATCTTTATCATCTGGTGTTTTTGAAATACTTCCACTACCTTCCGGTTCATAAGATCCAGGATAATCATTGACTTCTTTTGTATACTTTAAAGAAGTCTGCAAATCTACTTGATTCTCATTCAACTCTTTTTGAGTATAGTACAAATATAAAAGCTTGGCTATACTGGCAGAATACATTTCCTGATCTTCATGTATCCCGGCAGTCTTTCCAGTATCCACTTGCTTCACGTAGACTGCAATTCCATCTTTGTTGTACTTCTGATTCAGAATCTCTTGGACTTTTTCCATCCGATTATCTGTAGCAGAAAGTTCATCTTTTGAAATCCAACCCTGGCCAGAAATTTCTAGGTAGATCCCTTTTGAAGTTTTGGCACTCTTGGTGACTTGAACCTTGCTATAGGGAGCCAGACTTGTTTTTTTACTTTTTGCGCCATTCACCAAAGGTTGATCATAAACTGTAAAAGAGGATGACAGCCACATGGTCTTTTTTTCTTCTGTTAATTCCAAAATCGAATCTTCGTAAATTTGATCTTGATCAGCTACTACATACTGTTTATTCGATAATTTAAAAACAGATTTCCCTTGGTCATTCACAAATAATTGATCAACAGTAAAGGGAGTATCAGGCTTGATTTCCCCAGCTTTTTGACTCAATTCTGGATCTGAATAGGTCACGATTGGCTGATAAACATTTGGATTGGACGGGATGGAGACAAAGAAATGGTCTTGAGTCCCTATTTGGCTAGTGTAAGAAGAATCAGAAGTTAAAGGAATTTGGGGCTGGGAGGAATCAGATAAGGGTTGGGTGGCTAAGAAAGTAGGAAAAACCATCCAATAAACTAACTTATTCATCCTTGCTCCTTTCTTGATTTTCTTCCTGCAATTTTAAAGCTTGATTCTTTTTAGCTAACTCTTCTAATTTTGTATCAGAATATTCTAGAAATTGTTGAACTGTTTTTACAATATTTTCCATTATTTCGGTAATAAGTTAGGTATCGTATAAATATATTCGCCATCTTTAGAGAAGGAATATTTTGCGCGTGCATATTTTGCAGCGTATTCGTCATCCTTCAATTTCTCTACGATATCCTTTTGATATTCTTTTTCCTCAAGGGTTTGCTGATATTGTTCTTGCAATTGAACATATTGTTGTTTGCGTTTTTGAAGCGTCTGGTAACTCTGAGCCAGATTATAGGTTGGAAGGATGAACAATAAAATAATTAAAATGAGAACCCAACCCATAAATCGGTTTTGTTTTTTCCGCTCTTCATTCTGGTATTTCTGACGTTGATGTTCGTCTTGGATATACCGATTATTCATTTGTACAATATTTTTAGGCATCTTCTTCTATCCTTGTTTCACGAATAATTTCATACATTTTAGACGCATCTTCTTTTTTGGTGCTATCTAACATTTCCAACACTTTTACTGTCAATAGCTTATTTCCAAAGCGAACTTCGACTTCGTCATTTACCTTTAAGTCGGTTGAACTTTTTGCTAGGACCCCGTTAACTTTGATGCGCCCCTTGTCGGCTACTTCTTTAGCTACAGGGCGTCTTTTGATAATGCGGGAAACTTTTAAATATTTATCTAATCTCATCGTATCACCTCTAATGTATTATTGTACCATTTTTTTAGAAAGAGCCCAGTAAAATCTATTTTTCTAGTCTTGTTTTTCCAGTTTTTCCTGCTTGATGGCTAGTAATTTTTCCCCAAATCGTCGCAAGCCTTCTAAAATTTCAAAATCTTTCTTATTTCGCACATCAAAGATTAATTCAATCAAGCCTTGGCTTTCTGCAATACGAGCTTTTAAATTCGTTGCTGATAAGGCAGCAAAATAATCTTGAGTCAAGAAAAGTTGCTTAGTAATTGGCTCAAATTTCACCGTTAGTTGCTGGTCTTTTCGATCGACTACTTTAACAAAGACCTGATCCAGATAAGATTTGATAAACCCTATTTCTAGGAGATAGGCTACCACATCTGGGTATTCTCCAAATCGATCAATCAATTCGTCTTGCAAAAGCTCATAATCTTCTTGAACTTGAATTTCTCGAATGCGTTTGTAAATTTCAATTTTTTGACGTTCATCGGAAATATAGTCACTTGGAATGTAGGCATCAATTTGGAGATTGAGTTCTGCATTTCCTTTTTGACGTTTTTTCTCTTTTCCTTGTTTTTTCTCAATAGCATCTTCGAGTAACTGTGAATACATTTCAAATCCGACAGAATCAATAAAGCCAGACTGAGAAGCTCCTAAAATATTTCCCGCACCTCGAATAGACAAGTCTCGCATAGCAATCTTAAAACCAGATCCCAATTCAGTGAAACCTTTGATAGCTTCTAGGCGCTTTTCAGAAACTTCTGTCAAGGTTTTGTCCGGCCGATACATCAAGTAGGCATAGGCAATGCGATTGCTTCGTCCGACCCGGCCTCTCAATTGGTAAAGGGTAGACAAGCCCATATGGTCGGCATTTTCAATAAAGAGGGTATTGGCATTAGGAATATCTACTCCTGTCTCAATAATGGTGGTTGTGACTAAAATATCATACTCACCTTCAATGAAGTCCATCAAGGTATTTTCTAACCGCACTTCACTCATCTGTCCATGGACAAAACCAATAGAGGCTTCTGGAACTAATTCTTGTAGTTCTGAAACCTTTTGTTCAATGGTGTCCACCTTATTGTAGAGATAATAGACCTGGCCTCCCCGATCCATCTCCCGACGAATGGCATCTCGTATAATGGTTGGATTGGTTTCTAGGACATAAGTTTGAACAGGATACCGATTGGTCGGCGGGGTCTCAATAACAGATAGATCCCGAATTCCCAACATAGACATGTGGAGGGTACGAGGAATGGGCGTTGCCGTTAAGGTTAAGACATCGACTTTTTTCTTTAATTCCTTGAGGGTTTCCTTATGTTTGACACCGAACCGTTGCTCCTCATCAATCACGATAAGACCGAGATCCGCAAATTCCACATCCTTAGATAAGAGGCGATGGGTTCCAATCAGAATATCGACCTGGCCTTTTTTTAGTTTTTCCAAAGTTTCTTTTTGCTCAGCACGACTCCGGAAACGACTCAAGACATCGACTTCTACTGGAAAGGCCTCGAAGCGTTCTTTGAAATTGGCATAGTGCTGTTGAGCTAAGACTGTTGTCGGAACTAATACGGCTACTTGTTTGTGGTCTTTGACAGCTTTAAAGGCCGCTCGCATAGCAACTTCTGTTTTCCCGAAGCCTACGTCACCGACCAAGAGGCGATCCATGGGGCTTGAAGACTCCATATCTTTTTTAATTTCTTGGATAGAGCGAATCTGATCATCTGTTTCAACATAAGGAAAGGCCTGATCAAAAGCTTCTTGATTCTCATCGTCTGGAGTAAAAGCAAAGCCTTGTAATTGACTGCGCTCTGCATAGAGTTGAATCAGATCATCTGCAATATCCTCTACTTCTTGACGGACCTTTTGTTTAGCCTTTTGGAAGCGACCATCGTTCAGTTTGTTGATTTTAGGAGGCTTGCCATCACTCGCAACATACTTGGACAGCATCTGGATTTGATCCACAGGAATGGAAATCCGGTCTCCATTTTGATACTGGATGGAGACATAGTCTCGGTGAACGCCAGAAATTTCAATGGTTTCTAGTCCTAAATACTGACCAATTCCATGAACCTGGTGAACGACGTAGTCTCCCTTTTCCAACTCATTGTAGTTTTTCAACCGCTCAGCGTTGGAAATGGTTTGCCGACGAATCTTTCTTTTAACCTTTTTCTGAAAGATTTCTGTCTCTGTAATGAGGACAATCTTCTCATCCACAAAATGGAATCCACGTGCCAAACCACCGATGATCAACTGGCTCTGTCCTGGATGAAGATGATCGGGTGTAAGATAATCCAGGTCGATCCCATAGTCTCTCAAGTGCTCTTGTAACTGCTGGAAGCCTTGTTTACTCGTCACTTGAAGGATGACTGTGTAATCTTGTTTACGGAAACGGTCAATTTCCTCTTTTAAGAGAGTAAATTGACTAAAGAATTCCTGCATGGGGTATTGGTTAAAAGAATAGAGAGCATCGAATCGCAGATTTCCCAAGCCTTTTTGGAAATTTGAAAAATAAGAAGCTGGTTTATAAGTGCGTAAGAGCGCGCTATTGTCCGCAAAATACTGAGCTTCAGAAAAAGACCGACTCTTTTGTAAATCCTCTGTCAAAAGATTAGCAACTTCTACATCAAACCGCGTTTCCTGATCCATGATTTTATGGTAATCATCCAAAAAAACAGGAGCATGCTTGGGCAGGTAATCAAAGAGAGTATAGGTTTGCTGATAAAAAAGAGAGAGAAATTTTCGACTATCTGCATGGAGTCGCTGGTGATGCGCCTCTGTGAGAATCTCAGCCAAATAGGATTTTAGCTCTGGATTAGGGCTTTTTTGAATCAGATTTTCTAGGTTCTTCTGTCCTCTTAAAAAATCATCTTTCGTTAGTAGCATATCACTAACTGGATGAACCCTTATCGCATCTAGATTTTCTAGTGAACGTTGAGTCTCTGGAGAGAAAGTCCGAATGCCATCTATCTCATCTCCAAAAAATTCCAGGCGATAAGGGAAATCTTGACTGGCTTCAAAAAGATCTAAAATATCCCCTCGAAGACTAAACTCACCCTGTTGGCTTACCTGTGAAACCTTTTGATAGCCCATGGCCAGTAGGGTATCTTTCAATTCTGTCAGATTTCGTTCTTCTCCAACAGAGAAAGGTTGAATCATAGAGCTGAAAGTCTTTGGATTAGGTAAGAGCAAACGGCTACCACTGACATTGGCAATAACGATTCCTTCTTTTTCTGGAGCTAGGAGAAAGTCCAGAGCTTCCAAACGAGAAAAGACCCGTTCCTGGGAAGCAAAGACAAATTCTGCCAAGGGATTGTCATCTCCGAGGAAAAGATAGACCTTTTCTTCGCCTAGTAATCCCAGTAAATCACTGGCAAGCCGTTCTGCTTCATTTTGAGAGGAGGTCAAGACTAAGACCTTGTGACCATTTTCAACAGCTGTTGCCATCGTAATAGCTTTAGTGGATGAAGACAGTCCTAGTAAAAGAGAGCGACTTCTTTTTTGCTGGTCCTGTTGCCATTTTCTGATATCTTTATTTTGTTGAAATAGATCAACCAGTGTCTTATATTTATCCATTGTATCGTTGCATTGCTTTTTCAAATTGACCATCTTTCAAATAAAAACGAAGAGCTTCTTCTGATTTGTCGATGGCAAGGAGGATGGCAGCATAATCATCCTGATCGAATTTCCCTAAGACATGGTGGACCACTGACATGCCATGCTTAGGTCTTCCGATTCCAATCTTGATTCGATTAAAGGTCTGAGTTCCAATATGGTTGATAATCGATTTGATTCCGTTGTGACCTCCAGCCGATCCTTTAGCTCGAAGGCGAATCTTGCCGACTTCCATATCCAAGTCGTCATAAATAACGACCAAATCTTCCACCTCTAAGCCATAATAAGTCAAAAGTGCGTGTACGGCCTTGCCACTCTCATTCATAAAAGTGGTTGGTTTGACCAAAAAGACCTTTTCTCCATCTATAAAAGTAGAGGTTACATCTGCTTGAAAAATCTTATCATGTGAGAAGGTGAGATTGAGAGACTTCGCTAGCTGATCTACTAGCATAAACCCCACATTGTGTTTGGTTTCTACATATTTATCTCCCGGATTTCCTAATCCGACGATTAATTTTGTCATTTGCTTTCCCTTTCAAAAGCCAAAAGGGCTGGAATTTTTTTCCAACCTTTTGGTTATTTACTTGTTTTCTTTACACATTGAAGCGGAATTCCATGATATCACCATCTTGAACGATATAGTCTTTCCCTTCTTCACGCAATCGTCCCGCTTCTTTTACAGCCTTTTCAGATCCGTATTTTACCAAATCGTCATAAGACATCGTTACTGCACGGATAAATCCTTTTTCGAAGTCAGAGTGGATAATACCAGCTGCTTGAGGAGCTTTCATGCCACGTTTAAAGGTCCAAGCACGAACTTCTTTTTCACCAGCTGTGAAGTAAGTTCCCAGTCCAAGTAAATGGTAAGCTGCACGGGTCAACTTATCCACACCTGATTCTGTCAAACCAATGGCTTCAAGAAACTCTTTTTTATCTTCATCGTCTAACTCAGAAATTTCTTCCTCCGCACGCGCAGAAATCACCACTACCTCTGCATTTTCTGTTACTGCGAATTCACGAATTTGCTTCACATAATCGATCGAATCTGGTTCTCCAACCACATCTTCATCTACATTCGCTACATAAAGAACTGGTTTCGTGGTCAAAAGGAAAAGTCCTTTAACTACTTTTTGCTCTTCGTCTGTGAATTCGATGGTACGAGCTGATTTTCCATCTTCAAGAACAGGTTTAATCTTTTGAAGAACGTTAAATTCTGCAACGGATTCCTTATCTTTTTGCGTACGGGCCATCTTTTCCACACGCGCATAGCGTTTATTCACAGATTCTAAGTCAGCCAAAATCAATTCTAGGTTAATGGTATCAATGTCTGCTAATGGATCGACAAAGGCATCTTCACGACCTTGCTCCCGCATGACATTTTCATCATCAAAGGCACGAACCACATGGACAATAGCATCTACTTCACGGATGTTGGCCAAGAATTTGTTCCCGAGCCCTTCCCCTTTAGAAGCTCCTTTAACAATCCCTGCAATATCTGTAAATTCAAAGGTTGTTGGAACTGTTTTCTTAGGAGTAATCATTTCCGTCAATTTTTGGAGGCGTTCATCTGGAACTTCTACCATTCCAACGTTTGGATCAATGGTCGCAAAGGGATAGTTTGCAGCCTCTGCTCCTGCTTTTGTAATTGCGTTAAATAGGGTTGATTTACCAACGTTTGGCAAACCTACAATACCTGCTGTTAAAGCCATTTTTCTTCTTCTCCGTTCCCATTTCAATCTTATCTATTATATCATAATTCAAAGAACAAAGGGATGAAAAATGGATTCTGAATTATTACTAAACTGTAACGTTTCCTAAAGTAAAAATATGATATAATCAAACCAACAATAATAAAGGAGTTTTTGTCATGAAAAAACTATCAATTAAATCTATCCTTCTGCCTCTTTTAGCAGTCTTTACTCTCTTTCTACTGGCAGCTTGTGGACAAAGCACAAAAAAAGGTTATCTTCAATTAATTGACCAAGATAAGAAAACAGACATTCGTGTAGTTCTTGAATATCAAGGTGATAAAATTTTAAGTACAGATTCAACAAGTATTATTTACTACGAAGGAACAGGCTTGCCAAAAGAACAATTAAAAGAAGTTATTGATGAATATGATAAGAAATTCAAAGATGTCAAAGGATTCTCACACTCTGCAGAATACAAGGATGACTATGTCGTTGAAAAAACAAAGATTGATTATACCAAGGCAGATTTAAAAGAATTACAAGAAAATCAGTTAATTGCTGCACAAGAAAATCAAAATGTTGATTACATTGGCTACAAGACAACGCTTAAAACCTTTAAATCCAATGGTTTCAAAGAAGTAAAAGATGGAAAATTTGAAGAATTAAAATAATAATACAAAAGAGAGTGGGACAGAAATCGGTAATTCGTTAGAATTCGATTTCGTCGTCCCACCTCCGCACAGTTGAGTAGGGCTGTAAAAGCTGATGAAATCAGCGTAGTAGAGCCCACTCAACCACTGCGTCTTGCTCGACAATCCAAAGACAATTGAGAGGCTGGGACAAAAGTCCCAGCCTCTTTTACAATACTTTTTTCATTTTTTGATCAAAATCGTGACGGCTCATCATGACCATATGATCACAATTGCTACAACGAATTTTGATATCTGCCCCTACTCGCCTAATTTCCCAACAATTGGCTTTTTTCCCTGTTGCTTTGATGATACAAGCATGGGGTTTTTTCATTTCTACAAAATCACCGACCTGATACATGGATTTTCCTTTCATCAACATAGAAGACGAAAAGCTAGCCTTTTTGATGCTAGCTTTTGGCCCTTAATTGGTCCGAACTGGTGTAATTAATTGAATGAAGCGTTCAGATTCCTCTGCTGGTACCAATGTAAAGGGACGAACTGCAGAGATGAAGCGAATGACGACTTTTTCACTTTCAATAGCTTTCAAAGCGTCAATCAAATAAGTTGGATTAAAGCTGATGTTCAAATCATCTCCCGAAACTGCTTCTGTATCAATTTCTTCATTCACACGCCCTACCTCAGGAGAATTTACGTGAGCAGAAACGACTCCACTAGCGATTTCTAATTTAACAGTACCATTTTGAGTAGCGTTAGACAAAAGGCGGGCCCGTTCCATTGCTTGGCGAAGATGAGCAACTTTAAAGGTTACTTCAGAACTAAACTCTGTTGGAATCAAGCGATCTGTATCTGGATAGTTTCCTTCTAGTAAGCGTGTATAGAAACTGATATTGTCACTTCTAAATAAAATCTGGTTATTCGCAAAGAAGACTTCAACCTGTTCAATTTCATCTGAAAAGACAGACGTTAACTCGCGTAAAGAACGGCTTGGAATCACAACATCAAAGTTATCCCCATTTTTTTCAAGAGTAATATTTTTTTGACTCATTCGATGAGAATCTGTTGCCACCGTTTTTAATTCCTTGTGATCAGAAAGAACAAAATGGACTCCTGTCAAAATCGGACGACTTTCTTGGGTACTTGCTGCAAAAGCTGTCTCAGAAATGATTTTCTTCAAGGTTTGAATTGGGAGCGTTAGAGGGTTGCTAGCTGAAATTTCTTGAATGCGAGGATATTGTTCTGCATCTTTCCCTTTAAGGGTAATTTCTGATTTCCCACTAACTAATACAATTTGTTTTTGTTCGATTTCTTTCACATCTAAAACGACATCTGGTAGACTTGAGACAACATTGATAAAGAAAGTTGCTTCTAAGAGAATAGCGCCTGGTGTTGTTACTAGAAGGCCTGCATTTTCATCTTTAACAGAAATAAAGTATTCAATTGAAATTTGTCCATTTGATCCAATGAGAGTAATTCCTTCAGAAGTTACGTCAATCTTAATAGTAGATAAGATAGGAATTGCATTTTTTGAACTAATGGCTCTTTTTGTCGTATTTAAAGCTTGTAGGAAATAGGCCTTGTTAATAGAAAAATTGATCATGAGATCTCCTTTTATTATTTTAGTATTAGTAAGTTAATAGTAATAGTAGAGTGTGTGGAACATGTGGAAAAGTCTTCTAAAGCCAGACAGGAATTGAAAAGTTCCTTGTTTACAACATGTGGAAAAAGAAGCAAGTTTTTCTATGATTGTCCACATGAGATTACTTTAATTTTTTCTTGATAGTTTGAATCTCGAGTCTGAGATTGTCATCAATTTCGATCATCCCTTTGATTTTTTCATAAGCATGCATGACTGTTGTGTGGTCTTTTCCTCCAAATTCACGACCAATACGGGGAAGACTATTATCAGTCATTTCGCGGGCGAGGTACATCGCTACTTGTCGAGCTAGGACAATATTTTGAACCCGTCGAGTGCCTTTCATTTCATTGACACTGACATTGTAAAATTTTCCAACCTCAGCTTGAATCTTTTCAATAGGAATTACAGTGATTTGTAAAGATTCATTCTTACGAGCTCGAATGGCTTCGGCTGCGACATCAATTGTAATATCTTTGATTTTTTTAACTCTTGCCACGAGAGAAATATCATTCAAAGCACCTTCTAAGTCTCGGACGTTCGAATCAAATTGACCTGCTAGGTATTCAAGGGTATCATCTGGGAAAGTAAAGTCTAGGTCTTCGATTTTATTTCTCAAAATAGCAATTCGCGTTTCAAAATCTGGTGGTGTAATATTTTGAGTCAAGCCCCACTTAAAGCGCGTGACTAGACGTTCTTCTAAGCTATCTAAATGATCAGGACTACGATCGCTGGTTAGGACAATCTGCTTATTATCCCCATAAAGAGCATTAAAGGTATTAAAGAACTCTTCTTGAGTTGTAACCTTTTTCCCTCCAAGAGATTGAATATCATCAATTAAGAGCAGATCCAAGTTTCGATAGGTTTTTTTAAAGGTATCCATATCATTGAGGCGAAGACGCTCTAAAAATTCATTGATAAAGGATTCTGCTGGGATGTATTTTACTCGAGCATTTGGGTAGTTTTCCATAATCTGATTCCCAATTGCGTTGAGCAAATGCGTTTTTCCTAAACCAGGTCCTCCATAGATAAATAAAGGATTATAAGTGGTAGCTAGGTTTTCAGAAACTGCTAAAGCGGCAGCCAAAGCCCATTGATTTCCGTCTCCACTTACAAAATTATCAAAGGTGTATTTCTTTTTTAACCCTGTTTGGATAGGAGGCAAATCGATGATTGGAGTATGGCTAACTGCATAGTCTCTATTCGTTTCTGAAAGAGGGATAAACTCTTTTTCTTCTTCCTCTTCTTCAAGATTGAATTGATAGGAAATGGTTAATTCTACTGCATAAATTTCAAAACCAGCAGTCAGAATCACCTTTGTCATATTCTCTTCCCAGAATAATTTCTTTACTTCCGCATCTAAATAAATAATGGCTTCTTGTTGATCGACTTTGATGAGTCTTGAAGTAAGGACAAAATAGTCAAAAATTTCTTTTTTAAATGTCTTTTTACTTAATTCAATCACACGATTCCAGAAGGTTTCTTCTCTTGACACCTATCGCCCTCCTATTCATTTTTACTTGCTATGTTTTTCTTATTTTATCATAAAAGGAGGGAGTTTTCCACAACTTGTTCTGAGGGAATAAAAAAGAGTTTTTTCCACAATATGTGAATAGTTATCCCCAATGTGTGTAGAAGTTTTCCACAAGTTGGGGATAAGATAGAATAAAGTAGGAATAGCAAGTAAAGAAGAGTTGTAAATAAGTGGATAAATCTGTTAATTGTTCTATAAAAAATAACAGCCTCATTTGAGACTGTTAATAATTCGTTGGTATTCATCAAGGTTGTTAAATGAAATATGAATACTTCCTTTTTCTTGTTTCGTCAGATGGATTTCTACTTCGGTTCCTAGAATCTTTTTTAGTCTATTTTCTTCCTGTGCTAAAAAGAGTTCTTTCTCTTTTTTACTTGGTGTTTTCTTTTTTTGACCAACCTTTTCTTCCAAACTACGAACGCTTAGTCCTTCTTTCAGAATTCGTTCCAGCCAATAGATTTGTAGATCTTCCTTTAAGGGAACTAAAATACGGGCATGTCCTTGTGAAATTTTCTCGTTTTTGATAGCGTCTTTGACAGCTGGTGAGAGATGAAGTAAGCGGACCATGTTGCTGATGTAAGGACGAGATTTTCCCATAAATTGAGCAATTTCTTCATGGGTAGCCCCTTTATCAATAAGATGTTGGTAGGATTCGGCCTCTTCAATTGGATTCAAATCTTCTCTTTGTAAATTTTCGATAATGGCTTGTTTGATCATGTCATCATCTGATAATTCTCTTATAATCGCAGGGATTTCTTTGAAACCAGCCATTTGAGCTGCTCGGTAGCGTCTTTCTCCAGCAAGTAGTTCATAACCAACAATAGGAGATTTTCGAACAATAATAGGTTGGATTAATCCATTTTCTTTGATTGAGGCTGCGAGTTCTTCTAATTTCTCTTTTACAAAGGTTTGACGAGGTTGAAAAGGATTGGTTCGTATTTGCTTTACGTCAATAATATCAATTTTTTCCATGATGTATATAGCATAACACACCTTTACAATTTCGTAAAGGTGTGTTGACACTGTTGTAAATTTACTTAATTTCCAAGATTTTCTGTTGATTTTGTAAGTTCAATGGTTGCTGTTTTTTGCTTACCATCTCTATAGAAAATGACTTTGATTTCATCACCAATTTGATGAGAATAGAGGGCAGATTGTAAATCTGCAGTTGATTCAATGGTTGTATCATCGATTTTTGTAATGATATCTAATCGACGTAAATGTTTGGATGCCGGCATATCATTTTCAACTGAGCGAACAAGAACCCCACCTTTGAGTTTGCTTGGAATGTCTAATTGGCTAAGATCAGAAGAGGATAGACTAGCCAGGTCCATCATGGTAATTCCAAGTGCTGGACGAATGACTTTACCATCTTTTTCTAAATGTTCAATAATATTTTGCACATCATTTACAGGAATAGCAAATCCCATTCCTTCAACCGCAGTTTGCCCATTTGAAGAAATTTTACTTGAGGTAATTCCGATGACTTGTCCCTGAATATTGATAAGGGGACCACCAGAATTCCCTGGGTTGATTGCAGCATCCGTTTGCAAAGCTTTTGTAGACACATTTTGACCGTCTTCTGATTTGAGCTTCACAGTACGTCCAAGACTAGAAACAATCCCTTGAGTAACGGAATTGGCAAATTTTGTCCCTAAAGGACTACCAATAGCGATTGCGGTCTCTCCGACGGTCAATTTAGATGAATCCCCAAATTCAGCCACGGTCGTAACGTTATCTGAACTGATTTTGACAACCGCAATATCTGAGAAGGTATCTGAACCAACAACTTCTCCAGAAACCTTGTTTCCATCTGCAAAAAGAATGTCGGCTTGTGTTGCTCCCATTAACACGTGAGCATTGGTTACTACATAAGCATCCTTACCATCTTTTTTATAGATAACACCTGAACCTTCACTAGCTACTTCTGGATCAGAGTCTGTTTCTCCATTAATAAAGCCTTTTTCAGAGGTTTCAGCGTAGGTAATAACAGAAACAACTGCATTTTTAACCTTATCAACAGCTTCACTAGTTGATGTTGTATTCTTATAAGCGCGATTGACTTTGGTAGATTTTATTTCTTGGCTAGAATTTGCAGAATTCCCTTTGGTAAACTGGAAAGAGGTTAAGGTTCCTAAAATTCCTCCAGTAAAACCAATGACAAGAACAAGTAAAAGTTGCAAAGCTTTTTTTAGAAAATTTGATGATTGTTTCATAGTTTTCTCCTATTTATTCCAATTATGGAAAATTATAGATCTAGTTTCTTAATTATAACTTAAAATAGAAATTTTTTCCACAACTTGTGGAAAACTGTGTATAAGTGTGAAAAACATGAGTATAGAGCCATTTTTTTAATGATATATTCAAGTGAATTTGTTGAAGACTTGTGTATAAGTTCATTTGTGTTAGAATATGAATATGAAAATTAAGATTGTAACCGTTGGAAAATTAAAAGAAAAGTATTTAAAAGATGGAATTGCTGAATATACTAAACGCTTGGGTCGGTTTACGAAGGTAGAAATGGTAGAATTGCCGGATGAGAAAACTCCAGATCGGGCCAGTGACTTAGAAAATCAGCAAATACTTGAAAAAGAAGGAAATCGCATTTTAGCAAAAGTTGGCGATCGTGAGTATGTGATTGCCTTAGCGATTGAAGGACAACAATTTCCATCTGAGAAGTTTAGTCAAACCTTAGAAGAGGTAACTGTACGAGGGTATTCTGAAATTACTTTTGTGATTGGAGGGAGCCTAGGCTTGTCTCCAGCTGTAAAAAAACGAGCGAATTTACTCATGAGTTTTGGAAAGTTAACTCTTCCCCATCAATTGATGAAGCTTGTTTTGATAGAACAAATCTATCGGGCATTTATGATTCAACAGGGAAGTCCCTACCATAAATGAATCTTGACGCTCCTCCTATTTTCTGATAGAATAAAAGGACATCTGGTCTCATAGCTCAGCTGGATAGAGCATTCGCCTTCTAAGCGAACGGTCGCAGGTTCGAATCCTGCTGGGATCAAAATAAAAAACGTGATTTTTATACAAATCACGTTTTTTTGTTATCTATTTTTTTAAAGAAACTAGATTTTTTTAAAACATATGGGATAAAAAAATTGCAAAAACTAGATTTTCGTTCCAAATAGCTGTAAAAATGAACCAAATAGCGGAAATGTTAAAAAAGTCTTTGATTTTTTACTAAAATTTATGTATATTAAATTTAATAATTTAATAACCAAATAAATTATAAGGAGTTTTTTTTATGAAAAATAATCCATCAACAGTTTCTAAGGCATTTAAAGTTCTCACAGAAAAAGAATTGCAGCAAATTTGTGGAGGGGATAAACGGAGAAAGAATAGTGTTGGTGAACTTATTAATCTAATTTTTGGTAGGGGAGGAAACTGATGTTTCTAAATACTCTATCTTTAATCTTAACTATTTTTATAATTTTTTTATCTTTTTTAAAAATTGATCAAAAACTTAATAAATATAGTAAACAATTGATTTTAGGATCTGGTGTTGTTGCTGTATTTGTCATCACAGCGGTCTTAGATTACTTTGATTTAAATATTGATTATCTAATGTTATGTCTATGGCCACTGTTTCTGTACCTTTATTACTATTTTATTTGTAATATTCAACGTCAGATAGCTATTTTATATTCATTCGTCATTTATTTAGCAGTTGAAAGTACAGATACATTTTTATCTGTAATCACTTCTTCTGTTTTTGGTGATAGTATAATTCATCAATGTTCTGACTATTATTTTTTGACTCTCCGAATTATCTCACTTGTTTTAATCATGAAGATATTAACCATTCTCGAAGTGAATCTTCTTTATTTTAAAGAGCGGGTTTTTAAGAAATTTGTCCAGGAATTGATTGTTAGTTATCTTATTTTAACCTTAGTATTGAATGCTTCTCATTGGATAAGTGATATTGGTCATTTCAATAGTTTTGGTAGTATGGTAGCAACGATTTGTTTCTTGATGTTTGTCGGAACCTTGGTTCAAATGAAGACGGTTCGAGACCGTTATGAAAAGAAAATGGAGTTGAAGCAAAAGAGGTTTGAACAGCGCCAAATGGAACAGTATATGAATAAAATTCAAGGCCTTTATTTAGAATTAAAAGGTTTTCGTCATGATTTTGGAAATATTATCACTTCTTTAAATTTGGCGATTGAGGAAGAGAATATTGAGGATATTAAACGAATTCAAAGAGATGTTCTTGAGGAATGCTATGGCCAACTCCAAAAAGAAGAATATACAGGATTTGACCTAGGAAATATTCGAGATTCTGCTTTGAGAAGTATCTTAAGTAGGGGATGGATTTATGCGGAGGAAATGGGTGTTAAACTAACCTTTGAAACAGAAGACATTATTGAAAAGGTTCCAATGAGATTGTTGGATCTCGTACGAACTGTCGGAATTTTAGTCAATAATGCTATTGAAGCTGCTAAAATGAGTCAAGAAAAAGAAGTTCAAATAGCGGTTTTTAATATGCCAAATGGAGTGCATCTGATTATAAAGAACTCTATTTCTGATGAGCCGATTAATTGGAATCGACTCTATGAAAAGGGATTTTCAACTAAAGGGGATCGTAGAGGAATGGGCCTTGCGATTGTAAAAGATCTTATTGGAGAATATGCTGCGATTTTTCTAGAGACAGAATTAATCAATGGAAGATTTACGCAGAGCTTAGTTATTGGAGAGAAAGGAATATAGATGAATATTGTATTGCTAGAGGACGAAATTTCTCAACAAGTTCGAGTAGAGAAACATGTGAAAGCTATCGCTGAGGAGGAAGGCCTACGATTAAATATTGTTTCAACCAGTAAAATAACTGAACTAAAGGAATATCTAACCAATGGTGATTTTCATCAGCTTTTCTTCCTTGACATTGATATCAAAGGGGATGAAAAAGCTGGTATCAAGGCAGCTCAAATGATTCGTGAGGTCAATCCTTTTGCGATTATTGCCTTTATCACGACGAAATCGGAATTTGCTACCATCACTTATCGTTACAAGGTATCAGCTCTCGAATTTATTGAAAAAACCTTAAATGAAAACTTGTTTAAAGAAAAAATTCGAGAATGCATTCTCTACTTGAAGAAGAATGTGATTGAAAATAAAAATATCGTTGATTTCTTTGAGTATAGTTTCAAAAATATGGAAATTCGAGTTCCATATCGAGATATATTGTACATTGAGACAACTGGAGTTTCCCACAAATTGCGACTTGTTGGAAAGAATTTTCAAAAGGAATTTTTAGGGACTATCAAGGATATACTTGAAAAAGATGTAGACAATCATTTCTTTAGTCCCAATCAGTCCTATCTAGTGAATCAAAGAATGATTGTCAATTTTGATCGTCGCAAGAGACTCTTGATGTTAGAAGAGGAGACAACTTGCCCTGTCTCTCGTACACAGGTGAAAAAGGTCGAAAAATTATTAAATAAAATACAGAAAAAGGCTTGACAATTTTTGAATCGATGGTATAATGGGATATGTTCTGTTAATGACATGGTCCGTTGGTCAAGGGGTTAAGACACCGCCTTTTCACGGCGGTAACACGGGTTCGAATCCCGTACGGACTATATCTCATTCCGCCATAGCTCAGTTGGTAGTAGCGCATGACTGTTAATCATGATGTCGTAGGTTCGAGTCCTACTGGCGGAGCTAAACTAGCATCCTAAGGGATGCTTTTTTTGTTTAAAATAAGAGAGTGGGACAGAAATCGGTAATTCGTTAGAATTCGATTTCGTCGTCCCACCTCCGCACAGTTGAGTAGGGCTGTAAAAGCTGATGAAATCAGCGTAGTAGAGCCCACTCAACCACTGCGTCTTGCTCGACAATCCAAAGATAATTGAGAGGCTAGGACTTTTGTCCCAGCCTCTTTATGATGCATCTCTACTGATTTTTTGAGGATTGAGATCTATTTCGAATAGCATTGTAGCCAGCGAAGGAAAGAATCCCAAGTAGAAAAGCGATGGTTCCTTCTTTCAACCCATGTGGAATAAACTGTAGAATAACCTGTCCTTTTCCTTTAGGGACATCAACAGCCATGAATCCTTTTTGAGCTCTTCGAATAGGGACAGGCTGGTCATCCATCGTCGCTGTCCACCCTTTATCATAAGGAAGTGTGAAAAAGAGACTTGTATGATGATCTGCTGTAAAATCTGCAGTGACAGTATTTCCTTTGGTTTGCACATGAACTTCTTGTTGGTGTAAAGTTTCAAAGGCTTCCTGGTAGGCTTGAAGGTTCAAAGCAAAAAATTCTGGATTTTGGAAGGTTACTGTCGAATTTTCAGGGAAGGCAATTCGAATCTTAACAGTTTCTCCTGCTTTAAAGTGACCAATGGTGAAGAAGGGAAATACATTGTCTGTTGTATAGCGGTTAACTTGGCCATTCGTGATGATTTCAACGTCGGTATAATCTTCATTCTCAAATTCTAAAGAAGGAAGATTTACATAAAGTTGACTATCATTTTGAACGTAGAGCTCATATTCGATACTGGCATAAGTTAGAAAACTATCTGCTTCAACTTTAGCCTTTTGAGGTCCTTGAGCAGGATTGTCTGAGCTAGTTTTCAGTGGATATAATCGCTGATAGAAGGTCAAGGATTGGCCTGTTAGATGATTGAGAAAATTCTTTTGGTTATCCAAGGTTAGATTAGAAAATTGGATATCCTTGTAGGGACTTGCTGTTAGAAATGCTAGTGAAAGAGCTTTTTCATTTTGATATAAGGTCTGGTTTCCTTGAGTTTCCAATTTATGAAAAGCAAACTTTTGAGGATTTCTATCTGTAATATTGTATTTGATCCCGAACAGACTGTCCATTAGTAAAGTATTGTTTTGATAGCGTAGGTTTAAGTTCGTTCCATCTGATTTAAAACCAAGTTTGTCCAAGGTCGAACTGGTATCTGTATTTCTGACAGATGAAAATTGGGAAATCCCTCTAAAATTGTATTTCATACTATCATTACCTGTTTGAGGTTGGAGAATCTCTGTTCGGTAAAAATTTTGATCATCCTGTAAACTTGATGTCAATTTATCAATTGCTGGAATCTTTCCTTGATAAGAAGAACGAGCTGCAAATACCCATTCATTTGCAATCCCATCTATCTGATAATAACTGTTTATACTGATTTCAAACAGACAGAAGAAAAGAATCACAGCAGAAAAAATTGTATAAGAAAGTTTACGAACTGTAAAGGCAAGTGTCACAGTTAAAAAAACAAGAAGAAATTCTAGTGTCAATACATAATGACTGCTTGTTAAGAAATGATAGTGTTTGCGATAGATAAAAGTCAGAATAAAGCCAATGCTAACTAAACTAAAAGCTAGACAGAGGCGTTGCCAATTGATTTCTTTTATCCGATTGAGGACTTCTGCTGCCATGAACAAAATAGTCAATGAAAATAGCCAGGCATAACGGTGAAGAAACATATTGGGAGCATGCATCCCCTGCCAGAATAAATCTAAAGCTTGTAAATAGAAGCTTGCAATAAGAATGACTAATAAAGTCAAATAGGCTAGTTTCACGTGAAACCTAATCGATTTGACAAAGAAAAATAGAAAGGCAAGTAAAAACGGGAAGAGACCAACATAGATCATAGGGATAGCCCCATATTTTGTTGTGTCGAAGCTACCAATTAAGTTTTTTGCAAAGACGTCTAAGTACCAACTATTTTCTGTAAAGGTTCTTGTTATCTTAGTAAAGTTTTCCCCATGAGTTCGTAAATCTAAAAGAGTGGGGTAAATCATGATCAAGCTAGTGATCCCTGATAAAATTGACACAATTGTAAAGTCTAAAAAGGAAGATATTCTTTTTTTAAAGTTCCAGGAAAGCTGCGTACAATACCATAAAGTTAAGAAAATAGCCATCATAAATCCAAAATAATAATTCTGGATGAAGAGGATAGTCAAGCTTGTAAAGTAGAGGACACGCTTCTTCTGAGTCATTAAACGGTGTAAACCTAACAGAATGAGAGGAGCTAAAATAAAGACATCGAGCCAGGTTTTGATTTCAATCTGGCTGATAGAGAAACTCATTAAAGCAAATGAAGTTGACAGTGAAAGGATCAAGAATTTTTGTAGTTGAGGATAGATTCCTTTAATGGAGTGATAAGTTGACAACCCTATCAATCCTATTTTTATCAGTGTAAAGAGATAGACGGAATCAACCATGGATAAACTGTCAAAGAAGAAGACAAAGGGAGATAAAAAACTGCCCAAATAATAGCTAGAAAGAGCGTAAAAATTTAAGCCCAGTCCACTTGTAAAGCTGTAAAAAAGGCTGTCGGTTCCGTGTAAAATATTTCGTAAGGTAACGTCGAAAATAACGTATTGATGAAAACCATCGCCTAATAAAGGAGAAGTCTCACTACCCCAATAAATACCTTGACTGAGGTAGACAAAAAATAAGATTGTAAAGGGAAGTAAAAAAGCTGTAAAGTAAAATATGATGGGGTGTGATAAATATTTTTTAAATTTCATATACTCTATTGAAAGACCCTGAAACAAAGGTTCCAGGGTTTTTGATCATTTTGAGTGATTTCTTAGTCTTTCCAAAGTTCTTTGACTTTTGCTTGAACTTCTTGGTTTTCTAAGAATTCGTCATAGGTTTCATCAATCCGGTCAATAACACCATTTTTTGAAAGAACAATGATATGGTTGGCAAGAGTTTGAATAAACTCATGGTCGTGACTGGCAAAGATGATCGATTCTTTGAAGTTTTTCAATCCATCGTTTAAGCTTGAAATAGATTCCAAATCCAAGTGATTTGTAGGATCGTCAAGTACAAGAACGTTTGACTTCAAAAGCATGAGTTTTGAAAGCATCACGCGTACCTTTTCTCCCCCTGACAAGACGTTTACAGGCTTGTTAACCTCGTCTCCAGAAAAGAGCATACGTCCGAGGAATCCACGAAGGAAGGTATTGTCATCTTCTTCTTTACTTGCGAATTGACGGAGCCAGTCAAGGATCGACTCTCCACCTGCAAAGTCAGCTGAATTGTCTTTTGGTAAGTAAGAGCGACTAGTTGTGACACCCCACTTGACAGTTCCTTCATATTCGATTTCACCCATAATAGCGCGGATCAAGGCAGTTGTTTGGATGTCGTTTTGTCCGATAAGAGCTGTCTTGTCACCTGGACGCAAGATGAAGCTGATGTTGTCAAGTATAGTTTCACCGTCAATCTTTACAGATAAGTTTTCTACTGTCAACAAATCATTCCCGATTTCTCGTTCAGCTTTAAAGCTGATAAATGGGTATTTCCGGCTAGATGGGACAATTTCTTCTAACTGAATCTTGTCAAGCATCTTTTTACGCGAAGTTGCCTGTTTAGATTTTGAAGCATTGGCAGAGAAACGAGCCACAAATTCTTGTAATTGTTTGATTTTTTCTTCTGCTTTGGCATTACGATCTGCTAACAACTTGGCAGCCAGTTCAGATGATTCTTTCCAGAAATCATAGTTACCGACATAGAGTTTGATTTTTCCAAAGTCCAGGTCGGCCATGTGAGTACAGACTTTATTCAAGAAGTGACGGTCGTGGGATACAACGATAACAGTATTCTCAAAATCAATCAAGAAATCTTCTAGCCAGGTAATGGATTGAATATCAAGACCGTTGGTCGGCTCGTCCAAAAGAAGGACATCTGGTTTACCAAAGAGAGCTTTGGCTAGGAGGACTTTCACTTTATCCCCATTTGCTAGTTCACTCATATTTTGGTAGTGGAGCTCTTCTGGAATATTCAGGTTTTGGAGGAGTTGTGAAGCTTCGCTTTCTGCTTCCCAACCACCTAGTTCAGCGAATTCTCCTTCAAGCTCTGCTGCACGGACACCATCTTCATCTGAAAAATCTTCCTTCATATAGATAGCATCTTTTTCTTTCATGATGCTATAAAGTTTTTCATTTCCCATGATAACGACGTCAATGGCACGCTCATCTTCGTAATCAAAGTGATTTTGACGAAGAACAGAAAGACGTTCGTCTGGACCAAGAGAGATGTGACCAGTTGTTGGTTCAATATCCCCAGCTAAAATTTTTAAAAAGGTTGATTTCCCAGCACCATTGGCCCCAATCAAACCATAGGTATTTCCTTCTGTAAATTTGATGTTAACATCATCAAACAATTTTCGATCACTAAAACGTAGTGAGACGTCTGTTACTGTTAGCACGTATATTTCTCCTCTATTTCTGTCTATATAAGCCTATTTTACTAGAAAACGCTTGATTTTTCAATGAATACCCTTAAGCATTTGAGGGAGATGATTATGGAGGATAAAAGAGAGAAGAACTTGACTTTCCCTTGATGTCATTATATAATGAAAATCAATCAGAAGAGTAGTCTAGATTCGTTTTTTAGAGAGCTTATGGTCGCTGAAAATAAGCAATGAACTAGCATGAAATGGACTGATATTCAAATAGAATCTGAACCAATAGAGATTCGGCTAGCAGGCCTTATGTGCAGCTCATTTGTGATGAGCCAGAGGGAACACCAGATGTTGTTCTAAGTGAGGTGGCACCGTGTCTCAGACGCCCTCGCATAGTTTTTGCTATGCGTGGGCTTTTATTTTGTACTTCAGGGAGGAAGAAAAATGACTAAGCCGATTATTTTAACTGGAGATCGCCCGACTGGGAAACTCCATATTGGACACTATGTCGGTTCATTGAAGAATCGAGTTCTTATGCAAAACGAAGACAAGTACCAGATGTTTGTCTTTTTAGCAGACCAGCAAGCCCTAACGGATCATGCTAAAGACCCACAAACCATTGTCGAATCCATCGGAAACGTTGCTCTAGACTATTTAGCAGCTGGATTGGATCCAAATAAATCAACCATTTTTATTCAGAGTCAAATCCCTGAGCTAGCGGAATTGACCATGTATTACATGAATTTGGTCTCTGTTTCACGTTTGGAACGCAACCCAACCGTTAAGACAGAAATTGCTCAAAAAGGGTTCGGAGAGTCTATTCCATCTGGTTTCTTGGTTTATCCTGTTTCTCAAGCAGCAGATATTACCGCTTTTAAAGCCAATCTGGTACCTGTTGGGACCGACCAAAAGCCCATGATTGAGCAAACACGTGAAATCGTCCGTTCCTTTAATCATGCCTATCATTGTGATGTCTTGGTTGAACCAGAGGGAATTTTCCCAGAAAATGAGGCGGCGGGTCGTTTGCCTGGTCTGGATGGAAATGCCAAAATGTCTAAATCTCTTGGGAATGGCATCTATTTAGCGGATGATATGGACACCTTGAAGAAAAAGGTGATGAGTATGTACACGGACCCTGAGCATATTCGTGTCGAAGATCCAGGAAAAATCGAAGGAAATATGGTTTTCCATTATTTGGATGTTTTTGGAAAAGAAGAAGATCAGGTGACTATTCAAGACATGAAAGACCATTACCAAAGGGGTGGTTTAGGTGATGTTAAAACCAAACGCTATCTTTTAGAGATTCTAGAGAGAGAGTTGGGTCCTATTCGCGAACGGCGGATTGAATTTGCTAAAGATATGGGACAAGTCTATGATATGCTTCAAAAGGGTAGTGAAGTGGCTCGTTCTGTTGCAGCAGAAACGCTCGATCAAGTCAAGTCTGCTATGGGTTTGAACTATTTCAAATAAGCTCTTGATATGAAGATGATCTAATACAATAAATGATTCAAAAGAGGTTTCAACACCTCTTTTTGAAATATTGTACAAATGATTGACAAATTATCTTAGAATGGTATGATATTATCAATCAAAAAAGACGAGCTTGGCTCAAAAAGAAAGAAAAGAGGAAAATGGGAATGTCAAATTGGGACACTAAATTTTTGAAAAAAGGTTATACCTTCGATGATGTATTGCTCATTCCAGCTGAAAGTCATGTATTACCAAACGATGCAGATCTTCGTACAAAATTGGCGGATAACCTTGTGTTGAATATCCCAATCATCACAGCTGCAATGGATACAGTCACTGAAAGCCAAATGGCTATTGCCATTGCGCGTGCTGGAGGACTTGGCGTTATTCACAAAAATATGTCAATTACCCAACAAGCAGATGAAGTTCGTAAAGTAAAACGCTCTGAAAACGGCGTTATCATTGACCCATTTTTCTTAACACCTGAACATACCATTGCTGAAGCCAATGAACTCATGGGACGCTACCGTATCAGTGGTGTACCTGTTGTTGAAACCATGGAAAATCGTAAACTAGTTGGGATTTTGACCAACCGCGATTTGCGTTTTATTTCTGATTATGATCAACCAATTTCAAATCATATGACGAGCGAGAATCTAGTAACTGCACCAGTCGGTACTGATTTAGAGACCGCTGAACGGATTCTTCAAGAACACCGAATTGAAAAGTTGCCATTGGTAGACGAGAATGGTCGTTTGTCTGGTTTGATTACCATTAAGGATATTGAAAAAGTCATTGAGTTTCCAAATGCAGCTAAAGATGAATTTGGTCGTCTTTTAGTAGCAGGTGCGGTGGGTGTTACTTCTGACACATTTGAGCGTGCAGAAGCATTGTTTGAAGCTGGTGCAGATGCGATTGTGATCGATACGGCCCATGGTCATTCTGCAGGGGTTCTTCGTAAGATTGCTGAAATACGAGCTCATTTCCCAGATCGCACTTTGATTGCAGGTAATATTGCTACAGCTGAAGGAGCGCGTGCTCTCTATGATGCAGGTGTTGACGTCGTTAAGGTTGGAATTGGACCTGGTTCAATCTGTACAACTCGTGTAATTGCTGGTGTTGGGGTTCCTCAAGTTACAGCGATTTATGATGCAGCTGCTGTCGCGCGTGAATATGGAAAAACAATCATTGCTGACGGTGGAATCAAGTATTCTGGAGATATTGTAAAAGCTTTAGCTGCGGGTGGTCATGCAGTTATGCTTGGTTCCATGTTTGCCGGAACAGATGAAGCTCCTGGTGAAACTGAAATTTTCCAAGGACGTAAATTTAAGACCTATCGTGGTATGGGATCCATTGCAGCTATGAAGAAGGGATCTAGTGACCGCTACTTCCAAGGTTCTGTCAATGAAGCCAACAAATTGGTTCCAGAAGGAATCGAAGGTCGGGTTGCTTATAAAGGATCAGCAGCCGATATCGTCTTCCAAATGATTGGTGGTATTCGTTCTGGTATGGGCTATGTTGGAGCTGCCAACCTTCAAGAATTGCATGAAAATGCGCAATTTGTTGAAATGTCCGGGGCAGGTTTGAAAGAAAGTCATCCACATGATGTTCAAATTACCAACGAAGCACCAAACTACTCCGTTCAATAAAAAAGAAAAAGTGTGAAATTCTATGATTTCACACTTTTATTGTGTCAAATAGATGTAAACTTAAATTGACAACACTGTTAATTATTCGTCAATTTGACCTGAGTGAATATTGAAGATTTTTAAGTCTTCAGGCAAGTCTTTTAGGTGATCTAGAGTTGTAGTTGTAATAAATGTTTGGATGTCACGAGAGATAACTTCTAGTAAATGTAGTTGACGATTGTTGTCAAGTTCACTCATGACATCGTCTAAGAGTAAAATAGGCTTTTCATTCGTCAAGGATTCAATCAATGAAATCTCTGCTAGTTTTAATGAAAGAACAACACTGCGGTGCTGACCTTGGCTACCAAAAGTCGCATTCATGTCATTGATGTAAAAACTAATGTCATCTCGGTGAGGACCGACACTGGTTGTTTTTTTGATGAGATCCTTGGTCCGATTTTCTCGTAGTAATTTGATAAAAGTTGGGCGAAGTGTTTCTTCATCTTGAAAAGGAACAGAGGAGTCATACCGAATGGTGAGTTTTTCAGCTTGATTGGAAATTTCAAAATGTTTTTCCTGGCCAAAGTTTTCTAATTTTTTAAGAAAATCTTTCCGATGGATGCAGACTCGGCTACCATAATCTGCTAATTGTTCATCTAAAACATCTAAAAAGGTTGGATCTACTGTGTTCGCCGTTTTTAAGTAACTGTTGCGCTGCTTTAGAACATGATGATAGGCTGTTAAATCCGATAGATAAACGGGTTTCATCTGCCCTAAATCAATATCAATAAACTTGCGACGAAGAGAGGGTGATCCTTTAATGAGTTGTAAATCCTCTGGAGCAAAGAGAACCACATTCATGTTACCGATATATGTTGATAACTTGCTTTGTTTTAAGTGGTTCACTTTAGTGACTCTTCCTTTTGAGGATAAGGAAATTTCTAGAGGGATAGAGCCTGTCTTTTTTTCTAACACTCCTGAAACGGTAAATTGTTCCTCTTGAAAATGAATTAAATCTTTATCGGAACGAGTCCGATGGCTGCGGGTCAAGGCTAAAAAGTAGATAGACTCAAGGAGATTGGTTTTGCCTTGAGCATTTTGACCTAAGAAAATATTCAAACCGGAGTGGAATTGGAGTTCTACTTCTTTATAATTTCGAAATTTTTGAATATGTATGGATTTAAGCCACATATTATGTCCCTGGGAAACGAACGGGTTTCCGTTTGTTCTCCTCTTTTTTTGGTTTTGTGTCTTTTTTTTGTTTCTGTTCTTTGTTTAATTTCTTCACTAATTGAGCAACGCGTTCTTTTTCTAGCTTGTCCGCTTGGTAGTCTTCAATTTCTTCTGGACTAGGTTGCGTAATCGTTACGATTTCCTTATCACCAATTACTTTGATTGTATCTCCTACTCGTAATTTACGTCCTCTTCTGGTTTCCACTTCTCCATTGACCTCTACTTGATTTTCAAGTAAAAAGGCTTTGATAGCTCCACCGCTTTGGATGATTCCCAGTTCTTTAAATAGAGCTTGTAATGTGATAAATTCATCAAAAAGTTTATAGTTCATAGTTCACCTCAATGATTGTTATTATACCACAAAAGGATGAAAAACCTAAAATAGGGCGAGTCAGTGTAAACGTTTTTTAATCTGTCTGGGAAAGATTTTACTGGGATTTCATGATATAATGAAGAGTAATATTTGTTAGAACGAGGATGACGATGGAATTAGTTACTGGTGTTCGAATCCATTTTATGAAATCAGAAAAATTTAAGACCAATGAGATAAAAGTGCGATTCTCGGCCCCCCTTTCTGAAGAAACAATAGCAGGACGGGTTTTAGCCTCACGCATGATCGAAACAGCCAATCAACTTTACCCAACTTCTCAGCAATTTAGAGAACAGTTGGCGAACTTGTATGGAGCCAATTTTTCTACTTCTGTTTCAAAACGCGGCCAAACACACTACGTTGATATTAATTTATCCTATGTCCGTGATGCTTTTTTGAGCAAGAAAAATGTCTTGACAGATCAGATGCTGGATTTATTAAAGGTATCTCTTAATGCTCCTCTTGCAGAAAATGGATGCTTTCATTCAGAAACTTTTTTAGTAGAGAAAAAAAATCTTATCACAGAACTAGAAGCAGAAATTGAAAATCATTTTTATTATGCTCACCAACAATTGAATCGGTTGTTTTATGATCAAGCTGACATGAAACTAAGTAAGTATGGAAGTGTCCAGCAGATTCAGAATGAGGATGAAGAGTCAGCTTATGAAGCATTTCAAGAAATGCTTCAAACAAATCTGATTGACTTTTTCTTTATGGGTGATTTCAATGAACTAGCGGTCATTGAAAAGATCAGTAACTTTGGTTTACAACCTCGTAAATCTAATGTCAACCTTTTTTACACACAATCTTTCTCGAATGTTGTCAGAGAAGGACTGGAGCAGCGAGAGACTCATCAATCTATTTTAGAATTAGGTTATCACTTTCCTGTTCAGTATGGAGAGAAAGAGCATTTTGCTTTAATTGTTTTAAATGGTTTACTGGGCACTTTCTCTCACTCAAAATTGTTTACAGTCATCCGAGAAAAAGAAGGGTTGGCTTATACTATCTCCAGCCATTTTGATATTTTTTCTCATTTTATGCGTATCTATGCAGGGATTGATAGAAAAAATAGAACCCGGACGATGACTCTGATGAGTCGTCAAGTGAGTGACTTTAAGAGAGGGAAGTTTACCAGTGAAGAGTTGCGCTTGACAAAAGAAATGATAATAAATGCTGCAAAATTGTCGCAGGATCGACCTGGCACCTTGATTGAAAGAGCTTATCTAAAATCCACTTTAGGAAAACAGTTCTTGTCAATTGATGATTGGATTCAAGCCATTCAACTGGTGACGAAAGATGAAATTATGGCTGTTGCCAAATCACTCAAATTACAAGCGGTCTATTTTATGGAAGGAAGAGAATGATAAAGAAAGATTTGGAGAAAATAGAGTATCCAGCTGTTGGAGAATGCGTTTATCAGACAACTCTCCAAAATGGATTGAGGTTATATTTAATTCCAAAAACGGATTTTAATGAAAGCTATGCAATCATTTCTACTAAATTCGGTTCAGTTGACACAAGATTTACAATGGATGGAGTAGAAGGTGTAAAAGAATTTCCAGCAGGGATTGCACATTTTCTTGAACATAAATTATTTGAAGATCAAGACGGTCAAGATTATTTACAACATTTTGTACGGCTGGGGGCTGAAAGTAATGCTTTTACTAGCTTTACGCAGACCAGTTATCTCTTTTCGACTACCTCGTATGTCAATGAAAGTCTGAAATTGTTACTGGAGATGACACAGTCTCTTCATCTCTCAAAGGATTCTCTAAAGAAGGAACAATCGATTATTCAACAAGAAATCGAAATGTACCAAGATAGTCCTGACTATCAATTATTCTTTAGGGCGCTGGCGAATCTCTATCCAGATACACCATTGGCCCAAGATATTGCAGGTACTACAGCTTCTCTCTCTCAAATTGATGAAGAGAGTTTACAGGATAATTTCGATTTATTCTACCAACCATCCAACATGTATCTAGTAGTTGTCGGAAATTTTGATCTTGACAGTCTTGTGAACCTTGTTTCTGAATTTGAGATGAAAACTTCTTCAAATCCTCTTCCTCACATTTCACCTGTAGACTTAAATCCAGTTGTTCAAAATGAGACAAGTCGGATGGAAGTTGCTTCACCAAAATTAGCAATTGGAATTCGTGGAAGAAATCAAATTCCTCCTATGTACCAGTATCGCTACAAGATTATCCTCAAATTATTGTTTGCAATGATGTTTGGGTGGACATCCAAACGATTTCAGTCGCTTTATGAAGTTGGTAAACTTGACAACTCCTTGACATTAGAAATTGAAGTCGAGTCTTCGTTTCACTTTGTGATGTTAACGATGGATACTTCTGAACCTGTCAGTATATCACATCAGTTCAGAACTGCCATAAAGAATTTTGAGAAAGATCCCGATGTGACTCAAGAGCATTTGGATACGATTAAAAGCGAAATGTTTGGTGATTTTTTACATGGTTTGAATTCCTTGGATTATATTGCTACTCAATTTAATCCAATTGAGACGGGTGAAAATCTATTTGACCTTCCAAAAATTTTACAAAGTATTTCTTTACAAGACGTTGTAAAGGTTGGGCGAGACTTTGTCAACGCTTGTGATATGACGGACTTTATCATTTTTCCTAAATAATGGGAAAAGAATGGAATGATGATTTTGTCGAATTAAATCGAGGTCGGTTTTGTCAATTAGATGTAAACTATTATGTAAACTAGTAAGGAGACTAGAATGAAAAAAGAAAATATTCCTAATGCCTTAACACTGATTCGAATTGTGTTTATTCCCATTTTTATTTTGATGCTAATATTTGGCAAAAGTTATGGCTGGCATGTAGCAGCAGCTATCGTATTTGCTGTTGCAAGTATCACCGATTATTTAGACGGTTATCTAGCTCGTAAATGGAACGTTGTTAGTAACTTTGGAAAATTTGCAGATCCTATGGCTGATAAGCTTCTTGTCATGTCTGCCTTTATCATGATGATTGAATTAAAGATGGTTCCGGCCTGGATTACGGCAGTTATTATTTGCCGTGAATTAGCTGTTACTGGCCTCCGTCTGTTATTGGTTGAAACAGGAGGAGTTGTTTTGCCAGCAGCTATGCCTGGAAAAATTAAAACCTTCTCACAAATGTTTTCCATTATTTTCCTTCTCTTTCATTGGGATTTATTGGGCCAATTGACGCTTTATGTTGCGCTAATCTTTACAGTCTACTCTGGATATGAATACTTTAAAGGCAGTGCCTACCTCTTTAAAGATACCTTTAGATAAATGAATAATATTATAGAAGTTCGAAATCTTACATTTAAATACCAAAAAACAGATGAGAACCATCAGTTAAATGATATTTCGTTTCACGTGAAACATGGTGAATGGTTATCCATTATCGGACATAACGGAAGTGGTAAATCAACAGTGGTTCGTTTGATTGATGGTTTGTTGGAACCTGAATCGGGTGAAATCTATATCTCTGGAGATTTGCTAACTCCTGAAAACGTTTGGGATAAACGTAGTGAGATTGGTATGGTTTTTCAGAATCCGGATAACCAATTTGTTGGAGCTACTGTAGAAGATGATGTGGCGTTTGGATTGGAAAATCAAGGGATTCCAAGAGATGAGATGGTTCAACGAGTAGATGAAGCTTTGAAAATGGTTCGCATGGATGAGTTTAAGGATCGAGAACCAGCTAGGTTATCCGGTGGACAAAAGCAACGGGTGGCGATTGCAGGAATTATTGCTTTACGACCTAAAATCATTATTTTGGATGAAGCGACCAGCATGTTGGATCCTGAAGGACGCTTGGAACTGATTCGTACGGTTCGAGAAGTTAAAGAACGATACGGTTTAACGGTTATTTCTATTACCCATGATTTAGAGGAAGTTTCCCTAAGTGATCGGGTTATTCTCTTTGAAAAAGGGAAAGCGACCTTGGATCTGACTCCAAGAGAACTCTTTTCTCGAGATGATTTAGATGAAATTGGACTAGAAGAACCTTTCGCGAATCGATTGCGAAGCATTTTACATCAAAAAGGTTTTCCAGTCGGAGAAACCTATCAGACTGAAGGAGAGCTAGAAAAACTATTATGGGAATTGCTTTAAAACAGCTTAGTTATACCTATCAAGAAGGAACTCCATTTGAAGGAGCGGCTCTTTTTGATGTGAATATGGAAATCCCAAGCGGTTCTTATACAGCTCTAATTGGGCATACTGGAAGTGGAAAATCAACCATTCTCCAATTATTAAATGGTCTGCTTTTACCTAGTCGAGGGGAAGTGCAAATGAATGATTTACACATTGATTCTGAGTCCTCTCAAAAAGAGTTAAAGAACCTTCGGAAGAAAGTTGGTCTTGTTTTTCAATTTCCAGAAAGTCAACTTTTTGCTGAGACTGTGGTAAAAGATGTCGCTTTTGGTCCTCAAAATTTTGGAGTAGACCAAGAGTCAGCTGAAAGCATTGCCAAGGAGAAATTGACTTTAGTCGGTCTTTCTGAAGAGTTGTTTGAACGGAGTCCCTTTGAATTATCTGGAGGACAAATGAGACGGGTTGCTATTGCAGGCATTTTAGCGATGGAACCTGAAATCTTGGTACTGGATGAGCCGACAGCTGGCTTGGATCCCTCAGGCAGACGGGAATTAATGAAGCTATTTGCGTCACTTCATCAAGCTGGCATGACCATCGTTCTTGTTAGTCATTCTATGGAAGATGTGGCAGAATACGCAAATCTTGTTTATGTTTTGGAAAAAGGACGAATTGTGAGGTCTGGGCACCCAAGGGACGTATTTCAGGATGTAGAAGGGTTAGAAAATATTCAATTAGGTGTACCTAAAGTGACGAAATTTGCTTGGCGTTTACGTCAAAAAGGACTATCTTTGCCAATTTTACCAATCACTTTACAGGAGTTTAAGGAGTTAATTGGACATGAATAGTATGATTTTAGGACGATATGTACCAGGTAATTCCATTCTCCATCGTATGGATCCAAGAGCAAAGTTACTGGGACTTTTCTTATTAATTGTTATTTTGTTTTGGGCTAATAATGTGATGACAAATGCCCTGTTATTTTTATTTGCCCTTGCTTTGATTTTGATTGCTAAAATCCCCTTTCGTTTTTTTATTAATGGCTTGAAATCTATGGTCTTTATCATCGCATTCACCACCCTCTTTCAGTTGTTTGCGACGACTGGTGGTAAGACTTTATTTCAATTTTATTTTTTGACTGTAACGGATAAAGGTCTTGCGCAAGCTGGTGTGATCTTTTGTCGTTTTATTCTCATTGTTGTATTTTCAACGATTTTAACGCTGACAACCACACCCTTAAGCTTAGCAGATGCAGTAGAAAAATTGTTAACTCCTTTTAAAATGATCAAAGTTCCTGCTCATGAAATTGGGCTCATGTTGTCTATGAGCCTCCGTTTTGTTCCCACTCTGATGGATGATACAATTCGCATTATGAATGCACAGAGAGCTAGAGGGGTTGATTTTGGAGAAGGAAATCTCCTTCAGAAAATCCGCTCTTTTATACCGATTTTAATTCCCTTGTTTGCATCAAGTTTTAAACGTGCAGATGCTCTTGCAATTGCCATGGAAGCAAGAGGTTATAAAAGTGGAGAGGGAAGAAGCCGATACAGGCAGTTAAAATGGCAAGCCTTAGATAGTATAGCTATTCTATCTATAGTGGCAGTTGGTGCTATCATTTTTTGGTTGAAATATTAGAATACCACCACTACATATAGGGTGTTTTTTCTAAAAAGATGAAGAAAAACGCTATTTATAGCGTTTTTTGCATGAAAAATACATGTTTTTGTAACCTTTGTAACATAAAATATAACTAACTGTAACATTTAATGTGTAAGATAGTATTATGTTCGAAAGGAGAATGTATTGATGAACACAAAAAAAGTCCAATGGACATTAACTTCTATTATCTCAGCTCTTTCACTTTTTGTTACTGGTGTGGTAGTGAATGCTGAAACATACGAAGTAAAAAATGGTGATACTTTATCAGAAATTGCGATTAAGAATAACACTACTATCGAAAAGCTTGTTGAATTGAATCAAATCAGCAATCAAGATTTGATCCATGCTGGTCAAATTATTGAGTTGGGTGAACGTTCAAACTCATTGATCAACAAAGTAAATACTGCCAAAGCAAGTCAGGAACCAGTAGCTGGAGCTTCTACAAATCAAGTTGCAGCAGAAACAACAACTAATGCTACTTATAATGCGGCACCAGTTGTTACGAATTCTGGAAATGGGATTGTACTTGCAAATGGAAATACTGCTGGAGAAACTGGATCTTATGCAGCAGCTCGAATGGCTGAAATGACAGGGGTTCCTGCATCAACTTGGGAAGCAATTATTGCCCGCGAATCAAATGGTCAAGTGAACGCAGCAAACCCATCTGGGGCTAGTGGTCTTTTCCAAACAATGCCAGGTTGGGGTTCAACTGCTACAGTTGATGATCAAATCCAAGCAGCTTATAATGCCTATTCAAACCAAGGACTTTCAGCTTGGGGATACTAAAAAAGAGGGGGAACCCTCTTTTTATTTTGTTTCTTATCTTGACAAGTGCGGGAAAGAGTTGTAAAGAGGTACGATAGTATTCGTCAACCTTGATGACCGATGTGTAGTCTTACCCAAGCGTGATTTTATACAAAAAAGAGGTTTACAATTTTGTAAACCTCTTTTATCAACTTAAATGAGTGAGTAAATCTAGGGGAGAATCTATGATGGTATCAGGACTTTCCTCTTTTAATTGATTTAGAGGAGCAAAACCCCAACTGACTGCAATTGTATGAATGCCAATGGTTTTTCCTCCAATGATATCAAATTTAGTATCCCCAACGATACAAGCCTCATCTTTTGGAATTTCATGATCCAACAGTACACGCTGAATGATATCAGCTTTGTGCATGGATCCAGGGATAGAACCATAAATCCCTTCAAAGTAATCACTAATTCCTAGTAAATGGGCTATTTCAAGACTCACTTCCTGATTTTTAGAGGTGGTGATGAATAAGTGGAAACCCAATTCCTTTAATTGATGAAGGAGTTCTTTGATACCTGGGTAGAGGTAGGTTTGCTGTTGGCCGGTTTCTTTGTAATAGGTGCGATAGATTTCTACAGCTTTTGTAACAAGTTCTTTTGGAACATGGTTTGTAAATGTAACCTCGAGTGGAGGGCCCATAAAGGTTCGAATAGTCTCTTTATCAGGTGCAGGAACCCCCAGCAGGTTAAAAGTGTGTAGAAAGGTGGTCTCGATACCTTCGGAACTATCGACTAAGGTCCCATCCAAGTCGAAAAATATATACTTCATAGATTACTCTCCGAAAATTTCTTGTTGTAGTCGTTTCCCAGTTGGAGTAGTTGCCAGACCACCTTCAGCAGTTTCTCTAAAGGCAGTTGGTAGACTTGATCCGACCTGATACATAGCATCGATGACTTCATCAACAGGTATTTTGGATTCAATTCCTGCCAGGGCCATATCTGCCGCAATATATGCATAACTCGCTCCCATAGCGTTTCGTTTGACACAAGGAACCTCAACTAGTCCTGCAACAGGATCACAAATCAGGCCTAGCATATTTTTAATGACGAAACAAATAGCCTGGCTAGCTTGGTAGGGACTTCCTCCCGCTGCTAGCGTTAAAGCTGCTGCGCTCATAGCAGATGCTGACCCAACCTCTGCTTGACAACCTCCCTCGGCTCCAGAAATCGATGCATTGTTGGCAATAACCAGACCAAAGGCTCCAGCCGCTAATAAGAATTCCAATTGTTGGTGTTCATCTAAATGGAGTTTCTCAATCGCTGAAGTGAGAACAGCGGGTAAACAACCGGCCGATCCGGCTGTTGGAGTAGCACAGACCAAGCCCATTTTTGCATTGTGTTCGTTGACAGCGATAGCATTTTTGGCTGCAGTTAGGACAGTATAGTCAGAGAGGGCTTTTCCAGATTGAATATAGCGATCTAGTTTTGCAGCATCTCCTCCTGTCAAGCCACTTCGAGAAAGCTGATCATTGAGGCCTAAGTGGACAGATTCTTTCATCACCTCAAGATTACGTGTCATAAGAGTCAGAACTTCTTCTCGCTCACGGCCAGTTAGTTCAAACTCGGTAGCAATCATTAATTCTGCGACATTTCCTTCATAGTGGAGGGTCGCTTGCTCAACTAGTTCTGTAATTGAATAAAACATGGGGTCTCCTTATTGAAAGAAATTCACATTGTGTAAATGGGGAATTTGACGGATTAATTCAATCGCTTCGTCACAATTTCGAGAATCTACTTCAATGATCATAATAGCCTTTTCACCAGCTTTTTCGCGGGTTACGTTCATTTGGGCGATATTGATATCATAGCGGGAAAGGGCTTCTGTAACATGGGCAATCATCCCAGGAACGTCTTGGTGAACGATAATAATAGTTGGGGTGTTCATGTTCAGTGAAATTGCGAAGCCATTTAACTCAGTTACCTGAATATTCCCCCCACCAATAGAAATTCCTGTGACGGAGATAGTTTTATGCTCATTTTTTACCGTGATGGTCGTCGTATTTGGATGAGGAGCATTGCTCTCTTTTTGAATGCTCCAAACAATGCGGATTCCTCTTTTATGAGCAATCTCTAGGCTATTTGGAATCTCTGGATCATCTGTATCCATGCCTAAAATTCCAGCTACCAGGGCCAAATCTGTTCCGTGACCACGATAGGTTTTGGCAAAGGAATTAAACAACTGAAATTCAACTTCTGTCGGATCCTCTCCAAAAATAGAAGAGACAATTTTTCCAATACGAACGGCTCCAGCAGTATGGCTACTAGAAGGTCCAATCATAACTGGTCCAATAATATCAAATACGGATTGGAATTTAAGCGAATTCATCAGTATGCTCCTTAGGGTTTCTTTTCTTTCATTATAACAAATCTAGGTCTTGTTTTCTCCTATTTGAGAGGGAAATTTTGTTATAAACTTAAAAGATACTTAAAACTATTTTATTTGAGGTGTTATTTATTCTCGCTAACACATGTTTGAAACATTTGACGTACTTTCATAAAATTTCTGAAACATTTCTTCTGTAAGATAGAGAACATACAGAAAAGGAGTATAAAACTATGAATAAAAAAATGTTTGTAAAACGTGTTATCGGACTTAGCTTATTATCAGGAATGTTTATTCCCGCTCTTGCCTGTGCAGAATCTTACACTGTAAAGTCTGGGGATACCTTATCTGCTATCGCTAAGGAGAAGAATACGACAGTTGATGCCATTGCTCAGAAAAATAAGATTAGCAATGTAAACCTCATTACGGTTGGACAAGTTCTGGAGATTGAAGATACGAATGCAACGAATAAGACTTCAGAGCAAGCTACCACCAGTAAAGTTGACACTACACAAGCAACAACGACGGGTTCTGCATCAAATGGCTTGAGTGCAGAGGATGCAGCGGCTAAAGAATGGATTGCTCAGAAAGAATCAAGCGGCAGTTATACAGCACAAAATGGCCAATATTATGGTCGATATCAGTTAACAATCACGTATTTAAATGGAGATTTATCACCTGAAAATCAGGAGAAAGTAGCCAATCAATATGTCGTTAACCGCTATGGATCATGGTCTGCAGCTAAAAACTTCTGGTTGACCAATGGTTGGTATTAAAGTACATGAAAGAGTTCAGCAATTGGACTTTTTTTTGATTTACAGAGCTGTAAACGTAGATAAAATAGTAAATAAGAAGAATGGCAAGATGCTTGTTTTCTACTATAAAGCGTGTTACAATTGATAATGCTCAAAACGACCTTCAATCGTTGAAGCAAACCACGACCTTCAATCGTGAGAAACGAAAAGATGGGAGAAATCTATGAGTGATAACTCGAACACACGTGTTGTTGTTGGAATGAGTGGTGGTGTCGATTCATCTGTAACGGCTTTGTTGTTAAAGCAACAGGGTTACGATGTCATTGGCATCTTCATGAAAAACTGGGACGACACAGACGAAAATGGGGTCTGTACAGCTACGGAAGATTACAAAGATGTAGCAGCAGTTGCAGACCAAATTGGCATTCCTTACTATTCTGTCAACTTTGAGAAAGAATACTGGGATCGCGTCTTTGAATACTTCCTTGCAGAATACCGTGCAGGCCGTACACCAAATCCGGATGTCATGTGTAACAAGGAAATCAAATTTAAGGCCTTCTTAGATTATGCCATGACTCTCGGTGCCGATTATGTAGCGACAGGGCATTATGCGCGCGTGGCACGAGATGAGGACGGCATTGTTCATATGCTACGTGGCGTTGACAATGGGAAGGATCAAACTTATTTCTTAAGCCAGTTGTCTCAGGAGCAACTTCAAAAAACCATGTTCCCATTGGGACATTTGGAAAAGCCTGAGGTTCGCCGTTTGGCAGAAGAGGCTGGATTGGCAACAGCTAAAAAGAAAGATTCCACTGGGATCTGCTTTATCGGTGAAAAGAATTTTAAAGAGTTTCTCAGTAACTACCTCCCTGCCCAGCCAGGCCGAATGATGACTGTAGATGGACGTGATATGGGCGAACATGCTGGTTTGATGTATTACACAATCGGTCAACGGGGTGGTCTTGGAATTGGTGGTCAACAAGGTGGGGACAATGCCCCATGGTTTGTAGTTGGTAAAGATCTGAGTCAAAATATTCTTTATGTCGGTCAAGGCTTCTATCATGAAGCACTCATGTCAACAAGTTTACAATCTAGTCAAGTTCACTTTACACGAGATATGCCAGAAGAGTTTACACTAGAGTGTACAGCCAAGTTCCGCTATCGCCAGCCAGATTCCAAAGTGACGGTTCATGTCAAGGGTGACAAGGCTGAGGTTATTTTTGCAGAACCTCAACGGGCCATTACACCAGGTCAGGCTGTTGTCTTTTACGATGGTGAAGAGTGTCTCGGAGGTGGTTTGATTGACAATGCTTACCGGGATGGAGAAGTTTGTCAGTATATTTAAATTGACAAATTTTCTCAATTTGCTACAATAAGAAAAGCAATAGAAATGATGGTCAAAGCTCATGGATGTTGCAGGCTTTTTTGTCCTGCACTTCTCAGAGTTTTGACTATTTTTGTGTCGTTTCGAAAGGAAGTAACATGCAAGAACAGGATTTTCGGACCAAGTTGAATCAGACGGTTTTTGGTGTGAGAGCAACTGCTTTAATTGTAGAAAATGGTCGATTGTTAGTTATAGAAGACAAGGATGGTTTCTATACAATCGGTGGCGCTCTTCAAGTGAATGAAGCTACAGAAGATGCTGTGGTTCGGGAAGTCAAAGAAGAACTTGGCGTTGCTTCTAGAGCTGGTCAGCTAGCTTTCATTGTTGAAAATCGCTTTAATCAAGCTGGAATCCACTACCATAATATTGAATTTCATTATTTGGTGGACTTGCTGGAAGATGCCCCTTTAACCATGCAGGAAGATACAAAGTCCTTACCTTGCCGGTGGCTTGCTATAGAGGCCTTATCTACTGTTGACCTGAAGCCGGCATTTTTAAAAACGGCCTTACCAGATTGGAACGGACAATTACAACACATACAGCTGGAGAAATAGGAGAAAAGATGACTTATAATTTTATAGAAGAATACGATATTATTGTAATCGGAGCAGGACATGCGGGTGTAGAAGCCTCACTTGCTGCGAGCCGGATGGGTTGTAAAGTTCTACTTGCAACCATCAATATAGAAATGTTGGCGTTTTTGCCTTGTAATCCTTCGATTGGTGGTTCTGCAAAAGGGATTGTGGTCCGTGAGGTAGATGCCCTCGGTGGAGAGATGGCCAAGAATATTGACAAGTCCTACATTCAAATGAAGATGTTGAATACAGGAAAGGGTCCAGCAGTCCGTGCGCTTCGTGCCCAAGCGGATAAGGAACTTTATTCTAAGGAAATGCGTAAGACGGTTGAGAACCAAGAAAATCTGACTCTTCGCCAATCAGTTATTGATGAGATCATCGTCGAAGACGGGAAGGTCAGAGGAGTTGTAACAGCGACTCATCAAGCCTATGGAGCCAAGGCTGTTATTGTCACGACAGGGACAGCTCTCAGAGGAGAAATTATTATCGGGGATCTCAAGTATTCGTCAGGACCAAATCACAGCCTTGCTTCGATTAAACTGGCTGATAATTTAAGAGACCTAGGACTTGAAATTGGTCGTTTCAAAACAGGAACGCCTCCTCGTGTCAAGGCATCGTCAATCAATTATGAAGAAACGGAAATTCAACCTGGTGATGAAAATCCAAATCACTTTTCTTACAATTCGCGTGACGAGGATTATTTAAAGGATCAAATCCCTTGTTGGCTCACCTATACCAATAGTCAAAGCCATGAGATTATCAACAGCAATTTACACCGGGCCCCTATGTTTACAGGTGTTGTAAAGGGTGTTGGTCCTCGTTATTGTCCATCTATTGAAGATAAGATTGTTCGCTTTGCTGACAAGGAACGTCACCAACTTTTCCTAGAACCAGAAGGACGCAATACAGAAGAAGTATATGTCCAAGGCTTGTCAACCAGTTTACCAGAAGACGTGCAAAGAGAACTAGTTCATTCAATTAAGGGGCTAGAAAATGCTGAGATGATGCGTACCGGTTATGCAATTGAGTACGATATGGTTCTTCCACATCAGTTACGAGCAACTTTAGAAACAAAGAAAATATCAGGTCTCTTTACAGCGGGCCAAACTAATGGAACATCTGGCTACGAGGAAGCTGCTGGCCAAGGAATTGTAGCAGGGATTAATGCGGCTCTGAAAATTCAAGGGAAACCAGAACTCATTTTGAAACGGAGTGATGGCTATATCGGGGTCATGATTGATGACTTGGTGACCAAAGGAACAGTCGAACCATATCGGTTGTTAACTAGTCGTGCTGAGTATCGCTTGATTCTTCGTCATGATAACGCAGATATGCGCTTGACAGAAATTGGGCGCGAGGTTGGTTTGGTTGACGATGAACGTTGGAACCGTTTTGAAACCAAGAAGTATCAGTTTGAAAATGAGATGAAACGTCTTGACAGTATCAAGTTAAAACCTGTAAAGGAAACCAATGAAAAAGTTACAGCACTTGGCTTCAAACCATTAACAGATGCAGTTACTGCCAAAGAATTTTTACGTCGACCAGAGGTATCCTATCAAGATGTTGTCAACTTTATCGGACCTGCTGCGGAAGAGTTAGATGATAAGATCATCGAACTGATTGAAACAGAAATTAAGTATGAGGGATATATCTCAAAAGCTTTAGACCAGGTTGAAAAGATGAAACGAATGGAAGAAAAACGAATTCCTGCCAATATTGACTGGGATGATATTGACTCCATCGCAACAGAAGCTCGTCAAAAGTTCAAACTGATTAATCCAGAGACCATTGGTCAAGCTAGTCGGATTTCAGGTGTCAACCCAGCTGATATTTCTATCTTGATGGTTTATCTTGAAGGCAAGAGTCGGAGTATTTCGAAAAACCAAGAAAAAGAATCCTAACTTGATGAGGATGTAAATATGTGAAGGAAGTGGCTGAAGAGCTACTTCTTTTCTCGTTTTATAGTTTGTTTACAATGGTGTAAAGATTCTTTACAGTGTTAGACAAGTGATCAATCAATCCATGATCCATCTTAGCCATTTGTTTGGCGGAAAGGCTTGACTGGCCTCGCTTTTTCTTATATTTTATGGTATAATGGCCCAACAGAGGTTTATGATGAAAAAATTTCGTATGACTCCTATCCATTATTGTATGGTAGGTTTGTTAGCATTTATTATATTAGCCATCAGTTCCAGATTAATGGGTGGCACAATTGCAAATTTATTTGTGATTCTGTTGATCCTTTCCGGTGTCATCTATCTTTTTCTTCATCAATTAAAGCAAGTAGAGTTAGATGAGTTAGAACAAATTCAATATGTTAATCATCAGGCTGAAAATGGATTGGCCTCGCTACTAGATAAAATGCCAGTTGGTGTGATTAAGGTAAACGGTGAAACCAATGAAGTCGAGTGGTTTAATCCCTATGCGGAGTTGATTTTCTCCACTGAGGATGGACAATTTGATGTGGAATACCTGCAACAAGTTTTGGCAATTCCATTTGAGGGGAAAGGCCATTACGCAACCATTGGGGATAAAAAATATTCGGTTTATCTGGATTCCCAAGCTAGTGTCGTTTATTTTTTTGATGCTTCAAGCGAGTACGAAGCCAACGTCGGTCTTGTTACCACTAGACCGGTTATCGGGATTATGTCTGTAGACAACTATGATGACTTAGAAGATGTTGTGTCTGATTCAGATATCAGTAGCATCAATGGATTTATTGCAAACTTTGTTGAAGAATTCTCTGAAAAATACCATATGTTTTACCGAAGAGTTGGGATGGATCGTTTTTATCTCTTTACCGACTATACGGTCCTTGAACAATTAATAGAATCCAAATTTTCTATTATTGACCAATTCCGTGAGGAAGCAAAAAATCGTGAATTACCAATTACGGTAAGTATGGGATTCTCATACGGGGACGGCAATCATGATCAAATTGGTAGAGTTGCTTTATCGAATCTAAACTTAGCTGAAGTTCGAGGAGGCGATCAAGCGGTTGTGAAAGAAAGAGAAGAAGGTAAGGATCCTATTTTCTTTGGAGGTGGGACAGCTTCTTCTATCAAGCGCACTCGTACGCGAACTCGTGCTATGATGACAGCTATTTCTGAAAAAATTAAATCGGTTGATCAGGTATTTGTTGTTGGCCACAAAAAATTAGACATGGATGCTTTAGGAGCATCGATTGGGATGCAATTATTTGCATACAATATCAACGAACGCTCTTATGCAGTTTATGATGATACGTCCATGGCTCAGGATATCAAACGAGCGGTTGAAAAAATTCAATCTGATGGAGCGACTAAACTATTAACGGTTTCAGATGCTTTAAGGATGGTAACCGATCAATCCCTTTTGATTATGGTGGACCATTCGAAGACAGCTCTTACGCTTTCAAATGATTTGTATGAGAAGTTTTCCCAAGTCATTGTCATTGATCACCATAGACGGGATGAAGACTTCCCTGAAAATGCCATGATCACTTATATTGAAAGTGGTGCAAGTAGTGCGAGTGAGTTGGTTACTGAATTGCTTCAGTTCCAGAATTCTAAGAAGAACCGCTTGAATAAGATTCAAGCCAGTGTTCTGATGGCAGGTATTATGTTGGATACCAAGAATTTCTCAGTTCGTGTGACAAGTCGTACATTTGATGTAGCTAGTTATTTGCGAAGCCGAGGCAGTGATAGTGTCCTCATCCAGGAAATTTCAGCTATTAACTTCGATGAGTACCGCGAAGTAAATGAATTGATCCTAAATGGTCAAATGGTCTTCCCACATATTATTGTGGCAACGGGAGCAGAAGATGTTCCTTATGGGACAGTCACCATTAGTAAAGCAGCGGATAGTATGTTGGCCATGTCCAAAATTGAAGCTACCTTTGTTATTGCTCTGAATGAACAAGGAAGCATTTCCATTTCAGCTCGAAGCAGAAGCAAGGTTAATGTGCAAAAGATTATGGAGCAAATGGGAGGCGGAGGCCACTTTAATTCTGCGGCCTCTCAATTGTCAGATGTAACAATAGATCAGGTTCGTGCCCAGTTGATTGACTGTATTCGAGAAGAGGTCCAAAAGGATAAGGAGGAAGAAGAATGAAAGTTATCTTTTTAGCAGATGTAAAAGGAAAAGGAAAAAAAGGGGAAATTAAAGAAGTCCCAACAGGTTATGCTCAAAACTTTTTGATTAAAAAGAATTTAGCCAAGGAAGCCAACGCCCAAGCGATTGGGGAGCTTCGTGGTAAGCAAAAATCTGAAGAAAAAGCCCATGCGGAACTAGTCGCAGAAGCGAAAAAAATTCAAGCAAAATTAGCAGAAGAAACGACCGTTGTCCAATTTACAGAAAAAATTGGTCCTGATGGACGTACATTTGGTTCTATTACCAATAAAAAAATTGCAGAAGAACTACAAAAACAATTTGGAATCAAAATCGATAAGCGTCACATTCAAGTGGCTTCTCCAATTCGCTCTGTTGGCTTGATTGATGTGCCTGTTAAAATTTATCAGGATATTACAGGTGTTATCCAAATTCGAGTAAATGAAGGTTAAGTAAATCGTTAGAAAGGAATGACTATGGCTGAGATAGAAGAATTAAGAACCCAGCCTCAAGATATCCAAGCAGAGCAATCTGTCTTAGGAGCCATCTTTATCGATGAGGGAAAACTGGTTTTTGTTCGTGAGTTTATTGAGCCAGCAGATTTCTTTAAATATGCCCATCGGTTAATTTTTAAGGCGATGATTGACCTTGCAGACAGGGGAGATGCTATTGATGCGACTACAGTTCGCAATATTCTAGATAGTCAAGGGGATTTACAAAATATCGGTGGTCTCTCGTATCTAGCCGAAGTCATCAACTCTGTTCCAACCTCAGCCAATGCGGAATATTACGCAAAGATTGTTTCTGAAAAAGCAGTTCTGAGACGCTTGATTGCTCGTTTAACGGAGAGTATAAATCAAGCATATGATGGAGCTAGTCCGTCGGATGAGATTATTGCAGGTGCAGAAAAAGCTCTGATTGATGTTAGTGAAAAGACTAATCGGAGTGGTTTCAAGAATATTAAGGATATCTTAAATATCAACTTTGGAAGTCTTGAAACTCGGTCTTTGCAGACAACGGATATTACTGGGATTGCAACGGGGTATCGAGATCTTGATCATATGACAACAGGTCTTCATGAAGAAGAGTTGATTATTCTTGCAGCTCGTCCAGCGGTTGGTAAAACTGCCTTTGCTCTAAACATTGCCCAAAATATCGGAACCAAGTTGGATAAAACAGTTGCTATTTTCTCGCTGGAAATGGGTGCTGAAAGTTTGGTAGACCGGATGTTGGCAGCAGAGGGCTTAATTGAATCCCATTCCATTCGTACTGGTCAGCTGACAGACGATGAGTGGCGGAAATATGCAATTGCACAAGGAAATCTAGCTAATGCAAGCATTTATATAGATGATACTCCCGGTATTCGGATTACAGAAATTCGGTCTCGTTCTAGGAAATTAGCACAAGAGACCGGTAATCTCGGTCTAATCCTCATCGACTACTTGCAGTTGATTACTGGGACTGGACGTGAAAACCGTCAACAGGAAGTCTCAGAAATCTCTCGTCAATTAAAAATTTTGGCGAAAGAATTAAAGGTTCCTGTGATTGCCCTCAGTCAGCTATCTCGGGGAGTCGAACAACGACAAGATAAACGTCCGGTTCTATCCGATATTCGTGAGTCAGGATCCATCGAGCAGGATGCAGATATTGTTGCCTTTCTATATCGAGATGACTATTATGAACGTGCGGGTGAGGAAGAAGAAGGCATGCCGAATAATAAGGTTGAAGTCATTATTGAAAAAAACCGTTCGGGTGCGCGTGGAACAGTGGAGTTAATCTTCCAAAAGGAATATAATAAATTCTCCAGCATATCAAAGAGAGTAGAGGAATAATGGATGAGTGATGCATTTACTGATGTAGCAAAAATGAAAAAAATCAAAGAAGAAATCAAGGCTCATGAAGGTCAAATTGTAGAAATGACCTTGGAAAATGGCCGTAAACGTCAAAAAAATAAGTTTGGTCGATTAATTGAAGTCTATCCTTCTTTGTTTATTATTGAATACACAAATGAAAATAGTTTACCTGGTGAACCAGCAACAACCTATGTCGAATCTTACACTTACTCAGATATTTTAACTGAGAAAAATCTGATTCATTACTTAGACTAATTTGGTTAGGGTGAGCTACAAATTTCAACCGTCTCTTCTCGGAGATGGTTTTTTTAATTATATGATCGTTATAGTTATGTAAAAATATTGACAAAGCTGTCAATTTTACAATCAAATATGTCAATAATAGACAGGGAATCTTTTAAAGGCTTTTGTTCTTAATCTTGCTACAATAGGGTTATTTGGGAGACTGTTAAAACAATCATGCTTGACAAGTTGTAAAAAAGTTGTAAAGATTCATGTAAACAAAATAAAAATGAGAGGATAGAAAAGGAAATACATGATAATCGAAGTCAGAAATTAGCGATTTAGAAAGTCGCTAGCTAGAAGCGCCCATTTTACTTTTCACTTATAGAAAGAAATACAAAAAAACGAGAAAGCAACTTTACAAGGACTGGTATTGGTGGTATAATAGAATTTGTGCGAAATGACAGCAGGACAAAATGAAGCTCGTCAACAGGAAGCCAGCTAGAAAAGTAACCTTTGCTGTTTGGGCGAAGGCTTTCTGAACGAATCAGGTTTGTCTAAAACGTTATTTCCTACAAAAAATTATTTTTATAGGAGGACATTTCATATGTCACGTTATACAGGACCATCTTGGAAACAATCTCGCCGTCTTGGCTTGTCACTTACAGGTACAGGTAAAGAATTGGCACGTCGTAACTACGTACCAGGTCAACATGGACCAAACAACCGTTCAAAATTGTCAGAATACGGTTTGCAATTAGCTGAAAAACAAAAACTTCGTTTCTCTTACGGACTTGGTGAAAAACAATTCCGTAACTTGTTCGTACAAGCTACTAAGATCAAAGAAGGAACTGTCGGTTTCAACTTCATGCTTCTTTTGGAACGTCGTTTGGATAACGTTGTTTACCGTCTTGGACTTGCGACTACTCGTCGTCAAGCTCGTCAATTCGTTAACCATGGTCACATCCTTGTTGATGGAAAACGCGTTGATATCCCTTCATACCGTGTAACTCCAGGTCAAGTGATCTCAGTTCGCGAAAAATCAGCTAAAGTTCCAGCTATCCTTGAAGCTGTTGAAGCAACTCTTGGACGTCCAGCATTCGTATCATTCGATGCTGAAAAATTGGAAGGTTCATTGACTCGCTTGCCAGAACGCGATGAAATCAACCCAGAAATCAACGAAGCACTTGTGGTTGAATTCTACAACAAAATGCTTTAATTTTAAGATATATCTTACGAAAAGCCCATGGTTGTGGGCTTTTTGCTTTGTCTTAAACTGTTGATTTCTGGGTTTGCTTAGATATTTGTTCCCTATGCTTGCTTCATAGAAAGAAATGACCGCCTGTAAAAATAGGCGGTTTTTCTTTTTCAAAATAAATGATCATTCTCCTGATTTGGAGATTTTTATGACCAAATACCTAAAATAATAAACCAAATAGCGATTTTTTCTTCTCCGGTAGTTCTTTTTGTTAAGATAAAACAAACGATTGGAAAGGGTTCTTATGGGATTTAAGAAAAAACATTATCGCCAACAAGTTGACATGAGAGACTGTGGTGTTGCAGCTTTAGCCATGGTCTTTGGCTACTATGGATCATACTATTCTTTAGCTAGTCTGCGGGAGAAGGCAAAAACGACTGCAGATGGAACGACCGCCTTAGGTTTGGTCAAGGTAGCTGAAGAGTTGGGCTTTGAGACACGCGCCTTCCGAGCAGACCGCACTCTTTTTGACTTAGAAGGAGTGACCTATCCATTGATTGTCCACGTGATCAAGGATGGGCGTCTCCCTCATTATTACGTAGTGTATAAGAAAGATAAAAAACATCTTTACGTAGCAGATCCAGATCCAAAAGTAAAGATGACCAAATTGACGATCGAAGAGTTTGAAAAGGAATGGACAGGGATTGTCATTGCCTTGGCCCCGACTCCGGCCTATCAACCTAGTAAGGAAAAGAAAAATGGGCTCCTAGACTTTGTCCCTCTTTTGTTTAAACAGCGACAATTGGTCCTTCATATTGTTCTTGCAACTTTATTGGTAACCCTTATCAATATTGTTGGTTCTTACTACCTACAATCAATTATTGATACCTATGTGCCTGATCAGATGAAGCAGACCTTGACTGTGATTTCACTAGGTTTGATTGTGGTTTACATCTTACAGCAAATCCTCACCTACGCGCAAGATTACTTGCTCCTTGTTTTAGGCCAACGCTTGTCTATTGATGTCATTCTGTCCTATATTAAGCATGTTTTTCGGTTGCCTATGAGTTTCTTTGCAACTCGACGGACAGGGGAAGTGGTGTCGCGTTTTACAGATGCCAACCGCATTATCGATGCTCTGGCTAGTACCTTGCTTTCAATCTTTTTGGATCTATCCATCGTCCTGATTTTATCAGTAGTCCTGTTTAGTCAAAATGCTCATCTCTTTTTCTTGACCATTCTCTTGCTGCCGATTTATGCAGTCATTATTTTTGCCTTTATGAAGCCTTTTGAGCGCTTAAATAATGAAACTATGGAAGCCAATAGTGTCTTGTCTTCTTCTATTATCGAAGATATCAATGGGATTGAAACCATCAAGTCTCTTACCAGTGAGCGTAGTCGTTATCAAAAGATTGACTCAGAATTTGTGGATTATCTGAAGAAGTCCTTTGCCATGAGCAAGGCGGAAAGTCTTCAAAAGGGGCTCAAGCACTTGGCTCAGTTGATTTTGAATGTTTTGGTCTTGTGGATGGGAGCTCATTTGGTCATGAAGCAAGAATTGAGTTTGGGTCAGCTGATTACTTACAATACTCTCCTTGTTTATTTCACAGGGCCTCTAGAGAATTTGATCAACCTCCAAACCAAACTTCAAGCCGCCCGAGTAGCTAATACCCGTCTGAATGAAGTCTATCTGATAGACTCTGAGTTCGCAGAGAAGAAGCCCCTTCAAGAGCGTGAGGCTCTCGATGGTGATCTAGTATTTGAGGGAGTAGATTACAAGTACGGTTTCGGGGCCAATGTTCTAACAGATATTAACTTAAGAATCAAAAGAGGGAGCAAGGTAAGTTTTGTCGGTATTTCAGGTTCTGGAAAAACAACGCTAGCTAAAATGATGGTGAATTTCTACCAACCCACTAAAGGAACGATTCGTCTGGGAGGAAGGGATATCCAGCAAGTGGATAAAACCTTGCTCCGCCAGCAAATCAATTATTTACCCCAGCAGCCCTATGTCTTTAATGGCACAATATTAGAGAACTTGTTACTAGGAGCGCGGGAAGGAACTAGTCAGGAAGATATCTTGCGCGCTGTTGAAATCGCAGGAATTCGAGAAGATATTGAGCGCATGCCCCTCAATTACCAAACGGAATTAACAACGGATGGTATGGGAATTTCTGGTGGACAACGGCAGCGGATTGCTTTGGCGCGTGCTTTGTTAACGGATGCTCCTATTCTGATTCTGGATGAAGCGACCAGCAGCCTAGATATCTTGACGGAGAAGAAAATTGTGGACCGCTTGATGGCCTTAGATAAGACCATTATCTTTATCGCCCATCGGTTAACGATTGCAGAACGGTCTGAAAAAGTCTTCCTCATGGACCAAGGTCGTCTTAAGGAAGAGGGAAGCCATGAAGAACTACTGAAAAAGAATGGCTATTACAGCCATTTAGTTACTTGTTAAGAGAGGACTAGGAGAAAAAAGAGAGTATGATGAACGAAAAATATTTTGAAAGTGCAGAATTCTATCAGAAACGTTTCCATAATTTTGCTAGTTTATGGGTAGTCCCTTGTTTTCTTTTACTACTTTTTGTTGTGGGATTCTCTGTCTTTGCCAAGAAGGAAGTGACCTTGTCTAGTCGAGGGACAATTGAAGCTACGCGCGTGATTGATCAAATCCAATCAACCAGTAATTCTCCCATTCAAGTCAACCATCTAAAGGAAAATAAAGAGATTAAGAAGGGAGAAATCTTGGTAGAATACCAAGAGGACCAGGAAAAACAACAAGGAATGAGCTTAACGCAACAGCTAGACCTCTTAAAGAAACAGGAGGAACAATTAAAATTGTTGAAAACGAGCATTGAGACAGGGGAGAGCCAGTTTACAGGAAATGAGCATTTTGGTTATGACCAGCTGTTTAAGGATTACCAGCAACAGATAGCGATTCTCCAAGCTCAAGCCCATCAACAAAATGCAACCATTGCTTCTCAAAATGCCAGTGCAAGTTCCAGTCAAGCAGAAATTGGCCAAGTTATCCAAGACCAAGAGAAGCGCTTAGCTGATTACCATAGTCTAAAATCAGCTCTACTAGAGGGGAGAAGTCTGGATGCGACTCATCCACTTTACTCTTTCTACCAGAGTTACGCTCAGCAAGCACACGGAGAGGAAAACGCTCAAGCACAAGCTTCTTTTATTGGCCAGTTGGATAGTCAAATCCAGCAGTTAGAGGCGAGTATTTCTAATTATCGAATCCAATATGCGGGATCCGGGAGCCAACAAGCTTTTTCGACCAGTTTAGATAGTCAAATAGCCTCCCTGAAAGCTCAACAATTGAGTAAAGTTGGACAAGATCTTCTGCTTCTTTCTCAGCAAATCGCAGATCTAGAAAGTAAGGTAAAAACACAAGAAACTCTTCTTCAGAAGACTCGGATTCTAGCGAAGGATGAAGGGGTGCTTCATTTGAATGATGAAACAAAAGGAGCGAGTATTGTAGCGGAAGGGACTCCTCTGGCTGTAGTTTATCCTCTCATTCAGAAAGAAAAAGAAGTCAAGATTGTCACCTATATTCCTTCAAAAGATATAGCCACGATTCATGTGGGAGATCGGGTTCGCTTTAGCACACAGGGAAGTAAACAAAAACCAATTACGTTAGAAGTCCGTATTAGCTCAATTGCTTCGAGTGCAACTCGGACAGAACAGGGGAACTTTTTCAAAATAGAGGGAGTCCTTCGTCTCAAGGATCATGAGGCTAAACTTCTACGGTACGGTTTGGAAGGGAAGTGTGTTCTGATCACAGGAGAAAAATCTTACTTCAGTTTCTTTGTAGATCAATTTTTAGGAGCGGGGAACTAAAGAAGGATAATAGAAAAAGAGACCGAGGTCTCTTTTTTATTCCAGCATTTTTAATAGGAAGTCAGCCATTTGTTGCGGGCTTTCTTTTTGGCCTCGCGCCACCCACATTTGACAGACTCCAAAGAAAGCATTGGTGAGGTAGACAGAACTATAGTCTCTCTCGATTTCGGTCAAAGATCGATGGCCATAACGCTCTTGCAAGCTATCAACTAGTAGAACTTGTAGCTTATGCCGCAAGAAGGATTGAATTTCTTTTGTCCCATTCTCGGTTAGAAGGACAGCAAAGAGGGGCTCCTTGGTGAGAAATTCGAAAACTTCGGTAACAGCTTGGTGTTTATCATCTTGCTGTTTGTCGAAGATGTATTCGACTTTGTGGAAAAATTCCTGTTGGTAGCGCTCAATCATATCGTACTTATCGCGGTAGTGGGTATAGAAGCTACTCCGGCTGATACCAGCCTCTTTTGCCAACTGAACGGTTGAAATCTCATCAAAGGACTCTCTATGAAGCAGGTCAACCATGGCTTCCTGGATGATCCGTTTTGTTTTTATTCGCTTGTTGCTTTCGGTAACCATTCTAGTCCCTTTCTTTTATATACAAAATTATACACAGTGTCCAAAAATTTCCTTTTTAACTTGCGGTTTTTCAAAAGAACTGTATAATCAATTATATCAAAAAATTAGACATTGTGTATAAAAAGGAGACAAAAAATGTTTAAGGAATGGAAAGTGATTTTTAGAAAACCGACCGTTATGGTTGTGATGTTAGGGGTTGCTTTGATACCAGCTCTCTATAATGTGATCTTTCTATCTTCTATGTGGGATCCTTATGGCAAGGTTTCGGACTTGCCGGTAGCAGTTGTCAATCAAGATCAGCCAGCTCGTTATCAAGAACAAGAATTAACAATTGGAAAAGACATGGTGTCCAATTTTGAGAAGAGTGATGCCCTGGATTTTCATATTGTAGATGAAACAGCAGCTAAAGAAGGACTGAAAAAGGGTGATTATTATATGGTGGTGACCTTGCCCCAAGATCTATCCGCTAAAGCGGCATCTATCTTAACCAATCATCCCGAACAAATGACCATTGCCTACCAAACATCTAGTGGCCATAGCTTTATTGCTGGTAAGATGAGTGATTCAGCCATGATAAAAATTCAGCAAACCGTTGCTAGTAATGTAACCAAAACCTATACAAACGCTCTTTTTGAAAAGATGGGGAGTTTGAAGACAGGGATGGGAACAGCAGCTGAAGGAAGTCAAAAGCTGGCAACCGGTGCTGGTCAGTTAAAAGAGGGTGGGCAAACCCTGACAGACCATTTGACAACCTTGTCCAATTCTAGTCTGTCTTTTTCAAATGGGGCACAGACTCTTAGCACAGGACTCTTGGCCTACACCAATGGAGTTGGTCAATTAGCGACAGGTCTTCACCAAATGAAGGAGAAAGTTCCGACCCTCGTATCGGGAGTTGGGCAACTTCATAATGGTTTTACCACCTTTAGTAGTGGACTGACGACCTATACGTCTGGTGTTGGACAACTTGGAGATGGTTTGAACCAAATGGCTAGTCAAACGCCTCAGTTAGCCTCTGGAATTGGCCAATTGCATACAGGAATGAACACTCTCACAACAGGACTGGATACCTACACAAAAGGAGTCAGTCAGTTGAATGTTGGTGCTAGCAATTTGACGAATGGTCTAACAAACTATAGCACAGGGCTTGCTACTCTCAGTGGTGGAGCTAGTCAATTAAGTGGTCAATCGGAAGCATTGAGAAATGGAGTGTCTCAGTTAGAAACAGGAATTCAAACCTTATCTACACAACTTTCTCCGTCACCAAGTCAACAAGAGCAGCTTGCCCAATTAACAGCAGGCCTCACCCGATTAAATGAAGCTATTCAGAACACGAGCGGAGATACTAGTCAACTCAGCACAGCATTGGCAACCATTGCCACCTCTGCTCAAGGGATTTCAGCTGCAGCACAGGCTGACCGCAATTCAGTACTAGCCAATCTTCAAGCTACTGCTGCCTATCAATCGATGACAGCCGAACAACAGGCAGAACTGACGGCTGCTGTGTCTGCTGCTTCAAGTACGACGGAGACTGCTGCTCAAGCGATTTTAACTACCGTTCAAGGTTTGCAAGAAGGCTTAACGACCGAGAGTCCCTTGGCCACAGTAAAAGAAAGTGCCAATCAGATCTTGCCAACAGCTTCGTCTACCTTGAATACTCTTTCAACTAGCTTGAGCTCCGTGCAGATAGCAGTGACAGAGCAACTTCTACCAGCTAGCCAAACTCTCAACCAAGGAGTGCAACTCTATACGACAGGGGTGGACCAGTTAGCTGGCGGAGCTAGTCAGCTTAATGATAATAGTAGCACCTTGATAGCAGGCGCTACTCAATTGAGTGCGGGGACCAGTCAACTGGAGCAGAAATCTGCGGATTTGGTATCTGGAAGCAGTCAACTAGCAACAGGATTGGGAGAACTAAATGGAAAGATGCCAACTCTGATTATGGGAATGGACCAATTAGTTTCAGGGGCCAACCAATTGACTAGTAAGTCTAGCGAATTAACAACAGGTGCTGGACAACTGGCCAGTGGGATTGGTCAATTAAACACTCAAACACCAGTTTTAGCTAGCGGTGTTGATCAACTCGTATCAGGAGTCGATCAGTTATCGGATAAATCAGCTCAGTTACTATCAGGTTCTTATCAATTGGCGGATGGTGCAAGTAAAATAGCTGATGGCTCTGGTCAATTAGCGACAGGAGGCCAAGTTCTTGTCGGGGGCTTGGGGGATCTCCAAACAGGTAGTCAGAATCTCAGTCAAGGCTTGAGTTCGGCTAAGGACCAATTAAATAGCGCTAGCACTAAAAAAGAAAATGCCAGCGTATTGTCAGATCCAATTACCCTTTCAAAGACAGACCATGATAATGTTTCAGTGAATGGAGTGGGAATGGCGCCTTATATGATATCAGTTGCCCTTTTCGTCGCTGCTCTTTCTACCAATATGATTTTTGCCAAATTGCCATCTGGGCGTCATCCAGAAAGTCGTTGGGCTTGGCTGAAATCGAGATTGGAAGTGAACGGGATAATTGCTGTCTTGGCTGGTGTCCTGGTCTACGGAGCTGTTCATCTGCTAGGGATGGCAGCAAACCATGAAGCTTTGACACTTTTCCTCTGTGTGCTAGGAAGTGTGACCTTCATGTCCATGGTGACGGCCTTAACGACATGGAACAACAAGGTAGGAGCTTTTATCTCTTTGATTCTCTTGCTCCTTCAACTGGCTTCTAGTGCAGGAACTTATCCGCTTGCCCTCACTAATCGTTTCTTCCAAACCGTTCATCCGCTGTTGCCGATGAGCTATACCGTATCGGGACTAAGGGAAACCATTTCCTTGTCTGGTCAGATAGGCGGGCAAGTCACCTTCCTTACCCTGGTTTTGATGCTGTGTATTGGTTTAGGAATGCTGGCCTATCAACCTCAAAAGATGGAAGAAGACTAAACTACCTCTATCCATAGTTTCATGTGAAACAAATCCCCTTCTCTGAAGAGAAAGGGGATTTTTCTTAGTTAAAATAAAGCACTTCAGGATCTGGAGTAACATAGACAAGGTTGTCACCCTTAAAGACAAGTTGAACTTGTCCTTCTTTGTAGGTAAAGACTGTAAAAGTTTGCTCTAATTGAGCCGTTTGAGCTAGATCGACTACACCAGCCCAAAAAGCATGGAGTTGCTCGTCAGTTAAAAGGCCCTCTTGATAGAGATTAACAAGGTTTTCTTTTTCCTTTTCTGAAAAGGTCTCGAGCATATAATTTGAATCAACATGGGTTTTTTCAGGTTTACCAAGAATTTTTTTGACTATTTTTGTTGTATAGCCTTCGAAATCAGGTGTATGCACTTTTAATCCACCGTCATATTTTTTATAGTAAACGACAGAATCACCAGTTGCATAGATCTTGTCCTTGGGGGCTTCGCTAGCATTGGCAGGGAACACCTCCATTTTTTTGCTTGAGCTGGTTTTTGTCTTAGACTCTTTCTTTTCTTTGTTCGAAGAGCTAGCTTTAGATGATTTTTTAGAAGATGAGGCTTCTTTTTCACTTTTCTCTTGTTTTTTAGAGGAGGAACCAGTGCTTGTTTCTTCCGGTTTGAAATATGATTGAAAATCAGACATACAGGCTGTCAAGAAGAAAAGACTCAAAAAGAGAGTTGCAAGGAGAGTGATTTTTTTAGACATAATGTAAATCCCTTTCTAATCATAGATCATCATTTCTTCTATTGTACACTATAAAAGATTGAAAAGCACGAAAAAATAGGAGAGAAGCTGTACGAAGTAGGTATTTATTTCATACAATCTTTCTCTCCTGTAAGGGACAGCTCGTTGTGATCTTATTTGAAGCGAGGAGGCTAGGACTTTTGTCCCAGCCTCTTTTTAGGGGTTTAAGAACTTTTTAAGGAAAAGTGGTATACTGTTTCTAAAAAAATTAAGGAGTCTTGCATGAGAAAGAGAGCTATTTTTGAAGATATCGTCTCCATTATGACTCACGATTCATCTACTATCAAAGATCGAAAAGGATGTGATCCAGAGCCTTTTCGGGAAAAAATAACAGATGATATGGCGGATGATGCCTTTCTTTATCAAGTCAGGTCCTACCTAGCCAGTTTTGGTATTATTGGGCACATCTCCTTTCAGAATAAAAAAGCTGGTCAGAAAGGCTTTCTCTTACGTGTAATGGACCATCAACTTTATGTTGAAAAGGCGCATGCAGACACTGGTCTCCAGGCAGGGGATCAGATCCTAGGTCTGGATGGAAGTGACTTGGAGCAGGTGGCGTCTCTTCATAAGGACTATTTTATAAGTAAGACCCCCGAAAGACACTACCGAGAATGGGCGGATTTGGTCTCTCAGTCCAAAAGAGTCACCCTGCTTCGAGAAGGGGTAGAAAAGACCATTGAAGTAGCGCCCAGTCGAGAGCCGATCCAAGATCAGATTTTTTGGAAACGGTTAGACGATGAGATTCTTTATCTTTGTCTGGATAACTTTATGGATGAAGGAGCTATTAGTCGCTTATACCAAGAGTGTTTACCGATGATGACGGAAGTCAAGTTCCTTCTCATTGATGTCCGACAGAACGGTGGAGGGACAGATTCTTTATATTTCCCTCTATTACATCTAGGCTTAGAGAAGGGTCAGGGCTATGATTCGCTTGACTGGGATGATGATGGCATGGAAATTCTCTACACGGAACGCAATGTCGACTTACGCTTGAAGGATTTTGAGGACTGGATGCAACAGGAAGAGATTAGTTCCGAAACAATTAAACTCCTTGAAGAGATGAAAGAGGATCTACTCCGCTATCGGGGCAAAGGCTATGTGCTGTACCAGCAAGAAAACGAGGAATTCTTCCCAGAGGTTAGAGGCGGCCAATATCCCGAACAGATCTTTATCTTATCAGATATCTATTGTGCTTCATCTGGGGACAATTTTGTCCAGATGATGAAGCAGTTTAAGAAGGTAACGGTGGTAGGTAGACCAACTCTCGGAATTTTAGACTATTCCAATTGTTGTACCGTTGATTATGGTGATTATCGATTGATGTTTCCTACTTCTCGCTGTCTAAGCGTAGATCAAGGTAGAGGAATGACGGATAAAGGTGTTGAACCGGATATAGAAATTCCCTGGACTCCAGCTCATTTTGAAAGAGACGTAGAAGTAGACAAGTGTTTGGAATTGATTCGTCAGAGTCGCGGAACGGCAAAATAAGGCTTAGATTAGATGATGGTTGACTTAAATCAGAAAAGCAATCAATTTAAGGGCAGATCTCAATTGTCTCTTATGGTAACGTTTTCTAGTATTTTTTCCTTGTGTTTGGATTGCTATGACTGAACAAAAAATGGTAAAATAGTCAGTGATAATCAAAATGAAGAGTGAAAAAGATGAAACATAAAACACTTTATAAATTTATAGGGCAAACAATCTTGTATTTCGCTATTTTCTTAGCCCTACTCTATTTCTTTAGTTACCTTGGTCAAGGTCAAGGTGGCTTTATTTACAATGAATTCTAAAGGAGATCCCTACCGTGTCAAACCAACCAATTACTGATATGATTGAGGCGATTGAACGTTACGCCCAACTACAACCAGACTATCCTGTTTACAATGTCCTTGGAGAAGAGCATACCTATGGCCAATTGAAGGCTGATTCAGATAGCTTAGCGGCCCACATTGACCAAATGGGACTTCCTGAAAAGTCACCTGTTGTGGTCTTTGGTGGACAAGAATATGAAATGTTGGCAACCTTTGTGGCCCTGACCAAGTCTGGCCACGCCTATATCCCAATTGACAGCCACTCTGCCTTAGAGCGCGTGTCTGCTATTGTTGAAGTGGCTGAGCCAAGCTTAATTATCGCCATCAATGAGTTTCCAATTGAAAACCCAGCTGCTCCAGTCATGTCCTTGGAGCAAGTGCGTGAAGCTTATGCGGCTCAGAATGCGTATGACTTGCAACATCCGGTCAAAGGGGATGATAACTACTACATCATCTTTACTTCTGGAACAACTGGAAAACCAAAAGGGGTGCAAATTTCGCACGACAACTTGCTCAGCTTCACCAACTGGATGATTACAGACAAGGAATTTGCGACACCAGAGCGTCCGCAAATGTTGGCGCAACCACCCTATTCCTTTGACTTGTCTGTCATGTACTGGGCACCAACCTTAGCTCTTGGAGGGACCCTCTTTGCCCTTCCATCAGCTATCACTCAAGACTTTAAACAACTCTTTGCGACTATCTTTTCTCTTCCGATTGCTATCTGGACTTCAACGCCATCTTTTGCAGATATGGCCATGTTGTCTGAAGATTTCAATGCTGAAAAGATGCCAGGCATTACCCATTTCTACTTTGATGGGGAAGAGTTAACGGTTAAAACGGCTCAAAAACTGCGCGAGCGTTTCCCAAATGCGCGCATCATCAACGCTTACGGACCAACAGAAGCGACGGTAGCTTTGTCGGCAGTTGCTATCACAGATGAGATGCTAGCGACTCTTAAACGCTTGCCAATTGGTTATACCAAAGAAGATTCTCCAACCTTCATCATTGATGAAGAAGGAAACAAATTGCCAAATGGAGAGCAAGGAGAGATCATCGTGTCTGGACCGGCTGTTTCAAAAGGTTATATGAATAATCCAGAGAAAACAGCAGAAGCTTTCTTCGAATTTGAAGGACTTCCAGCCTACCATACGGGAGATGTTGGAACCATGACAGATGAAGGTCTTCTTCTCTATGGTGGTCGGATGGACTTCCAGATCAAGTTTAATGGCTATCGTATTGAACTAGAAGATGTTTCTCAAAACTTGAACAAATCTCAGTACATCGACTCGGCTGTTGCAGTGCCACGCTACAACAAAGATCATAAGGTTCAAAATCTCTTGGCCTATGTCATCTTAAAAGATGGCGTCAAAGAGCAATTTGAACGCGAGATTGATATTACGAAAGCCATCAAGGAAGATTTGGAACACATCATGATGTCTTATATGATGCCTTCAAAATTCCTTTACCGTGATAGTTTACCGCTAACTCCAAACGGGAAAATCGACATCAAAGGGTTGATTAGTGAGGTTAACAACCGATGATCGAGTTTTTGAAACAGCTCCCTCATTTAGAACCCTATGGAACCCCGGTCTACTTTATTTATCTGATTGGGGCCTTATTGCCCATCTTTGTTGGCCTCTTCTTTAAAAAACGATTCCCAGTCTATGAAGCCTTGGTCAGTCTCGCATTTATTGTTCTAATGCTGACAGGGACGGATTTGAAACAAATCTATGCGGTTCTTTTCTACCTCTTTTGGCAAATCCTTTGGGTCTACTCCTATAAATTCTATCGAAGTCAGCGTGACAACAAGTGGGTCTTTTACCTCCACTCTTTCTTGGTCGTTTTGCCCTTGGTTTTTGTGAAGGTGCAACCAGCCATTGATGGCACCCAGTCCTGGATGGGCTTCCTTGGGATCTCTTATCTGACCTTCCGAGCAGTGGGCATGATTATCGAGATGCGAGACGGAACCCTCAAAGACTTTAGTCTCTGGGAATTCTTGCGTTTCTTGCTCTTTATGCCGACTTTTTCAAGTGGGCCGATCGACCGCTTCAAACGCTTCAATGAAGATTATCTGACGATTCCGGATCGAGATGAGCTTCTAGATATGTTGGAGCAGAGCGTCAAGTATATCATGCTTGGCTTCCTCTATAAGTTTATTCTAGCTCATATCTTTGGCCATCTCTTACTAGGACATGTCAAGACCTATGCCCTTCTTCAAGGGGGAATCTTTAACCTAGGCACCTTAGGGGTCATGTATGTCTTTGGTTTGGATCTCTTCTTTGACTTTGCAGGCTATTCTATGTTTGCCCTTGCGGCATCTAATTTGATGGGAATTAAGAGCCCAATCAACTTTAATCTCCCTTTTAAGTCACGTGACTTAAAGGAATTTTGGAATCGTTGGCACATGAGTTTGTCCTTCTGGTTCCGGGACTTTGTCTTTATGCGTCTAGTCATGGTTTTGATGCGCAACAAGGTCTTTCAGAGTCGGATTACAACGTCAAACGTTGCCTATATCATTAACATGTTGGTCATGGGCTTTTGGCATGGGGTTACCTGGTATTATGTAGCCTATGGTCTCTTCCACGGTCTGGGTCTTGTAATCAACGACGCTTGGTTGCGGAAGAAAAAGACAATCAATAAAGAACGCAAGGCAAAAGGACTGGAGCCCCTACCAGACAATCGCTGGACCCAGGCTCTTGGTATCTTTATTACTTTCAATACCGTTATGCTGTCCTTCCTGATTTTCTCAGGTTTCTTGGATCAGCAATGGTTTCCAAAAATGAAATAAGAAAAGGAAAAATGAAAAATGGATGTAAAATCACAAGTAATTGAAATTATTGATGAATTGTTTATGGAAGATGTCTCAGATATGATGGATGAGGATCTCTTTGATGCGGGTGTTCTTGATAGCATGGGAACCGTTGAGTTGATTGTTGAATTGGAAAACCGCTTCGATATTCGGGTTCCAGTATCTGAATTTGGTCGTGATGACTGGAACACAGCCAACAAAATCGTAGAAGGTGTCATGGAGCTTCAGAATGCTTAAACGATTGTGGCTGATTCTGGGTCCGGTCTTTTGTGCCATGGCTCTTGTCGCCACTCTTCTCTTTTTCTATCCGATTAACCATAAACATAATCTGACAGAGGAGAAAAAGGCCGCAGTGAGCTTGACAGCAGAAGGCTTTAAAAGTCGTGCCCGTAAAGAAGAAGCGCTCGGGGATCCCAACTATCGTTTTGTACCCTTCTTTGGTTCCAGCGAATGGTTGCGGTTTGATATCGTCCACCCAGCAGTACTAGCTGAGAAGTATGATCGTTCTTATCGCCCGTATTTTCTAGGGCAACGAGGAGCAGCGTCCTTGAACCAATATTTTGGGATGCAGCAAATTCTTCCTCAACTAGAAGGAAAAACCGCTGTCTATGTGGTATCGCCCCAGTGGTTTACGAAGGATGGCTATGATTCGTCGGCCTTTCAGCAATACTTTAACAGCGATCAATTAACTAGCTTTTTGGCCAACCAAGAAGCTGGCCCAGCAAGCCAGTATGCGGCGTCTCGTCTTTTGCAACAGTATCCTAATGTTGCTATGCAGGGAGAAGTTCAGAAGCTAGCGAAAGGTCAAAACCTATCTGGTTTTGAAAAAGGTCTCAATCAGACCCTCATGCGCTTTGTTCGTCGGGAGGATGCCTTCTTTAGCACCTTTACGGCAATGAACAATAGCAACTATGAGAAGAAAGTTCTCTCTCGCTTAAATGACTTGCCAGATACATTTTCTTACGAAGCTTTGGAAGAGGTAGCGACTGCGGAAGCCAAAAAGAAAACCAATAATAACAAACTAGGCATTAGTAATAGCTTTTACAACCATCGACTTGCAAGTAAGTTAAAGAAACTCAAAGGATTCCAAAAGAATGAATCCTATGAGCAATCTCCAGAATACAATGATTTACAACTGGTCTTGGATCAGTTTGCTCAATCGAAAACCAATGTGATATTTGTCATCCCTCCAGTTAACTCTAAATGGATGGCCTATACAGGTTTGAGTAAAGAAATGTATCAACGGACAGTTGAAAAAATCCGTTACCAATTAGAAAGTCAAGGCTTTACCCATATTGCTGATTTTTCTAAAGATGGTGATAAACCCTACTTTATGCAAGATACCATTCATATGGGCTGGAATGGATGGTTGGCATTTGATAAAGCAGTTGATCCTTTTGTCTCCAACCCTCAACCTGCCCCTGAATACAAGATTAACAATCGTTTCTTAAGTCAAGACTGGGCTAACTATAAAGGTCAGCCGGATCAATTTAAGTAAGATGCGAAGAGGTTGAGAATACCCAGTCTCAACCTTTTTTCCTATGGTTTTGAATGAACTTATCCCCATATTCACAGACTTATCCACAAACTTGTGGATAAGTCTGTCTAATACAACGAGAGGAACTGGTACAAGATGAAAACAATGAAGAAAATAGCCTTTTATGCGATTCTTCAAGGAATAGTGATCTTTCTCATTACGGGCCTCATCACCCAATTAGTCAGAGGAGATTTCTTTTTCCGTAGCTTGGCCCCAATATTTGGAGTCTTGGCAGCTGTCATGCGTTTTGGAACAGCAAGTCTGATGAAAATGTTGGCCCCAACGCTATACGATGAAGAGGTAAAAAAAGAGAAAGCTCCTACCAAGAAAGAAGCTGAATAAAAAAATTGTTTTTTCTGGAAAAATCTCTGGGAAAGCACTTATCTAACAGGCTTTATGGTAAAATAGAAGGAAGAATATTAGTTTGGAGAGTAAAAATACAATGAAACGTTCCATGTATGCAGGGCGTGTTCGCGAGGAACACATTGGACAAGAACTAACCCTCAAAGGATGGGTGAGTCGACGCCGTGATTTGGGTGGCTTGATCTTTATTGATTTGCGGGACCGTGAAGGGATTATGCAATTGGTCATCAATCCGGAAACTGTTCGTTCAGAAGTCATGGCCACGGCCGAGAGTCTTCGTAGCGAATATGTGATCGAAGTGACAGGTCAAGTTGCTGCCAGACAGCAAGCGAATGATAAAATTGCAACAGGTCAGGTTGAAATGCATGTTTCTTCCTTAACTGTCCTCAATACTGCAAAAACCACGCCATTTGAGATCAAGGACGGCATTGAAGCCAACGACGATACTCGTCTACGCTATCGATATTTGGACTTGCGCCGTCCAGAAATGTTGGAAAACTTAAAATTGCGTGCCAAGGTAACCCATTCTATCCGTAATTACTTGGATGAGTTGGAATTTATTGATGTGGAAACACCATTCCTTTCTAAATCAACTCCAGAAGGGGCGCGTGACTACCTCGTACCATCTCGCGTTAACAAGGGTCACTTTTATGCCTTGCCTCAAAGCCCTCAAATCACCAAACAATTGTTGATGAATGCTGGCTTTGACCGTTATTATCAAATCGTCAAATGTTTCCGTGATGAAGATTTACGTGGCGACCGTCAACCAGAGTTCACACAGGTCGATTTAGAAACTTCCTTCTTGACAGAGCAAGAAATTCAAGATATTACGGAAGGTTTAATCGCACGTGTTATGAAAGAAACTAAGGGAATCGAAGTGAAACTTCCTTTCCCACGGATGAAGTACGATGATGCTATGGCTCTTTATGGATCTGACAAACCAGATACTCGTTTTGAGATGCTCTTGACAGACTTGACAGAAGTTGTAAAGGGTGTAGACTTCAAGGTCTTCTCAGAAGCACCTGCCGTTAAAGCCATCGTTGTTAAAGGCGCAGCAGACAATTACTCTCGTAAAGACATCGATAAGATGACCGAAGTAGCCAAGCAATATGGAGCAAAAGGTCTAGCGTGGGTCAAGGTAGTTGATGGTGCTTTAAACGGTCCAGTAGCTAAGTTCTTGACAGGTGTGACAACAGAGTTGACAAGTGCTTTACAGTTGGAAGAAAAGGATTTGGTTCTCTTTGTAGCAGATACACTAGAAGTGGCCAATGCAACTCTAGGTGCCCTTCGTTGTAGAATTGCCAAGGAATTGGACCTCATTGACAATAGTCAATTCAACTTCCTATGGGTGGTCGATTGGCCAATGTTTGAGTGGTCTGAAGAAGAAGGTCGTTACATGAGTGCCCACCATCCATTTACACTTCCGCAAGCAGATACAGCTCATGAATTAGAGGGCGATCTTGCCAAGGTACGGGCCATTGCCTATGATATTGTGCTCAATGGTTACGAGCTTGGTGGTGGTAGTCTTCGGATCAACCAAAAAGAATTGCAAGAACGGATGTTTACCGCTCTCGGTTTCTCAAAAGAAGACGCGACAGAGCAATTTGGTTTCTTGCTAGAAGCCATGGATTATGGTTTCCCTCCACATGGTGGATTAGCTCTTGGTTTGGACCGTTTTGTCATGCTGTTAGCTGGTGAGGAGAATATCCGTGAAGTGATTGCCTTTCCTAAGAACAATAAGGCAACGGATCCAATGACCCAAGCCCCTTCTACAGTAGCTGATAAACAACTGGAAGAGTTGAGCCTACAAGTAGAAGTAAAAACTGAGGAATAAGGATAGAAAAAGCGGAAAATTACCATAAGCAACTTGTGGGATTTTCCCTTTATTTATAAATTGAGAGATAAACATGAAAAAAACTCGCTTAGGCAAGATCTTGCGTTATTATATACGAAGATTGGCCTATAACTTTAAATTACTACGGGTCTTAAAAAGTATTTCCCGAGAGAAGTACGATGAAAAGATCTCGGCTTCTTTGGTCTATGGCTTCCTATCTGCTGTTGCTGTGAACTTCTTTTTCCAGCCGGGACGTGTGTATTCCAGTGGTGCGACAGGATTGGCCCAGATTATATCCGCCCTTAGTGATCGATTTTTAGGCTTTACCATTCCGGTCTCTTTGTCATTCTATGTCATCAATCTGCCATTGATGATCATCGCTTGGTATCAAATTGGTCATAAGTTTACTATTTTCACCTTTATCACGGTGTCTATGAGTTCCTTCTTTATCCAATTTATGCCAGTGGTTACCCTGACCAATGATCCTATTATGAATGCTCTCTTTGGGGGAGTTGTAATGGGGACAGGGATTGGATTTGCGCTTCGCAACAATATCTCCAGTGGGGGAACCGATATTGTTAGCTTGACCATTCGAAAGCGAACGGGCAAGAACGTCGGAAAAATTTCTCTCATCGTCAATGGGACCATCATGTTGATAGCAGGGATGACCTTTGGTTGGAAATATGCCCTCTATTCGATGATTACCATTTTTGTGTCCAGTCGAGTGACAGATGCAGTCTTTACCAAGCAGAAGCGGATGCAGGCTATGATTGTCACTAGCCAACCGGATAAGATAATTGAGAAAATTCATAAGCGTTTGCATCGTGGAGCAACCATTATCCACAATGCGGAAGGGACTTATAATCATCAGGAAAAAGCGGTCTTGCTCACCGTTATTACCAGAGCAGAGTTTAATGAGTTTAAATTTTTAATGAAAAAAGAGGATCCTGAAGCTTTTATTACCATATCAGAAAATGTTCATATTATTGGACGTTTTGTCGAAGTGGAGGATTAAAAAATTCCTGCAAGATAGGCTTGCAGGAATTTTTTTATGCTTGTTCTACCAAAATCCAACTATAGGCTGGAATGGTGAATTCTCTTTGAGAAATTTGTTGCTCTCTAGTATAAACATGGGGGTGAGCAATTGCTAATCTAGCAGGCTGTTTGAGTGAATAAGTCCACTCTTGATCCCCCAGGTTGACCAAGATAAGAAGTTTGCGTCCATCTTTTTCGATGCTGTAAGAGAAAGTGTTTTCCGAAGTCCAGGTGACTTGACAGTAGTCTCGAATGTCTTGGGCCTTCTCTAGGTGGAGGAGGTCTTCCTCTTTACGATAGGCAATCAATTCACGAAGGAACTGAATATCTCTTTCATAGGCTGTAGAAGAAAGCCAGTCTAGTTGATTTAGAGCATCTGGAAGATTGTAAGTATTTTCTTCTAAGCCTTTGCTGCGATAGAACTCTTGGCCAGCATGTAGGAAGGGAACGCCTTGAGACAAGAGGACGAGGTGCAAGCCGAGACGGGCTTTAGCCTGTCGCTTCTCCTCTGAAATGTTTGGATCTTCAACCTTGAGATAGTCAAAGAAGGTTGCGTTATCGTGGCATTCCACATAGTTAATCGCCTGTTGAGGACGCACAAAGTGGGGTGCTCCTTTGAGTCCGACATTGCCAGTCAAAATATTGGCAAGATCATTGGCCTGATAGCGACTTTCTATACGTCCTTCTTTCAAGATGCTTCGTTTAACGGTATCTCGGAAGTTGTCACTGAAAAAGCCATAAGGACGAAGGTGACGGGCATTGTATTGATGAGCCAGGAGTTCAGGATCCAGTCCTGTATCCATCTTCCACCCTTCCCCATAAAGGTAAATGTTGGGGTAAATAGCGCTTAATTCTTCTTGAATTTCCATCATGGTTTGGCGATCAAGAATGCCCATCAGGTCAAAGCGGAAGCCATCAAATCCGTAGAGTTGAACCCATTGTTTGACAGATTGTTTGATATAGTTGCGAACCATAGCTCTCTCGCTCGCTACATCATTGCCACAGAAGGTTCCGTTGGTTCGTTGGTGGTCTTGGTCATAGCGATAAAAGTAGCCTGGGACAATCCGCTCAAAGGCAAAATCGTCAGAGAGGTAAACGTGGTTATAGACGACGTCCATGATGAGGCTGAGATCGGCCTGATGGTAGGCATCAATCACTTGTTGTAGCTCAAGGATCCGTTGGTAAGGATCATTTGACTGGGTGCTAAAACTTCCTTCAGGGACATTGTATTGGACAGGGTCATAGCCCCAATTGTAGCCAGCGACAGGGTTGGTTTCATCCACGCTTCCAAAATCATAGAGGGGCATGAACTGAACATGAGTAATGCCCAGGGATTTCAAGTAGTCAAAGCCAAAGGTCTGGTTTCCATGTTTAGGAGATTCTAATAAGGCTGGGAAGGTCCCAGGGTGTTGGAATCCTGCTTCTTTTTGCATGGAGAAGTCCCGGACACTCAGTTCATAAATGACGGCCTGAGTCGGATCCAGTTGTGTCGTTGCACGCTGAATGGGGCGCTCAATCTTGTGGCGGTCGATGACATAGCTAGCTCCTGAATTAGCTTCAGAAGAAAGGGCATAAGGGTCATGAACGGTATGGGTTACACCATTGACCTGATGCTGGTAGTAATAAGAGGCTTTTTCCCAATCTCCCTCGAGTACTAGACGCCAAACTCCTTTTTCTGTCCGCTCCATCGGGTAGGCAGTTTGGTTGATCAAGAGCTCAACCTCTTGAGAGATAGGAGCCCAGAAGGCAAAGATCGTTTTTTCTTTTGAGTAATGAGCTCCTAAATCCTCTCCATCATAAGCATAAAGCTGATCAAAGATGGGTTGACGGACGATATCCCGGAAGTGGAGGAGGCAGGACTCTCCTTTACTATTTGAAAGAGTATAGCTTTGACTCATGTCGATGGGAAGGAGGCTTCGAAGAGTTTTTTCTTCCTCCGTCGGCAGGAGTTCAATCGTTTTCGAACCAGACGTCAATGTAAAAGGAAGAGAGGCCATTACGCTCTCTCCTCCTTCCACGCGAATCAAGTCTTGGTCATCTAAATAAGCTGAAAAATGAGTTATCATAGGTTCTCCTAAAGTTCAATAATCGAATGTTCAATAAGCTGTCTGTAGCAAACAGTTTTGTTTTCCTTGTTGTCCTTAATAATTTGGAGTAAGGTTCTAACAGATTCACGTCCTAATTCAACCGTATTGATATCAATATAGGCGTCAATTGGAATCCGTGGTTTAATGGAGTCGAAGGAAATAATCGGAAGATCGACTTGTTTGTCGCTCAGGTATCGCCGGACCCCTTCGGCAACGAGAATATCCGTTGTCATGAGAGCTTCGAGTTCTTCAAAAGGCAGGGTATCCATGATTTGGTATGAATTTTCTTCGAGCAAGAAACCAAAGGAGAACTTGACCAATTCTTCACGAAGAGGGATTTGATGACTGGCCAGAGCTTCTTGATAACCCTTGTAGCGGTCTTGAGAAACAGCCAATTCCTTATTTCCTCCAAGGAAAGCGATATGTTGGTATCCCTTGTTGATAAAATATTCGGTCGCATCAAAGGCTGCTTTAACATTGTCGTTATCGACTAATGATACAAAAGGGGAAGTTGCTTTCCCTAAAATCAAGAAAGGAAATTTATCTTCAATACAGAAGTCAACCAGAGGATCATTCAATTTGGAATAGAGGAAGATGAGTCCATCCACCCGCTTACCATAAATCATTTGTTTGAGTTGAGCGAGGCGGTGGGGTTCATTAGCCCCTGTACAAATCTGAATCGCATAGCCATGATCAGAGGCGACCTGGCTAATCCCACGGAGGACCGTAGGGAAGAAGGGGTTTTGGAAGAACACATCACTTTCATCGGGCAAGACAAGGGCAATCACCTGACTGGACTGGCTCACTAAGCTACGAGCATTTAGGTTTGGATGGTAATCCAGTTCTTTCATGGCAGAACGAACCCGCTTTTTAGTGGCTTCACTGATGGTAGATTTATTTTGAATCACTCGTGTAACGGTAGATGGTGCAACGCCAGCTAGTTTGGCGACATCTTTGATGGTGACACGCATAAAAGACCTCCCTAAGGTTTGTAATCTGGATCCCGGAAATGAGTCTTATAGAAGGCAAGCGCTAGGAACAAGACAAATAGGATATTTTGGATCAAGATGGTTGTTGTAAAGACTTGGTGGAACAATAAACTGACCAGGACGCTGGCAAGAATAGGCAATCCAAGACAGTTGAGAGTGAAGTTGAAGCATTCTTTGAAGGTTTTGAGAGAGAAGAGACGTGACTTCCGTGTCAAGAAGAGGAAGAAGGAAGCTCCAAATACTAAAATTGCAAAATTCACAGCAGATAAGAAACCTGAGAAGAGGACGAGGAAGAGGCTAACGGCCAATCGATTGGCTTGGAACCAATCTTTGGAGATGGCTTGGCTTAAAGCATCTTTGTTTTCAAGACTCTTTTGATTAATTGCCTGATAAGGAATGCTTGCAAGTTCTTTATTTTCTCTGCTAATTACTAGTTGGGTCTTATCGAAATAGAGGGTTAATTTTTCACCTAATGAAGTCCCTTCGTGATGACCGATGATAACATGGCCAGCTTTGTTCTTATGAACTCCAAAATGACTGTTATAGATTAGTTCATGCTGGTCAATACGGACATTTTCTTTCAAGTCCTTCATAACATCCTCCGTTAAGGGATCAAAGACATCGCTAACGAAGGTAGTTAAGGGGTAGGTCTGAAGTTCTGCATTTTGAACGGCGACAGGAATGAGGGTCAAGGATAGAAGAAAGAGTGAGGTAAAAATCATTTGGAACCAACTGAGTTGTTTGCGGTTGGCAAATGCTTTTCTAACCTTAAAAAGGCTGGAAAAATAATTAAATGGATAGGGCATGAATTGACCTTTCTAATCTCCAAAATGTGGAGAGCATAACAGATTTTATCCTTAACCAAAGATGGGAGAGAGACCGGTAGCAAATCAAGCAACTTGCTATCCTTGTCCCACTCCCATCCTTTCCTTAAAGATAAAATTTATGTGACTGAGAGAAAAGTAGGAGAAAAATTCTCCTTCTTTTCTTCATTGATGGAAGCTGTACCTATCCATGGAAGGTGACAAACTTCTGATAGAAAACCTTTTTTTATCCTTTATCCCCACCAGCTGTCAAGCCTGAAACAAAGTTCTTTTGGAGGAAGAAGAAGAGCACACAGATTGGGACTGCAATCAGAATCGCACCTGCCGCAAAGAAGGCAATCTTTTGATTTTTTTGGTCGCTGATAAAGGTTTGAAGACCAACCGCTACCGTGTAGTTGATTTCGTCACGAAGCAAGAATTTAGACAAGATGTAGTCTCCAAAAGGTCCCATGAAGGCCCAAAGCGCTTGGACCGCAATCATTGGGCGAACCAATGGAAGGACGATTTGCCAGAAGCGACGGAAGTGTCCAGCACCATCCAATTTTGCAGATTCATCAAGTGAAATTGGGACGGTATCGAAGTAACCCTTCATCAACCAAGCGTTCATGGGGATCCCTCCACCGACATAGAGGAAGATCAGGAACCAGCTGTGGTTCAAGGCGTTCAACATCAAGGCCATAACGAAGAAGGCAGTCAAAGCAGCCATGGTAGGTACCATTTGGATAATCAAGAAGAAGACCAAACTTTGCTTACGAGCCAAGAAGTTATAGCGGCTGTAGGCATACCCTGCCAGGGTAATGATAGATGTTTGAGCAACCATGGTAATAATGGCGATAATCAAGGTATTGAGATACCAAGTACCATAGAGGGTATCCGTAAAGAGTTTTTGGAAGTTATCAAAGCTGAGGCTGCCACTGAAATCAAGCGTAAAGGCACTGACGTTACCAGTTTTGAAGGCTGAAAGAACCGTAATCAACAAAGGATAGATGATAACGATGGATAGGACAACCAAGTAGAGGTAAGTCAAGAAATGATTAAGGCGGCGTTTAAATTGAACTGAATTTTTCATTTTACACATCCTCCATATCAAATGCGTGCAGTTTCTTGAAGGCGATCATCGAGATCGAGATCACAATCAGAGAGATAATCAACGTAACCGCAGCAGCCATTGAGTATTGAGGTGATGAGTTCGTTGTCAATTTATAAATCCAAGAAATCAAGATATCTGTCGAACCAGCATTTCCTCCAACAGATCCAGGTCCACCATCGTTAAAGAGGTAGATAATGGAGAAGTTGTTAAAGTTGAAGGTGTATTGGCTAATGAGCGTTGGTGCCGCAACAGCCAAAATCATTGGGAAGGTAATGTTGCGGAATTTTTGCCAAGCATTCGCCCCATCAATGTAGGCTGCTTCATAAAGATCGTTTGGAATAGATTGCAAGATTCCGAGTGTCAAGACGTAAATGTAAGGGAAGCCGAGCCAACCTTGCATCATAATCAAAGCAATTTTTGTCCAGGTAGGGTCCGTTTTCCAAGGAATGAGAACCCCATCTAAGAATGGGAAAATCTTCGCAAATAGAGGAATGACTTGCGCATTGATGGCCCCGATACTATCGTTGAACATGTTTGAGAAGGTCAAGATAGTGATGAAGGCAGGGACCGCCCATGGAAGAAGGAAGATGACCCCAAAGATGCGTTTTCCTTTAATGAATGGTTGGTTAGAAATAATGGCTGTCAAGATACCAAGAACGATTTGAAGTGTTGAAGCTGCCAAGGCCCAGATCAAGGTCCAGCCTAATACAGATGTAAAGGCAGAACGGAAGGTACTCAAAGTCCACATGTTGGTGAAGTTTTGAAGTCCGATCCAATCAAGGAGCGTAAAGCGAGCTGTATGCTTAAAGTCGTAGTTGGTAAAGGCAATCATCAAGGTAACCAAAACGGGGAAGATGATTGCAAAGGTCATGGCAATATAAGAAGGGATGATCAAAAGATAGGGGAAGCCATTTTCATAGATAGCATTGACCATCTCTTTTAGGGTCATCGGTACTCGAATGCCATTATTAATCCGCTTGGCTACAGTACCCGCATCTTTGATATTCAGAGCGTAGAACATCAAATAAACGACTGTGATAATTAAGTGGAAGGCACCACGGATTAAGATAAAAAGAGAGTTATCTTGTCCACGGACGGTACCGAGGGTGATGAGTTTGGACAATTCCCCCAAACCAAGCCCGAAAAAGTAAGCGAGAAAGACAAGCGTTACACCGAGAAAGATGTATCCTTTTGCTTTCTGTTTGTTATAGATTTGTCCCAAGCCAGGAATGAGGGATAACCACATTGCCTTTTTTGGATTTTGTTGTGTTTCCATATCGACTCCTTATATGTGAGCGGTCAGAGGCCACATCACAGCGAAAGGCTGGGAAAGATTCCCAGCCCCTTGGGAACTGTTTTACTTGCCACCGAATTTTTGTTCGATAGTTTCTTTGATCAATTTAACAGCATCGTCAGCAGCATCTTTAGCAGATTTCTTACCACTTACAGCGTCGAAGAGCATAGTTGCAGCTGGATCCCAAACAGTACTCATTTCAGAGATGTTTGGCATTGGTTGAGCATTTTCAAACTGTTTAACAACGGCAGTTGTCAACTCATCGTTTTTACCAACAGCGTATTCACGAGCTTCTGTGTTAGCTGGCACTTCGTTAGTCTTATCGTAGAAGGCTTTTTGTTGATCAGTTGAAGTCAAGAAGTCAACAAATTTTTGAGCTGCTTCAGGGTTATTAGCACCTGCAGGGATAACCCAAGCTTTACCACCACCGAAGGCAGAGTATGCTTTTCCGTTTGGAAGGGTAGGGATAGTTGCTACACCGTAGTTTACTTTAGCTTCTTTCAATGAAGATGCTTTCCATGGTCCATCGATGATGGCAGCTGTCTTACCTTCTTGGAATTGAGTTTGGATGAAGTTTGCAGCACCTTTAGTGTCTTGCAATCCTTTAGGCCATTTAGCGTACCAAGTTTTCGCGTATTCGATACCGTCGATGGCACCTTGGTTGTTCAAACCTACGTCTTTTGGATCTGTACCATTTTTACCGAAGACATATCCACCGTTACCTGAAAGGAGTCCGTATGCATAGTAGAAGTTTGTCCAGTCAGCAAGGAAGGCAGTGTTTTTACCTTCTTCACCAGCGAAGTCATACTTGCTGTCTTTTGCTAATTCTTCAAGTTCACCAAATGTTTTTGGAGCTTCTTGTAGGAGGTCTTTGTTGTAGTAAAGAACCAATGTTTCGATAACTGCTGGTGCTCCATATACTTTGCCACCGTTTGTTACAAGTGATTCAGTTGTTTTGTCAGTCTTGCTGTCTTTGTTCAATGTAACTTCTGCCAATTGACCGTCGTTACCAAGACCACCTACGCGGTCGTATGGTGCCATCATAACGTCTGGAGCTTTACCAGATTGGTTGTCAAGAGACAATTTGTCCAAACCACCAAGAGCGTCACCAGTCTTGATAGTTACTTTTGTACCACTTTCTTTTTCAAAAGCTTTCGCAGCTTCTTCCATATATGATTTGTAACCATTATCAACGTAGACGGTTAACGAGTTTTTAGCAGAAGAAGAATCTTCTTTTTTGCCTCCACAAGCTACCAAAAGAAGTGATGCGAATCCAACTGTACCAAGTACAGCAGCGCTTCGAAGAATTGTGCGTTTCATGATTTATTCCTCCTAAAGAATAAAAATAAGATTATTAGTTGAAAACGTTTTAGACAAACGTTTTCCTTAACACGAATAGTATATCACAGGGAGAAAACGTTTGCAAGCATTTGTGCAAAATTTTTTTAAAAATTTTTTATCTTCTATATATACACACAAATAGTTGACAAGAAAATGAGAAAGGGATACACTAGGCATAGGGTTAACATGCAGAAAAAACATAAAAGTTTAGGAAACCTCTTGCATAAACCACAGGATTACTTTATAATGGATAAGAACGCAAACGTTTTCCTTAAGCGTTGCATAAAGATGATCTAGGGTCATTTATAAATAGGTTAAATTCAGTTCTATGTCTGCTGACTGCTCTTCTTCAATTCTTCCTGAGAGTTGGAGTGGGATCAGAAACAGCATAGAAGGTTCGTCTATTTTCTTAAAACAAAAAAATATTAAACTAAAGGTGGTACCCTCAATGAAAAAACGCCAAAGTGGTGTCTTGATGCACATTTCATCCTTGCCTGGGAAGTATGGAATCGGTTCGTTTGGCCAAGCAGCTTACGATTTTGTGGATTTCCTCGTTCGTACCAAGCAACGGTATTGGCAAATTTTGCCTCTCGGAACAACAAGCTACGGGGATTCTCCTTACCAATCCTTCTCGGCTTTTGCAGGCAACACCCATTTTATTGACTTTGATCTTTTAATTGAACAAGGACTCTTGGATGCATCTGATGTAGAAGGAGTTGATTTTGGTCAAGATCCAACAGAAGTAGACTATGCCAAGATCTTCGAGCAACGTCGTCCTCTTCTAGAAAAAGCGGTTGAAGCTTTTCTCAAAACAGGTGATTGGGATGACTTCAGCCGATTTGCAGAGCAAAATGCAGCTTGGTTGGAATTGTTCGCTGAATACATGGCCATTAAAGAACATTTTGAATTAAAAGCATGGACAGAGTGGCCAGATGCAGCGATTCGAGCTCGTCAACCAGAAGCTCTTGCTTCCTACCGCTCTCAATTGGAAGATAAATTGACTTACCATCGAGTGACACAGTATTTCTTCTTCAAACAATGGTTGAAATTGAAAGCATACGCTAACGATAACCACATCGAAATCGTAGGAGACATGCCAATCTACGTAGCGGAAGATTCAAGTGATATGTGGGCAAATCCACACCTCTTTAAAACAGATGAAAATGGGAAAGCAACCTGCATTGCAGGATGCCCACCAGATGAATTCTCAGCAACTGGTCAACTTTGGGGGAACCCAATCTATGACTGGGAAGCAATGGACCAAGATGGATACAAATGGTGGATTGAACGCTTGCGTGAAAGCTTTAAAATCTACGATATCGTTCGGATTGACCACTTCCGTGGTTTTGAATCTTATTGGGAAATCCCAGCTGGTTCTGATACAGCAGCACCTGGTAAATGGGTCAAAGGGCCTGATTATAAGCTCTTTGCAGCAGTGAAGGAAGAGCTCGGTGACTTGAACATCATCGCAGAAGACCTTGGCTTTATGACAGATGAAGTGATTGAATTGCGTGAACGGACAGGCTTCCCAGGAATGAAGATTCTTCAATTTGCCTTCAATCCTGACGATGAAAGTATCGATAGCCCTCACTTGGCGCCAAACAACTCTGTCATGTACACAGGAACGCATGATAACAATACGGTTCTTGGATGGTACCGCAATGAGATTGACGATCCAACTCGTGAGTATCTTGCACGTTACACCAATCGTAAAGAATACGAAACTGTTCCACATGCTATGCTTCGTACGGTCTTTGCTTCTGTCAGCTTTATGGCTATCGCCACTATGCAAGACTTGCTAGAGTTGGATGGTTCGGCTCGGATGAACTTCCCATCTACCCTTGGTGGAAACTGGTCATGGCGAATGACAGAAGATCAATTGACACCAGCTGTCGAGGAAAACTTACTTGACTTGACAACCATTTATCGCCGAATCAATGAAAATTTGGTGGATTCAAACCAATAGAAAATTTCAGGAGACACAAAAATGTTACCATTAAAAGAATTTGTACAAAATCGTTACAATAAATCTATTGCAGAATGTAGTAACGAAGAGCTTTATCTTGCTCTTCTTAACTACAGCAAACTTGCAAGTAGCCAAAAACCAGTCAACACTGGCAAGAAGAAAGTTTACTATATCTCAGCTGAGTTCTTGATTGGTAAACTCTTGTCTAACAACTTGATTAACCTTGGTCTTTATGACGAAGTTAAGAAAGAACTTGCTGATGCAGGTAAAGAGTTGATCGAAATCGAAGAAGTAGAATTGGAGCCATCACTTGGTAATGGTGGTTTGGGCCGTTTGGCTGCCTGCTTTATCGACTCAATCGCTACACTTGGTTTGAACGGTGACGGGGTTGGTTTGAACTACCACTTCGGTCTTTTCCAACAAGTTCTTAAAAACAACCAACAAGAAACCATTCCAAATGCATGGTTGACTGACCAAAACTGGTTGGTTCGTTCAAGCCGTAGCTACCAAGTGCCATTTGCACACTTTACATTGACATCTACTCTTTACGATATCGATGTACCTGGTTACAAAACAGCGACTAAAAACCGCTTGCGTTTGTTTGACTTGGATTCGGTTGATTCTTCAATCATCAAAGATGGTATCAACTTTGACAAGACAGACATCGCTCGCAACTTGACTCTCTTCTTGTATCCAGATGATAGTGACCGTCAAGGTGAATTGCTCCGTATCTTCCAACAATACTTCATGGTTTCAAATGGTGCGCAATTGATCATCGACGAAGCGATCGAAAAAGGAAGCAACTTGCATGACCTTGCTGACTACGCAGTTGTACAAATCAACGATACTCACCCATCAATGGTGATTCCTGAATTGATCCGTCTTTTGACTGAACGTGGAATCGAACTTGATGAAGCAATTTCTATCGTTCGTAGCATGACAGCTTACACTAACCACACCATCCTTGCTGAAGCCCTTGAAAAATGGCCACTTGAATTCTTGGAAGAAGTGGTTCCTCACTTGGTACCAATCATCAAAGAATTGGATCGTCGTGTTAAAGCAGAATACAAAGATCCAGCTGTTCAAATCATTGATGAAAACGACCGTGTACACATGGCTCACATGGATATCCACTACGGATACAGTGTTAACGGGGTAGCAGCACTCCACACAGAAATCTTGAAGAACTCTGAGTTGAAAGCCTTCTACGACATCTACCCAGAAAAATTCAACAACAAAACAAACGGGATTACCTTCCGTCGTTGGCTCATGCATGCGAACCCAAGCTTGTCTCACTACTTGGATGAGATTCTTGGACGCGATTGGCACCACGATGCTTCTAAGTTGGAAGACCTTCTCTCATATGAAGATAAGGCTGCTGTCAAAGCAAAATTGGAAGATATCAAAGCTCACAACAAACGTAAATTGGCTCGGCACTTGAAAGAACAACAAGGGGTGGAAATCAAGACAAACTCTATCTTTGATATCCAAATCAAACGTCTTCACGAATACAAACGCCAACAAATGAACGCTTTGTATGTGATCCACAAATACTTGGACATCAAAGCTGGTAACATCCCTGCACGTCCAATCACTGTCTTCTTTGGTGGTAAAGCAGCTCCTGCCTATACCATCGCACAAGATATCATCCACTTGATCCTTTGCTTGTCAGAAGTAATCGCTAATGACCCAGCAGTTGCTCCACACTTGCAAGTGGTAATGGTTGAAAACTACAACGTTACTGCAGCAAGCTTCTTGATCCCAGCATGTGATATTTCAGAACAAATCTCATTGGCTTCTAAAGAAGCTTCAGGTACTGGTAACATGAAATTTATGTTGAATGGAGCTTTGACTCTTGGTACCATGGATGGAGCTAACGTGGAAATCGCTGAGTTGGTTGGAGACGAAAACATCTACATCTTCGGTGAAGATTCAGAAACTGTTATCGATCTTTACGCTAAATCAGCTTACAAATCAAGCGAATTTTACGCTCGTGAAGCTATCAAACCATTGGTTGACTTCATCGTGAGCGACGCTGTTCTTGCAGTAGGTAAGAAAGAACGCTTGGAACGTCTTCACAATGAGTTGATCAACAAAGACTGGTTCATGACTCTTCTTGACTTGGAAGACTACATCAAAGTGAAAGAGCAAATGCTTGCTGACTACGAAGATCGTGACGCATGGTTGGATAAAGTGATCGTCAACATTGCAAAAGCAGGATTCTTCTCATCTGACCGTACCATCGCTCAGTACAACGAAGATATCTGGCACTTGAACTAATTTGCCTTTAGTATTCTAGAAGCAATATACTTAGAAAAGAAGAGCTCCTTTTGGATCATATCCTGATTTAGAGGGAGCTTTTTTAGTACAGGACTAGTGGGGAAATCTAAACTTGCGCTTCCCTTAGGTTCACGTTATAATAAATACTATGGATATTAGAAACGAGGAAATACAATGAAGAAAAATCCGATTTATATGTATGTCTTGCTAGCCCTCTCAGCGATGGGAACTCTATTAACTGCTCAGTCCTTCTTTGGATTGGCTAAAGTGGAGATCACAGATGAAACGGCAGCTTCTTTGAACTTAACCACTGCAATTGAACGGGAAGAATATAAAGCCTTCCTTGAAAAACTAATCGTAGCGCTACGCGGACCGATTGCTTGGTTGTTGCTATCTCTTTTAATTGGGGGCTTAATTGCTGTTGGCTATTTCTTCCTGTCTAAAAAGGATATTGTCAAGGCCACCTACGCCTATATGGGTCAAATTGGAGCCTTTGTCCTAATAAGCTTGCACAATTTCTGGTCTTATCGTTCTTCCATGTCGGTGATCACAACAGATAAATTGCGGACCTTGATACAGGCTTCTAGCTTATATGCGCTTGTCTTGAGTATAGTTGTAGCCCTTGTTTACCTGGGAATCCTTCTCTACAAATTAAAAAATAGACCAGCTAGCGACCTTTCAGCTTAGATGACAGCATTCAAAAGCTCCTCTAGCCTAGTCTTAGACAAAGAAGGAGGAGCTTGTCTGATTGGAGAAAAAAATGAAAGTATGTTTTGTCTATATCAGTTTAAGTGGCAATACTGAAAGTTTTGTCCGTCGCCTCAGTGACTATCTATGGGAGCAGTACCCTGACTTGGTTATTGAAAAAATCCATGTCAAAGACCTGGTCAAAGAAGGGAAGCCTTTCTTTGAAGTTGATACTCCTTTTATTGCCTTTTTACCTACCTATCTAGAAGGAGGAAATGGTGTTGATAATGGGGATGTGGAGATTTTAACGACCGATGTAGCAGACTTTATTGCCTACGGAGACAATGCCACTAAATGCTTGGGAGTTGTAGGATCTGGAAACCGCAACTTCAACAATCAATATTGCCTAACGGCCAAGCAGTACAGTCAACGCTTTGGCTTCCCTATGCTAGCAGACTTTGAGATGCGAGGGATGCTAGGGGATATCAAAAAAGTAGCTGGTATTATCGAAGACTTGTATCACTTTTAAAATGAGAAGAGAGTGGGACAGAAATCGAATTCTAACGAATGACCGATTTCTGTCCTACTCTCTCTTTTGTTACTTATTTTAATTGATCTGTGATTTCTTTCGAAAGTAAGAGGCCGAGGCGATAGTCCTTGTTGATAGCGTGGATGACATCGTTGATGTTTTCCGTCGTTTGGATTTGCTCCTTGATGCCTGCTTTGAAGGTTTCATCTTTTAAGAGTTGCTCTTGTAAAATCTTTTGCAGTTTTTCTCTCTCGTATTTATTGATTAAAAAGAGAATGACTAGACTAACTAAAATAAGAATGTAAACGGTTTGGTTCATAGGGTTCTCCAGAAGATAAGATAATAGATAAGGGAAGCGCTAATCCCTAAAAATATAGGTGTATGTAACATGAGAAAAGGAGTGAGACGGAACTAAATAAGGCTTATTTAGCTACTCCTCTCACCCCTAAAAGAGACGGTTCCTATCAAAAAGTAAAGAAGATATTACATTTTCTCAGGCGCATCCACACCCAATAGACGAAGCGCTTCTTTCAAAACAACTGCTGTCGAGTAGCTAAGAGCAAGACGGCTTTCGCGTTCTGGGCTTTCATCCAAGATACGAGTGTGAGCATAGTACTTGTTGAAGGCTTGAGCCAAGTTGATGGCATATTTAGCAATCAAGGATGGATCATAGTTTTCAGCAGCACGTTTGACAACACGAGAGAAGTCTTGGAGAAGCTTGATGATTTCCCAGCTTTCAGGATCGCTCAAGCTATAAGTCGCATCTGCAGATGGTGTGAAGTTGGCTTTGCGAAGGATAGATTGGATACGAGCATAAGCGTATTGAACGTATGGTCCAGTTTCTCCTTCGAAGGATACCATGGCTTCAAGGTCAAAGTCATACCCGTTTCGACGGTCTGTCTTCAAGTCATAGAATTTAACCGCACCAACACCGACTGCATGTGCTACTTCTTCCTTGTTTTCTAGTTCAGGATTCTTTTCTTCGATCTGAGCTTTAGCACGAGAGATAGCTTCTTGAAGGGTTGGTTCGAGCAGGATGATATTTCCTTTACGAGTTGACAATTTTTGGCGGTTCTTTGTCACCAAACCAAAGTCAACGTGGATCATATCGTCGCTCCATTCAAATCCCATTTTCTTCAAAACAGCTTTCAACTGACGGAAGTGGTTGGATTGTTCTTGACCTACAACATAGATGTTTTTCACAAAGTTGTAAGTCCGTGCACGGTAGATAGCGGTTGCGATATCACGAGTGATATAAAGAGTGGCACCATCTGATTTTTTAATCATAGCTGGTGGTAGGTTGACATCATCCAACTCAACGATGCTAGCCCCCTTAGACTCTTTCAACAAACCTTTTTCTTCAAGGATTTGGACAGCTTCGTCCATCTTGTCATTGTAGAAGGCTTCTCCGTTTAAGCTGTCAAATTCAACACCGAGGAGTTTGTAGATACGGTTGAATTCTACCAAGCTCTCGTCACGGAACCATTGCCACAATTCAGTCGCTTCTGGATCTCCATCTTCCAATTTCTTGAACCAGATACGTCCTTCATCGTCCAAAGCAGGATCGTTTTCGATTTCGGCATTGATGCGAACATAAAGTTTCAACAATTCGTCGATTGGATTGGCTTCGACAGCTTCCTTGCTACCCCATTTTTTGTAAGCCACCATTAAGAGACCGAACTGTTTACCCCAGTCTCCCAAGTGGTTGATTTTAATGGTATTGTAGCCCATTTTTTTATAGATATTTGAAATAGCATCCCCGATAACGGTTGAACGTAAGTGACCAACTGAGAATGGTTTTGCGATGTTTGGACTAGAAAGGTCGATGGTAACGTTCGCTCCTTGCCCTTCTTCTTGTTGTCCATAGTCAGCACCCGCTTGGATAACAGATTTGATGACTTGGTCAGAGATTTGTGATTTATCTAAGAAGAAGTTTACGTAAGGACCAGTAGCAACGACTTTTTCAAAGTGAGAGGCATCGATTTTTTCCGCAATATCAGCAGCAATCGCTTGAGGAGCTTTGCGTTCGATTTTAGCCAAAGAAAAGGCAGGAAAGGCGATATCTCCGAGGTCTGAAGATTTTGGTTGCTCTAGTAAATTTAAGATAGTTTCTTGGTCTAAGCCTTCGATGACTTTTGCCAATTCACTTGCAATAAGTTCTTTATGATTCATAGTAGCTCCTTTGGTCTTTTGTTACTATTCTATCACAAAATTCGGCCTTTCTTCAAACTTTTTGGTATAATCAAAGTATAATTATTCAAAAGTGGAGCAAAAATGAAAAAAGATGAACGTCAGCTTTTGATTCGAGAAATTATCCAAAATGAGAAGTTATCGACGCAAAAAGAAATTCAAGACCGTTTAGATCAGAGAGGGGCGGGAGTGACCCAGACAACCTTATCCAGAGACCTACGAGAAATTGGTCTGATCAAAGTAAAAGAGAAGGGTGGTCTCTATTATAAACTAGCCGATGAACCTGATCGAACAGATATTTTTAGACTGATTGCTCAATATGCACAAGTGGTCTCGAGAGCAGAGTTCACACTGGTTGTTCGGACGGAGCTTGGAGAGGCGGCGATTTTAGCCAATGCAGTCGATGAAATTTTGGATGATCAAATCCTTGGAACCGTCGCAGGGGCCAATACCCTTTTAATTGTTTGCAAGGACCAAGAAGTCGCACAAACGGTCCAGCAGACCATTCTCCAACATTCTAGTCACTAGTCAAGGGCGAGGGACCAGTCCAGAAAGGGATCGGCCCTCCTTTTATGTCAGTTTAGTGTTGGAGCAAGTTCTCAGAATGAATGAAATGATAGAGAAAAGGAGCGATATGGCAGCAGAAAAAATATCACCTGGCATGCAGCAATACCTAGATATCAAAAAAGACTATCCGGATGCTTTTTTGCTCTTTCGGATGGGGGATTTTTACGAGCTCTTTTATGAAGATGCCGTCAATGCCGCACAGATTTTAGAGATTTCCTTGACTTCAAGGAATAAAAATGCAGAAAATCCGATTCCCATGGCTGGAGTACCTTATCATTCGGCCCAGCAGTACATCGATGTTTTGATCGAAAAAGGCTATAAGGTGGCTATTGCAGAGCAGATGGAAGATCCTAAGCAAGCCGTCGGTGTGGTCAAGCGGGAAGTGGTCCAAGTCATTACTCCAGGGACCGTTGTCGATTCGACCAAGCCAGACAGCGCCAACAACTTCTTGGTAGCCTTGTCTCATGATGAGACGGATTATGGCCTTGCCTATATGGACTTGGTGACTGGAGAGTTTCAGGTCACTAGTTTGAATGATTTTGCCATGGTCTGTGGGGAGATACGAAACCTGCGGGCGCGTGAGATTGTCTTGACCTACTCTTTGTCAGAAGGTGAAGAAAGAGTCCTTCTTGGCCAAATGAACCTCTTGCTCTCCCCTATCTCAGAAGTGGCGGAGGATGTCCAACTTCTAGGGGCTGAGTTGACTCATTTGGAGAGAATAGCGGCTGGAGGTCTGCTCCAATACGTACAGGAAACCCAGAAGCGGGAGCTCCACCATATCAAGCCTGCCCATCACTATGAAGTCCGTGATTTCTTGCAGATGGATTATGCGACCAAGGCGAGTTTGGACTTGACAGAGAATGCCCGGACAGGTAAAAAACACGGCAGCCTCTACTGGCTCCTAGATGAAAGCAAGACAGCCATGGGAGGACGTCTCTTGCGAGCTTGGATCCAGAAACCCTTAATGGATCGCCATCAGATCGAAGAGCGCCAAGAGATTATCCAAGTCTTCTTGGACCATTTCTTTGAGCGAAGTGATCTGGCAGATCGTCTCAAGGGTGTGTATGACATCGAGCGTTTGGCCAGTCGGGTCTCCTTTGGTAAGATTACTCCCAAGGACCTCTTGCAATTGGGCGAAACGCTGCGCCACGTCCCCTTGATCAAGTCGCTCTTGGTCGAGATGGGAGAGCCTGTTCTAGATCTCCTCATTGCTCAGTTAGATGAGCTACCAGAGCTTTGCCGTCTCATCGAAGCGGCTATTGATCCGGATGCCCCTATCGTTCTGACAGAAGGCAATATCATCCGTACTGGCTTTGATCCAACTCTGGATCAGTACCGTGTTGTCCTCCGAGAAGGGACCGGCTGGATTGCAGAGATTGAAGCCAAGGAACGCGAAGCCAGTGGTATTACCGGTCTTAAAATTGACTACAACAAAAAAGACGGTTACTATTTCCATGTGACCAACTCCCAATTATCCCGTGTGCCAGCTCATTTCTTCCGCAAGGCAACCTTGAAAAACTCCGAGCGCTTTGGGACAGAAGAATTGGCTCGGATCGAAGGAGAAATGCTAGAAGCTCGGGAACAATCAACCAGTCTGGAGTATGCGATTTTCCTACGAATCAGAGAGGAAGTCGGCAAGTACATTCAGCGCTTGCAGTCACTAGCGCAAGCCCTAGCAACGGTAGACGTCTTGCAAGGCCTAGCCTGTGTAGCTGAAAGGCAACAACTGACCCGACCAGTCTTCCAAGAAGCGCGTGATATCCGGATTGAAAAGGGCCGTCATCCGGTTGTTGAGAAGGTAATGGGAGCTCAAAGCTACATTCCCAATAGTATCCTCATGGATGAGACCTGTGATATCCAGTTGATTACGGGGCCCAATATGAGCGGTAAGTCCACCTATATGCGTCAATTGGCTATCATTGTCATTATGGCCCAGATTGGCTCCTTTGTACCAGCTCAAGCGGCGACCCTCCCTCTCTTTGATGCCATTTACACTCGGATTGGGGCGGCAGATGACTTGGTGTCCGGCCAGTCGACCTTTATGGTTGAGATGATGGAGGCCAACAATGCCATTCGCCAAGCGACTCCAGCCTCTCTTATCTTGTTTGATGAGTTGGGCCGGGGAACGGCGACCTATGATGGCATGGCTTTGGCCCAAGCCATTATCGAATACATCCATGACCGGACAGGGGCCAAGACACTCTTTGCCACCCACTACCATGAGCTAACCGACTTGGAGCAGACCCTATCTCGCTTGCGCAATGTCCACGTCGCTACCTTGGAGAAGGATGGCCAAGTGACCTTCTTGCACCGAATTGAAGAGGGACCAGCGGATAAATCCTATGGGATCCATGTGGCCAAGATTGCAGGCCTGCCAAGCGATCTATTGAAGCGGGCAGATGCCATCCTGAGTCAACTAGAAGGCCAAAGCCAAGAAGTGCCGGTAGCAGCTCCAACCAAGCAACCCTCTCAAGAGCTTGGAGAGCAGTTATCTCTGTTTGCAGCAGACACCACTCACCCAGTACTAGAAGAATTAAACAATCTCGATATCTACAACATGACCCCGATGGAAGTCATGATGGCAGTTACCGAGATGAAAAAGAGAATATAAAAGAGAGTGGGACAGAAATCGGTCATTCGTTAGAATTCGATTTCGTCGTCCCACCTCCGCACAGTTGAGTAGGGCTGTAAAAGCTGATGAAATCAGCCTAGTAGAGCCCACTCAACTACTGCGTCTTGCTCGACAATCCAAAGACAATTGAGAGGCTAGGACTTTTGCCCCAGCCTCTTTTTATTTATCAGGCTTTCCCTTGTAACTGACGGTTGATGTCATCCACTTTCTTTTTATTGAGGTAGTAAGAAATAGCCCAGATAATGAGATAGACAAAGCTAAACTCAAGAATGACAGAGAGATAAAAACTGATTTGCATTGGGAACCAGCCGCCCAAGGTTGCTAAGGGTAGAAAACCAAAGAGCATCAAGAGGTAGTGGCTGACGGTTGCACGAAGAAGGCTCCAATCCTTGTTGAACAGGGTGTTTCCTAGACTAAAGAGCAAGCCGATTCCAGCCCAAACCAGAGTACAATAGAGCATGACTAAAGATCCATGAATCTCATGGGTTTGCATCCACTGGCCGACAGCTGAGCTAGAACTGAGGGGCATATAAGTGGAAGGGGAGTTTAAAAAAGAAAAGAGGATTGAGAGGACGAGACCGATTAAGATCCCTTTTAGAGCGTTGGTAAAATGGTTTTTTATCATGATAATTTCTCCTTAATGGCTTTTAAGTAACGACGAGAAGAGTAAGTTAGACTCCCGTTTTTTAGATGGATTTGAACTGATCCGCTACCGGTAAAATACAGATGATCGATTTCTTTGGTATTGATAATTTCAGATTGGGAAATTTTTAAAAAGTAGATGGGCAAGTCTTCAGAGAGTTGGTAGAGAGGACCTGTGAGGATGAAGTGATCATCCTTTGTTTCCCCCACCACTTGCCGATTTTCAATATAGAAACGATGAAACAAGTGGGTCTCTACAAGATAGGTTTCCCCATCCTTCTTCGCTCGCAAGCGATCCTTCTGGTCCAATTCCTCTATAAATTGTTGGACTTTCTGGATGCGTTCGCTAGGTTGTGGCGCTGTGATAGCTACGCCTTCTTCTTGAAAATGGGGGTCAATGGTAACTGTTACTTTCATACAAATCCCTCCTAACTGATTGACGTAAGGTAAGCGATCCGCTAGCAGGACCTCTTGCTTACAATTCTATTAAACACTTTTTCAGGCATCAAGACAAGGTTTTTTGCATATTAGGTCATTTTGTCTGTCTATCTGGTAGAAGGCCAGTATCTTTAGTGGAGCTAGGGTTCAAGGTTTTATAAACGGAGGCCTTCCCTGGAGATATGGTATAATAGTTCTACCTATGCGCGTATAAAAGATAAGAGGGGAAGCTATGTCACAGATTATCGAATTACCAGAAATTCTAGCCAATCAGATTGCTGCCGGTGAGGTCATTGAACGCCCTGCTAGTGTGGTCAAGGAACTGGTTGAAAACTCCATTGATGCAGGTGCGAACCAGATTGTCGTAGAGATTGAAGAAGCGGGCTTAAAGACCATTCAAATCACGGATAATGGACAGGGGATTGCCCACGAGGAAGTGGAATTAGCCCTTCGTCGCCATGCGACTAGTAAGATCAAGAGTCAAGCGGATCTCTTTCGGATCCGGACCCTAGGCTTCCGTGGCGAGGCCTTACCCTCCATTGCTTCTGTCAGTGTTATGACCATCCTAACAGCTCAGGAAGGAGCTAGTCATGGAACCAAGCTAGAGGCTAAAGGGGGGGGAATCACTTCACTTGAGCCGGCAACCAGCCCCGTGGGGACCAAAATCAAGGTTGAGGACCTCTTTTTCAATACACCAGCCCGCCTCAAATATATGAAGAGCCAACAGGCAGAGTTGTCCCATATCGTCGACATTCTCAACCGCCTGAGTCTAGCCCATCCAGAGATTGCCTTCACCTTGATCAATGACGGTCATGAAATGACACGGACAGCAGGGGCGGGGAATCTTCGCCAAGCCATCGCAGGAGTCTACGGTCTGGCTACCGCCAAGAAAATGGTTGCCATCGAGACAGGTGATTTGGACTTTGAAGTGTCCGGCTTTGTCTCGTTGCCAGAACTGACCCGGGCCAATCGCAACTATATTAGCCTCTTTATCAACGGCCGTTACATCAAGAATTTTTTGCTCAACCGGGCTATCTTGGATGGCTACGGTAGTAAACTGATGGTCGGACGCTTCCCGATAGCGGTGATTAATATCCAGATTGATCCCTATCTAGCTGATGTCAATGTCCACCCGACCAAGCAAGAGGTCCGTATTTCTAAAGAACGAGAACTGATGACCTTGATCTCCCAAGCGATTGTCTCTGCTTTGAAAGAGCAAGATCTGATCCCAGATGCTCTGGAAAATCTGGCCAAGTCGACACTTCGTCGAACAGAGAAGCCAGTCCAGACCAGCCTCCCCCTAAAAGAAAATAGCCTCTATTACGACCGAGACAAGGGAGATTTCTTTGTCCGTCCAGAGGTCGGGGAATCTCGACCAAGTGGTGAAATGACCTCAGAGCAAACGGTTCTCTTTGCCCCAGAAGATGGAAATCAGGAGACCAAATCACCGGCCATCAAGTTCGCAGAGCGAAAGGCGCCTCAGTACGATCAATTAGACCACCCAGAGTTGGATCTGGCTAGTCTAGACAAGGCCTATGACAAGCTGGAGGGAGAGGAAACATCGACCTTCCCAGAGTTGGAATATTTTGGTCAGATGCATGGGACCTATCTCTTTGCTCAAGGCAATGGGGGACTCTACATTATTGACCAACATGCGGCCCAAGAGCGAGTCAAATACGAAGAATACCGAGAGAGCATCGGGGACGTGGATGGCAGTCAGCAACAACTGCTGGTGCCGTATATCTTTGAGTTCCCTGCGGACGATCTGATCCGCCTGCAACAACGCAAGCACCTCCTAGAAGAAGTGGGAGTCTACCTGGAAGAATACGGGGTCAACCAGTTGATCCTGCGGGAGCATCCGATTTGGATGAAGGAAGAAGAGATCGAGTCGGGCATCTATGAGATGTGTGACATGCTCCTCTTGACCAAGGAAGTATCCATCAAGAAATACCGAGCTGAGTTGGCTATCATGATGTCCTGCAAACGCTCCATCAAGGCCAATCACACCCTGGATGATTACTCCGCGCGCGACCTCATCTACCAACTGTCCCAATGTGACAACCCCTATAACTGCCCTCATGGCCGTCCGGTCTTGGTCAACTTCACCAAGTCCGACATGGAAAAAATGTTCCGACGCATTCAGGAAAATCACACCAGCCTGCGGGAATTGGGCAAATATTAAACAAAGAATAAAGGAATCTTATGTACGAATACATTAAAGGAATCTTAACGAAAATCACGGCTAAATACATTGTGGTAGAAACAGCAGGGATCGGCTATCTCTTGCATGTGGCCAATCCCTATGCCTATTCTGGCAAAATGAATCAAGAGGTGCAGGTCTATCTGCATCAAGTGGTTCGGGAAGACGCTCACCTTCTCTATGGCTTTGCGACCGAAGAAGAGAAAAAGCTCTTTTTGAACTTGATCTCGGTCTCTGGAATTGGCCCAGTCTCAGCTCTAGCCATTATTGCTGCGGATGACAATGCAGGCCTTGTCCAAGCCATTGAAAGTAAGAACATCACCTACTTGACCAAGTTTCCGAAGATTGGTAAGAAAACAGCCCAACAGATGGTCTTGGACTTAGAAGGGAAAGTTGTTGTGGCAGGAGACGACCTCCCTGCTAAGGCTGCAGCTCCATCTAGCAGTGACAACCAAGAACTGGAAGAGGCTATGGAAGCCATGTTGGCATTGGGCTACAAGGCAACAGAGCTCAAGAAAATTAAGAAATTCTTTGAAGGAACGACTGACACAGCAGAGAACTATATCAAGTCGGCCCTTAAAATGTTGGTCAAATAGGAGATTTCTATGCCAAAACGCTGTGGCTGGGTTAAAATGAACAACCCTCTATATGTAGCCTACCATGATGAGGAGTGGGGACAACCTCTTCACGATGACCAAGCTCTTTTTGAGTTACTCTGTATGGAAACTTATCAGGCTGGTCTGTCTTGGGAAACGGTGCTCAACAAGCGCCAAGCTTTCCGAGAAGCGTTTCACGGATATCAAATTCGAGCGGTCGCAGAGATGGCGGACTCTGAATTAGAAGCTTTAATGGATAATCCAACCATCATCCGCAATCGTGCCAAGATTTTTGCGACGCGTGCCAACGCTCAAGCCTTTTTACAAGTCCAGGAAGAGTTTGGCTCTTTTGATGCTTATCTCTGGTCTTTTGTTGAGGGGAAAACTATCGTCAATGATGTACCTGACTACAGCCAGGCGCCTGCCAAAACAGCTCTATCTGAGAAATTATCCAAAAATCTCAAAAAACGAGGCTTTAAGTTTACAGGCCCCGTTGCAGTTTTGTCATTTCTACAGGCTGCAGGGTTGGTTGATGACCATGAGAATGATTGTGAATGGAAGGGTCTTAAATGATGTCTAACAAAAATAAGGGAATTCTGATTTTTGCGATTCTCTATACAGTTCTCTTTGTGTTTGGTGGTGTTAAATTGCTGGCTTATTTGATGCCATCTGCCATTGCGAATTATCTAAAATATCTACTCTATGTAGTATTAGCTCTATATGGCTCTTTCTTGTGCAAGGATAGATTGATTCAACAATGGAATGAGATCAGAAAAACTAAAAGAAAATTCTTCTTTGGCGTTTTAAAAGGCTGGCTCTTTCTTTTCCTCATGACCATTCTCTTTGAACTTCTATCGTCAATATTAAGGCAGTTTTTGGGACTAGACGGACAAAGTCTAAATCAGTCGAATCTTCAAAGCACCTTTCAAGACCACCCCCTACTGATAGCAGTTTTCGCCTGTATCATTGGACCTTTAATGGAAGAACTCTTTTTCCGTCAACTCTTATTGCATCATTTGAAAAAACGGTTGCCAGATTTACTAAGCATTATTCTGGTAGGACTTATCTTTGCCCTGAGTCATATGCATAATTTAAGCTTATCAGAGTGGGTCGGTGCAGTCGGTTATCTAGGTGGTGGCCTTGCCTTTTCAATTATTTATGTGAAAGGGAAAGAAAACATTTACTATCCTCTACTTGTTCATATGTTAGGCAATTGCCTTTCCCTTATCATTTTAGCTATCAGTAGTATGTGATGAAAATACCAGTAATGATACTGAGAAAGAGGCTGGGACAAAAGTCCTAGCCTCTCAATTATCTTTGGATTGTCGAGCAAGACGCAGTGGTTGAGTGGGCTCTACTACGCTGATTTCATAAGCTTTTACAGCCCTACTCAACTGTGCGGAGGTGGGACGACGAAATCGAATTCTAACGAATTACCGATTTCTGTCCCACTCTCTTTCTTTGTTATAGTCAAAGCGAATGACTTGCTCCGTTGCATCTACATACGCGTGGACTCCAAAGGGAACAATGGCTCTTGGTGTGGCATGGCCAACATTCAGATTATAGATAATCGGGATATTGTTGTCAATGATATCCAATAGTGCCTCCTTATAGTCGTCATAGAAGGTTTCATCCATAGGTTTTCCGACCAGGAGTCCACTGATGACCTCGAATATACCAGTGTTCTTTAAAGTCCGCAACATCTTTTTGAATTCTTCAGGCTCAGGCTTTTCTTCGCTTGTTTCTAGCAAGAGGATTTTTCCTTCCCAGTCTGACAAGTTAGGGAAAAGTTTGTATTTTTGGCAGAGGTCTGTGCTATCTGCGTACCGAGAGCTATCAAAGATATCGTAGAGGGATTCGAGGCAACCACCGAGAATTTTCCCCTCGAACTGGGCAGTTCCTTGTAACAACTCAAAACCAGTATTTACATGACTGACACGAGGTGTTCCCAGAGCCTTGGGACTAAAATCAGTCCGTTCCTCATACCAAACGTTACTAGGGCGAATTTCTGAGATTTTTCCAGTCTCAATCAATTCTTTGAAGTAGTGGAGGCTATATGGCAACATTTCTTTGTCTAATTCACAAATGTCTGCTAGAAATGATTGACCGTAAAAAGTCTTGATTCCTAGTTTATGCAACATGAGATGGTTCATGGTCGTATCCGAGAAGCCAAGAAAAATTTTTTGTTTGATAACCTTTTGTAGTTGGTCATTTTCAAAAAGATAAGGTAGTAAGCGATAAGTGTCGTCTCCACCAATGGCGCATAGGATCATGTCGATGCTATCATCAGAAAAAGCCTGAATCAAATCCTCTGCACGAGTTTCAGGATGTTCTTTTATAAAGTCTAAGCCTTTTAGTGAATGAGGTAAAAAGATAGGATTGAGTCCGAGGTCCTTGAGACGTTGAATACCCAAGTCCACTTCATGTTTGACAAATTCCTCTCCGATAATGCCACTAGATAAACTAATAATACCAATAGTAGAAATCATATCTTATCCTCCTAAAAATAAATTGATGCTATTGTATCATAAAAAATGATAGAAAAATATAAGGAATAGCGTTAGAAATACGATTTTATGTCAATAAAGCAACAGAAAAATAACCGCTCGATGTGCTTACTTCAGAATATAGGCAAGCCCTTTTAGAAGTTGGTTACCACGTAGTTAAATCTCTTAGGAATGTTGATGTAACGGATTTTATAAGAGTTTTTTACTTTATAATACTCTAAAAGAAAAAGATTGAAGAAAGTTACCTAAAATGAACTTTTTCTTCAACCTGTTTTTAAAATAATTTAGGAAATTGTGTTACAATGAAGAAAAATTACGAATAATATAAGTGGAGGCGTTATGAAAGCAGAGATCATTGCAGTGGGAACCGAAATTCTCACTGGACAAATTGTCAATACCAATGCGCAATTCTTATCAGAAAAGTTGGCCGGTCTAGGGATCGACGTTTATTTCCAAACTGCAGTTGGAGATAATGCAGATCGTCTCTTGTCTGTTCTTGCGATTGCGCGTGATCGAAGTGATCTCGTTATCCTCACAGGAGGTCTCGGACCGACCGAAGACGATCTGACCAAGCAAACCCTGGCCCAATTCTTGGATAGAGACTTGACCTTTGATCCCGAAGCAATGGCCAAGTTGGATCGCTTCTTTGCCAGTCGGCCAGACCATGTCCGAACTCCCAATAATCTGAGACAAGCTCAAATAGTGACAGGCTCTACGCCACTCCAAAACCTAACCGGTTTGGCAGTGGGAGGGCTGATTGAAGTAGAAGGTGTTAGCTATGTGGTTTTGCCTGGTCCTCCTAGTGAATTGAAACCCATGGTTACGGATGAGTTGGTGCCTCTGCTAGCGACAGGAGAGAAGCTATACTCACGTGTCTTGCGCTTCTTTGGGATTGGGGAAAGTCAGCTGGTAACCGTCTTGGCGGATGTGATTGATGGCCAAACGGACCCAACCCTGGCCCCTTATGCCAAGACCGGAGAAGTCACCTTGCGCTTGTCGACCAAGGCTTCGTCACAAGAGCGAGCAGATCAGAAATTGGATCAACTGGAGCAAGTGATTCTCCGTCATGAGACCTTGGATGGTCAATCCTTGAGCCAGCTCTTCTATGGCTATGGAGATGACAATTCCCTAGCTAAGGTAGCTTTTGAACTCTTGCGCGAGCGGGGCTTGACCCTGACTGCAGCGGAGAGCTTGACGGCCGGGATGTTTCAGTCGAGTCTGGCTAATTTCTCAGGAGCCTCAGCGGTCTTACCGGGAGGTTTTGTTACCTACAGCATAGAGGAAAAGAGCAAAATGCTCCAAATCCCCCTAACTGAGTTGCAAGAACATGGAGTGGTCTCTGCCCATACAGCTGAGCGAATGGCGGCACAAGCTCGTCTCTTAACAGGGGCTGACTATGGAGTCAGTCTGACAGGTGTTGCTGGTCCAGACAGTCTGGAAGGGCATCCAGCAGGGACTGTCTTTATTGGAATTGCGGGCCCTAAAGGAGTCCAATCGATCAAGGTCAATATCGCTGGCCGGAGTCGTATGGATGTTCGTAAAGTCGCAGTCCTCCATGCTTTTAATCTGGTACGCAAGACTGTATTATTAGATGAAAATTTGCTATAATAAAAAGAAGGTGTAAAACACTACGCTTTGAATATAGGAGAAAAGAATGGCGAAAAAACAGAAAAAATTAGATGATATCTCAAAGAAATTTGGAGATGAGCGTGAAAAAGCCCTCAATGATGCCCTGAAGTTGATCGAAAAAGACTTTGGTAAGGGTTCCATCATGCGTCTGGGCGAACGCGCAGAACAAAAAGTACAAGTCATGAGCTCTGGTTCCTTGGCTCTTGATATTGCCTTGGGTGCTGGTGGTTATCCAAAGGGTCGGATCATCGAAATCTATGGTCCAGAATCATCAGGTAAAACAACCGTTGCCCTTCATGCAGTAGCGCAAGCACAAAAAGAAGGAGGCATTGCTGCCTTTATCGATGCCGAGCATGCCTTGGACCCATCTTATGCAGCAGCTCTCGGGGTCAATATTGATGAGCTCCTCTTGTCTCAACCAGACTCAGGGGAACAAGGACTTGAAATCGCGGGTAAATTGATCGACTCAGGTGCCGTTGATTTGGTCGTGATCGACTCTGTTGCTGCTTTAGTACCACGCGCAGAAATCGATGGAGATATCGGTGATAGCCACGTTGGTTTGCAAGCACGGATGATGAGCCAAGCCATGCGCAAACTCGGAGCTTCGATCAATAAGACCAAGACCATTGCCATCTTTATCAACCAATTGCGTGAAAAAGTTGGGGTCATGTTTGGGAACCCTGAAACAACTCCTGGTGGTCGTGCCCTTAAATTCTACGCTTCTGTTCGTCTAGACGTCCGTGGAAATACCCAGATCAAGGGAACGGGTGATCAAAAAGATACCAACGTTGGTAAAGAAACCAAGATCAAGGTTGTGAAAAACAAGGTAGCTCCACCGTTCAAGGAAGCTATGGTTGAAATCATGTACGGAGAAGGAATTTCACGTACAGGCGAATTGCTGAAAATTGCAACAGATCTTGATTTGATCCAAAAAGCTGGTGCTTGGTATTCTTATAACGGTGAGAAGATTGGCCAAGGTTCTGAAAATGCTAAGAAATACTTGGCAGACCATCCAGAAATTTTTGATGAGATTGATCACCAAGTGCGCGTACGCTTTGGTTTGATCGATGATGACACTGCTGTAGTTGCACAAGATGAAGTAGCTGAAAGCTCACTTGTTGAAGAAGTAACACTAGATCTTGATGATGCAATTGAGATTGAAGAGTAATTTTTTTCAAAATAGGTCGAAAGACTGATGGTTTTTATGGTATAATATACTACAATGTTATTATCGTGTGGCGAAAGGAGTGCATACATGATTAAAATTTACACAGTTTCAAGTTGCACGAGTTGTAAAAAAGCCAAAACTTGGCTAAATGCTCATCAGTTGATCTATAAAGAACAAAACCTAGGTAAAGAAGGGATTACAAAAGAAGAATTACTCGATATTTTGACCAAAACAGAAAATGGAATTGCAAGTATCGTCTCTTCAAAAAACCGATACGCTAAGAATCTAGGAGTCGATATTGAAGACCTCAGCATGAATGAAGTTATCGATATCATCTTAGAAACACCACGAATCTTGAAAAGCCCTATCCTAGTGGATAACAAGCGACTTCAAGTTGGTTATAAGGAAGACGATATTCGGGCCTTTTTACCACGTTCTGTACGAAATGTTGAAAATGCGGAGGCTCGCTTAAGAGCAGCCCTATAAGAAACAAGTAGCCAATCGTTGAGCTACTGAGAAGAGTCGAGATCCTACGATCTCGACTTTTTCTTTTGTGTCTCGATAAAGAATCCACAAAAAATGCTTGTAAGAATGTTTTTGCGGGGGATTCTATGGTACAATACTTCTGTGGGGAAAATCCCTTTATAGAAGCTTATTAAAGGAGAAAACATGAAAAAGAAGCTTATTTGTCTAGGAGTCTTGCTCCTGACGTTGACAGCTTGTGGACAGAAGAAACAAGGGAAAACCGACTCTTCCAGTGTTCAAAAATCCAACAGTGCTAAAATCGAATCGTTCAATAAAGAAAATCGAAATTTGTTAGAGAAGGCAGAAGAGCAACAAGTCTTTACCAAACACTTTGTTCTTCCAACAGATGAGAAAGGTATTCGCCAAGAACAGACCATCACCTATCAAGGGGAACAATTACAAAAATTGGTCATGACCAATACCACTCCTGCCAGTGATGAATTGAAAAAAGCCATTCAAGAGGTCGGTCTCGAAGAAGCCCAACGATTGATGGTAGAGTCGATGGACAAGGATGAACAACTCCGACAGGCGCGGGCCCTTCCAGGTTTTACAATTGAACTGACCCTACCAAATGAAAATGAATACCAAACGGTCATCACTTATGATTTCACCCAGTTGGATACGAAAAAAGCGGTGGAGTTAGAGTACTTCAAAACAGCCAATGTTGCAGATTTGTTGAAGTTGACACCAACAGAATATATGAATAATCTACTCCGTAATGGAGCAAAAGAAGAATAAGGAGAAAAACGTGAAAAAATTTCTATTACTAGTCGTTGCAGGATTGCTTGTCTTGGTAGGTTGTGGGAATTCTCAATCAAAAGGTGGCAAGTCCTTATCGAAAGATAGCGTCGTCACTCGTACCTTTAAGATCGATAGAGATGTCGATGAGGTTGACGAGGTAGGTAAACAGGAAATTACAGTGACAGTATCCTACCAAGGAAAGAAATACAAGAAAGTTTCAATCAAACTAGCGACTCATGTGTCGGATGAATTCAAAGCCGAGATCAAGAAGTTGATCGATGCTGAGGATGATAAAGAAGGTGCCAAGCAAGCCTTGATTGAGGGCTACGAAGGCGAAGGGGGCATTGATGAACTAAGAGACTACGATGGGATCACCGTGACATCAGATTGGACAGGTGAAGCAATGGTCTCTGAGATTGAGATTGATCCTGATAAAGTAGACTTCGATGACATTAAAAACAGTGAAGACTTAGGAGAAATTTGCAAAATGATCAAGACTTACTCTCCAACGCTCTTCATCAAAAACATGGAAAAAAATGGCTTTAAAGAAGTAAAATAATGTCATTGAAAAATGCAGAAGATTGCTTTCAAAAATAAGTGATAAAAAGTCCAAGAAAGCCCGTAAAATCAATATTTTTCGTTTGAAAAGGTATGGAAATTATGGTATAATAGTACTAATATAAAGAAAGAGGGTGGTATTGTGGGATTTACAGACGAAACAGTACGTTTTAATCTTGACGATTCAAACCGTAAAGAAATTAGTGATACATTAAAGGATGTCTACTTATCTTTGGATGAGAAGGGCTACAATCCAATCAATCAAATCGTTGGTTATGTACTCAGTGGTGATCCTGCTTATGTACCTCGTTATAACAACGCTCGCAACCAAATTCGTAAGTACGAACGAGATGAAATTGTTGAAGAATTGGTTCGTTACTACTTGAAAGGGCAAGGGATCGATCTCTAATGAGAATTATGGGACTAGACGTTGGCTCGAAGACAGTCGGAGTAGCCATCAGTGATCCATTAGGTTTTACTGCTCAAGGTCTGGAGATTATTCAGATTAATGAGGAGAAAGGAGAGTTTGGCTTTGACCGTCTCTCTGAACTGGTGAAGGAATACCGGGTTGATCGCTTTGTCGTTGGTTTACCCAAAAACATGAACAACACAAGCGGCCCTCGCGTGGAAGCGAGTCAAGCTTATGGGAAGCGTCTTGAAGAGTTATTCAACTTGCCGGTTGAGTATCAGGATGAGCGTTTGACGACCGTTGCGGCGGAGCGAATGCTGATTGAGCAAGCAGATATCAGCCGAAATAAGCGTAAAAAAGTCATTGATAAATTGGCTGCCCAGTTGATTTTACAAAATTATTTAGATCGAAAATTTTAGAAAAAAGAGGAAATAAGATGGCACACAATCATGATCATGATCACAACCATGACGAACGCGAATTGATTACATTGGTGGATGAGCAAGGAAATGAAACCTTGTTTGAAATTCTTTTGACCATTGATGGAAAAGAAGAGTTTGGTAAAAACTATGTTCTTTTGATCCCTGCAAATGCAGAAGAAGATGAAAATGGTGAAGTAGAAATCCAAGCATATTCATTTACTGAAAACGAAGACGGAACAGAAGGCGACCTTCAACCAATCCCAGAAGATTCAGATGATGAATGGAATATGATTGAAGAAGTCTTCAACAGCTTTATGGAGGAGTAAAAATGTTCAGTGAACATTTTTACCCTTGCGTTGAAAATGCAGACCGCAAGTAAATCCAGTGGATGTTTTTAGCCCAACTCCTAGAAATTAGAAGAGTTGGAACGTCCGGGGGACGTTTTTACCCTTGCGCTAGAAACAAAAAACGCAAGCAAGTCTGGGAGACTGTATCACCCCTGCGCAAGAAATACAAACCGCAGGAACATCCAGTGGATGTTTTTAGCCTTGCTTCAAAAAACACTTGAAGCGGCGGAATAGCGATCAAAGAAATAGCGGAGCGTGAGCCAGTAATATGGTTTGATCGCTCTTTTCTTTTAGGAGAAAGAAATGAATCAAATTGAAGAATGGATGAATAGTCGGATTGGACTCAATTTTCGTTCAGGCTTGGGGCGCATGCAACAGGCTGTAAAGCTCTTAGGGAACCCTCATGAAGCCGTTCCGATGATCCATGTGACAGGGACAAACGGGAAGGGATCAACCATTGCTTTTATGCGCCAACTATTCCAGCAGCATGGTCTGAAAGTCGGGACCTTTACTTCTCCGCATATCGTTAGTATGCATGATCGGATTTGTATAAATGGGCAACCGATTTCGGATCAGGATCTGATTCGCTTGGGTCAGAGAATCCAAGCAATGGAGTCTCAGCTTCTCGAGACTCACGACCAACTCTCCTACTTTGAGATTGTCACCCTCTTAGCCTTTTTGTATTTTCATGAGCAAGAAGTAGACTTGGCCTTGATTGAGGTTGGGATCGGAGGGCTTCTCGATACAACCAATGTCATCACAGGAGAAGTAGCAGTGATTACCTCAGTAGGTCTGGATCATCAAGAGACCCTGGGAGGAAGTCTAGAGGCCATAGCTGCTCAAAAAGCTGGAATCTTTAAAGCAGGGAAGCCGGCTGTTATTGGTCCACTGGCTGAAGAGGCTGAGCAAGTCTGCATAGAAAAGGCCAAAGCAACAGGCTGTCCGCTAGCTCGCTATGGAGAAGATTTCCAACTGGTAAAGGGTGTCTTCCAAGATGCCCGGCATCGGTTTGATTCACTAAAAGTGGGGCTCAATGGAGCTTACCAGGAAGAGAATGCTACGGTGGCTCTCGAAGCCTTTCTCCTCTTTATGGAGCAGAGAGGGAAGCTGGTCGATGAAAACTGTGTTCGGGAGGCTTTGCAAACGACTAGCTGGCCGGGTCGTCTGGAAAGCTTTGGCCAAGGAGTCTATCTAGATGGCGCTCACAACCCTCATGCTATCCATCGATTGGTCGAATATGCGCGCACCTTTTCAGATAAACGGGTGAAAATCCTCTTTGGTGCGTTAAAGCGCAAAGATTACAAGGGGATGTTGGAGATCTTTTCAAGAGACTTGCCGGAGGCGGACTTAACGGTGACGACCTTTGCTTATGGGGAAGTTGTCCAAGAGGCGGATGGCTTAGGCTATCCTTATGTAGCTGATTTCAGAGATTACTTACAGGATTTTTATAGCCGACAAGATGGCCAAGAGGTGCTATTTGTCACTGGCTCACTCTACTTCATTTCAGAAGTACGCGCTTATCTACTAGAGCAAGGAAAGAATCCTTTATAGGCAGTAACCCTCATCGGTCAGTCATAAAGATTGACCGAAAACTACCTCTATCGTATACTAAAGGTGAGCCACAAATGAACGGGGAAGTCCGTTAAAAAAGTTGGCGCGAAAGGAGACCATCCATGGCAAAGAAAATGACTGTTTTATTAGCAACAGCTACAGTCCTCCTACTTGGAGCGTGTTCAAATCAGCAAACACCATCGCAAACGAATACTCCATCAAGTGTGACGACAACAACGGCGACTTCTTCTAAACAGACAACAACCAGTCCGCAGGTGAACCAAACTGGTCTTGACGGAACCTATATGGGAATGGATGAAAGTGATCAAGTGACTCTCGTCATCACTGGTGATTCAGGGACTTGGACAGCTGTAGAGGCAGATGGAGAGCAAGAGCTGAAACAGGTCAAGCTAGATGCTGCCAACCAGATCATTTTTATCGGAGATGATGGTTACCGCTATCAATTGGAGGGGCAACAATTGACCCTGAAAGAAGCGGACCAAGACTTGGATGATCAGGATACAATCGTTCTGACCAAGCAATAAAATAGCAGAAGAGAGGCTGGGACAAAAGTCCTAGCCTCTCAATTGTCTTTGGATTGTCGAGCAAGACGCAGTGGTTGAGTGGGCTCTACTAGGCTGATTTCATCAGCTTTTACAGCCCTACTCAACTGTGCGGAGGTGGGACGACGAAATCGAATTCTAACGAATGACCGATTTCTGTCCCACTCTCTTTTTCATTTTATCGGGTTTGCGCTCCCTTCTTAGAACTGGTATACTAGTAGGGATTATAAAAGAAGGAGAATGAGGGTGAGTTTTCGAAAGATTCGATTGTTAATGTCCAAATATGGGTTCAGTATCCTCTTTATGGGGTTCGAACTCTGGCTGTCTTTTGCGGCCTTCTTTTGGCTTAATGAATGGTTCCCAAATTGGATGTCTGTCACTATCATGGTCCTCTTGTATATCTCGACCATTTTGGCGATCGTCAACCGCAATATGCCTCCAGAGAGCAAGGTGACCTGGCTCTTGATTGCCGTCATCCCCGTCTTTGGTTCCCTTCTTTACCTCATGTTTGGGGAGCGTCGTCTGTCCAAAAAAGAAATGGTTCAGTTGGAAAATATGGAGTCCATGAATTTCCGTGAGGACAACAGCCGCGAGCTTCGCCTCCAGTTAAAGGAAGAGAGTAAGGCCGTTTATGGGGTGGTCAAGTCTATTCTATCCATGGACCACAATGCAGACCTCTACAACGGGACAGCTTCGACCTTTTTCCCACTAGGGGATCAGATGTTTCCACAATTGTTGGAGGATTTGCGCTCAGCCAAGAAATTTATCTTTCTCGAATTTTATATCATCGAGGAAGGTCTGATGTGGAACAGCATCCTAGATATCCTACTTGAGAAAGTTAAAGAAGGGGTCGAAGTGAAGCTGTTATACGATGATATTGGCTGTATGGCGACCCTCAAGGGAAACTATTCCAAACGCTTGCGCAAGTTAGGGATTGATGCCCATAAGTTTAACAAGGTGGTGCCACGATTAACGGTGTCCTATAACAACCGAGACCACAGAAAGATATTGGTCATTGATGGTCAGATTGGCTATACAGGTGGGGCCAACCTAGCGGATGAGTATATCAACCAGAGAGAACGCTTCGGCCATTGGAAGGATAGTGCAGTGCGCTTGGACGGTCGAGCCGTCAAGGCCTTGACGCGACTTTTTCTCATGAACTGGTACATTAACCAGGGAGAAATTGAAGATTTTGATAAATACCATATGGAAAACCAAGCGGTAGATGGTGAAGGTTTCTATATCCCCTTTGGTAGTGGACCGAAACCGATCTATAAGTCCCAGGTTGGTAAGGCTGTGTATCAGAATATCATCAATCAGGCAACGGACTATGTCTATATTACGACCCCTTATTTAATCATTGATTATGATTTGACAGAAGATATTCGAAATGCGGCACTCCGAGGCGTTGACGTACGCATCGTGACCCCCTCCATTCCGGATAAAAAGTTGATCCAAATCGTTACACGAGGGGCTTATCCAGACCTGATGGAAGCAGGGGTAAAAATCTATGAGTACACTCCAGGCTTTATCCATAGCAAGCAAGTATTGGCCGATGATGAAGTCGCAGTAGTCGGGACCATCAATTTTGACTATCGGAGTCTAGTCCATCACTATGAGAATGCTGTCTGGATGTATCGAAGCCCAGAATTGACCAAGATCCGAACTGATTTTGAAGAGATTTTCTCCGTGTCTCAGCAGATCAAATTGGACACTTTCCGAATCACCTGGTACCAGTATTTGATCAAAGAGATTATGCAGTTATTTGCGCCCATGCTATAGGCGATGAGATCCCTCCGCAAGAGAAGGGGTCTTTTTTATTACGAAGTAGAGACAAAATATTACAATTTATTTACGTAGGCTTGTCTAAGAATGTTCAGGGAGGCTATTTTTGGTATAATGAACATAATCTATAAAAAATAAGGAGAACTTATGAAAAAGCTCGTAAAATATGGTGTCTTACCAGCCTGCTTGTTGTTGTTGGCAGCTTGTTCGTCAAAGCCAGCTACTGAGAAAAAAGCAGCCAAAGAGGATAAAGTAGAACAATCTAGTGAGTCAAAAGAGGAAAAAACAAAAAAACAAATTGAGAAAGATGGAGATATCATTCTTCGTGCCATCTTCACTGACCATTCTTCTGGTTTCACAACCTTGATGGGAACGTCAGTTGACAAGTGGAAAAAACAAATTACCGAAAAATTTGTTGATGAAAATGCCTCAAAATATCTACCTGCAGAAGACTTCACACTTGAACTCTCAACTGAAACATTCACGCCAGAAAAAATCTTAGAATTGTTTGACCAAGCTCGTTTCAAAGTGCTAGCAACTATTGGTGATGACTATGAAATCACTAAGGTTGAAGACGAAGGAGATACTGCGACAGTTACGTTCAAATCTCGTGCCATTGCAACACGTGACTTGGCTAACTTGATCAACCGTGCAAAATCTAGTCTTTTTGAAAACGGAATTGAAGATGTTAAAAAATTAGAAGACAACACAGATCCAGATCTAGAAAAACGCTTGTCTCTATTGAACAACTTCTTGTTCTATTATGCCTTTGACCGCTTGAATGAAGACTTTGGTTACATCGAACCACGCGAGTACACTTTGGAATTGACGAAAACCAAAGAAGGACGTTACATCCTTAGTGATGAAAGCTTCCTTGAATTGCGTAAGGAAATCTTTGTAAACGAATACTCTGCTGATGGAGCTGAAACTCGTAAAGGAAGTAATACCTCAAAGAGTGATTCTTCAACTAGCAAGGATTCAGACACAGGTTCAACCTCAAAAGATAAAGTATAAACCCATAAAAAAGGTGAGGAAACTCACCTTTTTTATTTTCCCATTTCTTTTTCCCGTATTGCTGTACAGGGAGCTCAGAATAGTATAAAATTAATAGTGGAGAATTGGGCATAGATTCCGATTTTTAGGATGATTTTATGTTATAATATTTAAGAAAATAGTATGGGGGATGAAATGAATCGAAGTAGAAAAAACAAACGTTCAACCAGAACGAGCAGTTGGGATCAGCTACGTATTGTCAATAGTGGTCTCTGGGTCTTAACGCTACTTGTGGCTGGACTCTTTCTTTATAATATCTTTAGCTACAATATCCTAGCTTTCCGTTATTTGAATATCCTTGTGACGGCCTTGCTAGTTGGCGGACTTTTTTTAACCTTGGGTTTGATCCTTGCAGGCAAGGCTAAAAAGACGACGCTATTTTTATTGGTTCTGGGCTTGCTAGGGACCTCCGTGGGGACCTATGTTACCCAGCAATTGGTCGATGTCGCTGGAAATGTGAACCGAAATGCCAACTATACGGAATTTGAAATGGCTGTCTATGTCAAAGCGGATAGTCCAATCCAAGATATCAAAGAAATTAGTAGTGTAGCGGCACCTACGGGGAATAACAATGCAGACGATCTTCAAGCCTTGGTAGAGGAAGTGAAGAAAACGCGCCAGCATGACTTGACGATTGAAGATGTGGAATCTTATGTGGCAGCTTACCAGGCCCTACAAGAAGACAAGACAAAAGCCATTGCCTTGAATAGTACCTTTGAAGATACCATTGCAAGTGTGGATGCTGACTATGCGAAAAAACTAAAGAAAATTTACTCCTATAAGATTCGCCGTCAAGTTGAAACCAAAGCTAAGGCGGATGCGAATGCGGACACCTTTAACATCTATGTCAGTGGGATTGATACTTACGGTCCAGTCACTTCGGTTTCTCGATCTGATGTCAATATTATTATGACGGTCAACCGAAAGACCAAGCAAGTCTTGTTGACCACCACTCCGCGTGATGCCTATGTACCGATCGCCGATGGCGGAAACAACCAAGGGGATAAATTGACCCACGCTGGGATTTATGGAGTAGATGCATCTATTCATACCCTAGAAAATCTGTATGGCATCAAGATTGACTACTATGTCCGTTTGAACTTCACCTCCTTCTTGAAGCTTGTCGACTTAGTCGGAGGGATTGATGTAGAAAATGATCAAGAATTTACAAGTCTACACGGGAACTACCACTTCCCTGTAGGAAAAGTCCACTTGGATTCGGAACAGGCCCTTGGCTTTGTCCGTGAACGTTACTCTCTCGAAGGTGGAGACAACGATCGTGGGAAGAACCAAGAAAAAGTGATCGCAGCCATTATCCATAAATTAACATCGACCAAAGCATTGAGCAATTACAATGAAATCATTTCTGGTTTACAAGATTCCTTGCAAACCAATATGCCCTTGCCAACGATTATGAATTTGGTGAATACCCAGTTGGAGACTGGCGGAAGTTACAAGGTGACTTCACAAGCTGTCACTGGACAAGGACGAAATGATTTGCCTTCATATGCTATGCCAGGATCCGCCCTCTACATGATGGAGCTGAATGCTGATAGTGTGGCACAAGCCAAAGAAAAGATAAACCAAACCATGGAAGGAAAAAACAATGATTGATATTCATTCACACATTGTCTTTGATGTGGATGATGGACCAAAGACGATTGAGGATAGCAAGCTCCTCATCGAGGAAAGCTACCGTCAGGGGGTTCGTACCATCGTTTCGACATCTCATCGTCGAAAAGGGATGTTTGAAACCCCAGAAGAAAAGATCTATCAAAACTACTTGGCAGTAAAAGAGATGGTGGAGACCTATCTGCCAGAAATGACCTTGCATTTCGGAGCAGAAATCTACTATACGCGAGACATCCTAGAAAAGCTAGAAGCTGGGACCATTCCAACGCTTGCTGAGACTAGCTTTGCCTTGATTGAATTTAGTATGGCGACGCCTTACAAGGAGATTCACCAAGCCTTAAGTGCGGTCTTGCGTTTAGGAGTGACTCCGGTGGTTGCCCATATTGAACGCTACCACTGTTTAGAAAAGAATGAAAAACGGGTGCGGGAATTGATCCGAATGGGATGCTATACCCAGATCAATAGTTCTAGTGTCCTCAAACCTAAACTGTTTGGTGATCGCTACAAGTTCATGAAACATCGTGCCCAATATTTCTTGGACAAGGACTTGGTTCATTTTGTTGCAAGCGATATGCACAATGTCGAACAGCGCCCTCCATACATGGAAAAAGCTTATCAGTTGATTGAAAAACGCTACGGCAGTGACCGGGCGCGCGCCCTTTTTGTTGAAAATCAACAAACATTATTGGATAACGAATTATTTTAACAATCAAGTTCCATCACGGGGATTGAAAAGGAGAAAGTGAATATGAAAAACCAAGAGAGCAAAGAGATCGAATTGGATGTGGTCTCCCTCTTTAAAACCTTATGGCGTCGTAAATTCTCAATTATCATTACGGCCTTGCTGTTTGCGATTGGAGCCCTAGGGTACAGCGCTTTTGTAGCGAAAAAGATCTATCAAAGTACCAGCCGTATCTACGTGGTCAGCCGTCAGAACCAAGAAAACAATGCCTTGACTAACCAAGATCTTCAAGCGGGATCCTATTTGGTTAAAGACTATCGCGAGATTATCCTTTCTCAAAATGTCTTGAACCAGGCCATTGAAGAGTTGAAGTTGGAAATGACTCCAGCAGAGCTTGCTAAGAAAGTCTCAGTGGCAGTTCCGACAGATACTCGGATTTTGTCCATCACTGCATCAGACCCAGATCCACAAGAAGCAGCTCGCATCGCGAATGGCTTGAAAGATGTAGCGGCAGAAAAAATTATTGCTGTGACCAAGGTGTCTGACGTGACAACATTGGATGAGGCAGTTGTCCCGCAAAATCCTTCTTCGCCAAATATCAAACGGAATGTTGTCATTGGCTTTGTCCTTGGTGGTGTCTTGATTTCCATTCTGGTGATCTTGTCAGAGGTATTGGATGACCGTGTGAAGAAACCAGAAGATATCGAAGAAGTGATGGGCATCACACTATTAGGTGTGATCCCTAATGTGAAGAAACTGTAAGAGGGAGAATTCATGGCAACCTTAGAAATTGTAAAAAGCAAATTAGCAGCGATGACTCAGGCCGAAGAGTATTTTAATGCCTTGAGTACCAATATTCAGTTGAGTGGGACCAATATTAAGGTCGTTGCCATCTCATCTGTGCAACCAAACGAAGGAAAATCAACCATTTCTACGAATTTGGCGACAGCCTTTGCGCGTGCGGGCTATCGTACCTTGTTGATCGATGCGGATATCCGTAATTCGGTCATGACAGGTGTCTTCAAGAGCCAAGGACGTGTCGCTGGATTGACAGAAGTACTTTCTGGGAAGAGTGAGATTTCCCAAGCGATTGCGACAACAGACTATCCAAAACTGGACGTTCTCTTGTCCGGTCAGATTTCTCCAAACCCGACAGGTCTCTTGCAAAGCAAAAACTTCGAGGTCATCCTTGAGGCGCTTCGCAATCACTACGACTACATTATTGTTGATACTCCTCCGATTGGGATGGTAATTGATGCAGCGATTATTGCTCAACGCTGTGATGGAAGCTTAATTGTGACGGCGGCAGGGGCTGTGAGTCGCAAGGCTGTGCAGAAGGCCAAAGAGCAACTGGAACAGACGGGGACACCTTTCCTAGGAGTGGTCCTTAATAAATTTGATATTCAATTAGAGAAATATGGTTCCTATGGTAATTACGGGAACTATGGCAATTATGGGAAAAAAAGATAAGGAATAGGATAGGGATATTATGACAGAAGGAAGGGGATTTCACAAATTTGCTTTGGCCTTTGTTCAAAGTTTACCAGTCTTAGTTGTGGCTTATGTGTTTAGTTTTGTGACAGAGACAGAAATCCACTCTAATACAATTTTCTATCTATATTTATTGCATTACGTAGCTTTCTACGTCAGCGATTACAACCAAGATTATTTCAAGCGGGGCCATCTAGTTGATTTCTTACAAACTTTGAAATATAGCTTGTGTTTCGCGCTCGCCATCAGTTTTTCGAGCTTCTTTTTGGAGGAGAAATTCTCCCTTTCTCGTCGGGGGATGATTTACTTTTTGGTTAGTCATACTCTTGTCCTTTATTTGATGAACTACCTCATCAAACGCTATTGGCGACGCTTCTATTACAGCCTTAAAGGAAGTCACAAGATTCTCTTGATTACGGCAAATTCTCGTCTGGATAAAGTTCTGGATCGGCTTCTTTCGTCAAATGATAGCGGTGGAGAAGTAATAGCTGTCACAGTATTGGACCGCCCAAACTTTCAACACCCAACTGTTCGGGTTGTTCCGAAGGAAGACCTGTTAACCTTTGCGACCTATGAAGTGGTAGACGAAGTCTTTCTCAATCTTCCAAGTGAAGAGTATGACATTGGTGAGTATGTCTCACAATTTGAGACTATGGGGATTGACGTCACCGTTAACCTCAATGCTTTTGATTTGAACTTTGCTGGCAACAAACGGATTCGAGAAGTGGCTGGGCTCAATGTCGTCACTTTCTCGACTAACTTCTACAAACCTAGCCACGTGACCGCGAAACGTGTGATCGATATCTGTGGCTCCTTGGTAGGCTTGGTTATCTGTGGCTTGGTAGCGATTGTATTGGTACCTTTGATTCGCAAGGATGGAGGTCCTGCTATTTTTGTCCAGAAACGGGTCGGGAAAAATGGGCGCTATTTCAAATTTTATAAATTCCGTTCGATGTATGTCGATGCAGAGGAGCGGAAAAAAGAATTGTTGGATCAAAACACCATGACCGGTGGCATGTTCAAAATGGACAATGACCCTCGGATTACGCCGATTGGGCGCTTTATCCGCAAGACCAGTCTAGATGAGTTACCACAATTCTTCAATGTTCTAAAGGGAGATATGAGTCTGGTTGGAACCCGTCCGCCAACAGTGGATGAGTATGAGAAATACACTCCAGAACAAAAACGCCGCTTGAGTTTTAAGCCTGGTATTACAGGGCTTTGGCAGGTGAGTGGTCGTAGCGAAATTACAGACTTTGACGAAGTCGTTCGCTTAGATATATCTTATATTGATGGCTGGACGATCTGGTCAGATATTAAAATATTGCTGAAAACGATCAAAGTTGTGTTTAAACGAGATGGAGCGAAGTAAGAATGAGTAAAGTAAGACAGATTCAATTAGGAGAGTTGTCCTTATTAGAAAAGTATATTGAGATTTGTTCTAAGTGCAATCTTCGCTATTATGCTTTAGGTGGGACTTTATTAGGAGCTATTCGTCACAAAGGATTTATTCCCTGGGATGATGATATGGATTTAGGAATGCCTAGAAAAGATTATGAAAAATTCCTGGAAATTTGCGAAAAGGAATTGCCGGATCATGTCATCCTAAGAATCCATGATGATAATTTGGGTAACACATCCATCATGGATACTTCCCTTCAAATTGAATTTGGTGGTGTTGTGTGTAGTCCTTTTATCGATGTGTTTCCTTTAGATGGTTATCCATCAGATGGTTTCCACTATTTCTTACACACCAATAAAATTAAGTATTATCGTGCCCTTTCAAAAATATCTGTTATTAATCGCCTGCATAATCGCGACCGAGGTTTCTTTGAAAATACAATTGTGAAGGTCTCTAAGGTCCTTCACCTAGACAAGTTACTAAATACTGAAAAAATCAATCAGAAGTTACAAAATACGATCAAAAAATATGACTTTGAGACAAGTGATCTCGTGGGGAATGTCTTAGGATCCTATCGCGAGAGAGAATTGGCCTACAAAGAAGTATTCGGGGAGCCACAACTCCTTGATTTTGAAACTATTAAAATCAGTGGTCATGCCGATCCGGATGCATATCTGACAAAGATCTATGGCGATTATATGAAGCTGCCTGAAGAATCAGAGCAAAAAGGTCACTTTGAATCCACTTGGGGAGAATAAGTTTGAAAAGTTTTACAATGATGGGGGTCAGGATTGACCCTTTAACAATGGCTGAAACCGTTGCTGCTACAGAACAGTTTGTCCTAGACAAAAAACCGCTCCATTTGATGGGGGTCAACGCAGATAAGCTCAATCAATGTGCGACAGATGAGGCCATCAAGAAAATTGTCAATGAATCTGAAATCATCAATGCAGACGGTGCTTCTGTTGTTCTCGCAGCTCGCTATTTGGGTTATGCTGTGCCAGAGCGCGTGGCAGGCATTGATTTGATGCAGGAATTGCTCCATTTAGCCAATGAAAAAGGCTACTCTGTCTACTTCTTCGGTGCAAAAGAGGAAGTCTTGACAGATATGCTGGCCATCTTTAAAAAGGATTATCCGAATCTCCGAGTAGTAGGTCATCGCAATGGCTATTTCTCCACTGAAGAAGAGGAGACTATCCAAGAAGATATCCGTGAGAAGAATCCAGATTTTGTCTTTGTCGGGATTACCTCTCCTAAAAAGGAGTACTTGATCCAGAAGTTTATGGACAATGGCGTAAACTCTGTCTTTATGGGAGTAGGAGGAAGCTTTGATGTCCTCTCAGGCCATATCAAGCGGGCGCCTATGTGGATGCAAAAGGCCAATCTGGAATGGTTGTTCCGTGTGGCCAATGAACCCAAACGGCTCTTCAAGCGCTATTTTGTAGGAAATGCGACTTTTATTAAGAGAGTAGTACATGAAAAACGGAAAGCAAAAAAATAATATTCTTCATATTTCTCGGACCATGGACATCGGTGGGGCGGAGCGAATTGTCTATCAGTTGGCGACAGACCTCAAGGATGAATTTGACCAGGTTCATGTCGCATCAACTGGTGGATTGTGGGAAGAAAAACTAGCAGAGAATGGGATTCAACACCATCGCATTTTGGACGTCGATAGCAAACAGCCAGCTACTGTACTCAAAATTCTTGCTAGTCTTTCCAAAATCATTAAAGAGAATAAGATCACTCTTGTCCACACCCATCACCGGATGGCTGCTTTTTATATTCGTTTGTTGCAACTGCGTCATCCGAACTTGATTCATGCCTATACAGCCCATAATGTTTTCAAGGATAAATTACCACTTTATAAATTTGCGCTAGGAAAGGCTCGAACGGTTGCTGTCAGCCAAGCTGTCCAGGAAAATATCCTTAATGATGTAAAGTCAAAAAACTCTGTTGTGATTTATAATGGAGTGAAAATGCAACACAGTGAACATACAGTAAATGAAATTACTAAGTGTGACGGTATCAAAATAGGCTGTATAGCTCGCTTATCCGAACAAAAAGGGTTGACCTATCTGATTGAAGCTATGTCACTTGTGACAAATCCAAGTGTCTTCCTGTTTATTGTCGGTGACGGAGAATTGAGAAATGATTTGATAAATCAAACAAAAAAGCTAAATCTGGAAGAAAGAATTCATTTTTTGGGCTACCGAAGCGATGTCGTAGAGTGTATCAATAGCTTTGACTTTTGTGTTCTTCCGTCAGTCTTTGAAGGATTTGGATTGGTTGCAATCGAGGCCTTTATGAACGGTAAAACGATGATTGCAACAGATATTCCAGGTGTGAATGAAGTAGTGAACTCTGAGAATGGGATCCTCGTTCCAGCTGAGGATCCGCAAGCCCTGGCGCAAGCAATTAAAGAGTTGGCAGGAAATCCTGAGAAAAGAGCCTCTTTAGCTGTTCAAGCAAAGAGGGATTATGATACCAAATTTAGCTATTCTATCTTTTTAGACAACTATCGTAACTTTTACCAATTCATGAGAAAGGGTTCAAGATGAAAAAAGTACTGTTGGTGTTTGGGACGCGTCCAGAAGCTATTAAAATGTGTCCTTTGGTGAATGAACTCAAGCAGCACAATACGATTGAAACTGTAGTCTGTGTAACAGGGCAACACAAGGAAATGTTAGAACAGGTCTTGGATGTCTTCCAAGTCACTCCAGATTATGATCTTGGTATCATGAAGGCTAACCAAACCTTGTTCACCATCACGACCTCTATTTTAGAGAAAATCCAACCGGTTTTGGAGCGGGAGCAACCTGATATTGTCCTCGTCCATGGGGATACCACTACCACCTTTGCGACAGCTTTGGCAGCCTTTTATATGGGCATCAAAGTGGGGCATGTGGAAGCAGGTTTACGGACTTACAACCTTCAAAGTCCTTATCCCGAGGAGTTTAATCGTCAGGTTACGTCTATTGTAGCAGACTACAACTTTGCTCCGACCCAGGTTTCAAAAGCGAACCTAGAAAAAGAAGGACGTACCAATATCTTCATTACGGGAAATACAGTAATTGACGCCTTAAAGACAACGGTAAAAGAAGACTACGATCATCCTATTTTGGAATGGGCGAAAGGAAGTAAACTCATCATGTTGACGGCCCATCGTCGCGAAAATCTTGGAGAACCTATGGAGCACATGTTCCGTGCGGTCAACCGGATTTTGGAAGAGTTTGAAGATGTGAAGGTGGTCTATCCTATTCACAAAAATCCAAAGGTCAGAGAATTGGCCGGTAAGATTTTTGGAGAGAATGAACGGATGAAAATTATTGAGCCATTGGAAGTGATTGATTTTCATAATTTTATGAACCAAAGTTATATGATTTTAACGGACTCAGGTGGCGTCCAAGAAGAAGCACCTTCTTTAGGGAAGCCGGTCCTTGTCATGCGTGATACAACTGAACGTCCAGAAGGTGTGGCTGCAGGGACTCTGAAATTGGTCGGAACAGAAGAAGAAGCCATCTATCGCAACTTCAAGCTCCTTCTGGAAGACCAAGACGAATACAAGAAGATGAGCCAGGCAAGCAATCCTTATGGGGATGGAACGGCTTGTCAACAGATTGTAGAAATTATCATGAAGGGATTAGCATAATGGAAAAGGTTTCGATTGTCATACCGGTCTATAATGTCGAGGAGTATTTACAGTATAGTGTCGGTAGTCTTAGACAACAGACCTATTCAAATATTGAAATCATCCTGGTCGATGATGGATCAACTGATCGTTCAGGAGAAATTTGTGACCAGTATGCCCAGGAAGATGACCGTATTCGAGTGTTCCATCTTCAAAATGGGGGGATATCGTATGCTCGAAACAATGGTGTAAGAGCTGCAACAGCTGATTGGATAATGTTTCTAGATTCGGATGATTACTATGATCGTAGAACCGTTGAATATTTGATGGGATTGAAAGACCAGTATAATGTTGACTTTGTATCGACTCCGGTCATTGAAGTTAGAAATCACGAGGACAAAGATTTTTCGGGAGAGGTAAATGAAAAGAGTCCAAGAAAATTAGACCGTTATACAGCCCTCAAAGAGATGTTCTATGGTCGCCATGTAGGGACTCATTCGGGGGGGAAACTCTATAAGAAAGAGATTCTACTTCAATATCCCTATCCTGAAGGAATGATCTACGAAGACTTAGCCGTTGCCTATGAGCACATTGCTGCTTGCAAGGAGATTGCTGTTAGCGATCTCAATCTCTATAAGTACTATAGGAGACCTGGTAGTACAGTCAATTCTTCTTTTAGCGATCGCCTTTTGGATTTTTATAAGGCTATGGACTGGAACAGAGCCTATGTTGAGCGGGACTATCCTGATGATCAGGAAATGAAAAAAGCGGTAAATACCCGCTATGTTTTTAATGGCCTGCATGTAGTCCATGCCTTGTTAGGTTCTCAAATGTATGACCAAGTCAACAAGATTCGCAAAGAGTATCGTCACTATTGGAAAGATATTCTAGTCAATTCACATATTACAAGAAAAAATAAACTCAAATACCTTCTTTTGCTCCTTTCTCCTCATTTGTATCAAAAGGTGAGAGCAAAACTAGGCTAGATCGTCAATGGCCATGTTCTAGAGAAGGAAAAGATACAAAAACAGGAGGTTTAGGATGATTTATGCAGGGATTTTAGCAGGTGGAACAGGATCACGGATGGGAATTACGGATATGCCCAAACAATTTTTGGATTTAGGTGGCCGTCCTATTTTAATCCATACCGTAGAGAAGTTCTTACTGGTCCATGAGATTCAAAAGATTGTATTGGGGATTCATCCGGACTGGGTGACTTATACTGAAGACCTGGTCGACAAATACTTGGCTTCTTATAAGGAACGGATCTTGGTTGTAGAGGGAGGAAGTGACCGTAACTCTACCATCGAAAACATCATCTTGGCTATCGATAAGGTGCAGCCTTTAACAGATGAGGATATTATTGTTACACATGATTCGGTTCGTCCCTTTGTCAGCCTAAAAACCATTCAAGAAAATATTGAATTGGCCAAGAGCCATGCTGTTGTGGATACAGTTGTCGAAGCGACCGATACCATTGTTCAAAGCTTGGATAATACCTTTATCACGGATATCCCAGAGCGGCAATACCTCTATCAGGGTCAAACCCCTCAGACCTTTAAAATGAAAGATTTCCTCGCCTTGTATCATGACTTGAGTGATCAGCAGAAAGAAGTCTTGACGGATGCCTGCAAGATCTTTGTCATCAATGGGGAAAAAGTTGCCCTGGCTAAAGGGGAATATTCCAATATTAAAATTACGACGATTACAGATTTGAAAATTGCACGCGGTATGATTGAGGACAATTAATATGTTGAACCAAATCTTTCAGCTGACCCAGCCGAAAAATATCACCATCAAATACCAAGAAGAAGACATGAGCCGTGGAGACAAGGTGTTGATTCGCCCCTATTACATGGCTATTTGTCACGCGGATCAACGTTACTACCAAGGGAAGCGGGATCCTAAGGTGCTCAAAAAGAAGTTGCCCATGGCCCTTATCCATGAATCGTCTGGTATCGTGGTAGCGGATCCTACAGGGACCTATCAACCAGGACAGATTGTAGCCATGGTTCCCAACCAGCCTCCCCATCAAACAGAAGGTGTCTTCTTTGAAAATTATTTAGAGGGAACGCACTTCTTGTCTAGTGGCTTTAATGGCTTCATGCAGGAAGTGGTTGCCTTGCCACTGGATCGTGTAGTGGCTTATCCAGAGGAAGTTCGGGGCCCTGTCACAGCCTTAGCGGAGTTTAGTAGTGTTGCCATGCATGCCATTCATCGCTTTGACCTCATTGCCCACCAACGAAGAGAATCTGTTTTAATTTTAGGTGATGGAAGTCTCTCTTATGTAGTTGCGACTTCTTTAAACTATCTTTACCCAGATTTGAAAATTACAGTCGTAGGGCGCAATAGTGATAAACTGCAATTGTTTAATTTTATCCATCAGGCAATTTTAACCAGCGAGTTGACAGAAGACCAACGTTTTGATCATGCTTTTGAATGTACTGGCGGTCAAGGAAGTGAACCAGCTATCAATGACATTATTGATCACATCAAGCCTCAAGGAACCGTGATGCTGATGGGAGTTAGTGATAACCGGGTCGCGGTCAATACAAGAGATGTTCTTGAAAAGGGCTTGACCCTTGTTGGGTCTTCTCGCTCAGGTCGTGAAGATTTCGAGCAGGCTGTAGAAATGCTGGCGAATCGTCGGGTCCAAAGTCGCTTAAAGAATATCATCCATGTTGACGGAGAAGTTCAAGCTATTTCAGACATTCATCGTGCTTTTGCGACGGATCTAGTTACGCCGTTTAAAACAGTCTTTAAGTGGGGATTGTAGACAATCATGAAAGTTCTTAAAAATTACGCCTATAATCTCTCCTACCAGTTGCTGGTGATTATCTTGCCGATTATCACCACCCCCTATGTGACGCGGGTCTTTAGCTCGAATGACTTGGGGACCTATGGCTATTTCAACTCCATCGTCACCTATTTTATCCTTTTGGCGACGCTAGGAGTGGCCAATTATGGAACCAAAGAGATCTCAGGACACCGGAAAGATATCCAGAAGAATTTCTGGGGGATTTATACCCTCCAGTTGGGGGCTACGATTTTATCTCTTACCCTTTATGTTCTTTTGTGTCTCACCCTACCTTCCATGCAAAATCCTGTTGCTTATATCCTAGGACTTAGTTTGGTTTCTAAGGGACTCGACATTTCCTGGCTCTTTCAGGGATTAGAAGATTTTCGCAAGATTACGGTTCGGAATATCACGGTCAAACTGGTTGGAGTCATCTCCATCTTCTTGTTTGTCAAATCTGCCAATGATCTGTATCTCTATGTATTCTTACTCACCATCTTTGAGCTCTTAGGTCAGCTCAGTATGTGGCTACCTGCTCGTGAATTTATTGGGAAAGCCCATTTTGATATGGCTTATGCACGGGTACATTTAAAGCCGGTCATTCTGCTCTTTCTACCGCAGATTGCCATCTCCCTCTATGTCACCTTGGATCGGACCATGCTGGGGGCTCTCGCCTCTACAAAGGATGTGGGGATTTATGACCAAGCCTTAAAACTGGTCAATATTTTGTTAACCTTGGTGACCTCACTGGGAAGTGTCATGTTGCCTCGTGTATCGAGTCTCTTATCCTCAGGGGACCACAAGGCTGTCAACAAGATGCACCAGATGTCCTTTTTGATTTATAATTTGGTCATTTTCCCGATTATTGCCGGCATGCTGATTGTCAATGATGACTTTGTTCAATTCTTCCTAGGGAAGGATTTCCAGGATGCGCGTTATGCCATTGCCATTATGATTTTTAGAATGTTCTTTATCGGATGGACCAATATCATGGGGATTCAAATTCTGATCCCTCATAATAAAAACAAAGAATTTATGATTTCGACAACTGTACCCGCCATTGTCAGTGTCGGATTGAACCTAATCTTCCTGCCAAAACTGGGCTTTATTGGAGCTGCGATTGTGTCAGTGTTGACAGAAGCTTTGGTATGGGGGATTCAACTCTATTTCACACGAACGTATCTTAAAGAAGTGCCGATTATGGGCTCAATGATGAAGATTGTGCTTGCTTCAGGCCTAATGTATGGTCTATTGTCACTGGTCAAATCCATTGTCCATCTTTCGCCGACTCTGAATGTCGTTCTGTATGCCGGACTAGGTGGGATCATCTATGGAACCTTGATTTTGCTTTTCAAGGTGGTGAATGTGAAAGAGTTAAAACAGCAATTTACGAAACGTGCATAAAGCAAGACTCATCCATAAAGATGGAAGAAGTACTTGTTAGACGAAATAATGGTAACTATGAAAAGAGAGGCCGAGAAAGGAATGATAAAAGATTTTTGATGACCTTGGATATAAATAATGAGATGGACACTTCTGTCTGGCTCAAGACTAGCCTATCTCTTGTTATCCTTGGTTTCATGTTTTTTATCAATGTATTATCAATATGTTAAAAATGAAATTTGACGACCTCCTCGTTAGTGTTGTCGTAGCTATCGTCATATTCTTTAATACCCTATCAACAACGATGTTGAATAAAGGGATTTTTCACATGAATGCAAGCACTCTTTTGTTAGTAGTCTTGCTATTGGCATTGCGGTTTTGGAACAAGATCAATGTTTCTTATACGTACTTGCTATTTTCATTAGCCTTACTAGCAATTGGTATCCTCGTATATGTGAAAACTGGGAGACTCAATTTTTTAGTCTATTCCTTATTGATGTCCTTGTTAATAAGTGCAGATAGGAAGGTCGTTTTACGGACCTATATCTTTGTTGGTGGAAGTATTCTTGTATCAGTCTTCTTCTTATCTCTTTTAAAAGTCATTCCGAACTTGCAATATAGTCGGGGAGGCGTTATTCGGAATTCTTTTGGTTTTATCTATCCTACGGATTTTGCTTCGCATTGTTTTTATCTTTTCGTAGCGATGTCTTATCTATTGAAGAATCGCTATATCTGGCTACGGACCTTTGGTGGGCTCTTCTTGGCCGTCTTTCTCATTAAGTTTTGTGATGCTCGGATGAACGCCTATTCATTGTTGGTGGGAACCTTTATTTTTGCTTTCTTCTATCTGACCAAGGAAAAGAAAATTGGACTCTATGCCCTCATGCCATACTCAGCTGCGATTTTTTCTTCTCTCATCCTCTATCTGACTTATCACTTCTCCTGGACTTCGCCTTTCTATGTGAAAATCAATCAATTGATTACAGGGCGATTAGCCTTAGGGAAAAATGCCTTTAATTTATACGAACTAAATTGGTTTGGAACTAGAGGAGTTCAATTTATTGGTTCAGGGGGGAGCACAGAGTCTGTCCTCAGCTATAACTACGTCGATTCCTCCTATGTCCAAATGCTCTTCACTTATGGTATTGTTCCGGTACTCACCCTCATTTTGATTTATATTGTAGTATCTAGGGATGAGTATAAGAAGGGGAGATATCTTTACGTTGCTATTCTATCTTTAATCACCGTCAACTGTGTGATTGAAGCCTTTTGGTTTGTACCTTCTTATAATATTTTTATGTTTATCCTCTTCACTCGAAACACGATTGATGCTAGTCCATCGGAAACAGTCGGTGAGCTATCATATAGTTAGTGTTGGTATCAGGAGTGGTTGGAGAACTCACCTAAAGTATAAGAATACAATTACTGGACATGTTATTTGTATCAGTCAAAGGCATGTTAAGTTAAACACTGATGACCATCTATTAAAAGGGAGACAACTATGTACGATTATCTAATTGTTGGTGCTGGTTTATCAGGGGCAATTTTTGCTCATGAGGCAACCAAGCGTGGCAAAAAAGTAAAAGTCATTGATAAACGGGACCACATTGGTGGAAATATCTACTGTGAAAATGTTGAGGGCATCAATGTCCACAAGTACGGTGCCCACATTTTCCATACGTCCAACAAAAAAGTTTGGGACTATGTTAACCAGTTCGCTGAATTTAACAACTATATCAACTCACCGGTGGCTAATTACAAGGGGAGCCTTTACAATCTTCCCTTCAACATGAATACCTTCTACGCTATGTGGGGAACCAAGACTCCGCAAGAAGTCAAGGACAAGATTGCCCAGCAAACGGCTGATATGAAGGATGTTGAACCCAAGAACTTGGAAGAACAAGCGATCAAGTTGATTGGTCCGGATATCTATGAAAAATTGATCAAGGGCTACACAGAAAAACAATGGGGACGTTCTGCCACAGACCTTCCACCATTTATCATCAAGCGTCTTCCAGTTCGTTTGACCTTTGATAATAATTATTTTAACGACCGTTACCAAGGGATTCCAATCGGTGGTTACAATGTCATCATTGAAAACATGTTGGGTGATGTGGAAGTAGAACTTGGGGTCGATTTCTTTGCTAATCGTGAAGAGCTGGAAGCATCAGCGGAAAAAGTAGTCTTTACAGGGATGATTGACCAGTACTTTGACTACAAACACGGGGAGTTGGAGTACCGCAGCCTGCGTTTTGAACACGAAATCTTGGATGAGGAAAATTATCAAGGGAATGCTGTAGTCAACTACACCGAGCGAGAAATTCCTTATACTCGGATCATTGAGCACAAGCACTTCGAATATGGAACCCAACCGAAGACAGTCATCACCCGTGAATACCCAGCTGACTGGAAACGGGGGGATGAACCCTACTATCCAATCAATGATGAAAAGAACAACGCCATGTTTGCCAAGTATCAAGAAGAAGCAGCCAAAAATGACAAGGTCATCTTCTGTGGACGCCTAGCAGACTATAAATACTACGACATGCACGTGGTCATTGAGCGTGCTTTGGAAGTCGTAGCAAATGAATTTGATTGAAAGAAATAGTGATTCATGAAGTATTTTCTAAAAGAAGAGTTTTTAAAAGATTCTGGTGCTCGAAACGCCGGAAATAAGGCTAGAAATGATGTCGAGGAGATCGTCAAACGAGAAGGTTATCAACCTTTGTTGTTAACAGTTGATGATTGGTACCAAATGGGAACCCTTAAAGCCCAACAACACAAGGCGAAAGCTCTAGCTCAAGCTTTTTCTCAGTTGAAATCAGGGGATCAATTATTGATTCAATTTCCTATGCTTCATCATAGTTTTTTCACCACTCGCTTGGTAAGAAAAATCCAGCGGAGAGGGGTGAAAGTCAACTTTATTATTCATGATTTGGAAGCTTTACGCTATGCGAATTTGGATACAGTACCTTTGAAGCATAAGATTCGGGTTCATCTTCAAGAATCAAGTTTGTTGAAGATAGCTGATGGAATCATCGCCCACAATCCAATCATGAAATCTGTTTTAGTGGATAAAGGAATTGCGGGAAATAAGATTGTTAGCCTAGGTATTTTCGACTATTTGATTCCAAACTTCCAAGAGAAGACAGGGCTAACGAAGAATCTGCCAATCATTGTAGCAGGGAATTTAGCCCAGGAAAAAGCTGGTTATCTTTACTCACTTCCCGAAGAACCTGCTTATAACCTTTATGGTGTTGGCTTCGATGAGAGCAGAGCTCTTGCGAATGAGACTTACTTTGGGTCCTTCCTGCCGGATGAGCTACCAGCAGCTCTTGAGGGTGGTTTTGGTCTTGTCTGGGATGGGGATAGCGCTGAGACCTGTAGTGGTGTCTTTGGTGAGTATCTTCGCTATAACAACTCGCACAAGGCTTCGCTTTATTTAGCAGCAGGTTTTCCTCTAGTGGTTTGGAAACAATCTGCTCTCTCACATTTTGTCTTAGAGAATAGTTGTGGAATTGCAGTGGAATCGTTACATGATCTCTCTCAAGCGATTGCACAGTTAGACGATAAGGACTACCAAGACTTGCTTGTCAATGCAAAAAGGATTGGCCAAAAGATTCGTAATGGAAGTTATTTAACAAATGCCTTGAATAAAATTGTAAAATAGAAGCCTAAAAAGGCTTCTTTTTATATTCTGTAGAAAAAACACCTAGAAACCTTTTCGAATCCCTCTCGGTGTGCTAAAATAGGAACAGTATAAAATATGATTAAAGGAATGAAAATGAGAAAAAAGGATTTCATTTATTTTACCAGTGCAGCTGTATTGCTAGCTGCCTCAGTTCAAGTTGCCCATGCCGATGAAGTGGGAGTGAAAGAATCGGCAGTTACTGAAAGTGAAGCAGTAACGACACCAGCTAGCTCAGCGCCAGTTGTCGAGGAAAAGCAAGAAGTAGGGACTCATCAATATGTGGCGCCAGCTCCAGTAACAGAGCTTCCAGTCACTAGCTCAGAAGTTACGAAGTCAGACGACCCACAGGTAGAAACAAAGCCTATTACAGCAGGGGAATCTGTCCCATCTTCTGAGTCAGCTGCGAAACCTGTAACGGGGACCACTACTTTCTATAGTGCCGGTTCCAAGGCTCCATCTGGCCGTACAGTTAGTAGCCCTGTTTCGGCAGATTTGACCATCTCTAATCCAGATGTTAATGGGAACTTTACGATTACAGCTAAGAACCTCAAAGGCCTTGAGGGCTACAAGGAAGTGAAGATTCCTTTCTGGTCGCATGCCAATGGAATGAAGGATATCGTTTGGTATAGCCCAAGTCGTCAAACAGATGGTTCTTATACGGTTACAGCTAATGTCAATGATCATGAAAATGCCAGCGGGAAGTACGAATCACAGGTCTTCTATGTGGACTATCAAGGTCGCAACACCTTTGTGAAGAAGGCCTTTGTCGATCGTGCAAAGCCAAGTGCTGACTTATCAATCTCTAATCCGGATTCTAATGGGAACTTTACGATCACAGCCAAGAACCTCAAAGGCTTTGAGGGCTACAAGGAAGTGAAGATTCCTTTCTGGTCGCATGCCAATGGAATGAAGGATATCGTTTGGTATAGCCCAAGTCGTCAAACAGATGGTTCTTATACGGTTACAGCTAATGTCAATGATCATGAAAATGCCAGCGGGAAGTACGAATCACAGGTCTTCTATGTGGACTATCAAGGTCGCAACACCTTTGTGAAGAAGGCCTTTGTCGATCGTGCAAAGCCAAGTGCTGACTTATCAATCTCTAATCCGGATTCTAATGGGAACTTTACGATCACAGCCAAGAACCTCAAAGGCTTTGAGGGTTACAAGGAAGTGAAGATTCCTTTCTGGTCGCATGCCAATGGAATGAAGGACATCGTTTGGTATAGCCCAAGTCGTCAAGCAGATGGTTCTTATACAGTTACAGCTAATGTCAGTGATCATGAAAATGCCAGTGGGAAGTACGAAGCTCAGCTCTTCTATGTAGACCAGCAAGGTCGCAATACCTTTGTGAAGAAAGCCTTTGTCGATCGTGCAAAGCCAAGTGCAGATATCACTATCTCAAAAAACGAGGTAGAAGGTACCTTTACAATCACAGCCAAGAACCTCAAGGGCTTTGAGGGCTACAAGGAAGTGAAGATTCCTTTCTGGTCACAAGCGAATGGGATGAAGGACATTGTTTGGTATAGCCCAAGCCGTCAATCGGATGGCTCTTATACGGTTACAGCCAAGGCCAGTGATCATGAAAATGCGAATGGTCAGTATGAGGCTCAGCTCTTTTATGTAGACCATAAAGGTCAGAATACCTTTGTGAAGAAAACCTTCGTCCAGTATGAAGGGAAAACAAGTCCGACTGGTACGATCACAATCCAAAACAATAACAAGGATACGGGAACTTTTGACGTCATTATTAAAGATGTCTACAGCCCTAAAGGCGTACGGACCATTCAAGTTCCGACCTGGTCTGATAAGGACGGCCAAGATGATATCCGTTGGTACGAAGCGA
>NZ_QTND01000004.1:0-216764 GCF_003603405.1 Streptococcus sp. AM43-2AT | reverse complement strand
GGCGGACTGTAAATCCGCTCCTTCGGGTTCGGGGGTTCGAATCCCTCCCCTTCCATCCTTTACGGGCATAGTTTAAAGGTAGAACTAAGGTCTCCAAAACCTTCAGTGTGGGTTCAATTCCTACTGCCCGTGTATAAGAATATGGCGGGTGTGGTGAAGTGGTTAACACACCAGATTGTGGCTCTGGCATGCGTGGGTTCGATCCCCATCACTCGCCTATTTTATATTATTGGGGTATAGCCAAGCGGTAAGGCAAGGGACTTTGACTCCCTCATGCGTTGGTTCGAATCCAGCTACCCCAGTTATACTTTGCCGGCGTGGCGGAATTGGCAGACGCGCTGGACTCAAAATCCAGTGTCCGCAAGGACGTGCCGGTTCGACCCCGGCCGCCGGTATAGTAATAAAGACAAGGTTTTCGGACCTTGTCTTTTTTTCTTTGTTGTGTGTCGAGTTACCAATTTTTTCCATTTTAAAATAAATCATCAAGTTTATTAGCCAATGTTTTCTGTTTGCTAGGGTACAAATGAGAATAAGTATCAATTGTTGTTGTAATAGATGCGTGTCCTAATCTTTCTTTGACAACAAGATAATCTTCTCCTTGATTTATAAGTAATGATGCATGAGAGTGTCTCAAATCATGAATTCTTATTTTCTTTAAATCCTTATCCCTTTCTAGTATTTGCTTAAACTTCTTATCAATCATATTTTTTGTAATTGTTATTGGTGTACTCTGTATTATTTGTAGTTCTTCAGTATTTTTCGTAAATTCCTCAAGTTTTTCTTTTTGTTTTACTTTCCAGTCTTTTAGCATTTCTGCTAATTTCTGATTTATTGTTATATTTCTAGTTCCTGATCGTGTTTTTGTTGTATTAATGTAGCTTGTATTATTGACAAAGTATACCGTTTTGGTAACGTAAATCGTATTTGTTAAAAGATTTATATCATTCCAGTTTAATGCGAGTATTTCTCCCATTCTCATTCCAGTAAAGAAAGCAATTACGAAAAACAGGTCATAGCTTATTTCATCATCTCGAATAAGTTCTCTAAATCTCGTGAACTCTTCTATACTCCAAAATTTGATATTAGGCTTCCTAATTGGTAATTTTCTAAGATTCTCAACAGGATTTTTATCAATGTGGGATTTTCTTATACCAGTATCAAAAATTTTTTTAAGTAAAATTAGAACCTTATTAATTGTATTATAGCTTAAAACTTCATTTTCATTTTGTTTTTTAGGTTTTGTTTTTAGGTATTCACGAAATTCGAATATATGGTCATACGTTAATTTATTTAAATTTGTATTTTTAAAATATGGCTTAATATGACGCTCATAATTGTTTCTTTGTGTACTTGTGTAGCTTACTTTTCTGCCATTTTTCAAATCATCTTCTTCAAGTAAGTCGAATAACATATCCGTTGTTACTACAAAGTCAAATTGTTTTTCTTTTAATTCTACAACTCTAATATGTTGTTCAAGTTCTAGGGCTTCTTTTTTAGATTTTAATCCTTTACGAATAATACGTATTCTTTTTTGTGTGACTGGGTGGAAACCGTTAGAAACATCAACAGTCCATTTACCACTTTTAGCTTTACGAATAGTCATTCATTATGCTTCTTTCTGGAGTTCAATTCCTAGTAGTTCTTCAGCGACACTGGCTGGAATTGTACCAATCCGTTTGTTATCGTAGATATTAAAACCACGATTCACTAATAGTAATTTGCCAGTATGGATAATCTTTCTTGCGGTTCCTGGAGCAAATCCAAGTTCGATAAGGTCATCTTTTGTTACAGTTTTAATCATGTGATCTCCTTTTCTGATTAGATTAAGTAAGGGGAGGATTAGCTCCCCTTGTCTAATACTTATTTTTGTTTTACATCTACTAAATGGATAGCATCCGCCTTGTAATACATCGTTGAACTAATCATAGTGGCTTGTAAATTGTCAAATGTAACTGGTACCTCGTCCATTGCTTGGATATAGTCATTATCGACTAAAGCTTCTGGATTATCTACTGAGACTTGGGTTGATTTCTTTTTGAATTGTCCATCCTTGATCGTTACATTGTATTTCCAACCAATGATTTTATCGGTATTAAAACGTCTTTCGCTACCATCTCGGTTTTTAATAATTTCTCCGTTTGCATCTGCTCGGACTTCCGTTTCAAATTTTGGAATAACTTCATCCAATTCAAATTTTGTTCCAATGTTATTAAAATTCCAGTCATTTTGTGAAAGCATTTTTGCCATAGTTAATTTCTCCTTTTGATATTTTCTTTGATTGTAGGGATTAAATCCTCTCTTTTAAAGAGAATTGCCCGTTCTATTAATCCACTTGCTAAATCTGGTGGATATTCCATATTGTTGAGTGCGAGATAGTTAGACTTCTCATACTCATGCAGTAAGTTATTGTCGTATAGAAATTTATACGCTTTTAGAATAGCTCCAGAACCTTTATAGGTAAACCATTCTAATTTTTGTTCTAGTTCTGTTTTTGGTTTTGGAATAATGATAGAGACAGGTTTTGAGTGACCTAAAAACTTTTCCCAAGATCTCAAAGGTTTTGAGAAGTGACTATCACTATAGAACCTTACTTTTTCTTTGAGATATCCCTTGGTAAAGTTGAGAAGATCTATTTCCGAATGCAACCATTCTTGAATGAAGTAGTGAGCTTTTTCTTTCCTAAGTTCTAACTCAGTTCTTATCCAATTTTCTATATACCGCTTGCTGATACCGAGCTTCTCAGCTCGTTCTAAGCGCTTATCGTAAATTCTAAGTCTTTCATCATCATTTGGTTTTCTTAAATATAAGGTCTGACCGATTGTTTCATCTCCATAGGTATTGTAGTAGGTGCTTTTTCCATATATAAAGCGTTTCTTCTGACAGATCTTTAGAAGTTGATTAGGAGTGAAATAGGGTGTTTCATTAAAATCATCTATTGCAATATCAATTCGTCTGATTGAAAAACGATGGAAATTGTAGTAGAGGTTGTCCAGAAACTGTCTTTCGGATAGACTATTTGGATCTAATACCATATCTCTATAGAATTCAAGTGCCTGTCCTGACATGACAAGCATGTAGGACGACTCTTTCGATCCATAGTAGATACGGATATTCCCATAATGAAGCTGGCTATCATAGTTATAGTATTTAAGGCTCCCCTTATTCTCAATAAATAGGTCAAAGTCAAGAAATAGGATATCTTCGATTATTTCTTTTGGTGAAAATTCAGTCTTATCAAACTGAATTTGAATCCAGTCAAATACAGAACGTAAATGCTCATTTTTTGCCATAGATTTTGATTCAACTTTTTGCCTAATTTTGCCACCCTTAAAATCTCCGAAACCCTTGGTAATACTGAATTTTTTCGATGGTACACCTAACTTGCAGAGGGTGGTGTTACTACACACCCTATCGGTCAAAAATGGTCCGTCCGCATCTACGCTCATTTTCGGCTTTCTGCCTCATGGCTCAGCCGAAAACTCGCTATTAGCCGAACCTATTTTTTGACCTCTTCTGAACAAACCCTAATAAGCCGGTTTGCATCGACTCTTCAATATCTTGGATTTTCTTTTTTAGACTGGCATTCTCATTTCTTATCAGTCGTATTTCTCGCTTAAATTCCTGTTTTAAGGCGCTCAGTTCATCGTAGAGCTCATCTATTACTTGGTTTAGGGATTCGTGCTCATTGTCTGCTAGACTCCCAAATACGGCTTGTATAGCCTCTTTTAGACCTATTTCAAGTTTTAGGTTAGCTAACTTTTGAAATTGTCTAAGGTCTTCGTTTGTAAAGTCATAGGCAACTGTATAACTTAATTGATGAGTTCTTGGGTTTCTACTGATAGGAATTTTAATTTTCTTAAATTCCTTGCCACTTATCTCTTTAATCAGTTGGATCCAATTTTTAAGAGTAGAGGTAGAGTTTAGGCCAGAAATTTGATTGACTAACTCTTTATTGGTCATCTTTTTTCGAAACCTCCGAAATTTTCTTGTGCAACTGAAGAGTTTTCTGTGGTATAATTGTTACATAATATGTTTTGATCTTGGAACGAACGGCACATTTGTTTCAAGATTTTTTTATTTTGTCGAATCTTACCTCCTTTATTAAAATTTTTTAAATCGACTACTAGTTACATACGCTTTTACCTCCTTTTATGCTATAATATTCTCAATGGAATATTTAATCTTAAAATAAATATTCCTTATGGAATAATTCTATTTTATACCGTTTAGAATATTTTGTCAAGCAAAAATATACGAATAAGAATATCTATAGGAGAATTATGTATACAGAGGATTATAAATTTTCAGAGAGGTTAAAAACTCTCAGAAAATCAAAAAAGTTAACTCAAGTACAAATATCGGAATTAATTGGAGTTCAACAAGGGACATATTCTCGGTGGGAGAATGGAACGTTAGAACCAGGATTAGAATTCGTTGTGAAATTAGCAAATATCTTTGGTACTACTACAGATTATTTGCTGGGACAAAAACCTTATTCAATTATCAGTAGTTTACCTCTAGAACAATTAGATCTTACCAATATTGCAAACTTTTCAAAGGATGAGTTTGATATTTTGAAACATTCAATAGCAGTTTCGGTGGCAAGAAATAAAATAAAGGCAACAGAACTAAAAGATAGAGTTATAGAAAAAAATCAGTTGTCAGAAAAAGATGCAGAACTTTTGAATAAGATTTTTGAAGAAGTTAAAACTTATTGGGAAAACTAGAAGGACGCTAGTCTTCAAAATTTCCTCCCAAAATGTGTCTAAAATATTGACGGAATTCCATTAAAGAAAGAACATTTAGAAGTTTCAATAGGTAAAGATTAGTATATTCTTGTTGAGTGATTTTATTTTATGAAGGTTGTTTATAGTTGAAAGGGGAAAATAGATGGTCTCTAAAATTGATACAGCTTGGGACTTGTTTCTGGAGGGAAAAACATCAGAAGCTAAAAAGTTGGTTGAACAAGATTTTTCCATTGATACCTGTACAGATTTTAGCCTTTTAAATCTGATGGGGTATTTATTATTGGCAGAAAAAGACTATGCCTCGTGTACCCATATCTTTGAGAAATACATTTTATTAGCTCAACAAAATGAAGATAAAGAAAATGAACATATTGGCTTACATCAATTAGCGATGATCTACAGAGAACAGGGTGATTTTCATAAGGCTTTAAAACTCATTGAAGACGAAGAGAAGATAGTTGAAGAGTATTTTCCAAACGATAATCTAAAGAAAGCTGTGAATAACTACGAACAAGGCTATGTGAGATTTAAATTAAACAACCTTGATGAAGCACTTACATTCATGAATCTGTCATTGGAACAATCTTTAGAGACTGATGACGTGATTTCTCAAGCTTGTAGCTATAGAGGGTTAGGTGAAATCTGTTTAGCCTTGGAAGATACGGAATTATCCAATAGACATTTCAAACGAGCTATAGAACTTTTCGAAAGTGTTGGAGAGTTTGAAGGGATAAAGGAAATTGAGGAATTGATTAATGAATGATTTGACATTTAGATTTTGCCATTAGTTTGTTTTTGCTTTGAAACTATGTTAGTCTAAGTTGCTAGTATTTTAAAAAGACAAGGTGTTTTATCCTTGTCTTTGTCGTTTTAGTATTGCTTTTGTTTCAATGTCAATAAGGATGAGTAAAAGGCTGGGACAGTAGTCTCAGCCTTTTAATTGAAGATAAAATCTTCTTAGAAACTTTCCTTAGGAGAGTACATAACAGAAGGTTAGGGACTCTAAAGCTAAGTTTTGAGTATTTTTTTATTTGACAAATATAAGTAGACGGTGTATACTTTATAAAAAGTAGACAACGTATACTTTGATAAGGGAAGGTGGTCAAATGAAACGGAATACGGAAGAACTGAAAGAAAAGTTAATTTCGGTTGGCATTGAAGAAATCAGAACTAACGGGATTGACCGGATGTCTATGCGTACAATAGCTCAAAAATGTGGGGTGACTCATGGAGCTCCCTATAAGCATTTTGGAAGTAAAGATAGATATATTCAAGTTGTTATGGAACACTTATCAATGTTCTTTTTGAAAAATATGATACTTGGAATTGATACTTCCATAGATGCAAGAACTCAACTAACTCTGATGGGCTGTAACTTTGTATGGTTTGCCCAAGAGGAAACCTATCTATTTGAAGCATTATTTATCAAATTTCCATATAACTATATGGAGTTATCCCAGGAAACTATTTCAGTCAACTCCTCTTTACCAGGATTTGAACATTTTAAGTCGGTAGCGTTAAGACTTAAAGATGAGGAAAATCTTTCTAGTAGTGACGCAGAAATATTGATCAATTTTTGGAGTTTTATTGCTGGTTTGGCTCTATTGGTAAGGAGTCCTGTTGGAGAAAACTTTAAAGAAAATGATGTTCAAAAGACCGTCAGAACGATGCTTGATATTTATATAAAAGGAGATAGCTGATGAATGTTTTAATAATCTATTCACATCCGAATGAAACAAGTTATAATGCGTCAATCCTTCAAACTGTGCAAAAGCATTTAGCACCAGAGCATAGAGTTAAAATAATAGACTTATATAAAGAAAACTTTGATCCGGTTTTACGTTTTGATGAAACGCATAAAAGGAGAAATTTACAGCATAATGAAGACATGAAACCATATAGAGATTTATTGAGTTGGGCGGATCAGTTGATTTTTATTTTCCCTACTTGGTGGAGTGGAATGCCAGCTATTTTAAAAGGTTTTATTGATCGTGTTTTTGTTGCAGGTTTTGCTTATCAGAATGGACCTCGAGGTCCGGTGGGGAAACTAGATGGAAAAGCGTGGATCATTACGACGCATAATACGCCAAAAATTTTTCTTCCTTTTTCTCAAGACTACGCAAAGGTTCTAAAATCTCAAATCTTGAAACCCTGTGGTATTAAACCGGTTAAAATGACACAAGTTACACGAGTGGAGTATATGAGTGATCGTCAACGGAAAGAAGAACTCGAAAAAATCGCACAGATAGCCAAAAGGATATAAAAACGTGCGTTATAAGTCATGACAGAGCATACAGAATATGAGCTGACAGGAAAAGGGAAATCGCTGATGCCGATTTTAAAGGACTTGAATCAATGGGGGAAAGAATGGTTGCATTAAATTTTCTTCTTCTTTTTGTCACTTTCATCTTGCCACTTAGGTTCTCATTTTGACCGCTTATCCCAAAAGGCCGTTTTTTAAACGGCTTTTTTGCTAGACTGATACTGTCAAAAAGGAGAGAGAACATGATATTACCAGCTAAAAACATCAGTAAACGGTATGGAAATCATCTAGTGGTTGATCATATTCACCTACAGTTTGAAAAGGGAACGTTTAATGCGATTCTAGGACCAAATGGGGCAAGGAAATCAACGACTGAGAAATAAGATTATTGACTCACTATTTATGGAAGTAGTTATTTAAGAGAGAAAGATGAGTTACCAAAAAGTTACTAAAATTTAAAAAATGAGTCTATTTTGCAAGATTCAAAAGTTCTAAAACCCTATTAAATCAAGGTTATAAGATTTAAAAAATGGGTTCATAGAACTCAAAATCCAGTGTCCGCAAGGACGTGCCGGTTCGACCCCGGCCGCCGGTATAGTATTAAAGACAAGGTTTTCGGACCTTGTCTTTTTCTTTTATTCGTTGAATTTTTACTGGTGAGTTACTAATAAATTCCTTAAATTTATTCTCATTGTTTTCTGAAAATACTTTGACTACTTTCCTTTACTGTGTTATAATTAACCGGTAAAGTATTTACCGGTTAACAGAAAGGAAATACATATGAAAGTTGCTAATCAGATTGAACATTTTTTAAATTCTATTTTACTTATTTCTGAGAATCAGCATGAAGTTTTGATTGGTTCCTGTACGAGTGGTTTTTCTTTAACCAACACGCAAGAGCATATTCTAATGTTACTTTCAAAAGATAATTATTCAAATTCTGAGCTTGCTAAATTGCTAAATGTCAGTCAAGCTGCTGTGACCAAAGCAGTTAAGCAATTACTTTCTTTTGGCATGTTGGAAGCTTTGAAAGACGAGAAAGATGCTCGTATTGTTTTGTATCGGTTAACAGATTTAGGGCGTCCGGTTGCTGAAGAACATTCTCATCATCATGATCATACTTTGGCTGTGTATAATCAAGTTTTGAGTGAATTTTCTCAAGAAGAACAGATGGTTATTTCTAAATTTTTATCGCGCTTATTGGAGGATCTTCGTTAATGCGTTATATTACTGTTAAAGATCTTTCATTTTATTATGATAGAGAGCCTGTTCTAGAAGGTGTGAATTATTACTTGGATAGTGGGGAGTTTGTGACCCTGACGGGTGAGAATGGTGCTGCTAAATCTACTTTGATTAAGGCAAGTCTTGGAATTTTAAAACCCAAAGTAGGAACTGTTGAAATCGCTAAGGAAAATGTAGCGGGTAAAAAATTACGAATCGCTTATCTTCCGCAACAAATTGCAAGTTTCAATGCTGGCTTTCCAAGTTCTGTTTATGAGTTTGTGAAATCGGGACGTTATCCTCGTAAGGGCTGGTTTCGTCGGTTAAATCATCATGATGAGGAGCACATTTTAGCTAGTTTATCTTCTGTTGGGATGTTAGAGCATCGTGATAAACCGTTAGGGGCTCTATCCGGTGGTCAGAAGCAACGGGCTGTTATTGCACGAATGTTTGCGTCTGATCCAGATATTTTTGTGTTGGATGAACCGACTACTGGGATGGATGCTGGTAGTAAGGATGAGTTTTACGAATTGATGCATCACAGTGCCCACCACCATGGGAAGGCTGTTTTAATGATTACGCATGATCCCGAAGAGGTGAGCCATTACGCGGATCGCAATATTCACCTGGTGAGAAAACAAAATTCTCCATGGCGTTGCTTTAATGTCCATGAGAAAGATGGAGGTGAGGAGCATGCTTAGTTTATTTCAATATGACTTTATGCAACGGGCTTTGTTGGCGATGGTTGCCATGAGTCTCTTCTCCCCTATCTTAGGTGTATTTTTGATTTTGCGTCGTCAGAGCTTGATGAGTGATACACTGAGTCACGTTTCTCTATCGGGGGTCGCTTTTGGCCTCTTCCTTGGTTTCTCTCCAACTATTTCGACAGTCATTGTGGTAATCATAGCGGCTGTATTTCTAGAGTATTTACGAACAGTCTATAAAGATTTTATGGAAATCGGGACAGCGATTCTCATGTCGACTGGCTTGGCCTTAGCCCTAGTGATCATGAAGGGTGGTGGTAAAAGTTCCATGAGTTTGGATCAGTACCTATTTGGTTCCACCTTGACTATTACTGATGAGCAAGTGCTAGCTTTGTTTGTCATTGCGGCGATTGTTTTATGTTTGACGGTTCTCTTTATTCGTCCTATGTATATCCTTACGTTTGACGAGGATACAGCTTATGTAGATGGTTTACCCGTACGTCTCATGTCTATCCTATTTAATATTGTGACAGGAGTGGCTATCGCCTTGATGATCCCGGCTGCAGGCTCCTTGTTGGTATCTACTATTATGGTCTTGCCAGCTAGTATTGCTTTAAAGCTAGGAAAAACTTTCCGTTCAGTCATGCTGTTGGCAGTAGTCATTGGTTTTGTGGGGATGGTCAGTGGTCTCATTCTTTCTTATTACCCGGATACACCGGTTAGTGCGACCATCACTCTCTTATTTGTATCCTTCTTTTTGCTCTCAAATCTTTTTGTTAAATTTAGAAAATAGGTGATCTTATGAAAAAACTTGCATGGCTCGTGTTAGCCTTCTGTAGTCTTCTTTTAGTAGCTTGTAGTGGCGGTCAAAATCAGTCAGGGAAATTGAAAGTCATGACTACTTTCTATCCTGTCTATGAATTTACTAAGCAAGTCATCGGAGACGAGGGAGATGTGGAGCTCTTGATTGGGTCTGGTTCGGAACCCCATGATTTTGAATTGTCTGCCAAAGGTCGCGCAAAAATTCAAGAGTCAGATGTCTTTGTCTATGAGAACGAGAACATGGAAACTTGGGTGCCTCAGTTGTTGAAATCAATGGATGGCAAGAAAACCAAGGTTGTCAAAGCGACTGAAAATATGCTTCTTTTACCAGGTGGTGAAGAAGAGCATGACCATGAGGGAGGGGAAGAACACCATCATGACTACGATCCCCATGTCTGGCTGTCTCCACAGAGAGCCATTAAAATGGTGGAAACGATTCGTGATCAACTGGTGAAACAGTACCCAGATAAAAAAGATAGCTTTACAGCTAATGCGGACGCTTATATTGCTAAGTTGAAAAAATTGGATGACAGCTATACGAAGAGCCTATCTGCAGCGAAACAGAAAAACTTTGTAACGCAGCACGCGGCTTTCCGTTATTTGGCCTTGGACTATGGCTTGAATCAAGTCTCTATTTCAGGTTTGTCACCGGATAGTGAACCATCTGCGAGTCGTTTGAGTGAATTGACAGAGTACATCAAGAAGAACGATATCAAGGTCATCTACTTTGAAGAAAATGCTTCTAAATCCTTATCGAAAACCTTGTCTGCTGAAACCGGTGTAGATCTAGCTGTTTTGAATCCACTAGAGAGCTTGACAGATGAACAGATGAAAGATGGTGAAGACTACATCTCTATCATGGGAGCCAACCTCAAATCTTTAGAGTTAACAACGACTCAAGCAGGGAAGGAAATCGCTCCAGAAGAGGAAGAAGACACCAAAACAGTAGCCAATGGCTACTTTGAAGACAGTGCTATTAAGGACCGAACTCTCTCAGACTATGCGGGAGACTGGCAATCTGTGTATCCTTATCTAAAAGATGGCACCTTGGATCAAGTTTTTGATTACAAAGCTAAACTAACCAAGTCCAAAACAGCTGAAGAGTATAAAGCTTACTACACCACAGGCTATAAAACGGATGTCGAACGGATTGTCATTACCGACAAAACCATGACCTTCTATAAGAATGGAGAAGAGAAGAAGTTCGAATACCGCTACGCAGGGAAGCATACGCTGACCTATACAAAAGGGAATCGTGGAGTGCGTTATCTCTTTGAAGCAACTGATCCGAATGCGGGTGAATTCAAGTATGTTCAATTTAGTGATCATCAAATTGCTCCCAATAAGGCAGCTCACTTCCATATTTTCTTCGGTGGAGAAAGCCAAGAGGCTCTTTACAATGAATTGGAAAATTGGCCTACTTACTACCCAAGTGACTTGACAGGATTTGAAATTGCACAGGAAATGTTAGCCCATTAATCAAATAGAGAAGAGAGTGGGACAGAAATCAGTCATTCGTTAGAATTCGATTTCGTCGTCCCACCTCCGCACAGTTGAGTAGGGCTGTAAAAGCTGATGAAATCAGCGTAGTAGAGCCCACTCAACCACTGCGTCTTGCTCAACAATCCAAAGACAATTGAGAGGCTAGGACTTTTGTCCCAGCCTCATTTTTTGATAGTAAAAGAAACTTGTCAATTTGCTAGAAAAAGGATAAAATTAGGTTTATAGAATAGTTTGAATTAGGGAGATTCATGATGAAAAAGTATCGTTTGTTATTGTTGCTTTCTGCTCTACTGTTTTTCCTTGGAGCCTGCGGTGAGAAAAAGCAGGAGACAGGGGCTGAAAGTAAAGAAAGTACGGTTCGTCAATCGAAGGATAGCTCAGCTACTAGTGAAACAAAGAAAGCTGAAAGTTCGAGTGATAAGAAAGAGAAAACAAAGATGGATATTGAAGCAATCGCTCAAGGGGATTATAGTAGCGTAGCTGGTGTCTGGCAAGATGATAAGGGAAATAAATTGGTCTTTGATCAAAATGGTTTGGTCTCTAACGAATATGAATCTTACGGTCTCTCCTTGACGGATTATGGGACTGTTTCGGGAGGAGTTTACGGAGGAATCACAGGTGGATTTTTAATGGAATTCATCCCTGCCGGGCTTACGATTGATGATCAAACGGACGAAAATGGAGAAGTCGTCTTCCATGATGACTCTGATGCAAGTAAAGACCGTCTCTGGACTGGAACTGGGATGTACAGTTTTACAGAACAAGGGTCTTTCCTCTATAAGGTTGGGGATTAGGGAATATTAGTGCCATAGAAAAAGAATGAAGAGTGTCCAACTCTTCATTCTTTTTCGTTTTCTAGATCTTAGGGAGCCAAGAGAGGTGGAAATCCAGCTTCTCTGCTTTCAAGAGGTCTTGGTGACTCACTCTGTCGATTCTTTTCCCATCAAGTGAAACATCTTGAAGGAAGTGTGCCTGAGCTGTGTGGGCTGTACGATGGATATGGATCCATTTTTTCTCTTGAGGGAGATAGAGGCGTAGGTGTTTGAAGAGAGGAATCCCCAGGTCATAAACTGGTTTTCCGGGGCAAGTCGGATAGAGTCCCAAAACTGACCAGATATACCAAGAAGATAGACTGCCATTATCCTCATCTCCTGGATAGGCCTGGAAGCTTGACTGGAAGGCTTCTTTGCGAATGGCTTGAATCAGTAAGCTAGTGTATTCTGGGTGTTGGCTATAGCGAAAGAGATAGGGGATGTGGAAACTCGGTTGGTTCGAAATGGCAATTTGCCCAAAAGGAGCTTGGGCCATCTCACTCATTTCGTGAATTTCGTAGCCATAGCCCGTCACTTCATAATGTGGTGCTTGGGTTGCCAGTCGGGTTAAGTAGTGGGTAAAGCCTTCTTCTCCTCCAAAGAGTTGCTTGAGTCCCTCTATGTCGTGAAGGGCGCCTAAGGTTGCCTGAATGGCAGAGCACTCTGCATAGTCGCGTCCCCAACTGATCGGAGAGAAGTCTGGTCTGAAATGACCCTTCTTATCTTTGGCTCGGATATAACCTGTTTCTGGATCAAAGAGGGTTCGGTAGGAAAGGCTAGATTGGGCATATTCTTTGGCAAGATCTTCCTTGCCAAGTATCTGAGCAGTTTGGGCGATACAAAAGTCGCTATAGGAGAAGTCGATGGTATGACTCACGCTTTCGTGATAGTCGGTGGATAGATAACCTAATTTTTTGTACTCTTTCGCTCCTCGTCGACCGTAATGACCATTTGGATATTCCTTCCTAGCTGTATCCAGCATGGCTTCAAAAAGTTCCGTGTGAAGGTCGGGAGCCAGGCCTTTCTGAATGGCATCTGCAATGACCCCATCAACGAGTGTCCCAGGCATCATGCCTCTTTCGTCTGGCGCTAGCCATTTAGGGAGGAAGCCTGTATCCCGGTAATGGTTAAGGAAGCCTTCGAGAAATTCCTGATAGAGCTCAGGATAGACCAGGCTATAAAGAGGAAAGGTGGTCCGAAAGAGGTCCCAGAAGCCCAGACTAGTGAAGTATTTTCCTTCTTGAATGCGGTTGTGGGCGAAGTCACGATGAACTGCTTTCCCTTCAGGGGTCACTTCATAACAAGTCTGAGGAAAGAGCAGACTACGATAGAGACAGTGATCGAAAAAGGTTCGATCCTCTCCGCCCGTATCTAAAATTTCAAATCGGTCCATTAGCTCTTGCCACTTGCGACCGGCTTTTTCTTTCATATCTTCAAAGCTAGCTTTAGGGAGGTGAGATTTGGCCAAGTCAGGGCTAATAAAGGAAGTGCCTAATCGAGCTTCTAGTATGGGGCTGTCAAACTCTAGGATCAAATCCTGCCCTAGCCAGTGAGTTCGAGTGATAGCTTGGTCAAATTCGAAATGAAGATAGAACGGAAAGTCATGTTGGTCTGTATGATTTTGATCTAGGATGTGGAAGTGAAGATTTGTTTCTCCGAATTCTAGCTCAGTTAGTCCATTGGGACAGTGCAAGGCAAGTGCTAGTTCAGATGGCCCCCTAAAGCGAAGGAAGGCTCCATAGAGGCTGGGCGTCACCTCTGTGTGGATTTGATAGCGCTCTGAGGTGAGGGCTAAATAATGGGGCTGAAAGATAGCTTCTTGGATCCGGTAACTGCTCTGTCTAAAATAGAGGTCTTCTTGAGTTGGTATGTCTGTTAGTGGGGTGAGGAGACACCAAGAAAAATCCCCAATCCAAGGGCTCGGCTGATGGGTCAAGCGAATGCCTTGAAAGATTGGAAGGTTGGGGTTGAAAAACCAAGCACCCTGTTCATGTGTCGTCTGTGGGAGAAAATAATTCATCCCAAAAGGAACTCCTGTGTAAGGGAGGGTGTTGCCGTTGGAATAAGCTGGGTGATTGTCTGTTCCTAAGCGGGTATCAATGCAAGTCAAATCGGTCTTCATAAAGGACCTCCTGTATTAAAGTAGAGCTTCTAAGCCCTTTTCTTTCTTTATTTTAGCAGAAGCTACTAGAATCTGAAAGCAATTTTTAAAACTAGAAAAGTTTGTAGAAAAAGGGCTATAATTTGCGTATGTATTTCCCCTTTGAAATCTTTTATACTGAATAGGAAAGAATCGATACGTGTGAGGAAAATAAATGACCTATTCAAAAGAAATCGTCAGAGAATGGTTGGATCAAGTAGCAGAACGTGCTAAGGATTACCCTGAATGGGTGGATGTCTTTGAACGTTGCTACACAGATACCTTAGATAATACAGTTGAAATTTTGGAAGATGGCTCGACCTTTGTCCTGACAGGAGATATCCCAGCTATGTGGCTTCGGGACTCGACTGCTCAGCTGAGACCCTACCTTCATGTGGCAAAAAGAGACCCTCGTTTACGTCAGACTATTGCAGGTTTGGTCAAACGTCAGATGACCTTGATCCTTAAGGATCCCTATGCTAACTCTTTTAATATTGAGGAGAACTGGAAGGGGCATCATGAGACAGACCATACAGACCTCAATGGCTGGATTTGGGAACGCAAGTATGAAGTGGATTCGCTATGCTATCCCTTGCAGTTGGCTTATCTCCTTTGGAAAGAAACAGGAGAAACCAGCCAGTTTGATGAGACTTTTGTTACAGCGACCAAGGAGATCCTTCATCTTTGGACGGTGGAACAAGATCATAAGAACTCCCCTTATCGCTTTGTTCGGGATACCGATCGTAAGGAAGACACTTTGGTAAATGATGGTTTTGGTCCTGACTTTGCCGTGACAGGAATGACCTGGTCAGCCTTTCGACCAAGTGATGATTGTTGTCAATATAGCTACTTGATTCCGTCAAATATGTTTGCAGTCGTTGTCTTGGGATATGTCCAGGAAATTTTTGCAGAATTGAATCTAGCTGATAGCGAGAGTATTATTGCTGATGCCAAACGTCTCCAAGCTGAGATTCAAGAAGGAATCGAAAACTACGCCTACACCACCAACAGCAAGGGTGAAAAGATCTACGCCTTTGAAGTAGACGGTTTGGGAAATGCTAGCATCATGGACGACCCTAACGTACCAAGCTTGTTAGCTGCTCCCTATCTTGGTTACTGTGATGTGAACGATGAAGTGTACCAAGCCACTCGTTGCACCATCCTGAGCCCTGAAAATCCATACTTCTACCAAGGAGAATACGCTAGCGGTCTCGGAAGCTCTCATACCTTCTATCGTTATATCTGGCCGATTGCCCTATCAATTCAAGGCTTAACAGCTACAGATAAAGCTGAGAAAAAATACTTGCTAGACCAACTAGTTGCATGTGATGGCGGAACAGGTGTTATGCACGAAAGCTTCCACGTAGATGATCCAACTAAATACTCGCGTGAATGGTTCTCATGGGCCAATATGATGTTCTGTGAGTTAGTCTTGGATTACCTGGATATTCGCTAATACTCTTCGAAAATCTCTTCAAACCACGTCAGCTTCACCTTGCTGTACTCAAGTACAGCCTGCGGCTAGCTTCCTAGTTTGCTCTTTGATTTTCATTGAGTATAAGGAGCACGTTTTCGCTCAACTGATTCTGGTAAAGAATCACAAATCTATTTTTAAATTTAAGTTAGAATGAGGTTTTACTCATGGAAAATGTTGTTGTACATATTATTTCTCACAGCCACTGGGATCGTGAGTGGTATCTACCTTTTGAGAGTCACCGGATGCAATTGGTGGAACTTTTTGACAATCTTTTTGATCTGTTTGAAAATGATCCTGAATTTAAGAGCTTCCACTTGGATGGACAAACCATCGTCCTTGATGATTATTTAGAAATTCGCCCTGAAAATCGTGACAAGGTGCAGCGTTATATCGACGAAGGAAAACTCAAGATTGGTCCTTTCTATATCTTGCAGGATGATTACTTGATTTCCAGTGAAGCGAACGTCCGCAATACCTTGATTGGACAAGCGGAATGTGCCAAATGGGGCACATCAACTCAAATCGGCTACTTCCCAGATACCTTTGGAAATATGGGGCAGGCTCCTCAAATCCTTCAAAAATCAGGCATTCACGTAGCAGCCTTTGGTCGTGGTGTCAAGCCAATCGGATTTGACAACCAAGTCCTCGAAGATGAGCAATTTACCTCTCAATTTTCTGAGATGTATTGGCAGGGGGCTGATGGTAGCCGTGTACTCGGCATTCTCTTTGCAAACTGGTACAGTAACGGGAATGAAATTCCAGTGGATAAAGATGAAGCTTTGACTTTCTGGAAGCAAAAATTAGCAGACGTCCGTGACTATGCATCGACCAACCAATGGTTGATGATGAACGGCTGTGATCACCAGCCTGTACAGAGAAATATTAGTGAAGCCATTCGTGTGGCCAACGAACTCTTCCCTGACGTGACCTTTATTCATAGCTCTTTTGACGAATATGTGCAAGCAGTGGAAAGTGCACTTCCTGAACACCTATCAACGGTTACAGGAGAATTGACCAGCCAGGAAACAGATGGTTGGTACACTCTTGCCAACACCTCTTCATCTCGTATTTACCTCAAGCAAGCCTTCCAAGAAAATAGTAACTTGCTCGAGCAGGTCGTGGAACCATTGACCATTCTCACAGGAGGTCATAATCATAAGGATCAATTGACCTATGCTTGGAAAGTGCTTTTGCAAAATGCGCCACACGATAGTATCTGTGGCTGTAGTATAGACGAGGTCCACCGTGAAATGGAAACTCGTTTTGCCAAGGTCAATCAAGTCGGAAATTTTGTTAAGAGCAACCTTCTTAATGAATGGAAGGGCAAACTGGCTACCCAAAATGCACAAAGCGAACACCTCTTCACCGTTGTTAACACAGCTTTACATGACAAGGTAGATACTGTGAGTGTTGTGGTGGATGTTGCTACTTGTGATTTCAAAGAGTTACATCCAACTGAAGGCTACAAGAAGATGGCAGCCATGTCCTTGCCAGAGTACCATGTTGAAGATTTGGATGGTCATGTCATTGAAGCCAAGATTGAAGACTTGGGAGCAAGTTTTGGCTACACTTTACCCAAGGATAAGTTCCGCCAACCTTATATTGCTCGTCAAGTGCGCGTGACAATCCCAGTTCATCTGGCTCCACTTTCTTGGGCAAGCTTCCAATTGATTGAAGGGCAAGTAGAATACCGAGATGGTATTTATCAAAATGGAGTGATTGATACACCGTTTATAACTGTGAGTGTAGATGAAGGCATCACCGTCTATGACAAGACTACAAACGAAGCTTACCAAGACTTTATCCGCTTTGAGGATCGTGGAGATATTGGTAACGAATATATTTACTTCCAACCAAAAGGAACCGAACCAATCTATGCTCAATTGAAAGGATACGATGTCTTAGCAAACAACGCTCGTTATGCTAAGGTATTGCTCAAACATGACTTGACGATTCCAGTCAGTGCAGATGAAAAATTGGATGCTGAACAAAGAGGCATTATCGAGTTTATGAAACGAGATGCTGGTCGTTCAGAAGAGTTGACAACAATTCCTCTTGAAACTGAGATGACCGTCTTTGTGGATAATCCACAGATTCGCTTTAAAACTCGTTTTACCAATACTGCTAAAGATCACCGTATCCGTCTCTTGGTCAAAACTCATAACACTCGTCCAAGCAATGATTCTGAAAGCATTTATGAAGTTGTGACAAGACCAAATAAACCAGCGGCTTCTTGGGAAAATCCTGAAAATCCACAACACCAACAAGCCTTTGTCAGCTTGTATGATGATGTCAAAGGAGTGACCGTATCCAATAAAGGATTGCACGAGTATGAAATCCTCGGAGACGACACCATGGCTGTAACTCTTCTTCGTGCTTCAGGGGAACTCGGTGACTGGGGCTATTTCCCAACGCCGGAAGCTCAGTGCTTACGTGATATCGAAGTTGAGTTTGCAGTAGAATGCCACCAAGCAGGCGAACGCTTCTCAGCTTTCCGTCGTGCCAAAGCCTTCCAGGTGCCATTTACAGCTCTTCAAGTTGCAAAACAAGAGGGTAGTGTTGCCGCAACGGGTAGCCTCTTTAACCATGCGGCACTGAACTTACCACAAGTCTGCCCAACGGCATTTAAGGTGGCTGAGAATGAAGAAGGTTATGTCCTTCGTTACTACAATATGAGTCAAGAAAATGTTCGCGTTTCTGAAAAACAACAAACCATTCTTGATTTGCTGGAACGCCCATACCCAGTTCATTCAGGACTATTGGCACCACAGGAAATTCGTACAGAATTCATTCAAAAAGAAGAAATTTAATTTCAATTTAATTTCAAATAGTAAACAGAAAAAGAAAGGAGGAGCGAAGAAGTAAGAACCAACTGCTGACTCGCTCCTTTTTGCAGGTGAAAGTAATGACCATTGCAACGATTGATATCGGAGGGACTGGCATTAAGTTTGCTAGTCTGACTCCTGATGGAAAGATTTTAGATAAGACCAGTACCCCAACTCCAGAGACTCTAGAAGATTTGTTGGCTTGGTTGGACCAACGCTTGTCAGAACAGGACTATCGCGGGATTGCTATGAGTGTGCCAGGTGCGGTCAATCAAGAGACAGGTGTCATTGAGGGGATTAGTGCCATTCCTTATATTCATGGTTTTTCATGGTATGAGGCCCTTGCTCATCATCAGCTACCTGTCCATCTAGAAAATGATGCTAACTGTGTTGGACTTAGTGAACTGCTAGCTCATCCCGAGATTGAAAATGCAGCTTGTGTTGTCATTGGTACAGGAATCGGTGGGGCTATGATTATTAATGGGAAACTTCACCGAGGCCGTCATGGTTTAGGTGGTGAATTTGGCTACATGACAACCATCGAACCAGCAGAAAAACTCAACAACTGGTCGCAACTAGCGTCAACTGGAAATATGGTACGATACGTGATTGAAAAATCTGGTCAGACTGACTGGGACGGACGCAAGATTTACCAAGAGGCTGCAGCAGGCAATGTCCTTTGTCAAGAAGCTATTGAGCGTATGAACCGCAATCTTGCTCAAGGACTACTCAATATCCAGTACCTGATCGACCCAGATGTCATTAGCCTAGGTGGTTCTATCAGTCAGAACCCAGATTTTATCAACGGGGTGCAAAAAGCAGTAGATGCTTTTGTGGAAAGATATGAAGAATATACAATTGCACCAGTCATCCAAGCCTGCACCTATCAGGCAGATGCTAATCTCTACGGTGCTCTTGTCAACTGGTTACAGGAGGAAAACCAATGGTAAGTTTTACAGGACTTAGTCCCAAACAAGCGAAAGCTATTGAGGTATTAAAAAATCGCATTTCTCTACCAGATGTAGAAGTGGCAGTCGCTCAGTCTGACCAAGCTTCTATCTCTATCAAGGGTGAGGGCGGAGAATATCAATTGACTTATCGCAAACCTCACCAACTCTATCGCGCCTTGTCTGTTCTAGCAACAGCTTTAGAAGAAGGTGACAAGGTGGAGATTGAGGAGCAAGCGGCTTATGAAGAGTTGGCCTATATGGCGGATTGTTCCCGTAATGCTGTAATGAATGTCGCCTCTGCCAAGCAGATGATTGAAGTCTTGGCTCTCATGGGTTATTCAACTTTTGAGCTTTATATGGAAGATACCTATCAGATTGAGGGGCAACCTTATTTTGGTTATTTCCGTGGAGCATACTCAGCTGAAGAATTACAGGAAATCGAAGCTTACGCCCAGCAGTTTGATATGACCTTTGTTCCTTGTATTCAGACCTTGGCTCACTTATCAGCCTTTGTCAAATGGGGTGTCAGAGAAGTCCAGCAACTTCGTGATGTAGAGGACATTCTCCTCATTGGCGAAGAAAAGGTTTATGACCTGATTGATGGCATGTTTGCGACGCTATCTAAGCTACAGACTCGCAAGGTCAATATCGGAATGGACGAAGCTCACCTAGTTGGTTTGGGACGCTACCTCATCCTAAACGGTGTGGTTGATCGTAGTCTCCTTATGTGCCAACACTTGGAGCGCGTGCTGGATATCGCAGACAAGTATGGTTTCCACTGCCAGATGTGGAGCGATATGTTCTTCAAGCTCATGTCAGCAGATGGTCAGTATGACCGCGATGTGGAGATTCCAGAGGAAACACGTGTTTATCTAGACCGTCTCAAAGACCGTGTGACTTTGGTTTACTGGGATTATTACCAAGATAGTGAGGAAAAATACAACCGGAACTTCCGTAACCACCACAAGATTAGCCAGGATATCGCCTTTGCAGGTGGTGCTTGGAAGTGGATTGGTTTCACGCCTCATAACCATTTCAGTCGTCTCATCGCAGTCGAAGCTAATAAAGCCTGCCGTGCCAATCAAATCAAAGAAGTCATTGTGACTGGTTGGGGAGATAATGGTGGTGAAACAGCCCAGTTCTCTATTTTACCGAGCTTGCAAATCTGGGCAGAACTCAGCTATCGTAATGATTTAGAACGCTTGTCTGCTCACTTAAAGACCAATACAGGTCTATCAGCTGAGGACTTTATGCAGCTGGATTTGGCCAACCTCTTACCATATCTACCAGACAATCTCAGTGGCATCAATCCTAACCGCTATGTCTTTTATCAAGATGTTCTTTGCCCAATCCTTGACAAGCACATGACTCCTGAACAGGACAAACCCCACTTTGCTAAGGCAGCTGAGATTCTGTCTGACATTAAAGAAAAAGCTGGAGTCTACGCTTATCTCTTTGAGACTCAGGCTCAGTTGAATGCTATTTTAAGTAGTAAAGTAGATGTAGGACGCCGCATTCGGGAAGCTTATCAAGCAGATGATAAAGAGAGTTTGCAACAAATCGCCAGAGAAGAATTGCCAAAACTCAGAAGCCAGATTGAAACCTTCCACAAACTCTTTAGCCAGCAATGGTTGAAAGAAAACAAGGTCTTTGGTTTGGATACAGTAGATATCCGTATGGGTGGGCTCTTGCAACGGATTAAGCGAGCAGAAAGCCGTATTGAAAACTACCTAGCAGGTGAAATCTCTCGTATCGACGAACTAGAAGTAGAGATCTTGCCATTTAATGATTTCTACGGAGATAAGGACTTCGCAGCCACAACAGCCAACCAGTGGCATACCATTGCGACAGCTTCGACCATTTATACGACCTAATCCAAAAGGCTGTCTTTAAAGAAAATGCTGTTGAAGGAGGAGAAAGATGTCCGATGGAGACATTTCTTCTCCTTTTTTCTCCATTTTTAAGGCTATGTCATAAATTTGTAGAATTTTTTCTATAATTAGGAGTTTGAAAAAGTTTTCATAGAGTTTTATAATAAAAAATGTAAACGTTACCAAAAAAATAAAATGACAAAGGGGGGAGTCAGATGAAAAAGTTTGTTAAGACCTTGAGAGAAAATCTTATTTTCTTCTTGATGGTTTTACCAGGTGCAGCGTGGTTGATTTTATTCTTCTACATACCTGTTTTGGGAAACGTTGTCGCATTTAAAGACTATCATATCACCGGAGAGGGATTTATTGATAGTGTAATGAAGAGTAAGTGGGTAGGATTTGACAACTTCAAATTCCTCTTTAGTTCTAAAGATGCTTATATTATTACAAGAAATACCGTCCTTTACAACCTAGCCTTTATTTTCTTGGGCTTGATTGTTTCCGTTGGGATTGCCATCATCTTTAGTGAAATGCGTTCCAAACGGTTGGTTAAAGTGTTTCAAACATCAATGTTGTTCCCCTATTTCTTGTCATGGGTTATCATCAGCTTCTTTACAGATGCCTTCTTAAACGTCGATAAAGGCTTGATTAACCATATCTTAACATCACTTGGGATGAAAGGAATCAACTTCTATACAGAGGTTGCCATTTGGCCAGCGCTTCTCCTCTTCTTAGGAATCTGGAAAGGCTTTGGTTATAGCAGTGTTATGTACTATGCAACCATCATGGGAATTGATCCAACCTTCTACGAAGCAGCAACAGTGGATGGAGCATCTAAGTGGCAGCGAATTCGCCACATTACCATTCCTCAGTTGGCTTCCTTGATTACGGTTTTGACCATCCTTGCCATCGGAAATATCTTCCGTGCTGACTTTGGATTGTTCTACCAAATCCCACATAACTCAGGTGCTCTTTACAGTGTGACAAACGTAATTGATGTCTATGTCTACAACGGACTTGCTAAATCAGGGGATATTGCGATGGCTGCAGCGGCTGGTCTTTACCAATCAGTTGTCGGATTGATTCTCGTTTTACTTTCTAATATTGTAGCACGTCGGATTGATAAGAATGCAGCGCTCTTTTAGAAAGGAGGATACCATGGCAAAATCAAAAATTAAAAAAGAAAAAGTTGATAATGTTGGGATCCACTCCTTCAGTAAGAAAGCAGACATCTTCTTTAGTAGCATCGTCGGCTTGGTTGCGCTATCCTGTATCTTACCCTTCATCTTCGTTGTCATGATTTCCTTGACAGATGAACAAAGTTTGGCAATTCACGGCTTCCAATTTTGGCCTGCTAAATTCGGTGCAGATGGCTATCTTTTCCTTGTTCAATTTAAGGATAAGATTCTTCAAGCCCTCTTCATTACCCTGTTTGTAACGATTGTAGGGACAGCATGTAATGTCTTTATTACAACGACCTACGCCTACGCGATCTCTCGTAGAACCTTTAAGTACAGAAACTTCTTTACTGTCTTTGCCCTCTTGAGCATGCTCTTTAGTGCAGGGATGGTACCAGGATATATCGTTACTACTCAGTTGCTTCATTTAGGAGATACCGTTGGAGCCCTCATCATTCCAATGTTATTGAGTCCTTTTAACATCATCTTGATGCGGACCTTCTTCAAACGGACAATCCCAGAAGCCATTCTTGAGTCTGCTCGGATAGATGGAGCGAGTGAAACACGGATCTTCTTCCAGATCTGTTTGCCACTTTCTCTCCCAGGAATTGCGACCATCAGTCTCTTCACAGCCCTCGGCTTCTGGAATGACTGGTTCAACGCCCTCCTCTACATCAAGAGTGAAAATCTCTATCCCCTTCAATACTTGCTGATGCAAATCCAAAATAATATGGATTACATTTCTAAATCAGTCGGTGCATCTAGTCAAATCGCTGGTGCGGTCCAATCCCTTCCTAAGGAAACTGGACGGATGGCCATGGTGGTGGTGGCAACAGTTCCAATCGCTATCCTCTATCCATTCTTCCAACGTTACTTTGTAAAAGGATTGACCATCGGTGGTGTTAAAGAGTAAGCAACTCTTGTTCATCCACCCTTCATAATGTTAATAAAGAAAAATAAAAAAGGAGTTTTTCTCATGAAAAATTGGAAAAAATATGCTTTAGCTTCTGCTAGCGTTCTCGCACTTGGAGCAACTCTTGCTGCTTGTGGTAACTTGACAGGTGATAACCAAAAATCATCTAAGAGTGAAGATGGTAAAACAGTTATCAAAATGTACCAAATCGGTGACAAACCTGATAACTTGGATACTTTGTTAGAAAATGCTAACAAGATCATCGAAGAAAAAGCTGGTGTTAAATTAGACATCCAATACCTTGGTTGGGGTGACTATGACAAGAAGATGAACGTTATCATTTCATCTGGTGAAAACTACGATATTGCCTTTGCAAACAACTATGTCATCAACGCTCAAAAAGGTGCTTATGCTGACTTGACAGACTTGTATAAGAAAGAAGGGAAAGAGCTTTATGAAGCACTTGACCCAGCTTATATCAAAGGGAATACTGTAAACGGCAAGATTTATGCTGTTCCAGTTGCAGCTAACGTTGCATCTTCACAAAACTTTGCCTTCAACGGACCACTTCTTGAAAAATATGGTATCGATATTTCAGATGTGAAAGACTACGCTTCACTTGAACCAGTCTTGAAAGCCATCAAAGAAAAAGATCCAAACGTTGTTCCATTCGCAATGAACAAGAGCTACGGTGGACCTTCTGATGACTTCGATTACATTGCAGTAGATGGTCTTCCATTCGTTGTCGATTTGCAAGGTGACACAACTAAGATCGTTGACCGTTACACTATTCCACGTTATGTTGAAAACTTGAAGACTCTTCATAAATACTATGAAGCTGGTTACATTCCAAAAGACGTAGCTACAAGTGACACTGGATATGACCTTTCTCAAGATACTTGGTTGGTACGTGAAGAAACAGTAGGACCTGCTGACTACGGTAACAGCTTGCTTACTCGTGTAGCAAACCGTAAGATTGAAATCAAACCATTCACTCAACTTTACAAGAAAAATAACACTACTCAAGTTGCAAACTTTGTTATCTCAAACAACTCTAAGAACAAAGAAAAAGCAATGGAAGTATTGAACCTCTTGAATACAAACCCAGAACTCTTGAACGGTCTTGTTTACGGACCAGAAGGCAAAAACTGGGAAAAAGTTGAAGGTAAAGAAAACCGTGTAAGAGTCTTGGATGGCTACAACGGAAACACTCACATGTCTGGATGGAACACTGGTAACAACTGGATTCTTTACATCAACGAAAACGTAACGGATGAGCAAATTGAACAATCTAAGAAAGATTTGGAAACTGCAAAAGAATCTCCAGCGCTTGGATTCATCTTCAACACTGAAAATGTGAAATCAGAAATCACTGCCCTCACAAACACTTTGAACCAATTCACAAGTGCTATCAATACAGGTACAGTAGATCCTGAAGTTGAAATTCCTAAGATGCTTGAAAAATTGAAATCAGAAGGTGCCTACCAAAAAGTATTGGATGAAATTCAAAAACAATACGATGAGTACCTTGCTGCTAAGAAATAAGCTAACAATACTTGCTTAAGTCTATTAAAAGACTTTGAGGTCTTCGTACTTCAAAGTCTTTTCTGTTGATGATTTAGAATCGAAAGCATCAGGGGAAATGTGCTATAATAAAGGGTATAATCATCATTTGTACTAGGGAAACTATACTAACTTGATGGAAGTTCCCCTCTACAGCAAATGAATATGGAGACAAATTATGGGAAGAATGATTGAATTTATTTTTACAAGAGTCTACTTAGCCATGCTGGCAACAGGAATTTTTTGGGCGCTAACTTTTTGTGGGGGAATCTTATTTGGATTTGGGCCAGCTAGCGCAACGATTATGAGTCTATATGCTGAACATGGATCTGATTACAAGCAATATGGTTGGTCTGAAGCTTGGTCCCTCTATAAAGAAAACTTCCGTCCTGCCAACCAGGTTTTCTATACATTTTTTTTGATTGAAGCCATTCTTGTTTATGGTATGTATCTGATGATTCAATTGCCCCACTTGTCCCTATTTCAGATTTTTATCTTATTGGTCAATTTGATTTTCTTGTTGGTAGCTCCCTTGACTTTTGCAGTCTACCTCAAGCTTCAGGTCCATTTTGAGTTGTCCTATCTCAATAGCTTGAAGTTGAGCTTTATTGGTGCTTTTCTTGATATTCGTGCAGTGACGAAGTTTCTCTTGGGGACCTTTCTTCTTGGGGTTGTCACCCATTTTGTTCCAGCTTTATTTTTCTTTGTTTTACTGGGCTTGTGGCATTTCTTTGTCAATGATATTTTTCAACCCGTCTATGAAACAATTCGGTCTAAAGTGGTTTCTTAATTATGAAAAAAATATGGTTAGCAACACTTTTGAAATTCTATGCCTATATCATGGTCGGGATTATCACGACCTTAGGTGTGACGGTTTCTTTGATTTATTGGCATAATCAGAAGGCAGAGACAGATCGAATCGCTCAGTTGATTTCCTCTCGCTTGACTGCTGAGGTAGAGGATATTTATAAGAGATCTTCTCAATGGGGGAAGAGTCTGGTTGAAAATCCAGCCAAACTTGAAGGTGTTTATAAATATTTTTCCTTGACACCTTCTGAATACGAAAGTTGGCGACTGGATCATTATTTTTCCAACTATATTCAAGTCTCCCTGCACCGCAATGTTGAGACTCTTTACTTGGAACACGACGCCCTGGATGAAATTGATTTGGTGTTAAATGACTACACAACGGTCTTTGTCTCCAGTAAGAATAAAAAAGGAGGGCAACAAGTTCCAGCGGATCAATACGTGGCTAGTTCACAAGCGATTCCAGTTTCCTTGACGGATGTTACGACTGGCGAAGATATTGGACTGGCTTATATTAAAATCAATCCGGCGCTTTTAGATTCTGTTGTCGACAATATTCAAGACACGATTCCAGTTGCCGTCCAGATTTATAATCCCTTGGGGAAGGTTTTTTACCACAGGGGAGACATCAATCCAGAAGATCATAGTCAGTGGATTGTGCGGGATACTGCTTACGGTTATCAAATCTGGGTTGGGATTCCGACCTCTTACACGGTTCGAACAGCCTTATTTAGTTTTACCTGGATGATTTCGGTCGCCTTAATCCTGGTCTTAGTCTTGTATCTTTTGCTTCAACGAATTTTCCGTAATTACCAAAGACAAGTTTTGGATTTGGTAGATACCATGGAAGCCATCAGCCAGGGGGATTCTGAGCGACGGATCAATGTGGATACCAAAGAGCAGGAGCTCCTCCTAGTTGCAGAAATGACCAATACCATGTTGGACAATATGGACAAGTCTATTCGGGATATCTATCAGCTACAACTGAGCCAAAAAGATGCCAATATGAAGGCCTTACAAGCGCAGATTAATCCGCATTTCATGTATAATACCATGGAGTTTATTCGCATGTATGCAGTCATGCAGGATCAAGAAGAATTAGCCGATATTATTTACGAATTCAGCAGTCTCCTTCGAAACAATATTTCAGAGGAGAAAGAGACGACCATAGAAAATGAGTTGGAATTTTGTAGAAAATACAGCTATCTCTGTATGGTACGTTATCCAAAATCGATTGCCTATGGCTTTAAAATTGAACCCGGTCTGGAAGAGATGATTATTCCGAAGTTTACTCTTCAGCCACTAGTGGAAAATTATTTTGTTCATGGAGTTGATCACAAACGCAAGGACAATGTCATTAGTATCAAAGTCCGTCGTGTTGGAGAAGCTGTGGAGATTCGTGTTCAGGACAACGGGAGAGGAATGGAACCGAACCAGTTGCAACGGATCCAACAAATATTGAGTCATAGGGATCCTCGAGAAGAAGTAGAAGAGAGTAAGGAACGACAATCAATTGGGATTGTCAATGTCCACGAGCGTTTCCTTCTCTACTTTGGGGATCGTTACCACATTCAAATTACATCAGAAAAAGGAAAAGGTGTCCTCTATACGATTACCATCGAGGACACTTAAGAGGAAGAAATCGTGTATAAAGTCTTATTGGTTGACGATGAATATATGATTACTGAGGGGTTGAAAAAACTGATTCCCTTTGAAAAATGGGACATGGAGGTTGTGTACACAGCAGAGGATGCGGATCAGGCCTTGGCTTATGTTGCGGATTATCCAGTAGATATCGTGATTACGGATGTCAATATGCCAGGAAAAACTGGTCTGGAAATGATTGATCAAATGCAGTCCATTCTTCCCCATGCAGCTTATATCATTATGTCAGGTTACCAAGATTTTGCTTATGTAAAAAAAGCCTTAAACCTCCGGGTAGCAGACTATCTGTTAAAGCCTGTCAATAAGGTGGAGTTGGGGAATATCCTAGAAAAATTATCTCAAACTCTGAAAAACCCAGATCAAGAGACGGCCAATCGGCTCCTTCATGAAGATTGGTCAGAAGAAGAGTTTGAGCAGGCCATCCGAGGAAGAAAGCAACTCTGGATTGGAGTGGATAAGGAAAGGAAAGGCTTTGCCAGTTCGTCTTATCAGGTCTTGGGACAAAATCTTCAACTCTATCTTTCAGATGAGGATGAGGGGGCTTTCCTACAGCGTCGTTTCCAAGCACCTTATAAGGAACATTTTCAACAATTTAAAGAGCTTGTTGAACGAAGTCTATTTTATGGGGATCTCCCTTTGGAAGAAGAAGATGGCGTCTTTAATTACTACGAACCCATCTACCGTGTCATCATCCAGGGGAATATCCAACAGATTTTAGAGGAGTTGAACTGGTTGGAGGAAACCGTGAAAAGCCATACTCCAAAAGTGGCGATAGCCAAGCAACTCTTTATTCAGTTTATTATGGATGTCTTTCATTTATTTGAACACTTGCATGGAGATGACCTGACAGAAGTTGTGAAAACTGTTCATGAGACAACGACTTTCGAGGATCTTGTTACCTGCGTTCGGAACCAATTGGAGAATTTCTTCTCTCAATATCGAATGAACAATAATGTGGCGACTGTCTTGGAAGTTATCGGACGTGACTATCGGAAGGAACTGTCGCTCAAGGATATCAGCAAAGATCTCTATATCAATCCCGTTTATTTAGGACAATTGATTAAACGTGAGACCAATTCCACCTTTGCTGAGCTCTTGAATAAACAACGGATCAAAGCGGCCCAACAGTTACTTTTATCCACAACTGAAAGTATTGAAGATATTTGCTATGAAGTAGGCTACAGTAATGTCGGTTACTTTTACAAGGTTTTCCGCAAGTTGTGTGGCAAGTCGCCCAAAGCCTACCGTCAACAAATCGGCGTAGAGGAAAGTGACTAATCTATAAACATAAAAAAAGACCCTCCATTTGTCAATCAATGGAGGGTGTTTGTTAGTTGTTTCTTCCAACCAAAATAGTGGCAGAAATCGTGATGTGAGTCAAATCGCTCCAGTCGATTTGAGATGCATCGACATGAAAGAGGAGAGGCGTCATGCTCAGAAGAGCCTCCCGCAATGCTGGTGTGAGTTCGAAAGTTTCCTGGCAATGGAGGCTTTGTTCAACCGTAAAATGATCAGAGAAATGTCGAATAATCTGCTCATTGGAATAATCGGCCTGATCGAGGTGCTCCTTAACCTTCTGACGAATTTCTTGCAGATGGCTTGGTGTTGGGATAACCTTAATAAGGCGACCGTCTGGGGCCAGGATCCGTTTAAATTCCTGATAGTTCGCTGGCGAAAAGATGTCTAGAAGAAGGTCCATACTCTGGTCTAAAAGAGGGAGGCGAGCTAGGTCCCCGACAAACCACTTGACCTTCCATTCATGGTCGCTCTTAGCAGCCAGCTGGATCGATTCCTTAGACAAATCAAAGGCGTAAAAGGAATGGTCTGGATACCGTTCTTGTAAGATGCGAGAATAGTACCCTTCCCCGCAACCAATATCTAAAATGTTGGATGGATGGTCCAGTGGAGACAAGCATTCTGATAGGGTAGTAAGGATATGGTCGTAGAAGCCGTTCTCTAAAACTAGTTGCCGGTTTTGGAAACTCTCCTTGTCATAGTCCTTAGAGGGCTTCACTTGTGGAGCCAAGTTCACATAGCCAAACTTAGCAAGGTCAAAGGAGTGACGGTTGGGACAAGTCAAGCTTTGTTGGACCAGGTCAAGGGCTTCCTGACAGATGGGACAGGCAAAAGCTGTTGCGGTCTGAAATCGTTGTAATTTTGGTTTGATCGTCATGATACTTCTAGTGTACCAAAAAACCTCTGAAAGTCATAGTTTCAGAGGTCTTCTTTTTAATAAGTCAAGACAAAGTATTTTTTCTTCCCACGGCGGATAACAGTGAGTTCGTTCTCTAACTTATCTGCATCACTTAAGACATAGTCAAGATCTTGGATGCGGTCACCGTTGACGTAGATAGCTCCGTTTTGTACGTCTTCACGGGCTTGGCGTTTTGAGTTAACTACGCCAGATGATACGAGCAATTCTACGATGTTGTGGTTTTCGTCTGCTTGTACTTGGTAGTTTGGCACACCACGAAGTCCTTGTTTGAGTTCTTTGACAGAAAGGCTTTTGATGTTTCCTGCAAAGAGTTGCTCAGTGATGTTAAGGGCTTCTTTGTAGGCTTCTTCTCCGTGAACCAGAGTCACGACTTCACGAGCAAGGACTTTTTGAGCCAAGCGTTCGTGTGGAGCTGCTTCGAATTGTTTGCGGATTTCTTCAATCTCATCCAGTGACAAGAAGGTAAAGATTTTCAAGAAGCGAACTGCGTCAGCGTCCATGACGTTCATCCAGAATTGGTACATTTCGTATGGAGAAGTCTTTTCTGGGTTGAGCCAAACAGCATTCCCTTCAGATTTACCGAATTTCTTACCAGTTGCATCTGTGATGAGGGGCACAGTGATAACGTGACCAGTCTTGTCAGCCTTCCGACGAAGCAACTCAGTACCAGCTGTCATATTTCCCCATTGGTCAGAACCACCGATTTGCAGAGTGACATTGTGGTCTTGGTTGAGGACAAAGAAGTCGTAGCCTTGCATGATTTGGTAGGCAAATTCAGTGTAAGAAATCCCTGTTTCAATTCGTTTCTTCACAGATTCCTTGCTCATCATGTAGTTGACAGTAAAGTATTTTCCGATGTCGCGAAGGAAGTCAATGAAGCTGATGCTGCCAAACCAGTCATAGTTGTTGACCATGACAGCCTTGTTTTCCCCATTTTCAAAATCTAAAAAACGAGACAATTGCCCTTGGATAGAAGTGACCCAACCGTCTACAGTCTCCTTAGTTTGTAAACTGCGCTCGGCATCTTTGAAAGAAGGGTCTCCAATGAGTCCGGTCGCACCACCGACAAGCGCATAAGGTTTGTGGCCTGCCAATTGTAAGCGACGACTGGTCAAGATGGCAACAAGGTGCCCAAGGTGCAAACTATCAGCAGTTGGATCGTAGCCAGTATAATACGATACTTGTCCTTCTTCTAGGGCTTTACGCAAAGTATCTTCGTCAGTCGTTTGGAAAATCAAACCACGTTCTTTTAGCTCATCAAAAATGTGCATCGTTCTCTCCTTTTCTAAGCTACTGGCCAGATCGATGAAAACAGTCCAGTATCTGTATGGTTTCTCTCTATTTTACCATAATGACTTGAAATAGCAATGAATGGACGAAAAAAATCCAATTGGAAACAGTGTTCTCAACTTTAGGAATTGAAAAGAAAGTAGTCCATTTGGTATAATAGGAAGGACAAGGAGAAATAGAGTGAGTCAAATGAGAGAATTTTTTACAAAGTGCGGGAAGAAAATAAAAGGCTTCTTTGCCAAAATGACTGTTGAAGTCAATGAGAAAGAAAACAAGGAGGGCTGGTCATTAGGAGATTTCGTAGCGACAGTTCTCCGAACCATGAAGCTCCTTTGGGATGTGCTACTAGTGTTTGCTTTAGGTGGCCTCTTGTTTGGAGCAGGGATTGCGATTGGCTATGCGGCCAGTCTATTTAATGCGACAGAAACACCGGATCCAACACAGCTGGTTCAACAAGTACGAAACATTTCCAGTGTTTCAAAGATTTCCTACTCAGATGGGAGTGTCATTTCTGATATTGACAGTGACCTCATTCGGATTCCTGTTCAAAAGGATGCGATTTCGGACAATGTTAAAAAGGCCGTCATTGCCACAGAAGATGAGAATTTTAACAGCCATAACGGGGTTGTTCCAAAAGCAGTAATCCGGGCTACCTTGGGTTCAGTTGCTGGAGTAGGGTCCTCTAGTGGGGGTTCGACTTTGACCCAACAGTTGATCAAACAACAAGTTGTGGGAGATGCACCGACCTTCTCACGGAAAGCTGCGGAGATTATCGATGCCCTTGCTCTTGAGCGGGTAATGGATAAGGACGAAATTTTAACGACCTACCTCAATGTATCTCCATTTGGTCGAAACAACCGTGGACAAAATATTGCTGGAGTAGAAGCGGCAGCTCAAGGGATTTTTGGAGTTTCTGCCAAAGACTTGACCATTCCACAGGCGGCCTTTATTGCTGGTTTGCCACAGAGCCCAATTGTCTACTCACCTTATGCTTCTGATGGAAGTCTCAAAACTCCAGAAAATCAAGCTTTAGGCTTGGATCGGGCAAAGGATGTCTTGTACAATATGTATCGGACAGGGGCTATCACTAAGGAAGAGTACGACCAATATAGTCAATATGATTTAAGTAAGGATTTCCTTCCGTCAAATGGCATCGAGAAGACGCCACACGACTACTTGTATTTCCAAGCCGTCAGTGAAGCGGAAGAAGCCATGTATGAGTATTTAATCAAGAGAGACAACGTCTCTAGCCACGACCTAAAAAACAATTCGACCGTTAAATCTTATCAAGAGTTGGCGAAGAAAGAATTGAGAGAGGGTGGCTATACGGTCCAAACCACTATTAACAAAGCTATCTACAATGCCATGCAAGACGCCGTTGCCAATTATGGAGGCATCTTGGACGATGGAACAGGTACGGTAGAAGTAGGGAATGTCCTTATGGACAACCGAACAGGGGCTATTCTTGGCTTTGTTGGGGGACGGAATTTTGACGGGAATCAAAATAACCATGCTTTTGACACAGAGCGTTCTCCAGGGTCTACCATTAAACCCTTGCTAGCTTATGGAATTGCCATTGACCAAGGCTTGATGGGAAGCAATAGTATCCTCTCCAATTACCCAACCAACTTCTCTAGTGGAGAGCCAATTATGCACGTGGATAATCGAGGGACTGGGATGATGGACCTCAGAGAGGCCCTCAACACCTCATGGAATATCCCAGCTTATTGGACCTATCGTACTCTTCGTGAAAAGGGTGTCGATGTCCCAGGCTATATGGAAAAAATGGGCTACGACATCGCTGAGTATGGGATTGAAAGTCTGCCAATGGGAGGCGGAATCGAAGTAAGCGTTGCTCAACATACAAATGGTTATCAAACCCTTGCCAATAATGGGAATTACCAAAAGCGCTACATGATTGAAAAAATCATGGATCGAGATGGGAAAGTTGTTTACCAGCATGAAAGCAAGCCAACACGGGTTTATTCAGCGGCAGCTGCGACCATCATGCAAGATCTGTTAAGAGGGGTCATCAGTTCTGGTGCGACTACGACCTTTAAGAGCCGGATTAGCCAGGTCAATCCAACCCTTGCAAATGCTGATTGGATTGGAAAAACCGGAACCACCAATGAGAATGGAGATATGTGGCTCATGCTTTCTACTCCAAATCTCACCTTAGGTGGCTGGATTGGACACGATAACAATGCTTCCATGGCTCCGTTGACAGGATACAATAATAACGCAAGTTACATGGCCTATTTAGCAAATGCCATCTATCAGGCGGATCCAAATGCTTGGGGAGTGCAAGACCGCTTCACTCTAGATAGCAGTGTCATTTCATCTACTGTCCTGAAATCTACCGGACAACGACCTGGTCGTGTCAATGTCAATGGTCGTGATATCGATCTGTCAGGTGCAACGGTTACGAGCTATTGGGCTAAAAATGGCGCTCCACAAACGACCTATCGCTTCGCGATTGGTGGATCAGATAGTGATTATGCTAGTGCCTGGGCTGGAATCTTAGGCGGTTCAGGGGGTACTTCCAATGGAAATCGAAATACCAACCGGACAAGCAGTTCAAACACGACAAGTAGTTCGAACACGACAAGCAGTTCATCATCTAGTGGTCAAAACCGATAAAAATCATTAGGGGCAATACCATAAAATCGTTTTCATGTCTAGAGAAAACCTTGTGTTTTTTGTGAAAATACGATATAATAAGAACAAGTAATTTGTCGTGCGCTTTATTTGAAATATTGTCCAAATAGAAGCTTACAGCAGTTAAATCAAACTTTATAAAAGTCGATTTAGCTGCTCTTTTTGTGCCTATTTTTAGAAAAAACTGGGTTTGTTACACAAACTTAATCTTTCTAAAAATTCCAAAAAGGATAAATGATACGGAGGAGATTTCTTCTCACGTGATGTAAATCACACCCCCTTCATAACATCGTTTCGACTGGATGAGAACTATTCTGATGTAGTCAAAAGCGATCTAGAAACCGGATCTTCAGAGAGGGGCTTCCCCTAGCTGGTATCCTAGTATAGAAAAAGGAGTTAAAACTTTGGCAGGACATGACGTTCAATACGGGAAACATCGGACCCGTCGTAGTTTTTCAAGAATCAAAGAAGTTCTTGATTTACCAAATTTGATTGAAATCCAAACGGATTCATTTAAAGATTTTCTGGATCATGGTTTGAAAGAAGTTTTCGAAGATGTATTGCCAATTTCGAACTTCACCGACACAATGGAGTTGGAATTTGTCGGCTATGAAATCAGAGAACCAAAGTATACCTTGGAAGAAGCACGTATCCATGATGCGAGTTATTCTGCTCCAATCTTTGTAACCTTCCGCTTGGTTAACAAGGAAACAGGAGAAATCAAAACCCAAGAAGTTTTCTTTGGTGATTTCCCAATCATGACTGAGATGGGGACCTTTATCATCAATGGTGGAGAGCGGATCATCGTATCCCAGCTCGTTCGTTCACCAGGTGTCTACTTCAATGATAAAGTGGACAAGAATGGTAAGGTTGGCTATGGATCAACAGTTATTCCGAACCGTGGAGCTTGGCTAGAGCTCGAAACAGACTCAAAAGATATTGCTTACACTCGTATTGACCGTACGCGTAAGATTCCATTTACGACCTTGGTTCGTGCCCTTGGTTTCTCTGGTGATGATGAGATTTTTGATATCTTTGGGGATAGCGAATTGGTTCGCAACACTGTCGAGAAAGATATTCATAAGAACCCAATGGATTCACGAACAGATGAAGCCCTCAAAGAAATTTATGAGCGTCTTCGTCCAGGTGAGCCAAAAACAGCGGAAAGCTCACGTAGCTTGTTGGTAGCCCGTTTCTTTGACCCACGTCGTTATGACTTGGCACCAGTTGGTCGTTACAAGATCAACAAGAAACTCAATATCAAGAACCGCTTGTTGAACCAAACAATCGCAGAACCATTGGTAGATGCTGAAACAGGCGAAATCCTTGTAGAAGCTGGAACAGTGATGACGCGCGACGTCATCGATAGCATCTCAGAACATTTGGACGGTGACTTGAACAAGATTGTCTACACTCCAAATGATTCAGCAGTCTTGACAGAACCAGTCGTTCTTCAAAAATTCAAGGTTGTGGCTCCTTCTGATCCAGACCGCGTTGTCACTATCATCGGCAATGCAAATCCAGATGATAAGGTTCGTACCATCACTCCAGCCGATATCCTTGCTGAGATGAGCTACTTCCTTAACTTGGCTGAAGGTCTTGGCCGTGTCGATGATATCGACCACCTTGGAAATCGTCGGATCCGTGCGGTTGGTGAATTGCTTGCTAACCAAGTGCGTCTTGGACTTTCACGGATGGAACGTAATGTCCGTGAACGCATGTCTGTTCAAGATAACGAAGTATTAACACCGCAACAAATCATCAACATTCGTCCAGTGACTGCAGCGATTAAAGAATTTTTTGGTTCTTCACAATTGTCCCAGTTCATGGACCAACACAACCCACTTTCTGAGTTGTCCCACAAACGTCGTTTGTCAGCCTTAGGGCCTGGTGGTTTGACGCGTGACCGCGCTGGATATGAAGTCCGTGACGTGCACTACACTCACTATGGTCGTATGTGTCCAATCGAAACACCTGAAGGACCAAACATCGGTTTGATTAATAACTTGTCTTCATACGGACACTTGAACAAATATGGTTTCATCCAAACACCATACCGTAAAGTAGACCGTGAAAAAGGTGTGGTGACTAACGAAATCGTTTGGTTGACAGCTGATGAAGAAGATGAGTACATCGTAGCACAGTCCAACTCTAAGTTGAACGAAAAAGGTGGTTTTGCCGAGCCAATCGTTATGGGACGTCACCGTGGTAACAACCAAGAGTTCCCATCTGATCAAGTCGACTACATGGACGTGTCTCCAAAACAAGTAGTTGCCGTTGCGACAGCATGTATTCCTTTCTTGGAAAACGATGACTCCAACCGTGCCCTTATGGGTGCCAACATGCAACGTCAGGCTGTGCCATTGATCGATCCAAAAGCGCCTTATGTGGGTACTGGTATGGAATACCAAGCAGCCCATGACTCAGGAGCTGCAGTCATTGCCCAACACGATGGTAAGGTTACTTATGCGGATGCAGACAAGGTAGAAGTTCGTCGGGAAGATGGATCCCTTGATGTTTACCACATCCAAAAATTCCGTCGTTCAAACTCAGGTACTGCTTACAACCAACGTACCCTTGTGAAAGTTGGCGATGTCGTTGAAAAAGGTGACTTTATCGCAGACGGTCCATCTATGGAAAAAGGGGAAATGGCCCTTGGTCAAAACCCAATCGTTGCCTACATGACTTGGGAAGGCTACAACTTCGAGGATGCCGTTATCATGAGCGAACGCTTGGTCAAAGAAGATGTCTACACATCTGTTCACTTGGAAGAATTCGAATCAGAAACGCGCGATACCAAGTTAGGCCCTGAAGAAATCACTCGTGAAATTCCAAACGTAGGGGAAGATGCCCTCAGAAACCTTGATGAAATGGGAATTATCCGTATTGGTGCGGAAGTGAAAGAAGGCGATATCTTAGTTGGTAAGGTCACACCGAAGGGTGAGAAAGACCTTTCTGCCGAAGAACGTCTCCTCCACGCCATCTTTGGAGATAAATCTCGTGAAGTGCGTGATACATCCCTTCGTGTTCCTCACGGTGGAGATGGAGTCGTTCGCGATGTCAAGATCTTTACGCGTGCAAACGGAGATGAATTGCAATCTGGTGTGAACATGTTGGTTCGTGTTTACATCGCACAAAAACGCAAGATCCGCGTCGGAGATAAGATGGCCGGTCGTCACGGAAACAAAGGGGTTGTTTCTCGTATTGTTCCTGTTGAAGACATGCCATACCTTCCAGATGGTACACCGGTTGATATCATGTTGAACCCACTTGGGGTGCCATCACGTATGAATATCGGACAGGTTATGGAACTTCACCTTGGTATGGCAGCTCGTAACTTGGGCATCCACATCGCAACACCAGTCTTTGACGGAGCAAGCTCAGAAGACCTCTGGGATACTGTTCGTGAAGCAGGTATGGATAGCGATGCTAAGACCATTCTTTACGATGGCCGTACAGGTGAGCCATTTGATAACCGTGTTTCTGTCGGTGTCATGTACATGATCAAGCTTCACCACATGGTTGATGATAAACTCCACGCTCGTTCTGTCGGACCATACTCAATGGTTACCCAACAACCACTCGGAGGTAAAGCTCAGTTTGGTGGACAACGTTTCGGGGAAATGGAAGTTTGGGCCCTTGAGGCTTATGGTGCGTCTAATGTCCTTCAAGAAATCTTGACCTACAAGTCAGATGATGTCAACGGACGTTTGAAAGCTTATGAAGCGATTACCAAAGGAAAACCAATTCCAAAACCAGGTGTGCCAGAGTCCTTCCGAGTACTCGTGAAAGAATTGCAATCACTTGGATTGGATATGCGTGTCCTAGATGAAGATGACAAAGAAGTTGAACTTCGCGACCTTGACGAAGGGGAAGACGACGATGTTATCCACGTAGATGATCTAGAAAAGGCACGTGAAAAAGCAGCTAAGGAAGCTCGCGCAGCTTTCGAAGCTGAAGGGAAAGAAGATTAATAAAATATGTAGTTCAAGAGAGTAGAAAGCCTGAGAAGGTTGTCTATCTCGAAGCTTTAGGCTTGAAGGTGTGAAGGAAAGTCCTTCTCACCTTCACAAAAAGCAAAAGAACATACAATCGATAATGAACATAAAGAAAGGTAAGAAATAGTGGTTGATGTAAATCGTTTTAAAAGTATGCAAATCACCCTAGCTTCTCCAAGTAAGGTCCGTTCATGGTCTTATGGAGAGGTCAAGAAACCTGAAACAATCAACTACCGTACATTGAAACCAGAACGTGAAGGTCTCTTTGATGAAGTCATCTTTGGTCCTACAAAAGACTGGGAATGTGCGTGTGGAAAATACAAACGAATCCGTTACAAAGGGATTGTTTGTGACCGCTGTGGTGTGGAAGTAACACGTGCCAAGGTTCGTCGTGAACGAATGGGGCATATCGAGTTGAAAGCTCCTGTATCACACATCTGGTACTTCAAAGGAATCCCTTCTCGTATGGGATTGACCTTGGACATGAGTCCTCGTGCCCTTGAAGAAGTCATCTACTTCGCAGCTTACGTGGTTATCGATCCAAAAGATACACCGCTTGAGCACAAATCCATCATGACAGAACGCGAATACCGTGAACGCTTGCGTGAATACGGACCAGGTTCCTTTGTTGCCAAGATGGGGGCAGAAGCGATCCAAGACCTCTTGAAACAAGTGGATTTGGAAGCTGAAATTGCTGTCTTGAAAGAAGAATTGAAGACTGCAACTGGTCAAAAACGTGTGAAGGCTGTTCGCCGTTTGGATGTCTTAGATGCCTTCTACAAATCTGGAAACAAACCAGAATGGATGGTTCTCAACATCCTTCCTGTTATTCCACCAGATCTTCGTCCGATGGTCCAATTGGATGGTGGCCGTTTTGCTGCCTCTGACTTGAACGACCTTTACCGTCGTGTGATCAACCGGAACAACCGTTTGGCTCGTTTGCTTGAGTTGAATGCTCCTGGTATCATCGTGCAAAACGAAAAACGGATGCTTCAAGAAGCGGTTGACGCTTTGATCGACAACGGTCGTCGTGGTCGTCCAATCACAGGACCAGGTAGCCGTCCGCTTAAATCATTGAGCCACATGCTCAAAGGGAAACAAGGACGCTTCCGTCAAAACTTGCTCGGGAAACGGGTAGACTTCTCAGGACGTTCCGTTATCGCCGTTGGTCCAACCCTTAAGATGTACCAATGTGGTGTGCCACGTGAAATGGCTATCGAGCTCTTCAAACCATTTGTCATGCGTGAAATCGTTGCGCGTGATATCGTGCAAAACGTCAAAGCAGCTAAACGCTTGGTGGAACGTGGCGATGAGCGTATCTGGGATATCCTAGAAGAAGTCATCAAAGAACACCCAGTTCTCTTGAACCGCGCACCGACCCTCCACCGCCTGGGGATCCAAGCCTTCGAGCCAGTCTTGATTGACGGGAAAGCTCTTCGCTTGCACCCACTTGTCTGTGAAGCCTACAACGCCGACTTTGACGGTGACCAAATGGCCATCCACGTACCGCTTTCAGAAGAAGCCCAAGCAGAAGCCCGTATCTTGATGCTGGCTGCTGAGCACATCTTGAACCCGAAAGATGGTAAACCAGTTGTTACCCCATCTCAGGATATGGTCTTGGGGAACTACTACCTTACTATGGAAGAAGCTGGTCGTGAAGGCGAAGGAATGGTCTTCAAAGACCGCGATGAAGCGGTCATGGCCCTTCGCAATGGTTATGTTCACTTGCATACACGTGTCGGAATTGCGACGGATAGCTTGAACAAACCATGGACAGAAGCTCAACAACACAAGATTCTCTTGACAACGGTTGGTAAGATTCTCTTTAACGATATCATGCCTGCAGAACTTCCATACCTCCAAGAGCCAAATAATGCCAACTTGACAGAAGGTGTTCCAGCTAAGTACTTCTTGGAGCCTGGTCAAGATGTCAAAGTGGCGATTGAGCAATTGGAATTAAACGTTCCATTCAAGAAGAAAAATCTTGGAAATATCATCGCAGAAATCTTCAAACGCTTCCGTACAACAGAAACATCTGCTTTCTTGGACCGTTTGAAAGACTTAGGTTACCACCACTCAACCCTTGCTGGTTTGACAGTGGGGATTGCCGATATTCCAGTTGTTGAAGATAAGGCTGAAATCATTGAAGAATCTCACAAACGTGTAGAACAAATCACCAAACAGTTCCGTAAAGGGATGATTACAGATGATGAGCGTTACAATGCCGTTACAGCTGAATGGCGTGCAGCCCGTGAGAAATTGGAAAAACGTTTGGTAGATAACCAAGATCCGAAGAACCCAATCGTTATGATGATGGACTCTGGAGCTCGTGGTAACATCTCAAACTTCTCACAGCTTGCCGGTATGCGTGGTTTGATGGCTGCTCCAAACGGACGGATTATGGAATTGCCGATCCTTTCAAACTTCCGCGAAGGTTTGTCAGTACTTGAAATGTTCTTCTCTACTCACGGTGCTCGTAAAGGGATGACCGATACGGCCCTCAAGACAGCCGACTCAGGTTACTTGACACGTCGTTTGGTTGACGTTGCTCAAGACGTCATTATCCGTGAGGATGACTGTGGAACTGACCGTGGACTCGTGATCCGTGCGATTACCGATGGCAAAGAAATGATTGAACCATTGGAAGAGCGTTTAACAGGTCGTTATACGAAGAAATCTGTCAAACATCCTGAAACAGGTGCAGTCATTGTTGGTCCAGATACTTTGATTTCAGAAGACCTAGCACGTGAAATTGTCAATGCTGGTGTTGAAGAAGTCACTATCCGTTCTGTCTTTACATGTAACACCCGCCATGGTGTCTGCCGTCACTGTTACGGTATCAACTTGGCGACTGGTGATGCAGTTGAAGTTGGTGAAGCAGTCGGAACCATCGCAGCCCAATCTATCGGGGAACCTGGTACACAGCTTACAATGCGTACCTTCCACACGGGTGGGGTTGCCTCAAATACCGATATCACGCAAGGTCTTCCCCGTGTCCAAGAAATCTTTGAAGCCCGTAATCCAAAAGGGGAAGCGGTCATCACTGAGGTTAAAGGGGAAGTCACAGCCATTGAAGAAGATGCTTCTACACGTACCAAGAAAGTCTTTGTTCGTGGTGCGACTGGTGAGGGAGAATACGTTGTCCCTTACACAGCCCGCATGAAAGTCGAAGTGGGAGATCAAGTCTCTCGTGGTACAGCATTGACAGAAGGTTCTATCCAACCAAAACGTCTCCTTGCCGTTCGTGATGTCTTGTCTGTTGAAACTTACCTCCTTGCGGAAGTACAAAAAGTATACCGTAGCCAAGGGGTAGAAATCGGCGACAAACACATCGAGGTAATGGTGCGTCAAATGATCCGTAAGGTTCGTGTTATGGATCCAGGAGATACAGACCTTCTCATGGGTACCCTCATGGATATTACAGACTTTACAGATGCTAACCGTGATGTGGTCATTTCTGGTGGGGTTCCTGCAACGGCTCGTCCAGTCCTTATGGGTATCACCAAGGCCTCTCTTGAAACCAATAGTTTCTTGTCAGCGGCTTCCTTCCAGGAAACAACTCGTGTCCTCACTGACGCAGCGATTCGCGGTAAGAAAGACCATCTCCTTGGACTCAAGGAAAATGTTATCATTGGTAAGATTATTCCTGCTGGTACAGGTATGGCTCGTTATCGTAACTTGGAACCACAAGCAGTCAATGAAGTCGAAATTATCGAAGAAGTTCCTGTTACAGAAGAAGCAACTGAAACTGTTGAATCAATTGTAGTGGAAGAAAATTAATCCTAAAAGAAGCTTTACTGATTTTCAGTAGGGCTTCTTTTTATGCCTAAAAATAACCATATGGTCACCGCTTTTTCCTATAATATCAGTTTAAAAATATGCGCAAAAAAAATATATATTTAAAATAATGAATATTTTAGTAATGAAAATGAAACTTCATAAAGGTTTGAATGTTAAAAAAAAATAGTATAAAAACCAGCTATTTCAAGGGTTTTAAGGGTTCGAAAGATTCGAATGTTACATATAAATTACAGATTATTAAAATTCGATTAAATGTATTACGAAAGCATTGAGATAGTTTGACTTTTGAAGCTATTGAAGGTAGAATGGATGGGAAAAGTGTCGTCGATTTTGTTAAAAAATTCACAAGGTTAAAAAGGTGAGATGATGAAAAAGATTAAAGTGATGGTTGTTTTTGGAACGCGCCCAGAAGCGATTAAAATGGCTCCCCTGGTTTTAGAGCTTCAAAAGCAAAGTGAGACCATTGAAACGATTACAGTGGTGACTGCTCAGCATCGTCAAATGTTAGATCAAGTGCTAGAGACCTTCCGTATTCAACCGGATTACGATCTAGATATTATGGGGAAAAACCAATCTCTTCTAGATATTACTGCTAAAATCCTTGAAAAATTTGACCCAGTTGTGAAAGAAGTGCAACCGGATATAATTTTGGTCCATGGGGACACAACGACGACTTTTGCAGCCAGTCTTGTTGCTTTTTATAATCAAGTCCGTATTGGTCATGTAGAGGCGGGTCTCAGAACCTTCGATAAGTATTCGCCTTTCCCTGAGGAAATGAACCGTCAAATGACGGATAACCTAGCAGATCTCTATTTTGCTCCAACCAGTGAAAGCAAGGCCAATCTTCTCATGGAACATCATCCAGAGTCGTCCATTTTCATTACGGGGAATACGGCGATTGATGCCCTGCGATTAACCGTGCAAGAGGATTATCACCACCAGGTGCTTGATCAGTTAGATCCACAGAAGAAACTGGTCCTAGTGACCATGCACCGTCGGGAAAACCAAGGCCAACCGATGCGAGCTGTCTTTGCTGCCTTGAGAGAAATGGTAGATGCTCATCCGGAGTTGGAGGTTGTTTATCCAGTCCACCTCAGTCCGGCTGTTCAAGAGGCGGCTAAGGAGATCTTAGGAGATCACGACCGTATTCATTTGATTGCTCCTTTGGACGTCTTTGATTTTCATAACCTAGCATCGAGAAGTTACTTTATTATGTCTGATTCGGGAGGAGTTCAGGAGGAGGCCCCTTCCTTAGGCAAGCCTGTCTTAGTCCTTCGGGATACGACCGAACGTCCAGAAGGTGTCAAAGCTGGAACTTTAAAATTGGTCGGAACGGATCCTGAGAGAGTGAAGGAAGAAATGACTGCTCTGTTGACGGATCCAGATCTGTATCAAAAAATGTCTTCGACCCGAAATCCATATGGAGATGGGAAGGCATCTGAGCGGATTGTTCAAGCCATTCAGCACTATTATGGACTCGTTGACGTGGTGTCTGAATTTATAGAGGGAGAGAATTAGGAATGAAAAGAAGGAATCATTTAGGAGACTGGATGCTTATTTTGGTCGGTTTTGAATTGGCCGTCCTGCTGTACTGTCTATTCTTTGCACGTGAAATTATCATTGAGGAAGCTCTCTTTCTCGTCTTAGCTTTGTTTGCTTCACTGGTCTTATCCAATTTGCTGCTTACCTGGACGATTTTAATTTCAGTCGGTTTAGGAATTGTCTTTCTGGTAGCAGGGGTCGTGTATATCCCTGCAAACCAAGCACTGTTATTGCTTTTCTCTTTCCCGATTCTTGTTGGAATTCTGTCGAAAATTCGCTACTACCTGTTTAAAGAGGTTGCTAAGGTTCAAAACCAAGAAGAGGAAGCGGAAGTCGCCTACCGATCTTTACTTGAAAGTTCTGGCTTTCAACAGGAGCAGAAATTACAAGCCCTCTTAATTCATTGGTCTCATGAGGAACTCTTCTATCAAATCCATCCTCGTGAGTACAATCGAACGCTGAACCAAATTCATTATCTGATTGGCCACCATCTGATCCAAGATGAGAGACTTTATTATGTTTCAGACGGCAATTTCCTAGTGCTCACCAATAGTCAGCAACGAAATTTGCAAGAATATTATCAGTTGTATTTAAAAAATCAATTAGAATCTCTGGTCTTTAAGGGAGAAGATGGCAATCAAGCCATTCAATTCCAAAAAGGCTACTTGGTAGTGGATGCGACCAATCGGACGAAATTCCATAGCTACCAGGAAGCCATTAGTAACTTGAAACGTCAACTTGAAACGGATATTATTGTGGAATATTAGGAGGGACCGATGACTCTTACAAATCTATTTTTTGGGCTGGCCCTAGGGATTAGTCTATTCTTTGCTGTATGCTTTTGTGCATTATTTATTGCCTATTTGGTCATCTACCATTGGGTAAACAAAAACTTTAAGGCGGTGGACCATGATTAGTCAAATTTTAATGATTTTCACCTTGATTTCTATCTGGTTATCTCTAGCCTGGGGCTTGGTGATCCTGATTTCAGCAGTTCAATTCTGGTTGAAACACAGTGATTTCCGTGTGGATACGAGCCCGCTTCTCTATTATCCAAAAGTAACCATTGTGGTACCCGCTCATAACGAAGATGTGGTCATTGCTCAAACTGCTAAGGCTATTTTGGATATGAATTACCCTCATGATCGTGTGGAATTGCTTCTCTTTGCCGATAACTGCTCAGATCGTACCTATGAGGAGTGTCTGGCTGTCAAAGCCCTTCCTGAATACGCTGGACGGGATGTGACCATTATTGATCGTACTGGTACAGGTGGAAAAGCTGGGGTCTTGAATGATGCCTTGAAGATGGCGACAGGAGATTATATCTGCGTCTATGATGCGGATGCTATGCCTGAGAAAAATGCTCTTTATTTCTTGGTTAAGGAAGTTCTTAAAGATCCAGAACGCCATGTGGCTTCATTTGGACGCAACAAGACGAGAAATGCTAACCAGAACTTTTTGACGCGTTGTATCAACCAAGAAATCGTCGTGACCCAGCGGGTTCATCACGTCGGTATGTGGAATCTTTTCAAAATTGGACGGATTCCAGGAACCAACTTTATTATTCAAACAGAATTTGTCAAAAGTATTGGTGGTTGGAAGAATGGTGCCTTGACGGAAGATACGGATATTTCCTTCAAAATCATGCAAAGCGGAAAGTTGATCGCTTTAGCCTACAACTCGGAAGCCTTCCAACAAGAGCCAGAGACCTTAAAAACTTACTATATGCAACGGAAACGTTGGGCAAAAGGGAACTATGAGGTTGTACTTTCTAACTTTAAACACTTATTCGGAAAAGCAAACTGGCGGGTAAAATTAGAGGTCTTCAACTATTCATGTATTTTCTTCTGGTTTAATGCAGCGATTGTCTTATCAGACTTGATTTTCTTTGCCAATGTCGCTGCCATGTTTATCCATCTTTTTGCTCCTGGAGTACATATTCCGTTTGCTTTTGACTCGGAAAATATCTACATTGCCCAATTGATGCTCTTTAACTGGGTGCTGATGATTGGTTTGTATTTGTTGCAAATCAATATTGCCATGGCTTCTCAATTTGGTCAGGCGACAGTGAAACAGATTTGGTTGGCCCTAGCAGCCTACTTTAGCTATTCCCAACTCTTTATCATTGTTTCGATTGATTCGATTTCATCGATCATCATGGATAAATTGCTTCACCGCGAGGGAACCAAGTGGGTGAAAACGAAACGGTTTGCTAGTTAGGAGGACTTATGAGAACAAAAAAAATGAAATATTTATGGTTTGTGGTCATCCTGGCAGTCTTTTGTTTGACTCTCTTTTTGGCTCGGTCAAGAAGTAAGGTGGAGATGCGGAATCGCCTCTATCGGCAATGGACGGAACACTACCTCGTGACGGATGGAAAACAGTCCTATGTTCGTACAACAAACAGCGACCAAGAAACGGTTGTCTTATCAGAAGCACAAGGTTATGGCATGCTGATCACAGTAGAGGCTGCTAAGAAAGACTTAGCCAATCAAGAGGATTTTGACCGTCTGTATCGTTATTATCAAAACAATCGCTTTGATGACACCCAATTGATGGCCTGGAAACAAATCATCAAAAAAGGGAAGCTGTCATCTGAGCATCAAAATGCGACGGACGGCGATCTATATATTGCCTATGCCTTGATGGAGGCCGCAAAACAGTGGCCTGAGAAAGGTGATGTCTATCAAAAGCAAGCCAAGGCTATCTTGGAAGACATCCTCAAGTACAACTACAATGAGAAAACGGGTGTCTTGACAGTTGGGAATTGGGCTGATCAGAATTCCGAATTCTATCACTTGATGAGAACCTCTGATACCCTTCCATCCTTTTTCCAATCCTTCTATGAGTTGACTGGTAATGAACGATGGTTGAGTATCAAAGAGAAGATGTTGGCACAGCTTGATGCTATTAGTTCGCAAAGTAAGACAGGGCTTCTGCCAGACTTTATGTGGGTAGATGAACAAGGGGCGCGTGTGGCGGACCCGGATACTATCGAATCCAAGTACGATGGCGCCTATTCTTACAACGCTTGTCGCCTGCCATACAACTTGGCTCAAAGCCAAGATAAGACCAGTCAAAAATTGGTCAAGAAGATGCTGGACTTCTTCATGAAGCAACGAAATATCTATGCAGGCTATGATCTTAAAGGCAATGCCCTCCATCAGTATCAGGCAGCTAGCTTCATTGCTCCGGTATCTTATGCGGCTGAAAATGGAGATGGCTATCTTAAGTTAGTGCAACAGAACAAGTTTATCTTTATGCAAGATCTATCAACAGATAATTATTACGATGCAACCATGACAATCATGAATGCCCTTCAATTGTTCTAATCGATCATCGCTTGAAAAGAGAGTGGGACAGAAATCGGTAATTCGTTAGAATTCGATTTCGTCGTCCCACCTCCGCACAGTTGAGTAGGGCTGTAAAAGCTGATGAAATCAGTGTAGTAGAGCCCACTCAACCACTGCGTCTTGCTCGACAATTCAAAGACAATTGAGAGGCTAGGACTTTTGTCCCAGCCTCTTTTTCTTATCAAAAAATGGCCTGTCTCTCCTCTATAAGGGAAGATTTTGAAAGAAAATCGTGAAAACGTTCGGGAAATTTACCACTTTTTCCTTTCATGAGCAGAATTCTTTTGTTATCAAAGGATTTTATATATAATATTGGATACAAAGGACGGAGAGAAACATGTATCAAGTGATTGAAATGTATGGGGATTTCGAACCCTGGTGGTTTTTAGAAGATTGGGAGAAGGACATTGTCGCTAGTCAAAGATTTGATGACTATTATGAAGCCCTAAAATATTACAAACGCCAATGGTTACTTTTAAGAGAGCAATCTCCATTATTTAAAAGTAGAAGTGATTTAATGACAATTTTTTGGGATCCTGAGGATCGCCGCTGGTGTGAAGAATGTGCGGAATATGTGCAGCAGTACCATTCGGTTGCCCTATTAGAGAATGACCAGCAGATTCCGAGAAGCAAGCGCCGTCCAGGCTACGAAAAGGAGAATGCTCACACGGCTCATCGCTCTTGTAAGCTAGACAACGAGTCAAATCAGTTATAGTAAGAGAAATTCAATATGTAGTTGAGTTTCTTTTTTTTACTTTTTTTCCAAATCCGGTGCTAGTTGGCTATTTATTTGCGAATTATATAGTGAAAGGAGGAAATATGGTTCAAGAAATTGCACAATCCATTATTCGAATGGCCTCGAGTGCCGAAGCTCAGGATATTTATTTTGTTCCTCGAGCGTCAGACTATCAGCTCTTTCTAAGGGTTGGGGATGAGCGACGGTTTATTGAGACTTATTCGCAAGAACAAATGGTAGCGATCATCAGCCATTTTAAATTTATGGCAGGGATGAACGTGGGGGAGAGGCGGAGGAGTCAGCTAGGTTCCTGTGACTATTCTCTAGGAGATAAGGTCCTGTCCTTACGCTTGTCCACAGTGGGGGACTATAGGGGATATGAAAGTTTGGTCATTCGCCTGCTCCACAATGAGAACCGGGAGCTCCGTTTCTGGTTTGACCAACTGCAAGAGCTAGAAGAGAAGGTGAGTAAGCGGGGGCTCTACTTATTTGCGGGTCCAGTCGGATCGGGGAAGACGACACTGATGCATGCCCTAGCCAAGAAAAAATTTTCGGGGCAACAAGTCATGTCGATTGAAGATCCGGTAGAAATTAAGCAAGAAGAAATGTTGCAATTGCAACTCAATGAAGCGATTGGCATGACCTATGATAGCTTGATTAAACTTTCTCTGCGCCATCGTCCGGATCTTCTCCTCATCGGAGAAATACGCGACACGGAGACAGCTCGTGCAGTTATTCGGGCTAGTCTGACAGGTGTGACAGTCTTTTCCACCATCCATGCCAAGAGCATCCCTGGGGTGTACGAACGCCTATTGGAGTTGGGGGTGAGTGAGGAGGAGTTACGGATTGTCCTTCAAGGGATCTGTTACCAGCGTTTGATAAAGGAAGGAGGTGTCACTGACTTTGTCATCCAAGATTACCAAAACCATTCCAGTCAAAAGTGGAACCAGCAAATTGATGCACTTTATGAAGCGGGACATATTGAGTTGGATCAGGCGCAGGCCGAAAAAATTATCGATTGCCAAGCAAGAGCATGTCATTGAGCTCTTTCACAATCTCTACAGTAGTGGCTTTCATCTATCAGAGGTCATCGACTTCCTACGTCGGAGCCATTTGGTAGAGGCAGATTTTGTTGAAAGAATGCAAGTTGGACTTGCCAACGGCAAGCCCCTGTCAGCCATTCTTTCTGATCTAGGCTTTTCCGATCAAGTAACGACTCAATTAGCACTGGCAGAGCAGCATGGAAATGTCACCTTAAGTTTAGAAAAAATCCGTAGCTACCTGGAAAATCTGACCCAGGTTCGAAAGAAACTAGTTGAGGTGGCCACCTATCCAGTACTATTGTTGGGATTTTTGATGTTCATTATGCTGGGTCTGAAAAACTATCTCTTGCCTCAGTTGGAGAGTCAAAATGGTGCGACACGATTGATCAGTGTCTTTCCACAGTATGTTTTGTTAGGAAGTGTGTTACTAGCAATTGGAGTTTTGATTCTCCTCTTCCTAGGTCGTCGAGCTAAGCGTCTGGCTCTTGTTTCGTTTTTGGCTACCCTTCCTTTTCTTCGCCCCTTCTTACAGGATTATCTGACGGCTTTTTATGCTCGAGAATGGGGGAGTATGATTGCCCAAGGGTTGGAGCTGAATCAAATCTTTCCTATGATGCAGGGGCAACGTTCCCGTCTGTTTCGTGAGATTGGACAGGATTTGGAAGTAGCATTGGCTCGGGGGACTTCTTTTTCTGACCATATTCAGACCTATCCTTTCTTTAAGCGAGAGTTGGCCCTCATGATTGAATATGGAGAGGCCAAGTCCAAGCTCGGTAGTGAGCTGGAGATCTACGCAGACAAGACCTGGGCAGGCTTTTTCCATCGTTTGAACAAGGCTATGAATGTCGTCCAACCACTGGTCTTTGTCTTTGTCGCCCTTATGATTGTTTTGCTCTATGCAGCCATGTTGCTGCCTATTTATGAAAATTTGGAGGTTCCTTTATGAAATCATTGCGTACACTCAAAGTAAAAGCTTTTACGCTGATTGAAATGAACGTAACCAAATTTATCAAATTTTCCAGCGGATCACTATCTTGTCAGACGTGACTTGCACTTTTTCAATTAACTCTCTGACAATGACTTTCTGGTTATCGTATGACATTTCAAAAACACTGCTAGCATCTAACAGCTTTTCAATTTTCTTTCTTCGGCCTACTTGTTTATCAGTCGAGGCTTTTTTTATTTCTTCTTCTAGTATGGCCCTTTGCTTGATAAAATCGGACGACTTGCTTCTTAATTCGTCCAGTGTGATGCGGTCATCTAAATATAGATCATTCAACTTGCTTAATTTAAGCGATAGGCTATCTATCTGCTTTTGGATAGCTTGCTTGTCAATAACTGGACTTGTACCGCCTGAAAATATCTCTTGTATCTTGTCTGGGTCATTCTGCAGCATGGCTATGCGAGTTAGGACATAATGCTCTAGTATATCCATGTAGTAGTAGCCAGAGTTACATTTTTTATTATCGTTATAAACCGTGACACCCCTTGTAGTGCGTGGATGCCTTTGGTAGCATTCATACCTTTTAGTGCGTGTACCATCTTTTCTCTTTTGGCCTAGTACGACTTTTAAGGGTGCGTGGCAGTACCCACATTGAGCGAGGCCAGAGAGCATATATTTAGCTTGGAATGGTCGAGGGTTTAGCCTCTCTTGTGCAGTCTGTTGCCTCTTTTTCAATTCCCTTTGTGTTTCCTCAAAATCATCTAGTGAGATAATAGCCTTGTGTGTGCCTTGGAAAGTCTGCCCCTTGTATTGGTTAAGCCCGCAATATACTGGATTGGCTAGTATTCCTCTGATTGTCCGGTAGCTCCATGCGGGCTTTTTGGGATATTCGGCATTCATCTTATCCCTCAATTTAGTTATTGATATGCCAGATAGATAGGAAGCGTATATCTCTTTGACTGCTAAGGCTTCAAACTCATTGACGGTCATCGATCCAGTCTCTTTGTCGTAGTCGTACCCATAAGAGGTTTTAGCCCACATCATAGACTTTCCAGACTTAGCCCGCCCTAGCTTGCCTAGTTGCATTCTCTCTTTTATCTGCTCCCTCTCAAGTTGAGCAAACACGGACAGCAAACCTATAACGGCACGCCCGAATGGGGTTGAGGTATCGAAGTTTTCAAGCAAACTCACAAACTCGATGTCATTTTTTAAAAAGATATCCTCTATCAAGTATAGAGTGTCTTTCTGGCTTCTGCTCAATCGGTCTAGCTTATATACTAGCACGGTGTCAAATAGCTTGCTCTGGGCATCTTGTACTAACTGCTCAAGTGCCGGACGGTCAGTAGTTGATCCAGAGAAGCCACCATCGGTATATATTTTATATATATTCCAGTCCTTAATATCGCAGTAGCTTTCTAGTTTTGCCTTCTGTTCTTCTATTGAGTATCCCTCTTCTAACTGGGAAGTAGTAGAGACTCGAACATAAACAGCTACTTTATTCATTGTCTTTGTACCCTCTTTCTGGTAAAATAGAGTACAGAAAGACCCTTTCAAAATAAAACATTTTGAAATCCTTTCTTTATCTTTTCAAACCTCACGCTTGAAGTCGCCAAACTTTGAGAGCGTGGGGCTTTTTTATTTGTCGTAAATCATCACGCCATTTTCTTCGTGTGCAAGCTGTACCTCGTTCGTATCATGCACATAAACGGGCGGTGCCGTAAAATCTTTATCAGTGATTTTATATGTCTTTTCGACATCGTTTTTGATTTTAAGTAGGCCGTCCGCTGTCTGATGTAACTGGTCATTTGTCAATTCAGACGATGTGACTGGTAGCAATACCGCCACTCTATCGCTACGATAGTATACCTCTATTTGACTTGAGTCAAGCCATTGCTTGTAAGAGTTCGCAAACTGATCTAGTAGCGGTCTATTGCCACTAACTATCCCAGTGGCTTTTCTATACTGTTCCTCTCCTTGGTTTTCTTGTTTGCTTTTGGCTTTAGCCTTATCTACTAACTCCCAAGCCTTTTCTTTTTTTGATTCTTCAGAGCTAGACTCAGTTGTCACTTGCTCGGTTGTTTCTTCTTGGCCTTGGTCTGTATCTGCTTCTTGCTGACCGCACCCAGCTATTAAGAGTGTGAGTGCTGCAATCGCCATAAATGTTACCTTTTTCATATTTACCTCCCAGGCTATCCCACTAGCCTATAAAATTCATCAATGACCATCAATTCATCGGTCACTGATTTTAGTTTGTGCCTTTCCATAAAGTTTAAGTAGTTGAAGTCTTCCTTGTCTATCTGGTTTAATTCCTCCCTTAATAATTCGTGTATCATGGCCCTATTAGCCTCGTTTTCGCACTTTATCGGGTTATTAGCATAATTGGCCTCGGTGTGGTTTAAGTGGCCTAATTCGTGCAATATGACCCTTTTCTGTGCGTCACTAGATAGTGCCTTGTTAACAAATACTATCTTTATCTCATCTACATAGATGCCGTGCCTATGCCATAATTCCTTGTCAAAATAGGCTATTCGGACACCATGAAGATCGCAAATTTCTTCAATACTCATAATCTGCCTTGTAAGTAAATTTCTATAATGTTCTGGATCGCTTGTATATCATTCTCGTTAAGAGGCTTGCCATCAAATGTTTTAGCATTCTCTGCCATCTTGCGTAAGTCGGTTTCTGAATAGTCGGAAGATGAACTTGAACCAATTTCACTTTTCGCTTCATCCTCCCACCCCATGAGGTCAGCGGGTGATATATTCAAAGTTTCAGAAATCTTTTTAAGCACCTCTGGGCCTACTTTTTCAATATCGCCTTTTTCGTATCTAAATATAGTCGAGCGTGAAACTCCCACACGTTCAGCGAGGGTGTCAGCAGAAATTTTTAATTCTTTTCGTCTTAATTTTATTCTTTCTCCAACGTTCATGATTTTTCGCCTCCTATATATTACACACTAATTTTACACCTTTAGTCTCAAAAATGCAATAAAAAAAGTTTCAAAAATGCGATTTTTTTGTTGACAAACACTTTTTGTCATGTTATACTTAATTCAACAAGTCGCAGAAGTGCGACAAAAAGAAAGGAGCACACATGGTTAACGTATCAAAGTTAAAAGGTAAAATCGTAGAAGAAAATACCACGCAAGAAGAACTTGCAAGTAAAATTGGTATTACAAAAAGCACGTTTTACCGCAAAATGAAGCAAAATGGCAACTTTTCGATCAAGGAAGTTAATTTGATCGTGTCAGCCCTCAATCTTTCAAAAGATGAAGCTATGGCCATTTTTTTTAGCGAGACAGTCGCATAAATGCGACAAATCAGAAAGTAAATAGAAAGGAGATGGTGGACATAGCATTTTCAAACAAGCGCTACTACTGGTTGCAACTCAAAGAAGATTTCTTTAAATCAAAAGAAATGAAACTTATGAGAAAGTTGCCGGGGGGCGAAGAAATAACAATCATCTATCTAAAAATTATGCTTGTTAGTCTCGGAGATGAAGGAAAAATTTATTTTGAAGGCTTGGCAGAAGATCTGGCAGAGGAATTATCCTTACTAATAGATGAAGACCCAGAAGCAATCAGAATGGCTTTGATGTTCCTCACTAAGAAAAAACTGCTGACCACTTCCGATAACTATCAATTCAATCTGGAGCAAGTGCCAGAAATGATAGGTAGTGAAACTGCTAGTGCCCGTAGGGTTCGTAAGCATCGAGAAAACCATAAAGCGTTACAATGTAACACCGAAGTAACAAAGTGTAATGGAGATATAGATATAGAGATAGATAAAGATATAGAGATAGATAATAATAATAGATTTTCTCTAAGTCCAAGTTTAGCAAACAACTTGAAACAGAGTGGTGTCCGTCTGACGGAAAAACAACATCAACAATTATTAGACTATGTCGGACTTGATGGAATGACTTTTGAAATGCTCAATCGTGCTATTGATCTAACTTCTGAAACTCATCAACCTAGCTTTAAATATCTAAAAGCAATTTTGGAAAACTGGAAGAAAGAAGGTTTTACCTCGCTAGAAGAAGTTGAGGAGCATGAGAAGAAACGACAAGTCAAACAAAACAAGACTGAATACACTGGAACTTATCCAATTAAGAACCCAGTGTTTAGTCCTTACACTGACAAGCTACCTTGGGAAGAAGACGAGGAGGAGTAGCCTATGGATTTACCACTTGTCTATCATATCAACGAGCAAGAGACTTGTGACATACATCAATGCTTCAAATGGTCTCTAAATGATGATATCCCACTCAAGGAAGAAAGGAATAGAACCTTTTGCCCAGAGTGTCAGAGGGAAAAGATGGAAAAGGAGGAAAAACAAAAGATAGGCCAAGCAGAAATTGCTACCACACTACGCACTACCTATGATGTGCTAGATAAGAATAGCATTATTCCAAGTGGCCTAAAGAAAGCGAATTTTAAAAACTTTACAGTGTCTAATGAGATAGACCAACAAGCCAGAAACTACGCACTACGACTAGTGTCTCATTACTTGCACGATGGCAAGGGCAACGCTCTTATCATGGGTAAGGCTGGACGAGGTAAGTCGCATCTAGCGATGGCAGTAGCAAGCAAGCTAAACGCTGACTGGAAAGCTAACAGTCTACCTAAGAGTATTTTATTTATCAACTTACCAGCTTTATTTATCAAAATTCAAAACTCTTTCAACCGGAAAGAGGGAATGACTAGCAATGAATGGCTTGAGTTATTGAAAAAGGTTGATTATCTGGTCTTAGATGACTTAGGACGGTCTGACAATGCACAGTGGAAGCAGGACTTCCTGTATAGCTTATTAGACGAGCGAGAAGCGACGATCATCACTACTAACTTAGTCGGTTCAGAAATGAAATCACTTTTTGAAACTGGCCTAGTCAGTCGTATCACAAAAGGTGGGCGTGACTTGTACTTTAAGTATCCAGATAATGCAGAGGATAGGAGGAAGCTACCATTTTGATTGAAGAAGATATCAAACTCTTTGAACGGATGTTTTACCCGCTATCAGAGTTGCTAAAAGAAAAACTACTGGCAAGTGATCCAGTAGTTGCTGAAAAGAAAATTAAAGACTTGATGCTATGTGCATTGAGTTAGAAAGGAGAGTATATGACAATTAGTCGAGACATGACAACGCTAGAGGCAAATGTATTCAGTCAGATTTTATCTGGAACTTGTGAAGAACCTATCCCAGCGCATCGTATTAGAGGACGGTTTGGGGTGAGTAAGCGACAACTTGAAAATATAGTGGAAAGTCTACGGGTTAATTTCAGAGTGCCTATCGTAGCTAAGAAATTCAATCCGAATGGTTACTATATCCCACGGAATGAAGAAGAACGCAGTGAGGGGCTAGGCCCTTACAAGCGACAAATATTGACCGAGCAGAAGAACCTATCTATTATTCAATCTATTGATCTTGAAGACTTTTGGAAAAATAAAAAAGCCCTTTAGTACAGCGAATACTAAAAGGGCAGAGATAAAACCTAAGGACATTATAACATGGAAAAATCAAAAAATCAATGGAAACCACGCATCATTAATGTGATGACAGACGGTAGCCAGTTAGAAGACTTGACGGGGTACATTATCCCAAAGGATAGCGGTTATTACAACGCTATTAGACGCATAAATAAGGAGATATAAAATGCTAGAACCATCATTGACAAGCCAGTTGTTAGGGGCTGGGTTGATCGCAGTTAGTTTCTTTGTGGCTGGGTTTGTGACTTGCTACTTAGATGTGAAGAAAAAAGAAAAAGAGCAACGCAAACAAGCTAAAATCAATGAACTGCTTGAAATTCAAAAAGGCTATGAGCAAGAAATCAAATCGAGCGTGTGGGATGACTTGGCAGAATATCGCAAGTATTCGGTGAGCGATAACGATTTTAAAACTTGCTAAGAGGTGCGATATGACGATTGAAGCAATGCACGAGGCAATAAAGACTTACTTAACAGATGCACAAGCTACACGCTTAGAGCGTTTGAAAATGGCTAGTCGGTTGAAATATGAGACCGAAGTATTCAAGCTACATGAGGAATTGAACGATGTTTTTTAGAAAATCAAGACTCATCAAAGAGCAAGCAGAAGAGATAGCACACTTGAAGCGCATCAATGAGCATCATAATCTTATCAACAGATGGAATATCGACACGATCAAAGAAGCCAGAAAGAAAATTAAAAAGATGGATGAACTGCTTGAACTCTATAAATCGGTGATCTATCGGGAGAATGAATGATGTTTGATTATGATACATGGCTAAGTACACCACCCAAGGCGTATCAAGAACCTTATGAGGATGAAGATGCGATTTATGACCAGTGGGTGGAAGATGAAATTTTAAAAGGAGAATACAATGGCAACACTATATGAACTAACTGGAATTTATCAACAAATCTATGACATGGACATGGACGATGAAACCAAACTAGACACACTGGAGAGTATTGACTGGACAGAAGACTACGAAAACAAGGTAGAGGGATATGTCAAAGTCATGAAAAACCTTGATGCAGACATTGAAGCCCGTAAAAATGAAATTGACCGCTTGAAGAAGTTAAACGATGCTGACAAGTCGAAGAAAGAGCGGATGAAAACAGATTTAGCGACTAGCATGGAATTGACTGGACATGAGAAAGTTGACACAACGCTATTCAAGGTGTCATTCAGAAAATCAGAAGCCGTGGAAGTAGATGACTTTCTCCTTCCAGAAGCCTACAAACTCGCAACGTGGAAAGCTGACAAGAAGCGCTTGAAAGAAGACTTGAAAAACGGACTTGAAATTTTAGGCGCTGAATTGGTAGAACGTAAGAATTTGAGTATCAGATAGGAATTTAGAAATGGTAGAAAAAAAACAAAGTATTTTTGAAAAATTGGCGAATATTCAAAATGAGTTAAAAGCGCCTAAAAATCAGTATAACTCTTTCGGTAAGTATAACTATCGAAACGCAGAAGATATTGAAGAAGCATTGAAGCCTATCTGTTTGAAATATCGTGCAACGTGCTTGATTTCAGAAGTAACGACTGAAGAATTGGCAAGCGAACTTATCACTAAAGTTACTGTTTCGCTCATGGATTGGGATAGTGAAAACATGGTTACAGTTATCGGGCGAGCAAGGGAAGAACGCACAAAAAAAGGTATGGATGCTTCTCAAGTATCGGGCGGAGCACAAAGTTACGCTACTAAGTATGCATTAAGTCAAATGTTCTTGATTGACGATAGCAAGGATGCTGACACGGATGCCGATTATATCCAAAGTGGACGAGCAAACCAAAAGCAAGCACCCGCAAAGAAGAAAGATGAACCCGTTATCTCAATCGAAAAAGCCAACTACTATTTGAAAGAGATCGCTATTATTGCAGAAGCAAAAGGAAAAGAAGATGGTTCAATCGCTCGATGGTTCTTGCAACATTTAAACGTAGCAGACTACAAGCAGATTAAACAATCACAAGTAGAGCAAGCAGAAATGCTTTTAGGAAAATTGAAAGGATAAAAGATGGTTTTTAAAATCGCTGACACTTACAACTACAGACAGTTGTGGTGGCTAGATAAACTGTTGATAGGTCATAAAGGATATATCGCTGGTGGGTGTTTTAAAAATATTTTCAATAACGAGCGAGTGAAAGATGTTGATATCTTTTTCGAAAATAAAGCAGATTGCTTGGAAGCTATTTCTTACTATAAAAAGGAAATGAAAGAACATCCGAGTGATTGGCGATTTGTATATGAAAATGAAAAAGTTTGGTCGGTATATTCGAACAAGGAAAAAGTGAGACTAGAGCTTGTAAAAAGCACGTTTGGGAAACCTAAACAAGTTATTTCTGAATTTGATTTCACAATAACAAAATTTGCTTACTATAAAAACTATGACAATGTCGACGAAGAAAATTATATGGCAGTGTTTGAAATAATTTTCCATGAAGATTTTTTTGAACACTTGCACACAAAACGACTGGTTATTGATGATGAAATGATATATCCAGTGAGTACGTTCAACAGAGTTATGAGATATGCACGATATGGATATCAACCGTGCAGAGAAACGAAAATAAAAATTGTAACAAATCTAGCAATGCTAGACCCTAAAAATCAAAAAGATTTTGAAAAAGAGTTAGGAAAAAGCCTATATGATGGGCTGGACTAGAAAGGAAACTAATAAATGTTAAACAGTATCGTACTTGTCGGGAGACTTACCAAAGATCCAGAATTACGCTACACTCCAAACAATCAAGCAGTAGCAACTTTTAGCTTGGCTGTCAATCGTAATTTCAAAAGCCAAAATGGAGAGCGTGAAGCAGATTTCATTAACTGTGTGATTTGGCGTCAACAAGCTGAAAATTTAGCGAATTGGGCTAAAAAAGGGGCTTTGATCGGCATCATTGGACGCATCCAGACACGAAATTATGAAAACCAGCAAGGTCAAAGGGTATATGTGACAGAGGTTGTAGCGGACAGCTTCCAACTTTTAGAAAGCTAAAAAGAGCGTGGCAATCAATCGCAAGGGGATAGCCAGCCAGACTTTGGACGCAATGGGGCAATGCAAAGCAATCCAATGGATATCCTTGATAGCGATTTGCCCTTCTAAAAGGTATGCAGATGAAATCTAAAGTGTATGCCTTATATAAGGGCGATGAACTGCTAGAAATCGGAACAAAAAAAGAGCTTGCTGAAAAGTTTGGTGTGAAGCCAAAGACTATTGCTTTTTACAACACACCATCTTACACGAAGCGAACAAGCCATAATAAGGGCAGACGATTGGTGGCACTTGATTAGGAGCGAACATGAAAGAACCTATCATACTTACTTTTGAATTATCTCGCAAGCAGATGATTTCTGCTAATGACAGACTGCACTTTCAACAGAAAGCTAAAATAACACGCTTTCTACGAGAATTAGCAAAATACGAGGGTCAAAACACCCTCAAAGACTGGTACGGGTTACCTTTTAGCGAGGATAAGCCTTGCAAGGTGCGAGTGGTTATATTTTCTCCAACGATGCGAAAGTATGACCCTCCGAACTGGTCGCCCACTAGTAAAGCATTGCTAGACGGTCTGACAGATGCAGAATTTTGGACAGACGATAATTACAACATTATCAAAGAGGTTAGCTTCTTACACGGTGGGAAGTCTGGCACAGATAATTACAAAATCAAATTAGAAATCATGGAGACAGGAGATGAATAGATGTCTTTAAATAAAACAAGAAAACGATTGATTAAGAAGTGTCGTAAATTATATAACAGCTATCCAATAGGTTTGAAATTCAGCGCAGATGGTGGTAAGACCTTTATTGCCCTAGGAAATATTGTTGAAACTTACATTCCAAATACTAAGAACATCGCCTCTGGAAGCATTAATACAAGTAAACTATCCTCTGATAGATTTGGCCTTAAAGAATTTGAAGTAACTCTAAAACAAGATTTCTCCAAAGAGGAAATGAAGAAATTTAAAGGTATTTTATGGTGAGAACATGGAACTAATTTTATGGTCAATCATCGGAATTACTAATCTTGTAGCCCTCTTCTGGGCTATCGGGTTGGCAGTAGTAGCAAATCGAGGTGAAAGATGAAAAAAAATAACATATTTATTTATCTCTGCTTATTCTGCCTACTTTATTTGATTGCTGAACAAGCAGACAAAATTAAAAGTCTAGAAGCTAGACGGCCAGAAATTATCTATAAAGTTGATAATGCTGGCTCTGGTCTTGCTGGTATTGTGACTGGCAAGGAGTTTGACGGGAATAGATACAGTATCACGGTTAGTGGTTATGGCAAGTTTTTGGTGAATAAAGAGCAGTATGATAGAGCAATTATTGGGAAGGGATGGCAGCATGAATAAACAAGAGTTGATTGAACATATCAGCAATACATTGGATGAGTGCTTAAGAAATACGATATACACACTACCTATTTTTTCGATAACAGAAAGCGCAAAGAGTAATGAAGTGTCGCTAGAATTGAAGACCGAAAGGGGAAGTATTGTTTTGGATAGAGTACCGCAAAAACTGGTAGTACCGCAGTTCGTAGCAGATTGGTACGAGAAAAACAAAGATGATTTTGAGAATGCTCTTTTTCAATCTATCGACTTGATGCCTTCCATCTATGAGGAAAAAGAATTGAGCGAATTTGAAGAATGGCTAGTAGATGAACATACAAAGCCATTCCAAATCCTTGTCAATATGCACCAATTCGGCTACGAGGTCGAGAAAGAGAAGCGGTATCTGGTGAAGATGAAAGGTATAACATCTTCTGCCAGATATTTAAAGCACAATATAAAAACCGATAATTGGTTTTTTAGTGGGCGTGAAGAGGCTTTTTCTTATCGTGCAAAACACACCCGCAAAGAGCTTGAAGACGCCGGTTTTGGCTGGGTATTCAATTGTGAGGGCATTGAGATTGCGGAGGTAGAAGAATGAACCTTAGACAAAAAAGAAAACATTACCTATACTCTTTCAGATTTTTCATGGCTTGGTTTAATAAACATGATGAAAACTTTTCGCTTTCATGTAATAAAAAATACAGAAAAGCACTAAAACAAAAATTAAGGGTTAAAGAAGAATATGACTACGACAAATGTTGTAGAAAGTATTGGTTTTGTGATGAATATTGTGGTGATATGCCTAAATTTATGAGAGAAAAGGGGCGGAAGAATGAGCGATAGTGTATTTATAGACGCATTCACAAGATATGGGTGGGTTGAAGAGTGTATAGATATTGACGAAGTGGCTTATGTGGATTTTGTGAAAGGCGTGATATGTCTTAAAGCGCATGACGCACAGATTCCACGTATGATTCCAACTACTTTGGGGACGTTATATAACGTTGAAAAGGTTTTGATAAGAAATCGGGGGCGAAGTGATGATTATTAAAGATTATAAATACGAAAATTCGATAGATGGCATTCATTACATAATCGATGTAGATGGTTACGAATTTGAAATGAACCACACAAAAACTGGATACGGCAGTGTGCAACATGATGATATATATTACTTTTTGGATGAAATCGCTGAATACGATGTACAAGAAGTTGAATTGATTGAAGACTTTGTAAGGTTTCAAAATTACTTGTTAATGTATGGAGTTGGATTTGCTCTTAAAAATGCCGAGGAGGTGCAAGATGATTCCAAAATTTAGAGCGTGGTTGAAACAATATAATGTAATGGTTGATGATGTTAGTGACCTGACTTTTTTCGAAGGAAATCTTAAGTTTATTGGGCGCAGAACGGTAGGTGGAGTAAGTTTCCAATATTCTGTAGAAGAAATCGAACTCATGCAATCAACAGGGGTGCTTGATAAAGATGGGCAAGAAATCTTTGAAGGGGATATAGTCAAAATGGCTAAGGATGTCTATTCTGACCTCACTTATTACGAAATTATAAGGCATCGAGGAGGAGCATATCGTCTTGAATCTAACCAACACGGTTGCGAATTGTGGTTACGGCATACTAATTGTGAGGTTATCGGCAACATTTACGAAAATACAGGATTATTGGAGGTGGAGTGATGGAAATTGGCAACAGAGAGTACAACGCAATTACTGAAAGCACGCTTGATTTGGAAGTGTTGGTTGGTCAAAATGTTTTAAAAGCTCTAGCTACTATTGTATTTGACGGTGCGAAAAAGGTAGTAATCCCAATCAAATTAAAAAACGGAATGAGTTATAAAGTCACAGTCAAGGAAGATGCTGAATGAACCTAGAAGAACTAGTGACCACCCGCAATAAATACCAACGAAAGCTAGAAGACAAGAACGCATATCGTGAATTATGCGAGACAGTCGGAAAGAATAATGCTACTGCTAACCGTGAGTGGTTGCGCCGAAAAATAAAAGATTTAGATAGACAAATTGAGGAGCTATCAGGGCTGTAGAGGGTTCGCCCCTTCTATAGTCATATGCCACAAAAAAAATAAATAGAAAAAATACTGTAATACAAATAGAATATCAGTCTTAAGTGGCAGAAAGACAAGGCTTACTAACTTTAATCGGTTAGTAGGTCATACAGTGCGAGGAAATCAATAATTAAACTTTGGTTTTACTCTTAACACTCGCACTCTTACGGTCAAACTAAAAAAAAATAAAAAAGGAGTTTTCTTTCTAAACGTGTTTCTATCATGTAGCACTTGACCGTGTGCTTACTCTATGGTTGGGTCAAACTGTCATAGAGTTTAAAGGGCTAATATAAACGAAAGGAGATGCCTCTCTAAATTCATAAATCAAAAATATATAAAATCATGATAATTCAAAAACATCCAGTGTGCCAAGGGCTTGATTTTAAGAGAGGGATATGAAGAATGGAAAGTGAAGCATTAGAGCTATTTTACAAGGAAGTAATGCGAGTTAAAGAAGAGAAAGGACGGCTAGCGAATTGGTTTAAATGTAAGTGCCCAGACTATGCAGAGAACCAATTTTATGCTTCTAAGAGAAAAAACAAGATACCATCGGTTGCAATCGTGTTGCAGTTTGAAGGATACATAGAGCCAGCTATTTTGTATAACCTTTTGAAGATTAAGCAAGTAAGCAACGGAAACCATGAACGAATGATTGAAGAGTTTTTTAATAGGCACAGTGAAGAAATCATGAATGATCCAACGTATAAGCTACGCAAGCAATATAAGAGAATTAGATTGCAACAACAACTACTGGATACACTTTAGGGAGGGATAATGTTTTTTAGTGAACTTTTGAAAAACAAAACAAAAGAGAATGCAAAGAGAACGCTCAAAACGTACAGAAACTATTTGCGGATCGCTGGAGAAGAATACAGTCCAAAGGTGACTGCTACATACTCACTAGAGCCAAAGAGTGCCCCATCTTCTCCAAGTCGTCAAACTGAAAACATGGTGCTTAGACGGGTAAGCGCCCAGCAAGAACTTGAACACATCGCAGATGCTATCAACAGATTGTCAGATGCTAACTTGTCGCAGATTTTAGTTGAGCGATATTGTCGGTTACGGTTTAAACAAGACAAGGAGATATACCCAGCTTTGGGCTATTCGTCTAGCGAGTATTATCGGTTGTTAGATCAAGCACTCTATGAGTTTGCAGAAGCGTATAAGGGTGGAGAATTGCTAGCCTTTAATTTGGGAGATATTCAAGAGATTTGTGGGAGTTAATGGTCTATTTTATGTGGTATTATGGTATTAAGACAAGGATAAGTAAAAACAACACACACAGTAGGCCAAAGAACTCCGGTTAAACTATTTTGTATCTCCTTATGATTAGTTATTTTCATTTTACAGTTACGTTTCACCTTGCCTTTTAATTAGTACAACTAGACCAGATATAATCTGGTTTTTTATTTTGCATTGAAAAGAGGTGATGGAACATCGCTAAGTTATCGCTAAAACAACAACGCTTTGCAGAGGAGTACATCATCTCTGGGAATGCTACACAATCTGCTATCAAGGCTGGGTATAGCAAAAAGACCGCTGGTAGAATTGCCGGTCAAAACTTGAAAAAACTAGAAATTAAAGCCTATATCGAAGAAAAGATGGCAGAACTGCAAGCTAAGAACATCATGAGTGCAGAGGAAGCCTTATCAATCCTCTCTGACATAGCTAGAGGCAAGCGAGACGAAGAAGTCTTGCTTATGAACCCAGCAACGGGTGAAGTCCAGAGACTGACTAAAAAGGCTGACAATGCGACTGTTATCAAGGCTATTCAAGAAATTCTGAAACGCTACCCAACTACTAAGCAAGCAGAGAAGTTGGAGCTCGAAATAGAGAAGCTACGGACACAGATGGAACAAGGTACGGTATCGGATGTGAATATCACAATCATAGACGAGTGGTCGAAAGATGAAAGTTAACATCCAGTCAAATGTGAACCCTCATTTTAAGAGTGTTTGGACTACTAGCAAACCTTATAATGTTTTAAAAGGCGGGCGAAACTCTTTTAAATCATCCGTGATAGCCTTGTTACTTGTCTATATGATGATACCTTTTCTGATTGCTGGTAAAAAGGCGAATGTGGTTGTTATTCGGAAAGTCGGGAATACTATTCGTGATAGTGTGTTTCTTAAAATACAGTGGGCATTGAATAAGTTTGGTCTGTCTGGACGATTTAAAGCCACGGTATCACCTTTTAAAATACAAGATACGGTTACTGGCTCATGCTTCTACTTCTACGGTCAAGATGATTTTCAGAAATTGAAATCAAATGACATTGGGAACATTATAGCGGTATGGTATGAGGAAGCAGCAGAGTTTAGTAACAAAGAAGATTTTGACCAGTCAAATGTAACCTTTATGCGTCAGAAGCATCCTGACATTAGCTTTGTGAAATTCTTCTGGTCGTACAATCCACCACGCAACCCGTATTCATGGATCAATGAGTGGGCAGAGGAATTGAAAGATAACGATAGCTATCTAGTGCATTCGTCATCTTATCTTGATGATAGACTGGGCTTTGTTACAGAACAGATGCTAGAAGACATTGAGCGTATCAAAGAGAATGACTACGACTATTACAGATATATCTATCTGGGTGAGCCAGTCGGACTTGGTACGAACGTGTATAACATGGCCTTGTTTAAAGAAGCGGACAAAGTACCAGATAATGAGCGTGTCATAGGTCAATTCTTTGCAGTCGATAGTGGGCATCAACAGTCTGCTACCACTTGCTTGCATCTAGTTTTAACAAATGCTAACAATGTGTATCTGATTGATAACTATTATTACAGTCCAGCGGGTAAGACTCACAAGAAAGCGCCTAGCATCTTGTCTAAAGAGTTACATGACTTTGTAGAAGCGCAAGCCAAGCAATTCCCTAATGTGCCTATTCTAAACATGACAATAGATAGTGCGGAAGGGGCTTTGAGAAATCAGTATTATGAAGACTTTGGCGAGCGCTGGCATCCAGTAGCTAAGAAGAAGAAAATAGTCATGACCGAATATGTGCAGTCACTTCTAGCAGAAGGGCGATTTTTTTATTTACCAACAGAAAACAATATTAAATACTTCATAGAAGAACACAAGAAATATCAGTGGGAAGAGAAATCAATCATGAATGATGACCCAAAAGTCATCAAAGAGGAAGACCATACGTGCGATGCGCTACAATACTTCGTCTTGGACAATGCACAGATGCTGGACTTAAAAGCCTAAGGAGCAATAGAAAGAATGGGAATAATTGAAACCATTAAGGATATTTTTAAAAGAGGAAAATACGTAATGACAACAGAAAACCTTACTAAAATCACTGACCACCCAAAGATAGCAGTATCGGAGGACGAATACAACCGAATTAGAGAGAACCTAAACTACTTTGCTGGTCGGTTTAATAAGGTAGTGTACAAGGATAGCAACGGTACAGTATGCAAGCGTGATTTCAATCACTTGCCACTGGCTCGCACTGCATCGAAGAAGATTGCTAGCCTTGTATTTAATGAACAAGCAGAAATCAAAGTGGATGATGAAAAAGCTAATGAGTTTATTCAAGAGCAATTTAAAAATGACCGCTTTTTGAAGAACTTCGAGCGTTATCTTGAAAGTTGTTTGGCTCTTGGTGGTCTTGCTATGCGTCCTTACATTGATAAAGATAAGGTGCGTATTTCATTCGTACAAGCACCAGTATTTCTCCCTTTGCAGTCGAACACGCAAGATATTTCTTCTGCAGCAATCGTAACCAAGACAATCAAGGCAGAAGGTAAGAAACAGAAATACTATACGCTCATTGAACTGCATGAGTGGAAGAAAGATGGACATTATACAATCACGAATGAGTTGTATAAGTCGGACAATCAAAAAATTGTAGGCTCACGAGTACCACTATCTGAAATCTATGAGGACTTAGAGGAGACCGTGGAAGTGAAGAACCTATCACGGCCACTGTTTACGTATTTAAAACCTTCTGGGATGAATAACAAGGATATTAACAGCCCTTTGGGTTTGTCTATCTTTGATAATGCTAAGACTACGATTGACTTTATCAACACAACATATGATGAATTTATGTGGGAAGTGAAGATGGGTCAAAGACGGGTATTAGTACCAGCTCAATTAGTCAAAACTGAATTTGACCAAAGAGGCGACAAGGTCACTGTTAGACGTGAGTTTGAAGCTGGTCAAAATGTTTATCAACAACTAGATGGTGGTGGCATTGACAATCCAGTAAGCATCACAGACTTAACTACACCTATTCGATCAGATGACTATATCAAGGCTATTAATGAGGGATTGGCTCTCTTTGAGATGCAAATAGGCGTATCCGCTGGTATGTTTAGCTTTGATGGAAAATCAATGAAGACTGCTACTGAAATTGTATCAGAGAACTCTGACACCTACCAGATGCGCAACAGTATCGTAAGTCTAGTTGAGCATTCATTGAAAGAGTTGATAGTGTCCATGCTTGAACTCGCTAAGGCATACAAGCTATACAATGGCAACATTCCAGACATGGAAGATATTAGTATCAATCTTGATGATGGCGTATTTACTGATCGCAACGCTGAATTAGACTACTGGATCAAGGTAGTTACCGCTGGCTTTGGAACTCATGCAATGGCTATTGAGAAAGTGCTGAACGTGACACCAGAAGAAGCGATGAAGATTGAAAGTGAAGTCCACGGACACACGCTAGATGAGGCTAATAGCGAGCGTGACCAGACGGACATTGACATTTACGGAGAATAAGCATGAAGACTAGCGCTAACAGAAAGATAAAGTTGAATGACCAGCAACTCACACTAGACGCTAGTCAAGTATCAGAACTTTATCACAAGTTAACCCTTGAACTCTTCGACCAAGTGGTGGATAGACTGTTGGAACGTGGGTCGGTAAGCCTTGCTGAAAATCCTTATATCTGGCAGTTAGAGAAGATGAACCAGATGGGCTTGCTCAATGCTGACAATGTGAAGCTGATTGCTGAATATTCTGGAATAGCAGAGAAGCAATTAAGGAGCGTTATCGAAGGAGAGGGCTACAAGGTTTATAAGACCACCAGAGACCAACTAGCAGAGACTTTAGGAGCAGATGATCTTGACGATAATCTGGAAATTCAAAACAATCTAGCTGGGTATGCTAACCAAGCCTTGACAGATGTACACAATCTCATCAATACAACGCTACCAGAGAGCGTGAGAAGCGTTTTTCAATCAGTCATAGAGGAAAGTGTGGGTAAGGTTGTAACAGGTATTACAACGCCAGAGAGAGCCTTAAACGACACTATCATGAAATGGTTTGATAAGGGCTTCTATGGTTTTACTGATAGCCAAGGTAAACAATGGAAAGCTGATAGTTACGCTAGAACGGTTATAAGGTCAACGGTCAAGCGGGCTTTTCGTGAAATGCGAACCGCACCAGCTAAAGAATTTGATATTGACACCTTTTACTTTTCTAAAAAGGCCACTGCCAGAGAGGCTTGCGCACCCTTACAACACCAAATAGTAACCTATGGCCCACAGAGAGAAGAAGATGGCATCACTATCTTATCAATGGCTGACCACGGATACGGTACACCCGCTGGGTGTCTGGGTATTAACTGCGGGCATGATATAACGCCTTTTGTAGTAGGCTTCAATGAGTTGCCAGACTTAGGGCCGGACGTCAAGGATATAAGCCCTAGCGAGGCTATAGCGAATGCTAATGCACAAGCCAAACAAAGAGCCTTAGAACGCAAAATAAGACGGTCTAAGGAGTTTCTACACGTAGCTAAGAAGTTAGGTGACAAGGACTTGATAGACAAGTACAAGAGCCAAATAAGAAACCAACAAGGGGCTATGCGGTCATACTTGGCCGGTAAGCCATTCTTGCATCGTGATTACAGCAGAGAGAAATACTACAGCAATCCTATTTCAGAGGCTAAAACAGAAACAATTTTAAAAAGAAAGCTAGGAGGAAGTGATGAACAAGCGAATTAAGAAAAAAGGCACAATGAACTTTTTGATTGACCAGAACAATCAACTCTGGAACATTGTAGAACGGCTTGAAAAAGTCGTGTCTCACAATGTGCAAGCTACAAATGAGCGACTGGATAAAGTCAATAAAGACTTGGAAACTATCAAGAAGCACAAGAAATCATGGTTTGCTAAATAGATAGGAGGTGATCCATATCTTGACGGGTGGGAATAGACCGCTAGACCGTACATTGTTACGGTTTTTATTTTGCGCTCATTTTTGTGAAAAGGCTGGTCGTCTCCTACAGTCGCAAGGTCGCACCTTGCTGGGCGTGTTCGTTTGGCTAAACGTAAAATAGCAAATCTTGTCCATGTGACGTAAAAAGAGAGGAGTTTTAGACAATGAGTTTAAAACGAGAAATGTTAGTAGAAGCTGGTATCGAAGACAAGGCAGTCATTGACAATATCATGCAAGCGTACGGTGCAGGGATTGAGAATGCAAAGACACAAGCTAAGTCAGAGTTACAAGCTGAAAACGAAACATTAAAAGGCCAACTTGAACAACAAAGCCAAGCTATCAAGGACTTGCAAGCCAAAGAGGGAGCGAGTGAAGAGAGCAAACAACAACTTGCTGACTTACAAGCCCAATTTGAGCAATACAAGCTAGATAGTGAAGCTAACCTTGCGCAAGTGACCAAAACTAATGCAGTGGCTCTAGCTTTGAAAGATGTAGGAGCGTTTAACTCTAATGATCTTATGAAGTTTATCGACTTAGACAAGATTGAACTTGATGAAGCTGGCAAACCTTTGCTAGACGATACGATCAATGGTCTACGAGAGACAAGCCCTTACTTATTCCAAGCACAAGAACCACAACCGCAACCGAATATTACAGTCGGTGGCAATCCTACCGCTGGCTCGGATAAACAAGGTGATGCCTTTGATGAAATCTTGAGCAAATACTAAATTTTAAAACAAAGGAGTGTAGTATGTCTACAAAACTATATACAAAACAATACATGACCATGCTGGCTAAAATCACTGAAACACGCTCTCGTTTCTTGCGATCATTCGGTGGTCAAATCCAGATTTTTGACGGAGTTTCAGACTCTGACACAATGTTGCATTTGAAAGTTAACAACACTAAGGCAGTTGTTAAGAAATACGACAAAGGCGAAAACGTGGCCTTTGGAACTGGTACTGGTTCAAGCAACCGCTTCGGTCAACGTACAGAAATTAAATCAATTGATAAGACTGTACCTTACGAAGCACCTATCTCTATCCATGAAGGTATCGACAACGTAACCGTTAACGATGTAGCAGACAAAGTAGTGGCAGAACGCTTGGAAGAAAACGCTCTGGCACAAACAGAATACATCAACGAATTGCTTGCTAAAGCATTGTCAGAAAATGCAAGCGAAACAATCAATGGACAACTTACAGAAGAGGGTGTGACAAAAGTATTCTCTACTGCTCACAAGAAATTTGTCAACAACAAAATTTCTAAGAATATCGCATGGGTGGCTTATGTTACTTCTGATGTTTATGACTTCTTGATTGACTCAAAACTTGCTACGACCGCCAAAAACTCATCTGCTAACATTGATGACCAAACAATGTACAAATTCAAAGGCTTTGTACTAGAAGAAACACCAGACGAGTACTTCCAAACCGGTGAACAAGTCATGTTCGCTGCAGATGGTGTGGGTATCGCTGGGGTTGGTTTGCAAATTGTTCGTACTATTGATGCAGATGACTTCTACGGTGTAGCTATCCAAGGTGCTGGCAAGTACGGTAAGTATATTGCTGATGAAAACAAAGTAGGTATTCTCAAGGCTAAGTTAGTACCCGGAGGGTAATTTGGAGGTGATTTAGATCGCTAAGTTTAAGGTTCTCTGCGATTTTTGGGATATCGTAAAAGATGAATTTGTGGCAGAAGGCTCAATCATTGATGTTACAAAAAAACGAGCAGAAGAAATAAACAAAAACATTGGTCATCAAGTTGTTACCAGTGAGAAAGAAGAGAAGGAGTGACTAGATGGCTAAATTTAAAGCAACATCAAATGTTGTCTTCACGGGTGATGAATTAGATCAATCCTTTATTGAAGGTGAAATCTACGACTTACCAGTTAAGACTGCAGATGATTTGAATAAACGTGGTGCTTTATCGCACCCAGAAGCAAGCCCGTTTCTAGTACGGGTTGACAATAACGAAGAAGAGACAGAAGAGGTTGAAGCATAGTCAACCTCTTTTATTTTAAAGGAGGTATGACATGGCCTATTTGTCTTACGATGAATATCTTGACTTAGGTTTTGATGTGACAGACAGATTTGACGAATTATACAAGCGAGCAGAAATGACTGTTAACTTGTATATTCGCAATTTCTACGCATATAGAGAGTTTGATAGCGATTTTGAACCACGCAAGCAAGCGGTGAAGAATGCAGTCGCTAACCAGATTAACTATCTCGAACGCACTGGAATAATGAGTGCAGAAGAGAAGCAATCACTTTCTAGCGTGACGGTTGGACGTACCACTGTAAGCTATCAGAATAGTACACAGACGGCTACGGCTGGCAAGCGGTATAACTTATCGCTTGACGCTGAAAACTGGCTGAATATGGCTGGCTTTAATTATAGTGGGGTCTGCTATGATCGATAAACGAATGCTAGTAGATGAAGCTATCATCAAGAAGCGGGTAGGTATGGACGAGTGGGGCGCTGAATTGTTTAGCGAGGACTTGTATATCAAGCCTTGTCGGTTTGACCAAAGTACAAATCACGTACAATCCCAGAAATCTGGTGCAAGTAAGAACCGCACAGTTAACTACATAGGTGTCCTATACATCGATACGGACTACTGCAATGTAGAGATTGACCCATCATACATTGATGGCCAGTTGATTGTAGATGGACAAGCCTATATTATTAGTCGAATTATTCCAAACAGACACCCTCTGAATAAGCGTATTTTGACTTATGAAATCGAGGTGATCTAATGGGTATCACTATTAAGGTTGATTTGAGTGGGATTGAAAAGAAAATATCTGGTGCGAACGTAAAAAAGGCTGAATATGCTATCGCAACACAAGCAGCGTTAGATATGGAGCAATTCGTCCCTTTTAGAGACGGCAATCTAGTAGGTTCTAGATACGTATCTGGTAACAAGGTCATTTACAACATAGTCTACGCAAGAGCGCAATTTTATGGCGGTGCATATAATAAAAAACGCTCTTGGCACTGGTCTAAAGGTAAAAAGGCCGGAACTGGCCCACGGTGGGACAAGAAAGCCTCTGCTATATATGGTAGCGATTGGGCTAGAAAAGGCAAGGAGGCTATGGGATTATGACGAAAAACATCGGTAAAAACGACTTTTTGGAACAGCTCAATAGCTTTATCAATACGCTCAATCTTCCTATCCCTTGCCGTATGGACTACTTAGACGAGGACGAGAGCCTAGTCTGTTATCCCCTCGCTGGGGGAAAAGTCAATACGCTCTATATGGACGAGGCAAAAGATGTCACACTGCCTTTTGAAATTGCAATCAAAACGAAAAGTCACAACAAAGCAAACACTTGTATCTGGGCTATCAACGAGGCACTTTCAGATTTTAGTCTGGAACTGCCAAGTAAGAATGGCTCTTATGAGTTTGACAATCTAACAGTCACTATGCCGTTCTTAAACGACAGAGACGATCAAGGATATTACATCTATTTACAAGATATTCAAGCGAATATCACAGTATTTTCGAAATGAAAGGAACATAACTAAAATATGGCACGTTTTAAAAACGCCCTCCGTGGGCATTTTATCGCACCCGTAACTGATCCAAAACAAAAGCCAGAGAAATCTGCATACTTGGAATTGGCTAAATGGATTGAAGACGTAACGGACGACACAGATGAGGCTACTACTTCTGTAGCTTACTATGATGGAGACGGTACAGAAGAAACAACAGTTACCTCTGTAAAAGGCTCTTACACTTTTAAAGGCACTTACGACAAAGAAGACCCAGCAATGAAGCACATCGCTGGGCTTAAATATAAACTTGGTAATGACCGTCTAGTTTGGCACAAAGTCGTAGATGCTGATAATAAGAACGAGACAGTTGGTATTGCTACTGTCTCTGATATCAAGGCGGGTTCTGGTGCTGCTGCAGACTACGAAGAATTTGGATGCAAAATCTCTTATAATACGCTTCCAGAAACTACCGCAGTTGTGGGATAATTCCCTATCGAGGCGCTATCTATCTTAGGTAGCGCTCTTTTTTTGTAGTGAAAGGAGATTTTAAAATGACTATTAACATTAACATTGAGCGCTCTGGCTTCTCCGTAAAAATTGGGGAGTTTGAATTTTGGTTTGACACCTCGAACGAGGCAATGCAACACTTTATCAACATTGACCAGATTGTCAATGACCGATACAACGCCTATCTCGCTGAAATTTCAGAACGCTCTGCAAAGGGTGAATTTGATGATGCTAAAAAAGGTGAAATCACAGAAGAAGTCATCGGGCAAGCTATTGAACTAGAGAGAAAGCAAGTAGAAATCAAATACGATGCGTTATTCGGAGATGGTACGTTTGCTAAATTGTACGAGAAGTACCCAGATTACCTAGCACTTGACGATGCACTAAATCAAGCTGATATTTTAATCGGTGAAGAACTTAAAAAAATTACAGAAGAGCGTGCTAACAAGGTTAATGAACGTACTAGTCAGTATCTCCAAAAGGCAGAGAAGAAAAAACGCAAAACAAAAAAGTAGGACACGCTCATGAAACTGAATGAGCCTCTACTTAATAGCTTTGAGCTGGACGGCATCGAGTATGATATTGACTGCTCTTTTGACACGGTGCTAGATGTCTTTGAGGTATTCGCAGATGATTTACTAAATGAGTTGGAAAAATTCCAAGTGGCAGTACAAATTATGACCGGTCAACATATCACAGACGCTCTTACCTTTCTCACGGTCTGGGAATACATAGACGAGCATTTTATCAAGACACGGAAAGAAAAGCCCGTACTTGATAGAAATGGCAATCCTATGCCCGTACCAAAGGAAGAAATAGACAAGGTAAGGCTACTAGACATCGAAGAAGACGCAAGCGACATCTACGCTAGTTTTAGAATGGCTTATGGCATCAACCTCTTTGAAGAACAAGGGAAAATGACATGGCAAGAATTTTCTGCATTGCTAAATGGAATGCCGGATAACACACCAGTCGCACGCTTGATACAGATTAGAGACTGGAAGCCTAAGCCTCACGATCCGGCAGAATATAAAGCTAATATGCGTAAACTACAAAACAAATACAGATTAGATAGAGAGGAGGAATAGATGGCAGACGGAAAAATAGTCATTGACGTGCAAGTCAATGGTAATAAGCTATCTGCTCTGGCTAGTGACCTAAAAAAGCTAGAGTCGGATGCGACACGCTCCTCTAATGGTTTCAAATCTGCTAGTCAGACACTGCAGAATGCTGGCAACCAAGCTAGTAAGGCTGGAGAAGGCTTTAAAAAGGCTGGTGATGACGCTGGAAAAGGCGGTGAGAAAGCCAAACAAGCCACTAGTGGTTTTGATAGACTAAAAGAAAGCATCAAAAATTTCTCTGTCGGTGCGATTGCATTCAAGGCAGTTAACGCTGGCCTTGATTTAATCACATCATCACTTGATAAGGCTATTGATCGCTTTGATACAATGCAACGCTTTCCAAAGGTTATGCAGTCACTGGGGCATTCGTCCAAGGACGTAGCACAGTCAACTAAGGAGCTGTCAAACGGCATTGAGGGCTTGCCTACAACACTGGATACGGTTGTAGCAACAACTCAAAAACTAACCTCTATGACGGGCGATTTAAAGACATCAACCAAGTTGACAATCGCTCTTAATAATGCTTTCTTGGCCTCTGGTGCATCTACAGAAGATGCCAGTCGTGGATTGCAACAATACACACAGATGCTATCTGCTGGTAAGGTTGATATGCAATCATGGAAGACATTGCAAGAGACCATGCCTTATGCTTTGCAGAAGACCGCTGAAAGTTTCGGTTTTGCTGGTGCATCGGCCCAGAAAGACTTTTATGCAGCATTACAAAGTGGTCAAATCACATTCCAAGATTTTAGCAAGCGTCTGATTGAGTTAAACAAAGGCACTAATGGCTTTGCTGAAATGGCCCGTAAGAACAGCGAGGGTATCCGTACATCATTTGGTAATATCGTGAATGCAGTTGCCAAAGGTATCGCTAACGTGATTGATGCCTTCGATAAATTAAGTAAGGCAGTTACTGGCAAAAGCATTGCCCAAAATTTGGACAGTATAAAAGCAGTAGTAAATAGCGTGTTTAAATTTATTGTAGATGCTATCAATGGTGCTACGCCTATCTTAAAAGGCTTTGTGCAAGCGCTAGGACATCTAAAACCTATCCTAGACCCGTTATTAGGTGCTTTGGGCGGGGCAGTCGTAGCAATCCTAGCCTTTAAAGGCGCTATGCTTGGACTTGCTATCATCAAGGGTATAGGTGGCCTAATCGGTAACCTTGTAACCTCACTAACTACGCTAGCTAGTACGTCAATAGTTGCTCAAGGAGCGACAGTAGGCCTTTCTGGTGCTTTGGCCACGCTTTCCTCTGGCGGTGTCTTGATGGTTATCGGTGCTTTGGTCGGTTTAGCTACTGCCCTATCGCAAGATAGTGAGGCAATGAAGGAAGCTAAAGCAAGGTCAGAGGAATATCAACAATCAATCAAGAACCTTAATGATAGCGTCAAGACTGGCAACGAGAGCTACGAAGACCGTAGAAGAGAAATCAAAGCCACTGCAGAAGATAACGAACGACTTGTTAAGAAGATTGAAGAACTAAGTGCAGTCGAAAACAAGACCGCTGCACAGAAAAAAGAGCTTGCCTCATCGGCTGAAATACTTAACTCACGTATTGACGGCTTGAATATCGCTTACGACAAAGCCACTGGCACAATCAACATGACTGCAGATGCTATCCGTAAGCAGATTGAAATATCAAAACAATCTGCAGAGGCAGAAGCAGCGAACCAACGACTTGTAGAGATTGCCAAACAACGGCTAGAAGTCGATGACAAGATCGCAGATGCCAAAAAGAGGCAAAAAGAAGAATTAGAGAAACTTGATAATACAGAGGGCAAATACGGCACTAGCATTTTATCCAACGCTCAAAAAGAAGAGTACCGGAATAAGATCAATGAAGAAACCGAAAAAACGATCAAGTCTCTTCAAGAAAGCAAGGAGTCACTTGCTGACTCTGAACAGCGAGCTACTGACATAATCGCTAGCGCTAATGAGGCACAAGCTAAGGCCGTAGAGGATGCTTCTGGTCGCATGAAGCTATCGTGGGACACGATGGATGAAGACCAACGCAAGCTGGTAGAAGACATGAAAGCCCAGTATGAAGCTCTAAGAGGTGATGTACAGAACGCCTTTCAAGCCATCGAACAACAGACAGCCTTATCCGCAGAGCAGATGACCGCTAACTTGCAACAGAATATTGACGCAGTTGACAAGTGGTCGCAGAACCTTGAGATTTTAGCTCAACGTGGACTAGATCAAGGTCTTATCGAGCAGATGCGACAAGCTGGGCCTAAGATGGCAGAGCAAACGCAAGCCCTTGTAAATGCCTCTGACGAACAGTTGGGAGCATTGAATGGTAAGTGGACAGAAGCGGGCGACAAAGCCAAGGAAGGCTTCCTACGAGGCATCCGTGCCACTGGTGTAGAACTTGCTCCAGAAGTGCAAGCGATGGTTACGGCTATTGGTGATGAGTTTAGAAGCGCACTTGCAGAAGCTGGATTTGATGTGAAAGCCCGTGAAATTCCTAAGCAGACCGCTGACGGCATCCGTGCTGGTAAAGAGGACGTAGCACAAGCATCGTCTGAAATGACAGAGGCATCTAAGCAAGCATTTAATAACTTGCCAACAGAGGCTAAATATAGCGGGTCGCAAGTCAGTGGTAACTATGCTCAAGGTATCTCTGAAAGCTCACCGCTCGTACAGACTGCTAGTGATTTTATCAAATCTACTGCTATAGGTGCTATGAGTACGCTAGCTGGTGAGGGTCAGACCGCTGGGTCTAATTTTGGTGGTGGTATCTCTACTGGTATCAATTCGTCTCAAGGATCAGTAACGGGCGCTAGTCTTGGCATGACGCTTGCAGCAGCAGGCCAAATGATATCGATGTCTATTAAAGGTATGACAGCCGGGCAACAATTTGGCGGTGGTATCTCTCTTGGTATTGGACTAAAACAAGGTCAAGTAAGCTCATCTTCCAGAGGATTGCAGTCCTCTGCTAAGCAGAGCATAGCATCTCTTGGGTCAGATGGTCGTAGTGCCGGTGGACAATTCGGAGGCGGTCTAGCTAGTGGAATTTCTTCAAGAGGTGGTTCAGTAGCCGGTGCATCTTCTAGCTTGAAGCATACTGCTAATGCTCATCTTCAAGGTGGGTTTGGTGGTGCGTACAGTGCTGGTCTCTCGATTGGTGAAGGTCTAAGTGCTGGTATCTATGCTATGGCTGGATCAGTAGCAAGTGCAGCCGCATCCATAGCGAGTGCTGCGGTAGGTGCTGCACGTTCTGCCCTACGCATCAACTCACCTTCCAAAGTTTTCCGTGACCAAATCGGACGAGCAATCCCAGAAGGTATGGCAATCGGTATCGAAAAGTTTAGCTACTACGTAGACGATAGCATGACTGGATTAAGTAAGGATGTGATAGATGCTGGTAAGGCGCTTGCTGACCGGGTATCATTCACACCAGAGAGCGCCTTAGGTCTCACTGGCTCAATTAGTCCTAGCTTCGGAGCTAGTAATGTATCTAACTCAAGCGTGACTAACAACTATACGCTTAATGCGAATGGTACAGCTAACGATAATTTCTTCATCCCAGAAAATATGCGTAGGCTTCTACGTGAAATGGCATACTACACTAATTTAGAAGGAGGTAAGATGGCTTAATGAGTACATTTAATTTTAATGGCACGGATAGCAGTAAATACGGGCTACGTGTCACAAGTGATTATGTAATCAATTCCACTGGCCAAGATATTTCAACAGTATCTGTAGCTGGTCGAGATGGTGACTTGTTACTATCTAACAATCGCCTAAAATCAGTCACTCTGGAATTGCCTTGCACTATCTCCTCTAACTTGAAGTTGTCAGATATTGAAGGTGATATCAGTAATTGGCTTAATGTAGAAGGCTACAAAGATATGACGCTATCGTGGGATAAAGATTTTATCTATCGTTCTGCTTATCTTGAAAGTTTTGAAATCGCAAGCATCATGCGACAGTTTGGCAAGGTCAAACTTAACTTTTTGACTTATCCAGTCAAATTCTACAAGCAAGGCCGTGCGACTCAAACACTTTCGAACGGTGCAACCATTAACGGTCTAGGCAATGTCAACGCAAAACCTATCATCACACTTGTCGGTTCGGGTGATTGCACGCTTACTATCAATGGTCGTAAAACTAAGTTGCGAGACGTACAAGGCAAGATAACGCTTGATATGCAAGCTAACCAAGTATTTAAGGATAGATTGCCAGCATGGGATAAGGTTGTAAGGTCTCCACAATTCCAAATGCCTTATCTGGACGCTGGAAGAAACTTGATTAGTTGGGATGGCAATTTTGAAGTGTTTATGATCCCGAACTGGGGGGTTAAGTTATGAGGCCTATACTATTCAATAAAAATGAGACGGCCTTTGACACGTATGGCCTTGGTGAGCTAAACGTAACAAAAGGTACAGTCACAAGGGAACGCAACGGGAATTATACGCTTTACGCAGAAATTCCCGTCAATGACCCTATGGTCTCAATCTTGCAAAAAGAGATGAAGCTGAAAGCTGATGCTGGGCTACGCACCAAAAATCAGACGTTCGAAATCTCTCGCATCGTCAAAGATAGCAGTAACATCGTTAAAATCTACGGTCAACATATCTCACACAAGCTGGAATACATGGCTATTAGAAATGGCACGATCTTAAACGGCACTGCACTTAATGCCCTGTCTATTTGGAGGGGCGCACTAATTGGTGACTATCGGTTTGATGTATGGTCTGATATTTGGACAGACGCTACTACTAAATTAAGTATTGACAAGGTTACTAATGCCCGTCTTGCTCTTGGTGGTGTAGAAGGCTCTATCCTTGATATCTGGGGCGGTGAGTATGAGTTTGATAATATGACAGTCAGACTACATAAACAGTTAGGGCGTACTGCTCCAACCGTACTAGAGTATGGTCGCAACATCTTATCTGCTGAAACAGACGAGACCATCGAAGATGCGTATACAAGTGTACTGCCTTTTGCGACATACACCCCAGAGAAGCCAGAGGGAGACACAAGCGATAGTCAACCAGACCCTATCACGGTCACAATCCCAGAAAATTATGTAGATAGTAAATACAAGGCCTTGTATGCTCACAGACGCATCAAGGTTATTGATTTTTCGAGCGAGTTTAGCACTGATAGCAAAAAGAAAAACATTCCAACCGCTGACAAGTTACGAAAACTAGCCAGCGACTACATGGAACGTAATGCAATCGGTAAGCCTAAAATCAATACCAAAATCGAGTACGTAGATTTAGCCAAAACGCTAGACTATGCAGATCGTGCTTGGATTGAAGAACTAGAGTTATGCGATATCGTGCCTATCTATTATCCACAGATTGGGTTGACAGACGAGACCGCTAAAGTAACCACTATTACTTATGACTTTGTAAACGAGCGAAATGCCAGCGTAGAGTTTGGCGAAATCGGTACGAATGTGCGTGCTACGATGCAAAGTGGTCTGGCCGGTAAGGTTGACGAAATCGCAAAGGCGCAACAGAGCTTTGAAAATAGCCTACCAAACTATCTACTAAATGCGCAAGGTAATAAGGTCTGGTATAACCATCCAGATGATACCATTGAGCATAAAGTTGGTGATATCTGGTTTGAAAAGAATGGCCTCTATGACCGAATGTATATTTGGAACGGGTCGATGTGGGAGAAACGCATCGATACCGAAGATGTTGACAAGGTCAAGAAAGAGGTTGATAAGCAATTAGAAGAAGCTAATAAGCTAACCGCTATCGAGATTGAGAAGGCAAATGCAAAGGCACAAGAGGCCTTAGTTAAAGCTGGCACGATACCAGATGCTAGTAAGCTATCTGAACAGATTAAAACTCTCATCTTAAATAGCCCAGACTTGAACCAAAAAGTCACGGAAACGCTCAACCAGACAGACAGCGGGGTTATCTATAACAAAATCTTGCAGAATGTCAAAAACGAGTTTGTCGAGCAGAAAGATATTGGGCCGGTATTGGCTGGTATTAACCAAAAAATATCAAAACAAACCGTAGAATTTCAGAAGTTGACTGAAAGCAATAAACTCTACGAGCGTATCATCGGAACATCTGAAACGGACGCACCAGACAAGCTATCACGCTTGGTAATGTCTAGCGATATATTCCAAACGGAAGTTGGGAAGTACGTCACGGATGATAACAACTTGATTGTTAATTCCATGACGATGGACAAGAATACGCTTGTCGGAAATAGCAACCCAAATGCAAGTGTATCTGTTAGTGATGGCATTTTTACAATCAAAGCACAAGGCCTGACTGGTTACAACTGGTCAGGTTTTACTTTACCTATTTATGTTAAAAAAATCTATCACGGTGAGACTTACACACTTGGTTTTAAGTATCGTATTAGAGAGTATCCAGATGTGTCTTTTGCTTTCAACGTAAAGAACCACGGGTTAAATAAAACCCTAACATGGGCTAATATCGGAGAAGATCGACCAGCTTTGAATGAATGGCACGAGTTTCAAAAGACTTTTACCATTCAGGAAGATTTTACTTTTGGTGAAGACGCAAACTATCCATTTTATATCTTCCTCGCTAAGAATGGCTGGATAGAATTTAAAGAGCCTATTTTGGTGCGTGGGTCGAATACTGGGCCTTATAAGCCTAGTCAGTTCGACGATGTATTTGCTGATAATAATGCAGTGCGGACACAAGTTAGTCAACTTGCCGGATCGTGGGCAGTGCGTAACCTCAATAGCAATGGTGATGTACTCAACTCAATCAACGTACTTGCGAATGGCACAAATCGAATAGATGGGCGGTTGACGCATATCACTGGTCAGACCAAGATTGACAATGCAGTGATTAAGGATGGTATGATTGCTAACTTAAACGCTGATAAAATCACGGGTGGCACGATTGATGCAAGTCAAATCAATGTGATTAACGTTAATGCGAGCAATGTCCTAGCTGGTACGCTAACTGGTATGACCGTCCGAGGTGGACGGGTCGAATCCTTGAACGGTAAGATGAATATTGACTTACAGAACGGGCAATATAATGTACTCAACAATGAAGCTACAATCAGACGGATTGACGAAACTAGCTCATCACAATTCATATCTCTCAAAAAGAGTGGTTTTATCGCAGAACAGTTTAGAGATAGCAATGCTGCACTCATGGTTTTTGGAACAAACCACAACAAAGACCCTAAAGAGGTTGAACGACACGACAATGATACATTTGCAGGTATTCGGGTTTGGTCTGGCAAAGGCAACGGAAAAGAAGAAAGTCTCACTGAATTTATCGGTGACCGTGTGTTGATATATAACAATGGTCGCAACCGTAGTCCTTGGAACTTCCACGGGAATACAAATGATGGGAATACTTATCTGTTACCGATGAACCAAAATAATGTTAAGCATTATATTGGACGTGGTGACTTTTTCCTTGAGGGAATTTATTCTAAGCACTTTTATATGAGAGGTGGAGTTGACGTAGCAGAATATCTTTGGGATTTACTTACTTGTCTCGGTATGCTAAAACGTCACGGCACAATTTCGGGTGCGTCTAACCACATCCAAGGTGTACTTGATAAATATGGATTTAAATAAGAGGTAATGAATGAATACAACAGACAGAATTATCAACGATGTCGCAGTCCAACTTGCGAATAAGGTGATCGAGTGCGCTAATTATAAGGCACTCTACGAAGAGGTACAAGAACAGCTTGAGCAAGTACAAGCACGACTAAACGAAGTAAGCCAAACCCTAGAGGCAGATGAGGCATTGAAAGAGCTATTCGATGAAGTAGCACAAACACAACACAAGGGAGAATAATCTATATGACATTTAAAGTAGTTAATAAGTATTTACAAGAAGCTGGTAAAACATTTGTCGCAATCCGACAAGACGCACCATATACAGCCTTTGACCGTGTGCTGATTGGTGACCGTACCAATGAGTCAGATGACTCACTTATCCAAGCGGTATTAGGTCAAATTGCCACTGAATTTAACCCGGCAGAGGGCGTGAAGAAGCTACAAGAAGACTTGCACGTCCAAGCAGAGAGCTACGAGCAAAAACTAGCTGAGAAAGATACTAAAATTGCGGAAGTTAAGGCAGTAGCAGATTGGGCAGTTTTGGCACGGGTTACTGATACAGATAATCCACTTGACCCTACAATTTACAAGCGTGGCCTTGAATTGGTTGACTTAGGACAAAGTGGCAAGACTTATAAGTCGCAAGAAATCTTTACGATCGAAGACGCAACACACAGCGCACAGTATGGTGAGGGCAACCGTGTTATGGTGCAAGTTAACTCTGACTTTACCTATAACGGTGAAACGCTTGACCAACTCGCAAGCCTTGAACAAAACGGTAAGCTAGCAGTCTGGAAGTGGACTAAGCCAAAAGAAAATACAGATTTGGAAACTCAACCACTTGCATAGAATTGAGGTGATTGGGTGACATTCTCTGATTTAATCGCACACCTCGCCCCAACATTTGGCGTGATTGCTACTGGCTGGTTTGGGATGAAGGCTAGTAAGTCTGCAAACCTCAACAAAGAACAGTTTAACGAGTTGAAAGACGAATTAGGCACAATCCATAGGACGGTTGAAACTGTTAAGTCAGTGGGTGAGGACAATAACAGAAAAATCGATGAAGTGAATGACAAGCTAGTAGTACACGATGAAGCGCATCTAGTCACTATGTATTTAAGGCTAGAGCGTGACATCACGACTGCTATCGACCGTGGATATACCACAGTCCATGAGAGCGATATCATTCACAAGATGCACAAGAGTTATAAGAAATTGGGTGGAAATGGCTACATTGATGCCCTCTATAACAAATACAATAATTTAGAAGTGAGGAAATAACATGAATAAAATTAACTGGTCAGTACGTTTTAAAAACCGTGCATTTGTAACACGTTTTGCGCTTGCCTTGGTATTGCCTATCTTGGCTTACTTTGGTATCAAATTCGAAGATTTGACAAGTTGGGGGGCAGTGTTTGCCCTACTTGGTAAATTTGTATCAAACCCTTATCTTGTAGGTTTAACAGTATTCAACGCATTAAATATTGTTCCAGACCCTACTACCGCTGGGTTGGGAGACAGCACACGAGCATTAGGCTATGAAGAACCTAGCCAAGATTAATATATTTCTACTAGCGACTATCTATTTTTGGGTAGTCGCTTTTGATTTAAGAAAGGAGCAGTAATGGCTACTTTAAACGACATTTTAGGATACGCTGAAAGTCTGGCCAATCAAGGCATCGGAACGGATGCGGATGGAGCATACGGAACTCAATGCGTGGACTTACCCAACTCTATTTCTACCAATTTCTTTGGTAAGGCTCTCTGGGGGAATGCTATTGATCTACTCAATTCTGCCCGTGATTTAGGCTACGAGGTCGAATACAACCAAGAGGGCAATGTTAACAGTCGGCCACGAGCTGGGGCGGTATTCGTGCAAGAGACTATCTATCTATTCGGGCATCCATACGGGCATACTGGCCTAGTGATTGAAGATAGCGATGGATATACCATGCGTACTATCGAGCAGAATATAGACGGTAATGCGGATAGCCTTTATGTAGGTGGCCCAGCACGATATAATACCCGTGATTTTACCGCTATTGTCGGATGGTTCTATTTCCCAGTGGATGGTCAACCAGCACAAGTAGAAGCAATCACCCCGTCAGAGCCTCTCACAGTCCGTTCTAGCGAGTTTAACCCAGAGGAAGGTACATTTACCGTAGAAGTATCTGCACTCAATGTACGGGCTTCTGCTGGGCTTCTAGGCGAGATTGTAGCAGTGTATACCGCTGGTCAAGTTATCAACTACGACGGATGGCTTGATAATGATGGATATATCTGGATCACGTACATTGGAGCGTCTGGCAATCGTAGATATGTAGCAGTGGGTCAATCACAAAATGGTAAACGCATCACAGACTTTGGCTCATTCGCCTAGATTGTGAGGTGGAACATTGAGATTAAACTCTACCAACTTAAAACAAGTGGGTGGTGGTAAAATCGTCAAACAAGGCGATAGCGCCTCTCTTTTTGAGTATAAGTTGCTTGACGAAGACCACAAGCCAGTAGAAGAATTAAATGGCACAGATGCCAAAATAACGCTATATAATGCGAGTGGCAAGGTAAGTATAGACACATCGGTTACTAACTCTGGTATCACTTTTAAACTCGCTAAACCACTCCCTATCGGGCTGTATACAGTCGAGGTAGTGGCTGGTGGGTATGTGTTCCCTAGTGACCGTAGAACGACACTAGAAGTTACACAATCGGCTGACGAATACACAAGTAGTGAGTTGCTTGACTTGGTCAAAAACGATGTCAAAGCGGAAATCGACAAGTACATTGCAGAGCATCCAAACGGCCCACAGACGGAAGAATTGCCAGATTTAACCACGCTGTACAATCTTGCTAAAATTTGAAAGGACATATAAATGACTTTAAATACAGAAAAACTAACCAAATTCGCCCAAGCAGTCGGGACAGATATCAAAGATATCAAAACGCAACTCGCTAACAAGGCTGAAAAATCAGAAGTCGGTCAAGGAGGCATCACACAAGAGCAACTTAACACTGCTATTCAAGGTGTGAAGACTGCAATTCTTGGCGAAGGCGTACCAGAGGAGCTGGACACGTTAAAAGAGATCGCTGACAAAATCAAAGCTGGCGAAAACCCAGACAGTGCGATTGTGTCTAAAATGACCGAATTGGGTGAGAAATTTACCACGCTAGAAAATACTGACTTTGTACAGATTTATAATTCTGCCAAAAACACCCTCTAAGGAGGTGACGCATGGAGAAATTAAAAGAAGCTATCAAGCTGATAGGCCATGACGTCGGGGTGCTTCAAGACCGACAAGCATCCAATCTGACACAAACTAAAGCGTATGAGCTATTCCCTACATATGCCACACTTCAATCTCAAATGACCAATAATATCAAGGAGAAACACCTTGAGTTAGGTCTGGATGCTCTGATTGACGATAAGCTGAAAAACGGTGGTGATCCGTTCGTCACTCGCTCTAAAATCCCAGTTGTAGACACTAGTCAACTAGCGACCAAGAATGACTTGGAAGAGCTAAAACGCAAGGTCGGAACGGGTGGAAGTGGTACAGGCACAGAACTGAAAGGTCAAGGCTTCCCATACAATCTAAACGCTGACATCGGTACAGTATACACTGACACCACGGCAAAAAACGGAGCGGTGAAGTGGATCAAGAAAACTGCTGGAACTGGCTCTAATGCTTGGTCTGTATTGTTTGGCGATGTCAAACACAAGCCAAGAATTTCATCGAGCCAAAACAATGCGTATGTCGAGTTTAGACGTATAAACTCCACGGTAGAGGTCGGCTTCGGTGGTCTATCGTGGGGCTGGTTTGGTATCGTGAGACGAGGTGCGCCCAGCTACGTTCCACAAGGATCTGACCGTGAGCGAAACGTGGTGATCTTAAACGTCGGCGGTATACCCGTCGGTTTTCGTGCCACTAGCTCAAAACTGGGCATTATGACCAATGACAAGGGTAAACGTTTGGGAACATTCTATTTAGGCGGGCCGGGTGATGGCAACCAGTTACGCTTGCAATTTGACGATCCAGTGCCAACCGACCGAGACATCGGAGACCTACGTTTTACTAATATGTCCTATACCACAGACGACCCGTGGCCAGAAACTTTATAAAAACATAAACATATAAGACGCACCCTCCCAATTCGGGAGGGCTTTTTTTATTGCCTTTCTCTGAAACTAGTTCCAGAATAAAAAATCTTTAATTATTTTGATAAAAAGTATTGACAAACTATCATAAATGATATATAATGAACATGTAAGATAAATAAAGGAGAAATCAAAATGAAATCACAAGTAATGAGCCTAGCATGGAAGATCTTCAAAAATGAAAAAAATGACGTAACTTTCTCAACTGCATTGAAATTGGCTTGGAAGACTGTTAAACGCCAATACATGGCAGATGATTTCTATTTCTTCCGTTCTTCAAATGTTAAATTCCAAGGTGTCAAGAAATGGTTCGCTGAAAAAGAATTTTATGGACGTAATAAGAAAGATTTGGCGTTCATGTCTGTTACTGCAATTAGCGTTAAAGATTTGGTCGAAGAGACTGAAAAAGCCGTTAAACTTGAAATCGTAACACCTTATGGCACTTCTACTAAATGGTATCCAAAGAGCGTACTCGCTTAATTTTTTTAAATAAAAAGGAGAAATAAAATGGAAATCAACAATGATATTAAAGGCTTAATTTTGGAATATGTGGGGCGGTATTTCCGTTATGAGAACGACTTCTACCGTCTTCCTAATATCAAATTCACGGACGCTAACTGGCAGAAATTCAAGAATGGCGAAACTTCTATCGAGAAGATGGGGGCATCAAGGGTCAATGCCATGCTAGATTGCTTGTTTGATGATTTCGAGCTTGCTATGATTGGTAAGGCTCAAGATTACTATTATTTCAGCAATTCGCTTAAAATGAATATGACGTTCCATGCTTACTATGACCAATTTAAGAAGCAACAACTCCTAAAATGGATTGAGAATAGCCATGACGATATCATCGGGGGTACTGGCAGAATGTACACGGCGAGCGGAAATTGGATTGCTAACGCTTATCTTGAGGTGGCCTTGGAAAGTAGCAAAGTCGAGGACAGTTATATGCTTCAACTGCGGTTCAAGAATTATTCTCAAGACCCTAGACCAATACCATCAGGCCGTCAAAATCGCCTTGAATGGATCGAGAAGAATTTAGAGAATATACGATAATTGAAATAAGCCACCCTTGAGGTGGCCTTTTTTGTGTTTATAACGGAAAATCTTAAAATTGTCTATTATAACAGACAATTTACCTTATAAGCTCTTGATTTTTTTAATAGATAGTGCTATAATAATTGTACACAGATTTTGAACAATCTACTAAATAACCAAGTGAAGATAGGGTGACACCTTGCTTGGATTGTATACATAATTCCCGTTACGCTTCCCGTGAGATATTGTGGGAAGATAAGTAATTCTCTTTTGAGTGATCGAAAGAGATCATGAAGTGTAAGAAGATTGAGGGTGTATGTAGTATAGAGGTTGTGCGTAATTAGATCATTATCAGACGGTGGCAGTGACAATAGACGCTTCCAGTGGAAGAATAATCTAGCAAGGCCTTATGTAGCAGTAAGAACCAAACTAGAAAAGCTATAATAAACTGTTTTGCACTTGAGGTTGAGACATCAGCCAATAACACCAAAGATAAGTACAAGTAGCCCAAATTGTGCAGAGAATTTACAAGATATATTGTGCTAAAATATTAATCTGAATGTCGGGTGAAAGTTGGACGTAACCAGTCGTGCCTAGCCATTAAATCGCTACGGAAGTTATAGGGTCGCTCCTTATGGCTCAGACCGTGGTAGGCTATCGGTCAATAAATTGCGTACAATCGAAGTAGAGCGAAGGCTCATTTAATAGATTGTTTAAAGTTTGTGTATACCCTTGCTCCTTGCAAGGGTTTTTCTTTTCGAAAAAGCAATAATTTCACTATCCTTGATTGAAATGCTAGTTGTTTTGCTGATTATTAGTGTTCTTCTCTTGCTCTTTGTTCCAAACTTGACCAAGCAGAAAGATTCGGTAACGGATACAGGAAATCGAGCAGTTGTCAAAGTTGTGGAGAGTCAGGCTGAGCTCTATGAACTCAATCATCAGAATGAAAAAGCCAGTCTTTCTAAGCTTGTCGCAGAAGGACAAATCACTCAAAAACAAGCAGAAGCCTACCGTGCTCACTATGTGAAGAATGCAGGTGATCACCGTGCGGTTGGAGATTAAGGCTTTTACCCTTCTAGAGAGCTTACTAACTCTAGGTATCGTCAGCCTTTTATGCTGGCTGCTAGCTGGATCAGTTCATCAGGGCTTTGGGCAGGTGGAAGAAACATTGTTTTTCTCAGAATTTGAACGGGTCTATCAAGAGACACAAAAGATGAGCATTGCAAGAGAGGAAAGAACCCTCCTTTCCATCGACCATGTGGGGGTTCACAGCCCCTATCAAGAACTGCCACTTCCAAAAGGGGTGAAACTGATTAAAGAGAAGCAACTAACGTTTGATCCAGCAGGAGGCAATTCAAGCTTGACCAAGATTCAATTTCAGACAGAGAAAGAGGTGGTGACCTATCAGTTGGCAATTGGGAATGGAAAAATTAAGAAATCGACAGCTCCTCGCTAGTCTCTTGTTAGAAGGGCTAATCGCCCTAGCGATGTTTGGCGTCCTCACGACTCTTGTGCTAGGAGAGCTAGGCCAGTCACGGCAGCAACACTTAGAAGAGTTGAGACAAGCAGAAGTCTTGCGAGTCGCAAAAATGGCCATCCAGACAAGGCAGGATCAATTAACCATCAATCAGGTCAGTGTTCAAGTGGAGAAATCGGCTAAGTCCTTAAAGGTCTACCAGGAAGGAAAGGTTGTGATTGCTGTTGAAAAGAAATAAACTTCCAGCCTTTACTTTACTGGAGGCCTTGGTTGCCCTCCTTGTCATTAGCGGTGGTTTATTGGTGTTTCAAGGATTGACAAGCCTCTTGCGTCAAGAACTCCAGTACCAAAGTCAAATCAAGCAAGAAGAGTGGTTGCTTTTTCAGGATCAACTGGACATTGAATTATCTCGCAGCCAATTTGAAGGGGTCAGAGACAATAAACTCTATCTTGTTCAGGATCAGAAACCTATAGCCATTGGATTGGCTAAAGGGGGAGATCTCCGAAAGACAGATGCGACTGGCCGTGGCTATCAACCGATGATAGACGGAGTCGAATCCGCCTTGATTGAAAAAAGAGGAGATTTGGTGTCTATTCAACTTCGCTTTGCAGAAGGATTAGAAAGGGAGGTGGTCTACCGTGTGGTGGATAAGGATAAAAAAGAAGCAGATTAAGGCAGGAATTCTCCTTTATGCCCTTTTTATGTCAGCAGTTTTCAGTCTCTTGCTTCAGTTTTATCTGAATAGACAAGTAGCAGAGAGACGAATCCTCCTTGCTAGTCAGAAACGTATCCAAGCCTATGCGCAAGCCCAATTGGCTGTTGATACTTGGGATCGGAAAGAGAATACAATGATTTTCTCAACTGGGCGAGTCGACCTAGAAGAAAGATCTGGTTTTGCCAACGTCAGCAGTCACTTACAGGATGGCACGATCTACCATTTCACCTTTGCCCTTTCCCCTAGTGAGAAGAAAAAAACCGATAAGAAGGAAAAGGAGAAGCGAGCTCCTGATTTGGTCACAAACCTCCCAACTACAACGGAGGAATCGAGTGTGGAAGTCTTCGAAAAGCATAGCGAAAACTCTTAAAATTTGATATGATTAAGAGATGGAGGAAAGTATGAATTTCGAAAAAATTGAGAAAGCCTATGGCTATCTATTAGAAAATACCCAAACCATCCAAAATGATTTGCAGACCAACTTTTATGATGCTCTAGTGGAGCAGAATGCAATCTATCTGGATGGGCAGACTGAGTTGACTCTAGTGAAGGAAAACAACCAGCGGCTGAAGGACTTGAATTTGAACAAAGAAGAGTGGCGTCGCTCCTTCCAATATCTTTTGATGAAGGCGGCCCAAACAGAGCCCCTACAAGCCAATCACCAATTTACCCCAGATGGGATTGGATTTCTTCTGGTCTTTCTAGTGGATCAGTTGGCTAGTTCTGATAAAGTAGATGTGCTAGAAATTGGAAGCGGAACAGGAAACTTAGCCCAAACCTTAATGAACAACTGCCAGCGCTCGCTAGATTATTTGGGCTTGGAAATCGATGATCTGTTGATTGATCTTGCGGCCAGTATGGCAGAAGTGATGAAGGCGGATGTGAAGTTCGCCCAAGGTGATGCGGTTCGTCCACAGGTTTTGAAAGAGAGTGATGTGATTATCAGTGATTTACCTGTCGGTTATTATCCAGATGATGCCATTGCAAGTCGTTATCAGGTCGCTTCCCCTCAGGGCCACACCTATGCCCATCATTTATTAATCGAACAATCGTTAAAATACTTAAAGCCGGGTGGTATCGCTATTTTTCTAGCTCCGAATGATCTGTTGACGAGCGAGCAGAGCCCTCTCTTGAAAAAATGGATGCAGGATCATGCTCAGGTCTTGGCCATGGTTACCTTGCCAGAGAACCTCTTTCGATCAGCTAATCTAGCAAAAACCATCTTTGTTTTGCGCAAGCAAGAAGAAGCAGTGGTCCAACCATTTGTCTATCCCTTAACCGATTTGCAAAATCAGGAAGACGTCATGAAATTCCGTGAAAGTTTTCAAAACTGGAATAAAGAAAGTGAAATTTAAACAAAATTTTGCTATAATAGGGGTGAAAACGCTTAAAGAGGTAAAAAAATGACGAAAACAATTGCAATTAATGCAGGTAGTTCAAGTTTGAAATGGCAATTATACCAAATGCCAGAAGAAACAGTTTTGGCAAAAGGTCTCATCGAGAGAATTGGACTCAAAGATTCCATTTCCACAGTAAAATTTGATGGTCGAGCAGAAAAACAAGTTTTAGACATTGAGAACCACACACAAGCGGTTAAAATCCTTCTAGATGATTTGATTCGTTTTAATATTATTGCTTCCTATGATGAAATCACTGGAGTAGGACACCGTGTCGTTGCAGGTGGTGAGTACTTCAAAGAGTCTGCTCTTGTAGATGAAGAAGTGCTTCAAAAGGTAGAAGAACTTTCTTTATTAGCGCCTTTGCATAACCCTGCAAACGCTGCTGGAATTCGCGCCTTTAAAGAGTTGTTGCCAGACATCACTAGCGTGGTGGTATTTGACACTTCTTTCCATACAACAATGCCTGAAAAAGCCTATCGTTATCCTCTTCCAACTAAATATTACACTGAAAACAAGGTTCGTAAGTATGGAGCTCACGGGACTAGCCATGAGTATGTAGCCCACGAAGCGGCTAAGCTTCTTGGAAAACCAATCGAAGAGTTGAAATTAATCACCTGTCACATTGGGAATGGGGCTTCTATTACAGCGGTAGACAAAGGAATTTCAGTAGATACTTCTATGGGCTTCACACCACTTGGTGGAATCATGATGGGAACACGTACAGGGGATATTGACCCTGCCATTATTCCGTACTTAATGGAGAACACAGAAGATTTCAAAAATCCAGAAGATATCAGTCGTATCTTGAACCGTGAATCTGGTCTTCTAGGAGTGTCTGAACTTTCTAGTGATATGCGTGATATTCACGAAGCCATGCGCAATGGGAATGATAAGGCGCTTTTGGCAAACGATATTTTTGTTGATCGTATTAAGAAATACATCGGGCAATACTTTGCTGTCTTGAATGGAGCAGACGCCATCATCTTTACAGCTGGTATCGGAGAAAACTCTAAAACGATCCGTGGACAAGTCATTAACGGGATGACTTGGTTCGGCTGTGATGTGGATCCAGAAAAGAATGTCTTTGGTGCAGAAGGGGATATTTCAACACCAGATGCCAAAGTGAGAGTCTTGGTAATCCCAACAGATGAAGAATTAGTCATTGCACGTGATGTAGAACGTTTTAAAAACAAGGGATAAGACTTTTATTCTAAAGAAAGAAGAGAGAAGAGGCTGATTCGAAGCGCCTCTTTTTTCTGTTTTGCGATTTCTACTTGGGCTTGCTCCAGTTGGCCATCTATGCTATACTAGAAAAATAGTTTGATAATCGAGGTAAAATAATGGAAAATTGGATGGAGAAAAAATGGGTTTCGAATGGTTTATGGTTACTAATCGGAATACCGCTATTATTTGCAACTCAACTACCGATGGTCGCTTTGATTTTGGGGATTGAAAATGCTTGGTCAAATTGGACAATTAATAGCCTGGTCCTTGGGGTTACCATGATTCTCGTCTATTTGCTTTGGTGGTTTATGAAATGGAGTCCACTCGATCCACTAGATTTTTCACGGATTACAGGCAGAGATATTGGACGAAATTTCCTTTTCTTTTTGCTTCTACTTGCAAATAATATTGTGGGGGCTACAGTGCTTCGGAATATAGGAGAGACCACTACAGCCAATCAGGAAACAATTCAGGGGATTTCTTCAGTGGCCCCTCAGCTGGCAATGGGGTTGCTCATTGTCGTAGTGGCACCTTTAGGAGAAGAAATTATCTGTCGGGCTGTGATTCCCCGCTTAATCTTTAAGGGATACGAAAAAATTGGCTATTTGGTTGGGGCTGTTGTTTTTGCCTATTTACACACACCAAGTAATCTTGGTTCCTGGGTCATCTATGGTGGCATGTCCCTCATCTTGACTTGGGTCGCCTACCGCTACAAACGAGTAGAATATTCTATTTTATTGCACTTTACCTTGAATGCTTTTGCCTTTCTGATAACTGTTCTGGTTTCTTTTCTTCCTGCTTAAAATATGGTAGAATGATAGGACCAATGGGTTTTATTCAGAAGCTTTGGTCAGCTACCAAAGAAGCATCTAGGCGCAGATAGAGACAAACTCAGAGGTTGGAATCATTCTAACCTCTTTTCTATGCTTGGTTGGCTTTTCTTAGAAAGATGAAGGAAGATATGTCAAAGAGTGAATGGAGACAACTAGGCAAGGATCGGACCCTTCTATGTGGCATCCTCAATGTCACCCCCGACTCCTTTTCAGATGGGGGGCGTTACCAAACGGTAGAAAGAGCTCTGGAACAGGCTCGCAAGCTAATTGCAGAAGGGGCAAGGATGCTGGATATTGGTGGAGAGTCCACACGTCCAGGGAGTCACTTCGTAGAGATCCAAGAAGAGATCCAGCGGGTCGTACCAGTGATTGAAGCGATTCGAGCAGAGAGTGATATCTTGATATCGGTTGATACTTGGAAGTCAGAGGTTGCTCGTGTAGCTCTAGAAGCTGGAGCAGACTTGGTCAATGATATTACAGGCCTGCTTGGGGATCCGCAAATGGCGAGGGTGATTGCAGAAGCTCGTGCTGGAGCCGTTGTTATGTTTAATCCAGTCATGGCTCGTCCTCATCATCCAAGTTCTGTGATTTTTCCGTCCTTTGGTTTTGAGCCGGCCTTTTCATCGGAGGAGCTAGCGCAGTTTGAAGGTCTTCCTATCCAAGACTGTATGTGGGCCTTCTTTGACAAGAGTCTTGAGAGGGCAGAGGAAGCAGGATTGAGTCAGGATCAACTCTTCTTAGATCCTGGGATCGGTTTTGGCTTGACCAAGCGGGAAAACCTCCAACTCTTGCAGAACCTAAAAACCATTCATGCCAAGGGCTATCCGATCTTTTTAGGAGTCTCTCGTAAGCGCTTTGTGGTCAATATTCTAGAAGAAGAGGGATTTGAGACCGACCCTGAAACAAAAGAAGGATTTTACAATCGGGATTTGGCCTCAAGCCATTTAACGAGTATGGCTGCCAGCCAAGGGGTAGAAATCGTTCGCGTGCATGATATACCTCTTCATAAGATGGCAGTAGCTATTGGTAGTGCGATCTACCAAGCTGATCAAGCGCCGGACCTTCATTTAAAACAATATCGCTAAAGAAAAGAGAAGAGATATGACAGTAGATCTCAGTTGGTTAGCTAGGTATCGTTCTTCCGAGCCCCATTTCGGCTTGGAACGAATGGAAGCCCTGCTAGCCTTGAGGGGGAATCCTCACCTCGCCTGTCCTGTAATCCATCTAGCTGGGACCAATGGGAAAGGATCAACCCTAGCTCATTTGCGGTCTTTACTAGAAGCTAAAGAGTTGCGGGTTGGTGTTTTCACTTCCCCCTATCTAGTTTCCTTTAATGAGCAAATCAGTATCGATGGGATTCCCATTTCGGACCGAGATGTGGAGACTTATCTGTCCCTCTATCAGGAGTTACTTGCAAAAAACAGTTCTGATCAGACCTTACGTGGCTTGACCGAGTTCGAGTTGATGACGGTCATGGCCTTTGATTATTTTGCGGCAGAGAAGCCAGATGTGGTCGTGATGGAAGTGGGGATGGGCGGTCGTCTCGATAGTACCAATGTTTGCCAGCCTATTTTGACAGCCATCACGACGATTGGCCTGGACCATGTGGCACTCTTAGGACCGGATTTAGCCTCGATTGCACGGGAGAAGGCAGGGATCATCAAGGAAAAGATTCCGGTCTTGCTAGGCCGGATGGAACTGGAAGCCCAAGAAGTCATTGTGCAGCAGGCCCGCCGCCTATCTGCACCAGTAGAGTTGCTAGGACAGGACTTTTTAGTTGGCTACCAAGAATCTTTGGCTGATGGAGAAGTTTTTCATTATCGGAGCCAGTATCGGGAAGAACTGCAACTGAAGACAGGGTTATTGGGACTTCATCAAGTAGACAATGCTGGTCTGGCCTTAGCTCTCTGCGATACCTTCTGTCAAGAAAAAGGACTCTCCCTCTTGAGCCAAGAAGAAATCCTCCAAGCTTGGAAGGGAGTCCAGTGGCCAGGTCGCCTAGAGATCATTTCTAGTCAGCCTCTCATCATTCTAGATGGCGCCCATAATCCGCATGCAGTAGCTCCTCTTGTAACCACCATGAAAGAACGTTATGGACAACTGGACAAGCAAGTCTTGTTTACCTGTATCCAGACCAAGGCGATCGAGGAGATGCTGGAACTGTGGAGTGGACTGGAAAAGAGTTCGTTGACCTTGACGACCTTTGAAGACCCACGGGCCTATTCCACAAAAGAAATGCAGGAAATAGCCCATCAAAAAGGCCTGCCTTATCAAGAGTGGAAGCTATTTTTAACGAATTATATAGAAAAAGAATCGCAACAATCTGATCTCCTCTTAGTGACGGGATCCTTGTACTTTTTGGCTCATGTAAGAGCCTTTCTAATCGAAGAAATCAGTAGGAGATGACATGAATACAAAGAAAATTCAAGAAGCCGTGAAGATGATTATCGACGCAGTCGGTGAAGACGGAAGCCGTGAGGGCTTGCAAGAAACTCCAGAACGCATTGCCAAGATGTACCAAGAGATTTTTGCAGGTCTCAACCAAACTGCGGAAGTCCATCTATCAAAATCTTTTGAGATTGTGGACAATAATATGGTGGTGGAAAAGGATATCTTCTTCCACTCTATGTGCGAACACCATTTCTTGCCCTTCTATGGTAAGGTCCACATTGCCTATATCCCTAACGGGCGCGTAGCGGGCCTTTCTAAGCTAGCTCGGACGGTGGAAGTCTACGCCAAAAAACCTCAAATCCAGGAGCGCTTGACAGTGGAAATCGCGGATGCCTTGATGGAGTATCTGGGAGCGCAGGGAGCCCTTGTTTGGGTAGAGGCAGAGCACATGTGTATGAACATGCGTGGAGTGCGGAAACCAGGAACGGCTACTGTGACGACAGCGGCGCGTGGCTTGTTAGAGACAGATAAAGACCTGAAAAACGAAGCCTATAAACTGATGGGACACTAACCCCTAGATGAACTGAGGTGACTATCGTGGATCAATTACGGATCAAAGATTTGGAAATTTATGCCTATCATGGTGTTTTTTCCGCTGAAAAGGAATTGGGGCAGCGTTTTGTCCTGGATGTTTGTGTCGATTATGAGATGACAAAATCGGCGCGGACGGGTGATTTGACGGCTTCGATCCATTATGGAATCTTAGCTGAGCAACTGACAGACTGGCTTCAAGCTGAGAAGATCGATTTGATTGAGACAGTGGCTTTTCAGCTAGTGGAGAAGATTTTTGCGACCTATGAATTTGTCAGAAAGGTTCGACTCGAATTGAAAAAACCTTGGGCTCCAGTCCCTCTGCCTTTGGATACTTGTTCGGTCACGATTGAACGAGAAAAAAGACGGGCCTTTATTGGTTTGGGAACCAATATGGGCGATAAGGGACACCAGTTGGCAACAGCTGTATCCAAATTAGAAGAAAAGGGGCTCACTATTCTCCAAACCTCTTCTCAGATTGAGACAGCGCCTTGGGGAGGGGTCGAGCAAGATAGCTTCCTTAACCAAGTTGTAGAGGTCGAAAGCTGGTTTACGCCCCAAGATCTCATCGATACGCTACTCGGAATCGAACGAGAAATGGGCCGGGTCCGTGAGGTGAAATGGGGACCACGTGTCATCGATTTAGATCTCCTTTATATGGAGGATCTGATCCTCTATAGTACAGATTTGATTCTCCCACATCCTTATGTGGCAGAACGAGCATTTGTCCTAGAATCCTTAAATGAAATTGCTCCTTACTTTGTGGATCCTGTCCAAAGAAAACAGATCCGACAACTGTGGGAGACTGTGAAAGAAACAAAAGATACATAAACTGTTTCTTGATATAAAACAACCTAAGTGATGTTGAAAAGAAGCAAATGCTCCATATTATTAGGTTTATTCAAACATGTACAGGAACTTTCAGCGGTGAAAAAAGTGCTAGAAACAATAGTGTTTCTAGCACTCGGGAGTTTTGGAACCTTAGATCCAAAACTAAGTCATGGAACTTCTTCGAAGTTCGCTGACGTCCGTACTCACCTAAGGAAAGTTTCTAAGATTACTTTGTATTCAATCAGAGGTAGCTGATCCAAGGGTCAACTACCTTTTTTCACCTTGACAAGTTGTTTGAGCAGGACTATACTGAGCTTAACTAGACTAGGAGTGGAGGGGCTGATGAAATCTTATCTTGTAAAATGGTTGATCGCGATTGTCTTGGCTGTTCTTTTTCTTTGGGTGAGTTTGGAAACGGACTTACTTCCAAAAGAAGTGTATCCAATCCTCCTTGTCCTGATGCTGGTTGTGGGGCTCTATCTTTTTAAGGAAAAGTAATTCCCCATCCAACTAACATACGAAAAATCCCTTGGGTGCCAACTGTTTCGGGTACTCAAGGGATTTTTTGTATATGGAGCTAAGAGCAACGGTCTAGCCTTGGTTTTCTTTATTTGCGGTACAAGCGATCGTATTGGTAAACTGGATCCATGGTTACATGGATACCCAGTTTGCGAAGAACGTTCTTATCTTCGTCTGTCAACATCACTGTTGAATGAGCTTCGCTCCCTTTCAATCGACCTAATTCTTGCATGGCAAGATTAGCCTCTGGATGGTTCATGGCGGTAATGGCTAGGGCGATGAGGATTTCATTTGAATGGAGGCGAGGGTTGCGGCTGCCCAAGTGGTTGATCTTCAAGCCTTGGATTGGTTTCACATATTCTGGCTCAATCAACTTAGTTTCTTTATCAATATTGGCCAATTTCTTGATGGCGTTGATGAGAACAGCTGCCGTTGGACCAAATAAGTCAGAGGTCTTACCTGTCACGATTTCTCCATTTGGTAATTCGAGGGCCAAGGCAGGATCACCAGTCTCTTCTTCTTTTTGGCGGGCAAGGATGGTGACTTGGCGATCTTTTGGTGAAATACCTAAGTCGTTCATCAAGAGTTCAATTTTCTTAATAGCCCCACTGCCAACACGCTCCGCTTTCACATCCAGAATGGTTTGGTAGTAACGGCGGATAATTTCTTGCTTAGAGGCTTCAATCGCTGCGTCATTGTCCACGATGGCAAAGCCGACCATGTTCACTCCCATATCCGTTGGGGAAGCGTAAGGAGATTCTCCGAGGATGCGTTCCAACATCCGCTTCAAGACAGGGAAGATTTCGATATCTCGGTTGTAGTTGACCGTTGTTTCGCCATAGGTTTGGAGGTGGAAGGGGTCAATCATATTGACATCGTCTAGATCTGCTGTCGCTGCTTCATAGGCCAAATTCACTGGGTGGTGCAAAGGCAAGTTCCAAACTGGGAAAGTCTCAAACTTAGCATAACCGGATTTGATGCCATTCAGTTGGTCATGGTACATATTGGACATACAAGTAGCCAATTTACCAGAACCAGGACCAGGAGCTGTCACGACAACGAGATTGCGGCTAGTCTGAATATAGTCGTTTTTCCCCATTCCCTCAGGAGAAATGATGTGATCCATATCCGTTGGGTAGCCCTTGATTGGGTAGTGGAGGTAAGAGGCGATGCCATTCTTTTCCAACTGTTTACGAAAAACATCTGCGGCTGGTTGACCAGCATACTGAGTGATGACGACAGAACCAACATAGATGCCCAATTCGTTGAATTTATCGATCAAGCGAAAGACCTCTTGGTCATAAGAGATTCCTAGGTCACCACGCGCCTTTGAATGCTCAATGTTATTGGCATTAATAGCGATAACAATCTCCACTTGGTCACGAAGTTCTTGGAGAAGCTTAATTTTGTTATCTGGTTCATAACCAGGAAGGACACGTGCAGCGTGGAAATCTTCCAACATTTTTCCCCCAAACTCTAGGTAGAGCTTGCCATCAAATTGGTTGATGCGCTCGAGGATGTGATCACGTTGCAAATTCAAATACTTCTCGGAACTAAAAGCTTGTTTCTTCATTTAAACCTCCAATAAAGAAGCGAGGGTGATCTTTAGCGGTACTCCGCCTTTCATATAAGGAAAGGGGAGTACAAAAGAACACCCGTTGCAATATTCATTCAGTATTATATCAAAAAAACCCCCCAGATGGGGGTTTAAAACAATTATTTTGAGAAAAATATTAATAATTCTTAATTAAATCAACCGTTGAACGATCCAATTTTTGAACCAAGGCTTGAAGGAAGGCTTGGGCTTGAAGGAAGTCATCCATAGAGTAGAGGGTTTGGTGAGAGTGGATGTAGCGCGCGCAGACTCCGATGGTTGTAGATGGCACTCCACCACTTCGTAAGTGGGCCACTCCAGCATCCGTTCCGCCTTTTCCACAGTAGTATTGGTACTTGATACCCGCTTCTTCAGCAGTGGTTAGGAGGAAGTCCTTCATATTTGGCAACATGAGATGACCTGGGTCAAAGAAACGAAGGAGGGTACCCTCACCGATAGCTCCTTGGCCTCCGTAGACATCTGCAGCTGGAGAACAGTCAACAGCCAGGAAAATTTCTGGATCAAACTTGGTCACAGAAGTCCCTGCACCACGCAGTCCGACTTCTTCTTGGACAGTCGCTCCGACATAGAGTTCGTTTGCTAGGGCTTGTCCAGAAAGGGCTTGTGCCAATTCGCTGACCATCAAGACCCCATAACGGTTGTCCCAAGCTTTGGAAATGATGTTTTTCTGATTGGCTGTCAAGATTGCAGTGCTTTCAGGGACCAAGGTGTCGCCTGGACGGATCCCAAAGCTTTCTGCTTCTTCTTTGTTGGCAAAGCCACCATCGAATACAATATCCCCGATTGCTGGAAGTGTAGGACCGTTTGCGCCACGTGTCAAATGCGGGGGAACAGATCCGGAAATGACAGGATAAGACCGGCCATCGCGTGTCAAAAGGGTGAAACGTTGGCTGCTGACCACCATAGGGTTCCAACCACCGATTTCAACCACGCGGAAGGTGCCGTCTGCCTTGATCTCACTGACCATAAAGCCAACTTCATCCATATGGCCTGCGACCATGATGCGAGGAGCGTGAGCCGCTTCTGAGTGACGTACCCCAAAGATGCTTCCCAAGCCGTCTGTGACCACTTCATCCACATGTGGAGTGATCTGTTTGCGTAGATAATCGCGAACAGGCGCTTCGTGGCCAGAGATGGCAGGAAGTTCTGTTACTTCTTTGATTTTAGAAAATAAATCAGTCATAAGTTACCTTCTTTCTGATTGTTATTTTATCACTTTTTTAGTCGAGATGGTAGTGGCAGTTGAAGGGGATGAGAGCAGATCGTAATTGTTGGTAGCAGTATTCTCCTTTCGTTGTCCCAGCTTGTATTTTGTGTTACAATATGAGGTATGAAAGCTAAAAAAATCATTTTATCCAGCCTTGCAGCAGCTAGTGCAAGTGCTCTTGCCCTTGGGGCCTATAAAATTGCCAAAGATCAAAAACGTCTGCGGACGCAAGAAGAGTTAGTCGCAGAAGTCCGTGAGCAGATGGAGAATATGGGAAAGATTGCGACCCTTTATGTGGAACTCTATGAATCAAGCGAAGAACGTCTGGTAGGAGGGCTCGTATTTGAGGATGAGCGCCACTATCGCTTTGTCTATGAAGAAGGCCTTCTTCAGTATGAAGAGGAAAAACTATGATCATACCACAGTCTTTAGAGGAATTAGCCAGCTACGTCGAGCAAGAAGGAAAGAAGGTTTTCTTCTTTTCAGCGGATTGGTGTGGCGATTGCCGGTATATCCAGCCCTTTTTGCCAGAGATTGAAGCGGAATACCCTGAATTTACCTTCGTTTTGGTTGACCGAGACCAGTATCTAGACCTGGCTAAGCTTTGGGATATCTATGGCATTCCGAGTCTAGTGGTCCTAGACAAGGATCGGGAACTGGGTCGTTTCGTCAATCGCGACCGTAAAACCAAGGCTCAGATTTCAGAATTTTTAGCAGGATTGAAGTAGGAGAAAGAGAAAAAATGATTGTAACCTATAATAAAGAACAAGTCGGCGATGTCTTAATGCTTACCTTGAAAAACAGTGGGGATGCCAAATTAGCAGCAGAGCGCAAAGGCAAAGTAGCCCGTGTCTACCGTGAAGACAAGCAAGAAACAGTGGCCTGGAATATTTTTGAGGCTTCGACTTTCTTTGCACTTGATGGCAAGGGGCAAATTTTCTTGAGTGATGAGCAAGTTGCACGTCTCAATCAAGAATTGCAAGCGGAAGGATTTGCAGAAGTCTTGGTCAATGACAAGGAGCCTAAGTTTGTCGTGGGGCAAATCGTTGAAATGGTTGCTCATCCAGATAGTGACCACCTCAACATCTGCCAGGTGGCTGTCGGACCAGACAAGACGGTTCAGATCGTAGCAGGTGCGCCAAATGCGCGTGAAGGTCTCAAGACAATCGTGGCTCTACCAGGTGCGATGATGCCAGATGGAAGCTTGATTTTCCCAGGGGCCCTTCGTGGAGAAAAGAGCTTTGGGATGATGTGTAGCCCACGCGAATTGCACTTACCAAATGCTCCACAAAAACGTGGGATTATTGAATTGCAAGATACAGAAGAGGTGGGAACTCCATTTGACCCCACCCGTCACTGGCAAGGATAAGAGAGTGGGACAAAAGTCCTAACCTCTCAATTGTCTTTGGATTGTCGAGCAAGACGCAGTGGTTGAGTGGGCTCTACTACGCTGATTTCATCAGCTTTTACAGCCCTACTCAACTGTGCGGAGGTGGGACGACGAAATCGAATTCTAACGAATGACCGATTTCTGTCCCACTCTCTTTTTTATTTTTTCCTCAAATGGCTAAAAAACTACGAATTATATAAGTAGGAGGAAAAAATATGTACAATAAAGTAATTTTAATCGGGCGCCTTGTGGCAGACCCAGAGCTTCATAAGACCAATACAGACAAGTCCGTTGCCCGTGCAACTCTGGCTGTTAATCGGCGTTACAAGGATCAAAATGGCGAGCGGGAGGCGGACTTTATCACCCTAGTGGTCTGGGGGAAATTAGCAGAGACCCTTGTCTCCTATGCCAACAAGGGGAGCTTGCTCTCAGTAGATGGCGAGCTTCGAACCAGACGTTATGAGAAAAATGGGGCGACACAATATGTGACAGAAGTGCTCTGTCAAGGCTTCCAGCTCTTAGAAAGTCGCGCTCAACGAGCGATGCGGGCTAATGGAGCGGGAGGGGATCTAGCGGATCTCATCCTCGAAGAGGAAGAACTTCCATTTTAAAAGACGAAAACGGTGCAGTTGCTAAGCTGTGTCGTTTTTTCTTTTTCGAAAACTTCTCGCTGAAGTTGCAGGGAAAAGTTATCGTCTAGAAAGAGGAGTAAAACGCATTCATTTCCGTAAGACCTTCAAGCTCTTGGTAAAAAATGCTATAATAAAAGGTATTAAATGCGAACGAAAAGGTTTGATGTTGTAAAATAATTCGTTTTTAAGAGGAGAAGAGATGGGGTTGGAAGAGGGAACTGATCAAAAGAAACGCGATCGAGCGATGATCTATACGATATTTTTGAGCCTGGTTTTTGTGGTAGGGGTCATCTACTTGAATGCTAGTCAACTAAAGCCTGTGCGTGGTCAGATGCGGATTGGCGTGACCTACATGACCATGAACAATGAATTCTATCAAACACTTAATGCAGAAATTGAACGAGTGGCTGACGAAAAAGGGGACTTGCTTCTAGTTCGTAATCCAGAGTTAGACGAAGAAAAACAAAGTCAACAGATTGATTATTTTCGTCAACAAAAGGTCAATGTGATTGTGATTAATCCTGTAAAAGGAGATAGCCCTAAAATCATTGCTTCCTTAAAGAGAGCCCAACAGGCAGGGATTAAAATCATTGCAGTGGACAGTCAGCTCAGCCATTTCACGGTGGATGCCAGTGTGGTGTCGGATAATTACCAAGCAGGGGTCTTGGTAGCACAGCGCTTGATGAAGCAGAAAAAAGAGGCGAAAATCCTCCTCTTAGAGCATAAGGGGACGATATCGGCAGAGCAACGGATTCAAGGGTTCTTAGATACGATTCAGTCGGAACCTGCCTATCAGATTGTTGGGAGAGAAGAGACTCGTGGGCAAACGGAATTGGCCCTGCCAGCTGTTTCCCAGGTCATTCAGGACGGTCTTGCATTTGATGCTGTCGTGGCCTTAAATGATCGGGCAGCCATCGGAGCTTTAGCAGCGATTAAGGAAAATCAATTAGCTATGCCGATTTCTATTTATGGAATCGATGGCTCTCCGGATATGAAGGTTTTGCTTTCGACGACGGATGATATTGAAGGGACAGTTGCTCAATCTCCTCTTAAAATGGGAAGACAGGTGATGCAAGTGATTGAGTGCATGAGGACAGGTAAATCCTACAAGGAGCAATATAAGATCCCAGTAGAGATGATTGATAAGGATAATGTTGACCGATACGATGTCAACGGGTGGCAGTAATGACCAAGCTCCGTGGTATTCGTTATAGTTTGATTTTATTAAAAATCATTAATTTCATCGCCATTTTATTTAGCAGTTCGCTCTACCTACATGCGACCAATTACATCATTGCCAAGGGGCAAGGGTATCAATTATTGGAGCAATTAAGAGCAATACCGAGTTCACCAGCTCAGAATTTTTGGATCTCCATTCTTCTCTTTGGAGGGATTCTTCTCATTACCTTTTATCGGATGCGTCAAGGGACACAGGAGTGGTCAGTTTTTGACAAATGGAATATTCTAGAAATACTGCTGATGCTAGGTGTCATGATGGCCCTCAGCTTCTCCTACAATGGGATCATCCTCTTGGTATTTGCTGATATCTTTTACGGTTCCAAAGAGTTTAGTAGTTCCAAAGATAGGCGCTACTGGTTTGCCTTTATCCTTCTGAGTTTTATAGTCCTCCTTGTGACCAATTATGACATTCTTTCTCTAGTTGTGCAATTGCCTTCGCTAGATGCCTATATTGCCTTCTATCCTTCATCGATTCGGATGCTCATCCTATTCGCTAAAAATGCGCTAGCTTCTTTAAATATGGTTGTCTTTATTATTTCTCTTCTCTTTTACATTTTATCGGTAGTGGCAGAGCACCATCGGATTGAAAAAGAGTTAGAAATGGTTTCGCAGGTTAATACGGAATTAAATAGCTACATGGCCCTTTCGGAAAAGATTGCGGAGGATCGGGAGCGCAAGCGAATAGCACGGGAAATTCATGATACTCTGGGCCATGCCTTGACGGGTATTTCTGCAGGGATTGATGCAGTTGGGGTTTTGATTGATATTGACCCTGGTCGTGCCAAGACCCAGCTTCAATCGGTCTCTACGGTGGTACGAGATGGAATCAAGGACGTCCGGGGCTCTTTGAACAAGCTTCGGCCAGGTGCCTTGGAGGACCATACCTTGAGGGATGCGGTTTTGAAATTGGTTCACGAATACCAAGCTATTTCCAACTTACAAGTCGAGCTAACCTATGACTGGGATGATGTAGATCTGGATGTCATGGTGGAGGACACCGTCTTTCGAGTGATTCAGGAGTCCATGACCAATTCTGTCCGCCACGGTCATGCGACTCACATGCAGATTTCCTTTTTGCTGGAAGATGCCTATGTCATGATTCTCAAAGATAATGGGGTCGGCTTTGACCAACTACAGGTCGGCTATGGCTTGAAACAAATGCGAGAGCGGGTCTCTATCTTGGGAGGAAGGATAGAATTTGCCAATCGAAATGGATTTTATACACGAATTGAATTGCCCAAAGAAAAAGGAGGAAAGATCTTATGATCAAAGTAATGATTGCGGATGACCAAGCACTGATTCGCGAGTCGCTCCAAATTATTTTGTCTGCCCATCAAGATATTCAGGTGACTTCTGCAGTGGCGGACGGTCACGAAGTGCTAGAGCGAATCCCCCAAGATCGACCAGATGTCGTATTGATGGATATTCGTATGCCCAAGATGGATGGTGTGATGGCAACAAAAGAAGTCAAGGAACGCTTCCCTGAGGTTAAAATCATCATTCTGACCACCTTTGACGATGATGATTTCATCTTTCGTGCTTTGAAATATGGAGCTTCAGGGTATTTGCTTAAAGGGGCTTCAACAGAGGAGCTCTACCAAGCCATTCAAATTGTTTATCATGGGGGAGCCATGATAAACCCTAATATTGCTAGTAAGGTTTTTCAGATTTTTTCTCAGATGGCTCAGAGCAATTACACAATCTCCGTTTCTGAAGAATATGTGAGCGACTTATCCCTGACTGAATGGCGGATCATCCAGCAGGTTGGTTTTGGGGAGTCTAATAAGGAAATCGCAGCCAAACTTTTCCTGTCTGAGGGAACGATTCGGAATTACCTGTCAACAATTTTGTCTAAGTTGAACCTGCGGGATCGGACCCAGCTAGCTATTTGGTCTGTTCAAAAAGGTGTGACCACTAAGGATTTTGGAACAGAAAGTGATGGCCGATGAAGAAAAAACGTAAGATACGAGGTACCAGATTTTTTCTAGGGATCTTCTTGCTTCTTCTGCTTGCTGGAGGGATTTGGTGGGAGCGTCAGCCAAGGATTGTCCGTTTGGGGGTCTACGCAGGATCTAGCTGGGATGTACCCACCCAAACAGAAGAAAAAGTCTTGGACCAAGCGATTGCTCGTTTTGAAAAAACGCATCCAGGGATAAAGATTGTCTATGAAAGCGGGATTCCGAAGAATAAGTATGCGAACTGGTTAGCCAATCAGATCCTCCATGGACAGGAGCCAGATCTATATATGGTATCCAGTACAGAGTTGCCAGTGTTAGCGGCGCGTGGGGCGGTGGAAGATTTGACCCCCTTGATGGAAAAACAGGTCGATCCTTCTCATTTTTATCCAGTTGCTCTAGAAGCCGGCAAGTACAAGAATCGTCAATATGCCCTCCCATTTGAGAGCAATCCTGTTTTGATGTGTGTCAATAAGGATTTATTGGAAAAGGAAGGGATTGCTATTCCGAAAGAGGGGTGGACCTTGGAGGAATTTTATGCTATTTGTCAAAAAGTGACGAAGGATACGGATGGAGATGGGGAGCTAGATCAGTTTGGAAGTACAGATTATACTTGGCGAGAGGCCTTGGCAGCCTACGGGGGACAGCTGTTCCGCCAGGATAACATTAGTCTGACGAGTAAAGAAATGAAGCGCTCGCTCTATTTTGTCGAAAAACTTGAAGCTCTTCATGGGAACTTCAATGTCACTTCCAAGGATTTTGATGAAGGAAAGGTCGCTTTTTATCCGATGACCTTGGCCCAGTACAGAACTTATAAACCATATCCCTATCATGTTGCCAAGTATTCGAATTTCACTTGGACCTGTATCCCTATGCCCGGGGCTTCTGGCTCTACTCCATCAACCTTAGTGGAGACGTCCTTATTTGCTCTGTCTTCTCGGGCCAGTGCTAGCAAGGAGGCCAAGGAATTCATGGAATTTTTGACCCAGGACCAGCAGGTCCAGCAGGAGCTCTTTCGGCAGTCGCAGGGGACCTCTGTCCTCCCTTCGGTGGTCAATAGTTCGGAAAGTCGGGACCTCCTTAAAGCGGATGACTTTGGGTCCGACTCCCTGACGAATCGGACCCTGGACCGAATTATGAAAAAAGCTGTCCTAAGCACTCCTGGGAACCTGCCAACTGATATCTGGGATCGATTGGACTATCTCATTCATAATGCCCTTAAAGCAAAAGATATTGATAATCAATTGCCTCAAATTCAAAAGATTATTGAGGAAATGCTTCGGGAAAAGTTTCGTTAAGAAGAACTAGGCATCTGTCAAGTGACAGATGTCATTTTTTTATTGACAGATGTCAACTTTTCTTTGTGACAAATGACAATAGTAAAACGCTTTCAAAAGCAATACAATAAGGTCATCATAAAGGAGGCGAAAGGATGAAGTATCTGGTATTAGTCAGTCATGGTGGACTGGCAGAAGGTCTGAAAAGTTCACTGGCAATGTTTGCTGGGGATAAGATAGATCAGGTGATTGCGGTCGGACTGAAAGAAGGCAAATCGGTAGATGATTTTGCTCATGATTTTCGTCAGGCTCTAGCACCTTTGGCAGATGAGGACTCTGTCTTAGTTCTAGCGGACATTGTAGGTGGAAGTCCTTTGACAACAGCTGCAACGGTGCTAGAGGAGCAAGGAAAGCTGTCTAGAGCCTTGATCTTAGGTGGAATGAACTTGACCATGGCGCTGACAGCAGTTGTGATGAAGGACATGATGGAGGGGGCAGACTTAGCCCAAGTGATTTTATCCGAAGCTTCCACTGCCTTACAAGAATTTGCCCTTGCTTCAGTAGAGGGTGATGATGAAGAAGACGATGATATTTAATTTAGGGAGGTTAGAAAATGGTAGTATCATTTGTACGCATTGATGACCGTATGATCCACGGTCAAACAGTAACTCGATGGGCTAAAGAAAAGCCTTGTGATGGCTTAATCGCCGTCAACGACGCAGCAGCTTCCAATAAGGTCTTGATCCAAGCCTATAAAGGGGCTTCAGATAAGAAAACCTTTGTTTGGACCAAGGAAGCTTTCAAGGAAAAATCTGCAAAAGTAACTGAATCAGAAACTCGCTATTTCTTGATTACCAAGAACCCCATCGATATGAAAGAAATTTTGGTCGACCAAGGATTTGTTCCAGGGGATGTCAAAGAAATCATTGTCGGTCCTGCAAATGACCGTCCGGGTGCTGTGAAATTGGGGAACAACCAATCCATCACCCAGGAAGAAGCAGAAGCTATTGAAGCTATTCAGGCTGCTGGTTACAAGGTAAAATTCCAGTTGTTACCAGATGTGTCGATTGGTTACTGGGATGATTTTAAATCAAAATTCGGATTCTAGAAAGGGGAGCACATTCTAGCTCTTCGTCACTAAACTATATTTACAAACAAAAGGAGCGTTTGTTATGACAATTTCATGGATTCAAGCAATCTTGCTTGGTATTTTCGCCAGCTTGTCTTCAATGCCTGGTATGGGTGGTTCCAGTATCGGGAACTATACACTTGGTCGTCCCCTGGTCGGAGGTTTGATTTCAGGGTTGATCCTTGGAGATGTGACAACCGGTATCATGGTCGGGGTTGCCCTTCAGGTCGTATACATCGCCTTGGTTACTCCTGGTGGAACTGTATCTGCCGATGTGCGGGCTATTTCTTATATTGGAATTCCTCTTTCTATCTTATTTGTTCATGCTAACAATATTACTGGTGAGGCAGCAATTGCAGCAGCAGCAGCCCCAATCGGTGCAGCCGTTGGGACTATCGGTACCGTTCTTTTCTACGGTACTGCGACAATGAATTTGCTTTGGCAACACATCGGTTGGAAAGCCGTTGAAGAAGGAAACTTCAAAAAACTCTACGCAGTTGACTGGGTTTACCCTTGGATCTCTCATTTCCTCTTCTCTTTCCTTCCAACAATGATTATCACCAAATTCGGTGAAAACATGGTGGATTTGATGAAACAATACCTTCCGATGGATGGTTACTGGATGAAAGCCCTCTTTACAGTCGGTGCCCTTCTTCCATGTGTCGGTATTGCCATCCTCTTGAAGCAAATCGTTACAGAAGTGAGAGACTTCATTCCATTCTTTGTTGGATTTACTTTGGCAAAATCTCTTGGCTTGAACTTGGTAGCGAGTGCGGTAGTTTCATTGATTTTTGCGGTGATCTACTATGAACTTGAAGTGATTAAAACAATGAAAGTCGTCCCTGCTGGAGCAAATGACTTTGACGATGATGAGGAGGATATCTAAGATGGCTGATAAAAAGAAAATTTCAAAGAAAACGCTAACCAAAGCATTCCATCATTGGTATTATGGTCACTTGACCTGTTTCTCTCAAGAACACATGCAAACCTTTGGGTATTTGACTTCTATGCTTCCAATCGTGGAAGAAATGTATGATTCTAAAGAAGAACAAAAAGAAGCTATGCAAACCTATACAGCCTTCTTTAATACCGAACCCCAACTAGGATCACTGGTTGTAGGGATTACAGCTGGTTTGGAAGAAGCTCGTGCCAATGGGGAAGCAGTAGATGGCGAAACCATCAACGGGATGCGTGCTGGTCTGATGGGACCAATCGCTGGAATTGGTGACTCCTTGGTTGTTGGGACTTTAATCCCTGTACTTCTCGGTATTGCCCTTGGTCTTTCTAAAGGTGGAAACATTGCAGGGGCTCTCTTCTACATCGTCGTTTGGAACCTCTTGGTATACTTGGGAATGCGTTTCGCTTTCTTCAAAGGTTATCACTTAGGGGACAAGGCGGTTGAATTCCTTGTAGGACCAAAAGGACAAGCCCTTCGCAAAGCGATCAGTGTAGTCGGTGGTATGGTCATCGGTGCCGTAGCAGCGACTTGGGTCTCTGTTACAACAGCCCTCGAATTTAAAAATGCTGACGGAGAGGCCTTCCTCAAAATCCAAGAAAAGATTGATGGTGTTTATCCAGGTCTCTTAACTGCTGCCTTTATCACTCTTTGCTGGTGGCTCATGGCGAAGAAGAAAGTCTCACCAAACAAGGTGATGCTTCTCTTGGTCATCATCGCCTTGGCTGGGGTAGCTCTTGGAATCTTTGATCCAGGTCTCAAATACTAAGAGAAAACTAGAAATAGTTTATTGCAACCGGAGCATTGAGAATGAAGTACGTGACCTCCTTTACGAATACTTCATTCTCAATTTTTATTGAAGGAGGCATCTATGCACACCAGACAAGAATTAATAAAAGGGTATGAGACAGAAATTCGCTACCAACGGCATATGTTGGAAAACTTGGGGCGTTGGTTTAGTGTGCTCTTTCTCATGGCTAGTATCGGTGGGCTGCTGATTTATTTCTTTCACAAGACTTCCCTACTATTTTTGATCTTAGGTAGCTTGATCGCCCTGTTCGGGATCGTGGGGATGTTGGTAGTGGGATATGGGATGTATCGTGGTCGAGCCAACCTACAAAAAGTTGTCCAAGCTTACCAAGAAAAACTAGATCTGGTTGGCTAGAAATCGAAAACACTTCGAAAAGATTGAGGTGTTTTTTTCTTGACTATTTTTGACCAAGTGATACAATAGAAACATGAGTTAGCACTCGATATCAAAGAGTGCTAAAATACAGAAATGGAGGAACGATATGTTAAAACCATTAGGAGACCGCGTGGTCTTGAAAGTAGAAGAAAAAGAACAAACAGTCGGTGGCTTTGTCATCGCAAAAGCAAGTCAAGCTGAAACCAAAACAGCAGAAGTCATCGCTGTAGGTGAGGGGGTTCGAACCCTCAGTGGTGAGTTGGTAGCTCCAAGCGTCAAAGTTGGTGATACTGTCTTAGTAGAAAATCATGCAGGCGTTGAAGTGAAAGACGGCGATGAGAAGTACACGATTGTTGGGACTGCAAGTATTCTTGCCATTGTTGAAGCTTAAAGAATCAGAAAGGAGAAAGATGTATGTCAAAAGAAATTAAATTTTCATCAGATGCTCGTGCAGCCATGGTCCGTGGGGTTGATATCCTAGCAGATACTGTTAAGGTGACCTTGGGACCTAAAGGCCGTAATGTGGTTCTTGAAAAATCATTTGGGTCACCATTGATTACCAATGATGGGGTGACCATCGCAAAAGAAATCGAATTGGAAGACCACTTCGAAAATATGGGTGCCAAATTGGTATCAGAAGTTGCTTCTAAAACCAACGATATTGCTGGAGACGGAACAACGACTGCGACTGTCTTGACGCAAGCCATCGTCCGTGAAGGGATCAAGAACGTTACAGCGGGTGCGAATCCAATCGGTATCCGTCGTGGGATTGAAGCAGCGGTTGCGACTGCTGTTGAAGCCTTGAAAGATAATGCGATTCCGGTTGCCAATAAAGAGGCTATCGCCCAGGTTGCGGCTGTCTCTTCTCGCTCTGAAAAGGTCGGTGAGTACATCTCAGAAGCCATGGAAAAAGTGGGCAACGACGGAGTGATCACGATTGAAGAATCTCGTGGAATGGAAACAGAGTTAGAAGTCGTTGAAGGGATGCAGTTTGATCGTGGTTACCTCTCTCAATACATGGTCACTGATAATGAAAAAATGGTGGCAGACCTTGAAAATCCTTATATTTTGATCACCGATAAGAAGGTATCAAATATCCAGGAAATCCTTCCCCTGCTTGAAAGTATCCTACAAAGCAATCGTCCGCTCTTGATTATTGCGGATGATGTGGATGGCGAAGCTCTCCCAACTCTTGTCTTGAACAAGATTCGTGGAACTTTCAATGTCGTAGCTGTTAAGGCACCAGGATTCGGTGACCGTCGCAAAGCCATGCTGGAAGACATCGCTATCTTGACAGGGGGAACTGTTATCACAGAAGATCTCGGTCTTGAGTTAAAAGATGCGACCATCGAAGCGCTTGGGCAAGCAAGTAAAGTGACAGTAGATAAAGACAGCACAGTCATCGTAGAAGGTGCAGGTAATCCTGAAGCTATTGCTAACCGTGTGGCCGTGATTAAATCACAAATTGAAACAACCACTTCAGAATTTGACCGTGAAAAATTGCAAGAACGCTTGGCCAAATTGTCTGGTGGCGTTGCAGTGATTAAGGTCGGAGCTGCAACCGAAACAGAATTGAAGGAAATGAAACTCCGTATCGAAGATGCCCTCAATGCGACACGTGCAGCGGTTGAAGAAGGAATTGTTGCCGGTGGTGGTACGGCCCTTGCCAACGTTATTTCTGCAGTGGCAACCCTTGAATTGGAAGGGGATGAAGCGACAGGACGCAACATCGTGCTTCGCGCCTTGGAAGAACCTGTACGCCAAATTGCCCACAATGCAGGCTATGAAGGATCAATTGTCATTGATCGCTTGAAACATGCAGAAGTCGGAACAGGCTTTAATGCTGCAACAGGTGAGTGGGTCAACATGATTGAAGCAGGAATTATCGACCCAGTGAAGGTGAGTCGTTCAGCTCTTCAAAATGCCGCTTCTGTAGCGAGCCTTATCTTGACGACCGAAGCAGTGGTAGCCAACAAACCAGAACCAACTCCAGCTGCACCAGCTATGGATCCAAGCATGATGGGTGGAATGATGTAACCTGCTTATCCCAATGGGTGCTGAAGCACCTCATTAGGATACGGCAAGCACCATGATGCCTTGCCTAAGCATCTTACTAAGACAATAAAGAAGGCGTTATCGGCCTTCTTTATTTTCTATCGTAACTTGTGTGTTTGATTGAGGTTTCGCCTCTAATCATTTGCGTCAAACAGACTACATATTTATATATATTATAATCGCTTGTGAAGTGCAATTATTGAAATTTATTTTTCTGCAAATTAAGCTTTAACGACTAGGTTAAAAAACTGCGATTGGATGAAAAAAAACAAAGTGTGATTGAATTGTCGATTTTCTTTAAATGTAGTGATATCAGTGCGTTCTTTTCAATTGAACAAACATCTATAGAAATCTTCTTTTTTAGTGATCCATCCGTTTTATATTTGGAACAAAAATGCAATACAAATTCCTTTATTTTGTAACAAAGATAGGTTAAACTATATTAAGTAGAAAAGTTCTACATCAGAGCAAGGGAGGAAAACTTCCCACATACATGTCTAAAGACAAAAACTTGATCGAATAAATTGAAACTTTTTGATCCTTAATTTTTATCGACCTTTTTCATATTAAAAATGTTTCATACTCCCTTGCTAAAAGCTCCTCCAGATTTTTCTGGGGGAGTTTTTTTGTATTTCATAAACATTTCACATTTCTCCTCTATAATGAAAGCAACAAATGATGAAAGCGTCCACACTGTATCGCTGTGGACCTTGAAATGGAGGGTAAGATCATGCTCTTACAACAGGCAATCGCCTATATTTCTCGAAAAAGAACGAGGAATCTGGTCCTCTTTCTGATTCTCCTCTTGATCCTCTCTTGCTTGTATTTCTGTTTTTCACTGATGCAAGTGGGAGGAAAACTGGAGGACCACATCAAACAGTCGGCGGGGACCAGTTTTGCTCTGACCAGTAAACAAGGGGATAAGCCCTTTGCTCTGAAGGAAGCTGAAAAGGTGCGGCAACTGGACGGGGTGGGATCCATGGTTCCTCAATATGAAAGTCCCGTTCGTATTCTTGGTAAAGAAGCGGTGACGGGACAGCAGTCGGTAGAAAGGGATGATCTGGGACAGGAAGCCAAGCAAGCACTAGGCGCTGTCTTCACCCAGAAGACAGACCAGCACCTAGATTTCCGAAGTGGCAGTTTCCAACTGGTGCAAGGCAAGCACTTATCCGATAAAGCGAGCGGGCAAATCTTAATCCACGAAGAGTTGGCTAAGAAGAACAAGCTAAAGGTCGGAGATCAGTTGACCTTATCCAGCTTTCAGATGGGAGAGAATCCTGCCAAGGAGCAAACCTTTGAAATCGTTGGGATCTTTTCAGGTAAGAAACAGGAAAAATTCACAGGAATGACCTCTGATCTGAGTGAAAACCAAGTCTACCTTCCTTATGAGGATGCGACCAAGCTCTTAGGTCTCAGTCAACAAGAAGTGACCCAGGTTACCTTTGGCGTTAAAGATCCTGAGAAAATCGATGCTCTCTTGAAGCAAGTCAAAAGCTTGGATCTGGATTGGCAATCTCTCCGCTTGGTCGAAGATCGCAAGGCCTTTGACCAGATGAAGGAATCCTCTCAGACCCTAGAAGGCCTGGTACGGATCATGATGATCGTCCTCCTGGTGACGGGAGCAGGTGCCCTATCTCTCTTACTCAGTCTCTGGACACGGGAGCGGATCCATGAAATCGGGGTGCTCTTATCCATAGGGAAGAGCAAGGGACGGATCTTTGGACAGTTCCTTTTGGAAGTGGTGCTGGTATCCTTACTGGCAGTGCTTCCGGCCTTTCTCATCGGGCGGATGATTAGCCATCGTTTCTTAGAACAATTTGTCGGAGAGACGGGGCAACAGCAGACCCTAGACTTACTCCATCAGATCCCTCAAGGCCTTTCCTTAGGAATCGCCTATGCTAGCCTCTTGGGCTTGATCCTTCTGTCGCTCGGTGCAACCACCAGCTTGATCTGGCGCAAGACACCAAAAGAAATATTAACAAAAATGAGTTAAGGAGAAATGACACATATGTTAGAACTCAAAAATGTAGCCTATAGTTACCAAAGCTATAGTGAAGATATCCTCTCAAATGTGAACTATCAGTTCGAAAATGGGACATTTTACAGTATTATTGGCCAGTCAGGAACTGGGAAATCAACCCTCCTCTCCCTCTTGGCTGGTTTGGACAATCCCAAGAAAGGGCAGGTTCTCTTTGATGGGGAGGACATCCAGACCAAAGGATCTAGCTACCACCGCAAGCACCATGTTTCCCTGGTTTTTCAGAATTACAATCTGATCGATTATTTGACACCACTTGAAAATGTCCGCCTAGTCAACAAACAAGCTGGGAAAGAGATTCTCTTGGAATTGGGGCTGGACGAAACGCAAATCAAACGCAATGTCCTCCAACTATCCGGAGGGCAACAGCAACGGGTGGCCATTGCACGTGCGCTCGTTTCAGAAGCGCCTGTCATCTTGGCAGATGAGCCGACAGGAAACTTAGATGAACAGACAGCAGGTGACATTATTGCTATTTTGAAGAAGTTGGCCAAGGAACGCCAAAAATGTGTCATTGTCGTCACCCACAGTAAGGAAGTGGCAGAGGCCTCTGATGTGGTCTTGGAATTGAGTCGCCGTAGCCTCGTTGAGAAGAGCAAGTAAGGAGGGAATGCTATGTTGCGAAATGCTTTTGCTTATATCACACGTAAATGGCCCAAGTCTCTCTTGCTCTTTGCCATCATTCTCCTCATGGGGACCTTGAGCTTGATTGGACTCTCCATGAAGGGAGCGACCCAACAAGCTTCATCGGAAAGCCTGGGATCCATCACCAATAGCTTCTCCATGCAGATCAACCGCCGGACCAATCCAGGAACCCCTCGGGGAGCAGGGAATCTCAGAGGAGAGGATATCGAAAAAATCAGCCAGGTAGAGGGAATCACCTCCTCCATCAAGCGGATCAATGCCATCGCAGATATCCTAGACCACGAGATCATTGAGACTGAAGAAACCCTGCAAAATCAATCTCCAGAGCGGGCCAAGCACTTTAAGAATACCTTGATGGTGACAGGGGTCAATGACTCTTCTAAAGAAGATAAGTTTGTCTCTGGAGCCTACAAGCTGGTTCAAGGGGAGCATCTGACCGATAAGGACAAAAACCAAATCCTCATGCACGAAGATTTGGCGAAAAAGAATGGTCTTAAGGTGGGCGATAAGGTGCGTCTCAAGTCCAATCTCTACGACGCTGACAATGAAAAAGGGGCCAATGAAACTGTCGAAGTAACCATTAAGGGTCTGTTCTCAGGTAAGAACCAAGCTCCTCTAACTTACGCCCAAGAATTGTATGAAGATACCCTCATTTCTGACCTAGATACAGCTGCCAAGCTCTATGGCAATACCGTCCAAACAGCTACCTATGAGGATGCGACCTTCTTTGCCAAAGGGGATCAGGACCTCGATAAATTGATCGAAAAAATCAAAGCCTTGGATATCCCATGGAATTACTATGACCTAGTCAAGAGCTCTTCCAACTACCCAGCCTTGCAAAAATCGATCAGCAGTATGTTCCAAGTGGCGAACTACTTGTTTATCGGTAGCCTCATCTTTGCTAGCTTGCTTCTCACCCTTCTCCTTGTCTTGTGGCTCAATGCCCGTCGCAGAGAAGTTGGTATCTTGCTGGCTCTAGGACTCTCCAAGGTGCAGATTGCGGGACAATTCGTGGCAGAATTAATCATGATTTCCATCCCAGCCTTCCTCCTCTCCTATGGAGTCGCAGGTCTTCTTGCCAAAGGAGTCGGAGATACGGTGCTTAAGAACGTAACCAGTGGCATTGCCAAACAAATGGCTCAAGAATCCTCTGCAGCCAACCTTGGTGGAGGAGCTGAGGCAGAAAGCTTCAGTAAGACCCTGACTGATATCCATATGGATATCCAACCGAGCCAATTGTTGGTGATTGTCTTGGTCGGTGGGTTGCTCTTGATCCTGGTATCCATCCTTTCTTCACAATGGCTCTTGCATAAGAAACCAAAGGAACTCTTGGTGGATGTCGAATAAGAGATTGTTTCCTAAAATAGAAATAGGGTATAATAGGAGGTAGAAGAAGTTCTTAGATAAAGGAAAGTGTATGAAGATACTAATCGTAGAAGATGAAGTCCTGATTCGCGAAGGGATGAGCGACTATCTCATGGAATGTGGCTATGAGGTCTTTGAAGCAGGCGATGGGCAGGAGGCCCTGGACCTCTTTCACAGAGAAGCGCCAGATCTGGTCTTGCTGGATATCCAGCTCCCTATCCTCAATGGCTTGGAAGTGCTCAAGACCATCCGGAAGACCAGCTCAGTCCCTGTCCTCATGCTGACGGCCTTCCATGACGAGGACTATAAGTTGACGGCTTTTGGAGAGTTGGCGGATGGCTATCTGGAAAAACCCTTCTCCTTGTCCCTCTTGAAGGTCCGCATCGAAGCTATTTTTAAAAAGCTCCAGCCTTCCCGGGTCTTCACCTATGGAGAGGCACGGGTGGATTTTGAGAGCTATACAGCCAGCCTAGCTGGGCAAGCCATCTCCATGAATGCCAAGGAGTTGGAAATCTTGGAATACTTGCTCCAGCATGAAGGCAAGGCCCGGACCCGCTCTCAGATCCTCGATGCCGTCTGGAAGGAGACGGAGGAGATTCCTTTTGACCGGGTGATTGATGTCTATATCAAGGAACTACGAAAAAAACTAGAGCTGGACTGTATCGTTACGGTGCGCAATGTCGGCTATAAATTGGAGAGACCATGACCAAACGGAGTATCTTTGCAAAGATTTTTCTGATCACCTTTGCCCTTTTTAGTGGCTTAGTCATCCTTCTACACGCTTCGGTTTACTTTATTTTCCCGTCGACCTATATCGAGTCCCAGCGCCAGACGATTTTGAAGAAATCACAGGCCCTGTCCAAGAGTTTCCAAGGCCAGGAAGAAGGAACCATTGAGTCGGTCATCGACCTATATTCCAAGACCAATGATATCAAGGTCTCGATCAAGGACAAGGAAAAACAAAATGCCCTAGAGGTCAAGGATGACTTGCTCGTGAACCCTGACAGCCAGAATAATTCCCTAGTCATTGAAGAGCGAAAAATCCAGACAAAAGAGGGGAAGGACTTGACCTTGCAATTCTTAGCAACTGTCGATTCCCAAAAGGAAGCGCGGGACATCAGTCTGGGCTTTCTTCCCTATAGTCTTCTGGCTTCCTTTGTTCTGTCATTGCTTGCCTCCTATCTCTATGCCCGCCTGATTTCTGCTCCGATCCTGGAAATCAAGCAGATGACCAAGCGGATGAAACGGCTGGATCGGACAGCTAGTCTCCCCATTCATTCGCAGGATGAGATTGGCGTTCTCAAGCAACAGATCAACGACCTCTATCATCATCTTTTAGAGGTGATCGACAATCTAGAGCAGCAGAAGCAGGAAAATCTGAAGTTGGAGCAGATGAAGGTGGAATTCCTACGTGGGGCTTCGCATGAGCTCAAGACGCCTCTGGCCAGCTTGAAGATTATCCTAGAAAATATGCGAGATAAGATCGGCCGCTACAAGGATCGGGACCGCTATCTGTCGGTCTCCCTCGATATCGTCGATGAGATGAACCAGATTGTCCTGGAAATCCTATCTCTGTCCTCTGTCCAAGAATTGGCTGGAGACAAGGAGTGGATCCAGCTGGATCAGGCCTTAGAGCAGATCCTCGACCAGTACAAGGTCTTGGCTCAATCCCGCGCGCTCACGATTGACAATCAAATCCCTGACAAAGCAGTTTATATGGACCCAGCCATTCTGAAATTGGTCCTCTCAAATGTCATTAGTAATGCCGTCAAGCATTCGGATGCCGGTGGAGAGATCCAGCTCCGTCTCGAAGAAGAAGGGACGCACTTGGCGGTTGAAAATACCAGCCAAGAAATGGTAGAGACCGCTGAGATGCCAATGACCGCTAGCCGCCAGAAGAAGGAAGGTGGTCTGGGACTGTTCGTGGTCCAACACTTGTTAGACCATGAAGAACTGGCCTACCAATTTGACAAAACAGCTATGGGCTTACGCTTCCGTATGGAACTGCCCAAAGAGCCTCAATAATAAAAAAATGGCGAACAAGAGAAACTCTTGTTCGCTATTTTTATTTAATCAACCTTTTCTACCTTTAGCAGTTGGCCGTGTTTTAATTCATAAATGGTATCCACATAGGTCAGAATGGAGCGGTCATGGGTCACCATGATGGCGCTCTTGTTTTTGGATTTGACTTCTTTCCGGATCAACCTGGCTATTTCTTGTCCCCGATCCGGGTCTAGGCTAGCGGTTGGTTCATCGGCTAAGATGACCTGGGGATTTCCGATAAAGGCCCGAGCGATGGCTGCCCGTTGTTTTTGCCCACCAGACATCTGATTCGGGTATTGGTGGTAACAAGCTTCGATGCCCAGATCTGCCAACAAGGCTTTGACTTCTTCTTGGCGTTTTTTCTTGTCCTTTTCCCCCTTCAATTTGGCCACCAGTTCTAACTGGTCACCGATTTTCATATAGGAGAGGAGCTGGTGATCTTGAAAGATAAAGCCGAGCAATTCCAGGCGTTTTTGCGTCCACTGACCTTGGTTGAGGTCAGTCAAGTCTTGGCCAGCGATAGAAATCCGCCCCTCGTCCGCTGATAAGAGTAAACCAGCTATAGCTAAGAGAGTGGATTTACCCGATCCTGAAGGGCCTAAGATGGCGACAAATTGGTTGGGTTCGACGCTTAAATTAAGCTGGTTGAGGACATGGTGCATCTGGCTGCCATCGGCGTAGGATTTTCTGATATTTTCTAATGCGATAATGGCCATCTTATTCTCCATTTCCACCAATGACTTCGATTGGATCTACTTTTTTGATTTTGACAAGGGACAAGGCACCACACAAAATAGAGGTCAGGATAAAGCTAACCGAGATGATGAGATTGTCTTTCAGGGTCATAAAGGAAGGGACGCTATTGGGTAAAAATGGCGCCATCATAGTTGCCAAACCAAGCCCCAGCAGTACTCCGATGAGGGAGATGATGGTGAGCTGGGATAGTTGGACATAGGTAATCTGGCTCATGGACATGCCAATGGCCTTTAGGACACCAAACTGTTTCAACTTTTGCAGGGTCAGGATATAGAAGAAGACCCCAAGGATAGCAGAAGAAGCGAGTAGCAGCACCCACGTGATCATCCGTAGCGTCAGGTTTTGAGCCTTGTAGCCAGGGATTTTATCGATTACTTGCTTCTTATCCGCCACCATCAAGTTGCTGGCTAGATCACTAGAAGTGATGCTCTTCTTGGTCACAAGGGTTTGGGCTTGCCATTGATAGCTTGGATCTGTTTTTTGCCGCATACCTGTGTAGGTCTCCGAGCTGATAAAACCAATCTTGCTATAGCCGTATCTAGCATTTTTCGCAAAGGCCACGACCTTGAGTTTTTGCTTAGAAGTTTTGTCGATCACTTGATCGCCGACTTGGATTCCCTCATCTTCTTTGAAAGAACTGTCCAAAATGACCTCGTTTTTCTGTAAGTCGGAGATCTTGAGGTCTGTATCTTCCATGATTGGATTGAGGATCTCTTTTTCATTGTGATCGGTCGCGAAGTAGGTGATATCCAGAGTGTTGGAATCCTCTGTTTTTGAGACGGTTGCTCGCTGGATCGACAAGCCAGAATAGTCTATCCCTTTTATCTTTTGGACCTCATCTAAATCTTTCGCTGTAATGGTTGAAAAGGGGATAATCCCTTCTGAATCCGTCGAAAGGATGTAGTGCAGGGTCCCATAGTTATCGATTTGGGCCGATACCGAACGGCCCAGTCCATTTGTCAGTCCGGACAAAAACACCACCATAAACATGAGAATGGTAATGAGGAGTTCAATCAGGATAAACTTCTTGGGTTGGTATTTCATTTCATTCCATGCGATTTTCATATTGGTTCTCCTTTTAGCACGGAGGTGCTCGAGCAGGGTTGCTAGCACCTAAACATACTCTACCATCATACCACAAGTGGGGGGATAATAGGGGGATGGTGTTTGGTAGAGTATGAAAGGATCGGATTTGTTTACTGTGTTCAATTTGATTCTCAATTATTAATCGTTAATGTATACAAAAAAGAGATATGCTATAGACAAACAAAAAAGCCTTTTAAATCAAGGCTTTTTCCTGTTGTTTAGATGCCCCCTGCATGAATTTGTAAGAACTTTTCATATTGAAAATAAACAAAAATGTTGAAATATAGCTGATTTTAGGGAAATACTTTTAGGTATTTTCAATGTAAATATTTCAAAATGGGGCAAAAGTGGGGCAAAAACGAATGACTCACATTTGGTTTGAAAATCTATAATACCTAATGATTATGCCATACTAGATATATAGTGTTGTTATAAATAAATGTCAGTGCGAGTTCAAATCGGAGGATAAAATGGAAAAACAAATTAATGAAAAAATTATCGAGATCGTGCATCAAGCCAACGATATGATTCCAGTTGAGTGGGATGATTTGTATATTGTAATAGAGATGGACAAGACCTATAGTGGCGAAGCCTATTTTTATTTTAAATATAAGAATGAATATCATTACCATCTTGAAATGTCAGATGATTTTGGTCTATCAATGATGGAAGTTCTAAACGAGAATACCGTTTTATTTGAAAAATGTGAAGAACTGAAAAAAGTATTCGTTGAGAATGATTTGGCGGATTGGTATATTTGTATCATTCATTTGGATGAAGATAATAAGCTGTCAGTCGACTTTGACTATGCGCCATGGTTGGCAAGTGATTTTGGACCTACTGCTCGTATGAACTTTTTTAGATATCAGTTTCTTGGTTTTGAACCTCGAGATGAAAAGGAACTTGAGCAGTTCAAAGCCATGGAAGCTTTTCAAAAAGAGCATAATAGCAAATAGTTATATCAAAAGAATAAACCACCTTCGCGGTGGTTTTCTTATGGCTTGATCAAACCTAGTACATAGGTTTTGTGGTATACTAGAGGCAGAGTGAAACGTGAATAGGAAATCCAATCGGAGGAAAACATGTTAGAAAACTTTATCAAAGTGGCAGACATGCCCCAAGAAGTTATTGAAAAATACAAGGACCAAGTCCCTGCTGAGTTGCTACAGATTTGGCAGGAAGATGGTCTGGGAACCTTTTTAGATGGTTATTTGAAGGTGATTAATCCAGAGGATTATCTAGAGCTTCTCCAAGATAGCTATTTCAGAGGAGATATCGCTTTTCCGATGTTCGTAACAGCATTTGGAGATATTGTTACTTGGGAAAAGAACGCCTATGTGGGAATTGTCCAATATAATATTCAGGATTTGGATATTATTTGTAAGGGGATGGATTTATTCGTTCAATTTTTAGATAACGAATATATTACAAAAAAATTTGAACTTGATTTATATAGACAAGCTCTTGCCAAACATGGTGAATTGGCCTACGATGAATGTTTCGGTTTTGTACCACTCTTGGCATTAGGAGGCTTTAAAGATGTGGATCATATGGATAAAGTCAAAGTCTTAGAGCACATTTACCTCATGTACCAGCTCACAGGCGGAGTGATGGACGATTGATAAAAAAGAACCACCCTCGCGGTGGTTTTTTCGATGAAAACGAGTGTTAGATAACTAGCGAGTCTTTGGATGAGACTCGCTTATTTTGTGAATATAAACTTTTTGGTACAAAAAACAAAATGACAAGCAAAAAAGCCTTGTAAATCAAGGCTTTTTCCTGTTGATTTAGATGCCCCCTGCATGGATTTGGAAAGGATTTTCATATTGAGAGTAATTAAAAATATTGAAATATAAGTGATTTTAGGGAAGTACTTTTAGGTATTTCCAATGTCATGATTTAAAAATGGGGCAAAAACGAATGACTCTCATTTGGTTTGAAAACCTATAATATCTGATGATTATGCTATACTAGAAATATAGTGTTGTTATCAATAAATATCAGTGCGAGACTAATCGGAGGATAAAATGGAAAAACAAATTAATGAAAAAATTATCGAAATGGATAGGGAATATCCCTTTTTATTTTGATTTAAATCAGATTTTTGGATGGAATAGTATATGATAAGACAAAATATCTTTGAACATACAAAAAGACAAACGCCAAAAATGACGTTTGTCTACGTTCTGAGGTAGCCTTTAGGCTCCCTTTTTTCTTAGTAAATACCGATGAGTAATTGCATGCCAAGACTAGTCAGGATGATAGCAATCCAGCAAAGGGCTCCAAGAAGAATGGATTTTCCACTAGATTTGATCATAGCAATGAGGTTTGTTTTGAGACCAATAGCACTCATAGCCATGATGATGAGGAATTTGGAGAGCTCTTTGAGAGGTGAAAAGAAGCTATTGCTGACACCGAAAGATGTGAGAAGAGTAGTTAGCAGAGAAGCTAGGATAAAGTAGAGGATGAAAACGGGGAAGACTTTTTTAAGCTTTACCCCTTGGTTGTTGCCTTGTTGACGGCTTTGCCAATAGGAGAGGAAGAGAGTGATAGGGATAATAGCCAGGGTGCGTGTCAGTTTGACAATAGTGGCAGATTCAAGAGTGTTGCTATTGTAAAGACTATCCCAAGCGCTAGCTGTGGCTGTTACAGAGGAAGTATCGTTGACCGCAGTACCCGCAAAGAGAGCAAAACCTTCGTTGGAAAGATGGAGCCAAGAACCTAGAGTTGGAAAGATAAGAGCTGCCAAGACATTGAAGAAAAAGATAACAGAAATGGCTTGGGCTACTTCTTTTTCCTTGGCGTGAATAACAGGAGCAGTCGCTGCAATGGCAGAACCGCCACAGATAGAAGATCCAACTCCAATCAAGGTAGCTAGCTTTGTATCAAGGTTAAAAAAGCGTTGGAAAAAGAAAGCAATAATTAAAGCGATAGAAATGGTCGAAAGTATGACAGGAAGGGAAGATTTTCCAACTGCGAAAACTTGAGAGATATTGAGTCCAAATCCAAGCAAGATAACAGCATACTGAAGCAGTTTTTTTGAGCTATAAGTCAAGCCAGCATCCAGTTGTGTATAGGAAGTGAGAAAGGGATGGAGAATCATTCCGATAAAAATGGCGAAAACAGGTGCTCCCACAACAGGAAGAAATCCTCCTAAAACCCAAGAGATGATAGAAATGATCAGACAGACTAACAGTCCTGCCCAATTTTTTGATAGAAATGACATAAAAACCTCCGAAAAAAATACTCCTTATTATAATCTTATCTGTCAGAAAAGTAAAATAGAAAGTAGGAAGAAGGTTACAAATAAATGGAATTTTGCGGTCAGAAAGCTTTTGTAGCATAATAGATATATGTTCTTTGTTCAATAAGGATGCAAATGTGGCATATGTTATTGAAAAAAATGAATTTGATGAGCCTGGACATGTGAAGTAATTATGTGAGATAAGAAAATAAATAAGAGAGTTGAAAATGTACTGCACCCCAAAAGTTAGACAGAAAAAATCTAACTTTTGGGATCAGTACAAACAGTGCTTTTTTTGTTGAAATCGCAAAGAATCTAAGCTTTCTTTTTGCAGATAACATTCGCTCTTTTATTTTCGGTATGATTGAGTCGATGCCCCGTTCTCGACCGGTTATTATTGCAACTTATCGAATGCTAGAGCACTATGCCATCACTTTTTGGAAGAATACTTGGAGCAATTCTACGCAGAATGGAATGCGAAAAAGTGATAATTAAAGAGACGAAAAAGCTGAGAATATGATTTCCCAGCTTTTTTGAATGCGATAGAAATAGCAACTAGACTATTTACGAAAGGCCTCAATAATGTAGGTGAAGCCAGTAACTAAAACTGAAAAGGCAATGACATAAACGACAAAGACACCTGTAGCCACTGGATTGAACAGAATCACTAGACCTAGTAAAAATTCAAGCAAGGCTACCCACGTGATATTGCTACCAATAATAGGGAAAGTCAATCTTAGACGATTGCCTTTAAAGAAAGCAATAATGGCTTCTACAATTAACCAAATTCCTACAATGGTCGGAATGACGACCGGCAGGGTCACAAAGCCATAAGCAACGAGGTAAAGAGCTAAGAGAAGACTAACAAATCCTTGGAAAAGATAAACAGGTGAGCGAAGCTCTTTTGGTGCAGAGAAATAGCCTAAAATAGCTGCTATAGAAGAAACCAGTAAACCAAATGAAATCCACCAGCTGTAAGCAACAAGATTAGCTACTGGGTTTGTAAATAGGAAAAGTCCTAAAAGGACAAAAACAACTCCTGCAAGGAATAGCAGTAAACGATTAGAAAATTTCATTTCAATACCCCCTATATAGTATAGTTTTCTAATAAAACTATTATACTTATTTTTATAGAAAATGTCAATAAAATAAATAAACAATTTGGAAGTTTCAGTCTGACTTACAAAAAGAAAAGGAGTTTTCACTCCTTTTCACAGATTTAAGACAAAGTCCTTATAAAAGTGTCTTCTAAAGATTTTAACTTCAATCTGAAGCGAGGATATCCTCGCTTTTTTTATTTAATCTAATAGCTCCTTATTTTCAATTAAGAGTTCTAGTGGAGATTTATCCCTTGCTACAATAAAACCAGGTTCATATTGGTTATGAAGTGTTCTTTTCTGAGAAGTTGGATCAATATACAACTCATCTCCATCTTCTGTGTATAGTTGGTTGCCTCTTGTTAGGTAAAGTAAATCCTCTAAGTACTGTCCATCAGTTTCTAGAAAATCTTCGATGTATTTGACAGCTTTTAAAATCTCACTTACTTTATCAGAGTATTCATTAGATTCAAGAACACTCTTTTCTAACTCAATCTCTTTACTAGTTCCAAAGAGTTGGGTTGGAGTTGCATTAAAATATTCTGCTATCTTATCCAAATTTGCAAAGGTAGGATAGCTTTTTTGTTTTTCGTAATCAGAGATGGACTGTTTACCGATTCCTAAATCTTCAGCTAGTTGAGTTTGGCTTACTCCTTTTTCTATGCGTAGTCGTGCCAAATTGGGTCCAAAATTTTGAATAATAAAGGTCATGGGAAACTCCTATTTTTATTTTTAACTTATTTTATCACCTATAAACTTACAAATCAAGTTTTTAGTTGACTAATTAAAATATTTTTTATAAAATATATTTATAACTTATAAATAAGTTATAAATAATACAAAATAGCTCGTAAGTTTAGGATTGGTGAGTGGGGAGGAAGTTGAGGACAAGACGATGACTTATGACTATTCGAAGCCTTGGAGCTAGAAATTGTGTGGACAAGGACAAGGGACGAGCCTGACGGGAAGTCAGGCGAAGTCCTGCAGACTGCCGTCCAGACAATTTCTAGCCAAGCAAAAGCTGGCTATTCTAACAGCCAGCAAAAAGGTACACTTAGGGCAACGCCCAAAGAACGACGGAACGAGCAAACGTTGATTTGACGGTGTTTCTGAGGCCTAAAAAATCTAAAAGAAGGGGGGACAATTTTGTTGGTTTCTATACAAGATTTAAGAAGCATTCAAGAACGATGTGATGTAGGAGAATTAGTACAGCGGTTAGATGTCAGTATTGATAGATTAACGGTTATCTGGGATACAGACACTGGTTCCCTAAGACGAATTTTCAAAAATCTGAAACAGGCAATAAGTACAAGAGTTGATTCATTTGAAATACATGATAACGTTCGAGATGATGTCTTTACTTTAACTAAATATTTTAATGAGTATGATTCGATCAATATTATATTTTTCCAATTAGCCATTTATGGAAGTGAACAATTGATTCGAATTGATTTCAATCCTAATACTTTAAAAGAATTTGATGGAATGAAAGTATGGAGGCAATTAATGTACTTTGCTCGATTGAATTCATTGACGGTACGTTTGTCTCGTTTTGATTTGGCATTTGACATTTTCAACAAGCCTGAAATCGTTAATTTGCAACATATTAAAGGGGGCGTTACCCATAAGGTCTTCTATGGTAGAGGGGGCGAATTAGAGACGAAATATTGGGGTTCTAGCGGTAGTAATGTACAAGTTAGGTTATATGATAAGAATAAAGAAATCATTGCTCACAAGCGCGAAGAAAAGCTAGATTTGGCTGTAAATCCGTTTTGGTGGAGACTAGAGTTCCAACTCAGAACCAAAGCGATTGGTGAGGAGATGGTCCAAGATATTATGAGTAGACTTGATAATTTCGGGTTTTATAAGCTAGATCATATTCGAGTGGATCAAAGAGCATTTACAATTATCTTTCTCAACAATCCTGAACTGTTATCATTGGCTTTTCCAAATTTAAAATCAGACAGCATCAAAAAGAAAAAAACAAGAGTCCGCAAACTATTGAGAGAAGAAACGAACCAATTTGCGGAAGAATTAAAAGAAGTATTAATACAGAATCTCCCTAAATTAAATGCAGAATTAAAACTACTTGTAGGCGAGTTTCTGAATTTAGAAAATAATTAAGGAGGATAACTATGGATCATAATTTAATTAGTAACAAAGAATTAATTGAAATGGGCTATCGCCCTCATACAGCGAATGATATCATTCATCAGGCAAGAGAATTACTTGTATCACGAGGCTATACATTTTATAATCGCAAACGTTTGATGGTTGTTCCAAAAAGTGTTGTAAATGAGATTCTAGGAACAGAGGTGGCGTAATATGGCAAGTGTTCGTTATCGAAAGCGAGGAGATAGTAACTTATGGACCTATGAAATTCGTAACGAAGGAAAAACTGTTGCTCATAATAGCGGTTTTAAAACAAAAAAACTTGCAGAGTCAGAAGCTGAGCCAATTCTGCAAGAACTTCTTTTAGGGAAAAGAATTTCTAGAGATATTTCTCTTGTCGATCTATATCAAGAATGGCTTGAACTAAAAATTCTACCGAGTAGTAGATCGGAAGAGACAAAGAAAAAATATCTTCTCCGTAAAAACACAATTGAAAGATTATTTGGAAATAAAAAAGTCACTCAAATTCGTGCGAGTGAATACCAAAGAATTATGAATAAGTATGGACAAACAGTTGGTAGAAATTTTCTTGGTAGATTGAATACTGGGATTCATCAGAGCATCCAAATGGCAATTGCCGACAAAGTTCTAATAGATGATTTTACACAACATGTCGAGTTATTTTCATCCAAAGAACAACAGATGACAGAAGAGAAATATTTACATACAGAAAAGGACTATCTGGATTTACTTTTAGCAGTAAAGAGAAAATTTGATTACCAACGTTCAATTGTTCCTTATATCGTCTATTTTCTATTAAAAACAGGCATGAGGTTTGGAGAGTTAATAGCGTTAACTTGGAATGAAGTTGACTTTGACAGAGGACTGCTAAAAACATATAGGAGGTTTAATACCCTTTCTCATAAATTTGTCCCTCCAAAAAACAAAACGTCTATTCGGATGGTTCCGATAGACGAAGAATGCATTAAGATATTACAAGTCCTAAAAATTGAACAGGAGAAGGCTAATAAAGAGCTAGGAATCAAGAATAGGTATAAAATGATTTTTCAGCATTATGGATATATTCACTTGGTACCAGATATTGCAAGTGTCAATAAAGCTTTGAGTGTTCTTTTAAATGAATTAGATATTTATCCAATTATCACGACAAAAGGAGCACGTCATACCTATGGAAGCTACCTTTGGCACAAAGGATTTGACCTTGGAGTTATTGCAAAAATTCTAGGGCATAGAGATATTTCAATGTTAGTAGAAGTATATGGACACACTCTAGAGGAGAAAATTTTTGAAGAATTTAATCAAATTAGAGATGTCTGGAAAGATTGCTCATAAAAAAATGTGGGGCAAATGATGGGGCAAATCAGTTATAGACAAGCAAAAAAGCCTTGTAAATCAAGGCTTTTTCCTGTTGATTTAGATGCCCCCTGCAGGGCTCGAACCTGCGACCCATAGATTAAGAGTCTACTGCTCTACCAACTGAGCTAAGGAGGCAAACAAAAAAGCTGTATTGGTGCCGAAACTTCACGGTTTGTATTGAACCCGCGCAATTAAGCAGGTGGGCAACTTGCTCTAACTGAAGCTGCTTCCGCGTGATACGGCCTGCATGCTGTTAGAAGTCCTTTGTTTCCCTAATAATACAAAAAATAGTCGGTCAACACTTAAGTGTGAAGTCGTACACCACAGCGTTTCTATATGTATATGATACCATATTTCAAAAAAATTTCAAGGGAAAATCTCAATTTTTTGGAACCGATATCATCTTTTCTTGAGTTGATCAATCTTCTCTTTTGTCGCCCCTAGGGCTCGCTCGTATTTGCCATTTTCATTAGGAGTGAAATAGGAGGTACCCTTCAGCTTATCTGGCAGGTAGTCCTGTTGGACCCAATTGCCAGGATAATTGTGAGGGTATTTGTAATCTTGGGCATTCCCCAAGGTCTTGCTTCCGGCATAGTGGCCATCTCGTAAATGGCGAGGGATGGGAAGGTTGCCTGACTTCCGGAGGTCTGCCAAGGCCTTGTCCATGGCGACGTAGGCTGAATTGGACTTGGGTGAAAGTGCTAGGTCGATGACGATGTTGGCGATGAGGATGCGGGCTTCAGGGAAGCCAATCCGCTCCGCTGCCTGAAGGGCTGTCACCGTATGAATCTGCGCATCTGGATTAGCCAGACCGATATCTTCGTAGGCAATGACTGTCAAGCGACGAGCTAAGCTGGGCAGATCACCGGCTTCAATCAAGCGTGCGGCGTAGTGGAGACTAGCATCGACATCCGAACCACGGATGGATTTTTGCAGAGCAGAGAGGACATCGTAGTGGCCGTCTCCATCCTTGTCCATGGTGATGTAGCTGCGCTGGAGGCTGTTTTCCATGATGTCTAGCGTAATATGACGGATGCCTTCTGCATTTTCAGAGGTCGACAGCACAGCCAGATCGAGAGAGTTATAGGCAGAACGCAGGTCTCCATTGGTCGAAGTGGCGATGAAATCCAAGGCCTCCTCGTCGAGGGTAACAGGAAAGTCAAAGCCCCGCTCAGAGTCGCTCAGCGCCAATTGGATAGCCTCTTTGACTTGCTCATTGGTCAAGGGTTCCAGTTCAAAAATCTGTACCCGACTGCGAATGGCAGGCGTAACGGAGAAGAAAGGATTCTCAGTTGTTGCCCCAATCATGATGACCAGACCGCTCTCCAATAAAGGCAAGAGAAAATCTTGTTTGGTCTTATCCAAGCGATGGATTTCATCCAAAAGAAGGACTAAGCCACCTGAAAATTTGGCTTCCTCTGCGATCTCTTGCAGGCGTTTTTTACTGTCGACGGTTGCATTGAAGGTCCGAAAGGCATACTTAGTCGTACCCGCGATGGCAGAAGCAATACTGGTTTTGCCAATCCCTGGTGGGCCAAAGAGAATCATGGACGAGAGACGATTGGCCTCCACCATACGGCGGATGATTTTCCCTGGGCCGACCAGGTGTTCTTGTCCGATGACCTGATCGATGGTTTTGGGGCGCATGCGCAGGGCGAGATTGTCCGGCATGAGGGTCTCCTTTCTAGCTTTGTCTCCTTTAAAAGAGGCAGTTTTTATGGTAAGATTGTAGTAACTATTGTATCATATTCCGCTCTAAGAGTGGGAAATTAGAAAGAGGACACGATGTCTAAATATGGATTTTTGGATGTTTTAGAAGAGGAAATGGAAAAGGTCTTTCCCTTTGACTTTGAGATCAATTGGGATAAGAAGAATCATGCGGTAGAAGTGGCTTTTCTCTTAGAAGTGCAAAACACAGGTGGAGTTGCCTTGGTCGATGAGTCGGGCGAAGAATCTGACGAGGATATCTTCTTTGAAGAAGCCGTCATCTTCTACAATCCAGCCAAGTCGCATGTGGAAGAAGATGCCTATTTAACAGCCCTTCCGTATGAGCCAAAAAAAGGCTTGTCTCGAGAATTTCTAGCTTATTTTGCGACCTTCCTAAAGGATACAGCCGAGCTAGCCTTGGATGACCTCATGGATTTCTTAGCAGACGAAGAAGCAGAGAGCTTTGAGATCGTCTGGAACCAAGAAGTTTTTGAAGAAGGAAAAGTTGGCTTAGAAGAGAGCACTTTTTACCCTTATCCAAGATATTAGAAAAGATTCTAAGTGGACATTTTTAAATAATGAATTCAAGGAGAAGGGGGAGACTATGCTAGAAAAAGTCAAACAGTTTTTCAGGAGAAGGTCAGCTAAAACTGAGCCGTCAGTTGATATTCTTCCCCGCAATCGCTTTGCGGATCTAGATTTCGAGCGAATATTGAAGTCTGGAACTCGTCGCCTTGTTAATGAGGAAGGACGCTATGCTGAGGATGGGAAAATCACAGAACTTGAATTTCCTGAAGACTTTGCAGAATTTGAGTTCATAGGTGCTTTCAAAATTGAGGAGGAAGAGCAGTTTCAGCAACTATTAGCTCGTTTAAATAGTATTGACAATGCCATTCAGTCTTGTTTGGAAAGTGAGATGCAGCAACCCATCCCTCAGTTTGCCAAGGATTTGGGCTATACTCAGAAGAGGTGGGAGAAAACTTTTTACTTCCATCCTTGGGTATTAAGTTTTGAGGAAAATCCGCCTAATCTTCGCTATGTCGCAGATTATGTAAATGATGAGTTTACCGTTTATTTTGCTAAAAAACATGGTAGATGGCAGGCATACTGGGACGCAGAGTGTCAAAAGGTGATTGAAGAAAGCTAGCCAGATTTTTCCTATAGAGTGGTTGTTATGGTAGAAAAGGTCATCATCATGGAATTATTGGATCAACAATTGGATTTCACAGGTTGTAAGATTGCCTTGATTTGTGATGGGCAAATTTTGACCATCTTGCGTGATGACAAACCAACCATTCCCTGGCCCAATCTGTGGGAGCTACCAGGTGGTGGTCGTGAAGGGGACGAAAGCCCATTTGAATGCGCGGCGCGTGAAGTTTATGAGGAACTAGGCATTCACTTGACCGAAGATTGCCTGCTCTGGAGCAAGGTCTATCCCAGCATGCTCTATGAAGGCAGACAGTCAGTATTTATGGTTGGTCAGCTAAGACAAGAACAATTTGACAATATTACCTTTGGGGACGAAGGACAGGGCTATAAATTGATGAACATTGAGGAATTTTTGACATCCAGTCAAGTAATTTCGCAGTTGCAGGGGAAATTGAGGGATTATTTGGAGGAAGTAAGGTAGATGCCAAATCGTAGTAAGAATATCAATATGTTTCTCATGGATGGAGAAGTTACTGGGATAATTAAATGTACCTTGTCGAATTGGACAGGGGTGATTTATAAAATTCCTCGAATTCAATTGGCAGATTTAAAATCACGTGATGAAATGAAGCAAAGCGGCATTTATTTCCTATTTGGTCGTAATGAGGATAAGCAAAAGGATGTTACATACATCGGGCAGGCGACGAATCGCAAAAATGGTGAAGGTGTCCTTTTACGTGTTCAGGAACATACTCGTGACAACCATGCAGATTATTTTAATGATGTCATTATTTTGACGACGCAGAATAACTCCTTTGGACCCACGGAAATTAGTTACTTGGAAAATAAATTTACACAACTAGCAAAGGACGCGGGGCGCTTCATTGTAAAAAATGGGAATGAGCCAAATTCTGGGAATGTAACGGAAGAAAAGCAGTCGGAGTTGGATGAGGTGGTAGAAAACACTTTGATGATTGTAGGAACATTAGGGTATCGAGTGTTTGTTCCTATGACAAAGAAAACAAGCCAGAATATTTCTGAGGGGAATTCAACCCATCTCTATTTGAAGAGGAAAACAAAGAAATCAAATAGAACGATCGAAGCAATCTGTGAACATACTTCAGAAGGGTTTGTTGTTTTAGAAGGCAGTCAAGTTGATGAAGTTGATTCACCCGCAATACCAGCAAGTCTAAAAGAATTGCGTGAGGAATTAATCAAATCAAATGTGATTAGAGATGGTGTTTTACAAGAAAAACAACTGTTCTCCAGTCCATCTTATGCAGCTGCTTTTGTGCTAGGAATGAATACGAATGGACGAACGGATTGGAAAAATAAGGACGGCAAGACCTTAAAAGAATTAGAAGAAATGATAGAGTGTTAAGGAGAATCAGATGGAAACATGGCAAGAGTTAAAAGTTACAGTTAAGCGTGAGGGAGAGGAATTGGTTTCCAATCTCTTGATTGAGCTGGGGGCACAAGGTGTTGCGATTGAAGACAGCATGGACTATGTGGGGAATGTCGATCGTTTTGGTGAGATTTTCCCTGAGGTGGAACAGCAAGAAGAAATCGTGGTCACAGCCTACTACCCGGATACGGTTGATGTAGCAGTGGTTGAGGCAGACTTACAGTCTCGCTTAGCAGAATTGACAGATTTTATGGATTTAGGAGAGGTCAAGATGGGTACGACTGCCTTGGCTGAGGAAGACTGGGCCGATAACTGGAAGAAATACTATGAACCTGCCCGTATCACCCATGACTTGACCATCGTGCCATCTTGGACGGACTATGAGGCAACGGCGGGAGAAAAGATTATCAAGCTGGACCCTGGTATGGCCTTCGGAACAGGAACCCACCCGACGACCAAGATGAGCCTCTTTGCCTTGGAGCAGGTTCTTCGTGGTGGCGAAACAGTGCTAGATGTGGGGACTGGTTCAGGGGTTCTTTCTATTGCTAGCTCTCTTCTTGGAGCCAAGGAAATCTTCGCCTATGACCTGGATGATGTAGCGGTTAGAGTAGCTCAGGAAAATATTGAGCTCAATCCTGGCATGAAAAACATTCATGTAGCGCCAGGCGATTTGCTCAAGGGTGTGGAGATCGAAGCCGATGTCATCGTGGCCAATATCTTGGCGGATATTCTCATTCATCTGACAGACGATGCTTATCGTTTGGTCAAGGATGAAGGCTATCTCATCATGAGTGGCATTATCAAGGACAAGTGGGACATGGTGCGCCAGTCGGCTGAGTCAGCAGGTTTTTTCCTTGAAACCCATATGATCCAAGGAGAATGGAATGCCTGTGTCTTCAAAAAAACAAGGGATATCTCTGGTGTGATTGGAGGTTAGCATGCAACAGTATTTTGTAAAAGGTAGTGCTAGCTCACCAGTCACTATCGAGGACAAGGAAACCAGCAAGCATATGTTTCAGGTCATGCGCTTGAAGGAAGATGATGAGGTTACACTAGTCTTTGATGATGGGATCAAGCATTTGGCGCGCGTGCTAGATGTGGAAGCACGTCAGTTGGAGCTAGTTGAGGAATTGGCTGACAATGTGGAACTGCCTATTCAAGTGACCATCGCATCAGGTTTTCCCAAGGGAGACAAGCTGGAGTTTATCACTCAAAAGGTGACGGAACTAGGTGCTAGTCAAATCTGGGCCTTTCCCGCAGACTGGTCAGTCGCCAAGTGGGATGGCAAGAAATTGGGCAAAAAGGTCGAGAAGCTAGAAAAAATCACCCTTGGAGCAGCCGAGCAAAGTAAGCGGAATCGGGTTCCAGAAGTAACTCTCTTTGAGAAAAAAGCAGACTTTTTAGCACAACTGGATCAGTTTGACCGCATCGTGGTGGCCTATGAAGAGTCGGCCAAAGAAGGCGAAAGCGCTGCTCTTGTACAAGCTGTAAGTGGTCTTGAAAAAGGGAGCAAGGTTCTCTTTATCTTTGGTCCAGAAGGTGGTCTTTCACCTGCTGAAATTGAAAGTTTTGAAGCTAAAGGAGCAGTCCTTGCAGGCCTTGGCCCTCGCATCCTACGAGCAGAAACAGCGCCACTTTACGCTCTCAGCGCAGTGAGTGTTGTCACAGAATTAATGAAAAACGCGTGAAGGTGATCTTCATGCGTTAATTTTTTAAACTAGGAAAGAATTAGTTTTCTTCTTTCTTACGAGATGGGAGAAGGAAGCCAAGTCCCGTCATCACCAATCCGACAAGGGCCAAGATAGAAGCACGTTCTCCTGTTTCAGGCAAGGTTTTTTCGCTGATAGAAGAAGCGAATGCTGGCTTGGCAGTTTCTTGGCGAGCTTCTACAGGGCGAGTTCCTTCTTGACTTGGCGCAGGAAGGGTAATGGTTTGTTGGCTATGAGATAAGGTGATGGTTTCATCTTGTGCCGGTTTCTGATGGTTCGGTACAAAGACAAATGAAGGGTTTCCTGTTTCAGGACTTGTTGGTTCTTCTGGTTTTGTTTCAGGTTCTACTTTTGGTTCCACATATACAAAGCGGAATTCTCCAAATCCTTCTTGTTTAGATGGTTCAAGGTAGACGACATCTCCGTCTTTACCAACCAGATCCTTGGCTTTATCAGCGGTCAAGAAGCGAACGTCTGCATCCTTGATGCTGCTTGTAAAGCGCCAGTTACCGTCTGCGCTTGGATTGATGTTCTTTTCTTCCAAGATATAGTTAATGATAGCTTGGCGGTTTTCCAATCCAAGGAGTTGGTTCAGGCTAGCATCGCGAACGCCTGGGAATTTTCCGTTAGCTCGGTAGTTGTTGGTAACAACTATAAATTCTTGATCCGCAGTTACTTCCTTACCTTGGTATTTCAAGTTGCGGACACGGCTAGCGTCTGGGTTAACCGTTTTTCCTTCGCGGTCGTATTTATTTGGCTGGGTCACGTCGAACTCATAGGTCACGCCGTCGATGACGTCAAAGTTGTAAGTCCGGTAGCTAGGGTTGACAAGCTGTTGAGGCTCTTTGCTAGTCGGGTCGATCGTGTTGAATTGACCAGCAGACATTTCCAACCATTCTTTGAGTTGGGCACCAGTCACCTTGAGGATGGCAGTGACATTATCATAGAGATAAAGGTCAGCGACGTTCTTGATAGCGATTGGTCCAGCTGGGATATCTGTGTAGGCAGTAGCATCCCCACGTGTCCCCGCCTTAAATGGTGCTGCAGCAGAGAGGATTGGAAGGTTGGCTTCTGGAGTTCCTGCCAACTCTTTCTTAGCGTACCAAATCTGTGCGTTGTTCACGATTTGGACAGATGGGTCATCCTTCACAAGGGCAAAGTAGCTAGTGATTGGAGCAGAAGTAGTTCCGACTTGTTGGCGGACGTATTTGACGGTTCCTTCATGTGCTTCTTTCGCGATCTCGGTGATGCGCTCATCGGCTACTTTTGATTTGGTGTCGATCTTGCGGATGGCAGCCTTGCTTCCGACAACAGACCATTTGCCGTCCGTGTAGCGGAGGTTGAGGTCGATCACCCCGAGGTGGTCGCCGTATTTTCCAGCCATGGTAACCGGTGTGCCATTGATTTTACCGTTTACACCGTCAACGCCAGCATATTTTTCGTAGAAGCCGGTTCCGTTTCCGCTTGGGAATTCTGCGTGTGAGTGTCCTGTTACGACGGCATCAACACCTGGGAGGCTGGCAATTTGGTAGCCTTCGTTCTCTTCACCTTTTTCATACTTGTCATCTCCGATACCAGAGTGAGAAAGGACGAGGACGACATCTGCTCCGGCTTTGCGCATTTCTGGGATGATGGCTTGGATGGCTTCGACGGAGTCATTGACTTTGACCTTGCCTTCGAGGTTGGACTTGTCCCAGCTGAGGATCTGTGGAGGGACGATCCCTGTTACCCCAATATTAACATCGACGGAACGACCGTTTTTGTCAGTATAGGTCTTTTTAATGATCTTATATGGGTCGTAGACAAATTTACCAGTTTTTGCATCCACAACGTTGGCATTGACGATCGGCATACCAGCTGTTGCGATGACCTTTTTAAGGTAGTCTAGTCCGTAGTTAAATTCGTGGTTTCCAAGCGTTCCTGCATCAAAGCCCAATTTTTGAAGAGCTGTATACATCGGGTGTTGCTCACCATCTTTGATAGGATTGACGATGGCCTTGTAGGTCCCAAGAGGAGTTCCTTGGATAGTATCTCCGTTATCAACGAGGAGGACATTGCTGTTTTCTTTTTTTGCATCTTCGATCAAGACAGCAGTTTTTGCCAGACCGACGTTTTGTGCGGGTTTGTCTTGGTAATAGTCATAGTTGACCAAGTTGGTATGAAGGTCCGTTGTCGCAAGGATACGGACATCGACTTCTTGCCCCTCAACTGGAGTGTTCGCTTTTGCGTCACTTGCGGTATTTTGAGGTACAGCAGGAGTCGCTTCGGTTGCTGTAGCAGTGGCTTCTCCGCTAGTTGTCGGATTTGTATCGCTAGCTGTTGCTTCAGAGCTAGTCGCTGGAGACGCAGGAGTTGCGGCCTCTGTGACAGCAGTTGCTGACGAATCAGTTGTGCTTGAGCTTGTCGCTTCATCTGCCTGGGCAGTAGTTGTTGCCAAGAAAGCAGCAGCAAGGCTGAATAGGGCAGCCTGTTTACGGAATGATGACATGGTTGTCCTCCTAAATAAATTGATGTCTTTCTATTATATCTTATTTTGTCCAGAATTTATTCGTTTTCTTATTTTTTATATATTACAAATTAATGGATTTTTTATAAAAAATGGAGTATTTGTATAAAAAGGGAGCCTACGTTCGGGATTACTGGCTGGTAGTGCTGGAAAGCTCCTCAAATAGCATGAAAGTCAATCGGACTAGTTTTCATATAGAGCTAAAAGTGATAGAATAGAAGGCAAGAAAGTGGAGAAAACTAGATGCCGAAAGAAGAACCTTTAACAGGGGGCCAGGTTATTGCCCTTACCAAAAAATACTTGTCGGGAGAGGATGTTGCATTTGTAGAAAAAGCTCTCCTTTATGCAGTCGACTGCCATAGTGGGCAATTCCGTAAATCAGGTGAACCCTATATCATCCACCCTATTCAAGTTGCCGGCATTTTGGCAAAATTGAAGTTGGATGCTGTGACCGTTGCCTGTGGTTTTTTGCACGACGTTGTCGAGGATACAGACGCGACCCTAGATGATTTAGAACGCGAATTTGGACATGATGTCCGAGTGATTGTTGATGGAGTGACCAAGCTCGGGAAGGTCAAATACAAGTCCCATGAAGAGCAGTTGGCAGAGAACCACCGCAAGATGCTCATGGCCATGTCTCAAGATATCCGTGTCATTTTAGTCAAGCTAGCAGACCGCTTGCACAACATGCGGACTTTGAAGCATTTACGCAAGGACAAGCAAGAACGGATTTCCCAGGAAACCATGGAAATCTATGCACCGCTAGCCCACCGTCTCGGGATTTCTAGCGTCAAGTGGGAATTGGAAGATCTATCCTTCCGTTATCTGAATGAAGTCGAGTTCTATAAAATTTCCCATATGATGAAGGAGAAGCGTCGCGAGCGGGAAGCCTTGGTAGAAGAAGTTGTCCAAAAGATCGAGTCCTATGCGGCAGAACGCCACCTCTATGGGAAAATCTATGGTCGTCCTAAGCATATCTACTCCATCTACCGCAAGATGCAGGATAAGAAGAAGCGCTTTGATGAAATCTATGATTTGATTGCCATTCGCTGTATCCTGGAATCACCGAGCGATGTCTATGCCATGCTGGGCTATATCCACGAGTTGTGGAAGCCGATGCCAGGTCGCTTCAAGGACTATATCGCCAATCGGAAGGCCAATGGCTACCAGTCTATTCATACCACTGTCTACGGTCCAAAAGGTCCCATCGAGTTCCAGATCCGTACTAAAGAAATGCACGAGGTTGCTGAGTACGGGGTTGCGGCACACTGGGCCTACAAGAAAGGAATCAAGGGCCAAGTCAATAGCAAAGAATCTGCTATTGGGATGAACTGGATCAAGGAGATGATGGAACTCCAAGACCAGGCGGATGATGCCAAGGAATTTGTAGATACTGTCAAAGAAAACTATCTAGCTGAAGAGATTTATGTCTTTACCCCAGATGGAGCAGTTCGATCACTTCCAAAGGACTCTGGACCGATTGACTTTGCCTATGAGATTCATACCAAGATCGGGGAAAAAGCGACTGGAGCCAAGGTAAATGGCCGTATGGTTCCCTTGACTACCAAGCTTAAAACGGGTGACCAGGTTGAAATCATCACCAATCCAAATTCATTTGGACCAAGCCGTGACTGGCTAAACATCGTCAAGACCAGCAAGGCGCGTAATAAGATTCGCCAATTCTTTAAGAACCAAGACAAGGAACTCTCTATCAACCGTGGACGAGAATTGCTCATGGCCCAATTCCATGAGCATGATATGATTGCCAACAAGTTCATGGATAAGAAGCACATGGACAAGGTCTTGCAAAAGACCAGCTACAAGACCGAAGAGGCCTTGTTTGCGGCCATCGGCTTTGGAGAAGTAGGAGCCATCTCTGTCTTTAACCGTTTAACGGAAGAAGAGCGTCGCGAAGAGGAAAAGGCCAAGGCGCGTGCGGAAGCTGAAGAGCTAGTCAAAGGTGGCGAGGTCAAGGTTGAAAATAAAAAAGACACCCTCAAGGTTCGCCATGAAGGTGGCGTGGTCATCCAAGGTGCTTCCGGTCTCTTGATTCGGATTGCCAAGTGTTGCAATCCCGTCCCAGGAGATGAAATTGTCGGCTACATTACTAAAGGTCGTGGTGTTGCCATTCACCGTCGGGACTGTATGAACTTACGTGCCCAAGATAACTACGAGCAACGCTTGATCGACGTCGAGTGGGAAGACAATAACACGACCAAGGACTACATCGCCCATATTGATATTTATGGCCTCAATCGTGCAGGCCTCCTCAACGATGTCCTCCAAGTCTTGTCCAATACGGCTAAGATGATCTCAACCGTTAATGCCCAACCAACCAAAGATATGAAGTTTGCCAATATCCACATTTCCTTCGGGATTCCAAACCTGTCCATGTTGACAACGGTGGTGGATAAGATTAAGAGTGTGCCGGAGGTGTACTCTGTTAAGCGTACCAACGGCTAATCTTCTGCGAAAATCGACTTCATACTGCGTTAGTTTCTACTGGCCTAACTACAGTTATGCCTGCGTCTCACTGCCTTGTCTGAAGTCGATTTTCTTTGGAGCAAGTAGAACATGGTTAGAACTCTTTTATAGCTTGGTTAGCTCGCCTTGCCGTACTTGAGTACTGTCTTCGTCTCGCTGCCTCGCTCTAAAAGTAACTGAATAGCCTCTGTTTTTCAGATAGTCTACCTGCGTCTCACTGCCTTGTTTGAAGTCGATTTTCTTTGAAGCAAGTAGGGGATGGTCAGATCACTTTTATAGCTTGGTTAGCTCGTCTCGCTGCCTTGCTCTAAAAGCCACTGAATAGCCTCTGTTTTTCAGATAGTTTGCCTGCTTCTCACGACCTTGCCTGAGGTCGATGTTCTTTGAAGTTTAGCAGTGAATGCCCAATAGATTGTATAAATAGGATAATAAGATGAAATTAGTGATTCAACGGGTCAAAAGGGCCTCTGTTTCCATTGATGGTCAAGTTTATAGTCAGATTCAAGAAGGGCTTCTTCTCTTAGTGGGAGTGGGGCCGGAGGATGACGAGAAGGACCTGGAATACGCGGTGCGCAAAGTCACCCAAATGCGGATTTTCTCGGATGAAGAAGGGAAGATGAACTTATCTGTCAAGGATATTCAAGGGGAGATCCTTTCTGTTTCGCAGTTTACCCTTTTTGCCCAGACAAAAAAAGGCAATCGTCCAGCCTTTATTGGGGCAGCCAGTCCAGAGATGGCCAGCCAGCTCTACGATGACTTCAATGATTTGTTGGAAAAGGAAGTCCCTGTCAAACGAGGGATCTTCGCTGCAGATATGGCAATTGAACTCATCAACGATGGTCCAGTGACCATCATCCTCGATACGAAAAATCCATAAAAAAACAAGCCCTTGATTAAAAGGCATGTTTGAATGTAGACAAATTACTTTTTACTTAGGATAGCTGGATAATTTTTCAAAAAAATTCTTATATTACTCTGGATTGTCAAAGTAAATCCGAAACTTTCCGCTGTGAGAAAAATGCTTGAAACATTGTTGTTTCAAGCATTCGGGAGTTTTGAAACCTTAGGTTCAAAACTAAGTCATGGAACTTCGTAGAAGTTCGCTGACGTCCGTACTCACCTAAGGAAAGTTTCTAGGAATACTATTTCTTCAATCTGACATGCCCTTTATCAAAGGGCATGTTTTTCTATGTAAAGTTGTTGGGCAATCAGATGATTGATTTGGATGTCTTGGTCTTTGATCTGGAGATGATAGAGGCCGGTGTAATCATCATAGCCTTTGAAGAGAATGACATCTCCAATGGTCAGCTGGATCTGGTCTAAAAAATTCAGCAATTCAAAGCTATCCTGGACTCTTCGCAAACGATAGGTTCCCGGTTCGCTGACATCACTCAAACGGTCCTGGTAAGCCTCGATGAGAAGTTGTCCTTTTGGTGGAATGGTTCCTCCGTGGGGGCAGGTCTTGGGAGTGTCTAACATTTGGTCAAGTTTATCGATAAAGCGGTCGGAGACAGTATGTTCGAGCACTTCAGCCTCTTCATGGACTTCTTCAGTCGTATAGCCAAGTTTTTTGAGCAAGAACACTTCAATCAAGCGGTGCTTGCGATAGAGATCGGAAACTGTTTGGAGGCCGAGCTCGGTGAGCAGATAGCCGTGGGTCTTATCCTTGATCAGGAGATTCTCCGAGATCATGCGTTTGACCATCTCCGTCACGGCTGGAGGCGAAACCTGCATCCGGGCCGCAATCTCTTTGTTACTAATTTTTTCATGTTGCGTGCCGATTTCATAGATGCACTTGAGGTAATCTTCTTTATTTGGTGTCATAGGGTCCTCTTTTCTTCGCTCCTTCTAGTATATCAAAAAAAGCGCAAAATGGCTTGGCCAGTGGATAGGAATTGTCTGGGAGGGCGAAAGATGATAGTATAGAAGCATAAACAAACAGCAATGTGGAAAGGAGGGGGCAGATGCAGCGACAGGAATTGGAAAAACTAGGCTGGACGACCAGAGGTCTCAGCCACCTAGAAAACCAGTTACAGTCTTGCCAGGATGAAGCAAGAAGGCAAGCTTGCTACCGTTCTGTCTTCGTCTTTGCAAGTCCTCTTTTCCAAGAGATGTGGCAGAGAGAACTGCAAGGGTTGACGGAAGGCCGTGCCCAGGCCCTTTTAAAAGGGGTCATGCATCTTTGTCTCATGCCACGGGATTTATCGGGGACCTGTGAGGAGACTGCCTTCTTACTGAAGCGGTTCTGGCCAGATTGCCCCCCTCATTCGTCTTTTTGGTCCTCTTTTTCAAGAGTGGTCCAAGCAGCTTTTGCTCAGGATCTATTAGCTAGCAAAGAAGGAGACCAGCTCTTAAAACGCCAGATCCACCAGTTCCGCTATCTGCTCTCTGCCTACCAGGCCCAGTGGATTCGGAAGCATTATGCCAGAGCGGGGCAGACTGATGAAGAGGCGCTACAAACTTACTTGCAGGAGACAAAAGGGATCAAAATCGATGCTTATGCAGCGGCTCGTCTCCACAATAAGGTCTATGTGGATCAAGACAGCCAGCTCGTCTTCCCATCTCGTGCTCATGCCCAGTTGAACTTCAAGGTCTTGCTCAACTTTCATACAGAGTATATCCTGGATCAGGGTGGCAAGTTTCTCAACGAAGTGGATCCGTATCAGATTTCTGAAAATGGCATTGTCAATGGAGCCAGTTTCAACTATGGATTAGCCAAGGGCCGGACCCATAAGGACTTGGATATTGATCCCGTCAAACCTTGGGATCCACCTTTTCGTAAGAAGATCCTCTATCAGCAAGGTGTTCGCTATCTAGCTCCGAAGAATGATCGTGGAGAGCAGGGCTATTGGAGCCGGAAGGGAACCTTTGCACAAGGAGGTAAGAGCTACAAGCAACAAGTAGCAAAGCGCGTGCGGAAGTTCCTCAGAGGCATCCCACGCTTACGCTGGCGACTTTTACTCAAGAATGGACTCCATCGGATTTTATAGTAGTCCTCTTTCGGATTGAAGAAAAAGGACTCTTAGAAACTCACTTAAGGAAAGTCTCTGAACGAATTTTGTAGATATGAAAAAGAGGTCGTAGACCTCTTTTTACTTTAATCAAGTGCTTTGACGGCTTCGATTGCCGCGTCGTAATTGGGTTCGCTGTTGATGTTGTCGAGGTATTCGACGTAAGTGACCTTGTTGTCCGCATCTAGGACCAAAACAGCGCGTGCGAGCAAGTGCCATTCATTGATCAAGAGGCCATAGGCTTTCCCGAAGGAATGGTCGAAGTAGTCTGAGAGCATGATGGCATTTTCGATCCCTTCAGCAGCACACCATTTGCCTTGAGCGAAAGGAAGGTCGACGGAAACCGTCAAGACCACAGTGTCCTCCATGTCAGAGAGGGCCTGGTTGAAGTGACGTGTTTGAGTGGAACAGATACCTGTGTCAATAGATGGAATCACGCTGAGGACTTTTTTCTTCCCAGCAAAATCAGCCAAAGATTTTTTCTCCAAGTTTGGAGTAGTCAGTGAAAAGTCGTGGGCGGTATCGCCAACTTGAAGTTGAGATCCGGTAAAGGTAACAGGGTTTCCTAGAAATGTTGTCATAGCAAAGACTCCTTTTTTCTTTTCATTGTACATCAATGAAGGGGGAAGAGCCACTAATTTGTTTGAGAATCTAATCAGTTTGGAATCTTATTTGTTCAAACCTTCTGCGATTTTCTCCAAATTCCATTTCATCATGCTGTAGTAGCTGTCGCCTTCTTCCCCTTCTTTGGCAATTGAGTCAGTAAAGATTTTTGAAAAGATTGGGATATTGGTATCTTTAGAGACAGTTTTCATAGGACGTTCATCGACACTGGATTCGACAAAGAGGGACGGTACCTTAGTTTGACGCAATTTCTCTACTAGCGTTTTGATTTGTTCGGGTGTCCCTTCTTCTTCAGTGTTGATTTCCCAGATATAGGCAGATGGGACGCCATAGGCTTTGGAGAAGTACTTGAAGCAACCTTCGCTGGTTACGATCATCTTCTTGTCTGCTGGGATGTTCTTAAATGCTTGCTTGGCTTCTTGGTCTAGCTTGCTGAGTTTTTCAGTGTAGGCTGCTAGATTTTTTTCGTAGAAGTCCTTATTTTTTGGATCTTTGGCGATCAATTGTTTGGCAATGTTTTTAGCGTAGATAATCCCGTTTTCGAGATTGAGCCAAGCGTGAGGGTCTTCTTTTCCAGCTTGGTTTTGGCCTTCTAGGTAGATGACCTCTACGCCATCGCTGGCAGCGAAATAGTCCTTGTTTTCTACTTTATTAGCATTTTTGACCAATTTGGTAAACCAAGCATTGCCACCCGTTTCGAGGTTGATCCCATTGTAGAAGATCAGGTCTGCTTGTGAAGTTTTTTTGACATCTTCTGGGAGCGGTTCGTATTCGTGAGGATCTTGACCGACAGGGACAATACTGTGGAGCTCGATTTTGTCCCCAGCGATATTTTTGGTGATATCTGCGAGGATGGAGTTGGTGGTGACCACTTTCAATTTATCAGATGAGGACTTGGAAGAAGAGTCTTTGCTACAAGCCAGTAATCCAAATAAGAGCGCCACAAAGAGGGCGAGGACAGAAGCGATTTTTTTCATGTGTTTCTCCTTTAATGAGGTGAAAGAGCCTGCTTATTCTTTCTCTGCTTAGGAGCGATAAAGAAGCTGATGAGAAAGAAGATTGCAGAAGTGAGGACAATACAAGACCCAACGGCGATGTTGAAGCTATAGCCAATAAAGAGTCCTAGGATGGATGCAAGAGCACCTAATCCAGATGAAAGGAGCATCATGGACCAGAGGCTATTGGCATAGAGATAGGCTGTCGCAGCGGGCGTGATGAGCATGGCGACGATGAGAATGGTCCCGACACTCTGCATAGCAGTGACAGAAACCAAGGTCAAGAGCACCATGAGGAGGTAGTGATAGAGCTTGACCCGAACGCCCATGGATTGAGCCAGAACAGGATCAAAAGAAGTGAGCAGTAAGGGACGAAAGAGCAGGCGAATCACCACTAATACGCTTATCCCAACACCGATAGTCATCCACATATCTTGGTCTTGAACGGCCAAGATATTCCCAAAGAGGATGTGGAAAAGGTCGGTGGAACTTTTAGCAACCCCGATCAGAATGACTCCTAAGGCGAGGAAAGAAGAAAAGGTAATCCCAATCGCAGTGTCGCTCTTGATGATGGAGTTGCTCTTGATATAGGTGATGAGGATGGAAGCTAAAAGCCCGAAGGCAATGGCACCAATAAAGAAATTGATGCCCAGGATAAAGGACAGAGCTACCCCCGGAAGGACCGCGTGTGAAATGGCATCTCCCATGAGAGACATGCCTCGCAAAATGATGAAACATCCGACAGCTCCAGCGACAATCCCGATAGCAATGGCTGTGATCAGGGCATTCTGTAAGAAGTGGAATTGCTGTAATCCATCGATAAATTCTGTAATCATCCGACTCCACCTCCTATAAAGAGTTCATGCCCGTAGGCTGCATGCAGATTCTCTTTGGTAAAGGTTTCCTCTGTTTTCCCAAAAGCAATCAGTTTGCGATGAAGGAGGAGGACTTGGTCAAAGTAAGCTGGAACCTTGCTGAGATCGTGATGGACGATCAGGATGGTCTTGCCTTCCTTTTTCAAGGTTTGGAGTGTCTGCATGATGATCTCTTCGCTAACAGAGTCAATCCCGGCGAAGGGCTCATCCAAGAAGATAACATCTGCTTCTTGGACTAAGCAGCGGGCGATTAGGACCCGTTGGAATTGCCCTCCCGAAAGCTGGCCAATCTGGCGATCTGCTAGATCAAGAAGATTGACAAGTTTCAAGGCATCTTCCACCTTTTGGAGATCCTCTTTGCTTTTTCTCTTGAAGATAGAAAGATGGGGGTAGAGGCCCAGTGAGACACACTCCCGCACCGTGATGGGGAAGTGGAAATCAATAGCTGTCTTTTGTTCGACGTAGGCCACTCGTTGAAGAACTTGGCCGAGATCTTGTTGATCGAGCAGGACCTTTCCCGAATGAGGGAGAAGTCCTAGCATGGCCTTGATCAGGGTTGATTTCCCCGCACCGTTGGGTCCAAGAATTCCTAGGATGGTTGGACCCTGGATGGTGAGGGAAAGATCCTCCAAGGCCAGTGTTTGCTGGTAAGCAACACTGAGATGTTCAATTTGAATCATGATTTTGCTCCTTTAATATTAATATACATGAATGAAAAAATTAAGTCAAGTTAATTTTTTAAATAATTTAGATTAACTCACTTGTAATCATTGAAAAATAGACCTATTTTTGATAAGGTTAATAAAAAAGAATGAAAGCGAGAAGATCATGGTACGTTTACAAGATGATTTTTATGATTACGTCAACGGGAAATGGGCTGAGACAGCCGTCATCCCTGATGATAAACCGTCAACCGGTGGCTTTATGGACTTGATCCAAGAGATCGAAAACTTGATGTTGGATATTACCGGAAAATGGCAGCGGGGAGAAGAGTTGCCCGAGGACAGTATTCTGCAAAACTTTGTCAAATACCACAAAATGGTGGCAGATTTTGATGCACGGGAAGCAGCTGGTGTGGCTCCGGCTATGCCCTTGATCAATGAAATCAAGGCTCTATCTTCTTTCGAAGACTATACCAGCAAGTTGGGCACCTATGAGCTAGCTGGCAAACCAAATCTCATGCCATTTAGCGTGTCACCAGACTTTATGAATGCCCAAATGAATGTCTTGTGGGGAGAAGCACTCGGTTTGATTTTGCCTGATACAACCTACTATGAAGAAGGCAATGAAAAAGGCCCAGAGTTATTGGCTGTTTGGCGCCAGATGATGGAAAAACTCTTGGCAAAATTCGATTTCTCAGAGGAAGAAATCAAGGATATCCTGGATAAGGTCATTGCGGCCGATGCAGAATTGGCCAAATATGTCTTATCAAATGAAGAAAAATCCGAGTACAACAAACTCTACCATCCTTATGAATGGGCAGATTTCAAGGCCTTGGTTCCAGAATTGCCACTTGATACCTTCTTTACAGAAGTGATTGGACAAACACCAGATAAAATCATCGTTCCGGAAGAGCGTTTTTGGAAGGAATTTGCGCCAAAATTCTATTCAGCAGCCAACTGGGAAACCCTTCATGCTAAATTGAAACTCGGCGCAGCTCTTTCTTGGACTTCCTTCTTGACCGAAGAAATCCGTGTCTTATCTGGTGAATATGGACGGACCATCACAGGGACACCAGAAGCACGTCCGAAAGAAAAGGCAGCTTTGGCTTTAGCAGAAGGGCCTTATAGCCAAGCGCTTGGCCTTTGGTATGCGGGCGAAAAATTCTCACCAGAAGCGAAAGCAGACGTAGAGCATAAAGTAGCGACTATGATTGAGGTCTACAAGGATCGTCTGGAAAAAGCAGACTGGCTCGCTCCTGAAACCCGCGAAAAAGCCATTGTTAAACTCAATGTCATCACACCGCATATCGGCTACCCTGAAAAATTACCAGAAACTTACGCCAAGAAGATCATCGACGAGAGCAAGACCTTGGTGGAAAATGCTCAAAAATTGGCGCAAATTTCGATTGCCCATGTCTGGAGCAAGTGGAACCAACCAGTCGATCGGAGTGAGTGGCACATGCCAGCTAATATGGTCAATGCTTACTATGATCCGCAACAAAACCAAATCGTCTTCCCAGCAGCGATCTTACAGGCGCCTTTCTATGACCTTCACCAATCGTCATCAGCTAACTACGGCGGAATCGGTGCGGTCATTGCCCATGAAATCTCCCATGCTTTTGACACTAATGGAGCATCCTTTGACGAGCACGGTAGTTTGAAAAATTGGTGGAAGCCAGAAGATTACGAAGCCTTTACTGCTCGGACCCAAAAGGTCATCGATCAGTTCGAAGGCCAAGACTCTTACGGTGCTAAGATTAACGGGAAATTGACCGTTTCTGAAAATGTGGCAGACCTCGGAGGAATTGCCGCAGCCCTTGAAGCCGCTAAGAAAGAGGCAGACTTCTCCGCAGAAGAATTCTTCACCAACTTTGCTCGCATCTGGCGCATGAAAGCTCGACCAGAGTACATGCAACTCCTCGCAAGTGTTGACGTGCACGCACCAGGAAAACTCCGTACCAATGTCCAATTACCAAACTTTGATGAATTCTTTGAAACCTTTGATGTCAAAGAAGGCGACGGCATGTGGAGAAAACCAGAAGACCGTGTGATCATTTGGTAAACTAAGATACTAAGCCCGTAAAAAAAGCGAGAAGAAAATAGGAGATTGACGATGTGGGCCATGCCCACAAGTCAATCTCTCTTTTTCTCGACGCTCGAAAAAAATACTAAAAATCCCCAAAGCCAAGTTTCAACTTACTGAAACTAGCTTTGGGGATTTTTGAATGGATTAGAAATAGCAGTGGATGTCATGATCTAAAAAAATTTGCTGGTAGTCATATAAATCTTCTGGATGCAGAGCTTTTATTCCTTCCAGTTCATAGCGACGTCCTAAAAGTTTGTATTTGTTTTCTCCAAACTGGTGAAATGGGAGAAGTTGTACTTCATCGATGTTAAGCGAATTAAAAAGAGAAGCAAATTCTTCAGCATCGTTTAGCGAGTCATTGAAATTAGGAATGACTGGAATACGTAAAACGATTGTTTTGTTTTGAGCAAAGGCGTAATGGATATTTTTAATAATCAGATGATTGTTAACACCAACGACTTTCTTATGTTTAAGTGTATTATAATGTTTAAGATCTGTATAAATAAAATCAACATACTGAATGAGATCGACAAATTTCTCATGTTCAACAAAAGCTGTCGTTTCGATTGCAGTATGAAGTCCAACTTCTTTCGCAGCTTTTAAGATAGCTTTGGCAAATTCAAATTGAGCGAAGATTTCTCCACCGGATAGGGTGAGGCCACCGCCAGATTCTTCATAGAAGTCAATGTCTTTTAATACATCATCTATGATTTCTGTAACTGTTTTTTCTTCTCCTGTGATGGTTTCCTTTTTAGTAACAGCATCCAACATTTTTTCAGGATTTGCACGTTGGGATTCGGGATTGGAGCACCATGGACAACGCAAGGGACATCCTTTTAGAAATACAGTAGTTCGGATGCCAGGGCCATCATGGATACTAAAGTGTTGGATATTAAAGATAATGCCGCTTTTTTGTTCCATATTCTGCTCTCCTATCAATCTAGTAAGTCTATTATATATTATTTAAGAAACTATTTCAATTACGAACGAAAGTTTATTTTGTTTTGTTTTCCCTAGAAAATTTGCTAAAATAGAGAAGAGGTAAAAACAATGCAACGTTTAGATGAAATATTGAAATTAGTATCGGAGTTTGAAAAGATTGATGTTAATAGCTTGTCGGAGAAATTACAAGTCTCTAAAGTGACCATTCGAAAGGATTTGGACAAGCTAGAGTCAAAAGGATTATTGCATAGAGAGCATGGTTATGCTGTATTAAATAGTGGAGATGATATCAATGTTCGATTGTCCTTTCAATATGATACCAAGAAAAGAATAGCTAGGGAGGCTGCTAAATTAATTAAGGATAACGACACGGTTCTGATTGAATCAGGCTCTACTTGTGCCTTGCTAGCGGAAGAAATTTGCCAAACAAAAAAGAATGTTAAGATTGTGACAAATTCTTATTTTATTGCGGATTATATTCAGGGATATGATTCCTGTAAAATCATCCTACTTGGTGGTGAATTTCAAAAAGAATCTAGAGTGACTGTAGGTCCTCTTCTGAAAGAGTTGATTCGCTCGTTTAGAGTTCCCTTTGCTTTTGTGGGGGTTGACGGATATGATGATGAACTTGGCTTTACTGGGAAAGATATGATGCGGAGTGAAGTTGTTCAAGCTATGTCTGATGTTTCTAAAGAAGTGGTTGTCTTGACAGATTCAAGTAAATTTGAGAAATGTGGGACTGTCAGACGATTTGCACTTTCACAAGTTTCTAGAGTGATAACAGATAAGAATATATCTCAAGAAGCAAAGGAAAAGCTTGAGGATTCGCAAACAATTTTAACCTTAGTATAAGAAGGAGAAGCCAATTGAAAGATGAACGGAAAAAGTTACTTGCGAAATTAGCCTATCTATACTATGTTGAAGACAAAAGTCAATCACAAATCGCAGCAGAAACGGGAATCTACCGTACAACTGTTAGCAGAATGCTAGCGGAGGCTAAAAAAGAGGGAGTTGTAAAAATTGAAATTGAAAATTTTGATACTCGCCTCTTCAATTTAGAAAATTATATCAAACAAAAATATGGCCTAAAAGCTATTGAGATTATACCAAATTTAGTAGATGAGCCTCGAGAAAGTCTTGAAAAACGACTGGCACAGGCAAGTGCAGTTATGCTTCGTAATTTGATTGAAGATGGAATGACAGTTGGATTTTCATGGGGGAAGTCTCTCAGATTAATGGTAGAACAAGTTGGAACTAAACGCTTGGATGGTGTTCAATTTTATCCTTTAGCTGGAGGTCCCAGTCATATTCATGCTCGCTACCATGTCAATACACTAATCTACAGTATGGCAAGTAAATTTCATGGAGAATGTCATTTTATTAACGCAAGTGTGATTCAAGAAAATTGTGACTTAACGGAAGGAATCCTGTCCTCAAAGTATTTCGAGGACTTAAAAGATAGTTGGCGTTGCTTAGATGTTGCAGCTGTAGGGATTGGAGGGTATGCAGATAGTAAGAATCCTCAGTGGTTTGATATGCTAACAACAAATGATTTTAAGAAATTGGAGTCAGAACATGCTGTAGGAGAAGTATGCTGTCGTTTCTTTGATCAAGAAGGAACTCCAGTTTATCCTGAATTACAGGAAAGAACAATCTCTATCACATTGGAGGAATTGAGAAAGGTTCCAAACACTGTATCTTTGGCGTATGGAGATCAAAAAGCAAAAGCAATTTTATCTGTTTTGAAAGCCAACTACATCAATCATTTAGTCACAGATGAAGCGACTATCCTAAAGGTTTTAGAATTAGATGGTGATCAGCAATTTACAAAAAAATAGGACGGCAAGGATGCAGTCCTTATTTTTTTGAGGCAAATAGCACAAATGTGCAAAACTTAAAAACAATAATCAAATGTTGCGATTTTTATTGACCGGCAAAAATATAAATGGTATATTGACTGTAGAAAAAGCGCTTTCATTAGATTGACAAAGGAGTGTAGTGCACATGGAAATAATTGTTGCAGACCAAATTATTATGGGATTGATTTTAAATGCAGGTGATGCCAAACAGCATATTTACCAAGCTTTATCATATGCTAAAGAGGGAGATTTCACCTCTTCTGAAGATGAAATTGCAAAAGCAGATGTAGCATTGCTAGAAGCGCATAACTTGCAAACAAAATTTTTAGCCCAGGAAGCAGGTGGGACAAAGACAGAGATTACAGCTTTGTTTGTGCACTCACAAGATCACTTAATGACTTCAATCACAGAGATTAACTTGATCAAAGAAATGATTGACTTACGTAAAGAACTTTCAGCGAAACAATAAGGAGGAAAAAGAAGATGAAAATTGGATTGTTTTGTGCGGCAGGATTTTCAACAGGAATGTTGGTAAATAATATGAAGGTGGCGGCTCAGGAATTAGGTATTGATGCTGAAATTGAAGCATATTCTCAAGCAAAATTAGCAGATTTTGCCCCAGAAATAGATGTCGCTTTGTTAGGACCTCAAGTAGCTTATACTTTGGATAAATCAAAAGCGATTTGTGAGGCAAACCACATCCCTATTGCTGTCATTCCTATGGCAGATTATGGAATGCTAGATGGTAAGAAAGTATTAAACCTAGCCCTAGAATTGCTAGGAGAAAAGTAAGGAGGCTTCCCATGTCTAATTTTAATTCTCAGAAAATTATCGCTCCAATCATGCGTTTTGTAAACATGAAAGGTATTATTGCTCTTAAAGATGGGATGTTAGCGATCCTTCCATTAACGGTAGTTGGTAGTTTGTTTCTGATTATTGGGCAATTACCATTTGAAGGCCTTAACCAGGCTATTGCTAGTGTATTTGGCGATACATGGACAGAGCCATTTATGCAAGTTTATTCAGGAACATTCGCCATTATGGGCTTAATTTCTTGCTTCTCCATTGGGTATTCTTATGCTAAAAACAGTGGAGTAGAACCCTTGCCAGCGGGAGTTTTGTCCCTGTCTTCATTCTTTATCTTGTTAAAATCTTCTTATGTACCAGCTAAGGGAGAACCGATTGGCGATGCCATTGCAAAAGTATGGTTTGGTGGTCAAGGGATTATCGGTGCCATTATTATTGGTCTGGTAGTTGGTGCAATTTATACAGTGTTTATCCAAAAACATATTGTTATAAAAATGCCAGAACAAGTACCTCAAGCTATTGCCAAACAATTTGAAGCGATGATTCCTGCTTTCGTGATTTTCTTACTATCAATGATTGTGTACATCGTATCAAAAGTAGTGACAAACGGCGGTACCTTCATTGAAATGATTTATGATGTCATTCAGGTTCCTTTACAAGGTTTAACAGGATCACTTTACGGAGCGATTGGGATTGCCTTCTTTATTTCATTCCTATGGTGGTTTGGTGTGCATGGACAATCAGTTGTCAACGGTGTAGTAACAGCTTTATTACTTTCCAACCTAGATGCCAATAAATCCATGTTGGCAGCTGGAAAGCTATCTGTTGAAAATGGTGCACACATTGTCACCCAACAATTTTTAGATAGTTTCCTTATTTTGTCTGGATCAGGTATAACCTTTGGGTTGGTTGTTGCCATGTTATTTGCTGCTAAATCAAAACAGTATAAGGCACTCGGAAAAGTTGCAGCTTTTCCTGCAATCTTCAATGTTAATGAGCCGGTCGTATTCGGTTTCCCAATAGTAATGAACCCAGTGATGTTCCTTCCATTCATTATCGTTCCAATTTTAGCAGCGATAATTGTTTATACTTCAATTGTTATTGGATTTATGCACCCATTCTCAGGTGTGACCCTTCCTTGGAGTACACCAGCCATTATTTCTGGATTTATGGTTGGAGGTTGGCAAGGTGCTTTCGTTCAAGTGCTTGTTCTTGTGACCTCGACCGTCGTATATTTCCCATTCTTCAAATTCCAAGATAATCTTGCCTATAACAATGAATTACAAGCTGAAAAATAGTGCCTTTATCAGGAATGCACAGATGTGCGACTAGAATAGAATTTATATGTATAATTCATAATTCATTGAAATTCGTAAAATTTAATGCTACTATAGTTACGAAAGAAAATAAAATAATTTCAAAAGAAAGGTTTTGAAAAAAATGAAACAAGTAGAAGTAGCAAGTACAAGCATTAAAACAGAATATTTTGGAAGCCTCACTGAACGCATGAATAAGTATCGTGAAGATGTCTTAAACAAGAAGCCTTACATCGATGCTGAACGTGCTGTTCTTGCAACTAAAGCATATGATCGTTATAAGGAACAACCAAATGTTCTTAAACGTGCCTATATGTTGAAAGAGATTCTTGAAAATATGACAATCTATATTGAGGATGAATCCATGATCGCTGGGAACCAAGCGTCCTCTAATAAAGATGCTCCAATTTTCCCAGAATATACTTTAGAGTTCGTTCTGAAGGAATTGGATCTTTTTGAAAAGCGGGATGGTGATGTCTTCTATATTACGGAAGAAACGAAAGAACAACTCCGTAGTATCGCACCATTCTGGGAAAATAATAACTTACGTGCAAGAGCTGGAGCTCTTCTACCTGAAGAAGTTTCTGTCTATATGGAAACAGGATTCTTCGGTATGGAAGGGAAGATGAATTCAGGAGATGCCCACTTAGCAGTAAATTATCAAAAATTATTGCAATATGGTTTGAAAGGTTTTGAAGAAAGAGCCCGTCAAGCTAAGGCAGCTCTTGATCTAACGGATCCAGCTAGTATTGACAAATACCATTTTTATGATTCTATCTTTATCGTAATTGATGCTGTTAAGGCTTATGCTCAACGATTTGTGGAACTTGCTAAACAACTTGCTGAGACAGCAACTCCTGAACGTAAGAAGGAATTGCTTGAAATTGCAGAGATTTGCTCAAAAGTTCCATATGAGCCTGCAAGTACATTTGCAGAGGCTGTTCAGTCTGTTTGGTTTATTCAATGTATTCTTCAGATTGAATCAAATGGACACTCCCTTTCATATGGCCGTTTTGATCAATATATGTATCCATATGTTAAAGCTGATTTGGAAAGTGGACGGGAAACTGAAGAGAGTATTGTTGAACGCTTGACCAATCTTTGGATTAAAACTATTACAATTAACAAAGTGCGTAGTCAAGCACATACCTTCTCATCTGCGGGTAGTCCGCTTTACCAAAACGTTACAATTGGTGGACAAACGCGAGATAAGAAAGATGCCGTCAACCCACTGTCTTATTTAGTGTTGAAGTCTGTTGCTCAAACTCACCTTCCGCAACCAAACTTAACTGTTCGTTACCATGCTGGTTTGGATGCCCGCTTCATGAACGAATGTATTGAGGTTATGAAGCTCGGATTCGGTATGCCTGCTTTCAATAATGATGAGATCATTATTCCATCCTTTATTTCAAAAGGTGTTCTTGAAGAAGATGCTTATGATTACAGTGCAATTGGTTGTGTAGAAACAGCTGTTCCAGGTAAATGGGGATATCGCTGTACAGGTATGAGTTATATGAACTTCCCTAAAGTTTTGCTCATTACGATGAATGATGGAATCGATCCTGCTTCTGGCAAGCGCTTTGCACCAAGCTTTGGTCATTTTAAAGACATGAAGAGCTTCGATGAATTGCAAACGGCTTGGGACAAGACCTTACGCCACTTAACACGTATGAGTGTGATCGTAGAAAACTCTATCGACCTATCTCTTGAAAGAGAAGTACCAGATATCCTCTGTTCAGCTTTGACAGATGACTGTATTGGACGTGGAAAACACCTAAAAGAAGGTGGAGCTGTCTACGATTATATTTCTGGTTTACAAGTGGGTATTGCAAACTTATCCGATTCACTTGCAGCAATCAAGAAACTCGTATTCGAAGAAGGGCGCTTAACGCCACAAGAGCTATGGCATGCTCTGGAAACAGATTATGCTGGCGAACGTGGAAAAGAAATCCAAGAGATGCTTATCCATGATGCACCGAAGTATGGAAACGATGATGATTATGCGGACAGTTTAGTTCGAGAAGCATACGATATTTATGTGGATGAAATTGCTAAATATCCAAATACTCGATATGGACGAGGACCTATTGGAGGAATTCGTTACTCCGGTACATCCTCTATTTCAGCCAATGTAGGACAAGGTCGTGGAACATTAGCTACTCCGGATGGTCGTAATGCCGGAACTCCGCTAGCAGAAGGATGTTCTCCATCCCACAATATGGACCAACATGGCCCAACATCTGTTCTAAAATCTGTTTCTAAATTACCAACAGATGAAATTGTTGGTGGTGTTCTACTGAACCAAAAAGTAAACCCACAAACTTTAGCCAAAGAAGAAGATAAATTAAAACTTATTGCTTTACTCCGTACGTTCTTTAATCGTCTACATGGATACCATATTCAATACAATGTGGTTTCTAGAGAAACATTATTAGATGCTCAAAAACATCCGGAAAAACACCGTGACTTAATTGTACGTGTTGCAGGCTACTCAGCTTTCTTCAATGTACTATCAAGAGCTACACAAGATGATATTATTGGACGGACAGAGCATACTCTATAGTAAAGAGGTATGTATATGGAATTTATGCTTGATACTTTAAATTTAGATGAGATAAAAAAATGGGCGCGAGTGTTACCCCTTGCAGGGGTAACTTCGAACCCAACAATTGCCAAAAAAGAAGGGGACATTGATTTTTTTGATCGTATCCATAAGGTGCGGGAAATCATCGGAGGGTCTCCTTCCATCCATGTTCAAGTTGTCGCAAAAGATTATGAAGGAATTTTAAAAGATGCGGCTAAAATTCGCGAACAATGCGATGAAAATACCTATATTAAAGTCCCGGTTACACCTGAAGGACTTGCTGCAATTAAAGTGTTAAAAGCAGAGGGTTACAAAATTACTGCAACAGCAATCTATACTGTTTTTCAAGGACTGTTAGCGATTGAAGCAGGAGCCGACTATTTAGCACCGTATTACAATCGTATGGAAAACTTAAACATTGATTCAGCTCAGGTTATTTCTCAGTTAGCGAGTGCCATAGAGCGTAATCATTCATCAAGCAAAATTCTAGCAGCTTCCTTTAAAAATGTGGCTCAAGTTAATAGAGCATTTAAAGAAGGAACACAAGCAATTACGGCAGGGGCAGATGTCTTTGAAGCAGCTTTTGGAATGCCTTCTATTGCAAAAGCAGTAGATGACTTCGAGGCAGATTGGTCAGCCGTTCATCAAAAGACTACAATTTGATAAAGGAGAAGTGTATGAGAAATTTTGCAAGTCCATCTCGTTACATACAAGGTGAGAATGCTTTATTTGAAAATGCAAAACCTATTTTAGAGCTGGGAAGTCATCCCGTTTTACTCTGTGATTCAGTGGTCTATGATATTGTAGGAGAACGTTTTGAAAAGTATCTCCTCCGGTATGGCTTTACAGTCTTGCCAGTGTTCTTCAATGGTGAAGCTTCTGATAATGAAATCAATCGTGTGGTCAGTCTGGCAGAAGAAAATGGCTGTGATTTGGTTATTGGACTTGGTGGCGGAAAGACCATCGACAGTGCAAAAGCTATTGCAGATCTTTTACAATCACCAGTTGTCATTGCTCCGACCATTGCCTCGACAGATGCTCCAGTCTCAGCCTTGTCAGTTATCTACACGGATGAAGGAGCCTTTGCTCGCTATATCTTCTATTCTAAAAACCCAGAATTGGTCTTGGTGGATAGTAAAGTGATCTCTCAAGCACCAAAACGTTTGCTGGCTTCTGGTATCGCAGATGGATTAGCGACTTGGGTCGAAGCGCGTGCGGTCATGCAAGCCAACGGAAAAACCATGCTAGGGAAACACCAAACCCTAGCGGGTGTCGCGATTGCGCAACGTTGTGAAGAAATCTTATTTGCTGATGGTCTCCAAGCCATGGCGGCTTGTGAAGCCAAAGTTGTAACGCCTGCTCTTGAAAACATCATTGAAGCCAATACCCTTCTCAGTGGGATTGGGTTTGAAAGTGGTGGATTAGCTGCTGCTCACGCCATCCATAATGGCTTTACGGCCCTCACGGGGGACATCCACCATTTGACACATGGTGAAAAAGTAGCCTATGGCACCTTGGTTCAATTGTTCTTGGAAAACCGTCCAAAAGAAGAATTGAACAAATATATTCGTTTTTATCAACAAATTGGTATGCCAACGACTCTGAAAGAAATGCATCTTGAAAATGCAAGCTACGAAGATCTTCTCAAGGTTGGCCAACAAGCAACAATTGAGGGAGAAACCATCCATCAAATGCCATTCAAGGTCCAAGCTTCTGATATTGCTCAAGCCATTGTAGCAGTAGATGCTTATGTCAAGTCCTTAGGCTAATTGAAAGAATATAAAAACCATCGTCTTTTGGCGATGGTTTTTTTGATGGTCTTCCGTTTTGGTTTGATTTGGAAATGTATCCTTCGGAATTAGGAGATTCTCCACCCACATAGCTGAAAAATGCAACCGTATAGAAGAAAGAAAAGGAAAATGTTCCAATCTTTGATAGACTCAGGAGGTAGCGTTACAAATACAAATTGGAGGAAATGAAATGACAGAATGTAGTCAAAAAGAATTGGCACAGATTGTTGGAGGTGGGGTTTCTCACCCAAATGTGGTTCAAGGTCAGTCAGATAAGATTGAGATCGGTCGTCCTGGCTTTGTGAAGCGACCACCGCTCGCTCGTATTTAAGACATGGTAGAGTTCTTGATAATGGTGTTTTGAAATCTAGATAGAAAGAATAGGAGAAAAAATGAAATTATATACAGAAACAGAATTGACGACAAATGAACTCGAACAAACAGTAGGAGGGGTGATTACTCCAATCAGAAGCCCTGAATTAACGTATGGTGGCGGTGGTTGGGGGACCCCTGGAATTTACCCAGGTTGGGGAAATCAAGGAATGTCGCCTTCAGGTGGCGGTTTTAGATGGCTGGAGCAAATTGCCCCAATATTTAGTAGAAAAAGAAAGTAAGATAGAAAGGTGAATGCAATGAGAAAGACAGACAGACCGTTTCAACTGGCGACTCTTGGAATTCTCTGTATCAATTTTGCGCTATTTAACGTGGAGCTCCCAACGGACTTAGTGGGCCACCTATCGGATGCTTCTTATTATAGCTTGCTCCTCTTGTTGATTGGATTGATTGGGGGGCTAGCTGTTACACTCTTGGTAAAGAGTCGTCGTTGGGAGTTGTACGGGAAATTTACTTTTAAAGCTTCTTATTTAGCGGTTTTTGTGCTTGTTTTTCTTGCTCACTTTTTATGGGATCTGTTTTCTGCAGCGGTATTTCCGCCCACTAAGAATTCCATAGCCCTTGCAGAAATATCTAGTGATTTGTCAGGCTGGGCCTTGGTATTGATACGTTATGTCTATGCCTGCTTGCTGGCTCCCATTGTGGAGGAACTCGTCTTTCGTGATTTGGTCATGACGGCGTTGGCATCTTATCAGAAGTATAAGCTAGATATATTGGTTTCGGCCTCCTTGTTCAGCCTCTCGCATGTCTGGCAGCATGGCTGGGATTTGCCAAGCTTTATCGTCTACCTGGTACCGGGCCTGCTATTTTGTGCGGTCTTACGTTATACCAAATCGATTTACTGGTCCATCCTTCAGCATGCCTCTTGGAATAGCTTCCTTACCCTCTTATCCCTCCTGGTCAGTGGGATTTAAGTAAGGGGAAGGAGTGGCAGGGGCCTTTATCCATCATCAAAGAAGCAGTCAAAACTGCTTTTTTGCATGCAGTCAAAACAACTATTTTTTCTAACTTTTGAAATATTATACAGTTAAGCGTTTACATTTTTCCGTAAAGTGCTATAATTTAATATGAAGAATAACATTTTATACAGAGGTGATCCATATGAAAAAAGGGAAGCTACTCTTAGCCACCGGCGCTCTGCTTTTGTCTGTAAGCGCACTGGTAGCCTGCTCACAAGGAGGGAAATCTTCAAGTTCGGACAACCAGGTCTTTAGTTATGTATATACGCAAGATCCGGATACTTTGGATTATTCACTCTCTAATAAACGGTCAACTTCAGAATTTACAGGTAATGCTGTGGATGGTTTGTTAGAAGTTGACAAATACGGCAACTTAATCCCATCTCTTGCTAAGGATTGGACTGTTTCAAAAGATGGTCTGACCTATACCTATAAACTTCGTAAAGGGGTTAAATGGGTGACCGCTGAAGGGGAAGAATTCGGAGAAGTTAAGGCCCAAGACTTTGTGACGGGGCTTCAGCACGCAGCGGACAAGAAATCTTCGGCCCTCTATCTCGTCCAACAATCTATCAAAGGGTTGGATGATTATGTCTCAGGGAAAACCAAAGACTTCTCAACAGTTGGTATCAAAGCTGTCGATGACTATACGGTTCAATACACCTTGAACCAACCAGAAAGTTTCTGGAATTCAAAAACCACCATGGGCATTTTGATGCCAGTCAATAAAGAATTCTTAGATTCTAAGGGAGATGACTACGGTCAAGGTACGAACCCTTCTAGTATTCTTTATTGTGGTCCTTATTTGATTAAAGCTATCACCTCTAAATCTGTTGTGACGCTTGAAAAGAACCCAACCTATTGGGATGCTGATAATGTAAAAATTTCTAAGGTTAAGCTGACCTATTATGATGGACAAGATTCAGAATCTTTGATCCGTGGATTTGATAACGGAGACTATACCTTTGCCCGTGTCTTCCCAAATGGCTCTAACTATAAGAGTGTAGAGAAGAAACACAAAGATGACATTGTCTTCAGTGACCAAGGATCCTCTACTTATAACTTGTCTTTCAACATTGACCGTCAAGCTTATGAGATTACGACTAAAACTACAGATGCTCAAAAGAGCTCAACCAAGAAAGCAATCTTGAATAAAGACTTCCGTCAAGCCATTATGTTTGCCTTCAACCGCAAGGCCTATGTAGCGCAAGCCAATGGGGAAGCATCTGCAGACAAGGTCATCCGCAACACCTTCACTCCTCCAAACTTTGTTCAAATTGATGGCAAAGATTTCGGTGAGTCTGTAGAGAAAAACTTAGAAGAATATGGTGATGAATGGAAAGGTGTTTCTGTCGAAGATGGAAAAGATACCCTTTACAATCCAACCAAGGCCAAGGAAGAGTTTGCCAAGGCCAAAGAAGCTCTTCAAGGCCAAGGGGTAGAGTTCCCGATTCATTTGGACCTCCCTGTTTCATCCACCTATACAGAAGGAGTCAAGCAAGCTCAATCCTTTAAACAGTCGATCGAATCTACCCTAGGAGCAGAAAATGTCGTCATCGACTTGAATATGGTATCTGAGGACGATCTTAATCGAGTGACCTACTTTGCTGAAAATGCTTCTCAACAAGACTGGGATTTGAACAACAACTTGGGTTGGGGTCCAGACTATACCGATCCATCTTCTTACCTAGATATCACAAACTCTAAGAATGGTGAAAATGCAAATTCTTACTTCGGATTTGATGCTGGTACTAATAACGCAGCTGCTAAAGAAGCTGGTTTTGATGAATACGATCAATTGATTGAAGATGCACATAATGAAACAAAAGATGTCAATGACCGCTATGAAAAATATGCTAAGGCTCAGGCTTGGTTGACTGATAGTGCCCTCTTAATCCCGATTCATTCAGATGGTGCCTCTCCAGGTGTTCGTAAGACAGTTCCATACACAGCTGCCTTTGCTTGGACAGGACACAAGGGTCAAACCTTCAACTACAAGTACTTGGAATTGCAAGACAAAGTTTTGACAACCAAGGAGTACGATGAAGCGCGTGAACAATGGAAGAAAGAAAAAGAAGAATCCAATAAGAAAGCTCAAAAAGAACTAGAAAGTCACGTAGAGGACTAGGAGCTTTAGGAGCGATTGTATACAGTGGGACAGAAGTCGGTGATTCGTTAGAATTCGATTTTGTCGTCCCAACTTCGCATAGTTGAGTAGGGATGTATAAGCTGATGAAATCAGCCTAGTAGAGCCCACTCAACCACTGCGCCTTGCTCGACAATCCAGAGACAATTGAGAGGCTAGGACTTTTGTCCCAGCCTCTTTTTTGGTGGATAGAACCTTTAAAAATCCCCTAAAAATGGTATAATAGGAGCATCACGAAAATTGGAGAGACAGCATGAGTTTTTACAATCATAAAGAAATCGAGCCTAAGTGGCAAAAACACTGGGCTGACCATCATACATTTAAGACAGGAACAGATGTCTCAAAACCGAAGTTTTATGCGCTTGACATGTTCCCTTACCCATCTGGAGCGGGTCTTCACGTAGGACACCCTGAAGGTTACACAGCGACAGATATCCTTAGCCGTTTCAAACGTGCCCAAGGCTACAATGTCCTTCACCCTATGGGTTGGGATGCCTTTGGTTTGCCAGCTGAGCAATATGCCATGGATACTGGGAATGACCCAGCGGAATTCACAGCAGAAAACATTGCCAACTTCAAACGCCAAATCAATGCCCTTGGTTTCTCTTACGACTGGGATCGTGAAGTCAACACAACAGATCCAAACTACTACAAGTGGACGCAATGGATCTTCACCAAGCTTTACGAAAAAGGCTTAGCCTATGAAGCCGAAGTACCTGTAAACTGGGTTGAGGAACTCGGAACAGCTATCGCCAACGAAGAAGTCCTTCCTGATGGAACTTCTGAGCGTGGTGGCTATCCAGTTGTCCGCAAACCAATGCGCCAATGGATGCTTAAAATCACAGCTTATGCAGAACGTTTGCTTAATGACTTGGATGAACTAGACTGGCCAGAGTCTATCAAGGACATGCAACGTAACTGGATTGGTAAATCAACTGGTGCCAATGTCACCTTCAAAGTAAAAGGGACTGACAAGGAATTCACCGTCTTTACGACACGTCCAGATACCCTTTTTGGTGCGACCTTCACAGTTCTTGCACCTGAGCATGAACTAGTAGATGCCATTACAAGCCCTGAACAAGCTGAGGCTGTGGCTGACTACAAACACCAAGCTAGCCTCAAGTCAGACTTGGCTCGTACAGACCTTGCCAAGGAAAAAACAGGGGTTTGGACGGGTGCTTATGCCATAAACCCTGTCAATGGCAAAGAAATCCCAATCTGGATTGCCGACTACGTTCTTGCTAGCTACGGAACAGGTGCTGTTATGGCTGTGCCTGCCCACGATGAGCGTGACTGGGAATTTGCCAACCAGTTTGGACTTCCAATCGTAGAAGTACTGGAAGGTGGAAACGTAGCTGAAGCTGCTTACACAGAAGATGGCCTTCACGTCAATTCAGACTTCCTAGATGGACTCAACAAAGAAGAAGCGATTGCTAAAATCGTGGCTTGGTTGGAAGAAAAAGGCTGTGGTCAAGAAAAGGTGACCTACCGTCTCCGCGACTGGCTCTTTAGCCGTCAACGTTACTGGGGTGAACCAATCCCAATCATTCATTGGGAAGATGGGACTTCAACAGCCGTTCCAGAAAGTGACTTGCCACTTGTCTTGCCTGTAACCAAGGACATCCGCCCTTCAGGTACTGGGGAAAGCCCATTGGCCAACTTGACAGATTGGTTGGAAGTGACTCGTGAAGATGGCGTCAAAGGTCGTCGTGAAACCAACACCATGCCACAATGGGCAGGTTCAAGCTGGTACTACCTCCGCTATATCGATCCACACAACACTGAGAAATTGGCAGATGAGGACCTCCTCAAACAATGGTTGCCAGTCGATATCTACGTGGGTGGTGCAGAACACGCTGTGCTCCACTTGCTCTACGCTCGCTTCTGGCATAAATTCCTCTATGATATCGGTGTCGTTCCAACTAAGGAACCATTCCAAAAACTCTTTAACCAAGGAATGATCTTGGGAACAAGCTACCGTGACCATCGTGGTGCTCTTGTAGCAACTGATAAGGTTGAAAAACGTGACGGTTCCTTCTTCCATGTGGAAACAGGAGAAGAATTGGAGCAAGCACCCGCTAAGATGTCGAAATCCCTCAAGAACGTTGTCAATCCAGACGATGTAGTGGAACAATACGGTGCTGATACCCTTCGTGTCTATGAAATGTTCATGGGGCCACTCGATGCTTCCATCGCTTGGTCAGAAGAAGGCTTGGAAGGAAGCCGTAAGTTCTTGGACCGTGTTTACCGTTTGATTACAAGTAAAGAAATCGTTGCGGAAAACACAGGTGCTCTTGACAAAGTTTACAACGAAACCGTTAAGGCTGTCACAGAGCAAATCGAGTCGATGAAATTCAACACAGCTATTGCCCAACTCATGGTCTTTGTCAATGCTGCTAACAAGGAAGACAAGCTCTATGTGGACTACGCCAAAGGCTTTATCCAATTGATCGCTCCATTTGCGCCTCACTTGGCAGAAGAACTCTGGCAAACAGTGGCAGCAACTGGTGAGTCCATCTCTTACGTAGCTTGGCCAACTTGGGACGAAAGCAAATTGGTTGAAGACGAAATCGAAATCGTCGTCCAAATCAAAGGTAAAGTCCGTGCTAAACTCATGGTCGCCAAAGATCTGTCACGCGAAGAATTGCAAGAAGTGGCTCTCGCTGACGACAAAGTCAAAGCAGAGATCGACGGCAAGGAAATCGTGAAAGTGATTAGTGTACCAAATAAATTGGTTAATATTGTTGTAAAATAAGGTTAAAAAGAGGCTGGGACAAAAGTCCTAGCCTCTCAATTGTCTTTGGATTGTAGAGCAAGACGCAGTGGTTGAGTGCTCAAAGCACTGCTTTGAGGTGGCGGATAGAACTTGCGAAGCAAGTATCCTAAGTCTTTGTTCGCTTTTTAAGCTTCAAAGATGCCCTATGTTGACGGAAACTATGTTTCCTTTATCTGCAACCTTCAACAGTCTCCCAGACTGTTGAAGCTGTGCGGAGGTGGGACGACGAAATCGAATTCTAACGAATTACCGATTTCTGTCCCACTCTCTTTTCTATATTAATGACGTCGGGCCAAGTCAGCCCCAAATTTATAACCTGCATTAAAGACGGAAACGAAAAAGTTTGCAACTCCTGAAATAGCTACGATTTCAGCTAGGCCAATACCGCCCCGGGTGTTTTCCAATTCTTCAGTTGTTAAAAGTTGTAAGTTATTCATTGTTTTTCTCCTTTCTAATTTCTCTATATGCTATGCTTAGGATCCAAATAACAAGAATCCAAGAAAGTAAGTCACTTACTCCGTAAGTTTCAAAAGGGAGTGTGAGATAATGAAGGTCGTGTAGGATTTGTAGAACTGCTAAAAAGATCCTAGACAAAAGTAAAGTAGATATCGTGATGATGTGGAATAGGTGTCTTTTTTTCATCATTCATACCTATGGACGGTTGGCTAGATATCCTAGACCTGCTCCAGCAGCAAAAACTAGTCCGATACTACCGACAGCAGCTGTGGCAATTTTCCATGTAGCTACCCCTGCAACTACAGCTGGGATAAATCCACCTTGAATAGTAGCTAGTTCATGATCTGATAGTATGTCATCAGAATGAATAGAAATTGTGTTCATCTATCTTCTCCTTTCTTTGAAGAAAATTGCTTCTTCATCTATACAATTCGTAAAAATTCTGGAAAAGCTCTCATTGTTTGAAAAATCATGAAAAAAAGTTGAAAGTCACCTTCAGAGTGTGATAAAATAAGGAACTATATTAGCTATGAAGAGATTGGAGAACGAGCGATGAAGAAACCAGTGATTGGGATAACGGGTAATCAACGCCCTTTTCGTGAAGAAGAAGGAATGTACCTCAGCTATACACCGACAGGCTTTGTCCAGGGAGTTCAAGAAGCAGGGGGCATCCCTCTGATCCTTCCAATTGGAGATCCTACAACGGCTGGCCACTATATTTCCTTGATTGACAAGTTGATTATCACAGGTGGTCAGCATGTCTCTCCTCAGTTTTATGGAGCAGAAAAGGAAATTGTCAGTGACGATTACTTGCTTGAGCGCGACCTTTTTGAATTGGCCTTGATCAAGGAAGCAATAGCTGCTAAGAAGCCTATCTTTACGGTTTGCCGAGGCATGCAACTCTACAATGTAGCTATGGGCGGGACACTTTACCAAGATATCGACCACCACTGGCAAGAAAATCCCGCCAGCGAAGCCAGTCATTCAATCGAAACCGTCGAGGGGACCGTTTTGCGAGACTTGTTCGGAGAAGTTGGTCAGATCAATTCCTACCACCATCAAGGGATCAAGGATTTAGCCCCTCATCTAGAAGTGATTGCTGTTAGTCCGGATGACCAGATTATCGAAGCGGTTCAATCATCCTACGGGACAGCCTTTCTAGGGGTTCAGTGGCATCCAGAACTGCGCTATCAGATAAGCGAGGGAGACAAGGCTCTCTTTGATTATGTCGTCAATCAATTATAATGGAAACAAAACACGCTAGAAATCGGGTCTTCTGATAGCTAGCGTGTTTTTTCTATAATCTGCGTAAAAATGACTGAAAATAGTCTCTAGGAACCGCGCTGAAAGGGAGTATAATAGAGAGGAAGACAATGAGAGAGGATAAACACATGATTAAGTTTCCAAAAAATTTTTTATGGGGGACATCGACATCTGGTCCACAGACAGAAGGGCGTTTTGCCGGAGATGGCAAGGGGGACAACCTCTGGGACTACTGGTATCAAGTAGAGCCTCATCGCTTTCGTTTCCAAGAAGGGCCCGGTTTAACTTCGACCTTTTATGAAAATTGGGAAGAAGACATTGAGCTTCTAGTCGAGACAGGGCATACTGCCTTTCGGACTTCTATCCAATGGTCTCGGATTTTCCCTAAAGGACGTGGAGAAGTCAATCCAGTAGGAGTGGCTTTTTACCGCCAAGTGTTTGAACGCATCAAGTCCAAAGGCATTCATTTGATGGTCAATCTTTATCACTTTGACCTTCCTTTTGCCTTGCAAGAACAAGGAGATGGCTGGGAAAATAAGGAGACGGTCTACGCCTATCGCGACTATGCTCGTTTCTGCTTTGAAACCTATGGGGACTTGGTTGATCAGTGGATCACCTTTAATGAACCCATTGTTCCTGTAGAGTTTGGTTACTTTTATGATGCCCATTACCCACATAAGGTAGATGCGGCTGCAGCGGTTAAAGTTGCCTACCATACTCAGTTGGCAAGTAGCCTTGCTGTCAAGGCCTGCCATGAGGTGGATCTAAGCTATCGAATCGGAGTAGTGTTGAACTTGACACCAGCCTACCCTCGGAGCCAACATCCAGCAGATGTCAAGGCGGCACGAATCGCTGAACTCTTCCAAGCCAAGTCTTTTCTCGATCCGTCTGTGCTTGGGACTTACCCACCAGAGTTGGTAGAGATTCTGCGAGAGCGCGATCTCTTGCCAGAGGTGGATCCAAGTGACTTAGAGCTGATAAAAGAACATACAGTTGACTTCTTAGGGGTCAACTATTACCAGCCAATGCGGGTTTCTGCGCCTCGTTATGCGCCAAACCCAGACTCTCCTATGCTGGTCGAGCAGTTCTACGAACCCTATGTCATGCCAGGAAGAAAGATCAACCCACACAGAGGCTGGGAAATCTATGAGCAGGGCTTATATGACATCGCGCAAAATATCAAAGAAAATTATGGCAACATCGAGTGGCTTCTAACAGAGAATGGAATGGGAGTTGAAGGGGAAGAAAAATTCCGTCAAAATGGGGAAATCCAAGATGACTACCGGATTGACTTCGTCAAAGATCACCTGCGTGAGTTGCACCGGGCTATTCAAGAAGGAGCCAACTGTAAGGGCTACCTCATGTGGACCTTTATCGACTGCTGGTCTTGGCTCAACGGCTATAAAAATCGCTACGGCCTTGTCGAATTAGACCTAGCCACTCAAGAAAGGCGCCTGAAAAAATCGGGCCATTGGTTCCGTGAGTTGAGCAAGCAGAATGGATTTGAAGAGTAAGTTTTTGAGGATGGTTGAGGATTCTATTGTCCAAGTATGATAGGACTCGTTCGTTTCAGTAGTTGGCAGTTTTATTTTCGGAAGTGTGGAACTTCATCAGATGCAGATGTTTCTGATGGAGTTCTTCATTTCCGATTTTTCATTTAGTGCTGGAAAATGTTAAAAAACGTTCAACTTTAATATGTGTTATAATAAAACCAGAAGAAAAGGAGCTTGTATGATGGATTTTAAAACAGAATTAGGGAAAAAAGTACAAACTCTACGTGAAAGTAAGGGATTAAGTAGACAAGCAATCTGTGGTATTGAGGACATATTAACGACGCGCCAACTCCAGAGAATTGAAAAAGGTCAGTCTTTACCAACGATTGCAACGGCAAAGTATATTGCTGAGCAACTAGGTGTTTCCCTAGATAAGCTAACGAATCAAACTAGTTTAGAATTGCCAGCAGAATATCTGAACCTTAAGTATCAATTACGGACTTTATACCATTATGGAGATCAAGATCGTCTTCATCGGCATGAAGAAATTATTGAGGACATTTATGAAAATTATTTTGATAACTTGCCAGAGGAAGAAAAACTGTCTGTCCAGGTCGCCCAAGCTACGGTTGATATGATTGGATCCAAAAATTCTTCTTTTGATCAAGGTCTATTAGATGAGTATCTGGGGCAAGCCATGAAGAAAAAAGAGTTAAGCCCCAACGATGTGGAAATAATTAAATTGCGCTTGCTTTCTTTGGCTTTGGGGGTCTTTGATCAAGAAGAATTTATACACTTAGTGGAGAAGATTATACTTGCGATAGATTATTTCCCCTTATCAGAGTTGGAAATGCTACAAAACACTCTAATCTCAGCCGCAGGCGTGTTAGCCCATTATGGGATATACGACAGGTTGCCAGACATTGTTAAAGCCTTAAATGATATTATGACAAAGAGACATGATTTTCAGGATAATATTTTTGTTTATGCTTTAAATTGGAAAGTTGCTTTATTTATAGAAGATGATCTAGAAAAAGCACAAAATGATTATCAAAAAGTATGCTTGATGGCAGACTTATTATCTGAGGATCTAGTGAAGAGAAACATGCAAGAAGAATGGAAAGAGGACCTTGAGAAAAAGGGTCTAAACTACACTGAGGTATAGAGAAGTATTTATCCTTTCGTCTGTTGTTCTTGAAAAATATAAAATGAACATTGAGAGAGTGGGACAGAAATCGGTCATTCGTTAGAATTCGATTTCGTCGTCCCACCTCCGCACAGTTGAGTAGGGCTGTAAAAGCTGATGAAATCAGCGTAGTAGAGCCCACTCAACCACTGCGTCTTGCTCGACAATCCAAAGACTATTGAGAGGCTAGGACTTTTGTCCCAGCTTTTTTTGGTGAAATTGATGATTATACAGGACATGAATGTCCTCACGTTAAATGATAGAAATTGGATATACTGAGAGTAGAAGAAAGGAAGGAAGAAGTTGCTTCAGGAAGGATGTTGGTGTCAGAGAATGGAAATTAGATTACACAATGTAAAGAAAAGCTATGGTTCCTTTGAGGCTTTGAAAGGAATTGATTTAGTTCTTGAGGAAGGAAAATTTTATGGACTTCTTGGACCGAATGGTGCAGGGAAAACAACACTCTTTAATTTGTTGATTAAAAATTTCAAGCCAAGTTCAGGAGAGATTCTTTGGGAAGTGGATGGAAAATCTTTGCCAACGAAAGATTTTTATCGACATATCGGTATTGTATTTCAAAGTAATCGTTTAGATGATAACTTAACGGTAGAGGAAAACTTAGTATCTCGTGGATCCTTGTACGGCTTATCAAAATCACAAGTACAAACGCGTATTACAGATTTGCAATCCTATTTGGATGTAGCTACTCTAAAAAAGAAAAAATATGGCAGTTTATCAGGAGGACAAAAACGAAAAGTAGATATTGCCCGAGCTTTATTGCCACAACCGTCTTTGCTGTTGTTAGATGAGCCAACAACTGGTTTAGATCCACAATCTCGTCATGATTTATGGGAAGCGATCCATCAGCTGAACAAAAAAGGTAATATGACTGTCGTTCTTATCACTCATTATTTGGAAGAGATGGCTGCTTGTGATATCTTAAATGTTTTAATCGAAGGTAATTTGTATTATTCAGGAGATATTGCTAATTTTATTAAACAGCATTCAACCACTAACTTGAATGTCACTTTAAAACCTGGTCAATCAGTAAAATCGTTATCTGTATCTAAATTTGTAAATAAGTGTCAAGTTCTCTCTGAGGCAGAAGTCGTATTTAAGGATGTCTCGGTTGAAGAGATGATGGAGATTATTTCAGAAAATCAAGGAAAATCAATTATTGAAACATTTAATGTGGAGTACTCCAATTTGGAAGCAGCTTATTTGAACTTACTAAAATCTAAAGGAGGAGAGGGGAATGCTTGAATTAATTTCTAGAAATCGGAAAGTCTATACACGAGATCGATTAGCTTTCTTGATGTCCTTCTTATCGGTCATCATCTTAATCTTGGTTTATCAAGTCTTTCTAGGACAAATTCAGATTGATGCCATCAAGGAGGCTTTGAATAGTGATACCGCCTCTACGGATACCATTCAGATGGTCAATTATTGGTTAATCTCAGGTTTAACAACTATTATTTCAATGACAAGTACTCTTGGTGCATTTGGCGTAATGGTTTCAGATAGAGAAAAGAAGTTGAGTGAGGACTTTAAAGTCAGTCCAGTATCTAACTTTAAGGTTGAATTAGCCTATGCAGTTTTTGCAATTCTATTTGGGATTATTATGACCATGTTCTCTTGTGTTTTTGCAATTGGTATTTTTAATGGTTTTAGTTCTCTTCTTGATTATTCAATGACTGATTACTTATCAATTTTGGGGGTTACCTCATTAGGAACGATCTTATCTGCGGCTATTATTCTTCCAATTTTGACTTTTATCCGAACTAGTTCAGCTTTTACAACTTTGAGTACAATAGTTGGAACCTTTATCGGCTTCATTTCTGGTGTTTATCTTTCAATTGGATCCGTAGGAGAAACCTTGCACCAGGTCATGACCTGGTTCCCTCTAACACAGGTGAATGCACTCTTAAAACAAGTTTTGATGAAAGATTCAATTGCTCAAGTATTTAATGACGCCCCATCTTCGGTCATTACGAACTACAAAGAATCTTATGGGATTATCTTGCAGAATGCGAGTGGTGAACATCTATCGAATCAGTTCATGTTTGCCTATATTTCTATTATCATAGTTGTTTTGCTGGGAGTTCATTTTATAATTAAAAAGGTAAAAAAATGAAGTGAAGCTCATGAAATTATTGGATAGGCATCTAGATTAGTTGAAATCAATTACTATCTTAAATGAAGCCAATCATCCTACCCTATCAACTGACATGTTGGTAGGTTTTTCTTAACCCTTTCTTAACTAGACCAATTTCTGGTATTTTTTAGGTTGACAAACAGGAAAAAGCATTGTATACTGACTCCGCTGATGATTTTTCTATCAAATCAGACTAGACCAATTTTATAAATTGGCTAAGAAAATAAGGGAACTCAAGTATGGATACCTATTTTCTTTCATTTTTATAGAAGGAGAAAGCACAGCTTGTCTGTGTCGTAAAAACTATGTGTGGAATTGTTGGTGTTGTTGGAAATACAAATGCAACGGATATTTTGATTCAAGGACTTGAAAAACTCGAATACCGTGGTTATGATTCGGCGGGGATTTTTGTCCTAGGTGGTGCTGAAAACCATCTAGTCAAGGCTGTTGGTCGTATTGCGGAATTGTCTGCTAAAACTGCTGGTGTTGAGGGGACAACTGGTATTGGACATACTCGTTGGGCCACTCACGGGAAACCAACAGAAGACAATGCTCACCCACATCGGTCTGAGACAGGTCGTTTTGTCTTGGTCCACAATGGGGTGATTGAAAACTATCTTGAAATCAAGGAAGAACACCTTGCAGGTCACCACTTCAAGGGACAAACAGATACAGAAATCGCTGTTCACTTGATTGGGAAATTTGCCGAAGAAGAGGGCTTGTCAGTACTTGAAGCCTTCAAAAAAGCTCTTCATATCATCCGTGGTTCTTATGCCTTTGCCTTGATTGACTCTGAAAATCCAGATGTCATCTACGTGGCAAAAAACAAATCACCACTCTTGATTGGTCTTGGGGAAGGCTACAACATGGTCTGCTCTGATGCCATGGCTATGATTCGTGAAACCAACCAATACATGGAAATCCATGACCAAGAGTTGGTAATTGTTAAGGCTGATAGCGTCCAAGTTCAAGACTATGATGGCAATCGTCGTGAGCGTGCTAGCTACACTGCTGAACTTGACTTGTCAGATATCGGTAAGGGTACCTACCCTTACTACATGCTCAAGGAAATCGATGAGCAACCAACGGTGATGCGTAAGTTGATCCAAGCCTACACGGATGAGGCTGGTCAAGTAGTCGTAGATTCAGCTATCATCAAGGCTGTTCAAGAGGCAGACCGCATCTACATCCTTGCGGCTGGAACATCTTACCACGCAGGATTTGCTTCTAAGAAGATGTTGGAAGAATTGACAGATACACCAGTTGAACTTGGTATCTCATCTGAGTGGGGCTACGGTATGCCGCTTCTCAGCCAGAAACCACTTTTCATCTTCATCAGTCAGTCTGGTGAAACAGCTGATAGCCGTCAGGTTTTGGTCAAAGCCAATGAAATGGGTATTCCGAGCTTAACAGTTACAAACGTGCCAGGGTCAACTCTTTCTCGTGAAGCTAACCATACGATGTTGCTTCATGCAGGTCCTGAAATTGCCGTAGCATCAACCAAGGCCTATACAGCACAAATCGCAGCCCTTGCCTTCCTTGCAAAAGCAGTTGGTGAAGCAAATGGCAACGAAAAAGCGCAAGCCTTTGATCTGGTTCATGAGTTGTCTATCGTCGCTCAGTCGATCGAGTCAACTCTTTCAGAAAAAGAATTGATTGAGAGTAAGGTTCGTGAGCTTCTTGAAACAACACGCAACGCCTTTTACATCGGACGTGGTCAAGATTACTATGTAGCCATGGAAGCCAGTCTCAAACTCAAAGAGATTTCTTACATCCAATGTGAAGGCTTTGCGGCCGGAGAACTCAAACACGGAACCATTGCCTTGATTGAAGAGGGGACACCTGTTTTGGCCCTCTTGTCAGACCCTGTCCTAGCTAACCACACTCGTGGAAATATCCAAGAAGTGGCGGCGCGTGGTGCCAAGGTTCTCACCATCGCAGAAGAAAATGTTGCCAAAGATACAGATGATATCGTTCTTACAACGGTCCACCCTTACCTCTCACCAATCTCAATGGTGGTACCGACCCAATTGATCGCTTACTTTGCAACCCTTCACCGTGGACTTGATGTGGACAAACCACGGAACCTTGCTAAATCCGTAACAGTAGAATAAAAAAAGAAGCTAGGATCCAGTCCTAGCTTCTTTTTTTTATTAGAGGCTGGGTTACAAACAGTGAGTTAGAAAAGAGAAGGAAGAGTTATAAAGAGGCTGGGATAAAAGTCCTAGCCTCTCAATTGTCTTTGGATTGTCGAGCAAGACGCAGTGGTTGAGTGCTCAAAGCACTGCTTTGAGGTGGCGGATAGAACTTGCGAAGCAAGTATCCTAAGTCTTTATTCGCTTTTTAAGCTTCAAAGATGCCCTATGTTGACGGAAATTATGTTTCCTTTATCTGCAACCTTCAACAGTCTCCCAGACTGTTGAAGCTGTGCGGAGGTGGGACGACGAAATCGAATTCTAACGAATGACCGATTTCTGTCCCACTCTCATTTGTTTGATGGCGGTAAGACATACTCTTGGATAGCTTGTGCTACGCCGTGTTCTTGGTTGCTGGTGGTGACAACTTGAGCTTCCTTCTGGACGGCTTCAGGAGCATTTCCCATGGCAACTCCAAGTCCAGCCAGACGAATCATGGGGAGGTCATTGAAGTGATCTCCGATGGTCATGACCTCTTCTAAGGGAACTTGATAGTAAGCCGCGAGTTCAAGGACAGCATCTCTTTTTGAGACGGCTTTGGCAGTGACTTCTAGGTAGTTTTCCTTTGAAAGGTAAAAAGCAGTCTGTGGAAATTCTTGCGGATCCAGCTTCTGATAGAGTTCTTGAATATTCTGAGTCTCTCCAATCAAGAGCAATTTATGTAGATGGAGAGTATCATCAGAGAGGGTCTGAGAAAGTGATTGTATCTGGGGAGTTTCACCCGTAATAGCAGCCTCAACTTGGGTCCACTGGTCCTCTCTGGAGTTGAACCAGACTGCCCCGCTATAACAATTAATTGAAATGCTGGGATCTAGTTCGTCCACACGATGGAGGAAGGTGCGGATCTCATCTTTGTCCAGGCTGTGTTCAAATAAAATCTCTGCTCCCTTGACGATGAGAGCCCCATTGTAGCAAGCGATAGGTTCCTGATGGACGCCCAAACTTCTTGCGATAGGGGCAATCCCGATAGGAGAGCGAGCCGATGCCAAGATAAAAGGAATCTTTTTTTCTTGGAGCTGGGGAATGAGTTTGATAAGGTTGGGATCAACCTGATGCTGCTGGTCCAGAATGGTTCCGTCAATATCACTAACAATTAAACGAATGGAATACATAGGCTCCTCCTTTTTCTTAAGTATACCACATTTTAGGAGAATTAAAAGAAGGGGTATAGTTGATTCTTATAACTGGGTCAAGTAATTTTCAAAGCAGACCCTTTTTCAAAAATAAAAAAATAGTTAAGAACGCGCGCAAGGCTTTATTTTCAAGGGCTTGCGCTTTTTTTGATACCTGCCTCAATAAAGAAATTTTAAGGCCTTGATAGGGAAAATATATTAGTCAGCTACTTTTCGAGGTGATATCATGGTTACAAATTTCAGAAGGGCAGCAGTCAGTTTTCCTTTTGGAGAAGAGATTGAGGAGGTTTCACAGTATGAGTAAAAAAGAGTTGGTTCTTCGTGCCATTCGAGGTGAAAAAGTTGAGCGAATCCCTGTAGGATTCTGGCTCCATTATGTGACTCAAGAAGAAAAAGAGTTGGGGCTAGACAATCCAGCCGTACTTGAAAAAAGTATCAAAGGACACCAACACTATGTCGAAGAAATATCTCCTGATTTTGTCAAGATTATGAGCGATGGCTTTTTCCGCTATCCGAGTGTCCTTTATTCTAGAGAGATCACATCGATCCAAGAATTGAAGGACATTCAACCGATTGGAGAGAATCATCCTTGGATTGAGCAACAAATTAAAGTCGTCAAGGAAATTCGTTCCCATTTCCATGAGGAGATCGCTTCTTTCTACAATATCTTCTCGCCTATTTCCTATTTGAAGCGCTGGTTCCGAACGGATCAGTCCCGTGGGGATCAAGTGATCGCAGACTTTATTAAGGAAGATCCAGAAACCTTGGCTCATGTTCTTGACGTGATTGCAGGAGACATCGCCATTCTTAGTCGTCGCTTGATCCAAGAAGCAGGTGTGGAAGGAATTTACTTCTCCACCCAGCAGGTCCAAGATGAGCGCGTGACCCAAGAAGAATACCGTAAGATCATCGAACCGAGCAACATTGCTGTCCTAGAGGCAGCCAATGAAGCTGGTGGGATCAATATCCTTCATATCTGTGGCTTTGAAGGAGCCAGTAATGAAGTGGAACTCTTCAAGGATTATCCAGCTCAAGTCATTAACTGGGCGACCCATCATGAAGGGTTGAGTCTAGCAGAGGGAAGAAAACACTTCGGCAATCGTGCCGTCTTGGGTGGTTTTGTCAATGGCAAGAAAGGCTTGCTCTACAGAGGTGAAAAAGAAGCGATCGAGCAAGAAACGCGTCGCTTGGTTGCAGAAGCAGGTAGTCGCGGTTTGATCCTTGGGGCGGACTGCACAGTGCCAGACGATTTCCAATTGGAACGCTTAGACTGGGTGCGTCAGGCAGCCGTCTTGTAAGAAGAAAGGAGAGGGAGATGAAAAAGATCAATGTATGGTGTATGGTGCTGGTAGCTTTATTATTAGTCCTAGGACTCGCAAAAGTTGCTCTAGCAAGCAGTCACGGGGAAAACAAAAAAGATCCGGATATGGCAAGAGTGGAGAAGATTCCAGCCCATAGCCTCTCCCTCATCCGCCCGTCTGATCTAGCGGGAGTCCTGCTTCTAGAAGATCAGTGATAAAAAAAGATGAAGAGCTTGATAAAAAATATATATTAGTCAAATAATTTTTGAAGTGATAAGATAACAAACAAGAAAAAGATAGAACGAGGTCAGAACATGTCTACAAAAAGAGAACTAGTCTTAAAAGCTTTTAAAGGGGAAGCGGTTGATCGTGTGCCAGTTGGATTTTGGCATCATTTTACAACAGAAGAAGAATGGTTGAAAGGATTTTCTAATCCTGAAATTATTGAAAAAAACCTCAATGGCCATAAAAACTTCCTTCACAAGGTCAAACCAGACTTTGTCAAACTCATGAGTGATGGTTACTTTGCTTATCCAAATCCAGCCATTCACAAAGGCCTTGAAAATATCTCTGACTTAGCAGGGATTGAACCACTCGGAGCAGATCATCCATGGATCACAGAGCAGGTAGAGCTCGTTAAAAAAATCCGTGCCGGTTTCGAAGAAGACATTGTGGCTATCTACAATATCTTTGCTCCGGTGACCTACTTCAAATGGTTGGTCGGAGAAGTTTCAGGAGGAGATGACTTGATCGCAAACTTTATCGATCAAGATGCTGCTACTCTTAAAAAAGTACTAGATACCATTGGCCTAGACATTGCTAGTTTGAGCCAACGGATCATCAAAGAAGCTGGAGCGGACGGAATCTACCTCAGTGTTCAAAGTATCCAAGATGCGCGCGTGAACCAAGAAGTGTACAAACAAGTCATTGCGCCAAGCGAACTTCATGTTTTAGAAGCGGCCAAGGAAGCCGGTGGCGTAAATATCCTTCATATCTGTGGCTATGAAGGGGCTCGCAATGATATCCACCTCTTCACAGATTACCCAGCCCCAGTCATTAACTGGGCAGTCGGGCCAGAGGGCATCAGCCTAGCAGAAGGACGCGAAATCTTTGGTGGGCGCACGGTTCTTGGTGGCTTTGAAAATGGTAAAAATGGTCTTCTTTACACAGGAGACAAGGCTGCCATCCAAGCAGAAACCAAACGCATCATCGCAGAAACAGGAACCACAGGCTTGGTCATCGGTGCAGATTGTACCATTCCAAGTGACATCGATGAAGAACGAATCGAATGGGTTCGGGAAGCTGCAGCAGAATAAGGAAAATAGAAAGAGGGAGAACAGAATATGAGTAAAAAAACATGGATTATCGGTGGGGTGGCCGTTCTTGCCCTTGCAGGTGCAACGATTATTGGACGGAGCTTGAACCACGCAAACGACAGCAAAGGCTCAACAGGATCGAACAAGGTAACAACCTTGAAAGTAGCCCACACTCAAAATTACGTGCCGTATGATTTCGTCGATGAAAAAGGGGAATCAGATGGTTATGAAGTAGCTGTTTTGAAAGCCATTGACGAAAAACTTCCAGACTACAAGTTTGAGTACACTGGAACGAGTGATGACGATCTCTTGATCGGTCTAGAATCTGGGAAGTACGATATCGGGACCAAAGGAGCTTGGTATACCGAAGAACGCGCTAAGAAATTCATCATTCCGGAAGAACCAATCGGAGCCAGCATCATTGGCTTTACCGTACGTAAAGAAGATGCGGATAAATACAAGAACATCGATGACTTCGCGAAAGAAAAAGGAAAATTGGTTCCAATCTCCCCACAAAATGCCCAATGGAATGTTATTAAAGAATACAATGACAAGCATAAGGACCAACAAATTGAGTTAACAGCTGCGGAATCTTTCAAAGTGGCAGATGCCTATGCATGGGTTCTGGAAGGGCGTTACGATGCCTTCTTCGACATCAAACTGTCCTTTGAAAAAGCGGTCACAGATAAAGATGGTTCTTACCACCAATATGCAGATAAACTCAGCTGGTTTGCCTACAAAGGAATTCCAACTTACCCATTGATCCACAAGGATAAGAAAAACGAAAAATTTGCGGAAGCCTACAGCAAGGCCATCAAAGAATTGGAAAAAGATGGCACACTTGCTAAACTATCAGAAAAATATTTCGGTGAAGATGTCTTCAGTTATGTAGATAAAGAAAAATAAGATGAAACTGGGTGCGTTTAGCCCCAGCTTCCTTATTTCTATCCGGATAGAGAAAGGAAAAGAAAGATGGTCTCATACGACATTTCCAAGGTCTGGTCATTTCTCCCAACCTTGGTCCAAGCCCTGCCGGCGACCCTAGCTTTGATGGTTTTAACGACGCTTCTCGGCTCGGCTTTTGGCTTGGTTTTGACCTGGGCACAGGTATCAGAAGAGAAGGTGGGAGCAGGTCTAGCAAAAGGCTATATCTTTACGCTACGTTGTACCCCTCCGATTGTCTTGCTCTTCTTGGTCTTTTATGGACTGCCCCAATTTTTAAACTGGTGGTTGGGAGTAGATATCGATCACTGGTCTAAGTTTGTCTTTGTCCTTGTGGCTATGTTTCTTCTCTTCGCGGCGATGATCTCTGAGGTCTTCAAGGCAGCCTATTTGGCAATTCCAAAAGGCCAGATGGAAGCCGGCTTGAGTATTGGCTTGACGCCAGCTCAAACTATTTGGCGGATTGTCCTTCCCCAAGCTTTTCGCGTGGCTCTTCCCAATATGACAACGGCCATCTTGAACCTCATGCGCGATGCCGCTTTGGCTTATACCATTGGCTTTATCGACATCATGGGAGCAGGAAATAACTTGATCAGCCGCAATCTCGGAAATTATTCTCTGGAGACGTATACAGCCGTAGCAGTAATCTACTGGGCGATTGCCTTGGTGATCTCCTTCTCAGCTCAACTCCTTGAGAAACGACTCAGTGTCACAGAAAGGTAGCTTATGGATTTCAATTTTATTAGTAAAACATTTCTAGCCACCTTGGGTGGTGTTCCAGTGACTCTTCTGATTATGGTCGTCTCCATTCTCTTGAGTTTTTTTCCAGCCCTCTTTTTGGCGCTCGGTCAGATTTATAAGGTTAAAGGGGTTCGCAGTTTCTCAGTGGTTTACTTGGCCTTTATACGCGCGACGCCTCCGATTCTCTTGATTCTCTTCTTTTATAGTCTCTTCCCTAGCCTCTTAAATAGCTTTTTTAAGAGCATAGGCAGTCACTTTAATGTCTTTGAGATCAATCCCATTTACTATGCCTTTATCATCTTTAGCTTGATGACGACAGGAAGTCTGGCTGAAATTTTACGGTCAGCCATTCTGACGGTGGATAAGGGCCAGCTAGAAGCAGCGCAAGCCATTGGCTTGACCAACCGCCAAGCCTATATCCGCATTGTTTTTCCACAAGCCTTGCGTGCGGCCCTGCCTAATCTGTGTAACCTGGTCATCAACTTGGTCAAAGGAACCTCCCTTGTCTTTGTCATGACCATCAAGGATATCACCGCCATTGCCAAGGTCGAAGCCTCTTATGGCTATCAATATTTTGAATCCTATTTAGTGATTTTTATTCTTTATATTGTCATTTGTGGGGTGATTCAGTGGGGATTCAACCTCTTAGAAAAACGCCTGACACTCGCATAGAAGAAGGAGAAATGAGAAGATGTTAGAAGTAGAACACGTATCGAAAAAATTTAAGGACCACCAAGTCTTGGTAGATGTTAATCTCAAGGTCAACCAAGGGGATGTCGTCGTTATTTTGGGTCCATCTGGATCAGGAAAAACAACCTTCCTTCGCTGCCTCAATCACTTGGAAAAGGCAGACACAGGCCGTTTGACTTTGGGTGGAAAAGAGTATGATCTCTCAAAGCTCAGCAAAAAAGAAATTCTAGAAATCCGCCAAAAGACAGCCTTTGTCTTCCAGCATTACAATCTCTTTGCTAATAAAACAGCGATTGAAAATATCTTAGAGGGCCTGATTGTGGCTCGGAAGATTCCAAAAGAAGAAGCCATCCAACGGGCAGAATCCGCCCTTGAAAAAGTCGGCCTCCTCGCTTATAAGGATTACTATCCTTCTCAATTGTCAGGTGGTCAGCAGCAACGGATCGGGATTGCGCGTGCCATCGCAGTGAAACCCGACGTGATCTTGCTGGATGAGCCAACTTCAGCGCTAGACCCAGAATTGGTCGGGGACGTCTTAGATGTCATGAAGCAATTGGCTCAAGAAGGCGTAACCATGGTTGTCGTAACCCATGAGATGGGCTTCGCGCGTGATGTGGCCAACCACGTCATCTTTATGGATGGCGGGCACATCATCGAAGAAAATGAACCGCATGAATTCTTCAACAGTCCAAAAGAAGAACGAACCAAACAATTCCTTTCACGGATTCTATCCGACGCCACCTACAGCGTCGAATACATGATTTGATAAGAGGCACACCCTGGTAAGGGTGTGTTTTTTTGCTTCGGAAAAATTTTTTTAAAAAATGTAAAAAATTATGTAAAAAAGTGTTGACAAAAAACCCAGTCTGCTTTATAATAATTTATGTAAACAAAAAGAGGTTGAGAAAATCTCAAAAGTTTACAGGATCAATAGTGGAAAGGAGATGGTGAAATGCTATTTCCAAAATATAGAAAACTAATTGATAAAAGAAGAAATACAAGATCAATAGTGGAAAGGAGATGGTGAAATGCTATTTCCAAAATATAGAAAACTAATTGATAAAAGAAGAAATACAAGATCCTAGCCCTCGAGGCTATTCATTTAAAAGTAAAATAAAATTATGTAAAAAACGTAAAGTAGCCAAATTGGCTACTCATTTTCAAGAATAAATTAAAATTATGTAAACTAGAGGTAACAACTATGAATAACAACTTTAACAATATGGATGATCTTTTCAATCAACTAATGGGAAACATGGGAGGTTTTCGTTCTGAAAGCCGTCGCTATATGATCAACGGTCGTGAAGTGACACCGGAAGAATTCGCTATTTACCGTCAAACTGGACAACTTCCAACTGAAGGAAGCGAGCAAGTGCAACACCATCAAGGTAAAGGCATGAAACAAGATGGGATCCTTGCAAAACTTGGTCGTAACTTGACTGAAGAAGCTCGTGAAGGAAAATTGGATCCAGTTATTGGACGTAATAAAGAAATTCAAGAAACTTCTGAAATTCTTTCTCGCCGTACTAAGAACAATCCTGTTCTTGTTGGTGATGCTGGTGTTGGTAAAACAGCCGTTGTAGAAGGATTGGCCCAAGCTATCGTGAATGGGGATGTCCCAGCTGCTATCAAGAACAAAGAAATCATCTCCATTGATATTTCTGGTCTAGAAGCTGGTACACAATACCGTGGTAGCTTTGAAGAAAATATTCAAAACTTGGTCAACGAAGTTAAAGAAGCTGGAAACATTATCCTCTTCTTTGACGAAATCCACCAAATCCTTGGTGCAGGTAGCACAGGGGATGGTCAAGGATCTAAAGGTCTTGCGGATATCTTGAAACCAGCTCTTTCACGTGGGGAATTGACCGTGATTGGGGCAACCACTCAAGATGAATACCGCAACACCATCTTGAAAAACGCAGCTCTTGCACGTCGTTTCAACGAAGTCAAGGTTAATGCTCCATCTGCTGAAGATACCTTCAAGATCCTCCAAGGAATCCGTGAATTGTATCAACAACACCACAATGTGGTCTTGCCTGATGAAGTCTTGAAAGCGGCAGTTGATTATTCTGTTCAATACATTCCACAACGTAGCTTGCCTGATAAGGCCATCGACTTGGTCGATGTGACAGCTGCTCACTTGGCAGCACAACACCCAGTGACAGATGTCCATGCTGTGGAACATGAAATTGAAGAAGAAAAAGCGAAACAAGAAGTTGCAGCTGCTAAAGAAGATTACGAAGCAGCCCTTAATGCAAAAATTCGGATCGAAGAACTTGAAAAACAAATTGCAAACCATACAGAAGATCACAAGGTGACGGCAACTGTCAATGACGTAGCAGAGTCTGTCGAACGGATGACTGGTATTCCAGTATCACAAATGGGTGCAACTGATATCGAACGCTTGAAAGATATGGGTCACCGTTTGCAAACCAAGGTTATTAGTCAAGACAAGGCTGTTGAAGCCGTTGCCAAAGCGATCCGTCGGAACCGTGCAGGCTTTGACGAAGGAAACCGCCCAATCGGTAGCTTCCTCTTCGTAGGTCCTACTGGTGTCGGTAAGACTGAGTTGGCTAAACAATTGGCCCTTGATATGTTTGGTACTAAAGATGCCATCATCCGTTTGGACATGTCAGAATACAGCGACCGTACAGCCGTGTCTAAATTGATCGGTACAACTGCCGGTTATGTCGGTTACGACGACAACAACAATACCTTGACAGAACGTGTTCGCCGTAATCCATACTCTATCGTCCTTCTTGACGAGATTGAAAAGGCGGATCCTCAAGTGATCACCCTTCTCCTTCAAGTCTTGGATGATGGTCGTTTGACAGATGGTCAAGGAAACACCGTTAACTTCAAGAATACGGTCATTATCGCTACTTCAAACGCTGGCTTTGGTTATGAGGCTAACTTGACAGAAGATGCTGACAAACCAGAACTTATGGATCGTTTGAAACCATTCTTCCGTCCAGAATTCCTCAACCGCTTCAATGCTGTCATCGAATTCTCACACTTGAGCAAGGAAGATCTTTCTAAGATTGTTGACTTGATGTTAGCAGAAGTGAACAAAACGCTTGCTAAGAAAGACATTGATTTGACAGTTACCGATGCGGCTAAAGAATATATGACTGAAGAAGGATACGATGAAGTCATGGGTGTTCGTCCACTCCGTCGTGTGGTTGAGCAACAAATCCGTGATAAGGTGACAGACTTCCACTTGGATCACCTTGACGCAAAACACTTGTTGGCTGATATGGAAGATGGAGAATTGGTTATTAAAGAGAATGGAACCTCAGAAGAATAACCGAGACATCTAGCTCCATAAACAAGAGAAAATCAGTTTGAAAAAGAAGGCTAGGAAGAAATTCTTAGCCTTTTTTATGTCAACAAAAGAAAATATATGAGGTATAGTTTTATCGTTTTTTTTCCCAGAAAGTGAAAAATGATAAAAAATAGGTATGTTTTTTCATAAATTAGTGCAAAATACAGCATGAAAATGCCTTAGAAAGCGTCTGTAAGCAAGATTTTCTTATAAATGAACAAATAAATTATATAATATATAAAAGACTAAATTTAAGGGGATAGGATGATTTTATGAAAAATCCAATTGATATTTATTCGACAAAAGATTATAAGAAAGTTGAAGCTGTCGTTCAATTGATGGTGGATGGAAAGGTGACAAGTTATAGAGTAGCGACTGAGACAGATATTAGCAAGATGAGTCTAGCTACCTTGACAAAAGGAACCAGTAAAATAAAAAACATTACCTACCAAACAGCCATGTTGTTGATTGAATGGTATGATAAAAATCATGAAAAATATGGAATCACAATCGATTAGCAAAAACCTATTTTTTATGGTTTTTTCTTTTTCTAAAAAAAGGAATCACTAGGAAAGCTGTCTGGATCGAATAGTGAGCAGACCATCTCCATCTACCGACTTATTTTTTGAAAATCAGGGGTTCATATTGAAAATCCCTATAAAATTTGCTATAGTAGAGCATATATGATTTAAAAAGGAGAAATGGTATGCAAAGTGGTACAACCTTGCTATTTATGCTTGCGCTAATGGTCGGAATGATGTTCTTCATGAGCCGTAGCCAAAAGAAACAATACCAAAAACGGATGGAAAGCTTGAACAAGCTTCAAAAAGGGTATGAAGTGATTACCATCGGTGGTTTGTATGGAACAGTTGATGAAGTAGACACTGAACGGAAAACCGTTGTCTTGGATGTGGATGGCGTATACCTCACATTTGAATTGACAGCTATTAAAACAGTTTTGCCAGTTTCAGAAGGAGTGACAGCTGGTGCAGTTGAAGGCGCTGGCGAATCAGATTCTATCATCGACGGTGAATAATAAGAAGGAGCGATCAAAAGGTCGCTTTTTTTATTTTTAGCTAGATCCCCCTAGAAAAGGGACAAGACTGCCATTTTAAGCGGATTTATGATATAATGAAGCGATAAAAACAGTGAAATAGGTAGAAAAACATGTTTCGTTTTAAAAAGAAAGAAAAGTTAAGTGTTCCCCTAGAAGTGCCCAAGCATATTGGAATTATCATGGATGGGAATGGTCGTTGGGCCAAAAAACGGATGCAACCTCGTGTCTTTGGGCATAAAGCTGGTATGGAGGCTCTGCAAGAAGTAACCATTGCAGCCAAGGAGATGGGTGTGCAAGCCCTAACGGTCTATGCTTTCTCAACTGAAAACTGGACACGTCCTCAACAGGAAGTGAGCTTTATCATGAATCTTCCAGTTGAATTCTATGACCGCTTTGTTCCAGAGCTTCACAAAAATAATGTGAAGATCCAGATGATTGGCGAGGTTTCCCGTCTTCCGAAGGAAACCTTGGAGGCTCTGGAAAAGGCAGAGGCCTTAACACGCTCCAATACAGGCTTAATATTGAATTTCGCCTTGAACTATGGAGGACGGGCAGAACTGACCCAAGCAGTCAAACAAATTGCCCAGGAAGTCCTAGATGCGCGCTTGAATCCAGGCGATATTTCAGAAGAGATGATTGCCAATTATTTGTATACCAGTAGTCTACCCAAGGACTTACGAGATCCTGACCTGATTATTCGGACCAGTGGGGAGCTTCGCTTGAGTAACTTTTTGCCTTGGCAAGCGGCCTATAGTGAGCTTTACTTTACCGATGTGATGTGGCCGGATTTTGGAGAAAAGGCCTTGCATGATGCAATAGAAGAATACAGCCATCGTCATCGACGCTTTGGTGGTGTATAGGAGAGAAATATATGAGAAAAGATTTACAGAAGCGAGTGATTTTTGGAGGAATCGCCTTAGCTTTCTTTATTCCAGTCGTCCTTATTGGAGGAGTTGTTTTTCAGATTGTAGTGGGACTCATCGCTATGTTGGGTGTTCATGAATTGCTGAAGATGAAAGGATTGCAGACCGAAACCATCGAAGGAGCCTTGGCTATGCTAGCAGCTCTTGTGTTGGCTCTGCCTTTAGAAAGTTACCTCCCTTTCTTGCCAGCAGGTGGGAATTTCATCGCCTACGGCCTTTTGGTCTTATTATTGATGGGGACAACTGTCTTGGCGCAAGGCTATACCTATGACGAGGTTGTCTATCCGATTGCTTCAAGCTTTTATGTTGGCTTTGGCTTCCATGCCTTGATTCAAGCGCGCTTAGCAGGTGTGGATAAAATTCTTTTGGCCCTCTTTATTGTTTGGGCAACGGATTCAGGGGCCTACTTCATTGGGAGCCAGTTCGGTAAGAAAAAACTCTTGCCAAGAGTATCGCCCAATAAGACTGTTGAAGGAAGTCTAGGCGGGATCGCTTGTGCTGTCGTCGTGACGCTGATCTTTATGATACTAGATCGTACTGTTGCGGGATCTTACGGTTGGGTGACCATGATTCTCTTTACTATTCTTTTCAGTATAGCAGCTCAGTTTGGTGACTTAGTTGAAAGTGCCATCAAGCGCCATTTTGGAGTGAAAGACTCTGGCCGTTTTATTCCTGGCCACGGTGGTGTCTTGGATCGATTCGATAGCTTGATTTTTGTCTTCCCACTGATGCTATTCTTCGGTCTGTTTTAAACAGAAATCATCCAATCATCAGATAAAACGAAGGAGCGTGTATGCAATTTATTGCCTTTATTATCATTTTTGGCGTCATTGTCCTAGTGCATGAGTTCGGTCATTTCTATTTTGCAAAAAAATCAGGTATCCTAGTCCGCGAGTTTGCGATTGGGATGGGGCCAAAGATTTTTGCCCATGTAGGCAAGGACGGAACAGCCTATACCATTCGAATCCTTCCATTGGGGGGCTATGTCCGAATGGCAGGTTGGGGCGAAGACACGACAGAGATTAAGACAGGAACTCCTGTCAGTCTAACCTTGAACCCTGAGGGAACAGTTGTTCGGATTAACCTTTCTGGAAAAAATATCGACCAGACAGCTCTTCCCATGAATGTCACAGATTTTGATTTTGAGGATAAACTTCAAATTACAGGAATCGTCATCGAAGAGACCAAAACCTATCCTGTCCACCATGATGCAACCATCGTTGAGGAAGATGGGACAGAAGTACGGATTGCTCCTCTGGATGTGCAGTATCAAAACGCTAGTATCTGGGGACGTCTCATTACCAACTTTGCTGGTCCAATGAACAATTTTATCTTAAGTATTGTCGTGTACTCTCTCCTTGCCTTTATGCAGGGAGGTGCAGTGGACTACTATAGCAACCATGTTCGGGTCGTTCCCCAAGGAGTGGTGGCTAAGGCTGGTTTGAAAGACAATGACCAGATCGTTCAAATCAATGAATACAAGGTCTCCAACTGGGATGAGTTGACAGATTCTGTCCAGAAGGCGACCCGTAACCAAGGGAAAAATCCAGAAGTAACGATTACCTATGAACGAGACGGGAAAACTCAAAAAGTGACGGTTCAACCAGAAGAAGATGGGGGACGGTATTATATCGGTGTGACCAATGCTGTCAAGACAGGCTTCCTAGATAAGCTTTTCTCAGGTGTGACAGATACCTGGTACACAGCAACTCGTATTTTGACGGCCTTGAAGGATATCATCTTCCACTTTAGTTTGAACAAGTTGGGTGGTCCGGTAGCGATCTACAAAGCTAGTTCGCAAGCTGCGGAGCTAGGACTTCCAGCTATCCTATCCTTGATGGCCATGCTGTCTATTAATATCGGAATCTTTAACTTGATTCCTATTCCGGCTTTGGATGGTGGGAAAATCTTGATCAATCTGATCGAGCTTGTTCGTAGAAAACCTCTTAAACAGGAGGTAGAAACCTACTTGACCCTTGCTGGAGTGGCGGTCATGGTTATCTTGATGATTGCTGTGACTTGGAACGATATCATGAAATTATTTTTGAAATAGAAAAGGAATGAATCTGAATGAAACAAAGTAAAATGCTTATTCCAACACTTCGCGAAATGCCAAGTGATGCGCAGGTCATCAGCCACGCTTTGATGCTCCGTGCTGGTTATGTTCGTCAAGTATCAGCAGGTGTCTACTCTTACCTACCACTTGCCAACCGTGTAATCGAAAAAGCTAAGAAGATCATGCGTCAGGAATTTGATAAGATTGGTGCCGTTGAGATGTTGGCTCCGGCCCTTCTCAGCGCTGACCTTTGGCGCGAATCTGGCCGTTATGAAACTTATGGGGAAGACTTGTACAAATTGAAAAATCGTGAGAAGTCAGATTTTATCTTGGGGCCAACTCACGAAGAAACTTTCACAGCTATTGTCCGTGATTCTGTTAAGTCTTACAAGCAGTTGCCACTGAATCTCTACCAAATCCAACCCAAGTACCGTGATGAAAAACGTCCTCGTAATGGACTTCTTCGTACTCGTGAGTTCATCATGAAAGATGGTTACAGCTTCCACGCTAACTATGATAGCTTGGATGTGACCTATGATGAGTACAAGGCAGCCTATGAGCGTATCTTCACTCGCAGTGGTTTGGACTTCAAAGCCATCATCGGTGACGGTGGAGCCATGGGTGGTAAGGATAGCCAAGAATTTATGGCCATTACTCCTTCTCGTACAGACCTTGACCGTTGGGTGGTGTTAGACAAGTCTGTTGCATCATTTGACGAGATTCCTGCAGAAGTGCAAGAAGAAATCAAGGCAGAATTGCTCAAATGGATGGTTTCTGGTGAAGATACCATTGCCTACTCAAGTGAGTCAAGCTATGCGGCCAACTTGGAAATGGCAACCAACGCCTACAAACCAAGCAACCGCGTTGTGACGGAAGAAGAGGTGACTCGCGTGGAAACACCAGGTGTCAAATCAATTGATGAAGTCGCAGCATTCTTGAACATCTCTGAAGAACAAACCATCAAGACCTTGGTTTATATCGCAGATCAAGAGCCAGTTGTAGCTCTACTGGTTGGCAACGACCAACTCAATGAAGTCAAGTTGAAAAACCACCTTGGAGCAGACTTCTTGGAACCTGCAACTGAGGCAGAAGTGAAAGAATTGTTGGGAGCTGACTTTGGTTCTCTTGGTCCAGTCAATCTTCCAGAAACTGTCAAAATTATTGCAGATCGCAAAGTGCAAGATAGCCGCAATGCTGTTGTGGGTGCTAACCAAGATGTTTACCACTTGACGGGTGTGAATCCAGGCCGTGACTTTACTGCCGAATATGTGGATATCCGTGAAGTGCGTGAGGGTGAAATCTCTCCAGATGGACAAGGTGTTCTCAACTTTGCGCGTGGGATCGAGATTGGTCACATCTTCAAACTTGGTACTCGCTACTCAGCAAGTATGGGTGCAGATGTCTTGGATGAAAATGGCCGTGCTGTGCCAATCATCATGGGCTGCTATGGTATCGGTGTGAGTCGTCTCCTTTCAGCAGTCATGGAACAACACGCTCGCCTCTTCGTTAATAAGACACCAAAAGGTGAATACCGTTACGCTTGGGGAATCAACTTCCCTAAAGAATTGGCGCCGTTTGATGTGCATTTGATTCCAGTAAATGTCAAAGACGAAGCCTCTCTTGAATTGACTAGCAAGATCGAAGACCAATTGGTCAAGGCTGGCTACGAAGTCTTGGTGGATGACCGTAACGAACGTGCAGGTGTTAAATTTAGCGATAGTGACTTGATTGGTTTGCCAATCCGCATCACTGTTGGGAAGAAAGCAGCTGACGGTATCGTAGAAGTGAAAATCAAAGCTTCAGGAGACACGATTGAAGTGCATGCAGACAACCTGCTTGAAACCCTTTCAATTTTAAATAAATAAGCAATAGTAGAAGGCTAGGATGCTCAACACCCTAGCCTTCTTTTTTGTAAGCTGAGCCAGCTAGACGAAAGGACCTTCTGACAGTCGAAAAGTTAGGCGAAATATGATAAAATAAAGGCTAGTAATTCGTCAGGGAGAAATCATGTCAACTAGCTTTGAAATTTTAATGAATCAGTTAGGGATGCCTTTGGAAATGCGTGAATCAGGCGCTTTTGAAGGGGCTGAAATCCAAGAGGTCATCGTCCATAAGCTCAGTCGTGTTTGGGAATTTCGTTTTGTTTTTGCCGAAATTCTTCCCATCACGATTTTTCGGGAGCTCAAAAACCGCTTGGCTGAGGAGTTTTCAAAGACAGGCAATCGAGCGGTGTTTGAGATTCAGGTAAAGAATCCAACTTTTAGTGAGGAGCTCTTGCAAGCCTATTACCAGGAAGCTTTTGAAGATGGTCCCTGTGCGAGCCAGGGCTTTAAGAGCATGTATCAACACTTGCAGGTTCGTGCACAGGGAGAAGAGCTGATCATTAGTGGCCCTTCATCTGTGGATACGGAGCATCACCGGAAAAACCATCTGCCAAATCTTGCTAGTCAATTGACCAAGTTTGGTTTTCCTCATTTTCAGTGTCGGGTAGAAGCTGATGACCAGTTGACAGAAGAACTCCAACAGGCCTTCGAAGCTGAGAAGGATCAAATCTTCCAAGCAGCCAACGAAGAAACTTTGCGGGCTATGGAGTCCTTGTCTCAAATGGCTCCTCCACCAGCAGAGGAAAAACCAGCCTTTGATTTCAAAGCCAAAAAGGCTGCGGCCAAGCCTAAGCTGGATAAGGCAGAGATCACTCCTATGATTGATATCACGACAGAAGAGAACCGCATCGTTTTTGAAGGGGTAGTCTTTGATGTCGAGCAAAAGGTAACTCGGACAGGTCGAGTCTTGATCAATTTCAAGATGACCGACTATACCTCCAGTTTTTCGCTCCAGAAATGGGCTAAAAATGAAGAAGAAGCTCAGAAGTTTGATATGATCAAGAAAAACTCTTGGTTACGGGTTCGTGGGAATATCGAGGTCAATAGCTTTACACGAGATTTGACTATGAATGTTCAAGATGTTCAAGAAGTGGTCCACTATGAGCGTAAGGATCTGATGCCAGAAGGCGAGCGTCGGGTCGAGTTCCATGCCCATACCAATATGTCGACCATGGATGCCCTACCTGAGGTAGAGGAGTTGGTCGCAAAAGCAGCCAAATGGGGCCACAAGGCAGTTGCTATTACCGATCATGGCAATGTGCAGTCCTTCCCTCATGGTTACAAGGCAGCTAAAAAAGCTGGTATCCAACTCATCTATGGGATGGAAGCCAATATCGTTGAAGACCGTGTACCGATTACCTACAATGAAGTCGATCTAGACCTTCATGAAGCGACCTATGTGGTTTTTGACGTGGAAACGACAGGACTCTCAGCAATTTACAATGATCTGATTCAGGTTGCCGCGTCTAAAATGCACAAGGGCAATATCATTGCTGAATTTGATGAGTTTATCAATCCAGGGCACCCCATTTCCGCCTTTACAACGGATCTGACAGGCATTACCGATGACCATGTTCGCAATGCCAAACCTTTGAAACAGGTCTTGGAGGAGTTCCAGGAATTCTGCAAGGATGCGGTTTTGGTTGCCCACAATGCCACTTTTGACGTGGGCTTCATGAATGCCAACTATGAGCGTCATGGCCTTCCCAAAATCACCCAGCCAGTAATTGATACGTTAGAGTTTGCTCGGAACCTTTATCCAGAGTACAAGCGTCATGGTTTGGGCCCCTTGACCAAGCGGTTTGGGGTTGCCTTGGAACACCACCACATGGCCAACTATGATGCAGAAGCGACGGGTCGCTTGCTCTTTATCTTTATCAAGGATGTAGCAGAAAAGCATGGCGTGACTAATCTTGCCAAGCTGAATTTGGATTTGATTAGTCCGGATTCCTACAAAAAGGCTCGGGTCAAACACGCAACCATCTATGTCAAGAACCAGACGGGCTTGAAAAACATGTTCAAATTGGTCTCCCTTTCCAATACCCAATATTTTGAGGGAGTTCCTCGGATTCCGCGAACAGTTTTAGATGCCCACCGGGAAGGTTTAATCCTGGGAACGGCTTGTTCTGAAGGAGAAGTCTTTGACGCGGTCGTCTCTCAAGGAGTTGATGCGGCAGTGGAAGTGGCCAAGTATTATGACTTTATTGAGGTCATGCCTCCAGCCATCTATGCGCCCCTCATTGCTAAAGAGCAGGTCAAAGACATGGACGAGCTCCAGACTATCATCAAGAGCTTGATTGAGGTGGGAGATCGCCTTGGCAAGCCAGTCCTCGCGACAGGAAATGTCCACTACCTTGAGCCCGAGGATGAGATTTATCGAGAAATCATTGTCCGCAGTCTTGGGCAAGGGGCCATGATTAACCGGACCATCGGTCATGGAGAAAACGCCCAACCTGCACCCCTACCAAAAGCCCATTTCCGTACAACCAATGAAATGCTGGATGAATTTGCTTTTCTAGGGGAAGACTTAGCACGAAAACTGGTCATTGAAAACACCAATGCTCTGGCAGAAATCTTTGAACCTGTCGAAGTGGTTAAGGGGGACCTCTATACCCCATTTATCGACAAGGCCGAAGAAACGGTTGCCGAATTGACCTATCAGAAGGCCTTTGAAATCTATGGCAATCCGCTACCTGATATTGTTGATTTACGGATTGAAAAAGAATTAACCTCTATCCTGGGGAATGGCTTCGCCGTGATCTATCTGGCTTCCCAACTCTTGGTGCACCGTTCCAATGAACGGGGCTACTTGGTTGGTTCCCGGGGATCTGTTGGATCCAGTTTCGTTGCGACCATGATCGGGATTACCGAGGTTAATCCGCTCTCTCCTCACTATGTCTGCGGGGAGTGTAAATACAGTGAGTTTATCACGGATGGTTCTTATGGTTCAGGATTTGATATGCCCAATAAGGACTGTCCAAACTGTGGTCACCAACTCAGCAAAAACGGCCAAGACATTCCGTTTGAGACCTTCCTTGGTTTTGATGGGGACAAGGTACCCGATATTGATTTGAACTTCTCAGGGGAAGACCAGCCGAGTGCCCACTTGGATGTTCGCCATATCTTTGGGGAAGAATATGCCTTCCGGGCAGGAACAGTAGGTACGGTTGCGGCCAAGACGGCCTATGGGTTTGTTAAAGGCTATGAGCGGGACTATGGCAAGTACTACCGAGATGCAGAGGTAGAACGTCTGGCCCAAGGTGCTGCTGGAGTCAAACGGACGACCGGTCAGCACCCAGGGGGAATCGTTGTTATTCCTAACTACATGGATGTCTATGACTTCACCCCTGTTCAGTATCCAGCAGATGATGTGACAGCCGAATGGCAAACCACTCACTTTAACTTCCACGATATCGATGAGAACGTTCTCAAGCTCGATGTCCTGGGACACGATGATCCGACCATGATTCGCAAACTTCAGGACTTGTCAGGCATTGATCCAAACGATATTCCTATGGATGATCCTGGTGTCATGGCTCTCTTCTCAGGAACCGATATCTTAGGAGTCACACCGGAGCAAATCGGTACCTCAACCGGTATGCTGGGAATCCCAGAGTTTGGGACCAACTTTGTTCGGGGAATGGTGGATGAGACCCATCCAACCACCTTTGCCGAGTTGCTTCAGCTGTCAGGGCTGTCTCACGGTACCGACGTGTGGTTGGGAAATGCCCAAGACTTGATCAAGGCGGGAATTGCCGACCTATCGACCGTTATCGGCTGTCGGGACGATATCATGGTTTACCTCATGCACGCTGGCCTAGATCCAAAAATGGCCTTTACCATCATGGAGCGGGTGCGGAAAGGCATGTGGCTCAAGATTCCTGAAGAAGAGCGCAATGGCTATATCGAGGCCATGAAGGCTAACAACGTCCCAGAATGGTACATCGAGTCTTGTGGAAAAATCAAGTATATGTTTCCTAAAGCCCATGCGGCAGCCTACGTTATGATGGCCTTGCGGGTGGCTTACTTTAAGGTTCATCATCCGCTCTACTATTACTGTGCTTACTTCTCAATCCGTGCCAAGGCCTTTGATATCAAGACTATGGGTGCAGGCCTAGAAGCCGTGAAAGCGCGGATGAAGGAGATTGCTGAAAAACGCAAGAACAACGAAGCTTCCAACGTAGAAATTGACCTTTACACGACGCTTGAAATTGTCAATGAGATGTGGGAGCGAGGTTTCAAGTTTGGCAAGCTAGATCTCTATCGTAGTGATGCGACGGAATTCTTGATCGATGGAGACACCCTTATCCCACCATTTGTCGCCATGGATGGATTGGGAGAAAACGTCGCCAAGCAGATTGTACGAGCTCGCAAAGAAGGAGAATTCCTATCTAAAACAGAGTTGCGCAAACGTGGCGGCGTCTCCTCAACCCTGGTGGAAAAGATGGACGAGATGGGAATCCTTGGCAATATGCCAGAGGATAACCAGTTGAGCCTCTTTGATGATTTGTTCTAATTTAAAGTCAACTTGTTCAAATAAGCCGACTAAGTTTCATCTAATTAAGACTTAACAGTAAAACCAGTAGAGATGATTTTTTATGATTTTCATTTCTACTGGTTTTTAGATATGATAGAGTATAAGTAAGTTTTTATCCAAAGACTAAAACTTTAGGAAGTTATATATTGAAATTATCAAAAATGATTGCTATAAATTACTAATAATGATACTCTCAAACAAGAGTAAGCTTAATGGAAGTAGTGTTTGCTATACCTTAATAACTTTTCGATATGGAATGGAGATAAGTATGATTTTAGGTGAAACTTATAGGAAAATAAGAGAAGAAAAGGGGATTTCTATTTCTTCATTAGCAGGTGCTGAAATTTCAAAATCTCAAATATCTAGATTTGAATTAGGAGAAACAGAGATTTCTGTCTTTAAGTTATTGTATCTTCTTGAAAGAATAGGAGTAACACTAGAAGAATTTCTGCTTATCTGTAATCATTATCAACCTTCGGATTTTAATACCTTAATAGCTTCTGTTAAACAGGCCGCATATAATGAAGATGCTCAAGCATTACTAGATATGGTAGAGAAAGAAATAGAACTTTTTCATGAGACAAATTCTCATTACCATAAATTAAATGCTATTTTCATCGAAAGTATTGTTTCGGGAATGGATAAGAATCATCAATTGAGTCGTCAAGACGCCTCTTATCTTACAAACTATTTATTTTCCGTTGAAAACTGGGGTTATTACGAAACGCTCATCCTTGGAAATTGCTGTCGTGTTCTATCTCCAGATTTATTATTTAGATATGCCAAAGAGGCGCTCAAAAAAGGGAAGTTGTATAGTCCTATACCTAGAAATAGACAATCTCTCATTCAACTACTTCTCAATTCTTTGATTATAATGATTGAGAACGACTTATATGAGGAATCTTTATTTTTAAAACAGGCTACGAAGAATATATTAGCGGATTCCACAGATTTTTTTGAACAAACTATTTTGCTATATTTAGATGGATATTTGGAACTGAAATTCTATCATAATCAAAAATCACTTTTAAAAATCAAAGAAGCTTTAAAAATTTTCGAACTCTTCAATAAAACAATCTACAAAAATTACAAACAATACTTTGAGAAACACATCATTCATTTAGTAGACTAGGCCATTTATCTATAAGGTAATAACGTGATCAAACTCTTCCAATATTTCTGGATTTTGATCATGAGTAATGACAATAACAATTGCATCTTTAATGGATAGAATGTAGTCCATTATTTCTTTTGCTTTTATTGGATCAAGGTTACTTGTAGGTTCGTCAAATATATAAACTGAATATGTTTTGACTAAAAACCTAGCTAAATCAATTCGTTGCTTTTCTCCTTCTGAAATGATTTTGTTTGATTGAGCTAGGTTTTTACGAAGGAAGTCTTCATTAAAACCTAAGGATTTTCTTAATTTTTCAGTTAAATGAAGGTTTCTAGCCAATTTGATATTCTCTAGAATATTGCCTTCAATTAGAAAGTCATTTTTTTGCACAAACGCAATATCTTTATATAACTCCTCTGAGGGAATATCAATATTCTGTTTTCCGTTGATTTTTATTTCTCCATCATAAAGATTTTTTGGATAATAATTTAGTATTAATTTTACTAAAGTTGTTTTCCCAGTTCCTGAAGCACCGATAATGGCATAGCGCTTGCCTTTTTTAAATTCATAGGAAAAATGATCAAATAATATTCTATTTTCAATTTCATAATATAATTGGCTAATAGAAATAGTCGAAATGTTATCACAATCAATTGTACTTGTTTTATGGAAAGTTCCATGATTTGTCTCATATAGATTTTCTTGGATATTATCAATAATGGACTTGCTACTGCTGATTAAATTTTTATTGTAAAGAATAGATTGTAATGGAGCAAAAACACCGTTTAATAATTGAATACTTGCTACTAGTAGTCCAATAGTCAGTAAGTTATTTCTTACAAAAAAGATACCAGCGACCATACAGGATAGTTGAGAGCCAAAACTTAGTAAAATTCCAGTAGTTGAAGCTAAGTCTTTTAAGAATTGATATGTCTTTCTGGACTCTTCAAATTCTAAACTGATTCCCTGAATTTTTTCTTGGGTCCAGCTTTGAATATTTAATAACTTAATTTGTTCAAAACCATTAATAAAGTTTGTCATTTTTGACAAATAGTGACTATTTTGTAGGGAATAATTATTAGTTGCTTTAGTCATTAACTTTCCAGGAATTTGAGATAGAAAAATCGTTATACTCGACAATAAAAGAAAGACTAATGCTAATCGCCATTCTATATAGATAATGGCAACAACACTCATGATAAGGGTCCCTAAATTTGCAATTAGAGAGATTCTAGGAATCAATAAATTTTCTTGAATAAGGTCACTATTTTTGGTGATATTATTTAAGAAATCTGAATGGTTACGGTTGTCAATTTGGTTAAATTCACGCGATAAATAATGTAATAAGAGACCCTTTTTTAGATCTATAATAACTTTTTTTACATATTGATTTTTAAGATAGGAATAAGAACAAGAGATAAAGAACCACAGTAAAATTAAACTTACACAAATAGTGATATGAAAGAGTAATCCACTATTTGAATTAGTTATACTATCAAGTATTCTTCCTAATTGAAGAGAGAAGAATGTCATTAAAAGAGCACTTGTCAAACTTAATAAAATAATCAAGAAATATAGTAATTTATATTGTTTCATAATCTGGTTCATATTTTTCACCTCTTAATCTATGATAGCAACATTATATTCTAAAACTAAAACTCAGGCTGAGATCTCCCATATTTGGGACATTAATTTTATTTCTTTACTATATTTTAGCTAACAGCTATCCATTGTATATCCAATGAGTTTACATTAGCCTTATGTTTTGTTATAATAATCAATAGAAAGAAGGTGAGAATATGTCTAAGACGAGTATGAGTATTCGTTTGGATAGTGAGGTTAAGGAACAGGCTCAACAGGTTTTTAATCATTTAGGGATGGATATGACAACAGCCATCAACATTTTTCTCCGTCAGGCTATTCAATATCAGGGCTTACCTTTTGATGTTAGAATAGACGATAATCGGAAATTGCTTCAAGTAGTAACGGATGTAGATCAAAATCGGAATATGAGTCGGTCTTTTGAATCTGTCTCAGACTTGATGGAGGACTTGCGTGCTTAAGATTCGCTATCATAAACAGTTTAAAAAAGATTTTAAGTTGGCAATGAGGCGTGGATTGAAAGCAGATTTGTTAGAAGAAGTCTTGCATTTTCTGATTCAAGAAAAAGAACTTCCTGTCAGATATCGTGACCATCAACTGACCAACTCCAAGCATTTTCAAGGTGTTCGTGAGTGTCATATCCAGCCGGATTGGCTTTTGGTGTATAAAGTGGACAAGGATGAATTGATTTTAAACTTGCTGAGGACAGGAAGTCATAGTGATTTGTTTTGATGGATTCAAGGATCCTCGCTCGTTTTGAGGTTGGCTAATGATAGAAAAGAAAAAAAGAGCAACACCCTGGAAGTCAGGGAAAGTCATTTCCATTCGCCTACGGAATGGCGTCTATGTCTTAGCGCAAATGGTCCGAGAGCCCTATCTGGTATTTTTTAACCATTTTAAGGAGGAAAATAGTTGGAAGGGAGTGACCTTGAAAGAGGAGAATATTCTCTTTTGTAAAGCAGTCACTCGTCAGTTTCTACGCTATAGTCCTGTAACGATTGTCAAAGATCTTGAGCCTCTGTTAGATTATCGGCTACCTAAAGAATGGATTTACAGCCATATGGGAGGGCATCCGATTACGGTTTCGGTGAAGGGACGGGAGCGCCAAGTAGCTGGTTTTGGCCAACGGCTTTCCTTAGTTCAGGCGGATAAGGAAAGTGGCCTACCAGAGGATAATCCTCTAATGGGACTCTTCCAAGCCTATATCTTACCAGATATCCAAGAGAAAGATTGGGAGCGGGTAGGTCAGGCTGAGCTCATGTCCATCGAAGTCTTTCCGACGCTCAATGAACGTCTTTATCTCTGCTTTCTCCATGGGAAAAATGTGAATCCAGAGCTAGATATCTCTTTGGGAAAGCCCCTGCCCGATGATTATGAAACCTATATCGATATTCTTACCAACAGCCCAGAGGCAAGACGCCTCTATCTAGGTGAGGAGGATGACTAAGAAAGGAATGGAACGATGAGAGTAAAAATTTTTGCAGAAGACAAACCTGCTCAAAAAACATTTAGCTATCAATTAGAGCTAGATACCGATACAATTTTAAAAGTCACTGGCTTGGTCTGCTCCACTGTCGTGGTAGCAAATCTCTTGTCACTCTTAAAGGATTAATATAGAAAAGGATTGAAAAATGGTTTTACCAAATTTTAAAGAAAACTTAGAAAAATATGCTAAATTGTTGGTTGCGAACGGAGTTAACGTGCAGCCTGGCCATACCTTGGCTTTGAACATCGATGTGGAACAAAGAGAATTAGCCCACTTGATTGTGAAGGAAGCCTATGCCTTGGGGGCGCACGAAGTCATTGTCCAATGGGCGGATGACTTCACTAATCGGGAAAAATTCCTCCATGCCCCGATGGATCGCTTGGACAATGTACCTGACTACAAGATTGCAGAGATGAACTACCTCTTGGACCACAAGGCGAGTCGCTTGGGTGTTCGCTCGTCTGACCCAGGTGCTTTAAATGGTGTCGATGCAGAGAAGCTTTCTGCCTCTGCTAAGGCTTTGGGCATGGCCATGAAACCCATGCGCATCGCCACTCAGTCTAATAAGGTCAGCTGGACAGTTGCTGCTGCAGCAGGGTTAGAATGGGCGAAGAAGGTCTTCCCAAATGCGGCTAGCGATGAAGAAGCAGTGGATCTCCTGTGGGATCAAATCTTCAAGACCTGCCGGGTTTACGAAGAAGATCCAGTCAAGGCTTGGGAAGAGCATGCTGCTATTCTCAAGAGCAAGGCAGAGATGCTGAACAAGGAGCAATTCTCAGCCCTTCATTACACAGCGCCTGGAACAGATTTGACCCTTGGTTTACCGAAAAACCACGTTTGGGAATCAGCCGGAGCTATTAATGCCCAAGGCGAAGGATTCTTGCCAAATATGCCGACAGAAGAGGTCTTCACAGCTCCTGACTTCCGTCGCGCAGAAGGTTATGTAACTTCTACAAAACCGCTTAGCTACAATGGGAATATCATCGAAGGGATCAAAGTGACCTTTGAAAATGGAGAAATTGTAGATATTACAGCTGAAAAAGGCGATCAAGTCATGAAAGATTTGGTCTTCAAAAACAAGGGAGCGCGTGCCTTGGGTGAATGTGCCCTCGTACCAGACCCAAGCCCAATTTCCCAATCAGGCATTACCTTCTTTAACACACTCTTTGATGAAAATGCCTCTAACCACTTGGCCATCGGAGCAGCCTATGCAACTAGTGTAGAAGGTGGCGCAGAGTTCACAGAAGAAGAACTCGAAGCAGCCGGCCTTAACCGCTCAGATGTCCACGTCGACTTCATGATCGGCTCAAGCCAAATGGATATCGACGGCATCCGAGAAGACGGCACCCGCGTCCCAGTATTCCGCAACGGAGATTGGGCAATATAGGGAGCAGGACAGAAATCGGTAGACGCAGTCTCGATTTCGTAGTCCTGCCCCCGCACAGTTGATTAGGAAGTACGAGTACCGTAGGTAGGAGTAGTTCCAATCAACCACTGCGCCGAGAGACAGAAATCGGTAAACGCAGTCTCGATTTCGTAGTCCTGCCCCCGCACAGTTGATTAGGAAGTACGAGTACCGTAGGTAGGAGTAGTTCCAATCAACCACTGCGCCGAGAGACAGAAATCGGTAACTCGAAGAGTTTGATTTCTTCCTCGCTTCTCGATTTTAAGGCTCGGGCAAAAAAGGTCCACCGTCCAGTTGCTTAGGAAGGGCCTTGCTTCGCAATCCCTATCCGCTACCTCAAAACAGTGTTTTGAGCAATCAACCACTGCGCCAAGAAATAAAAATCAGGCACTCAGAGCGGTTGTTTTTTGAGAATAAAAATAAAGAGTTTGGTTTTAACAGCCAAGCTCTTTTTCTTGTGTCCGCTAGTTTTAATAAAATATAGGGATAAAATTTTATAGCTTCTTCTCTTAATTAAAGAACATTTCAAAGAAGCCTTGACGAGGGCAGGCTTTCTAGATAGACTGAGAGTAAACGTTTACAAACAACAAAATTTAGGAGGTCCTGATGAAATCACATCAACCACGTTATGCTATTCGCAAGTATGCTGTAGGAGCTGCTTCGGTACTGGTTGGCTTTTTTGCCAGTGGTCAAGTTGTAGCAGCAGATACGCCGAGCGTTACAGAAAATCCTGCAACGACTCTTCCGACGCAAGCAAGTGAAGGAGACTTGCCTCCCTCTACTACTGATGAAGCTACTCAGCCAGCAGTAGAAAAACCAATTGTTCCTGCTCCAATCGTCGATCAAAGTCAACCGACCCTACCTGATCGAGAATTACGCGCATCCGATCTTGATCGCTTGATTCGTGAAGAAGCAATCTCTGTCACAGAAGCTGATGTGGCAGCTCAACCGGTAACAGCAACGACTGAAACACCAGCTAAAGATCCAGAGCAAGAAGAAAAATTGGCTAAGAAAAAGGTCATCTCTATCGATGCCGGTCGCAAATACTTCTCACCTGATCAAATCAAGGAAATCATTGATGAAGCTAGTAAGACGGGCTATACCGATTTGCATCTCTTAGTTGGAAATGATGGTTTGCGCTTTGTTCTTGATGATATGTCCTTGCAGGTAGGAGATACGTCCTACTCTAGCCAGGCGGTGAAGGAAGCAGTCGAAAAAGGAACCAAAGCTTATTATGATGATCCAAATGGAACAGCCTTGACTCAGGCTCAAATGGATGACATTTTGGCTTATGCCAAATCCAAGAATATAGGCGTGATTCCAACGATTAATAGCCCAGGGCACATGGATGCAATTCTGACAGCTATGGAGCAATTGGGGATCGAAAACCCTCACTTCAATTACTTTGGTACGAAAAAATCAGAACGGACCGTTGATTTAGACAACCAAAAAGCCCTAGATTTCACCAAAGCCTTGGTGGACAAGTATGCGGCTTATTTCAGTGGCAAGACAGAAATCTTTAACATTGGTTTGGACGAATATGCCAATGATGCAACAGATGCCCATGGTTGGCAAGTCCTTCAAGCCAGCAAGTATTGGCCAGACGAAGGCTATCCAGACAAAGGATACGAAAAATTCATCCAATATGCCAATGATCTAGCGGCTATTGTGAAAAAACACAAGATGAAGCCAATGGCCTTCAACGATGGTATCTACTACAATGGCGATACTTCCTATGGAACTTTTGATAAGGATATCATTGTATCCTACTGGACAGGTGGTTGGAATGGCTATGATGTTGCTTCATCCAAGCTTTTGTCTGAACTAGGCCATCAAATTCTGAATACCAATGATGCTTGGTACTATGTCCTCGGTCGTGACAAAGCTGGATCAGGTTGGTACAATCTTGATCAAGGTCTTGAAGGAATTTCTAAATCAGCGATCGATTCCGTTCAGAAAAATGATGGGGCTAAGGTTCCCTTCATCGGTGGAATGGTAGCTGCCTGGGCAGATACGCCATCCGCAACCTACAAAAAAGAGCTTCTCTTTAAGCTCATGCACGCTTTTGCGGATAAGAATGCGGACTACTTTGTAGCGGATCCTGAAGTCGTTGAAAAAGCTCTGGCGGAAGCTCCAACTGATTTGGACCACTACACACCGGAATCCCTAGTAGCCTTTACAGCAGCAAAAAAGGCGCTGGAAGGAGTAGGAGCAGAGACGACTCGAGCAGAAGCTAAGGAACTAATTGCTTCTCTCAAAGCCGCTCAAGAGTCCTTAGTCTATACAGAAAGCTATGCCAAAGAGTTGGCAGACAAGGAAGCTGCTGAAAAACTAGCTAAGAGCAAGGTGATTTCCATTGACGCAGGACGCAAATACTTCTCATTGGATCAGCTGAAACGAATCGTGGACAAGGCCAGTGAGCTAGGGTACTCTGACTTGCACCTCCTTGTCGGAAACGATGGCATGCGCTTCGTCCTCGATGATATGACGGTGGAAGCCAATGGCAAGACTTATGCCAGCGATGACGTGAAACAGGCCCTTCTCGAAGGAACCAAGGCCTACTATGACGATCCAAATGGTCAAGCCTTGACCCAAGCAGAAATGGACGAATTGTTAGCTTATGCGACTTCTAAAGGAATTGGCTTGATCCCAGCAGTCAATAGTCCAGGTCATATGGATGCTATCTTGGTAGCGATGGAAAAACTAGGTATCGAACATCCGCAAGCGACCTTTGATACGGTTTCCAAGACAACCATGGATCTGACCAACGAAAAAGCAGTCAATTTCACCAAGGCCCTCATTGGCAAGTACATGGATTATTTCAAAGGCAAGTCTAAGATCTTTAACTACGGAACAGACGAATACGCCAATGATGCTACCAATGCCCAAGGCTGGTACTACCTCAAATGGTATGAGCTTTATGGTAAATTTGCGGACTATTCCAATAGTCTGGCAGCCATGGCCCGTGAAAAAGGCTTGCAACCAATGGCCTTTAACGATGGCTTCTACTATGGAGACGAAGATGATGTTTCCTTTGACAAGGACGTCTTGATTTCTTACTGGTCTAAAGGATGGTGGGGCTATAACCTCGCATCACCACAGTACCTAGCAGACAAGGGCTACAAATTCCTCAATACAAACGGGGACTGGTACTATGTTTTGGGCCACAGAGGAGATCAAAGCTATCCACTCGATAAAGCTCTTCAACATTCAGAAACCGTTCCATTTGAACAATTAGCTTCAACCAAATACCCTGATGTGAAATTACCAGTGTCCGGAAGTATGTTGGGAATTTGGGCAGATGAACCAGCTAATGAATACAAGGAAGAAGAAGTCTTCCAGGTCATGGAAGCATTTGCCAACCACAATAAGGACTACTTCAAAGCTGACTATACAGCCCTTCGTGTGGCTCTTGCCAATGTTCCAACCGATCTTTCCATCTACACTGAGGAATCTCGTTCAGCTCTTGCAACGGTGCTAGATCAGTTAAATTGGAAGATCAGTCGTGCTCATCAAGAAAAAGTGGCAGAGCAGGTTGAACAGGTAACTCAAGCTCTCAGTCAATTGAAACCAATCACCCAAGTGGGAAGCCAAGCAGAAAATGATGTCAGAGCCTTGGTAGAAGACAAACCAAGCTTGGAAGTCATTGAAAAAGAACTAGATTTTGAAGTTGTCGAACGGACCAATCCAGAACTAGCCAAGGGTGAACGAAAAGTGGTTCAAACAGGTGTCAAAGGCCAGCAACGTGAATTTGTTGCGGTCTCTGCCCTTGATGAAAGTCGCCAAGTGCTAGGGACAGAAGTATCGAAAGAAGCTGTTGCTGAGATTGTGGAAGTGGGAACCAAGGAGGCAGAAGTAATCACTCCGACTCCAGGTATACAGGATCGTCCTAGTCCTCAACCAGACTTACCTCAAGTTGATCAAGGAGGTCATCATCAAGTAAGACCAGTAACTCCTGAAGTGAAGCCACTTGTGAACGCTCAACCAGCTCCAGTCGCTTCAGAACAAAAAACAGTAGAAGAGGCTAAGCTAACACCGATGCAAGATCAAACACCGTCTAGTCATCAGCTTCCTGAGACTGGACAAGAATCTGTCCTAGGTTTGGCCTTGCTTGGAGCGATCTTAGGAGCAACTGGGATGAGTATCAAAGGACGGAAAGAAGACTAATCAGCCCCCCGATTGAACTAAGTCTTTCTATTTTCCAGACATGGAAAAGGAAAGACTTGGTTCTTTTTTTGTCTCGGAAACTGTACCCGGACAGTTCTCTCTTTTCTGCCTTGTTCAGCTTGGATGAACTTGATAAAATAAAAACATGACACGATACAAAGCAACTATTTCTTACGATGGAACTCTATTTGCAGGTTTCCAACGACAACCGCATGCCCGTAGTGTGCAAGAAGAAATCGAGAAGACCTTGATGCGTCTCAATCAAGGAAATCCTGTGACCATCCATGGAGCAGGCCGGACGGATGCAGGTGTCCATGCCCTTGGACAGGTCATCCATTTTGATCTCCCTCAAGCGCGGGATGAGGAGAAGCTTCGCTTTGCCCTCGATACCCAAACCCCAGAGGATATTGACTTTATCCGGGTGGAGCAAGTAGCAGATGACTTTCATTCACGCTACCGGAAGCACAGCAAGACCTATGAATTTATCGTGGATTATGGTCGTCCCAAGAACCCCATGATGCGCCACTATGCCACCCACTACCCTTATCATTTGGATGTGGCCAAGATGCAAGCAGCCATCCGAAAGTTGGAGGGAACCCATGATTTCACCGGTTTTACAGCTTCGGGTACCAGTGTGGAAGACAAGGTTCGCACGATTACAGAGGCTCGCTTGGACGAGGATGCAGAACATCATCGCCTTATCTTTACCTTTTCGGGCAATGGCTTTCTCTACAAGCAAATCCGCAATATGGTGGGGACCTTGTTGAAGATTGGAAATGATCGGATGCCGATAGAGCAAATCGATCTGATTTTAGAAAAGAAGGACCGCAATCTAGCAGGTCCTACAGCAGCGCCAAATGGCTTATATTTAAAGGAGATCCGTTATGAGTAATGAATTGATTCTAGCTATTTCAGGAAATGATATTTTTAGTGGGGGAGGCCTTCACGCTGACCTGGCCACCTATACAACCAACAAACAACATGGCTTTGTAGCGGTGACTTGTTTGACCGCTATGACCGAGCATGGTTTTGAAGTGATTCCGGTCGATCCGACGACCTTTGCCCAACAGCTCCACTCTCTCAAAGATGTTCCTTTTTCTGCTATTAAACTCGGCCTCTTGCCAAATGTCCAAGTGGCAGACTTAGCCTTGGATTATGTCAAAGCTCATGCCGGTATCCCTGTGGTACTAGACCCTGTCTTGGTCTGCAAGGAAACCCATGACGTGGAAGTGTCAGCCCTTCGAGACGAATTGATCAAGTTCTTCCCTTATGTGACCATCATCACGCCAAACTTACCAGAAGCTGAGATCTTGACTCAAAGCAAGATTCAATCGCTCGACGATATGAAGGAGGCGGCGCGCAAGCTCCATGAATTGGGAGCAGCGACTGTCGTGGTCAAAGGGGGCAACCGCCTTAACAAGGAAAAAGCCATCGATGTCTTTTATGACGGCCAAGACTTTACGGTCTTCGAAGAAGACGTTTTAGAAAAGAATAATACAGGAGCTGGTTGTACCTTTGCCTCTAGCATAGCAAGCCAGTTAGTCCAAGGGAAGGCAACCTTAGAAGCTGTCAAAGCCTCTAAAGACTTTGTCTACCAAGCCATTCAAAAATCAGATCAATATGGAGTAGTTCAATATGACCAATAACCGTACCCAAGTAATCGCGCATTTAGCCATTTTAACCGCCTTGACAGTTGTGCTGGGCTATTACACCAAGTTGCCAACTCCAACCGGGATGGTGACCTTGCTGGATTTAGGCGTTTATTTTACCGCCTTTTATCTGGGGCGCAAAGAAGGAGCAGTGGTCGGTGGTCTTGGAGCCTTTCTCTTAGACCTCCTCTCTGGCTATCCTCAATGGATGTTCTTTAGTCTCCTTTTCCACGGAGCTCAAGGCTACTTTGCTGGCTTTAAAGGAAAAGCCCGTTACATCGGTCTGCTTCTAGGAACGGTTATCATGGTAGGCGGCTATGCCCTAGCATCAGCGCTCTTTTTAGGAAATACCTGGGTAGCGGCCATTGAAGAGGTTCCTCATAATCTGGTTCAAAACTTCGTTGGGATGGCTCTGGGATATGCTCTGTACCATTTCTTGCCAAAGAAGGGGAATTAGAGGATGGAGTTAGAGCAATTAAAAAGAGAAACCCAGGAGATTTTGCTGGATCTTTTATCCAAGGACAATCTGCATCAGGGACAAATCCTCGTATTAGGCCTGTCCACCAGTGAAGTCGCTGGCGCAAGTATCGGGAAGAACTCAAGCCTAGAGATTGGGCAAGCCATTGTGAAAACCATCCTAGATACCCTAACTCCCAAAGGGATTTACTTAGCTGTCCAAGGATGTGAGCATCTTAACCGCGCTCTTGTGGTCGAACGTGAACTAGCAGAAAAGAAAGACTTAGAAATCGTCAATGTACTACCGAGCCTCCATGCGGGTGGTGCCGGACAGTTGGCAGCCTTCGGTTATATGAAAGACCCTGTCGAAGTGGAATATATCACAGCTCAGGCTGGTTTGGACATCGGGGACACTTCTATTGGGATGCATGTCAAGCATGTGCAAGTACCCGTTCGCCCTGTCTTGAAAGAACTGGGTGGCGCTCATGTGACGGCTCTAGCGAGTCGTCCAAAGTTAATCGGTGGGGCGCGTGCTACTTACCAAGAAGATTCGCTTCGGAAATCCTAATAGGAAGGAAACTAGTTCAGGCATGGACTGGTTTTTTTGTTCCGGGACAAATTTTAAGATTGGAAAGGGATTGAAAATCTTTTGGTCTCCAGAAACCACTATAATATTTCTCTAAAAAGAAGCAGTTTTCACAAAACCAGGATGTCCAAAAACTTGCATTTTCGAAGTTTTATGGTAAAATTATAAGGAATGACTATATTATTTTAAGGAGAGACAGAATGTCTGTATCATTTGAAAACAAAGAAACAAACCGCGGAGTATTGACTTTTACCATCAGTCAAGACCAAATTAAACCAGCTTTAGACCGCGTGTTTGAGTCTGTTAAGAAAAACTTGAACGTACCAGGATTCCGTAAAGGTCACCTTCCACGTCCGATCTTCAACCAACGTTTTGGTGAAGAATCACTTTATCAAGATGCTTTGAACGATCTTCTTCCAGCAGCTTATGAATCTGCAGTAAAAGAAGCAGGTCTTGAAGTGGTTGCTCAACCAACTTTTGACGTTGTATCAATGGAAAAAGGTCAAGATTGGACATTGACAGCAAATGTTGTTACAAAACCAGAAGTAAAATTGGGTGCTTACAAAGACCTTGAAGTATCTGTAGAAGTTTCTAAAGAAGTAACAGATGAAGATGTAGATGCACGTATCGAACGCGAACGCAACAACTTGGCTGAATTGGTAATCAAAGAAGGACCAGCAGCTGAAGGTGATACTGTTGTGATCGACTTTGTAGGTTCTGTTGATGGTGTTGAGTTTGACGGAGGAAAAGGAGATAACTTCTCACTTGGACTTGGTTCAGGTCAATTCATCCCAGGTTTCGAAGACCAATTGGTTGGACACTCAGCTGGTGAAACAGTTGATGTCATCGTAACTTTCCCAGAAAACTATCAAGCAACTGACCTTGCAGGTAAAGAAGCAAAATTCGTGACAACGATCCACGAAGTAAAAGCAAAAGAAGTACCAGCTCTTGACGATGAATTGGCAAAAGACATCGACGAAGAAGTTGAAACTCTTGCTGAACTGAAAGAAAAATACCGCAAAGAGTTGGCTGAAGCGAAAGAAGAAGCTTACAAAGATGCAGTTGAGTCAGCAGCAATTGACCTTGCAGTAGAAAACGCAGAAATCATTGACCTTCCAGAAGAAATGATCCATGAAGAAGTACACCGTGCTGTAAATGAATTCCTTGGAAACATGCAACGTCAAGGAATCTCTCCAGACATGTACTTCCAAATCACTGGAACAACTCAAGAAGATCTTCACAAACAATATGAAGCAGATGCAGCAGCACGTACTAAGACAAACCTTGTCGTAGAAGCAGTTGCTAAAGCAGAAGGCTTCGAAGCAACCGACGAAGAAGTAACTGCTGAAATCGAACAATTGGCAGCAGACTACAACATGCCAGTTGAACAAGTTCGTAGCTTGCTTTCACCAGAAATGTTGAAACACGATATCGCTGTGAAGAAAGCTGTTGAAGTGATCACAAGCACTGCGAAAGTAAAATAAAAAGATGATCTTCCATCATGATGGAAAGAAGTCATAAGAGGAAAAGCTGAGGCCATGTGTCCCGGCTTTTCTCTTCTTATTGGCGCGGAATTTTCCTTTGACGAAAGGGGAAAATTATCGTACAATAGAGTGTAACGATAAATGATGTATTCTAGGGGTATCCTCTTTTTTAATGAAAAAGAGTGTTGCCTTGAGATAAAAATGAAGGAGATCTACCTTGGAATTAGAAGTATTTGCTGGACAAGAAAAAAGTGAACTTTCAATGATTGAAGTAGCCCGTGCGATTTTGGAGTCACGTGGCCGTGATCATGAAATGTATTTCAATGACCTGGTCAATGAAATTCAAAACTACCTCGAAAAATCAAACAGTGAAATTCGTGAAGCTCTTCCATTATTCTATACGGAATTGAATGTGGATGGAAGCTTTATCCCACTAGGGGATAACAAATGGGGACTTCGCTCATGGTATGCGATTGATGAGGTAGATGAAGAAATCATCGCTCTTGAAGAAACAGATGAGGACGAAGAACCTAAAAAACGTAAGAAAAAACGTGTCAATGCCTTTATGGACGGAGACGAAGACGCGATCGATTATAATGCGGATGATCCAGAAGACGAAGATGTCTATGAAGCAGATCCAGCGCTTACTTACGATGATGAAAACCCAGAAGATGAGAAGGATGAAGTGGAAGCTTATGACGCTGAAATTAATGAAATCTCACCAGATGAGTTGGATGAGGAAGTTGAGTTAAGTGACGAAGAAGACGAAGAAGATTCTTACGAAGAAGAAGAATAACCCAAAGAGGCTGGGACAAAATTCCTAGCCTCTTTCTATGTTTATTTGGATTGTCGAGCAAGACGCAGTGGTTGAGTGGGCTCTACTACGCTGATTTCATCAGCTTTTATAGCCCTACTCAACTGTGCGGAGGTTGGACGACGAAATCGAATTCTAACGAATTACCGATTTCTGTCCCACTCTCTTTCTTTACTTGAAGAACGCTTCAAGGAGGAGTATAATAAGGGTGTAAGACTGATGTAGCGTAGAAGGAGGAAGGGGATATGGACTGGATACTGAATCAAAGTTTGGTGGATTTGGGGATTGAGACAGTTGTAATCGGAGTGGCCAAACAGGTGGATCCGCAAGCTCCCTTATCTGCAGATTTTTTATCTAAAAAGAAGGAGATGGAAGCTTGGGCCCTGAATTGTGATCTCAGCTCGGTGAAAGAGGAGGCAGTTGTACAAGGATATATCGACTTGTTGAAGGAAGTGGGGCGTAGTGCTAAGAAGAACCCGCCGACTATTCTTGCTTTGATTAAGAATATCCAAAGTCGTGGCTTCCTTCCGACAATCAATAGTGTGATTGATATCTATAATGTTGAATGTCTTCGTTCCTTTCTAGCCATCGGAGGGCATGATTTGGATAAGATACAGGAACCAATCGAGTTTACGATTAGTCAAAGAGAGGATACCTTTTTGCCCATCTTATCAACAGAAAAGCATGTTAGTGAAACCGATCCGGTCTACCGAGATCAACAAGGTATTATGGCCTGGCTAGATGTGAGAGATGGTGAACGCTACAAGATGGAGGAGACGACCTGTAATGTCCTCTTTATCATCCAGGGGAATCGAGCGACCTCTGTAGAGATGCGCTTGGAAGCACTCAATCGGATCAGAGAAGATTTGGCCTCATGCATGTCTGAATTAGAATTTGAAAAGTTTCTGGTTACGCCCCGTGAGACAATTCCAGTCCCTTAAAGAAGTCCTTCAGTAAGGAAGATTTGTCACTATCTGAACAGGAGAGAAAAGTGTAGACTTTGAAAAAAGTTTGAAAAAAATCTTGACAAGAAAGTAGAAGATTGATATACTAGTAAAGTACTCAATCGCGGGGATGGCGGAATTGGCAGACGCGCAGGACTAAGGATCCTGTGACCGCTTTAGGTCGTGAGGGTTCAAGTCCCTCTCTCCGCATCGGATTATCAAGACAGCTTCGGCTGTCTTTTTTGTTTCTCAAGAGTTTTGTGATAGAATAGGTAGGAGGTGAGAAAATGAAGAAGAAGTATCTAATTTTAGCCGATGGCCTACTAGCGCTCTTAGGAAGTGCCATTAATGTTTTTGCTCCGGTCATGATTTTGGCGATGGGGCTTGCTGCTCACAAAGATTTTGGAAGTGCCATTATGGCTTTAAATAGCTGGAACCTCTTTGTCTTTATCCTGGCAATTGTTTCTAGATGGCTCCTCAAAGATGAAAAAAGAATCAAAAAATGGATTCCCAATCTCTTTCTGGTGGCGGGATTTATTCTTTTTCTTACAAATGTACTTGTTAAGTCCTGGATTTTATCGTCTCTTGAAGGTCCCTTGATGTGGCTATTCGGAAAAATCTTTGGGGAAGTTCATGTATTTACCTATTTCTTCTATGCTCAATGGCTTGTAGCAGTACTTCTAGTGATTTGCGGGATTGGTTTTCTCCTTTCATTAAAAAATTTTAAAGCAGAGAATTGAAATGAGGGGGCTTGGGCTCCCTTCTTTTACTTTTCTATGGCCTGTGGAAGTCTTGGAAAAGTAAGCATTCCTCTCATTTATCATAAGAAAGCGCTTAAAGCTACAGGAAAAGCTAGCATTTTCAATGAAAAAGTGATAAAATAAACAATGTAAGTGGTTTAACCACAAAAAATTAGAGGAGGCCTACTACTAATGGCAATCGTTTCAGCAGAAAAATTTGTCCAAGCAGCTCGTGACAATGGTTACGCAGTTGGTGGATTTAACACAAACAACCTTGAGTGGACTCAAGCTATCTTGCGTGCAGCAGAAGCTAAAAAAGCTCCAGTTTTGATCCAAACTTCTATGGGTGCTGCTAAATACATGGGTGGTTACAAAGTAGCTCGCAACATGATCGCTAACCTTGTTGAAGCAATGGGTATCACTGTACCAGTTGCAATCCACTTGGACCATGGTCACTACGAAGATGCTCTTGAGTGTATCGAAGTTGGTTACACTTCAATCATGTTCGACGGATCACACCTTCCAGTTGAAGAAAATCTTAAATTGGCGAAAGAAGTTGTAGAAAAAGCTCACGCTAAAGGTATCTCAGTTGAGGCTGAAGTTGGTACAATCGGTGGTGAAGAAGACGGTATCGTTGGTAAAGGTGAATTGGCACCAATCGAAGATGCTAAAGCAATGGTTGCTACAGGAATTGACTTCTTGGCAGCAGGTATTGGTAACATCCACGGTCCATACCCAGCAAACTGGGAAGGTCTTGACCTTGACCACTTGAAGAAATTGACAGAAGCTCTTCCAGGATTCCCAATCGTATTGCACGGTGGTTCAGGTATCCCTGATGAGCAAATTAAAGAAGCTATCAAACTTGGTGTTGCGAAAGTTAACGTTAACACTGAGTGCCAAATCGCATTCGCTAACGCAACTCGTCAATTCGTACGTGAATACGATGCAAACGAAGCAGAATACGACAAGAAGAAACTCTTCGACCCACGTAAATTCTTGAAACCAGGATTCGAAGCAATCACAGCTTCAGTTGAAGAACGTATCGACGTATTCGGTTCAGAAAACAAAGCTTAATTTCGCTTGAAACGATAGTAACCAGAGGTTTATCCGTAAGGATAAACCTTTTTGATTTCTCTTTTTTGGAAAAATGTTTGTTTCAAACAAATAATGATTGCGATTCTGACAGTTTAAGGTTATAATAAACAAAAACGAAGCAAGTAGGTAGGAAATGAAGAAACAGGAAAGACTGAATGAGATTATCAATCTGGTTAATAAGGCTGGAACCGTTTACGTTCAAGATATAATGGAAAGTATGCAGGTGTCGGATATGACGGTCCGTCGTGATTTGATTGAACTGGAAAAACAGGGGCTGATTATTCGGGTTCGAAACGGAGCTAAAAGTAACCAATTCCTCCCTTCACGAGAACTTCCTCATGAAGAGAAGTTGCTCAAGAATATACTGGCTAAGCGTGAGGTAGCGAAGAAAGCTTGCGAACTGATAAAAGAAGGTGAGAGTATCTTCCTTGGACCGGGGACCTCTGTTGAAGTTCTTTCCGAAGCTATTAATAATAAGGAATTGCGCGTGGTGACCAACTGTCTGCCGATTTTCCAAGAGTTGTTAAAGAAGAAAAGTGATACCTTTAAGGTGATCCTCTTGGGAGGGGAGCTCCGAGAAACCAGTCAAGCTTTTGTCGGCGAGATAACGAACACTCTCATGGAAAGAATGTACTTCCACAAGATGTTTTTCAGTGGGAACGGCATAGTGGATGGACGCGTTCTAACATCTTCTTTCGAAGAAGCCTATACGCAAAAGTTGGCTTTAGAACGTTCTTCCGAAGCCTACCTACTGATTGATTCCTCCAAGATTGGTAAAGAAGACTTTACCTCTATCTGCTCCTTAAAGAAAGTGACGGCAGTGATAACGGACGATGCATCTGAGAAAGCACATGAAGAATTAGAGGAGTATACACGAGTGATTGTATAAATGATGAACTGAAAAAAGAGAGAATCATTCTCTCTTTTTGTTTGTTATAAACAGAATAAGATTGAAAATTAAAACAAAAATGAAAAAAATAAACAAATATAGTTGACAACAAACAAAATTAGCGCTATACTATGTTTGTGAACAACAAAACGAAGTCGGATGAAGAAAGAGGAGAACTTTCTTTGTTGACGGAAATATAAAAAGGAGAATCATATGGCAATTGTAGTTGGTGCGGATGCAGCAGGTATTCGCTTAAAAGAAGTAGTCAAAGAATATTTGGAAGCAGAAGGTTTCCAAGTAGTGGATGTGACAGAAGAAGGGCAAGACTTTGTCGATGTGACTTTGGCTGTCGCTAAGGAAGTCAAACAAGCAGAAGACAATCTTGGTATCGTCATTGATGCCTATGGAGCAGGTCCTTTCATGGTCGCAACTAAAATTAAAGGAATGGTTGCGGCAGAAGTTTCAGATGAGCGTTCAGCTTATATGACTCGTGGTCATAACAATTCTCGCATGATCACCATGGGTGCTCAAATCGTGGGTGACCAATTGGCGAAAAATATTGCCAAGGGATTTGTTAACGGTAAGTATGACGGTGGTCGCCACCAAATCCGTGTGGATATGCTCAACAAGATGTGCTAAAGGGAGGAGTAAAAGAATGAAAATTGCAATTGGATGTGACCATATTGTCACGAATGAAAAAATGGCTGTTTCTGAATTTTTGAAATCAAAAGGTTATGAAGTCCTTGATTTCGGAACCTATGACCATGCTCGCACCCACTACCCAATTTTTGGGAAAAAAGTCGGAGAAGCTGTAGCTAGTGGTCTTGCAGATTTTGGAGTATGTATCTGTGGAACTGGCGTTGGGATTAACAACGCGGTTAACAAGGTCCCTGGAATCCGTTCAGCCTTGGTCCGCGATATGACAACTGCACTTTATGCCAAAGAAGAACTCAATGCCAACGTCATTGGTTTCGGTGGGAAAGTAACTGGTGAATTGCTCATGTGCGATATTATTGAAGCTTTCATTCATGCAGAATACAAACCAAGTGAAGAAAACAAGAAATTGATCGCCAAGATTCAACATTTGGAAACCCACAACGACCATCAAGAAGATGAGGATTTCTTCACAGAATTCCTTGAAAAATGGGATCGTGGTGAATACCACGACTAAGAGGTGGGATTATGATCTTAACAGTAACCATGAACCCATCTATTGACATTTCCTATCCATTAGAAACCTTACAATTGGATACGGTCAATCGAGTAGGCAAGGTAAGCAAAACTGCAGGAGGTAAGGGACTCAATGTCACACGGGTCCTAGCAGAGATTGGAGATCCTGTCTCAGCGACTGGTCTGGTTGGCGGTTCAACAGGCCAATTTATCTTGGAACATCTGGATCAGAAGATCGGCAAAGAATTCTTTGAAATTCAAGGGGAGACCCGCAATTGTATTGCTATTCTCCACGAAGGGCAACAAACTGAAATCCTGGAAAAAGGTCCATCTGTTTCTGAAGAAGAAGGGAAAGCCTTTCTGTCTCACTTTGAAGCTTTGCTTCCAGCTGTAACAGTTGTTGTTATCTCAGGAAGTTTACCAGCTGGGTTACCAGTTGATTATTATGTGAAATTGGTCGAGCGTGCTAAGAAGGCAGGAAAACCAGTCGTTCTGGATTGCTCAGGTGCTTCCTTAGAAAAAGCTCTAGCAGCCCCTATTAAACCAACGGTTATCAAGCCAAATAATGAAGAATTGTCCCAATTACTGGGCTATGAGGTGACCAAGGATTTTGATCAATTAAAAGAAGTTCTTCAAACTGACTTATTTGAAGGCATTGACTGGATCATCGTCTCCCTAGGAGCTGACGGTGCCTTTGCCAAACACGGAGATGTCTTCTATAAAGTGGATATTCCAAAAATTGAAGTCGTCAACCCAGTGGGCTCTGGTGATTCAACGGTTGCTGGGATTGCCTCAGCTCTCTATCATCAGGAAGATGACCAAGCGCTTTTAACCAAAGCCAATGTCCTTGGCATGTTGAATGCTCAAGAAGCAACGACAGGCCATATCAATATTCATCACTATGATGATTTGTATCAACAGATAAATGTAAAAGAGGTATAAGATGGTATTAACAGAACAAAAACGCAACTATTTAGAAAAATTGAGCACCAAAGAGGGTGTGATCTCTGCCTTGGCTTTTGACCAACGCGGTGCCTTGAAACGTCTCATGGCTCAGTATCAAGATACAGAACCAACAGTGGCTCAAATGGAAGAATTGAAGGTCTTGGTGGCTGAAGAATTGACTCCATTCGCATCTTCTATGCTCTTGGACCCTGAGTATGGACTTCCAGCGGCCAAGGTCTTGGATGCAGAAGCAGGGCTTTTGTTGGCATATGAAAAAACAGGCTATGACACTTCTAGCACCAAGCGTCTGCCAGACTGCCTCAACCTTTGGTCAGCTAAACGCATCAAAGAGCAGGGTGCAGATGCAGTGAAATTCTTGCTCTACTATGATGTGGATAGTGCAGACGAACTCAACCAAGAAAAACAAGCCTACATCGAACGCATCGGTTCAGAATGTGCGGCAGAAGAAATTCCATTCTTCCTTGAAATCTTGGCTTACGATGAAACAATCGCTGATGCCGGTTCTGTAGAATACGCTAAAGTGAAACCTCGCAAGGTCATCGAAGCGATGAAAGTCTTCTCAGACCCACGCTTCAACATCGATGTCTTGAAAGTAGAAGTGCCAGTCAATGTCAAATATGTAGAAGGATTTGGCGATGGAGAAATTGTGCATAGTCGTGAGGAAGCTGCGGCCTTCTTTAAAGAACAAGAAGAAGCAACCAACCTTCCATACATCTACTTGAGTGCAGGTGTTTCTGCCAAACTCTTCCAAGAAACTCTAGTCTTTGCGCATGAAGCAGGCGCAAACTTCAACGGGGTTCTTTGCGGACGTGCAACTTGGGCTGGATCTGTAGAAGCCTACATCAAGAATGGGGAAGCTGCAGCTCGTGAATGGTTGCGTACCGAAGGTCGTCGCAACATTGAAGAACTCAACCAAGTCTTGGACCAAGTCGCAACTTCTTGGAAAGAGCGTATTTAAAAGTGTAGACCACTCCTTTAACGATGGGCGTTCAAATTTCCTTGAAGAGCCCAGAGAAGACAGCTATAAACAGCTATTTGTTAGGAAAAAACAAAAAAGTTAAAAAGTTGTTAAGAAAGGGTTTACAAAAACAAAAGCGTATGCTATACTTAGTCCATAAGTGAATACAAGGTGAGTGTTAGTAAGTTAGATTACGCATGATCACAGATGAATCGGGGAGAACCCTCTCTGATCTCATTTGTGGTCATTTTTTATACCCTAAACCTTAAATAAACTAGCAAGGAGAGTACCATGTATCGGATTTTAAATCCACTCAATCACAATGTTGCTCTGGTGAGAAATGACAAAGGGGAAGAACTGATTGTCATTGGAAAAGGAATTGTTTTTGGGAAAAAGAAGGGCGACCTAGTCCCTAAAGAAAAGGTAGAAAAGCTCTTTCGGATGAAAACAGAGGAATCCCGAGAGAACTTTATGACCCTGCTAAAAGATGTTCCGTTAGACTTCATCACAGTGACCTACGAGATGATTGATTACTTGATCAAAAAGTATCACTATCCCGTTCAAGAATATATCTATGTGACCTTGACCGACCACATGTTTTGCTCTTACCAAGCAATGACCCAAGGCAGGTATAAGGAAAGTAATCTTTTGGATATCTCGGAGAACTATCCAGTGGCTTTTGAGATTGCCAAAGAGGCAGTAGATATCTATCGGGAGAAGCTCACAACTAGCTTCCCTGAAGATGAGATCACTCGCATCGCCTATCATTTCATCAACGCAGAAGGTGAAAATGGATTGGAAATCGTGGATTCCATGGACCAGCGCAAAGAAATCTTAAAAGGTGTGGAAGAGGTTTTGGATAGTTACTCAATCAAACGAACCGAGACCAACAATAACTTTTATGATCGCTTCATGATTCATCTCAACTACTTCTTGGATTACCTGGATCGCAATCGAGACGATAATCAATCACTTCTAGATATGGAGGAGCACATCAAAAGCTCCTATCCCAAAGCCTTTGAGATTGGTTCCAAGATTTATGATGTGATTTCTAGGGAGACTGGAGTTGACTTGTACAAGAGCGAACGGGTCTATCTTGTCTTACACATTCAACGATTATTGTAACAACTTTTAAAAATTAAGAAATTCAAATTGGAGGAATTGGTCATGACCAAAGAAGAAATGACACTATTAGGTTTTGAGATCGTTGCCTATGCAGGGGATGCTCGCTCTAAACTTTTGGAGGCCCTCAAGGCAGCTGAGAAGGGTGACTTCGCTCAAGCGGAAAGCTTGGTAGAAGAAGCAGGAAGCTGCATCGCAGAGGCTCACAAGTCTCAAACAACTATGCTAGCGCAAGAAGCAGCCGGAGAAGACCTCCCTTACAGCATTACCATGATGCATGGGCAGGACCACTTAATGACAACGATCCTATTAAAAGATGTGATTCATCATCTCATTGAACTATACAAAAGAGGAGTAAAATAATGCATAAATTAATTGAATTTATTGAAAAAAAGAAACCTTTCTTTGAAAAATTATCGCGGAATATTTATCTCCGCGCCATCCGTGATGGCTTTATTGCGGGAATGCCAGTCATTCTCTTTTCAAGTATCTTTATCTTGATTGCCTTCGTACCAAACTCATGGGGCTTCCAATGGTCTGATGATGTAGTGGGCTTCTTGATGAAACCTTACAGCTATTCCATGGGGATCCTTGCTCTATTGGTAGCAGGAACAACAGCCAAGTCCTTAACAGACTCTGTCAATCGTAATATGGAAAAAACCAATCAAATCAACTATATGTCAACACTTTTGGCAGCAATCGTTGGTTTGTTGATGCTGGCTGCTGACCCAATTGAAGGTGGTATTTCTACAGGTTTCCTTGGAACAAAAGGTTTGCTTTCTGCTTTCCTTGCGGCCTTTGTTACTGTTAATATTTACAAGGTCTGTGTGAAAAACAATGTTACCATCCGCATGCCGGACGAAGTTCCACCGAATATCTCTCAAGTTTTTAAAGATGTGATTCCATTCACACTCTCAGTTGTTTCTCTTTATGCTCTTGATTTGATTGTTCGTCATATTGACGGGGCAAGTGTGGCCGAATCGATTGGTAAACTCTTCGCTCCTCTCTTCTCTGCAGCAGATGGCTATGTAGGAATTACCATTATCTTTGGGGCCTTTGCTTTCTTCTGGTTTGTTGGGATTCACGGACCATCTATTGTTGAACCTGCTATTGCAGCGATTACTTACGCAAATGCCGAAGTTAACTTGAATTTGCTAAAAGAAGGGATGCATGCGGATAAGATTCTCACTTCTGGTACGCAAATGTTTATCGTTACCATGGGTGGAACAGGTGCGACCCTAGTAGTTCCATTTATGTTTATGTGGCTATGTAAATCGAAACGAAATCGTGCTATTGGACGTGCATCAGTCGTTCCTACTTTCTTCGGTGTAAACGAGCCAATCTTGTTCGGTGCACCACTTGTATTGAACCCAATCTTCTTTATTCCATTTATCTTTGCGCCAATCGCTAACGTTTGGATCTTCAAGTTTTTTATTGAAACGCTTGGGATGAACTCATTCACGACCAACCTTCCATGGACTACTCCAGCACCACTTGGACAAATCTTGGGTACGAACTTCCAAGTCTTGTCCTTTATCTTGGCGGCCCTCCTGATTGTTGTAGACGTTGCTATTTACTATCCATTCCTCAAGGTTTATGATGAGCAGATTCTTGAAGAAGAACGCTCTGGTAAAGCAAACGATGAATTAAAAGAAAAAGTAGCTGCAAACTTCAATACTGCCAAAGCAGACGCTATTCTTGAAAAAGCAGGTGTTGAAGATGCACCAGCTGAAAATACGATTACAGAAGAAACAAACGTCTTGGTTCTCTGTGCAGGTGGAGGAACCAGTGGCCTCCTTGCCAATGCCTTGAATAAGGCTGCAGCTGAATATAAGGTTCCTGTCAAAGCGGCAGCAGGTGGTTACGGTGCCCACCGTGAAATGTTGCCAGAGTTTGATCTAGTCATCTTAGCTCCTCAGGTTGCTTCAAACTTCGAAGATATGAAGGCAGAAACAGACAAGTTGGGCATCAAACTGGCTAAGACAGAAGGTGCTCAGTACATTAAACTAACACGTGATGGACAAGGTGCTCTCGCCTTTGTTCAAGCTCAATTTGAAGAATAAGAACTAAGAACTAAGAAGTGAGATGGAGATGGATGGCTCACTAGCTCCTCTCCTCTCACTTTTCATTTGATTCAATCAAGAAATAGGTGAAATAATGACAAAAACACTTCCTAAAGATTTTATTTTTGGTGGGGCAACGGCTGCCTATCAAGCAGAAGGTGCTACTCATACTGATGGAAAAGGTCCAGTTGCTTGGGACAAATACTTAGCTGATAACTATTGGTATACAGCAGAACCAGCAAGTGATTTCTACCACAAATATCCAGTAGATCTTCAATTGGCTGAAGAATACGGTGTCAATGGCATCCGGATTTCCATCGCTTGGTCGCGGATCTTCCCAACTGGCTACGGGGAAGTCAATCCTAAAGGGGTTGAATTCTACCACAATCTATTTGCGGAATGCCACAAACGCCATGTGGAGCCTTTTGTAACCCTCCATCACTTTGATACACCAGAAGCTCTTCATTCAAATGGAGATTTCTTGAATCGTGAAAACATCCAACACTTTGTAGATTATGCTGCCTTCTGTTTTGAAGAATTCCCAGAAGTTAACTATTGGACAACCTTCAATGAAATTGGTCCCATCGGTGATGGTCAGTACCTGGTAGGTAAATTCCCGCCAGGAATCCAGTATGATCTTGCCAAAGTTTTCCAATCACACCATAATATGATGATTTCGCACGCCCGTGCTGTGAAATTGTACAAAGACAAAGGTTATGCGGGTGAAATTGGTGTCGTACATGCTCTTCCAACTAAGTATCCTTTGGATCCGAAAAATCCAGCAGATGTTCGTGCGGCTGAGTTGGAAGATATCATCCACAACAAATTTATCTTGGATGCTACTTACCTTGGACACTACTCAGATGCAACCATGGAAGGGGTAAACCACATCTTATCAGTAAATGGTGGTAGCTTGGATCTTCGTGACGAAGACTTTGTAGCGCTTGAAGCAGCTAAAGATTTGAACGACTTCCTTGGAATTAACTACTACATGAGTGACTGGATGGAAGCATTTGATGGTGAAACTGAAATCATCCACAACGGTAAAGGGGAAAAAGGAAGCTCTAAGTACCAAATTAAATGTGTTGGTCGTCGTGTAGCTCCTGACTATGTACCTCGCACTGACTGGGACTGGATCATCTACCCTCAAGGTTTGTATGATCAAATCATGCGTGTCAAGAAAGATTATCCAAACTACAAGAAGATCTACATCACCGAAAACGGACTGGGATACAAAGATGAATTTGTGGACAACACTGTTTACGATGATGGCCGGATTGATTATGTGAAGCAACACTTGGAAGTCTTGTCCGATGCGATTGCGGATGGAGCAAATGTTAAAGGATACTTCATCTGGTCTCTTATGGACGTCTTCTCTTGGTCAAATGGTTACGAAAAACGCTATGGTCTCTTTTATGTGGACTTTGAAACGCAAGAACGTTATCCTAAGAAATCTGCACATTGGTACAAGAAAGTAGCAGAAAGCCAAGTGATTGAATAAAGAAATAAACATGTAAGAAGGTCTATCCGCAAGGATAAGCCTTTTTGTTGGTATTGGAGGTGATTATTTATCTCTTTTATAATTGCAACAAAGATTTCTAAGTCGTATTGCTAAAATACTCTAAAACTTGTACAATAACGCTATGAAAAAATTTAAACAGTGGAGTTGGATCCTTTGTGGCTTTCTTATCCTCTTTTTAGGTGCTACATTTGTTTTTCATCAATTCAGTTTACGAAATGAAAGTAAGCTTCTCATGCCTATAGGTAAGAAGGTTGTAGTCAATGGACATCAAATGAATGTATACATTAAAGGTGAAGGATCTGAAACGGTAGTATTTCTTTCAGGTGCAGGTATTGCTTCACCTATATTAGACTTTAAGAATCTAACAGATTCCCTATCCAAAAAATACAAAGTAGTCGTCGTAGAGCGAGCGGGATATGGTTTTAGTGAAGATAGTAATCAATCAAGAGATGTGATGACGGTTCTTTCTGAGACCCGTCAAGCTTTGTCTCAAGCCGAAGTTTCGGGGCCTTATGTGATTGTTTCTCATTCAATGGCTAGCCTTGAGAGCCTTGCTTGGCAAGAGAAATATCCTAATGAAGTGAAAGCCTTGGTTGGTCTGGATTGGGCATTACCAGCAAGTTATGAGGATTTAAAGGATAATCAGGCCTTGCTTACTGTGGCTTATTGGAGCAGTAAGATTGGCTTATTACGCTATTTCCCTGAGTTCTTTTATATAAAAAATCCAACTCTGACTGAAACTGAACGACAACAATATAAATTACTAGCATATAAGCAGTTGATGTCACAAGCCATGCTTCATGAATCCCGTTTGGCAAAGGAAAATGCTAAGAAAGTTCCATCTAGCATTAATCCGAAAATTCCAGCCTTACTCCTGGTTTCTAACGGTGAAGGCACGACCTTTAGCCAATCAGAGTGGCAACGTTATGCAGAGAGATTTGCAAGCGACCAGTCTAATGTTCAAGTTGACTATATGGATGCGCCTCACGACCTCTATCATTATCAAAGCGATGCTATTGTTTCTCGTATTAAAGAATTTTTAGAGAATAATTGAGGGCTTAAAAATTCATTGAGACTGATGATAATAATTAAATGCTGAAGGATTAACAGTAGAATCGTTAATTTTCTCGATTAAAAAAATTCTTTTTCTTAACAATAAACCTTCTCGTGAGGGTGGTTTTTTTGGTGTCTTAAGGAAACTATTTAACAGAATTTTTGATTAAAAGTTTCATTTTAAGAGAGAAATCTCTAATTTCATAATCAATAAGCAAACGCTTGCAGTCCTATTTTTATTAGATTATAATAGGTTGGTATAAAGCCTTCTGTAATAATATTGAAAAAGTGTAGAAAGTAAGGATTTAGAATATTTGTAGTCAAAAATACAATGTTGCTTCTTACGATAGGGAGATAGATATGGCAATGATAGAAGTGGAACATCTTCAGAAAAATTTTGTGAAGACAGTAAAGGAGCCAGGTTTGAAGGGGGCTTTGCGTTCCTTTATTCATCCTGAAAAGCAGACCTTTGAAGCGGTCAAGGATTTGACTTTCGAAGTACCCAAGGGGCAGATTCTAGGCTTTATCGGAGCCAATGGGGCTGGGAAGTCGACAACCATCAAAATGCTAACAGGGATTTTGAAACCAACATCTGGTTTTTGTCGAATTAATGGCAAGATTCCGCAGGACAATCGCCAGGATTATGTCAAGGATATTGGAGTAGTCTTCGGACAACG
>NZ_QTND01000003.1:87149-241088 GCF_003603405.1 Streptococcus sp. AM43-2AT | reverse complement strand
CGCCTGATAAGCGTGAGGTCGGTGGTTCGAGTCCACTCGTGCCCATTAGGAGAATTACTCAAGAGGCTGAAGAGGACGGTTTGCTAAATCGTTAGGTCGGGTAACCGGCGCGGGGGTTCGAATCCCCCATTCTCCGTATAAAATTAAGTTAGCTTTCTAGCTAACTTTTTTTGTTATTTTAATACATCAATAGAAATAAAAATGTAACAAAGGCGTAACATAAAATCTTTTTTTTTCTGTTATACTAGTTAGTGTCTTATATGAAGGAGTCTTTTATTTTATGAAGAAAAAATTATTAACGACTATTTTACTTAGTACAGTTGCTTTATCACAAGTAGGTACAGTTATTTCTGTAGGAGCTGATTCTACTGATGATAAAATCGCAGCACAAGATAGTAAGATTGCTGATTTGAGTTCAAAAGAACAAAGTGCTCAAGCAGAAGTTGATCAAATTCAATCTCAAGTTTCTGAAATCAAAAAACAACAAGAAACTCTTAAAGCCGAGAATGAACGTTTGAATGAAGAGTCTGCTCGTCTCTCTGCTGAGATTGAAGAACTCTCTAAAAATATTGTTGCTCGTCAAGAATCATTGGCGAACCAAGCACGTAGTGCTCAAACAACAGGAACTGCTACAAGTTACATTAACGCTATTGTAAGTTCTGGTTCTTTGACTGAAGCTATTTCACGTGTTTCTGCTATGAATGAAATTGCTAGTGCTAACAACAAAATGCTTGAAGAGCAAAAACGCGATAAAGAAGCAATTGACGCTAAGCAAAAAGAAAACAATGAAGCAATCAACACTGTTATTGCCAACCAACAAAAATTAGATGAAGATTCGCAAGCATTGACAACTAAAGAAGCTGAGTTGAAGGTTGCACAATTGAATTTGGCAGCTGAAAAATCAACTGCAGAAAATGAAAAGAATGCTTTGCTTGCAGAAAAAGCGGCTGCAGAGAAAGCAGCAGCTGAAGCAGCAGCGGCTGAAGCAGCATACCGCGCACAACAAGAAGAGCAACGTAAGGCTGTAGAAGCATCTGCTAATACGAACTTGCAAGCACAAGTGCAAGCTGCTACTCAAACACCAACAGCTGAAGCAGCACAACCTCAAGCAACTGTTTCAACTCCTGTAGCACCAGCAGTTCAAACTCAAACTGTTGCTACACCTGCTGCAACTAGTCGTCCAACATACAGCAGTTCTGCAAGTTCATATCCAGTAGGTGAATGTACTTGGGGTGCGAAAGTATTGGCTCCTTGGGCTGGTGATTACTGGGGGAATGGAGCGCAGTGGGCTGCAAGTGCTGCAGCAGCTGGATTCCGTACTGGTAGCCAACCACAAGTCGGGGCTATTGCTTGTTGGAATGACGGTGGATATGGACACGTAGCAGTGGTTACAGCTGTTCAGTCAACTACAAGTATTCAAGTATCTGAATCTAACTACTTAGGTATCCGTAGCATTGGGAACTACCGTGGATGGTTTAACCCAGTTAATGCACAAGGATCAGTTACTTATATCTATCCAAACTAAGAATTCAAAACACCCACTAAAAGTGGGTGTTTTTTACTATAGTTACTATTTTAATTTTTGGTGGATTATGGATTGAAAAATCATGTAAAAAGGGTTACAATGGGTAAAGAGAAGATTTGTACAATTTGTACATTGTGGTTAAATTTATGTGGAGGAAATCATGTCGTTTTCGGATTTAATGCTGTTTGCTTTATCTTCTAACCAAGATTTGGCTAAACGTGTCTCTAAGGAGATGGGACTGCCACTTGGTAAGTCGACCGTACGTCAATTTTCTGATGGGGAAATCCAGGTTAATATTGAGGAGTCTATTCGTGGTAAAGAGGTTTATATTCTTCAGTCTACGAGCTCTCCTGTAAATGATAATTTAATGGAAATATTGATTATGGTAGACGCCTTAAAACGTGCCAGTGCTCAAACCATTAATGTAGTGATGCCTTATTATGGTTATGCCCGTCAAGACCGTAAAGCTCGTGCTCGTGAGCCGATTACATCCAAATTGGTTGCCAATATGTTAGAGATTGCTGGTGTGGATCGTCTTTTGACCATTGATTTGCATGCAGCTCAGATTCAAGGATTCTTTGATATTCCGGTGGATCATTTGATGGGAGCTCCATTGATTGCTGACTACTTTGAACGTCGTGGAATGGTTGGTTCTGACTATGTGGTAGTTAGTCCGGACCACGGTGGTGTGACCCGTGCTCGTAAGTTAGCCGAATTTTTAAAAACACCGATTGCTATCATTGATAAACGTCGGAGTGTTGATAAGATGAACACCAGTGAAGTCATGAACATCATTGGGAACGTTGAAGGGAAAACTTGTATCCTGATTGACGATATGATCGATACTGCGGGAACAATTTGCCACGCTGCAGATGCACTTGATGAAGCAGGAGCAGTAGAAGTCTATGCTAGCTGTACGCATCCGGTATTGTCTGGCCCAGCTATGGACAATATTCAGAAATCAGCCATTAAGAAGTTGGTAGTATTGGATACCATTTACCTACCTGAAGAGCGCTTAATCGATAAAATTGAACAAATCTCTATCGCAAAACTATTGGCAGAAGCGATTATCCGTATCCATGAAAAACGTCCTCTGTCTCCTCTATTTGAAACTGGAAATGCGAAAAAATCTTAAAATGTAAAAAAGAGGTTGTAGAAAGCCTCTTTTTTAAGAAAGGAAAAATATGTTTTTCAACTGGTTAAAAAAAGGAAGTAAGATCAATAATCAGAGGGAGGAGTTGCTGAAGGAAGCACAAAAAAATGAGGATAGATTGGATCCTTATCTCCCCAAAAAGACCTTGCCAAAAAGTGGTGCAATCAAATAAAAGAAGGAAAACACTTACAAAATAAAAGATTTCTACTTTAAAGGTCAAATCTTCTCTTACCTTAAAAAAATATAAAATTAATTTAAAAAATAGGTCAGATTTTATTGACAAATAAAATATATCGTAGTAAACTAATAATAGTTACGAAGTAACGAACTATTTTTTAAAATGAAAAAAGGAGATAAAACAATGAAAAAAGTTTTATTATCATCAGTAGCAGCTCTTGCACTTTTTGCAGCAGCAGCACCAGCATTTGCGAACGAAAACCCTATTAACGGTGGAGCTAACACTCCAGGTGCTTTTGATTCACGTGAAGCATACGAAAACCAATCAGAATTTGTAAGTGCTCGTACAGTTGAAGAATACCTTAACGGTCACATGCCAGACATCATGGCTGAAGCAGCTCAAGATCCTGCTGTAGTTGCAGCTAAAGCTGAATTGGATGCTGTTGAAGGTGGTTCACACCTTTACGGTGAAAAGAAAGCAGCTTATGATGCAGCATTCAACACTGCATTCTTGAACGTACGTAACAAATATGTACAACAATTCCAAAAAGTTCAAAATTCAGCTAAAAAAGCAGAAGGTCGTTACTACATCTTGAACGAAACTCCAGAACAAAAGAATGCTCGTTACTTGAAAGAACATGGAATCAATCCAGAACAAGCTAAAGCTGAACAAGAAAAAGCTAAAGAAGAAGCAGCTAAATCAGAAGAAGCAGCTAAAGCAGCAACAGCTGGTAAAGCTGGATCTAAACAAGCTGACAAAGCTCTTCCAAAAACAAGCGCAGTTAAATAATTCTTATTAATTAGCTCTTAAATTAAATATCACTGGGCCTTCGGGCTCGGTGTTATTTTTTAGATTAAACGGTATATAGGGGATCTTATTTTTATGAATCGTACAGATAAACATTCTAGTTCTAAAAGAAAGGGCATTTCGCTTATTCTTGCTTTAGTTGCTCTTGTAGCCCTTGTAGGTGGTTTTGTCCTCTTTAATCCATTTGGGAAACATACCTCATCTGATAAAAAGGATACGAGCTCATCATCTAGTGCAAGTAGCAAAGAGGTCAAAGAAGTCAAGTATGAGCCAAGTCAAGAAGAAAAAGAGTATTTAGCCAACCGCTTTGCTCAATTAACTGCTGTCAATCCAGAAGCGATTGCCTATGTTTATGCTCCAGGAACTCAGTTGGATGAGCCTGTTGTTCAAACAGGGGATAATGCTACGTATTTGGATAAAACTTTTGAGGGTGGAAACCAACCTTTAATGGGAACTGTTTTCATGGATACTGATAATAAAAAAGACTTTAGTGATCGTTTGACGTGGTTATTCGGTCATGCTCGTGGTAGCCAGGTTGAAGATCATCGGATGTTTAACGATGTTAACTTCTATGATAACCAAGAGTACTTTAATCAGCATCCTTACGTAGTTATTGAAACACCTGAACGCAAGTATTATTATGAAGCAATGGGCTTGGTCATTGTCCCTGAAACCACTGCTTTCTATCGTACAAGTTTCACGGATGATGAAGATTTCACTACCCAGTTGAAAAATATCTATGAGTCAGCTCGTACCAAGAATCCAAATATCAAAATCAATGCTTCTGATAAGTACCTAGTCTTGTCTACTTGTCGTGAAGAAGATGATACTATTCGTTCCAATCTCTACCTTCGTCAAATTCCGGATTCGGAAATGAAGGATTTCTTGGCGAAACATGGTGACCAGTTGAATTATGTGGCAACACGTGGTCAAGAATAAAAAAGATTTGGTAAAATTTATTCAATGAGAGGATTTAGCATGTGCTAGGTCCTTTTTTGATGAAAAAGGTCATTATTGTATCATTTTAGTTGGGACTACCCCCTTTTTTGCGATGGCTTTCTATTTATAGTATAATGGTGATAGAACTTTTTGGAGGTGGCTATGGATTTAACAAAACGGTTTAATCAAAATTTGAATCGAATCGAGATTTCCTTGATTCGTCAGTTTGACCAAGCCATTTCTTCTATTCCAGGTGTCTTACGATTGACCTTGGGTGAGCCAGATTTTACGACACCAGATCATGTAAAGGAAGCGGCAAAAGCAGCTATTGACGCTAATCAAAGTCATTATACGGGTATGAGTGGCTTACTACCTCTACGAGAAGCTGCTAGTCAGTTTGTTGCTGAAAAGTATAACCTAGAGTATCGACCAGAGGATGAAATTTTAGTTACAATTGGGGCAACGGAGGCCCTTTCTGCGACCTTGACTGCTATATTGGAACCTGGAGATGTGGTATTATTACCAGCACCTTCTTATCCTGGTTACGAACCCATTATTAAACTGATGGGGGCTAGTGTCGTCGAAATTGATACGACTGATAATCGCTTTGTCCTTAGCCCAGAGGCCTTAGAAAAGGCTTTAGAAGAGCAAGGGGATCGCGTCAAGGCGGTTATTCTCAACTATCCAGCTAATCCAACAGGTGTCACCTACTCTAAAGAGCAGATGCAGGATTTGGCTAGTGTCTTGAAGAAATATGAAGTTTTTGTCATTTGTGATGAGGTCTACTCAGAATTAACCTACACAGGTCGGCATCACATTTCCTTGGGATCCTATCTACGGGACCAAGCCATTATTATCAATGGTTTATCTAAGTCTCATGCTATGACAGGCTGGAGACTCGGTTTTATCTTTGCTCCGGCTCCGTTGACAGCTCAATTAATCAAGAGTCATCAGTACTTGGTGACTGCAGCGGGGACCATGAACCAGTATGCAGCCATTGAAGCCTTAACGGTTGGAAAAGATGACGCAGAGCCGATGAAACGGGAATACATAGAGCGTCGAGATTATATCATCAAAGAAATGTCTGCCATGGGCTTTGACATCATCCGCCCAGATGGGGCCTTCTATATTTTTGCTAAGATCCCACAAGGGTATCATCAAGATTCGTTTGAATTTTTGAAGCTCCTAGCCCAAGAAAAGGCCGTTGCCTTTATTCCAGGAATGGCTTTTGGCCCATATGGCGAAGGTTATGTACGCTTGTCTTATGCAGCCAGTATGGAAGTAATCCAAGAAGCGATGAGTCGGTTGAAGGAGTTTATGAAAGAACATGCTGGAGAGCATTGAGAGTCGAGGCATTGTCCTCTACCATCGGGATTACCGAGAGGACGATAAGCTGGTTAAAATCTTTACGGAGCAAGCAGGTAAGTTGATGTTTTTCGTGAAACATGCCAATCGTTCTCGGTTGAATTCTATGATCCAACCCTTGACCTTAGCGGATATGTATCTGAAAATCAATGATGACGGACTCAGCTATATCGAAGATATTCATGAGGTTCAAAGTTTCCAAGGGATTAATCAAGATCTTTTTCGTCTTTCCTACGCAACCTATATACTGGCTTTGGCAGATGCTAGTATCCAGGACCGTCAACCTGATCCAGCTTTATTTACTTTTTTAGAGCAGACCTTGCAATTGATGGATCGGGGCTTAGATTATGAAATCTTGACCAATATTTTTGAAATGCAGATTTTATCCCGATTTGGTGTCGCCTTAAACGTCCATGAGTGTTGTGTCTGTCATCGAGTGGGGTTGCCTTTTGATTTTTCATTCCGATTGGGTGGTGTCCTTTGCCCAGATCATTATGATCGGGACGAAAGACGAGCTCACTGGGATCCCAATGCCCTCTATTTGTTGGATCGTTTTCAAGCTGTAAAATTTAGTGAGTTAGAGACGATTTCCATCCATGATGAGATGAAGAAAGAATTGAGAAAGTGTCTAGACCAACTCTATGATGAATATGTAGGTATTCATCTCAAAGCCAAGAAATTTATTGATTCCCTGGGAAGCTGGGGAGAGATCTTAAAAGATCAGTCTGGAGGTAAGAAATGAAAAAAATTGCAGTCGATGCAATGGGTGGAGATCATGCTCCACAGGCCCTAGTAGAAGGGGTCAATCAAGCTATACAAGAATTTGAGGATATCGAAGTCATTTTGTACGGAGATGAGGCTAAAATTAAGCAATACTTGACAGCAACTGAGCGGGTATCCATCGTCCATACAGATGAGAAAATCAATTCAGATGATGAGCCTACTCGTGCCATTCGTCGGAAAAAGCAAGCCAGCATGGTCTTAGCAGCGCATGCAGTTAAGAATGGGGAAGCAGATGCTATGCTTTCTGCGGGAAATACAGGAGCCCTTTTGGCCGCTGGTTACTTTATCGTCGGTCGGATCAAGGTTATTGATCGTCCAGGCTTGATGTCGACTCTTCCTACCCTTGATGGGAAGGGGTATGATATGCTGGATCTGGGGGCAAATGCTGAAAATACACCAACACATTTGCACCAATATGCGATTATGGGAGCCTATTATGCAGAGAATGTCCGTGGGATTAAGCGGCCTCGTATCGGTCTCTTAAATAACGGAACTGAGGAAAGCAAGGGGGATCCCCTCCGCAAGGAGACCTATCAATTGTTAGCAGCGGATTCTTCTCTCAATTTTGTAGGAAATGTGGAAGCCCGTGACTTGATGGATGGAGTTGCTGACGTCATTGTTACAGATGGATTTACGGGAAATGCTGTCCTTAAGACCATGGAAGGAACTGCTTTGGGCCTCTTTAAACAGTTGAAAACAGTCCTGAGTGGTGGTGGGTTGAAGGCTAAGATTGGAGCCTTCCTCTTGAAGAATGATTTACGAGGTTTGAAAAAGACTTTGGATTATTCAGATGTTGGAGGTGCGGTCTTGTTTGGCTTGCAAGCCCCTGTCGTAAAAACCCATGGTTCTAGTGATGCCAAGGCAGTCTATAGCACGATTCGCCAGATCCGGACCATGTTGGAAACAGATGTGATTCGTAAATCTGTGGTTGAATTATCAGAATTGGAGGAAGAGAAATGAGTCGTCGTCAAGAAATTTTTAAACTAGTTGAAGGGTTGATCAAAGATCATAAAGGATCTGAGTATGAGGTTTCTATGGATTTAGATTTACGAAAGGACTTGGAAGTGGATTCTGTTGATCTAATGGAATACATTATTTATTTGGAAGAAGCCTACCAAATTGACATCCCAGATAAAGACATTGATGCTATGGCAACCGTGGGAGACATGGTAGACTACGTTTTAAAGAAAACAAGCAAATAAAGTTCGGTTTTTACGAAAGAATAAGTATCTAAAAATAAGAGATTGAATCTTTTTGGTTCAATCTCTTATTATTTTTGTGTTACAAACGAACAAGATACGGATTTAACTTGAAAAAACAACCTCTCTGTGATACACTGTAAGGGATAAAAGATGAAAGGCGAACAAGAAGATGTCCGATCAATTAATTTATACGGGGAAAGCAAAAGATATTTATAGTACGGAAGACGAACATGTGATTAAGTCAGTCTACAAGGACCAGGCAACCATGCTGAATGGAGCTCGCAAAGAGACCATTGAGGGCAAAGGTGTGCTGAATAATCAGATTTCGTCTCTTATTTTTGAAAAATTAAATGCTGCGGGTGTAGCGACACACTTTATCGAGCGTATTTCTGACACCGAACAACTCAACAAGAAGGTGACCATCATTCCTTTGGAGGTTGTGCTTCGTAATGTGACTGCGGGTTCTTTTTCTAAACGCTTTGGCGTTGAAGAAGGTTTGGATTTGGAAACTCCAATCGTTGAATTTTACTACAAGAACGATGAATTGGATGATCCCTTTATCAATGATGAGCATGTGAAGTTCTTGGATATTGCCAATGATGAACAAATTGCTTATATCAAGGAAGAAACACGTCGTATCAATGAGTTGTTGAAGAGTTGGTTTGAGCAAATTGGTCTGCGTTTGATTGACTTTAAATTGGAATTTGGTTTTGATAAGGATGGCAAGATTATCTTGGCCGATGAATTCTCACCAGATAACTGTCGCCTTTGGGATGCTGAAGGTCACCATATGGACAAGGATGTTTTCCGTAGGGACTTGGGAAGTCTGACAGATGTATATAAGGTTGTTTTAGAAAAATTGCAGGGCTTGAAGTAACCTGTTTGAAATGGAAAACCTTCATCTTCAAGAAAAAGGACTCAGGCTAAAAAGGTCTACTAGACCTTTTTACTCCGTAGAGATCTGGGTAATTTAACAGATGTTTATAAGGTTGTGTTGGAGAAGTTGCAGGGCTTGAAGTAATGATTTGCTTCATCTTCACTAGCCTATTTAAATAGAAATAAATAAAGGAAATAAAATGGATAAACGTATCTTCGTTGAGAAAAAAGCTGATTTTCGCGTGAAATCTCATTCTTTAGTAAAGGAATTACAGCATAATCTTCAGTTGAAAACTTTGAAGGATCTTCGGATTGTGCAGGTTTACGATGTCTTTAATTTAGCAGAGGACTTGTTTGCGCGTGCGGAAAAACATATCTTCTCTGAGCAAGTGACTGATACTGTTTTGGATGAAGCTACAGTTAAAGCTGACCTTGAGAAGGTTGCTTTCTTTGCTATCGAAAGCTTGCCTGGTCAGTTTGACCAACGTGCAGCATCTTCTCAGGAAGCCTTGTTGTTGCTTGGTAGCTCAAGTGATGTAACGGTGAATACAGCTCAATTGTACTTGGTCAACAAGGATATTGATGCGAATGAATTGGAAGCTGTCAAGAACTACCTCTTGAATCCAGTGGACTCTCGTTTCAAAGATATCACTGTTGGCATTGCCAAACAGGACTTCTCCGAGTCTGACAAGACCATTCCAAACTTGGATTTCTTTGAAACTTATACGGCAGAAGAATTTGCTCAATATAAGGCAGAGCAAGGATTGGCCATGGAAGTGGATGACCTGCTCTTCATCCAAGACTATTTCAAGTCCATCGGACGGGTGCCAACGGAGACGGAACTCAAGGTGTTGGATACTTACTGGTCTGACCACTGCCGTCACACAACGTTCGAGACTGAGTTGAAAAACATCGACTTCTCGGCTTCTAAATTCCAAAAACAATTGCAAGCAACTTATGACAAATATATTGCCATGCGTGATGAGTTGGGACGTACGGAAAAACCTCAAACCTTGATGGATATGGCGACTATTTTTGGTCGCTATGAGCGTGCCAATGGCCGTTTGGATGACATGGAAGTGTCTGATGAAATCAATGCCTGCTCAGTTGAAATTGAAGTAGATGTCAATGGTGTCAAAGAACCATGGCTTCTTATGTTCAAGAACGAAACTCATAACCACCCAACGGAAATTGAACCATTTGGTGGAGCGGCTACTTGTATCGGTGGTGCCATTCGTGACCCATTGTCAGGTCGCTCTTACGTTTACCAAGCCATGCGTATCTCAGGTGCTGGTGATATTACAGCTCCGATTTCAGCGACTCGCGCTGGTAAATTGCCACAACAAGTGATTTCTAAAACAGCGGCTCATGGCTATTCTTCATATGGGAACCAAATTGGTCTTGCAACAACCTATGTTCGTGAATACTTCCACCCAGGATTCGTTGCTAAGCGTATGGAACTAGGTGCAGTTGTCGGTGCAGCTCCTAAGGAAAATGTTGTCCGTGAAAAACCTGAAGCTGGTGATGTGATTATCTTGCTCGGTGGGAAGACTGGACGTGACGGTGTCGGTGGTGCGACAGGTTCTTCTAAAGTTCAAACGGTTGAATCGGTTGAAACAGCTGGTGCTGAGGTTCAAAAAGGGAATGCCATCGAAGAACGGAAGATTCAACGTCTGTTCCGTAATGGGGATGTGACCCGTCTGATCAAGAAATCAAATGACTTTGGAGCTGGTGGTGTCTGTGTGGCTATCGGTGAATTGGCAGATGGTCTTGAAATTGATCTAGACAAAGTGCCATTGAAATACCAAGGTTTGAACGGAACCGAAATTGCCATTTCTGAATCTCAAGAACGGATGGCTGTAGTGGTTCGTCCAGAAGACGTAGAGGCCTTCGTTTCTGAATGTAACAAAGAAAATATTGATGCAGTTGTCGTTGCAACCGTGACGGAAAAACCAAATTTGGTTATGCACTGGAATGGCCAAACCATTGTTGATTTGGAACGTCGTTTCCTTGATACAAACGGTGTGCGTGTAGTCGTAGATGCGAAGGTGGTTGACAAGGATGTCAAGCTTCCAGAAGAACGTCAAACATCTGCTGAAACACTTGAAGCGGATACTCTTGCAGTCTTGGCTGACCTTAACCACGCTAGTCAAAAAGGTTTACAAACCATCTTTGATAGCTCAGTTGGTCGTTCAACAGTCAATCACCCACTTGGTGGTCGCTACCAAATCACACCAACGGAAGCTTCTGTTCAGAAATTGCCAGTCCAACATGGCGTGACTCATACTGCGTCTGTTATGGCACAAGGATTTAACCCATACATCGCAGAATGGTCTCCATATCATGGAGCTGCATATGCGGTCATCGAAGCAACTGCTCGTTTGGTTGCTGCTGGTGCAAACTGGTCTAAGGCTCGTTTCTCTTACCAAGAGTACTTCGAGCGGATGGATAAACAAGAAGAGCGTTTTGGTCAACCAATAGCTGCTCTTCTTGGATCCATTGAAGCTCAGATTCAACTTGGTTTGCCATCTATTGGTGGGAAGGACTCTATGTCTGGTACTTTTGAAGAATTGACAGTACCACCAACCTTGGTTGCTTTTGGGGTGACAACAGCAGACAGCCGTAAGGTTCTTTCTCCAGAATTTAAGGCTGCTGGTGAACATATCTACTACATCCCAGGTCAAGCTTTAACCCAAGAGATTGACTTTGATCTCATCAAGTCGAACTTTGCTCAATTTGAAGCCATTCAAAAGGCTCACAAAGTGACAGCCGCATCAGCTGTCAAATATGGTGGTGTCCTTGAAGCTCTTGCCCTTGCAAGCTTTGGGAACCATATTGGTGCCACTGTTCAATTAGCTGATCTTGACACTAGCTTGACAGCTCAATTAGGCGGATTTGTCTTCACATCTCCTGAAGAAATTGCAGGTGTTGAGAAGATTGGACAAACAGTTGCAGACTTTACACTACTTGTCAACGGTGTAACGCTCGATGGACACAAGCTTGACAGTGCCTTCCAAGGTAAGTTGGAAGAAGTTTATCCAACAGAATTTGAACAGGCTACTGAACTGGAAGAAGTACCTGCTGTAGCATCAGATGCTGTGATTAAAGCTAAAGAAGCAGTGGAAAAGCCAGTGGTTTACATCCCAGTATTCCCAGGAACCAACTCTGAGTATGACTCCGCTAAGGCCTTTGAAAAAGAAGGTGCAACAGTCAACTTAGTGCCATTTGTCACATTGAATGAAGAAGCGATTGTCAAGTCGGTTGACACCATGGTTGACAACATCGAAAAAGCCAACATTATCTTCTTTGCAGGTGGCTTCTCAGCAGCAGATGAACCAGATGGATCAGCTAAATTTATCGTGAATATCTTGCTCAATGAAAAAGTACGTGCAGCTATTGATCACTTTATCGAAGGTGGTGGTTTGATCATCGGTATCTGTAATGGGTTCCAAGCCCTTGTTAAATCAGGTCTCCTTCCATACGGTAACTTTGAAGATGCAAGCAGTACCAGTCCAACCCTTTTCTACAACGATGCCAACCAACACGTGGCTAAGATGGTGGAAACAAGGATTGCAAACACGAACTCACCATGGCTTGCTGGAGTGGAAGTTGGTGACATCCATGCTATCCCAGTATCACACGGTGAAGGGAAGTTTGTCGTGACAGCTGAGGAATTTGCAGAGCTTCGTGACAATGGTCAAATTTTTAGCCAATACGTTGACTTCGAAGGAAAACCTAGCATGGATTCTAAATACAATCCAAATGGTTCTGTCCATGCGATTGAAGGAATCACTAGCAAGAACGGTCAAATCATTGGGAAGATGGGACACTCAGAACGTTTCGAAGACGGTCTCTTCCAAAATATTCCAGGAAATAAAGACCAGCATCTCTTTGCATCAGCGGTTCAATATTTTACTGGAAAATAAAAGGTATACAACATGACATACGAAGTAAAATCTCTTAATGAAGAGTGTGGAGTATTTGGGATTTGGGGACATCCAGACGCTGCGAAACTCACCTATTTTGGCCTTCACAGTCTCCAACACCGGGGACAAGAGGGGGCAGGAATCCTGGCCAATGATCAAGGAACCTTGAGACGCCATCGGGATACCGGTCTGCTTTCAGAAGTCTTTCGAAATCCTTTAAATTTGGAAAAATTGACAGGAAGTTCTGCTATTGGGCATGTTCGCTATGCGACAGCAGGGGAAGCTTCGGTGGATAACATCCAACCCTTCCTCTTCCGCTTTCAAGATACCCAGTTTGGTCTGGCCCATAATGGGAATTTGACCAATGCCCAATCGCTCAAATCTGAATTAGAAAAAAATGGAGCCATCTTTAGCTCAACCTCTGACTCAGAAATTTTAGCTCACTTGATTCGTCGGAGCCACAACCCTTCCTTTATGGGAAAAATCAAGGAAGCACTCAATACGGTCAAAGGTGGTTTTGCTTATCTGATGCTGTTTGAAGATAAGCTAATCGCAGCTCTGGACCCAAATGGTTTCCGTCCTCTATCCATCGGAAAAATGTCTAATGGAGCCTTGGTTGTTTCTTCTGAAACCTGTGCTTTTGAGGTTATTGGAGCGGAGTGGATCCGAGATGTGCACCCTGGTGAGCTCGTTATCTTTGATGAAAATGGCATTACCTATGATCGCTATACGGATGATACCCAACTGGCGATTTGTTCCATGGAGTATATCTATTTTGCCCGTCCCGATTCCAATATCCAAGGAGTTAATGTCCATACGGCTCGCAAGCGGATGGGAGCTCAGTTGGCACGAGAGTTTAAGAACCAAGCAGATATTGTAGTGGGGGTTCCAAACTCCTCACTCAGTGCTGCTATGGGCTTTGCGGAAGAATCTGGTTTGCCAAATGAAATGGGCTTGATCAAGAATCAGTATGTCCAACGAACCTTTATCCAACCGACTCAGGAATTACGGGAACAAGGGGTGCGGATGAAGCTCTCTGCCGTATCTGGTGTCGTAAAAGGCAAACGGGTTGTCATGATTGATGACTCTATCGTGCGTGGAACCACCTCCCGTCGGATAGTGAAATTGTTGAAAGAAGCAGGGGCTACAGAAGTCCATGTGGCAATTGCCAGTCCAGCTTTGGCTTATCCATGTTTCTACGGAATTGATATTCAGAGCCGTGAAGAGCTAATCGCAGCTAACCATACAGTAGAGGAAACCTGTGAGATTATCGGTGCGGATAGCTTGACCTACTTGTCCATTGATGGCTTGATTGATTCTATTGGCATTGATACCGATGCACCAAACGGTGGCCTATGTGTAGCCTACTTTGATGGAAAATACCCAACTCCTTTGTATGACTACGAAGAACGCTATTTGGAAAGCTTGAATGAGCAGACATCCTTTTATTAGGAATTTTTGAAAGTGAATCTGTCCATTCACAGTAGGATCTAGAAACGGAAAAAGGAAGAAACAAATGACAAATAAGAATGCATACGCCCAGTCTGGTGTAGACGTTGAAGCAGGTTATGAAGTTGTTGAACGGATCAAAAAACACGTGACACGTACAGAGCGTGCAGGTGTCATGGGAGCTCTAGGTGGTTTCGGTGGCATGTTTGACCTTTCAAAAACGGGTGTCAAAGAGCCTGTTCTAATTTCAGGAACTGACGGTGTCGGTACCAAACTCATGCTGGCTATCAAGTACGACAAGCACGATACCATCGGTCAAGACTGTGTGGCCATGTGTGTCAACGACATCATCGCTGCAGGTGCAGAGCCACTCTACTTCCTCGATTATGTAGCGACTGGGAAGAATGAACCAGCTAAGCTAGAACAAGTGGTTGCTGGTGTGGCCGAAGGTTGTGTGCAAGCTGGTGCAGCCCTTATCGGTGGTGAAACAGCCGAAATGCCTGGTATGTACGGTGAAGACGACTATGACTTGGCTGGTTTTGCGGTCGGTGTTGCAGAAAAAAGCCAAATCATCGATGGTACAAAAGTAGCAGCAGGTGATGTCCTTCTTGGTCTCGCTTCAAGTGGTATCCACTCAAATGGTTACTCACTTGTTCGTCGTGTCTTTGCGGATTACACAGGTGAGGAAGTCCTCCCAGAATTGGAAGGCAAAAAACTTAAAGAGGTTCTTTTGGAGCCAACTCGTATCTACGTCAGAGCTGTTTTGCCTCTTATCAAAGAAGAATTGGTCAACGGGATTGCCCACATCACAGGTGGTGGTTTTATCGAAAATGTCCCACGGATGTTTGCGGATGACTTGGCTGCTGAAATTGACGAAAGCAAGGTCCCAGTTCTTCCAATTTTCAAAGCCCTTGAAAAATATGGCGACATCAAACATGAAGAGATGTTTGAAATCTTCAACATGGGGATTGGTCTCATGCTTGCGGTGAAACCAGAAAATGTGGAACGTGTCAAAGAACTTCTTGACGAACCTGTTTATGAAATCGGTCGAATTGTGAAGAAGACAGATGCAAGTGTGGTGATAAAATAATGGCTAAAAAGATTGCTGTTTTTGCCTCTGGCAACGGCTCAAACTTTCAGGTGATTGCGGAACAATTTCCAGTAGAGTTTGTCTTTTCAGACCACCGGGATGCCTACGTCCTTGAACGTGCAGAAAAGCTTGGGATTTTAAGCTACGCTTTTGAACTCAAGGAATTTGAGAGCAAGGCAGACTACGAAGGAGCCATCGTCGAGCTTTTGGATGAGCACGAGATTGACCTAGTCTGTTTGGCGGGTTACATGAAAATCGTTGGCCCAACCTTGCTAGCAGCCTATGAAGGTCGAATCATCAATATTCACCCGGCTTACCTGCCAGAATTTCCAGGTGCTCATGGGATTGAAGATGCTTGGAATGCAGGTGTCGACCAGTCTGGCGTGACCATTCACTGGGTGGACTCTGGTGTGGATACTGGCAAGGTCATCAAACAAGTCCGTGTCCCACGGCTATCAGATGACACCTTTGATACTTTCGAGACTCGCATCCACGAAACAGAGTACAAATTGTATCCAGAGGTGTTGGAACGTTTGGGAGTGGAGAGAAGGTAAGGAAGTGTTAGAGCGGAACGAAAATTTTCGACTGTAGCAGAGAAAGAACTTTAAAAAGGAAAATAATATGACTAAACGCGCACTAATTAGTGTCTCAGATAAAGCGGGCATTGTTGAATTTGCCCAAGAACTCAAAAAACTTGGTTGGGATATCATCTCAACAGGGGGGACAAAAGTTGCCCTTGACAATGCTGGGGTAGACACCATTGCCATTGACGATGTGACTGGTTTCCCAGAAATGATGGATGGTCGTGTGAAGACTCTCCATCCAAATATCCACGGCGGACTTCTCGCTCGTCGTGACTTGGATAGTCACTTGGAAGCAGCTAAGGACAATAATATCGAATTGATTGACCTTGTTGTGGTAAATCTTTACCCATTCAAGGAAACCATCCTCAAACCAGATGTGACCTATGCGGACGCGGTTGAAAACATCGATATCGGTGGGCCATCAATGCTTCGTTCAGCAGCTAAAAACCACGCTAGCGTTACAGTTGTGGTAGACCCTGCTGACTATGCTGTGGTTTTGGACGAATTGGCAGCCAAGGGCGAAACTACTTATGAAACTCGCCAAGGTTTGGCAGCCAAGGTTTTCCGCCACACTGCAGCTTATGATGCCTTGATTGCAGAATACTTCACAGCTCAAGTGGGTGAAGAAAAACCTGAAAAACTCACTCTAACCTATGACCTTAAACAAGCCATGCGTTACGGTGAAAATCCTCAACAAGATGCCGATTTCTACCAAAAAGCCTTGCCGACGGATTACTCGATTGCTTCCGCTAAACAACTCAACGGTAAAGAATTGTCCTTCAACAATATCCGCGATGCGGATGCTGCGATTCGGATCATCCGCGATTTCAAAGAACGTCCAACCGTTGTGGCTCTCAAACACATGAACCCATGTGGGATCGGTCAAGCTGACGATATCGAAACAGCTTGGGACTACGCTTATGAGTCTGATCCAGTTTCTATCTTCGGTGGGATCGTCGTCCTCAACCGTGAGGTAGATGCTGCGACAGCTGAGAAGATGCATGGTGTTTTCCTTGAAATCATCATCGCACCAAGCTATACGGATGAGGCGCTAGCCATTTTGACCAATAAAAAGAAAAACCTGCGGATTCTTGCCTTGCCATTTGACGCTCAAGATGCGAGCGAAGTGGAAGCAGAATACACAGGTGTTGTTGGTGGCCTTCTCGTGCAAAACCAAGACGTTGTCAAAGAAAGCCCAGCTGACTGGCAAGTGGTGACCAAACGCCAACCAACAGAGACAGAAGCAACTGCCCTTGAATTTGCTTGGAAAGCGATCAAGTATGTCAAATCAAACGGGATCATCGTGACCAACGACCACATGACACTAGGTGTTGGCCCTGGTCAAACCAATCGTGTGGCCTCTGTGCGTATTGCCATTGACCAAGCGAAAGACCGTCTTGACGGCGCGGTTCTTGCTTCAGATGCCTTCTTCCCATTTGCAGATAACGTGGAAGAAATCGCTCAAGCAGGGATTAAGGCCATTATCCAGCCAGGAGGCTCGGTTCGTGACCAAGAATCTATCGAAGCAGCTGATAAATACGGTTTAACCATGATCTTTACAGGTGTTCGTCACTTCAGACATTAATCAAAACAGGCACTCATCCATCGATGAGTGCCTTTATTAGTCAAGCAACCTTTAATTTGGATAGATATAGCTGACCGTTCCCCAGACAACATTTGTTGGATCAAACCAACCACGGAAATTGTTGATGGTCCGATTTCCATTGTAATTAGCTTCCTTCACTTGGATTTTTTGATCATGTTCAACCTCTGTCACGACTGCAACGTGGCCATAGCCTCCATTATCCCAGCAGGCGATAGCGCCAACTTCAGGGGTACTTCCTGTCCGGAAGCCTGAAACGCGAGCACTAGCAGCCCACATGCCACCGTTTCCCCACCAGTTTTGTGACCAAGGAGCCAGCTCTTTTGCTGCCCAGGTACATTCGCCAACGGGATAGTAATTATCCGGCTGGGTGACCAGTGGAGCAACTTTAGCCTGTTCGACCTGAAATGTTGTGGCGAGCAGGCCTTTTAAGTGTCCCTTGTCTTTCTGGTAGACATGGAGATGAAAGGTTCCTTTCCCTTTATGTTTTTCAGCATTGAAAGACAATTGATAGCGGCCAGGTGCCGTTCTTTTTGCGGGATACCAGATCAAGTCGTCTTGGCCATCTTGTTCAGACCAGATGGGAAAGAGAACCTCATCCACATCCTCAAAGAGCTGGAGTTGGATCTCAAATAGCTGTGCAGTGCTAGGTCGGACTGTGATCTTGGGTTGGGAAGATGCGAGATCTTTTTTCTCAACGATTGTCTGTAGAGGAAACAGTCCTTCAAGGTTTCCGTAAGAATTGATGCCATAGACATGGATATGGTAGAGTCCTGCTTGATCTAAATGATTGGTCAGAGGTACTTGCAAATCAAAGCCATTTTCTCCTCGTTGAACAGGATACCAAATGAGATCGTCCTGGCCGTATTTCTCGGACCAAATGGGGACGCTAACGCTTTGGAAGCGATCTGGAATGGTCCCGAGGTGGACAACTAATTGTCCCTTTTCCTTGTAGATATAATTGATGTTTTGGTCTGCTCTTGCAACTTGTGAAGCACCTGCCCAGAAAAGGCAAGCTGCCAACAGTAGTTTCTTAATTCCCTGCATAAAACTCCTTTTTTTAAAAAATAGTAGAGGTCTCAATTATAATATTCGTAAAAAGGAGTAGAAATTTTAAAAATAATGAAAAAAGTTTGTTTTCTAACGAAAATTATCGGACATTCCTTGAAATATTAGAATAAAGCGAACGATTATGATATAATATAATAAAATAATTCGCAAAAGAGGTTCAAGATGAAACTTTTGGTTGTTGGATCTGGTGGTCGTGAACATGCGATTGCCAAGAAGTTGTTGGAGTCTAAAGACGTTGAGCAGGTTTTTGTGGCTCCTGGTAATGACGGGATGCGATTAGATGGTCTGGATTTGATCAATATCGGAATTTCCGAACATTCTAAGCTGATTGACTTCGCAAAAGTCAACGATATTGCTTGGACCTTTATCGGTCCAGATGATGCCCTTGCGGCTGGGATCGTGGATGATTTCAATGCAGCTGGGCTCAAGGCTTTTGGTCCGACCAAGGCTGCGGCTGAGCTGGAGTGGTCTAAGGATTTTGCTAAGGAAATTATGGTCAAATATGATGTTCCAACAGCGGCCTATGGGACCTTTTCAGATTTCGAGGAAGCTAAAGCCTACATCGAAGAAAAAGGCGCTCCAATCGTCGTTAAGGCAGACGGCTTGGCCCTTGGGAAAGGTGTCGTCGTTGCGGAGAAAGTTGAGCAAGCGGTCGAAGCCGCTCATGAGATGCTTTTGGACAATAAATTCGGTGACTCAGGTGCGCGTGTGGTCATCGAAGAATTCCTTGACGGGGAAGAGTTCTCTCTTTTTGCCTTTGTCAATGGTGACAAGTTTTACATTATGCCAACGGCTCAGGACCACAAACGTGCTTATGATGGTGACAAGGGTCCTAACACTGGTGGGATGGGGGCTTATGCGCCAGTTCCTCACTTGCCACAGAGTGTGGTTGACACGGCGGTTGACAATATTGTCAAGCCAGTTCTCGAAGGCATGATTAAAGAAGGTCGTCCATATCTTGGTGTCCTTTACGCTGGTCTTATTTTGACAGCTGACGGACCTAAAGTCATCGAGTTCAACGCTCGCTTCGGAGATCCTGAAACGCAAATCATCCTGCCTCGTTTGACATCTGATTTTGCACAAAATATCACGGATATTTTGAATGGAAAAGAGCCAGCTATCACTTGGACGGATAAGGGAGTGACACTTGGTGTGGTTGTCGCATCAAACGGTTACCCACTCGCTTATGAGAAAGGTGTCAAGCTTCCAGCCAAGACAGAGGGCGATATCATCACCTACTATGCAGGTGCTAAATTAGCTGAAAATGGCCAAGACCTTCTTTCAAACGGAGGACGTGTTTACATGCTTGTCACCACAGCAGACACCGTCAAAGACGGCCAAAACATCATCTACAGCCAACTCAACAACCAAAATACAGAGGGCCTCTTCTATCGAACAGATATCGGAAGCAAGGCCATAAAAGATTAACAGATATATTTGCCATGGCTAGCGAAAGCGAGCCAAATTAAGATAATGGTCGTTTGATTTGCGAGCATTAGCGAGCTAGTATTGGATAATCGTCGCAGTAGTGGAACTCCTAGTAGCAGAGCTACTAGGAGCGGAAAACTGGAGACTTAGGCTCCAGTTTTAGTAATGGAACGCCATAGGCGGTCGCTTACGTCCGCACTACAATAGACGATTATTAAAAAAGGAGAAGAAATGAAACCAGTAATTTCCATCATCATGGGGTCAAAATCCGACTGGGCAACCATGAAAAAAACAGCAGAAGTCCTAGACCGCTTCGGTGTAGCCTATGAAAAGAAGGTTGTCTCTGCCCACCGTACACCAGACCTCATGTTCAAACATGCCGAAGAAGCACGTAGCCGTGGTATCAAAGTCATTATCGCGGGTGCAGGTGGCGCAGCCCACTTGCCAGGGATGGTAGCAGCTAAAACCACTCTGCCTGTCATTGGTGTGCCTGTTAAATCTCGTGCTCTTAGCGGTGTGGATTCACTTTATTCCATCGTTCAGATGCCAGGTGGAGTACCAGTCGCAACCATGGCGATCGGTGAAGCAGGCGCGACCAATGCGGCCCTCTTTGCACTCCGTCTCCTCTCGGTAGAGGATCAGGCTATTGCGACAGCCTTGGCAGATTTCGCAGAAGAACAAGGAAAAATCGCAGAGGAGTCGACAAATGAGCTCATCTAAAACAATCGGAATCATCGGTGGCGGTCAGCTGGGGCAGATGATGGCCATTTCTGCTATCTATATGGGGCACAAGGTTATCGCGCTGGATCCAGCAGCGGATTGCCCAGCCTCCCGTGTGGCGGAAATTATCGTGGCTCCTTATGACGACGTAGATGCCCTTCGTCAGTTGGCAGACCGCTGTGATGTCCTCACCTATGAGTTTGAAAATGTCGATGCTGACGGTTTGGATGCTGTCATCAAAGAAGGACAGCTCCCACAAGGGACAGACCTACTTCGCATTTCTCAAAATCGCATCTTTGAAAAGGACTTTTTGTCAAATAAGGCTCAAGTCACCGTAGCACCTTATAAGGTCGTGACTTCTAGCCAAGCCTTGGCAGATATTGAACTGTCGAAAAATTATGTCCTCAAGACGGCGACAGGTGGCTATGATGGACACGGACAAAAGGTTATTCGTTCAGCAGAAGATTTGGAAGAAGCTTATGCGCTAGCGGATTCAGCAGACTGTGTCTTGGAAGAATTTGTTAACTTTGACCTGGAGATTTCCGTCATCGTGTCAGGAAATGGCAAGGACGTGACAGTTTTCCCAGTTCAGGAAAATGTCCACCGCAATAACATCCTATCTAAAACCATCGTTCCTGCCCGTATTTCAGAAAGTCTAGCTGACAAGGCCAAAGCCATGGCGGTCCGAATCGCAGAACAATTGAATCTCTCTGGAACCCTTTGTATAGAAATGTTTGCGACCGCTGATGACATCATTGTCAACGAAGTCGCGCCACGTCCGCACAATTCAGGACACTACTCCATCGAAGCCTGCGACTTTTCACAATTTGACACGCATATCTTGGGCGTTCTCGGTGCACCACTACCAGCCATCCACCTTCATGCACCGGCTGTCATGCTCAATGTTCTCGGCCAACACGTCGAGGTTGCTGAAACATATGTGACAGAAAATCCAAGCGCTCACCTCCACTTATATGGTAAACTAGAAGCAAAGCACAACCGCAAAATGGGACATGTGACTTTGTTTAGTAATGAACCGGATAAGGTTGAGGAATTTGGGAAAGGGATTGATTTTTAGGTGAAAATAGCAATTCTAGGACTCGGAGTCATTGGAACGACTTATGCCTATGCTTTTCAAAAAGCAGGTCATCAAGTGGAACACATACTGAGAGATAGTAAGAAAAACACTGCTCCGAAGGAGTTGTCGATTGATTTGTTAGATGGTCGCTATCATTCTAAGGGCGAAAACAAACATGACACCTATGAGGTTCATGTGGCAGAGACTGATTCGGAATATGATTTTATTTTTCTAAGTGTGCGTCATGGCTCTGTCAAAGAAGCCGTGGAGACCTTGCGTAAAAATAATATCAAAGGCACCCTCGTTTTCTTCTGCAATTTCTGGGATACTCGAAAAGAGGTAGAGGAGTGGGCAGGGGACTACGACTATATTCTAGCCTTTCCGACAGCGGGTGGTCATATGCAGGATGACCATTTGGATGGTGTCTTGTTCGACCATTTAATGCTAGAAGGTGAGCAAAAAGCAGAGATTTCTAACTATGCTGATCTGACGGCTTTACTGACTTCTGCAGATTTGAAGTGGGAAGTTCCTCATGATATGGTCGAGTGGATTTGGATTCATATGGCGATTAACGCAGGTGTCACTTCGACAGCTGCACGTTTGGGAAATCTGGAAAATCCAGAACAGTTGGCTCTGAATTTGATGAATAGTTCTTCGGAATTATCATTGGCCATCAAGGCCATTCGGGAAGCTTTGAAAGTCGTAGAAGCGCGTGGCGTGAATTTAAAGCTTTACAAAGCCGAGATCTTACCTTACAAAATTCCAGCATGGATTGCAGGAAAAGCTATGAAAGTCATGTTTGCAAAAAATGAGCTGACCCGAAAGATTATGACCTTGCATAATGATAAGCAGGACATTTTCTACTGTTGTCAAGGTGTCTATCAGACTGGTCAGGAGTTAGGTGTGAAGATGCCTATTCTGGAAGCAAATATGAGGGGCATTTCGCTTTAGGAGGTTTTTATGATTCAACTTATCGTCAACGCATTTGTCGAAAAAGAGAAGGCTGGTGCAGTCGTCGAAGTCTTGTATGCTAGTAGCGATCACGAAAAGGTGAAAGTTAAGTATGAAGAGCTAGTTGCACAATACCCTGAAAACTATTTAGCTATCTATGATGTCCCGCTGGATACGGATTTGAATACACTGGATCATTATCCATCTGTATGGATTGGGAAAGAAGAATTTGAATAAACCGACTGTCGCTTGCTAACTGATGTGAAACATCAAAAGAAAGGAAAAATTAACAATGATCGAACGTTACTCTCGCCCTGAGATGGCGAACATTTGGACTGAAGAAAATAAATACCGTGCTTGGCTTGAGGTGGAAATCTTGGCTGATGAGGCATGGGCTGAGTTGGGGGAAATCCCTAAGGAAGATGTGGCTTTGATTCGCGAAAAAGCGGACTTTGACATCGACCGTATTTTGGAAATTGAGCAAGAGACTCGCCACGATGTAGTGGCCTTCACACGTGCGGTTTCTGAAACTCTTGGAGAAGAGCGCAAGTGGGTCCACTATGGCTTGACTTCTACCGACGTGGTAGATACTGCCTATGGTTACCTCTACAAACAAGCTAACGACATCATCCGCAAGGATCTTGAAAACTTCCTCAACATCATCGCTGACAAAGCGAAAGAACACAAGTTCACGATCATGATGGGTCGTACCCATGGTGTGCACGCTGAGCCTACAACCTTTGGTCTGAAATTGGCAACTTGGTACAGCGAAATGAAGCGTAACATCGAGCGCTTCGAGCATGCGGCTGCTGGTGTGGAAGCTGGTAAGATTTCGGGTGCGGTTGGTAACTTTGCCAACATCCCACCATTTGTTGAAAAATACGTCTGCGACAAGCTTGGTATCCGTGCTCAAGAAATCTCTACACAGGTGCTTCCTCGTGACCTTCACGCTGAGTACTTTGCAGTTCTTGCTAGCATCGCAACATCGATCGAGCGTATGGCAACGGAGATCCGTGGTCTTCAAAAATCAGAACAACGTGAAGTGGAAGAGTTCTTTGCCAAAGGCCAAAAAGGTTCTTCAGCAATGCCTCATAAACGCAATCCGATCGGTTCTGAAAACATGACAGGTCTTGCGCGTGTCATCCGTGGTCACATGGTAACAGCTTATGAGAACGTAGCCCTTTGGCACGAACGTGATATCTCTCACTCATCAGCTGAGCGTATCATCGCACCAGACACAACCATCTTGATTGACTACATGCTTAACCGTTTTGGAAACATCGTTAAGAACTTGACAGTCTTCCCTGAAAACATGATCCGCAACATGAACTCAACATTTGGTCTCATCTTTAGCCAACGTGCGATGTTGACTTTGATTGAAAAAGGTATGACCCGTGAGCAAGCTTACGACCTTGTTCAACCAAAGACTGCACAATCATGGGATAACCAAGTAGACTTCAAACCACTTCTTGAAGCAGATCCAGAGGTAACTTCTCGCCTCACTCAAGAGGAAATTGACGAAATCTTCAACCCAACTTACTACACCAAACGGGTGGATGAAATCTTCGAACGCATCGGTTTGGGCGACTAATCGCAACTAAAAACGGGAATTTAAAAAATAGACGAAAAGAGGCTGGGACAAAAGTCCTAGCCTCTTTTCGTCTTTGGATTATCGAGCAAGACGCAGTGGTTGAGTGGGCTCTACTACGCTGATTTCATCATCTGTTAGATCCCTACTCAACTGTGCGGAGGTGGGACGACGAAATCGAATTCTAACGAATTACCGATTTCTGTCCCACTCTCTTTTCTTTGCCTATATCAGGTGCTCTAGACCCTGAATTTATCATAATAAATTTTGACTGATTAAACTATTTATAGGAAGTCTATCACTAATTATAGATTATTCGTTTTACATGTTTTAGGAACTATTTTTTCATGCTATAATTTGTATCATAAAAGTCTGAGGCCAGACCCCAGACTTTTAATGATCAATGATCACGATCACAAGAGATAAATTTGATTTTATAGTAGTCGCCGCGTTTATAGGTTTCGCTATATTCGAGAATTTGACCGGTCGCTTCCAATTTTGTCGTCTTCACTTGACGGACAGTTGGGAAGTTTTCATCGATATTCAACACAGAAGCGATTTTGCTTGGTGTTGGAAATACAATATCATTGATTTCTTCAAAGTGTTCATCATTCATATGGATATGATAATCTTCTTTGAAGCGGTCATAGATCGAACTATAGTAATCTAAGCTCGGATAATTTGGGTTAATATATTGCTCTGGGACATAGGTCTGGTGGTAGATATAGGTATCTTCACCAATATGACGAGTCCGATCAATCTTATAATAGAATTGAGTAGGAGCGAGCCCCAGTTTATCCAGGATATTCAGCGCGTTGCCACGCTTAATAGAGAGAACTTTTACGGTCGCTTTTTGGATAGGGAAGGTTTCAACGTCTGAAAACTCAACCAGTTTGTGTTTTCTAGCGCGAGAAACAAACGTTCCTTTCCCTTGTTGGCGGACGATGTATCCATCGCTAGCCAAATCGTTTAAAGCCCGAACAACAGTAATCGAGCTAACATTATAAATCTTAATCAGCTCGGCTTCTGTGTAAAATTTATCTCCATTTTCGAATTTACCTGAGATAATTTGTTGCTTCAAATCATCTTTGATGTGTTGGTATTTTGGGATTGCCATGTGCTTCACCTCTTCTTTCGATATCCCTTGTTAATATTATTTTAACATATTTTTTCAAAAGTGGTTGACATTTTTTGATCAATATATTATATTAATAAATGAAAAGGGTTTCTTAGAAGGAGGTTCTCAGTATGGGGGCATTTGAAATCCGTGAAGATTTTTATTTAAATGATCAACCTTTTAAGATTTTATCTGGTGCAATTCATTATTTTCGGATCGATCGTGAGGATTGGTATCATTCCTTATATAACCTAAAAGCTCTAGGTTTTAATACTGTTGAAACCTATGTTCCATGGAATGCTCATGAGCCACAAAGAGGCCACTTTCACTTTGAAGGGAATTTGGACCTGGAGCACTTTATCCAAGTGGCTCAAGAGTTGGATCTGTATGTGATTCTCCGTCCGTCACCGTTTATCTGTTCGGAGTGGGAATTTGGGGGCTTGCCAGCCTGGTTAATCGAAGAAGACCTTCGGATTCGCTCATCGGATCCGGCCTTTCTCAAGGAAGTGGCTCGCTATTACGACGAGCTCCTGCCACGTGTGGCCAAGTACCAATTGGATCGTGGGGGCAATATCCTCATGATGCAGGTTGAGAACGAATATGGCTCTTATGGCGAAGACAAGGCCTACCTTCGGGCGATCAGAGATCTAATGCTTGAGCGGGATATTACTTGTCCACTCTTCACCTCTGATGGACCTTGGAGGGCGACCCTTCGAGCAGGGACCTTGATTGAGGATGGACTCTTTGTAACCGGTAATTTTGGTTCGCGTGCGAATTACAACTTCTCTCAGATGAAAGAGTTCTTTGCTGAGCATGACAAAGAGTGGCCACTCATGTGTATGGAATTTTGGGATGGCTGGTTCAATCGGTGGAAAGAACCTATCATAAAGCGAGATCCAGAAGAGTTGGCAGAAGCAGTCCATGAAGTCTTACAAGAAGGCTCTATCAATCTCTATATGTTCCATGGTGGGACCAACTTTGGATTTATGAACGGTTGCTCAGCACGAGGGACCGTGGATTTGCCACAGGTAACATCTTATGACTATGATGCTCTCTTAGATGAGCAGGGCAATCCGACTCCTAAGTACCATGCAGTCAAAAAGATGATGGCGACCTACTATCCAGAGTATCCACAGATGGATCCGCTTGTGAAGTCGACTTTGCCAGAGCATAGACTAAAGGTAACCAACAAGACTAGTTTATTTGGTAATTTAAATGAGATTGCTCAGGTCACAGAAAGTCTTTATCCACAGACCATGGAAGAAATCGACCATCCCTTAGGCTATCTGCTCTATGAGACAGATGTTGAAATGGATGCGGAAGAAGAGCGCTTGCGTATCATCGATGCGCGTGACCGGGTACAGGTTTATGCCAATAATCAATTGATTGCCACTCAATACCAAGAAGAAATCGGTCAAGATCTTTTTTTAAACGGAAAAAAGAAAACGATTACAAACTTAAAACTCTTGATCGAAAATATGGGACGAGTCAATTATGGACACAAGCTCCTAGCGGATACGCAGCGAAAAGGAATACGTACAGGAGTTTGTATCGATCTTCATTTCAAGCTTGATTGGAAACAATATGCGCTTGATTTTAGCCAGCTGGATCGCTTGGACTTTTCGAAAGAATGGCAAGAAGGTCAACCAGCTTTTTATCAATTTGCTTTTCATCTAGATCAGGTTGAGGATACCTTCCTTGATATGACTGGATTTGGAAAAGGGATCGTCCTTGTAAATGGCCACCATATCGGTCGTTTCTGGGAAGTCGGTCCAACACTCTCCCTCTACATCCCTCATGGTTTTCTCAAAGATGGGGAAAATGAGATCCTCGTCTTTGAGACAGAGGGCACTTGGACGGAGACCTTAAAACTTGTTTCACAACCTACATTCAAAGAAGTAAAGGGGGAAAACTTATGACTATTGTAGGATGCCGTATCGATGGACGTTTGATCCACGGGCAGGTAGCCAACCTTTGGACTACCAAACTAAATGTTTCACGTATCATGGTGATCGATGATGAAGTCGCTCAAAATGATATCGAAAAAAGTGGTTTGAAACTAGCGACACCACCTGGTGTCAAGCTCAGTATCTTGCCAGTAGCAAAGGCTGCAGAAAATATCTTGGCTGGAAAATATGACAGCCAACGTCTCTTCATCGTAGCCCGCAAGCCAGACCGCTTCCTTGGTTTGGTAGAAGCAGGTGTACCACTTGAAACCTTAAACGTAGGGAACATGTCTCAATCAGATGAGACTCGTCCGATTACTCGTTCGATCAACGTAGTGGATGCCGATGTGGAAGCTTTCCACAAGCTAGCTGAAAAAGGAGTTAAGTTAACTGCTCAAATGGTTCCAAATGATCCAGTTGAAGACTTCTTGAAGTTGCTCAAATAGTTTATAAATAAAAAAAGAAAAATTTTAGGAGGAAATTGTCATGATACAATGGTGGCAAATTTTACTACTTACTTTGTACTCAGCTTATCAAATCTGTGATGAGTTGACGATTGTTTCATCAGCAGGCTCACCAGTCTTTGCTGGTTTCATTACAGGACTTGTCATGGGGGATTTAAAGACAGGTCTCTTTATCGGAGCTTCTCTTCAATTGACCGTGCTCGGTGTTGGTACTTTCGGTGGAGCTTCTCGTATTGACGCTACTTCTGGTGCCGTTCTTGCGACTGCCTTCTCAGTAGCACAAGGGATTGATCCAGAGCTTGCTATTGCTACAATCGCTGTGCCGGTAGCAACTTTGTTGACATACTTTGATATTCTTGGTCGTATGACTACAACTTACTTCGCTCACCGTGTAGATGCTGCGATTGAACGCTTTGATTACAAAGGCATCGAACGCAACTATCTCCTTGGTGCTCTTCCTTGGGCTCTTTCTCGTGCTCTCCCAGTTTACTTCGCGCTTGCTTTTGGTGGATCTTTCGTAGAAACTGTTGTTACAGGTCTTGCTAATGTACAATGGTTGGCAAACGGTCTGAAACTTGCAGGTCAAATGCTTCCAGGTCTTGGATTTGCGATCTTGCTTCGTTACCTTCCTGTTCGTCGTAACCTTCACTATCTTGCCCTTGGCTTTGGTTTGACAGCTATGTTGACAGTGCTTTATAGCAATGTTCAAAGCCTTGGTGCTGCAGTGTCTAGCATTATTGGTTCTGAAGTGTTCGCTAAACTTCCAGAAGGACAAGCTATTACTTTTGTTAACAACTTCAAGAGTGTATCTATGATTGGTATTGCCATTATCGGTATCTTCCTTGCAGTACAACACTTCAAAAACAGTCAACGTACAGTCGTAGCTGCTCCAGTAACTGAATCAGAAAGCGGGGAAATTGAAGATGACGAATTCTAAGAACTACAAACTCACTAAAGAGGATTTTAATCAAATTAACAAACGTAGTCTGTTTACTTTCCAGTTAGGTTGGAACTATGAACGGATGCAGGCTTCTGGTTACCTTTATATGATTTTACCTCAGTTGCGTAAAATGTATGGTGATGGCACTCCAGAATTGAAAGAAATGATGAAATTGCATACGCAATTCTTCAATACTTCACCATTCTTCCACACCATTATCACTGGTTTTGACCTCGCTTTGGAAGAAAAAGATGGTGTCAAATCAAAAGATGCGGTCAATGGTATCAAGACAGGTCTCATGGGACCATTCGCTCCTCTTGGGGACTCAATCTTTGGATCATTGGTACCAGCTATTATGGGTTCAATCGCAGCAACTTTGGCTGTTGCAGGAAACCCAGCCGGTATCTTCTTGTGGATTGCTGTGGCAGTTGCTTATGACATTTTCCGTTGGAAACAATTGGAATTTGCCTATAAAGAAGGGGTTAACCTCATCAACAACATGCAAAGTACCTTGACAGCTTTGATCGATGCAGCTTCCGTTCTGGGTATCTTCATGGTTGGTGCCTTGATTGCCAGCATGATTGGTGTTGAAGTTTCTTGGGCTCCACACATTGGGGACAAAGCGATTGAAATTCAAGATATGCTCAACCTTATCTTCCCACGTTTGGTACCAGCTATCATCACAGGTGTAATCTACTGGTTGCTTGGACGTAAGGGTATGAACTCTACAAAAGCTATCTTGCTCATCATCCTTGCAGCAATCGCATTCTCAGCATTTGGCCACTTCTTCTTTGGAATGGCATAATGGAGTAAGGTATGGCAAAACAGTTAGTATTGGTCAGTCATGGTCGCTTCTGTGAAGAGCTCAAAGCCAGTACAGAAATGATTATGGGACCACAAGACAACATTCATGCCGTGGCCCTCTTGCCAGAGGAAGGTCCTGAGGAGTTTACAGCCAAGTTTGAAGCCTGTGTTGCAGACTTTGAGGACTACATCGTCTTTGCGGATCTTTTGGGAGGCACTCCTTGTAATACGGTTAGCCGTCTGATTCTTGAAGGGCGCGCCATTGACCTCTATGCAGGGATGAACTTGCCAATGGTGATTGAATTTATTAACCATAGCCTTGTCGGTGGAGAAGAGAACTATCCAGAACGTGCGCGCGAAAGTGTCGTGAAGGTTAATGATCTCTTATCCAGCTTTGATGATGACGAGGACGAATAAGAAAACCGCTTGAACATTTGGAATGAGGCTGGGACGATTGTCTCAGCCTCTTACCGCTTATAAGGCGGTCACTAAAAAAGAAAAGAGGAGAAGCATGTTAGATTATACAAAAGAAGAACTGCTTGAACTGGGGGCTGAAATTACGACACGTGAAATTTACCAGCAACCGGAAGTCTGGAAAGAAACCTATCGTCTCTATCAAGAGAAAGCAAAAGAAATCCAAGAGTTTTTAGCGACCATTGGGAAGCGTCATGGCTACATCAAGGTTATCTTAACAGGGGCTGGGACCTCAGCCTATGTGGGGGATACCTTGGTTCCCTATTTGCAGGAAGTGCACGATGAACGCCATTGGAATTTCCAATCCATTGCGACGACCGATATCGTTGCGCATCCACAAACCTATCTCAAAAAAGAAGTGCCGACGGTCTTAGTTTCCTTTGCACGAAGTGGCAACTCACCTGAAAGTGTCGCGACAGTTGAGTTGGCTCAAGACTTGGTCGATGAACTCTATCAGATCACCATTACCTGTGCGGAAGAAGGAAAGCTGGCCCAGCAGGCCCACGGAGATGAGCGCAATCTCTTGCTTCTCCAACCAAAAGAAACCAACGATGCCGGCTTCGCCATGACCTCCAGCTTTACTTCTATGCTTTTGACAGCCCTCTTGGTCTTTGACCCAAGTGAGGAAGAAATCAAGGAAAAACGAGTGGAAGAATTGATTTATCTGTCAGAGCAGGTCTTGGAGAAAGATCACGAGGTCAAGGAAGTTGTAGATTTAGACTTCGAACGTGTCATCTACCTAGGAGCAGGACCTTTCTTTGGGCTAGCTCATGAAGCCCAGCTCAAGATTTTAGAGTTGACAGCTGGTAAAATTGCGACCATGTATGAGAGTCCTGTTGGCTTCCGTCACGGTCCGAAATCCCTCATCAATGACCAGACCCTGGTCTTGGTTTTTGGATCCATTGATCCTTATACACGCCAGTACGATTTGGATTTGGTTGGAGAAGTGGCGGGAGATCAGATTGCCCGTCAGGTCATCCTCTTGACCGACCAAGCTGCTGGGATTGAGCATGTACGAGAAGTGTTGGTAGAAGCATCAGCAGAGTCGCTGGATATCTACCGTGCCTTCCCATACATTATCTACGGTCAATTGATTTCTCTCTTGACTTCGCTCAAGGTTCAAAATCGCCCAGATACGCCATCACCAACTGGAACAGTCAACCGTGTTGTACAAGGAGTGGTGATTCACCCCTTTCACTAGAATGAATGATGTTGGAGGAGACAACTTGTGAAACACTATCAAAAATATCGATTTGGTCAATTGGACGGTCAAGATGTAGAAGCGTATCGCCTCGAAAATGACCTGGGTTATCAATTGTCTGTCATGACCTATGGAGCTACTATTCTAGAGTATGTGACACCAGACAAACAGGATCAATTCGCTAATATTGTATTGGGATTCGACAATTTCGATGCTTATGTTGGTAATAGCCCTAAGTATGGAGCTAGCATTGGTCCAGTCGCTGGTCGGATCGCAGGTGCCAGCTTTGACCTCAATGGTCAAACCTACCACTTGGAGGCCAATAATGGCGCCAACTGCAACCACAGTGGACCGACTGGTTGGGACAGCGCCTTGTTTAGCGTGGAGTCGGTAACAGACCAAGAAATCAGTCTGTACACAGAGCGCGCGGATGGCACAGGTGGTTTCCCTGGAAATCTCAAGATCTGGGTAACCTATAGTTTGACTGAAGCAGGGGAGCTGGAAATCAGCTACCGGGTAGGGACAGACCAAGACACCCTGGTTAATCCGACCAACCACAGCTATTTCAACCTATCGGGCAACTTCACCCAGCCGATAAATGACCATGTCTTCCAGATCAATCATCAGGGGCTTTACCCCATTCATCCAGATGGCGTTCCTCTTCACACTGTGGATAGAGAAAGTCCAATTGTTCAGCATCTCTACCAAGCCATGCTGTTAGAGGATCTCTTCAAGGATTCTGATCCGCAAATCCGCCTGGTAGAAGGATTAGACCATCCCTTCGCTTTGCCAGAAGGGCATGAAAATGCAGGTTTCTTCTACCATCAGCCGTCTGGGCGCTTTTTGACCTTCAAGTCAGAAGCCCCAGCCTTGGTGGTGTATTCAGCCAATTTTGTAGATGAAACCGTTCATCTTCAAGGCAAACCAATGGTTCAGCACAATGGCCTGGCCCTCGAATTTCAAACAGTGCCAGATGCCATTCATAGTGACCAAGCTGAAAAGGTCATCTTGAGAGCAGGTCAAGTCTTTACCAGCAAGACCAGCTACCATGCCATCGCTAAAAAATAATGAGAAAAGGGGAGGCTCCAAACAAGGATGTAAAATTCTTGCTCAAGGCCTCCTCTTTTTTAGAAAATAGTTTTCAAAAATAACTATAAGGAAACTTTAAGCTTCCCGTCGTATACTAATACCATCATCAAAGACCTCCTAACTTTGAATGATAAAACTCCTAAAACTCCTAAAACTTTTTCATAATAACCTCCCTATAAGAGCCACCAAAACCGGTGGCTTTTCTATATCTCTTAATGAGGTAAACTCAAAGAGTTCAACCGAATTTAGAGATATTGATGCAGTTTGAGCGAAGCGAAAACTACGTTCCTTAAAAAGAAACAAGGTATTTTAAGAGGGAAAACTACGTTCCTTACTATTTCATTGAACCAAACCTGACATGGGACTCAGGCGAACTTAGGTACGTAGACGCAGTTGGAACGCTAGCGAGAACTATGATCCATAAAAACACGTTCTATTTGTAGTACCGAAGGTATCATTTTTTGCTATAATAGACTGTATGAGTAGAATTTTAGACAATGAAATCATGGGCGATGAAGAGGCTGTTGAACGGACGCTACGCCCGCAATATTTACATGAATATATCGGCCAGGATAAGGTCAAGGACCAGCTAAAAATCTTTATTGAAGCGGCTAAGCTTCGGGATGAAGCGCTGGACCATGTCCTTCTTTTTGGCCCCCCGGGACTGGGGAAAACCACGATGGCCTTTGTCATTGCCAATGAGTTGGGTGTTAATCTCAAGCAGACTTCCGGTCCTGTCATTGAAAAGGCTGGTGACCTGGTAGCTATCCTTAATGACCTAGAGCCGGGTGATGTTCTCTTTATCGATGAGATTCACCGTCTGCCTATGTCAGTTGAAGAAGTGCTTTACAGTGCCATGGAGGATTTTTACATCGATATCATGATTGGTGCTGGCGAGACTAGTCGGAGTGTCCATCTGGACCTTCCTCCTTTTACCTTGATTGGGGCGACGACCCGAGCGGGTATGCTGTCTAATCCCTTGCGCGCTCGCTTTGGGATTACGGGTCATATGGAATACTACGAGCAAGATGATCTGACAGAGATTGTCGAGCGGACCGCTGAGATTTTTGAAATGGAAATTACCCACGAAGCTGCTGAAGAGCTTTCTCTTCGTAGTCGTGGGACCCCTCGGATTGCCAACCGCTTGCTCAAACGGGTGCGCGATTTTGCCCAGATTATGGGCGATGGCTTGATTGATGAAACCATTACTGATAAAGCCCTCTCCATGCTGGATGTGGACCATGAAGGACTGGACTATGTCGATCAAAAAATCCTGCGCACCATGATTGAGATGTATGGGGGAGGACCAGTTGGCCTTGGGACCCTATCGGTCAATATTGCTGAAGAGCGGGAGACTGTAGAAGATATGTATGAACCTTACTTGATTCAGAAAGGCTTTATCATGCGGACTCGTACAGGGCGCGTGGCAACCCGCAAGGCCTATGAACACCTAGGCTATCCCTACAATGGAGATTAGCAGAAGATGCTGAAGGAAGAAACGATCGTAGAACAACTCCAAGCGGATCCGGAGATGATGGCGGTCTTGGCCATTATTCGAGATCTAGATTTGGCAGATGCTTGGTTAGCAGCGGGTGCAGTACGAAATTTTATCTGGAACCAGCTTTCTGGAAGACCAGGATTTGACGCAAGGACAGATATGGACCTGGTCTTTTATGACCCCGTGATCAGCTATGAGGAAACGCAGCAGATTGAGCAGGAATTAAAGAAGGTATTTCCCCAGTATGCATGGGAAGTGAAGAATCAAGTCTACATGCACCAGCATAGCCCGGGGACGGCCCCTTATCGCAGTGCTTGTGATGCGGTTTCTAAATACCCCGAGCAGTGTACGGCACTTGCGGTTCGCCTAAGGAAAGATGGTCAGTTGGAGCTCTTTCTCCCCTATGGGACAAGGGATATCGAAGACTTCGTCGTTCAGCCGACTCCACATTTTTTAGCCAGCCCAGAGCGCTTGGTGGTTTATACGGAACGCATGCGGAAGAAAGATTGGAAACGAAAATGGCCAAGCCTTCAGATCATCTTGCCTAACTAAAAAAAGAAAGTCAGCCCACCTCAACGGTGGACAGGCTTTTTTCGTCTTGCCTCAAAATTATAATTTTAGCAGATTATATTTTTCCTACATTCTGTTATAATAGAAAGGAGGTGCTGTCATGAAAAAAATCGTATTTGTGTGTTTAGGAAATATTTGTCGAAGCCCCATGGCGGAGTTTGTCATGAAGGACTTGACCAACCAGTATGAGATTGAAAGTCGTGCTACTTCTAACTGGGAGCATGGGAACCCTATTCACCAAGGGACTCAAAAGATTTTTCGTAGCCATGGCGTACCCTATGATGCATCTAAAACATCCCTTCAAATCAGTGACCAAGATTTTCATACCTTTGATCTGATCTTAGGAATGGATGAGAACAATGTGTCCGACCTCAAACGAATGGCACCGCCTGGAACAGAGCACAAGATTCATCTCTTTGCAGGAGAAAGTGTCCCAGATCCATGGTACACAGGAGATTTCGAAGAGACCTATCGCCGTGTCCTAGCTGGTTGTCAAGAATGGTTGGAACGCTTAGAAGATTAGTTTCGGACTTGCTCCTTAAATGAGTAACCGGTTGAATAGAAACAGAATGAACAGAATATGGAAAAAATAAAAGAATTATATGAGACCTATAAGGTCTATGTTACGAGAGAGAATATTGAACGATTGTCCTTGGGGATTATTGTTCTGTCTGCTTTGTGGGTTTTTCTTTCCTCCATTCCTTTCGGAGGTGTTTTGACCCTCGATAAGGGAGCTATTCGCTACGATGGAAGTATTGTCCGAGGCAAGATGAATGGCCAAGGGACGGTGACCTTTGAAAACGGAGACACCTACAAGGGCAATTTTGTCAATGGGACCTTTAGTGGTCATGGAACCTTTACAGCCAAGGCTGGTTGGAAATATGAAGGTGAATTTGTCAATGGCCAACCAGAAGGCCAGGGAACCTTAACGACAGAACAAAATGTCGTCTATAAAGGAACGTTTAAACAAGGAATTTATCAAAATGCGAATTAAATGGTTTTCATTGGTACGGATAACGGGTCTTCTTCTCGTTCTTCTCTACCATTTCTTTCAAAAAGTTTTTCCTGGTGGATTTATTGGAGTCGATATCTTCTTTACTTTCTCAGGATTTTTGATCACGGCTCTTCTGATCGATGAGTTTGCCCGTCATCAAAAAATTGACCTCAAAGGCTTCCTGCGACGACGCTTCTACCGGATTGTTCCTCCGTTAGTCTTTATGGTCTTGCTGGTCATGCCTTTTACCTTCTTGGTCAGACGAGACTTTATTGCTGGGATTGGGACACAGATTGCAGCCGTCTTTGGCTTTGTGACCAACTTCTATGAGATATTAAGTGGCGGAAGTTACGAAAGTCAGTTCATCCCTCATCTTTTCATTCATACCTGGAGTTTGGCTCTGGAAGTTCATTACTACGTACTCTGGGCTCTTTTGGCTTGGTTTTTGGGTAAAAAAGCTAAATCAGTTGGCCAATATAGAGGTTATATCTTCCTATCTTCGACAGGCCTCTTTTTGGTGACCTTCCTGACCTTCTTTGTCGGAGCACTGGTCACGAAGAATTTGTCCAATGTCTATTTTTCTAGCATCGCTCACGTCTTTCCTTTCTTTGTGGGGAGTGCTTTAGCGACAGTAACAGGGATTACAACGACCAGCCCAAATCTTACTCAATTAGTGAAGAAGTTATCTCTACAGAAGACCTTAGCGATTTTAGCAGGTGCTTTTCTAGTCTTGTTGCTCTTGACCTTTATTCTTCCGTTTGATAGTGTTTGGACCTATTTATTTGGCTTTTTACTAGCGACTCTTGCTGCATCTGTGATGATTGTGATGACTCGTGTCCTCCATGAAAAGACGCCAGATCAGAAAGAGCCTGCAGTGATTACCTTTATTGCGGATACAAGTTATGGGGTCTATCTCTTCCACTGGCCATTTTACATCATCTTTTCTCAATTAATGACCAATGGCTGGGCTTCTCTGCTAACAACACTGGTATCCTTTAGCCTTGCTGCCTTAAGCTTCTATATTATTGAACCAACCTTGGCTGGACGTGAACCAAAGATTTTTGGCATCTCTATGGATCTCAGCAGTTTCACGAAACCGCTCTTTTACAGCGCGATTCCGTTGACCTTGCTCATGTTTGGGATTGCACTCTTTGCGCCACGCGTCGGAGCCTTTGATGAAAACCTGATTACCGAAGGGCTTCGTCAATCCGACAGCAAGATGCAGATCACGCGTGCCCAAGTAGACAATGCTTCAGCGACTTCTTACAATGTGTCAGATGGAGTGACCATGATCGGAGATTCTGTAAACCTCCGGGCATCAGATTATTTGAAACAAGTGCTGCCAGATATCCAATTAGACGCTTTGGTGAGTCGTAATCTGGACTCGGGCTTAAAAGTATATGAAACGGATATTGCCAATAGAGTCTTGCTCAAGAACGTGGTGATTGCACTTGGAACCAACTCTTCTAATAATTACCAAGAATTGTTGGATAAGTTTGTTCAAGAATTACCAAAAGGACATCGCTTAATTTTCGTAACGCCATATGACGGGCGTGAAGCCAATGATAGCAATAGTGTCACCGTTCAGACTCGACAGTATGAGCTGGAGTTGGCTAAAAAATATGACTATGTCTATATAGCAGACTGGTACCAAGCTGCTATCGATAACCCAGCTATTTGGGCTGGAACGGATAATGTCCACTTTGGTTTAGAATCAGATGGGTCCATCGATGTTGGAGGAAACCTGTACGCCAAGGTCGTGAAAGAAGCAGTTGATCAAGCCAATCAGGGGCCGGTTAAACCGTAGAAATTTACTAAGCTATTTAAGCAATTTTCACTTGAAGAAAATTGCTTTTTTTAGTAAAATTAAGAAAACGCTTACATAAATTGCGTGAAAATATTTGCTTGTGAAATTGAAGTGCTTTCTCAAAAAAATCCTTCAATTTTTTCTTGGAAATACTCCTATATAGAAGGAGAAGGAGGGTTCATAGAAAAAAGTTAAAAAAATCTTTGTGAAACTATTTACAAATTTTCTAAAATAGAGTACAATTATATTGTGAAAAAATTAACAAATCGAAATTTCTTACACTATTCTTGAAAGTTTCTGAAAACAAGAAAAAGTTCCGGAAAAGGATAAGGGTTTCAAACATTGGAGGAAAGCATCAAATGGCTGATAAAAAATCTCTCTCACCTGAAGAAAAGAAACTCGCTGCTGAAAAACACGTAGACGAGTTGGTGCAAAAAGCGCTTGTGGCGCTTGAAGAAATGCGCAAATTGGATCAGGAACAAGTAGACTACATCGTTGCAAAAGCATCTGTAGCTGCTCTTGACGCACACGGTGAGCTCGCTCTTCATGCTTATGAAGAAACTGGTCGTGGGGTCTTTGAAGATAAGGCGACTAAGAACTTGTTCGCTTGTGAGCACGTCGTGAACAACATGCGCCACACCAAGACAGTTGGTGTCATTCAAGAAGATGACGTCACAGGTTTGACCCTTATTGCTGAGCCAGTCGGAGTCGTCTGCGGGATCACTCCTACAACCAACCCAACTTCAACAGCAATCTTTAAAGCTTTGATCTCATTGAAGACACGGAACCCTATCGTCTTTGCCTTCCACCCATCTGCTCAAGAATCCTCTGCTCATGCGGCACAAATCGTACGTGATGCAGCAATTAAAGCAGGAGCGCCTGAAAACTGTGTACAATGGATCACGCAACCATCTATGGAAGCAACTAGTGCGCTTATGAACCACGAAGGTGTTGCAACAATCCTTGCGACCGGTGGTAACGCCATGGTGAAAGCAGCTTATTCTTGTGGGAAACCAGCTCTTGGGGTAGGTGCAGGTAACGTTCCAGCTTATGTTGAAAAATCAGCTAACATCCGCCAAGCTGCTCACGATATCGTTATGTCTAAATCATTTGACAACGGAATGGTCTGTGCATCTGAACAAGCGGTTATCATCGATAAAGAAATCTACGATGAGTTTGTCGAAGAATTCAAATCTTACCATACTTACTTTGTTAACAAAAAAGAAAAAGCCCTTCTTGAAGAGTTCTGCTTCGGTGTGAAAGCTAACAGCAAAAACTGTGCGGGTGCGAAATTGAATGCGGATATCGTTGGGAAACCAGCGGCATGGATCGCAGAACAAGCTGGCTTCTCAGTTCCAGAAGGAACCAACATCCTTGCGGCAGAATGTAAAGAAGTTGGTGAAAAAGAGCCTTTGACTCGTGAAAAATTGTCACCAGTCATCGCTGTCTTGAAATCTGAAAGCCGTGAAGACGGAATTAACAAAGCTCGCCAAATGGTTGAATTCAACGGTCTTGGTCACTCAGCTGCCATCCATACAGCTGACGAAGAATTGACCAAAGAATTTGGTAAAGCAGTTAAAGCCATTCGTGTGATCTGCAACTCTCCTTCGACTTTCGGTGGTATCGGGGATGTTTACAATGCCTTCTTGCCATCATTAACACTTGGATGTGGTTCTTACGGACGAAACTCTGTTGGGGATAACGTTAGTGCCATCAACCTCTTGAATATCAAAAAAGTCGGACGCCGGAGAAATAACATGCAATGGATGAAACTTCCTTCAAAAACATACTTTGAACGTGATTCAATTGAATACCTACAAAAATGTCGTGACGTTGAACGTGTCATGATCGTTACAGACCACGCTATGGTAGAGCTTGGTTTCCTTGATCGTATCATCGAACAGCTTGACCTTCGTCGCAACAAGGTAGTTTACCAAATCTTTGCTGACGTAGAACCAGATCCAGATATCACAACCGTTGAACGTGGTACAGAGATCATGCGTGCCTTTAAACCAGATACCATCGTCGCTCTTGGTGGTGGATCACCAATGGATGCGGCTAAAGTCATGTGGCTCTTCTACGAGCAACCAGAAGTGGACTTCCGTGACTTGGTTCAAAAATTCATGGATATCCGTAAACGTGCCTTCAAGTTCCCATTACTTGGTAAGAAGACTAAATTCATTGCGATCCCAACAACATCTGGTACAGGATCTGAAGTAACACCATTTGCCGTTATCTCTGATAAAGCAAACAACCGTAAATACCCAATCGCTGACTACTCATTGACACCAACTGTGGCAATCGTAGACCCTGCCTTGGTATTGACAGTTCCAGGATCTGTTGCAGCGGACACTGGTATGGACGTCTTGACTCACGCAACAGAAGCTTACGTATCTCAAATGGCAAGTGACTACACGGATGGTCTTGCTCTTCAAGCTATCAAACTTGTCTTCGAAAACTTGGAAAGCTCAGTGAAGAACGCGGACTTCCATTCACGCGAAAAGATGCACAATGCGTCAACTATCGCAGGTATGGCCTTCGCCAATGCCTTCCTCGGTATTTCTCACTCAATGGCCCACAAGATTGGTGCACAATTCCACACGATTCACGGACGTACCAATGCGATCTTGCTTCCATACGTTATCCGTTACAACGGTACACGTCCAGCCAAGACAGCGACATGGCCTAAGTACAACTACTACCGTGCAGATGAGAAATATCAAGACATCGCTCGTATGTTAGGACTTCCATGCTCTACACCAGAAGAAGCAGTAGAAGCTTATGCAAAAGCTGTTTACGAACTCGGTGAGCGCGTAGGTATCCAAATGAACTTCAAAGCACAAGGAATCGATGAAAAAGAATGGAAGAAACATTCTCGTGAATTGGCCTTCCTTGCATACGAAGATCAATGTTCACCAGCTAACCCACGTCTTCCAATGGTAGACCATATGCAAGAAATCATCGAAGATGCATACTATGGTTACAAAGAACGTCCAGGACGTCGTAAATAAGGCGCTAGAGAACAACTGATGTTTATCAGCTACCCCTCGCTCAAAAGAGCGAGGGATTTTTCTTTATCTTAACGCTAGAAATTGATTTTTGAGACCTGAAAACTATCTTTTAAAGAAATCTAATAAATATGTTGCAAGCGCTTACTTTGTATGTTATAATATTCACAAAGTAAAAAACTGTAATAAAATGGTTTGATAAAACCAACAAAAAAGGAGTCGCTTATGAAAGCAGCAACATATGTATCCGCAGGAAATCTTCAGTTGATTGATCAACCAAAACCAGTGATCAAGAAACCAACTGATGCGATTGTTCGTTTAGTGAAAACGACCATTTGTGGAACAGACCTCCATATTTTGGGGGGTGATGTTCCAGCTTGTAAAGAAGGGACCATCCTGGGTCACGAAGGAATTGGGATTGTCGAAGAAGTCGGCGATGCGGTTACGAACTTTAAGGTAGGAGACAAGGTTATCATCTCTTGCGTAACAGCTTGTAACACTTGCTACTACTGTAAGCGTGGTTTGCCTTCCCACTGTGAAGATGGGGGCTGGATCCTTGGCCACTTGATCAACGGTACCCAAGCAGAGTATGTCCATATCCCTCACGCAGACGGCAGTCTTTATCATGCACCAGCTTCTGTAGATGACGAAGCCCTGGTTATGCTCTCTGATATTCTGCCTACTTCCTATGAGATTGGTGTTCTTCCTTCTCACGTGAAACCTGGAGACAACGTTTGTATCGTTGGTGCAGGGCCAATCGGTTTAGCAGCTCTCTTAACCGTACAATTCTTCTCACCAGCTACCATTATCATGGTAGACTTGTCAGAATCTCGTCTCGAAGCTTCTAAGAAGTTTGGAGCTACTCATACCATCTGTTCAAGTGATATTGATGAAATCAAGGCCTTTATCAATGAAGTGACCGATGGTCGTGGTGTCGATATCTCCATGGAATGTGTGGGCTATCCAGCTACCTTTGATGTTTGCCAAAATATTATCTCTGTCGGCGGTCATATTGCCAACGTCGGAGTGCATGGTAAACCAGTTAGCTTCAATCTTGATGACCTTTGGATCAAGAACATTACGCTCAATACCGGTTTGGTCAATGCCAATACAACTGAAATGCTTCTTAACGTCTTGAAATCTGGCAAGATTGATGCGACGAAGTTGGTGACCCACCACTTCAAACTTTCAGAAGCAGAGAAGGCATATGAAATCTTCAAACATGCTGGTGAAAACAATGCCTTAAAAGTTATTATTGATAACGACCTCAGCTAAGAAGTCGGATGCTTCCATCACCTAAATAAGATAGAAAAAGTGGACTAGAAAGAAAATTTCTAGTCCACTTTTTTGCTTAAGAGGATCGTTTAAACAATAGAACATCCCAGCTATAAAAAGATAACTGGGATGCTTGTACTGTTTAGTGAGATGATAAAGAAGTGTTACTATTTGCCTCGTTTGCGAGCGTATTCGTCAAAGGCGCCAGCGAAGGTTCCCGTGAGTAGGGGAGTTGCGATCAGTCCGACAGTAATCCAGACGGATCCACCGTCCACATGGCTGAGTTCCTGCTCGGACAAGCTTCTAAAACGTGTTTCTTCGAATTTCATGCTTGCTCCTTTCTAGTGCATGATGCCATTGATGATACTACGGCCAAAATCACGTCCGGAATTGTATAAAATATTCCATGTTTGAACGATGAATTTTGCCGAGTCAAAGACGGAGGCTCCTCCATCAATGGTCGCCAGTTCAGCTTCTGTTAAGCAAGTATAATGGATGCTTGTATCCATAGCTGTCCTCCTTAATGTAAAATTGTGTAGAGTAAATCAATTGCCTCGTTCAGAATGGTGAAAGTAACCATGAAGGCAATAGCAAATTTAGGAAAGTACCCTTCTACCTGCTTGGGTGCTTTTTTATCAAGAATGCAGTATCCTGTCAAAAGGATGAGGGTGATAAATACCAGACTCATAAGTCTCCTCCTTTACCATTTTCGTGTCATATTACTATGAAATGCATCGATCAGTTTTGTTGTCCCGATATAAGCAGAAGAAAAACCGTAAGCGAAAACTAACAGAAAAGGGAGTCCTCCACCATTAATATCACTTAATTCATCATGCGTGAGATCTTTAAATTGTACTTGGTCGATCATTGCTTTTCTCCTTCAAATTAATTATTTAAATGCTCCCCAAATGGCAGTTCCGACAGCTGTTACACCACCAGCAATAGAGCCAGATAGATAGGGATGAGCAATGATCCAAGCAATCAATGGGATAGCTCCCCCATCGACTTGAGTCAATTCTGCTTCTGTTAAGGGTGTGAATTTTTGTGTTAATTCTGTTGTCATTTAGTTTTCCTCTTTCTTTTCTGTTTGTTGCCATCTAGCATCAACTGCTAGATAGATCGTAGCCGCAATGGCTAAATTAATTTTTGGTTGAAATGCAATCAGATGTGCATCGTGTAAAACGGTTAATGCGATGATGATTGCAAAAATCATAGTGTGGATAGGCCATCTCATATCTTAATACTCCTAATTTTTGTTGAATAGCAAAGCTAGGGTAATTTTCCAATAGAGCTAGCTTGTATGTGGTTGACTTTTGTTCATTTTGTGTCAGCTGAGCTGATTAGATGAAGCAAGGATAAGGTTAAATAGCCAATGCAGTGTTTAGCTTACGTTTCAAGTTTTTGTTTAAAATAAAATCAATGAAAGCAAGATCAATAAAACAAAAGCTCTGGTATTCTTTTTCATGTTAGGTATTCCCTTTCCTTATTTATTTGCGGAAGAAGTAATACAAAAACCATGGGATGATAATGGGAGTATAGTACATCTGTGGTCCTCCTTTCTTTTTGTTTGGTCACTTATACTATTCGTATAAAAATCTGGAAATGAAAAAAATTTGTTAAAAAGTTTTAGAATGTTTAAATCTCTGAAACTAGTTTCAGAGGGAGGAAATAATAGTTTAAAATATGAAACTATTATCAATTTGGTCAGTTAATATTGTAAGCGCTTTAAAAATACTATATAATAACTTTACAAGTACTCGAGTTGACGTAATAAACAAAGGAGATGGAATGTATGTCCAAGATCACGAAAGAAGAATTAATTCAACAGATCAAAGACGGCATTATCGTTTCTTGTCAGGCGCTTCCTCATGAACCTCTCTATACAGAGGCTGGAGGTGTGATTCCTCTCTTAGCGAAAGCAGCTGAGCAAGGAGGAGCGGTTGGAATCCGGGCCAATAGCGTCCGCGATATCAAAGAAATCAAGGAAGTGACAAAGCTTCCGATTATCGGGATCATCAAACGAGATTATCCTCCTGAAGAACCATTCATTACTGCTACGATGAAAGAAGTTGATGAATTGGCTGTATTAGATATCGCAGTGATTGCACTGGATTGTACCAAACGTCCGCGTCATGACGGTCTATCGATTGTCGACTTTATCCACCAAGTGAAGGAGAAATATCCTGACCAACTCTTGATGGCAGATATCAGCACCTTTGAAGAAGGCTTAACAGCTGTCGAAGCAGGGGTTGATTTTGTCGGAACGACCTTATCTGGGTACACAGATTATAGTCCGAAAATAGACGGACCTGACATTGAGCTGATTCGCCAACTCTGCCAAGCGGGTGTCGATGTGATTGCTGAAGGTAAGATCCACTATCCTGCACAAGCCAAAGAAATTAACGACCTGGGGGTCAGAGGGCTTGTAGTAGGAGGAGCTATTACGCGACCTAAAGAAATTACAGAACGCTTCGTCGCAGCTTTAAAATAGAAAAAAAGAACAGTAAAAAGAGACAAGGAGGAAGCTAGGAAGAGAGAAGTCACCCAGTAGAAATGAGAATACTTAATGACCACTGTCCTCAGTGAGGATACACTAAGTAAGAGAAATCTTACCGCAAACGTGAGGAGAAATCACATGAAAATGAAAAAAGTACTGTACTCGTTAGTAGCTGGTGCAGCGGTGCTAGCACTTGCAGCTTGTGGATCTGGAGGAGGATCCAAGTCTGAATCTTCAAGCGATAACTCTGGTAAAACAGAAATCACTTGGTGGGCCTTCCCAGTCTTTACTCAAGAGAAAGCTGATGATGGTGTAGGTACCTACGAAAAATCTATTATCGAAGCTTTCGAAAAAGCCAATCCAGATATCAAGGTTAAACTAGAAACCATCGACTTCAAATCTGGTCCTGAAAAAATCACGACAGCTATTGAAGCAGGAACTGCTCCAGACGTGCTCTTTGACGCACCAGGGCGGATTATCCAATACGGTAAAAATGGTAAATTGGCTGACTTGAATGATCTCTTTACTGAAGATTTTGTAAAAGATGTCAACAACGACAATATCATCCAAGCTAGCAAGGCCGGCGACACTGCCTACATGTATCCAATCAGTTCAGCACCATTCTACATGGCCATGAACAAGAAAATGTTGGAAGATGCAGGAGTTCTAGACCTTGTCAAAGAAGGCTGGACTACAGACGACTTCGAAAAAGTCTTGAAAGCTTTGAAAGACAAAGGCTACACACCAGGATCACTCTTCAGTAATGGTCAAGGTGGAGACCAAGGTACTCGTGCCTTTATCGCCAACCTTTACGGTGGTTCTGTTACAGATGAAAAAGTAACAAAATATACTACAGATGATCCTAAGTTCGTTAAAGGTTTGGAAAAAGCATCTAAATGGATTGAAGACGGTTTGCTTATGAACGGTTCCCAATTTGATGGTGGAGCAGACATCCAAAACTTTGCCAACGGTCAAACTTCTTACACTATTTTGTGGGCACCTTCACAAAACGGTATCCAAGCTAAATTGTTGGACGCAAGTAAAGTTGAAGTAGTCGAAGTACCATTCCCATCTGATTCAGGCAAACCAAAATTGGAATACCTTGTCAATGGTTTTGCAGTCTTCAACAACAAGGATGAAAAGAAAGTAGCAGCAGCTAAGAAATTTGTTCAATTCATCGCTGATGACAAAGAATGGGGTCCTAAGAACGTTGTTCGTACAGGTGCCTTCCCAGTTCGTAGCTCATTTGGTAAATTGTATGATGACAAACGGATGGAAACCATCAGCACTTGGACTCAATACTACTCACCATACTACAACACAATCGACGGCTTTGCAGAAATGCGTACACTTTGGTTCCCAATGTTGCAATCTGTTTCAAACGGAGATGAAAAAGCAGAAGATGCTTTGAAGACATTCACCGAAAAAGCAAACGAAACGATCAAGAAAAAATAGATCATCTATGAAATTAAAATGATCCTTTCATAGAAATAAGAAAGCATAGGCCCCTCGATTTCTTATCTCCATGTGTAGATTGAAAGAGGGGGCCTTTGTGTTTTCATTCTTCCTATTGATTCTTTATTTGAAGCAACATGGAATTGCTTCAAATAAAGAATCAAGTAATCAAAATAGAAAAAGAACATCAGGAGGTGCCTTATTGTGAAGGTAAACAAAATCCGAATGAGGGAGACGCTGGTTTCCTACGCATTCTTAGCACCCATTTTAATCTTCTTTATTGTCTTTGTATTAGCACCAATGATTATGGGGTTTGTCACTAGTTTCTTCAATTACTCTATGACCTCCTTCAAATTTGTTGGTTTTGAAAATTATTCCCGCATGTTTGCGGATAAGGTCTTTATCAAGTCCTTGATCAATACCGTTATCATCGTTATTGGATCCGTTCCAATCGTAGTATTGTTTTCCTTGTTTGTGGCTTCTCAGACCTATCATCAAAATGCCATTGCCCGTTCCTTCTATCGTTTCGTCTTCTTCCTTCCTGTTGTTACAGGGAGTGTAGCCGTTACAGTGGTATGGAAATGGATCTATGATCCACTATCAGGTATTTTGAACTTTGTATTGAAATCTGGACATGTCATCAACCAAAATATTTCTTGGTTGGGGGACAAACACTGGGCTTTGATGGCCATCATCATTATTTTGTTGACCACCTCTGTTGGTCAACCAATCATCCTCTACATCGCAGCTATGGGAAATATTGATAATTCTCTCGTAGAAGCAGCGCGTGTCGATGGTGCGACAGAACTTCAAGTTTTCTGGAAGATCAAATGGCCAAGCTTGTTGCCAACAACCCTGTATATTGCGATCATTACGACCATTAACTCTTTCCAATGTTTCGCCTTGATCCAATTGTTGACATCTGGTGGTCCTAACTACTCAACAAGTACCCTTATGTACTACTTATATGAAAAAGCCTTTAAACTCTCTGAATACGGTTATGCCAACACCATGGGTGTCTTCCTTGCGGTGATGATTGCCATTATTAGTTTTGCGCAATTCAAGATCCTCGGAAACGACGTAGAATACTAAAGAAAGGAGCCTCAGATGAAATCAACACAAAAGAAACCCATCACTGCCTTTACAGTGATTTCCACCATCGTTTTGCTCCTTTTGACAGTCTTGTTCATTTTCCCATTTTATTGGATTTTGACAGGGGCCTTTAAGTCTCAACCAGATACCATTATGATCCCACCTCAGTGGTGGCCAAAGACACCAACCATGGAAAATTTCCAACAGTTGATGGTACAAAACCCAGCTCTACAATGGTTGTGGAACAGTGTCTTCATCTCCCTTGCCACCATGCTCTTAGTGTGTATGACCTCTTCCTTGGCAGGATATGTCTTAGCTAAGAAACGCTTCTATGGTCAACGAATTCTCTTCGCTACCTTTATCGCAGCCATGGCCCTTCCGAAGCAAGTTGTCTTGGTTCCATTGGTACGGATCATCAACTTTATGGGAATTCACGATACCCTAGCAGCGGTTATCTTGCCACTGGTTGGATGGCCATTCGGGGTCTTCTTGATGAAGCAGTTTAGTGAAAACATCCCAACAGAACTCTTAGAATCCGCTAAGATCGATGGTTGTGGAGAGTTACGGACTTTCTGGAGCGTTGCCTTCCCGATTGTCAAGCCGGGATTTGCAGCCCTTGCCATCTTCACCTTCATCAACACTTGGAACGATTACTTTATGCAATTGGTTATGTTGACCTCTCGTCAAAACTTGACCATTTCACTAGGGGTTGCGACCATGCAGGCTGAAATGGCTACTAACTATGGCTTGATCATGGCTGGGGCGGCCCTAGCAGCGGTGCCAATCGTTACGGTCTTCCTCGTTTTCCAAAAATCCTTCACCCAAGGGATTACTATGGGAGCGGTCAAAGGATAAGTTGTCCGTTTGGACAAACGATAGTTGTGTACAGATACTTTTTTCTAGGCTGAGAGGTGTAGGGCTCTTGCGAGCTCCACACCTCATCGGTGCCCTAGAAGGGACTGGAGAAGAAGCGGCTTATTTTCTTTTCTCGTCTTAAGAAGTGTCGAAAGGATGAGTGTATGATATTTGATGATTTAAAAAACATCACCTTTTACAAGGGAATCCACCCCAATCTAGATCAGGCCATTGATTTTCTCTATGAGCATCGGAAGGATTCTTTTGAATTGGGGAGATACGATATTGATGGGGATAAGGTTTTTCTTCTTGTTCAAGAAAATACCCTCAATAAAGAAGAAAGCAACCGCTTTGAGCATCACAAAAAATATGCCGATTTGCATCTATTAGTAGAAGGGCATGAGTTTTCGAGTTATGGATCTCGTATGACAGATGAGGCTATCGCATTTGATGAAGCATCGGACATCGGATTTGTCCATTGTCAGGAGTCTTATCCGCTACATCTGGGTTATCATAATTTTGCGATTTTCTTCCCAGGAGAACCTCACCAGCCTAATGGTTATGCGGGTCAAGAAGATAAGGTTCGAAAACAGTTAGTGAAGATTTTAATCGATTAAGAGAGTCAGAAAGGAGACGGTATGTCACAAAGAGAAACAGGATTGATCAAAACAGTTTTTAATACAGATAATCTGGTGATGCGAATCAGCGAGAAAATAGCGGACTTAGTCACAGTCAATCTTCTTTTTGTGCTGAGCTGTCTACCGATTGTTACCATCGGAATCGCGAAGATTAGTTTGTATCAAACGGTTTTTGCGATCAAACATCAGCGTCGCCTACCAGTCATTCGGACCTACATCAGCGCCTTTCGCGAAAATTGGAAGTTGGGTCTTCAGCTCGGAGGAATTGAGTTGCTCGTTTCAGGGATCTGTCTCTTTGACTTGTTGCTCTTTTGGAACCAGACAGCTTTGCCGATGCAGGTGTTAAAAGCTGTGTGTCTAGGACTCTTCATATTCCTAGTTCTGGTCATGCTAGCGGCCTATCCAATTGCGGCGCGTTACCGCTTGACTTGGGTAGAGTGTCTTCAAAAAGCTCTGATTGTAACCGGTTTGTATTTCCCATGGTTTTTCGTTATGGGGACTTTCTTGTTGCTAGTAGCTATGGTTTTTGTGACTTCTGTCTTAAGCTTTCTACTAGGGCTCATGGTCTTCTTCTTGATTGGTTTTTCTAGCCTGACCTTCCTACAGGTTGGATTGATGGAAAAAATATTTGCTCGTTTTAAAGAATAAAAAAGAAAAAATAGGATTTTGTAAACATTCGTGAAAGGAAAAAAGAATGTCAGATTTAAAAAAATATGAAGGAGTCATCCCAGCTTTTTACGCTTGCTATGATGACCAAGGAGAAATTAGCCCGGAGCGGGTGCGTGCTCTCGTAGAATATTTTATCGCGAAAGGTGTGCAGGGCTTGTATGTCAACGGATCTTCCGGCGAATGTATCTATCAGAGTGTGGCCGATCGCAAGCTAGTCTTAGAAGAAGTCATGGCAGTGGCTAAAGGGAAATTGACCATCATCGCTCACGTAGCCTGCAATAACACCAAGGATAGCGTGGAATTAGCACGACATGCAGAAGAACTAGGAGTAGATGCCATTGCGGCCATTCCGCCTATTTACTTCCGCTTGCCAGAGTATAGTGTCGCCCACTACTGGAATGAAATCAGCGCAGCGGCGCCAAACACAGACTTTGTTATCTACAATATCCCGCAATTAGCAGGAGTGGCTTTGACACCGAGTCTTTATAAAGAAATGTTGAAAAACCAACGGGTCATTGGGGTGAAAAACTCTTCGATGCCTGTGCAGGATATTCAAACCTTTGCTTCTTTAGGTGGTGAAGACCATATCGTCTTCAATGGTCCGGATGAGCAATTCTTAGGTGGCCGTCTGATGGGAGCAGGAGCGGGGATTGGAGGCACTTATGGTGCCATGCCTGAGCTCTTCTTGAAACTCAATCAATTGATTGCGGATAAGGACTTGGAGACTGCGCGTGCCTTGCAATTTGCCATCAATGGCATTATCGGAGTCTTGACGTCTGCTCATGGAAACATGTATGGCGTCATTAAAGAAGTCTTGCGGATCAATGAAGGTCTAGAACTGGGATCTGTTCGGAGTCCATTAAGTCCAGTAACTGAAGGAGACCAGGAAGTGGTTCAAAAAGCTGCTAGCTTAATCCGTGAAGTCAAGGAACGTTTCCTTTAAAAAAGAGTGTAAATCGGAAAGGAGAGGTGTATGGCCTATTACCTAGCGATTGATATCGGTGGGACCAATATCAAATATGGTCTGATTGATGAAGCAGAGAATTTGATTGAGTCGCATGAAATGCCGACAGAAGCTGAAAAAGGGGGACCTGGGATTCTAGGGAAAACCAAAGCTTTAGTAGAATCTTACCTCGAAGAAAATACCATCCTTGGAGTCTGTATTTCGTCAGCTGGGATGGTTGATCCCGATAAGGGGGAAATCTTTTATGCAGGCCCTCAGATTCCTAATTATGCAGGAACTCAGTTCAAAAAAGAAATTGAAGAGACCTATCATATCCCCTGCGAAATTGAAAATGACGTCAACTGTGCTGGTTTAGCAGAAGTCATGTCAGGGAATGGCCAGGGTGCTCAAGTTGCCGTCTGTTTAACGGTCGGTACTGGCATTGGTGGTTGTCTCTTGATCAATGGGGAGATTTTCCATGGCTTTAGCAATTCTGCCTGCGAGGTAGGTTACCTTCATCTTCAAGATGGCGCCTTCCAAGATTTGGCTTCAACAACAGCTTTAGTTGAATATGTTGCCAAGCAACATGGGGACCCTGTCGAACAATGGAGTGGACGTCGCATATTCAAGGAAGCGACCCAGGGAAATACCATCTGTATGGCAGGAATCGATCGCATGGTCGACTACCTAGGCAAGGGGCTTGCCAATATTTGTTATGTTGTCAATCCTCAAGTGGTTATTCTTGGTGGTGGAGTTATGGGACAGGAAGCTATTTTGAAACCAAAGATTTCAGCAGCCCTCAAAGACTCCCTCGTTCCAAGCCTAGCAGACAAGACGCAATTGGAGTTTGCGCATCATCAAAATACGGCAGGGATGGTAGGAGCTTACTACCATTTCAAACAACAACAAGCCAGACGCAATTAAATCAAAAATGCTCACCACTTAGGTGAGCATTTTTTGAATGTAGACAAACTATTGTTTTACATAAAACAGCTAGATAATTTTCAAAAAAGGACTTATATCTATAGTCATTTAAGAAGATTAAAAACCAGGAGACCGAGGAAAGGATCCTCAGCTCCTGGTGATAAATCAGAAGACTAGCGTCTACGTGAATCGTAGCCATTGAGTTTTTTGTTTTCCCAATAGCTATTGAAAATTCTTTCTTTACGTTCCCGATCCATTTCGAGAAAGTAAGCATAGATTAAATCAATCGTGGTTAAGAAGGGAAGGGTTGCCGTAATACGGTCGATATAGGTGCTTCCAGGTAGGGGAGCAACTGGTAAAATTTCCGTAAAGTCCTCTTTGATAGCGTCTGGTTGAGCAGTAAGAAGAACGGTTTTTGCCCCCATTTCTTGAGCATCCAGGAGGCTATGGATAATCGAGCGGGTAGTTCCCGATAGAGAGAAGGCAATGACCAGGCAGGATTTATCCAAGATACTGGTCGTCCATGCAAAGCCGTCTTGATCGGTTAAGGCTTCGCAAACAACGCCCAGTCGAAGGAAGCGAAGTTTCATCTCAGAAGCCACCAATCCTGAGCTTCCTTTTCCAAAGAAGTAGACCCGATCTGCTTGAGTGATTAAGTTAGCGACTTCTTTGATTTGCTCGTCTTTTGCTAGGGTTTCTGTAGCCTGAAGGACCTGCTGGTAGCGACGCAAGACATCCTGTGTTAATTCGCCGTGCGGGGATTGTTGCTTTTGAGATTTGGTTTCTTCGTTAAAGTGATAGATAAATTCTCGATAGCCTGTGAAGCCACACTTTTGGGAAAAACGGGTCAAAGCAGCTTTTGATACATGCAACAGTTCCGTCACTCTAGACGAGGAAAGAGAGTGTTGCTGTGCTTCAGGAGATAAAAAATAGCGGGCAATGTCTAACTCTAGCTCCGTCATTTCTTCTTGATGGCTCTTAATAATGCTTCGGAGATCACGATCTTGTTTCACAGCGGTCCTCCTTTCAACTGAGGTTACACATGGAGAAAATCCTATAATATATTTCACAGTATAACATAAAAAACCGGGATATACAAGGAGTACGACCAGCGAACGACTGAAAGAAGGAACAGAATCAGCGTCTCTTTTAAATCACCTTTGTTAGAAAAATAACCTCTGGAAACAAAGGAAAGACGCTGAAAAAAGTTGTTAAAATATGTTATAATTTACACAAGAATTTGTTCCTTCTCGTAAAGGAAGAGGTAAGGAGGTGGAGTGATGGCCAACGCAACTCTAGAAATGATGCAAGAGATTGAAATGGCGGCAGAAGCCGTTGTCGCAAGTTACGAAGATCAGGTCCAAGATTTGCGCCAACAGCTAGGTGATCACCTACAGGAGGTAGCAGCATCCTATGACAAAGAGACCGCTAAGTTAGTAGCAGAGCGGGAAGATTCCTCGAGAGCGACGATTGCTAGCTTGGAAGCAGACCTTGCAGTGACCAGCCAGCGCAATGACGAAAAGGTGCAGCAAGCCATGACAAATAAGCGAGCAGCTTTGGTAGACGAAATTGTAGAAAAGGTGGTAGCAACCTATGGCAATTAGCCCAATGCAACACCTTTCCCTAGTCTTGCCCACAAATCTAATGGACGAGCTTCTCTTGTCACTTCAGTCAGAGGAATCCGTCCAAATCTATGATTTGAGCGAGCAAGAGGACTGGCAAGTTGCTTTCCAGACGAGTGATAGGACCAAAGGATCAGCTCAAAGACTGGATGAACTAAGACGTCGGGAAGAGCAGTTAGAAAAGGCCATTCAGGCCTTGGAGCCTTTTATTCCTCAAAAGAAGGGATTAGAAAAACTAAAAGAAACTCCCTTGTCTTTGTCTTTTCACGATTTAGAGTCTCATGGGCTTATCCGTGATGAGCAACGTCTCTTACAGTCGGTGCAAAAACAATTGGCTGTCTTAGCAAAGGCGCGGGATCGCATCCAGCTAGCTCAAGAAGAGCTTGCCTCTTTGGAAAAATGGGTTGACTTGACAATGACACCGGACCAGCTCAAGCGTTTCCGCTATGTTCATGGCTTAATCGGCACCATTCCCAATAGTGAACAGGATCAGGCGCGTCAAGCCTTGCTAGCGCACCCAGATGTAGAGGTTGATGTAGTTTTCAGCTCGGAAACAGAGCATGGAGTCATTGTCCTGTATAAGTCTGGTGACTTAGCGGATCTTCAAGATACGCTGACCAGTTCGCATTTCAAAGAGTTTGACTATCAGGGAGAGACCCTGCCGAAAGAACGTTTGGAGCAACTCAAGAGAGAGATCAAAGAACAAGGTGCTGTTGAAGCGGCTACTTTGGAAAGGCTCAGCCAAGCCAAGGAAGATCTCAATCAACTCAAGTACCAACTCGATTATGTCTTGAGTCTAGGAGCTCGGGAAGAGGCTAAAGGCTCTCTTGCCAGTACAGCCCATCTAGTCGCATTAGAAGGATGGATTGAGACCTCTCAACTCGAAGCTTTAAAGGCCAAACTTCAAAAGGAATTTGGGCACCAAGTCGTCTTGCAGACGCGAGAGGTTACCCAAGAAGAATGGGATCAGGTGCCAATCAAACTGAAAAACAATGCCTTGGTGGAGCCTTTCGAGTTGGTGACTGAGATGTATGCCCTGCCCAAGTATTACGAGAAAGATCCGACGCCAATCGTCTCTCTCTTCTACTTTGTTTTCTTTGGCATGATGGTAGCAGATATTGGCTATGGCCTCTTGTTAACGCTGGCAACTGGCCTTGCTCTAAAAGCTTTCCAGCTACAGCCGAGCGCAGCAAAAAACCTTCGCTTTTTCTGCCTCTTAGGAATCTCGGTAGCCCTTTGGGGAGTCGTATATGGTTCCTTCTTCGGCTTTGAGATGCCCTTTGCTTTGATCAGCACGACCACCAATGCTATGACCATCTTGATCCTATCGGTTGTCTTTGGTTTCATCACCGTTTTGGTTGGTCTCTTCCTAGGAGGGATGAAAAATGTCCGCCTGAAAGACTATACGGAAGCCTACAATGCAGGCTTTGCCTGGGTCTTGATCTTATTAGGTTTGATGCTCTTAGCAGTCGGAAATATCCTACCAGGCTTATCCTACCTAGTTCCCATTGGCCAGTGGCTAGCTATTCTCAATGCGATTGGGATTCTGGTGGTGTCCATTGTCAGTGCCAAGAAATTATCAGGATTAGCAGCAGGTTTGTTTAACCTCTACAATGTTAGTGGCTATGTCGGAGACTTGGTCAGCTTCACCCGTTTGATGGCGCTCGGTTTATCTGGGGCTAGCATCGGGTCAGCCTTTAACTTGATTGTCAATCTCTTCCCGACTCTGGGACGGTTCACAGTCGGCCTTGTCCTCTTTGTCCTACTCCATGCTATCAACATGTTCCTGTCCTTCTTATCAGGATACGTGCACGGGGCTCGTTTGATCTTTGTCGAGTTCTTTGGCAAGTTCTACGAGGGTGGTGGCAAACCCTTCCGACCTCTAAAACCGTCGGAACGCTATGTCAAAACAAAAAAATAATTCAGTAAATCAATCATAAAAAATTTTATAGGAGTATATTCATGGAATCTTTAGCTTCATATTTCTCAACCCATGGGGGTGCCTTCTTTGCAGCACTTGGTGTAGCCATTGCGGTGTCTCTTAGCGGAATGGGTTCAGCCCTCGGTGTTGGTAAGACTGGTCAGGCTGCTGCTGCACTCTTGAAAGAACAACCAGAAAAATTCGCCCAAGCTTTGATCTTGCAATTGTTGCCAGGTACACAAGGTCTGTATGGTTTCGTTATCGGAATCTTGATCTGGTTGCAAATTAAGCCAGATATGGCTCTTGAAACAGGAGTCGCTTACTTCTTCACAGCTCTTCCAGTAGCGATTGTTGGCTATTTCTCAGCGAAACACCAAGGGAATGTCGCAACTGCTGGGATGCAAATCTTGGCAAAACGCCCAGAAGACATGATGAAAGGGGTTATCCTTGCGGCCATGGTTGAAACCTATGCCATCTTGGCCTTCGTTGTGTCCTTCCTTTTGACTCTTCGCGTCGGCTAATCTAGACACACCTAAGCCAAAGAAGAGGAGGCTTCTCTTCGTCTTTTATCGGTGGTGAAGAACTCCAAAGGAGGAAATAATAACAATGACGGATTATTCCCAATTAAAGGACTCCATCCTTGAACAGGCTCATGAAAAAGGCCGGAAATTAGTGGCGGAAGCGACGGCTAAGGTCCAAGCAGAAGCCCAGTTGCAGGAAACTCGTTTGGTAGAAGAAAAGTTACACCAACGGGCGGTTCAATTGCAGACGATTGAGCGCCACTTGCAACGTGAAAGCCAACAAATCGAAAATCAAAAACGTCAATCAACATTGGTCACCAAGCAACGGGTTTTAAAAGAGCTGTTTGCGGACGCCTACCAGAAAATGGCGACTTGGTCACGTGAAGAAGAACTTGCATTTCTTCACCGCGTTCTTCCTCGTTATGCAGACCAAGCAATGGTCTTAACCCTAGGTGCTGTGACGGCAGAAAAACTAACGGATCAAGATTGTCAGGATTTGATAGAGGCCTATCCACAGCTTCAGTTAGCAAAAGAAACTCTTGCCCAAGAAGCAGGTTTTATCCTTTCCTTTGGCAAAGTGGATGCCAGCTATCTCTACCGTGATCTCGTCGATGCTGTACGGGAGGAGCAGAGCTTCCATATGGCAGCTAGCATTTTTAAAGAAGAGAAGAACTAGGAGGGCCTATGAGTGAACGGACGTATTCTCAAGTAAATACCGGGATTAGTGTACGTGAAGCTAGTTTTTTGAGTCCAGCTCAGTTTGATGCTCTTCTGACCAGCCCAGATGCAGAAGCGCGTGCCAGTCTCTTGCAAGGGACGACCTATGCCTTGGAGGCAGATCAACTGCGTCAAGTCCAAGTTGTCGAGCAAGCCTTGATGAAGCACCTTCTAGCAGAGTATGACTGGGCTTATCAAGTAGCTCCGAATCCAGCTGTGGTCGACCTCTTTGCCCTCAAGTACACCTATCACAATCTCAAGGTTTTCTTGAAAGAGCGAGCAACGGGGCGGGAGTTGAACTTCCTATTATTGGATGCAGGTCCCTATTCCTTAGCAGTTCTTGAACAAGTAGCCAAGACCTTTTCTTCAGAGAACTGCCCAGAGTTTATGGCTCAGGAAGTAGCAGCGACCTGGCAGGAATATGTCGACTATCAGGATATTCGAGTTCTGGAAATCGGCATGGATCTGGCTTACTTTGATCATCTCAAACGCTTGGTGGAAAACCTCGAGCATCCACTTTTAGAATCGCTGGTCACCTTGACCATTGATTGTTACAATGTCATCACAGTTGAGCGGGCCCTCAGCTTGAAAAAGCCAGGAAGCTTTATGAAGCAACTCTTGTCTGATGCAGGGACGCTCTCGGCAAGAGAAGTCATCCAATGTGTGGAGCAGGGCAACCTCATCAGTTGGTTCCAACAAGTCAATCCCTTGCCTTATGATGTGGAACTGACTCGGTACGAAGAGCAGATGCGAGCAGGGAGAGTGAGCGCTGAGACAGTGGAATACCTGGAGCATGTGATTAAGTACCGAATTTTGGAACAAGCTTCCTTTGAGACAGACGGCCCCTTGCCTTTAGCTCGCTATCTTTTTGGAAAAGAGCTGGAGGTGAAGAATTTACGTTTGGTCTTGACAGGTCTGGACAATCAGCTTCCAATTGACAAAATAAAAGAAAGGATGAGACCGATCTATGGCCAGTAAAACGCAAAAAATTGCCGTTGTGGGAAACCGAGATGCTATCCTTCCTTTTCAGATGATTGGCTTTCAGACCTTTCCCGTAGCAGAGGCTCAGGAAACCATTAATACCTTACGTCACTTGAGCCAAGAAGATTTTGGCATCATCTATCTGACGGAAGATATGGCTCAGGAAATCCCAGATACCATTGCCCACTACGATCGCCAAGTAACTCCAGCAGTCATCTTGATTCCTACTCATAAGGGCTCGACTGGGCTAGGACGGAAACGCATTCGGGATAATGTCGAAAAAGCAGTGGGGCAGGATATTTTATGAGAACAAATGAATTTGGCCAAGCGATTGGAGATGCACTGCCGGATTTTACACCGGGGCGTCTACCAGCTATTGAGCGGATCTTTATCAGGTCCACGGGCCAGCCTCCCCAGCAGATATGTGGACCTATCTATTCAATGGCCCTGCCCACAATGAAGCTGAGTGGGATCGTCTGTTGGATGATCTCATGACAGCCCAAGGTCGCTTTTACTATGCGATTGTAGACAAAGATTCCGGCAAGGCTTTAGGGACATTCTCTCTCATGCGGATGGATCAAGCCAACCGAGTGATTGAAGTTGGAGCGGTGACCTACTCACCATTGCTTAAGAAGACACGCATGGCAACCGAAGCTCAGTATCTCTTGGCGCGCTGTGTGTTTGAGGATTTGGGCTACAGACGCTATGAGTGGAAATGTGATGCCTTAAACCAAGCTTCTCGTAAAGCAGCTGAGCGCTTGGGATTCACCTATGAAGGCTGTTTCCGTCAGGCTCTTGTTTATAAAGGTCGGACTCGAGACACAGATTGGTTGTCTATCATTGACCAAGAATGGCCAGCTATCAAAGAGCGCTTCGAAGCTTGGCTGGATCCAACTAATTTCGATGAAAATGGTCAACAAAAGCAATCTCTAGCCGATATGGCGCAAAAGTAATACAAAGAAACAAAGGATTCCCAGGAGGAATACATGACTCAAGGAAAAATTATTAAAGTTTCCGGTCCCTTGGTGGTCGCATCAGGGATGCAGGAGGCCAATATCCAAGATATTTGCCGGGTCGGCGATCTTGGATTGATTGGCGAAATTATTGAGATGCGTCGGGATGAGGCATCTATCCAAGTATATGAAGAAACGTCTGGAGTCGGTCCAGGTGAACCGGTGGTCACAACTGGGGCTCCCCTCTCTGTTGAGTTGGGACCAGGTTTGATCTCTCAGATGTTTGACGGGATCCAACGCCCCTTGGAACGATTCCAAGAAGTTACAGCCAGTGATTTTCTGGTTCGTGGGGTGCAAGTTCCAAATCTAGACCGTAACACCAAATGGACCTTCGAACCGACTGTGGTAGAAGGGACAGAGGTGGTCGCTGGAGACATCGTCGGTACCGTCCAAGAGACCAATATGGTGGAACACCGCATCATGGTGCCTTACGGAGTCAGTGGGCGTGTGACCAAGATTGCAGCAGGTTCTTACACAGTAGAAGAAGCAGTTTATGAGATTGAGCAGGCTGATGGCAGCCTCTTTACCGGAACCTTGATGCAAAAATGGCCGGTTCGTCGAGGCCGTCCCTTTGCACAAAAACTGATCCCAGTAGAGCCTTTGGTCACAGGTCAACGGGTCATTGATACCTTCTTCCCAGTGACAAAAGGTGGAGCTGCAGCTGTTCCTGGTCCTTTCGGAGCTGGAAAAACCGTCGTGCAACACCAGGTGGCTAAGTTTGCCAATGTGGACATCGTGATTTACGTTGGTTGTGGGGAACGTGGAAATGAAATGACAGACGTTCTGAATGAGTTTCCAGAATTGATCGATCCAACAACCGGCCAATCCATCATGCAACGGACGGTTCTGATTGCCAATACCTCTAACATGCCAGTTGCGGCGCGGGAAGCTTCCATCTATACAGGGATTACTATTGCCGAATACTTTCGTGATATGGGCTATTCCGTTGCCATCATGGCGGATTCCACGTCGCGCTGGGCAGAAGCTCTTCGTGAAATGTCTGGTCGTCTAGAAGAAATGCCCGGAGATGAAGGCTACCCAGCCTATCTTGGTAGCCGGATTGCCGAGTATTACGAACGGGCCGGCCGGGTTAAGACACTCGGAACGACTGCACGTGAAGGCTCTATTACAGCCATCGGTGCCGTTTCCCCTCCTGGTGGAGATATCTCAGAGCCCGTAACGCAAAACACCTTGCGGATTGTTAAGGTCTTCTGGGGACTGGATGCTCAGTTGGCGCAACGTCGCCACTTCCCAGCCATCAACTGGTTGAGCTCTTATTCCCTTTACCAAGATGAGGTAGGCCAATATATCGATCAGCATGAGCAGATTAGCTGGGCAGAAAAAGTCACCCGCGCCATGAATCTGTTGCAAAAAGAGAGTGAATTGCAAGAGATTGTGCGCTTGGTTGGTCTGGACTCCTTATCTGAAAAAGACCGCTTGACTATGAATGCGGCTAAGATGATCCGTGAAGACTACCTGCAACAAAATGCCTTTGATGAGGTCGATACCTATACTTCTTTCAGCAAGCAGGTGGCCTTGTTGACCAATATTCTGACCTTTGACCAAGAAAGTCAAAAAGCGTTGGAATTAGGGGCCTACTTCACAGAAATCATGGAAGGAACCGTAGATCTTCGGGACCGCATTGCCCGTAGCAAGTTCATCCATGAGGATCAGTTGGCCACCATTCAAGCCCTGAAAGAAGAAATCGTAGAAACCCTACACCAAATCGTAGCCCAAGGAGGAGTAGACAATGAGCGTGATTAAAGAATACCGTACTGTCAGCGAAGTTGTTGGCCCCTTGATGATTGTCGATCAGGTCCAAGGGGTTCGCTACAATGAACTCGTAGAAATCAAGCTCCATGATGGAACAACCCGTCAGGGACAAGTCCTCGAAGTCCAAGAAGACAAGGCGATGGTCCAGCTCTTTGAAGGATCTAGCGGGATCAACTTGGAAAAAGCCAAAGTCCGCTTTACCGGACGTCCCTTAGAACTTCCAGTGTCCGAAGACATGGTGGGCCGCATCTTTAACGGGATGGGCAAACCCATCGATGGTGGTCCGGAGATTATCCCAGAGAAGTACTTGGATATTGATGGACAAGCCATCAACCCAGTATCTCGGGACTATCCAGATGAATTTATCCAGACAGGAATCTCGGCCATTGACCACTTGAATACCCTGGTTCGGGGCCAAAAACTCCCAGTCTTCTCCGGTTCTGGTCTTCCTCACAAGGAGTTGGCAGCTCAGATTGCCCGTCAAGCGACGGTACTGAATTCCGAAGAAAACTTTGCCGTGGTCTTTGCGGCCATGGGGATTACCTTTGAAGAAGCAGAGTTCTTTATGAATGACCTTCGGGAAACAGGAGCCATTGACCGCTCTGTCCTCTTTATCAACCTAGCCAATGACCCAGCTATCGAGCGGATAGCCACTCCTCGGATTGCCTTGACAGCGGCAGAATATTTGGCCTATGAAAAAGACATGCACGTCTTGGTCATCATGACCGACATGACCAACTACTGTGAAGCCCTTCGGGAAGTATCCGCTGCCCGCCGGGAGGTTCCAGGACGTCGGGGCTATCCAGGTTACCTCTATACCAACCTATCCACCCTCTACGAACGTGCCGGACGCTTGGTTGGAAAGAAAGGATCTGTGACCCAGATTCCGATCCTCTCCATGCCGGAAGATGACATCACCCACCCTATTCCTGACTTGACAGGCTACATCACCGAAGGTCAGATTATTCTGTCCCGTGATCTCTACAACAGTGGCTACCGTCCACCGATCAATGTCCTTCCATCTCTTTCTCGTTTGAAAGACAAGGGATCTGGTGAAGGGAAGACTCGGAAAGACCATGCGGCGACCATGAACCAGCTCTTTGCGGCCTATGCCCAAGGGAAACAAGCAAAAGAGTTAGCCGTGGTGCTTGGGGAATCTGCCTTGTCAGATACAGACAAGCTCTATGTCAAATTTACTGATCGCTTTGAGAAGGAATACATCAATCAAGGCTTTACTACCAATCGGAGCATTCAAGAAAGTCTAGATCTGGGCTGGGAATTGCTGGCTATCTTGCCAAGGACAGAGCTCAAGCGGATCAAGGATGATATGATCGACGAATACCTCCCAAAAACTTCTAAGGAAGCACAAGCCTAGGAGTAGAAAGGAGGAAGTCAAATGGCACGATTAAATGTCAAACCCACCCGGATGGAGTTAAACACCCTCAAAGAGCGTCTGAAGACAGCAACTAGAGGGCATAAACTTCTCAAGGACAAACGAGATGAGCTCATGCGACGCTTCATCGAATCGGTCCGTGAAAATGACCGCCTCCGCCAGAAGGTTGAGGCAGCTCTCGTCGGAAATATGCAAGAATTTGTCCTCGCCAAATGTCTGGAAAATGACCTCATGGTCCAGGAAATCTTTGCGGTGCCGACGCGTGAGGTCAGCCTGCATATCGAGACGGAGAATATCATGAGTGTGCGCGTGCCCAAGATGCATGCCCATATCGATAATCCGTATGGAGACGATGAGGGAGACGTGGTCTACAGCTACGTGGCTTCCAATAGTCAGATGGATAGTACCATTCAAGAAATGGAAGAACTCTTCCCAGACCTGCTGCGTCTAGCTGAGATTGAAAAAACTTGCCAGCTCATGGCCGATGAGATCGAAAAAACGCGCCGTCGGGTAAATGGACTGGAGTATGCGACCATTCCAGACCTCAAGGAGACCATCTATTATATCGAAATGAAACTCGAAGAAGCCGAACGCGCCAACCTGGTCAGAATGATGAAGGTCAAATAAGATACAAAGCCCGCAAAATGCAAAGTGAAAATAGGGAGCAGGACAGAAGCACTGTTGTATAGAATGCTTCGTTGTCCTGCCCCCACAAGGCTGATTAGGATTTTTCCGAGCTCTTAAAGCGAGAGAAAAATCCAATCAGCTACTGTGCCTTTGAAGTTAGTACTATTACAGTTTGCGTTTTACACACAGCATTTAGGGCGTGTTCAATTAATAAGATACAAGCCGTTAAAAACAGCACCCCAAGTGATGTCTACAGGACACGAACTTAGGGTGCTTTTTTAGCTTTTATTCGACTGAAAAATCTTCTAAAATCCCTTGGTTCAGAGCTCTCAAAAGCTTCTGACACAATGAATTTGTTTGATTATCCAAATAGTACTAACTGTCGTTAATTGTTAAGAGAATGTAACAAGAAAGGGTTAATGTTACAAATTAGGGTCAGTTAGATTAAAAGAAAAGAAGAGTCATTCTAAAGACAAAAAATGTGGTAGAATATTAAATGTATCTGTCTGGAGATAAATCTCCGATAATAAGAAAACGAGGAAAGAACGTATGAAGAAAGTAAATAAAAAGGCTCTAATTGCTTCGACTGTTGCTATGGCGGTATTGCCATTTACAACTGGTAAAGCAGAATCAAATGGAGATTGGGTTGCCCGTTCTGTAGATGAAATTCGTGCAGATATTTCAACTTCAGAAAACAAACAAACCTACACCATCAAATATGGGGATACCCTAAGCACGATTGCGGAAGCTTTGAATGTTGACGTAACTGTTTTGGCAAACTTGAACCAAATCAGCAACATTGATTTGATTTTCCCAGGAACTGTCTTGACAACAACTGTCAATGATCAAAACCAAGTGACAGGTGTAGAAATCCAAACTCCTACAGCAGGTAATGCTGATGCAACTGTGACAACTTCTGCTGATTTGACCAACAACCAAATTAAAGTAGACAACCAAACTGTTGCAGTGGGTGATTTGACAAAACCAGTAGCAGATGAGAGCAACCAACCTGTAGAACTCCCTCAAGCACCTGCAGTTGTAGCAGCAGTGGCAGACCAAGTATCAGAAAGCTTGTCAACTCCAGAAGCACCAGCAGAAACACCTGCACCAGCAGCCCCAGTAGCAGATGAAGCACCAGCACCAGTTGTTGAAGAGGCACCTGCGCAACCTGCTGCAGCGCCAGCTGAAGTAGCGGCTCCTGTAGCAGCACCAGTTGTTGAGGAAGCACCAGTAGCTCCAGTAGCTGAACCAGCTCCAGTCGTTGAAGTTCCAGCAGAACCAGAAGTTACTGCGGTTGCTTCAACACCACAATATGGTGCACCAGCACCAGTTGTTGACACGACAGCTTCAACTCCTTCAACTGCGACACCTACTTCAAATGAAGGTCTTCAACCTCAAGCGATTCGCTTCAAAGAACAAGTAATAAATGAACTTGGCTTGACTGATATCGGTGGTTACCGTCCTGGTGACCCAGAAGATCACGGTAAAGGTCTTGCAATCGACGTTATGGTTCCAGAAAGTTCAGCGATCGGTGACCAAGTAGCTCAATATGCAATCAATCATATTGAAGAAAATGGAATTTCCTACATCATTTGGAAACAACGTTTCTATGCTCCATTCGACAACATTTATGGACCAGCAAATACTTGGAATGAAATGCCAGACCGTGGAAGTGTAACAGAAAATCACTACGACCACGTACACGTGTCATTCAACCCATAATCAAGTCATAGCAAAGAGGTTGGGACAAAAGTCCCAGCCTCTTAATTGTCTTTGGATTGTCGAGCAAGACGCAGTGGTTGAGTGGGCTCTACTACGCTGATTTCATCAGCTTTTATAGCCCTACTCAACTGTGCGGAGGTGGGACGACGAAATCGAATTCTAACGAATGACCGATTTCTGTCCCACTCTCTTTTTTTGTATAAAAAATAAACCCCATTTGATCAATGGGGTTTATTGGATTAAAGGATAACATCAGATTTCTCTACTTGATAGAGAGCAATACTCATGAATAAAACAACAACCAGAAGAAGTAAAACTCCGGGTGTCCAAGAATGGAAGATTTGTTGGCTTGACCCAAATAAGATAGGTCCAAGTGCAGCAAAGATATATCCTCCTGTTTGAGCTAGCCCAGAGAGTTGAGCCGTTTTCTCAGGAGAGCTAGACTTCATGGAGAAGGTGACCATGAGGTAAGGGAATAAGATACTCGTAAAACTTCCAATCAAGATATTCAGAATCAACCAGTAAATGAAGTTGTTTGTCTTTATTAACAGCATGGCAATTCCAGTAAAACCAGCTAAAACAGTCGTTATCAGCATGATACGTCGATTTCGTTCAGTAAGGCTGGTGGTAAGACTTGGAATGGTCATAGAGAAAGGAAGACTCATCAGGGTGAATACAGATGCTAAAATTCCGGCATTGGCTTGACTGATACCAGCTTGGGTTGCCATAGTAGGAAGCCAGGTCATCGTGGTATAGAATAAGAGAGACTGGAGACCACAGAAAAGCATGATGGCCCAAACTTTGCCATTCTTATACCAGCTAGTCTTATTTTCATGAGAAGAAGAGCTTTTTTTCAAATAATGATTGTGGCGAGCATTAGGGAGCCAGATCACAAGAGCGACCGCACAGACAACTGTCAGCACCCAGACCAAGCCTTGCCAAGAGGTAGCTTGAGTAATAGGAACAGCGACAGAAGAAGCTACCGCAGTAGACAAGCCCATTGCAGTGATATAGAGGGTTGTTAAGAAGCCAAGACGTTTTGGTTCATTAGCTTGGATCAAGCTTGGTAGAAGGACATTGATAAAGGCAATAGCAGCACCAATCAAAAGAGTTCCCACATAGAGGAGAGGCAGATTGATGGTGCGTAGAGCAGATCCAATCGTCATCAGGATCAAAACTCCAAGAAAGAGTCGCTCAATCCCAAAGCGTCTCGCCCAGCTAGTAGCAAAAGGAGAGAAAATAGCGAATGTTAGGAGGGGTAGACTTGTCAAGAGGCCGAGAGAACTCACCTCAACACCAAAGCTAGCAGCAATATCTGATAAGACAGTGGAGAGGGTCGTAAATGGGGCCCGTAAGACCACTCCTAGTAATAAAATTCCTGGAATGAGAAAACGTGAATGGTTTTGTTTCATAGTGTACCTCCTTGCTTGAAAATGAACAGTATCCGTATCATTATAGCACAAGAACTTGGAGGAGGCAAAAGGATTATCGATGAATAAAGCTTGTAAAATAGCTGTTTTGCCTATAAATATAGTAAACAATAGAAAGATAGAGCTGAAAAAAATATTTTGAAGGTTTTCAAACTTTCTTCGCATATATATTTATAGGAACGTAGTTTTCGCTCCGCTCAAATTGCATCCATATCTCTAAATTCGGTTGAACTCTTTGAGTTCACCTCATTCAAATTTCTAAGGATCGTAGTTCTCACTAGCGTTCAAACTGCGTCAACGTACCTAAACTCACGGATGCTCGTAAAGATAAGGAACGTAGTTCTCTCTGTCGTTCGAACTGCATCAATGTACCTAAGCTCATCTACGTCCTTGTTAGGATTGGTTTAAGGAAATAGGTTTGGTAATAATTACATAACGCAGTGGTTGATTGGTATCTTTGTTCGCTCTTATAGCTCCAAAGATTACCTAATCAACTGTGCGGGGGGTGAGACAACGAACAATTTTAAAAAATTGTTCTGTCTCACTCCCATAAAAAAAGCCACCTGATTTGGTGGCCTTTATGGGAGATTATTATGAAAAAGTTTAGGATTTTCTATCAAACAAAGTTAGGAGGTCTTCATTTGATGGTATTAGTATAAATCGGAAAACTTAAAGAAAGCTTAAGATACCTTCCTGTAATTTAAAATCAGTCTTAAGACGGATGGTTTGATTTGTAGCTGTCATTCGATCTCATTCTAGGTTAACTTGCATTATTGTCAGAATTGTGAGAAAATAGTCTTCATCAAAGGAGGGAAAGGATAGCGAGATGAGAGAGGATATCAAGATTAACGACCGTGCCCTAGCACTGGAGAAACAATTGATTGAAAAGTTAGAGCTTGTGTTTGATACCGATGTTGAATTGGACGTCTACAACCTTGGTTTGATTTATGAGTTGGATCTGGATGAGGAAGGGACTTGCAAGGTAGTCATGACCTTTACCGATACCGCTTGTGACTGTGCGGAAAGTTTGCCTATCGAAATCGTCGCTCGCCTAAAAGAAATTGACGGTATTGAAGACGTCAAAGTAGAAGTAACCTGGTCGCCAGCTTGGAAAATTACCCGGATCAGCCGTTATGGACGTATTGCACTTGGCCTTCCACCGCGATAAATCAATAAAACTCACTTTACAAATTCGTAAAGTGAGTTTTTTCATATCTTATTGTTTACCAGACTGTTCCATATTCCAGAAGTCTGTCACGGCACCGCGTGAAGCAGAGGATACCGTGTGGGCATACTTACCGAGAACCCCACGGCTATAGAGTGGTGGCAAGGTTGTTTCAGCCTTCCGTTTCGCCAATTCTTCGTCTGAGACGTGCATGGTGATTTCTTTAGTATCTTGGTCGACTGTTACCATGTCCCCTGTGTGGAGGTAGGCGATTGGGCCACCGACCTGAGCTTCAGGCGCAATGTGACCGACAACGAGACCATAAGTACCACCAGAGAAGCGTCCGTCTGTCAAGAGGGCAACCTTGTCTCCTTGGCCTTTCCCAACGATCATAGATGACAAGGACAGCATTTCCGGCATACCAGGACCACCTTTCGGACCAACGAAACGAACGACAACAACATCGCCATCCACGATTTCATCTGAAAGAACCGCTTCAATGGCAGCTTCTTCGGAGTCAAAGACCTTAGCAGGACCGGTGATGTTGCGGACCTTCACACCTGATACTTTGGCAACCGCCCCTTCTGGAGCCAAGTTCCCTTTCAGGATGATCAATGGACCATCCGCACGTTTTGGATTTTCAAGTGGCATGATGACTTTTTGACCTGGTGTCAAATCAGCGAAGGCTTCCAAGTTTTCGGCAACAGTTTTACCGGTACATGTGATCCGATCACCATGAAGGAAACCATTTTTCAGAAGGTATTTCATGACAGCTGGCACACCACCAACATTGTAAAGGTCTTGGAAGACGTATTGACCAGAAGGTTTCAAGTCTGCCAAGTGAGGGACGCGCTCTTGGAAATCGTTGAAGTCTTCAAGGGTCAAGTCAACATTGGCTGCGTGAGCGATGGCAAGCAAGTGAAGGGTCGCATTGGTTGATCCACCCAGGGCCATAGTCACCGTAATGGCATCTTCAAAGGCTTCACGGGTCAAGATGTCAGATGGTTTCAGTCCCATTTCAAGCATCTTGACAACTGCACGACCAGCTTCTTCGATGTCAGCTTTTTTATCTGCTGATTCAGCAGGGTGAGAAGATGAACCTGGTAAGCTCATCCCAAGGACCTCGATCGCTGTCGCCATGGTATTGGCAGTGTACATTCCACCACAACCACCAGGGCCAGGGCAGGCATTACATTCCAGTTGCTTCACTTCTTCAGCCGTCATGTCACCATGGTTCCATTTTCCGATTCCTTCGAAAACAGAAACCAAGTCGATATCCTTACCGTTTAGATTACCTGGTGCAATGGTACCACCGTAGGCAAAGATTGCTGGAATATCCATATTGGCAATAGCAATCATAGAACCAGGCATGTTCTTGTCACAGCCACCGATAGCTACAAAGGCATCAACGTTGTGACCACCCATAGCCGCTTCGATAGAGTCCGCGATGATATCACGAGAAGTCAAGGAGAAGCGCATCCCAGGCGTTCCCATAGCGATCCCATCCGCAACAGTAATAGTTCCGAATTGGACCGGCCAAGCTCCCGCATCTTTCACACCTTCTTTGGCCAATTTCCCAAAATCATGCAGGTGCATGTTACAAGGCGTGTTTTCAGCCCAAGTAGAGATGACCCCTACAATTGGTTTTTCAAAGTTTTCATCGGTCATCCCAGTTGCCCGAAGCATAGCCCGGTTAGGGGATTTGACCATGCTGTCGTAGACGCTACTGCGATGGCGTGTATCTAATTCTGTCATCTGATTCCCTCTCACGTATTTTTTTATTATTATAGCACAATTTACAGTCCAACGATAGAAGAAAATTCTTGAATTTTCAGACAATTTAACAGAGTGAGGATGGAGAACAGCAGGATGAAAGAAATTATTTGAAAAAAGTTGTCAAGTAACTTTACTTTACAAAAAAGTTTTGTTATACTGTTAAAGTTGATGAAAATCAAACCTAATTGAATTTATATCTTAAAAGGAGAAAAACGAAATGGCAGTACCTGCACGTCGCACATCAAAAGCGAAGAAAAACAAACGTCGTACGCACTACAAAGTAACAGCTCCATCTGTAAACTTTGACGAAGCAACTGGAGATTACTCACGTTCTCACCGTGTATCACTTAAAGGATACTACAAAGGACGTAAGATCGCTAAAGCTGCATCAGCTGAATAATAGAAGGGAGATACCATGCGCGTAAATATTACACTTGAACACAAAGAATCTGGTGAACGCTTGTACCTTACTTCTAAAAACAAACGTAACACTCCAGACCGTCTTCAATTGAAGAAATACTCACCAAAACTTCGCAAACACGTTGTGTTTACTGAAGTGAAGTAGGGGTTCAATACGAATCAATACAGAAGAAAAACGCTGATTTCAAGCGTTTTTTCTTTTTGCCAAATGCGATATATTGCACTGTATTTCAATTCAAACTCTACCTTTTTCTCTACCTTTTTTCTTAAGACCTGGTTTGGAAAGTATGGGTTTCAGTTGGACTAAAAACAGGGGAATATTTTTAGTTCTGTAAGTATTAATCTATATGCTTACATATATCTTTTGGTCTCTATCCTTTAGGTGAAAATACCGATTTTATGGTATAATAAGGATAACTCTATATAAGGAGGTGTGCCATGACTCTTGATGTAAATAAAGAAGAATTAACAATTTTAGGGATTCCCTTTGATAACTTTTCGGATTTTGATACTGTCTGGTATGCTATTGGGTCATCAATGATTGAAAATTATGAACCTACTGTTCAAGATGTGATTGATTTAAAAACTTATGTTATCAACAGACGAAAGGAATTGAATATTGGTTAAAAATCAATATGAAGGATATGAGTACATTGACCCCAATCATCAATATACCTATCCAAATTCTACAGTCTTAATCAACAAACAAAATGTTACAAATATTGAAGAAGCCTATCGGAATGAGCATTTATTCGTTACTAGAAGGCTTGCAGACTTACGCTTGAAAGTCATTGAAGTCTACTCCATTAGTGATATTTTAGCCATTCATAAATATTTATTTCAAGATGTCTATGCTTGGGCGGGACAATTTCGCAAAGTGAATATCTCAAAAAATGGGAATCCTTTTATGTCAATACAATCTTTCAGTACTGCCCAAGCTTATATAAACCGCCTTATTCATACCTATTATCAAACTGCTAATTCAAAAGATGAGATTATTAAACAATTAGCAAAAATTCTTGATAATCTTAATTATTTCCATCCCTTTCGAGAAGGGAATGGACGAACTCAACGAGAAGTCATTCGTTCCTTAGCATTATCAAAAGGATACTCTGCACAAATACGTGTGGAGCAAGATGACGAGGTTTACAATCTTTATATGGACGGAACAGTCTATGGAGATTTAGGAAAGTTAGAAGAACTACTTGGTAAAATATTGGAAAAATTGTAAATTAGTCTACAAAAATACTTCTATGTTTTTAAATATCCTAAATATCACAGAAAATTATAACTTACCAAGGTTTAAATCATAATAGATAGACAAAAAGCTTCTGAAATCTAACATTTCAGAAGCTTTTTTCTTGTCATAAAATGGCTGCAACTATTATTATTCAATACATATTATATCAATTCATGTGATAATTTTTCTAAATTATCCTTGCTATCCTAATATCATTCCTAAGAAAATCAAAGATTTATGACTAAATGGATAGATGATTACGAATATAAGGTTAGGAGATTAGAGAATTTTATCAATATACTTGATAATACAAGAAATCAAAATGTTACCAAATTAGAACGGGAAACAAAATCAGTATAGTTATTTGAGATACCATGAAAAAATTATAAGGCTGATAGTATTAATATCACTATCAGCCTTACAGGTTATTTAACGTTTCAGAAAAACTATAATGTCAAGATTAACTATACAGTATCTAATTCCTTCAAATAATTTTCTATCTTCATCAACATTAAAGGATTGTTATAAATCTTACATAACTCTCTTGCTTCTATATAATAATTTTTGACTTGTTCTTTGTCTAGAAATTTGGCTCCAGCATTTCCTACAAGAATAAGTAGGGGAGCCAGTTGGTAGCTTGTCTGTCTTTGTTTACAGAGTTCAATCGTCTCAAGAGCTTCTTGGATGGCTTCGTTATATTTTTCCTTTGACACTAGGTAGTGAGCGTAGTTGTAACGAACTCTGATGTAGCCAAATAAAAACTCTTGATGCTCAAAATTTTTTGTCTGATATAACTCCATTAAATGAGAGTAGTTTGCCTCATATTCTTGTTCACGACCCACTAAGGAATAGAAATTAGATAGAGTATTCAATACCTTTAAATAAATCAGAGTATTTGAGGAGACTTTTAATAATATATTTTCCAATGAAGAAATAGCCTCACACTTACTGTCATATTGATAGAAGTCAATAATAGCTTTAATCCATTCAAGGTAAGTTCGGTCTTCTAGTGTTAGAAAAGTACTTCGTTCAATCTCTATTCTATAAATATATTCCAAATCATCATAATTTCTGTCATCTAATAGTCGAGCAGATAATTGCTTGAAATTAGAGAGGTTAGATTTAATTTCAATTTGTTCATTAAAAAAATAATCTAATGGTACTTCAAGTCGTTGTGAGAGTTTGAACAAAAGGTCTGCGGAGGGAATGAAATACCCTCTCTCAATTTTACTAATCTGGCTTTGTTCACAAATTCCTTCTGCAAGAGTTTGTTGGGAGAGTCCTAGCTCTTTTCTTTTTAATCTGAATTTCTCTGCGAGTGTATTCATTAAAGATAATAAACCTTCCTATTTGCTTAATTTCATTATAAAATTTTTAGTTCAAAATAGCAAGTTAAAGGAATAAATAATTCTTTATGGTAATAAAAAAAAAAAAAAAGTTCAAAACGCAATAAAAATAATTGCCTAAATAATATATATGTGTTAGAATAAAAACAAGGAAAAAGAAAGGGGTTTCATTTCATGAGAAAAAAACGTGGAATTAAAAAATTAGTTACATTTGCATTACTAGGTGTTTTTATGTTTAGTAATACAATTCCTTACCAACAGTTTATTCAGAAGAATAAACAATTGGAGATTCGAGTGCAATCACAAAAGGAGTCCAATGGTCTTGATGTTGGGAAGGCTGATTAGTTGATTAAATGATGAAAATACTAATTAACTATATGGTATTTCTGTTTTATCTAATTTTTAATTAGAAAGAAGTGATTCTAATGTACAAGGGTGTAATTTGTTAGAATTTCAAAAATTTAGAGCATTTTTGGCTTAGTAATATGTGTTGAAGGCTCAAAATTTATGGTAAAAAAGTAGCTTTGAAAACGTATTACCTCCAAAGATTTAGTTAAATAATGAATTAACATAAAAAGAAATTATTGAAGTTCTGGAAAGATGTTGTTTCAGTATTGAAATCATTGAGAAAAAGTGGGAAAAATTTGCGATTTTCACAGAGAAAGGAAGAAAAAGTATAGAAATAAGTCTTGAAAAACTGGATTTGAAGAATTATTTTGATTATATTGTTTCGGATGACAATTGCTATTGAAGATTCGTACTCAGGGATACAGGTATCAACTAGTGCTGGTATTGATACTATTGGATATTACGATTACCCATTGCCTTTATTTAATGCTAAGGCAAATTGGAAGGCTGGAAGTATGCAAGAAGTATTGAACGTAATTCAATCACAACATGAGTTTTAAAACGTCTAGACGTACTTAGAAAAATTAAAAATATACTTTTCGGGAATCTGTCCATAGATGAACAAAAGAAGCTTCAAAAAAATGTTTCTAATATTTATTTTAGGTCTATTTGTAGGTCTATTCTTAATCCCATTACTTAGATCACATATAGTTGGTTGGCTAAAAACTATATGTGGTTAATAGTAATGATAACCTTATTTAACAAAAAGTTTTCCCTTTTATTTTTTAATAGCATTGTTTTGACAAATTGACTTCCACGTTTATTGGCGGTAGAAGTTAGTTTAAGAATATAGCACTTCGAGAAATTGCCTATTTTTATAGAAGCATATTATTAAGTAAAAAAACAAAAGGAAGGTGATATTATGAAATATCATAAAATAATTATTAAAGGTAGTTGTACCTTATTGTTAATTTTTTCTTCGTTCTCTCCCTTAAGTACTGTACTGTCTGAAGAACAGTCAGCTCCTCCGATTGAGATTTTGCAACAAGAAATCTCCAAATTAAGATTAGAAGAAGGTAAGCAATATACATTACAAGAATTATTAGACAGAACGTCTCTGTCAAACTATGAAAAAGAAATAATATCTAAGGAAATCATTACACAAGTACAAAAAGAAATTAATGAAGAACAGTCAAGATCTATGTTTCGAGCTCTCGTAACTAATGTTTATAGACATTTAAGTCCTTCGGAAGTTAAAGAATGTGCACGACAATTTCGAACAATTGGTAGTTTAGTAAAATTAATTCCAAAATATGGCTCTTTAATTGAAAAACTCTATATCGTAAACGCTGAATCATATGAATATGCTGCTGCAAGAGGTTGGGGAATTGATCTTTTGGTAACCTTAGATCCTTATAATCCTACAAGTACAGGTATGACTTTCAGTTTTAGATATTCTCATTAGTTTAATTAAAGGAGGGACTGTGTTATGGTAACTAAGTATTACAAGTATATTCCTTGGTTGATCTTAGGAGCTATTGGATCTTATGAATCAGCAACTTATTTTGGACATAGCACATTTGATACGCTGTATTTATCTATTGTTTTTATGATTGTTTACGTAGCTTTATTCATTCTACACGAAAAATATCTGAAATATAAATATAAAGAAATATTTACACATATTATGAGCAATCCTGAAAAAGATCATCATCCCTAGTAAGATATAGAATAATAAAGCCCTAGCAACCAGATTGTACTGACCCCAAAAAGTTAGACAATTAATTTAAGCAAAGGATTTAGTTCTGTATTGTACAGGACTAAATCCTTTTAGTTTTACCTTAATTCGTTTGTTGTTGTAGTAATCAATATAGTCGACAATAGCTTGTTCCAAGTGCTCAAGTGACTGAAACGTATTCTCATAACCATAAAACATTTCAGACTTAAGAATGCCAAAGAAAGATTCCATCATACCGTTATCTGGGCTATTTCCCTGACGTGACATAGATGGTTGGATTCCCTTATTCTTTAAAAAATGATGATAGAAATCGTGTTGGTATTGCCATCCTTGGTCACTATGGAGAATTGTATTTTCGTAATGGTTCGCTGTAAAGGCTTGCTCTAGCATAGCTTTCATTTGTACTAAGTTCGGCGAAGTAGAAAGATTGTAGGAGATAATTTCGCTGTTAAAGCCATCTAAAACTGGTGATAAATAAAGCTTGAATGAAAGGTATAATAAAAAAACTTGTTATGGAAATCGTTTTTGGTTGAAACCGAGAATAACATCGGAATTATAAGGAGATATACTAAATTTTTTAAAAATTAGCAATGATTGCGCTTTCATTTGATGAGGTGCATAATAAAATTGTATCTAGTATACATAGTGGAGAGTAGCAAGATTGGAGGCAAATTATGAATGGATATCAAGTTGATACAGCAAATTTAGCTGAGCTATCAAGAATTGGTAATAGTAATCAAAGAATTGGGGATGTTGAACCACAAGCTACTATTACAACAATTCCTCTTACACTTATTTTAACAGCGCACCTATGTGCTCCTGTTACCATAATTACTGTAACTTTCAAAAAGCGTTGTTTCTAAGTAAATTATAATTAAATTAAAGTAGTGCTACTCTCCATTATTTATATTGAAGCATAGATAGGGGTTATTATGAGAGAATATGAGATAGTTGATAAGAGTTCATTATTGGAAGCAATTTACAGTATTTTTGACTTGGATTATCACGAATCAAAACTTATTGAAATATGTAATAAAGTTGGAACGGTAGAGTTGTATTCTCGTTTAAAAAAACAGCTAGACGATAGTATTTTTTATTTAATTTCAAATGCTTTAGCTGAAGAATACCAATTTTACAAGAAAAATCATATCTTACATGGTGACAACTATGTTGATAGAACGGAAGATTTTTTATCAAAGTTAAGTGAATATAGTGGTATATCTTCTTTCCTTGAGAAGTATCCTATTCTAAAAGATAAAATTAATATAAAAATAAATAATTTTTTTAGTTATTCTATCGAAATTATAACTAATTTAGAAAAAGATAAACAGGCAATAAGTGAAGTAACTGAAATTGAAGATTTTACTATTAGTTCAATTTCTGATACAGAAGGAGACACTCATAATGGTGCTTCAGTCCGAATTGTCGAGTTATTAAATGGTGAGAAAGTAGTCTACAAACCTCGTTCTTTAGCCACAGATAATATGCTACACTCTGTGATAAATTTCCTAAAGGAAGTAGATAGTAGTTTAAAATTTTATATTCCATGGAGTATTAGCTTTGATGATCATTCATGGCAGGAATTTATTGAAGATAGTCCATTAAACAGTTGGGAATCAGTTTCAGAATTTTATTATCTGTCTGGTATCTATTTGTCTGTATTTTTATTATTTGGCACTTGTGATTTACATTACGAGAATATCCATGTGAAAAATCAATCACCAGTATTTATTGACTTAGAAGTTCTTGGATTGGGAGAGGCTTCAGAAGGTTTTCCTATATTTAAATTTGATTTACCGCAAACAAGTGTTTTAAACAGCTATCTCTTACCTATACCTTCTAATAAAGATATAATGTTATTTAATGCAAGTGGTTTATTTCCAGATACAAAAAATTCAAAAACAACCATAATCAATGAGTTAGAAATCTCTGAAGTAAATGAATGGAAATTTGTTCAAAGAGAAATCAGAGCAACTCATTTGATTGAAAAACTATCCTACAATGGAAAGAAGGTTTTACCGGAACAAGTCGAAAAAGAAATAAAAGCGGGTTTTACAACAGGTCTTGATATTATTCTTAAAAATAAAGATATAATTAGGTCTATATTGAATGATGGCTTTAAGCAAGTTATAAAAATTCGACAAGTATTGCGACCAACGGTTGTTTATAGTAAATTTTTGGAAGTGTCTAATTCTTATAAATACTTGACTTCATCTGATGCTAGAGATAATTTATTTAATGTTTTACTAGAAAACTTCAAGCCAGGTAATTTAGGATATTTTAGGGTACAGGATGAGATAAGGCAATTAAAGAATGATGATGTACCTTGTTTCTATATGTATTCTAACTCAAAGAATCTTTATAATAATAACGACATTATTATCGAAGATTATTACTCAAAAGACTATCAAAGTGCTTTGTTTGAGAGATTGGACTTGCTAGATTATCCAGACCTTGAAAAACAAATTAGGTATATTGAGTTATCTCTTGCAGCCTATTATCCCCTAACTGATTTTTTTCATCCAATTAATGAGAGTGGAAAAAGAGAGAGAAAAATTGAGGAAATCACGAATGAGTTCATTGATTATATTTCTGATGTAAGTGTTGAATATGCACCAGATAGATTAGAGCTTTATACACTTCAAGTCAATTCATTAAATGGTGAAGAGAAAATGTTTATTGAAGGTATAGAATCTGGCTTATATAATTCTGGAGGAATAGTGCTTACTCTGATTAATTTAGATAATAGTAAGTCTCAAGAAACTGCAAAAAAATTGTATGACACAATAAAAGAAAAAGCTTTATCATATTTAAGAAATCCGCAAAATGAGATAAATATAGGAGTTTTTACAGGTTTGGGAGGATTGGTTTATCTTACATATCAATTCTATAATAAGACAAGAAGTCAAGAATATCTTAATACTTTAATGGAACTACAGTCTCTAATTAAGAAAAAATATGAGCAAATAAAAGTAGATAAATTTAATGATTTTATTAATGGTGAAGTTGGTTTACTAACTCTCCTATCTAATATCTATCAAAAGGAAAGTGACTTGGTAGATTCAGAACTCATGGATACTCTATATGAGATAGTAAAAGAGTCGTTTTTAGAAACAAATGATCTTTCTTATTCTCATGGAATAATAGGAGAAGGCATTTCATTGTTATCATTATACAAAATACATCCTTCAGTGCATATTTTAAACAGAATAGAAGAGATTCTTAAATCAGTAAAAGCTAATATTGATTTACTAAAGGAAAGTAATTCATGGTGTAGAGGTATGATGGGTTACTATTTATTTCTCTATAGAATTGCTGAAGAAAATTTCGCCTTTTCAGAAAACTGTAAATTGGAACTTGGCCGATTAACTATTGACGATGTGAAGAACTTATTAAGTTTAAATAGTATTTCATTATGTCATGGTAACGTTGGAAATATTTTGATATTAAATAGAATTTGTAATTTGTTCAATAAAAACGTGAGAGATTATTGTATGGATGTTGTATCGAACTCTATCTCAGATCCCTTCTTGATTAAATGGACAAGGGGCTCAAGTCATTATCTGGAATCCTTTATGTTGGGAATGTCTGGTAGTATTTATGCAATGGAATTAATTCGTAAAGGTGGTGGACCATTAATACATTTGATGGAAGTATAGTAGCAAAGGAGAGGGAAATGAAAGTATTCGTTTGTACTGGAGCGATTGGACATGATTCTTCAACAACAAATTTTGTTGTTGAAGAGTTCATAAAAGGATTAATAAAACATGGTAATGAAGATGTGATTGTATTTTATGCAAATTTATTGAATTATCATATTGAATTTTGCGATGGGTCTATACAGCCTTTTATAACCGGGAAAACTCAGTCAAGTGATGATATGGTTTTTTTAGAAAAAGAAATGTTATCGTCAGATTTGATTGTTATAGCTTCGCCGGTTTATGCAAATACTGTCTCAGGGTCTATTAAGACATTTATAGACAGGATTGCTCACTGGACACATCTTTTTAGATTGTGTGGTAAGTATGGAGCGTTATTTTCAATTTCTAGTAATAGTGGAGCAGAAGATACGTTAAACTATTTAAACGATATCATGGGAACTATGGGACTATCAATTGTTTGCAAAGAAGGTTTTATCACGAATACTTATACAAAGGAAGCTATAAAAAATATTTTAGATGTTCAATCTGCACTTGTAATTAAAAAAATTGAATCAGGAGCTCTGGAATTCAGCCACGATCAAGAATATAATTTTAAAAAATACCAAAAACTGTATAGTAATGGTAAAGGCTATGCAAATGAATTGGACTATTGGAAAAGTAATAAAATGTTTGAGGTTGAGAGTCTATCTCAATTAGCAAAAACTTATAGTGGTGGTGTGATATTATGAATGACGATGACTGGTTGATGCGCCAATTTAAAGGCGTCTCTAATATGATTGGAACTATCTTGAATTTAAAAGTCAGTCAACTTGATTTAGGTATTGTAGAGGATGAGGAGGGAAATTTAATTAAAGGAGAAATATATTTAGAAAATCTTTTAAAATCTGAAAGATTTTTAGAAGTCAATTCTTTCATAAAATCTAAAATGAAGGTACTAAATTTCCACGAGTATACAATACTGATTGATTACTATATTGGATATCTATCAAGTTTAGATGGTGAGATTTTAAAAAAAAACCAACTAGATCCAAAGAAGATAAAAGAAATAGAAGCTAATCTAAAGCAATTTGAGTGGTAATATGAAGACAGTCTTATTTAAAACAAAAAAAATGCTTTTAATTTTATTATCTATATTGATAATTCTAGAGTCGCTTTTAGCAATTCCCTTACCATATATATCTAAATTTCTAATTGATGATGTAATTGGTAAAGGAAACTATGAAAAAACTGAGCTAGTTTTTATTGTTTTTTTGATATTTTTATTCCTTCAATTTATATCAAGCAACTTTTTGACTAGAGTAACTGCTAAAATAGAAGTAGACTTAATAAAATTTATTAGACAAAAAATTATAATATCCATTCTAAGCAAAAGATTCGTATCTGATGATGATAAAAGTAGAGCGCAAGAGATAATTTTGAATGATATAGAAACATATGTTTCAAATATACTCACCATATTTTATGCCCTTCTATCAAATCTATTAAAAATCATAGGATGTGTAACTATTATTCTACAGATTAACTTCTGGTTAGGTATGGTGTGTCTTGTTTTTGTACCAGTGTATGTTTTTTGGACAATTTTTATTAGTAATAAATTAAAAAACCTTACTTATATAGCTAAAAACAATCGAGATAATCTTATTCATACTACTGTGAATATATTATACAACCATCTAACGGTAAAAATATATAATTTATTTCAATTGGTATATACATCATTTAAACTAGTTGTAAATGAGAATGCAACTACTCTTAAACGTATTAAAATATACTCTAATATTGTGTCTATTATATCTAATTTGATAATTACATCAGCAACGTTTTTACCCATCTTTATTGGTATTAATTTAGTTAAAAATAATATTTTGACAGTAGGTGATTTAATTGCTTTTAATGCTTATATAGGGATGTTATTTTCTCCTATAACAGCTATTATCTCGACAATAACTACTATAAAATTGAATTCGGTTTATCATACACGAATTACTGAATTTTTATCTGGCGATGGATATATTAATACTAGTTTTTCAACAAAATCTACAATTAATACGTTGATTATGAAAAATGTGAATCTATTTGTTGATGATAAAAAAATAGTAGAATCAATTAATTTAGAATTAAAATCTGGAGATATCATACAGATTAAAGGAGATAACGGAAGTGGAAAATCGTTATTTCTAAAGTCTATGATTAATCTAAATGAATTTTCGGGTGATATTATTTTCAATGGTATTGATATAAAGGAAAAAACGATAGAACAACTAAGTAATGAAATTGTTTATGTCTCTAATGAACTTGGATTTGTTGGAGGCAAACTAATTGAAAATATACCTGAAACTGAAGAGATCAAGCATATCTTTGAAATTGTTAATTTGTCATCAAGATTAAAGAAAATTGAAAATTTATTTGATTTTGCCATGGAGAATATTGTTAATGAATTTAGCTCAGGAGAATTACAAAAATTAAAAATTGCCCGAGCTCTGAACAAAAAACCTAAAATTTTACTATTAGATGAAATGTTTTCTCATATTAGTAAAAACGATTCAAGCATGATACTTGAAAATATTTCAAACTATTTACCTGATGCTATTATCATTTTAGTAGAACATCATTATGCTTCAGAAATTGTTACTCAAGTTTATAAAATAAATCAAAGAAAAATCGTGAAAGTGTAAAGGAAAATCGCATCAAGTTCATCATTATGTGACGAATAAAAGTGGCTTTTTTTTTACAAAAAATAGACTCCATAATTCCTACGGTAGTTTTACTCACTACAGAAATTATAGAGCCTTTTTATATTACTTGTTAAATGGTTGTAATTTGGATTTTCTTAAGTTGAACTTGTAAAATAGAAGTGTATACATTTTTAATCTATAGTCGTAGAGATTTAGTAAAACTATAGCCAAATATAGATCTTTTTCTAAAATTTACTAATGTCTGTTATAATGGACATTATTTGAGATTTCCATTATAACAGACATTGATACAGTTTTGTAACATTATTTTGGTATAGTAATATTATAAAAGGAGGCGAGAAACATGAGAAAATTTGTTAGCATATTATTGTTGTTATTATCAATAATTACGCTAATTGCTTGCACTAAAAATAAGCAACAATCTCTGGATGGCGAATACTATTGGATATCAAGTGAAAGAAATGAATTGGCGTTTACTATAAAGGGGAATAGAGGTTCAATAAAACACGGAGAAGCTGATAGTTTTATCATTAACAAAAAAAAGAGTACGATCGAATTAACTGGACAAAATATTGCAAGTCGAACAGAAGAATATTCATTTAAAGATGGGGTCTTTTCTGTTGATATTAGTGGAGTTAAGCACGACTACTATCTTAAAGATAGCGAAGCATATAATAACGCACTAAAACAATATGGATATAAATAACATCATTCACACCTATTTTCCCGAATAGGTGTTTTTTTGTGCTAAATAGATTCCTTCAAAAAACTTTTAAGCTTATTATTAACCGATTAGCTTATATTTCATGCAAATTAGCTTAATCAAAGAAATTGGATTATATTTTATTATACAATGGAGTCATGAATAATTTAAAAGAAGCAAATATTAGAAAAGTCATTTGGCATATTAGACGTCACCTAAACGAACTATTAAACTCACAGGATGAAAAATATAGGAAACATGAAATGTTTCACCTAAGATCTAGTATTGAATGTTTAGAACGTGTAATGAACAACGAAAAACCCTATCCACCTATGGATAGGGAAGAAGTGTTTTAAAAGTCATTGTATCTATTATATTATAAAATTTAGTATTAAAAAAAGTACACTATTATTATTTTACATTAACAATATCACTGTTCAACAGGTAAGAAATTCCCTACAATAATCCCTACAATTCTAGGATCTTCATCATACGAAAGAAAAATATCTCGATATTTTGGATTGATAGAAACTAATCGTAAACCCTGTTCTTCCTGGTAAACTCTTTTAATGTATGTCTGATTATTACAGACTACTGCATATACTGCACCATCATAATCAAACCCTGTCTCACGAATGAGAGCCACAGAGCCATTTTGATATTTGGGCTCCATTGAGTCACCAGAAATCCATGAGGCGAAATCATGGGCTAGTTCTTCATTAAAATAAACAGTATCATAGTTCTGATCGTTATAAACCGATGAGCCAATACCAGCAGACATTTTTTCGTAAACATGGTATTCGTATAGTTTTTCTGATATCGAAACAACATTCTTACATTGTTCTTTTTGAACCAGGTTTCTAACATAATTAAGTGCTTGATCCTTAGCTTCATCTGATAAAACATTATATAGTCGGGCAATTTCAAGCTCTGTAAAATAGCCTTTTGGAGCATTTAGAATCTGCTCCAAAAGCTTTACTTTTTCTCTAGATGGTTGTTTTACTCCACGCTCCCATGCAGAATAGGCTTGGTAGGTAATACCCAATTGATCTGCAATATCTTTTTGAGTCATTTTTAGCTCTTTTCTGCGAGCCTTTAGTTTTTCTGGTTGGTACATCGTTTCCCTCACATTAATAGTAATTTCAATTCAGCTTTTTGTTTTGCCTCTTTGTCTGTTAGCTTATTTTTATCCCAAACATAAGCTATAGATTTCCCTTTGTCATAAATGAGCCATACTTTTAAATTGTCACGGCAGGTCTTTATTGTTTTCCAATTCTCTTGGTTTAGAAGTTCTGGATACTCTTGACTAGTAACGAAACCTCTTTTGCTCACTGCTGGCTCTATCTTATTAATTAGAGAAGTCTGGTAGTTGTTAAACTCCTTTATAATATGTTCTTTTATGCTATGAAATAAAAGGAGAAGTGTGGCATTTTGTCCATCAATATAAGCATCGATAGCCTGCTTAATGGTACTTTCTTTTTCAGGATAATATTCTCTAAGAAGATCTAAAAGTCGATAAAACAATGCCTGTTTTGAAACATCCAGGCTATTTTGAATGTGTTGAAAGGTGTCGCAACTATAATAAATCTTTGACAACAAAACAATATCAGGCATTAATACTACAGCAGAGAAAATATTCGCTTCTCGCTCTAGTAAGTTCTCCTGATTATCAATAGATTCTGCAAAATAATTACCTTCATGCTTAAGTATGAAATGTCCTAGTTCATGACACAGAGTAAAATTTTGCTTTACAATCGGATTATCCTTTTCATAAGAAAAACTAATACCTAATTCATCAATAACAGTTAATCCTTCAATTTTGTGATTTGAGAAGTGGTGACTAATTACTTGAATTTTATATTTTTGAATACAATATTGAAAAAAGTAATTGAAATTATAATTTAATAATGAAATATCATTATCCTTCATGTACTGGTATAACACATGTTTTGTAGACTTACTTATTCTTGTATACAATTCATCCAAAGAATGATACCTCCTTTAAGTATAAAATACAAAACTAAACCAATTCGGTTGAGTTTATTATATAAAAAAAGTGGATGTGTGTCCACTTTTTTTATATTACGTTAAATATATAAACATAGTCTAATTATTTCTTTTTTTTACCAAAGCTGAAAGTGCTATTCCTCCAAAAGTCAGCAACGCCCCTCCAATTTTATTCCTGTGTTCTCTATAAAATCTTTCGTGCTCTCCACAGAATTTTGCTTTTGGAGAGTATACTTCTTTATTACATCTAAAGTATTTACATGTTTTAACTTTCTCTTCTTTCATTCGTATCTTCCTCTACTAATAATGTTTCTGAATGGTTAACCAATGCATTGATATTTTCTGAAATACTCTGTGTCAAATTTATAAAAGAGCTGCTATTTCCTTTTGTAAAATTATCAATTTTCCAAGCTAAACTTTTTCCATCATATTTAGGCTCAAGTAAAGTTTGCTCAGTAAAAGCTTTGTAATTGCTTAATACAGCTATAACAGACTCATGTTCCTCTAATACCGTATAAGCAACAACATTTAACTGCATTGCAGATGATAGGTAACTAATTGATTGTTGAAGCAGAGTATTTATTCTTTTTGCATCTTTTGAATTGGTTTTAATGTTGATAAAGTCTAAACCATCTGTGTAAATTGACATCATTAGTTTTGCAATGGTATTATTATTTTCTTTAATCGCTGAAAGTAGTAATCCTTTTTTTAATTGCTCATTTCTGGTTGCTAAGGCCTCTACAATTAGTTGGCGAGCACTGAAAAAGCCTGAAAATCTATCATTGTATTGCCCTTGTTCCACGCGGATAACTAGTTCATTTAAGCTTTCAATTTGTTCTGAAATAGATGCTAGTTGCCCTTGTATTGCAGAAAGCTCAGGTAGATTCCCTAACTCTTTGACAGTCCTTTTCTCTAAGGTTACACTACTTTTAATTTTTCCAGATTCAGTATCTTTTAATACTGCATAGGTCTCGCCTGTCTTTTTTCGTATACCATAACTCCATTCTCCCGATTTTAACTTTTCTTTTGCAACTTCAGATAATTTTGCAACGTATTCTACATTGTCATTATCATTCTTTTCAATAAGCTTTTTTAATAATTTAGCTTCAGGAATATGAGCAAATAAATTATTTCTAATCTTATTAGCAACTACTAAAGAGGCTTCTTTTTGCAGTGGAGTTAATGAATATGATTGGAAATCATAGTTGTATAGCTCCTTTTTTCTGACATCAATTTCAAAATGCTCTATTTTTGGTATTTCAATTTCAAAACTTTCCATACTTTAATCTCCATTTTTAGAACTTTAATTTAAAGCTCTATAGTTTGCATTGTTTTTAGATCTTTGGTAACGATCGCAGTATCAAATCGTATTTCAAATAAAACTAAAGATTCCCCTGCAAATTCAATAGTATTTTTGTAACCTGGTACTTTAGCAATAAATTGGTCCGCCACTTCAAAAATAGTTCTGGTACTTTTTTGAACTGAGCCCTTAGCTTTTACGTGTTCATTTCTAGAGTGTGGAATTGTAGTAAATGCAATATGAGAGTTTGATTCCATTTCCTTAATCTTATCATTATCTTTGAAAGATGCGAAATAGAGTGTATTATTGGTTGAATCAAAAACAAAATTTACTATTCTTACATTTGGAATATTGTTTACAGATGTCGCTAAGGCAATTTCTTTTTGTTCTGACATTATTTTCAAAAATTCTTTTTTTACATCCATTTATAAAACACTCCTTTTAATCAATGAAGTTATCAAACAAAAAAGCTAATTTTTAGTTTACTTGTTTTCTTCAAACGCCTTCTTACGTTTTTCCATAAATTCAATCAACTCTTTTTTAAAGATTTCTTTTTCTTCATCGGTTAAACCTCTTGAGTTCATACGGAAAAGTAATTCAATATTATCTAGTTCATCTGATTTTTCTTCTGAGTTCCCAACTAGATAATCAATTGATACATCAAGAATTTGTGCAATTTTAACGAGATTTTCTTGTGTTGGTTTTTTCTTGCCTCTCTCCCAGTCTGCATAGGAAGATTGTCCTATCCCTAATCGTTTTGCGAGTTCAACCTGAGTTAAGTGAGCTTGTTTTCGTAATTCTTTTAAACGTTCTGCAAACGCCATAGCTGTTCCTCTTCAAATTTTTTTAAAAAATTTCAAAAACCCCTTGACTTTTATCGCTAACAGCGATAAAATATAAATATAGCTGGTAGCGATATTAAAAATCAAAATAATAATCCCTAGCAATTGAGATCATTGACAATTAAATAAAAAGTGCGTCTGACAACCAGAGGACTGACTATCAAACTACACTAAACTTCGTACCTTTATTGTAATTTATTTGATACTAAAAGTCAAGTCCGTTTTATGGTTGAAGTGAAGATTAAAAACAAGTATTTGTGGGCTTCCACGCATTTCGGACTTTCGCACTTTTCCGAATAGTAAAGTGAACTGGCTTCGCCAAAGGGCGTAAGAGAATCTCTTGGGTATGATCAAGACTACCTAAAGAGATTGGCTGGGAAAGCGATGGTAATTCACGCAAAGCACCTTGCTAAACGTTGCCACCGTGGAAAGAGGGATCTTTCCAACCAAACAACTTTTCTTTACTGCTGTCTATCTAATTAGATAGACCTACTCTCAAGCTACTAAGTTCTTTCCTTTTTTCACTTAGTAGCTTTTTTACTTATTACAATAAAGGAGAATGATATGACAAACTTTTTTCGCACTACAATGTAAGCGACTCTATGAAAATTATCTCTTTACCTATGGGATGTTTGATAGTTCAGAAAGTCTCTTAGCTAAACTATATAGCCAAGCCCTGGTAGATATCGATCATTTGGTCTCTAAGGCAAAAGAAACAGGATTTGCTTATGGGGATATTGATCTTTATAGTCGCATGTATAAACGTAAAATTTTTAATCACTATTACTCAAGAGTTAAGAAACTAGCTTAACTCTTTTTCTTTTACTCAAAATTTGAAAGGAGAATCCTATGATTCCAGAAACACTAAAAATGAAACCAGAATTTATCGGCCCAGCTTATTATGAAAAATTGGGGAAAGCTCCTCAGTCTGTATTTGGTAAAAAAGGAAAATACCAACGTCACATTCTAAACAGTGCAGAGCACGGTGCCTTTCATGTCATCACCCCAGCCTCTACAACGGTCTTTCCAGAAGATGCTCTAGTAGAAGCAGTTAACCCAATCTTTTTCTCAGACACTATTTTAAATGGTAAGAATGTTGCACCTTACCGCAATGTTTTTGCGGAAAAATTGGTACTTAAAAAATAAGAAATAAAAGGAGAAAATCACATGGCTAAAATTGGATTAAACTACGGAGAAAAACTACAAATTGCGGATAAAACCTATCGTGTCATTACAGATGGACTAGATGTCCCGGCAATCCTTGGAAAACTGACTTTCCGAGGCATTGAAGGTCCTGAAGTCATCTTTGAAGTAGATCAATCGCAACGAAATCCTGATGGATCATTTGTCCAAGTCAATACAGGTGAGATCCGTGGTATCGTCGTAGGGATTCATTCTTCTGTCCAGCACGAAACCCTCTTTTTCACTATCGCAGACATGTCAGAGTCTGAAATTGAAGACCTGGGAATTAAATACCGAGAAGAAGTAGAATTAGAAGATATTGTTGTCGCCCATATTCACGTGAATAATCGGGATATCTTTAAACTCTTTGCTTCAAAAATCAAAAAGAAAGGGGGAGCTACTCCAGTCAAGGAAACTAAGGAAGTAAAACAAACAGAAAACAAGAAAGATAATTAGGAGGTGATCACTCATGAAACTCTTTACCTATCGAGGAAAAAGAGTTCAAATCTTTCATCGAAACATTAAGGGAATCACATGGTTTATCTGGTGGTTTCCTTTTTTGTTAGCTACTAGTTATTATACTTACCTTCATCTAGAGGAATTGAAAGTTCAGCCCTTACCTCAAGGATATTTCATTGGATCTGGAGTTTTACTGTCGGCTCTTCTTTCTTTGGGGGTCAATTACCTTTGTTATGAGAAGATCCTCTACTTTCAAAAACTCAATAGTCTGCGCATTCTCTCCCGTTTCTTACTAGAGAATAACTTGTATCTGGTCAAGAAAGTCAAACGAGATAAAGGCATGGTTGAGAAAATTACCCTTCCAAAAGTCTACCTCAAACAAAGTCGCTATGAGCTTCAAGTCAGTTTCATTTTAGAAGGAAACAAATTTCAAGATCGATTTTTAAACCTTGGCTCTACTCTTGAAGTCATGTTCAATGGGGACTTTCGTGATAAGAGTTTTGACAAACGGTTTATCAAATATAAAATCGCCATCAATCGGATTGAGAGTCGCATTTCAATTGATCAAGTTGAAGTCAAAGGCTCAAAGATCCGTCTTATGAAAGATGTCTACTGGGACTATGTAAAAGACTCTCACCTACTAGTTGGTGGAGGAACTGGAGGGGGAAAAACTGTTACTCTCATGTCCATTATCTATGCCTTATTAAAAGTCGGCTATATAGATATTTGCGATCCTAAAAACTCAGACCTAGCTTCTTTAAAAAAGCTACCTGTCTTTCACGGTCGAGTCTATTCTAGTAAAGAGGATATCATCAATTGTTTTAGAGAGAATGTAGAGTTTATGAAGAAGCGCTACGAAGTCTTAACATCTTTTCCAGACTATAGACCAGGGACCTATTACACCCATTACAACTTAAAACCTAAATTTCTTCTAGTAGATGAATGGGCAGCTCTCATGGCCAAGATTGACCGTGACTATAGCCAACAGTCGGAACTCATGGAATATCTAACTCAAATCGTTCTAGAGGGCCGTCAAGCTGGAGTCTACGTAATCTTTGCCATGCAACGGCCTGATGGGGAATATATCAAGACTTCTCTTCGGGACAACTTCATGATGCGTCTTTCCGTCGGTCATTTAGAATCAACAGGCTATGACATGATGTTTGGGGATGCCAATAAAACCAAAGAGTTTAAAAAACTGGACGAAATTAATGGAGTGAAAGTAGTCGGTCGTGGTTATATTGCTTCAAGCGGGAATCTAGCTGGTGAGTTTTATTCGCCTTATATTCCACTTGACCAGGGCTTTTCCTTCTATGATGAATACGCTAAAATCCCAATCATGGAATTTGAAGGAGAAGAGTTCTCAGTATTTGAAGAATATAAACCACCGATTGAAACAATGCAAACGATCGAGGAAGAGGAGACTTTGGGAAACGAACTAGATAGGCGAACACTAAAGGAATTTGCGGATGAGCACGATCTAAAGATGCAAACTCTTCGAAAAATCATCCCTTATATGGAAGAGCACGGGATCTCATTTGAACGGAGTGATTCCGCTATTCTCATTGAACCTTTCCAAGAAAAGTTATTTCTTGAAACAATCACTCGCTTTGAGGAAGATGGACGCAAGTCTTATCCAAAAGCTATTGAAGCGATTGTCAGTCATCATGGGCTAGGACAAGGGCAAGGGCAAGCCTGACCGCAGGTCAGGCGAAGACCGAAGCCCGCCGTTCCTGGCTCGTGATGACAAGAAACCCCCGTTTTCTAATAGGGGGGTTACATTTGGCAAAAACGCCAAGTCCACCCCTCCTCATTCCTTATGGGAGTTGGGTTTTCAATTTTTATGAAGTGTGTCACTTTCGTTAAAAAAGTGTGTCACTTTGTTAGAAAGAGGTGTTGCGATGAATGGACAAAATTAGTCCTTTTCATATTAAGAATTTCAGAAAACAAACAGGACTTAGTCAAAAAGCATTTGCACAAGCTGTTGATCTACCTACAAGAACCTACCGCTCTTATGAAACAGGTGAAAGAGGACTGACGATTGATAAGTTTAGGGAACTAAAAGAAAGGCTCGGTTACTATCAAGATTGCGATAAAAACAGTCTTCGGGCTCAGATCGACTATCTACGATTGACCTTTCCTAGATTAAAGGATCTAGATGCTTTCTGTGAAAATTTTCTTCATTGTCACCTAAGCGAATTTACAGACCAAGAAACTCGCCTTATGAACTATACCCACTTATGGCAACGAGGAAACATCTGGATTTTTGATTTCTTTGATAAGTCTGTGACCAATGACTACCAAACTTGTCTTCAACTATCTGGGCAAGGATGCCGTGAGTTGGAATTACTTCTAGAAGACAAGGGAATCACTTGGCAGATCTTTCTTCAAAACATTCTTTATTCCTATGAAAATGTTCGGGTGAAACGACTCGATATTGCTCTAGATGAACTCTATAAGGGTTATGGTCACGAGGACGAACAAATTCAAATTCCTAAATTGATTGATAAACTCTATTCCAAAGAGATTGTCCTAGACACGATCAAGAAATGGAATATCACGGGTGGTGGATCGTTCACAGATAATGAAGACATGGAAGCGAATCACGGCTTGTCCATTTACTTTGGAAGTCGTCAAAGTCAACTCTACTTCAACTTTTATGAAAAGCGCTATGAAATAGCTCGAATGGAAAACATCTCCTTGGACGAATCCTTGGAGATTTTTGGTATCTGGAATCGCTATGAATTGCGATTTTCAGATCAGAAAGCTCAAGGCATTGTGGAGGAATACATCAATGGTGTAGATCTCGGAGAAATCGCAAGAGGCATCATCAATAAAGAAATCCAAGTTTATGATGGTCTCACTCGATTTGGAGCCTATAAACCCGATGAAAAATGGCAACGGCTCTTTGGGGGTGTCGAACCCTTAAAGCTCTCAACTAACCCACAACCATACAGTATTGAGCGAACGATTCGCTGGCTGACCTATCAAGTTGCGAACTCCCTTGCCCTAGTCACTGAAGCAGACAAGATCCTCCAAACAGAATACATGAAAATGATTCAGAATAGCGGAGAGATCACTGATCGTGGAAAAGCCATGTTACGACTTCTCAAAGCTAATAAACACTATGAACACTAGAAAGGAAAAGCAATATGGAATACAAAGTTCAAATCAATTCACTCGAAAACTTTAAAGCTTGGTCTGGTGGACTAACCACCTTGAACACTGTCCGTGAACGTGGTGGAGTAGATACTCTAACCGTCATATGTGAAGATATCTTCTCTGGTGATACACCAACAGAAGGACAAATCAATGACTGGCTCTGGTTTGATTCAGATTTTATCTACCAAGCTCTAGGCTACGATGATCTGCTTGAGGCTTCTTGAGATGCTGAAGAAGATTTATCAAGCAGACTTTCTGCTTCTTCCAGAACAAGAATTCTGGCATATGTACATTCTCTTACGAAAAGGCAAGGCCTTCTACTACGAATGTGCTGGTAGGTGTACAGAAGAGCTTCCAGACAATAGAGGATTTTATACTTATGAACACGCCTGTTTCACACTAGATGGTCAAGTGTTGAGCGTAAATAAAAAAATGCGCCCCTCACTCATTACTTATATCCAAAAGACCATCAAAGACAATCAAGAAACATTTAGAAAGGAAATTGAAATGGCTACTAAAACTATTTTTGAAAAGAAAGTCTCTCAAGTCACCAATGAACTGGGAGTATTACTTAAAAAGAAAGATCATAGAGAGGCTTGGACCAAGGCTGGAGAATTAAATAGTCTCCTAAAAAAAGAAGAAGCCAAGGATCTAAAGCCTGACTTGATCGAACAACTCCAAACTGAGCTACGAGGCTACTATTACATTAATGGCGAGATCGAAAAAGCCAATAAGCGCCTCTATGCAAAAGGCTCAAAGCTCATTGAACTTGCTGCTCTCTAAAAGGAGGATCTATGGATAAAGCCAAACGATACTTGCTTCAAGCAAAGGAATATCTATCACACTTTAAAAAGGTGGAGAAAAAAGGAGGCCCACCAAAACTAAAAGTCACCAATAAAAAGACCGTCAATATTGCAGTCATAGGAGGAATTGCTTTCCTCCTTTTTGTTGGTATATTGGGGTCTGTCCGTGCTATCACACTCTCAAATAAGGTAGGTACACTACAAGCTCAAGTTGAGGCCACTAAAAAGCAACAGACAAAGCCTATGGAGTCTAGTAGAAAATATGACTATAAACTACAGTATTACCTGAATGATTATGTCTATGCTTACTTCACCCTCCCGCAAGAAGGGGATAAACAACAAGCTCAAGTGGAATACTTAAACAGCTTTTACAACTTCATTCCTGATGTAAAAGCTCAAGGTCAAGTTCGAAATCCTAGTGAGCTTCTCTATTCTCAGCTAGTGACTGTAGAAGGGAAGGTTGCGACCTATAAGATCAAATACAAGGAAACTATCCGTCGGGATAATAACACGGAAGAAAAAGAAATTGTGACAGGTTTCAATATTCCATTTGATGAAAAAGATGGGAAATATTATATTTCTGGCCTTCCTTGGTTCTCTGCTATTGAATCCTCACAAGCTGGACACTTTAGCGAAGACGATCAGCTTCAATTAACCGCTAACGATCACTTTTCAGATGGTCAGCATAAAAAGGTTGAAAAATTCCTCAAGGTCTTCTTTACCAACTATACTACTAACCAAGACAACCTTAATCTGATTGCTAAGGATGTGGATATTATAGCTAATACCACCTTCAAAACAATTGATTATACCTATCTAAAAAAAGATGGTCAGAATCTAATCGCTTATGTTCAAGCAACCTTTGAGGTCGGAGGGACCACTCATTCAGAAAACTTCACCTTTACCCTCTCAGAAAAAGAAAAGACCTACTATGTCACAAAACTAGAACACACCATTCCACTGAATTATGCAAATGATAAAGAATAGGAGAACTTTATGAATACAGACAATCTACGAACCTTCCTCCAGGGCGATGGAATTTGGATCCTGACAGCTATTGCCGTGCTCTTAGCGATCAAGGCTTGGCGGAACAGCTCCTGGCTTCAACTTTTCTCTGTCGTTGGTTTCTATGCCGTTATTGTTTCGATTGCCAAAGGACAAGATATCCTCAAAGCAGTCGGCTGGTTCCTACGACTCTTCGGTATTGAATCAGGACTTTAAGCATGAATGAAGAAAGACTTTATGATTACAGTAAGGGCCTAAATGCTCCTTATTGGATCCAAGAAATCAAGACAAAAAAGGGAACTCGACTATGGTACTTTGCGACACCGATGCAGTTGTCCTTTTTCATTGTCTTTATCATCGTCTTTGTGGCCATGTTACTCTTTGGAGGATTTATCTTTGTGCCACTCGCAAAAATCACTCACTCAATTTCTCTCTTGCTCTATTGGTATCTCCCTTACAAATTGGCTAAATTCTATACTGAATACGAGCCCCACGGTAAAAAGATGCACGTCTTTATTGGAGATTACCTGATTTACTTCTGGGATTTTAAGCTAAACAAAAAAGCTATCTACCATGAAGATCGAATAGAACCTGTAGAAGAAATTGTCTTTGAAAAAACAAATCTATAGAAAAGGAGGACCTATGAGTATTACTTTAACCTATCCTATTAGGGAAACACATGAAAATCTAGCTCTCAAAAAAGATCAAACAGTCGTTGCTTATTATCGTATTCCAAACACTCCCATCACGATTACAGATGATGAAAAAAAGGGCAAACATAAAATCACTGTTGCTCAAATGATGAAGAAGCTCCAGAAAAACAAGTTCTTTGAAATATCTCTGATCCCTAAAGACTATCTCTTAGAAGAGAAAATGCGGGACTTTTCAGATGCTCTAGCAGATGACAGTCGTGTACTAGGAGAAGACCTTCTTCTTTACACAGTGGACCGTCTAACAGATGAAATGGAGATACCTTATCAGTTTGACTGGGTCGTGGGTGTGACCTTACGCAAACAAAATCATGGAGCTACCGTCAAAGACTTGGCCTATGAGAGCTTTAATGAGTTTACTGAAAAAATCGCAAAAGGCCTTGGCTATGAATATGAATTAAGTCCCACCTGGTATGAAGACTATAAAAGTGATGAATTCACTATTTTCCAAGCCTTCTCTGTCCTTCGGGCAAAACGTTTATCTAATGAAGAACTCTTTTATTACCAGCGGATGCAATACCTTCGCTATATCCCTCACTATAAGAAAGAGGTGCTCGCTAATCGTGCTCAATTCAATATCACAGACACCTTGATCAAAGTTCTAAAAGGTGGTTTTCTCAAGCTAGAAAGCCCTTATGGATCTTCTTTTGTGACGATTCTTCCGGTTGGTAAATTTCCTGTTCAATTCAACGGTTTTCATCTGGGCGAATTTATCCAACGCTTAAACTTTCCCGTAGAGCTACGAATCAAGGCAGAATTCATTGATACTGGTAAGATCAAAGGTCGAATGGGACGATCGAATACACGTTACAGAAACATCATGGAAGAGGCAGAAAATACGGATACTGTCCAACAAGATGAGATCATCATGGGCTCTATCTCCCTAAAAGACTTGATGAAGAAAGTCGGAAACAAGGAAGATATCATCGAATATGGAGCCTATCTGATTATCTCTGCTTCAAGTGTGAATCAGCTCCGTCAGAGACGACAAGTAGTTTTGAACTACTTTGATGATATGGGAGTCGAAATTAGTGAAGCCTCTCAAGATGGACCCTATCTCTTTCAAGCTCTGCTTTATGGAGAAAATCTCCAAAAGAAAACTCGCACCTGGACACATATGGTCACAGCTCGTGGATTTTCAGAGCTCATGCCCTTCACCAATACCTCTTCTGGAAACCGTATCGGTTGGTATATCGGCCGAGTAGATAACTGGACAGGGCGTTGGGACAATATTGAGAAAGCTATTGATTCTTCAAAGAACATTGTCCTCTATAATGCGACAGTAGGAAATAAGGAAGATATCGCTGGAAAGATTACCAAGAACCCACACATCATTATTACGGGTGCAACAGGTCAAGGAAAATCTTTCCTCGCTCAGATCATCTTTTTAAGTGTGGCTTTACAAAATGTTAAAACCCTTTATATCGACCCTAAACGTGAACTTAGGAATCACTACCAAGAAGTGATCAACTCACCTGAATTCGCACGTCTCTATCCTGAACGCAAGAAACAGATTGAGAACTTTAACTTTGTGACACTAGATAGCTCACTTCCATCAAACCACGGAGTCTTAGATCCTATTGTCGTTCTAGATAAAGAACAAGCTGTAGAGGTCGCAAAGAACATGCTTGAGTTTCTACTACAAGCTGTAGATGATGTCACGATGGACCAGAAAACAGCTATCACAGAAGCTATTAATGCGATTGTAGAAAAACGAGTCGCTGGTGAGAAAGTCGGCTTTAAACACGTCCTAAAAGTACTGAGAGACTCCACTTCCTCTGAAATTGCTTCGGTTGGTCGTTATCTGACTTCAATTGTCACAAACTCTATCTTGGAACTAGCCTTTTCAGATGGAGCCACTCAAGGACTTAACTACGAGTCACGAGTGACCATCCTAGAGGTCAATAACCTCAAACTACCAAAGGACGATTCCACAAAAATTTCAGATCATGAACGCAACTCTATTGCCCTCATGTTTGCGCTTGGTGCCTTCTGTACCCACTTTGGAGAACGAAACGAAAATGAAGATACCATTGAGTTCTTTGATGAAGCATGGATTCTTATGAAGTCAGCAGAAGGAAAAGCCGTTATCAAAAATATGCGTCGGATTGGACGCTCCAAAAATAATACCTTGGCACTGATTACTCAATCTGTACATGATGCAGAAAATGACGATGATACAACGGGATTTGGGACTATCTTTGCTTTTTATGAAAAGTCAGAACGAGAAGATATTCTAAAACACGTCAATCTTGAAGTCACTGAGAGCAATCTCGAATGGATTGATAATATGATCTCTGGTCAATGCCTGTACTATGACGTGTATGGTAATCTCAATATGATTTCCGTACACAATATCTTTGAAGATATTGATATGCTTCTAAAACCAATGAAAGCTACGGTATCATCAAGCCTTGAAAATAAATACGCTAGTTAGGAGGTGAAGCCATGCAAGAAGCTTTTGACAAACTAAGAGGAGTCGATATCTTCTCTCTCAAGTCTTATATGGAGCCTACTGGCTTCGCTTCCTTTAACGGGGCTTGGGTTCTGATTAATGAGCTTTTCGTCAACTTCTTCTTTTTCATTCTAAATGCAGTGGTAGGCTTCTTTTCTTTGCTGATCCGAATTCTTGAAAAGATTGATCTCTACTCCAACTACAAGAACTATGTATTTAATGGAGCGATGAATATCTGGAAAGGATTTGTCGGTTCAAATTCTGGCGGAGTCGCAAAACAATCACTCGTTTCGATGTTGCTTTTAATCCTAGCTTTCTATCTCTTTTACCAGTTTTTCTTTTCGAAAGGAGCTTTTTCAAGAACTCTCCTTCATGTCTTTCTGGTACTCATCCTTGGCTTTGGTTATTTTGGAACAATCGCTGGAACATCAGGTGGTCTGTATTTACTAGATACTATTAACCATGTCTCTCAAGATGTCACTAAAAACATCACAAATATCAAGGTAGAATATGGCAATAATAAATCCATTAAAATTGGCGATTCCATGGCAGATAGCTATATTGCAGAAACCTCTTATAAAGCATATGTATTTGTCAATACAGGCCAAGAAAATGGAAAATATAAGAATAGCCAAGATGGGAAACAAGAAACTTTTGACGATAGTAAGGTACTAGGAACAGGCGATAAGAATGGAAACTTTAAAGCAGTTAAGTCTAAAGATCGCAATAAATATCTAGATGAACTAGGAAACGGAGCCAATGATGATGGTGAAAAGAACCGTTGGGTTTCAGCTATGCCAGATTTCATCTTTACTCGTATGTTTTATGTGATCTTCAAAATCTGTGAAGCCTTTGTATTAGCGATACCCGTTATCTTGATTCAAATGTTAAACGTCATTGCTCAGACACTCGTCCTGATGATGATCCTGCTCTTTCCAATTGTGCTACTAATGTCCTTCGTACCAAGAATGCAAGATTTGATTTTTGGAGTTCTAAAAGTCATGTTTGGAGGGCTGCTTTTTCCAGCTATCACGAGTCTATTAACTCTTTTAGTCTTCTACATTGAAAAAATGATAGAAAACATTGTCATTACAGGTTTTGATGGCATCCTTAAAACACTTCCATCTTTGATTATCTTCGGTCTTGTCTTTAAACTACTCATTTCAGTTGTCTCAAAAGGACTTGTATACTTCCTTCTATGGAAATACAAAGCTGAACTGATTCAATTCATTCTTGGATCTAAAGCACGAATGGTTGCGAATGATATTGGAAACAAAGTTGAAAAAGGGGTCACAAAGACCAGAGAGGTGGCTTCACAAGTACCATCGAGAAGTCTTTCATCTGCTCAACACCTTGGGAACTTTGCCTTAGCAGGTGCTGGTTTTGGAGCTGGAATGATGATGAATGCCAAGAGTCACTTCCAAAATGTTGGTTCTTTCTTTACCAATAAAGAATCAGAACACCAACCTGATGAAGTGCTCCCAACAGAAACACTTGAGACTCCAATAAGTCCAGATGCTCCAGAACCAAACATTCCAAAAACAAAGGCAACGCTAGAAGGGGTTAAACCCGTTGAAGAAAAAACACCAACTCCTTCAATAGAATCCCCAATCACAGTGGAGCCAACACCAAGTTCAAACGAGGAATTTCAAACTCTTAAAGAAGAATGGATTTCTCCATTTAAACAGCTCCGCATTAATAGTATTGAGCACAAATTAGAGGAATATAAAGATCCTCAAGCCATGTACAAAGCACAAGGATCGAATGCCTTTACTCGTGCTTATAGGAAAACCATGACACGAGATGATAAATTGAGAACCAATATTGAACGAAGAGACCGATTAACAGAACGCTTAAAACAACTTAGAGGAGAATGATATGAATACCAAGATACGTTCAAGAACTGCTTTTCCAAGAGTTCTTGAAGAAACTCTTTATCAAGCCTACCAAGAAGGAAAACGCTCAGTCGATTTCCTTCTTTTATTTCCAGTCTCAGAACAAGAAAGAGACCAAATCATCCTACAGGCTAAGTCCTATTCAGTCGTTTTAGATGCAAAATGGCGTTTTGGGACTGTTCTGTTCACTGCTTATATAAGACATTAACTAGAAAGGAGATTCGATGAAAAAACTAAAATGGTTTCTATTAGCCGGTCTCATTCCTCTCTTTCTACCGGTCCTCATTATCATTATCCTTATGGGGGCTGTCGGAGGTGGTGGAACGAATGGCTCACCCCAATCCCAAAATGGAGTGACTTATGCGGATCACTGGTCAGATGGAGATCCCTATACTCACAACCTACTGGTTCATCGCTTCGGTATTACAGCAGAGCAATTAGACGGCTTTTTAGATACGTTAGGAATCTCCTATGATAAGAACCGAATTAATGGAAAAAAGCTCCTCGAATGGGAAGCTAAATCTAATCTTGATGTTCGTGGAATCGTTGCGATCGCACTGAATGAAAGTTCCCTTGGAACTGCTGGAGTAGCCACTAATCCTGGTGCCAATATGTTTGGTTTTGGGGCCTTTGATTCCAATCCAGAATATGCCAATAACTTTAATGACGAGGTTGCGGTTGTCGGACTAACCCAACAAACCATCATTGGAAATAAAAACCAAACCTTCAAAATTCAAGATGACAAGGCTAAAAAGTTTGCGAATGGAACACTCAATCCAGCAACTGATGGTGGAGTCTATTTCACAGATACCACAGGATCAGGAAAAAGACGTGCAGAAACCATGCAAAAACTGGATGCCTTCATTGATGAACATGGAGGAACTCCAAAAGCTCCTGAACAAACTACAGGAAAAACTAGAGATGGTGGAGGAGTAACTTCAAACGATATCCCTGTTGGCTACAGCCTGACAATAGCTATTGATACCACAGGATATATCACTAGTACCTATCCTTGGGGACAATGTACCTGGTATGTCTTCAACCGTGGAAAACAAGTCGGAGTCAACTTTGATCCATTTATGGGAAATGGTGGACAATGGATGAATAAACCAGGCTTTACAATAACCCACACACCGACAGAACACTCTGCTCTATCATTTAGCCCTGGACAAGCTGGAGCTGATCCAATATACGGACACATTTCATTTGTGGAACAGGTCAAATCAGATGGTTCAATTCTCGTCTCAGAGTGTAATGTAAAAGGGTTGGGTATCATTAGTTACCGCACATTTGATGCAGAAACTGCCAAACAATTTACATACGTTATAGGACATTAGAAAGGATAATTATATGGATACACTACAACAAGTAAAACTAGATAAAATCGAAAATCTATTACAGGTTCTGGTAAATCTTCTGGATAAAAGATCAGATACTAATCAGTTAGAAATCATGACCCAAAAGGAAGTCCTCAAAGAACTGAATATTTCCCCTAATACACTCAAAAGTTGGGAACGTAAAGGACTGCCACGATTGGAGCCACCAATCGAAGGGACCCGAACAGTGTATTATAAACGTGGGGATATTCTTAAATTCTTGACCATCTGAGGTAAACTAAATGCAAATTGAGACAATAGAAAGAAACAATAAGAAAGTTCTTAAGAAAATCAAAAAAGATGGTTCTATAACTTATTCTATGAAAGGAGCTTATTTAGGAACTGATAAAAAAACAGGAAAACAAGTTACAACTACCATATCAGCTCCAACACTAAAAGCCTTAGATCGCAAATATTTAGAGACTAAAAGAAAATTTGAAGAAAATGATTCTACTCGAAAAGAAACCCTATCTGTCGGTACTATAAAAGAACTGTCGGAATTTTGGTATGATAGTTATAAATCTTGGGTATCATCTGATAATACTAGAAATAGAGTAAGGGGATATTTGGATACATATATCCTCCCAAAATTTGGTGATTATAAAATAGATTCTATTGAATCTACTGAAGTTCAAAAATGGGTTGATCAGTTAGCAGAAAAGGCTCGAATAGAAATAAATAAGGGAAAACGTAAGGCAGATAAAGGAAAGGCATCTGATTATGGCGCAGTCGTTCATAAACTAAAAGATATTCTTGATTTCGGAATGGTACACTTTAATCTAAAGAATAATCCCGCAAAACAAGTCAGGATACCACCCAAGCCTAAAGCACCTCAAAATCGAATTCAAGTTCTACATGAAAAAGATATCGCTATATGGTTGAATTATTTAGATACGCTCCCAAACTCAAGAGCCAACAGGCGCTTTAAACTTATTTGTAATACTCTTTTAGCTTCTGCCTTACGAATTAATGAACTATTAGCATTGGAAGTTGATGACTTACTTTTCGAATCATCAGAAATTAACGTAAATAAAACTCTTATGTGGAGGAGAGGAGACAAAACCTTAGGTACTAAAGGTAAGGTTATTTGTAAAAATTCTGCGAAAACTGATTCAGGAAATCGTAAAGTATCAGTACCTATTACCATTATTCAAGAACTTAAAGATTTTAACAATGAAATGAATAATTACTTTGAAAAACATGGGCTTCCAAAATCTAAGTTGATATTTCCCACTATCTATGGAAATTACATGACTGATCGAAATGAGCGAGCTACTCTTATTAAACGATTAAAAGAGTTAGGTTTACCTGATTATGGTTTTCACTTATTCCGCCATACTCATGCATCTTTAATGCTCAACTCTGGAGCAAATTGGAAAGAACTACAAGAACGTATGGGGCACAGATCTATTTCAACCACAATGGATATCTACGCAGAATTAGATCCTAACCGAAAGAATGAAGCAGTCGATATTTTAATGGAACGACTTTCACAAATAAAAGGTAAAAACTAACAGTCATTTAAAACTCTACCTTTTTTCATAAACAGTCATAAAGTCTGCTAAAATAAGCTTTTTAAATGTATAAGTTGATTTTTTCCGAAGTGAAATAGGGATTCAAAACGAATCAATACTTAAGAAAAACGCTGATTTTGTACTGATCCCAAAAAGTTAGACCGAAAAAATCTAACTCTTGGGCTTCAGTTCAATTATAGCTGAGGGATTTTTTGCTTTAGAAAGAAATATTTAAAATGATGTCAAAAATAGTTGACATTTCATTTTCGAAAGAATATACTATAGTCAAATATATGCGACATAAATTAAAAAGGAAGAAGCATGAATCGTGTAAAAGAATTCCGTAAGGAACTGGGAAAGTCCCAACTCGAACTCGCAAAGGATATCGGTGTCTCGAGGCAAACCATCAACATGATTGAAAACGACAAGTACAATCCTACCCTGGAACTCTGTCTCAATCTCGCTCGAAGCCTCCAGACTGACCTCAACAGTCTCTTTTGGGAAGATGAATTTTAAAAAAGGAGAAAAAATGAAAAAAGAAACCTTCACTGAAAAACTGATCAAACGCACATATGGTATTTCTGGACCTCTTGACGAACACAAACGACGTGAAGCTGATCGTATCGGTAATCAGGTCTTTATCGTCCTCTTTTACCTGATGATATTTGGCAATTTCATTCCACTTGTTCTTGCCAATAAATATCCAGAAATAGTTGCTATTGGTTATCCTCTGGTGATATTTGGGATTTCCATGATAACCGCTTTCTATGTGCTTTCTCAAATCAAGAAAACAGGTATCACAGCCATCGATCCTGATATGTTGAACAAAAAAGAAAAGAAACAGTTACGTTATCCTGGTCTGAAAGCAGGTCTAATATATGGGCTAATCATGTTGTTTGGAATCCCACTTCTTAATGTCTTGACGGATGATAGTAAGAGTTATCTTAGTTCTCTGTTAAATACAAGACATTTTGTGACAACTATCGTAGTAGCTTTATTCTTCGGAGTGACCATGCAGAGCGGTGTCGCTCTCCGCATTCAAAAAGCCAAAAAAGATCAAGATGACGATTAGGAGGAAGCTTATGAAATCGTTAGTAACTTTACTTACCTATCATCTTTTATTTGCTTCTCTACTCACCTACATTATTGTTTCAGGAAGCTTGCCAATCTACGATATAGTCCTCCTTCCAGTCTTTCTTCCGGCACTCAACAAAGGACTGACTTATCTAAAGATAGACTCCCAGAAAACTCGCATACTTAACTTAGCACTATGCTTTATGATTATATCCTTACCACAATTGACGGTCATTTCAAGCAATTGGAAATATTATTTACTATTAACTATTGCTAGCCTTTCTTCTATCATTTATCTTTATTATCTCTATCAATTCGTAAAAGAAACAAAGTAACATTGTCATTCAGGAGAAATTATCCATGAAAAAAGAAGACTTAACAACTCGCTTACTTCGAAATCTCTTTCATATACAAGGGCCCTTTGATGAATGCCGTCAAGAGGTTATCTACAAGGCTTGCGCCCGTTCCATGGTCCAAATCTTTTACTCTTCCTTCTTTCTCTTCCTATTCTATATTTTGTTCGGACGCTTTATAGAAATTGTTCGAACGGTTATGCCCCACCTCTATTTTGGGCTCATTCTTTTCATGACCATAAAAACCCAAAGAGCCGTCAAAGAACTTCATCTTGAAAAGGATGACAAATCAGAAATCATCTACAAAACCTACAGCAAACACCAAATAAAAGTTCGTAGTTGGTTGGTATTTATAAGTATTGAGATTGGCTTATTTGCTCTGTTGCTCTTTCATAAACTCTTCGTTCAGCAGATGCCCCTTTCAACTTTCTTGGAAAAAATCATCCAAACAGAGATAATGATTCCCTTACTGGTATTTGGTCTTAGTATTGGAGCCGTCTTTGGGACTATGACTTATTGTTTTTTATCCGAACATGAAGATCAGTAGGAGAGAGCAGAACAAATTGATTGTATATGTTATCGATAGAATCTCTCTGGCCTAGGGATTTAAATACCGCATATATTCTACTAATGCATAGAAAAGGATTGTTAAGCAAAGCAATGTCTTTAGCCAAATGAGAAGGTTTAAGACCGGAAACTGCAGATTGCCTTGGCTATTTTCAATGAAGTAGTTGTCATGATTGTTGGAAGTTTTGTCCTTGTTTTCTGAGTGCATGGATCTGAACCTTATCCTCCTCTGTTAATTTCATAACAAAAAAGCCCCAACAGTTAGATTTTTTCTGTCTAACTGTTGGGGTGCAGTTCATTTAAAGTGTTTTTTCTTTATTTAAATTTCAAAGTAGTGCAATAAAAATCAACCGAAGCATTTTAGGCTAGGAAGTTAAGTGATTCTGTGGGAAACTGAGTCATAAGAATAAATCTCTTTCTAGAAATGTTCAGCAACTCTATTATAACGGCTCTATTTCTTTTTTTATTGACACAACTTATTTTACGCTACCGTGAAATGATTATTAATATAATTATATAAAATTTAAAAATATGGTGAGGTATTATTGCATGAAAAAATATTTTAATAAAATTTGGAATTATTTTTGGATTCACTACATCTTAAATAAACCGATACAATACTCTGGTCTAAAAGGCAATAAGATGGATTATGAGTCATGGGATGAAATTGCACCATATAAGGGCAAAATTTCTAAAACCTCTTATGAAAATATGAGTGACAAAGAACGTGAGAAATATACTGAGAGAGTTAAAGAATTCGCTCATAGATATATAAATGTATCTCCAAAGAAGTATGTTCCAAATAGTAACAACAAATATACTCCAGAGTATTCAATCTGTCATTTCTCAGAAGCATTAAATAAAGATTTAAGAAAAGATTTACGAAATGAAGAAGCTTGTGAATATAGTAATGCAATTAAAAAATATAGTTTAATGAATGATATAGTTGTGTATAGAGGTATAGATGATTCAGTTCTGAATCAAACTAAAGAAGTAGCTCTGTTTATTAATGACGTTGATATGTATGAAAAGGGGTTTTTGCATACATCGCTCACAAAAGCAACCATTCAAAAAACGGAACGTATTTTGAGAATTTTATTGCCAAAGGGGACATGTGCCTTCTATGCTGGAAATGTGAATGGAGAGATTGAGTCTTTCCAGGAAGTAGTGGTTCAACGTGGAGCAAAGTTAAGAATTCTTGGAGAAGATGAGATTTATATTAATTGTCTTTTAATTGATACAGAATGATTATTTTAATTTGATCTAAAGAGATTTCAATAGTAGATTATTTTCACACTTACCGTTAGAAGCAATTCACCACTTTTTATGATGTCATCCGATTTTTTAGAGTTCTTAAGTTTAGGAAGTGTGTTTAGAGCTGTTTTAGTACAATTTAAAGACTTGCTAATATATTTATATTTTAAACTAAGTAATAAGAAAGATTGTAAAGGTTTATAGTCAGTTAAAATTTAAAAATAATTTCTGTACTAATAAATTTTAAGTAAAGCCTGAGTCTCTACCTTTTTCTCTACCTATTTTTCAAAAACAGTAAAGAATGCCGATATAATAAGCTTTATAAAGGGACTATTTAACTTTTACAGAGGTGAAATAGGGGTTCACTACACGTCAATAGATGTTAGAAACCTTGATTTTAAGCGATTCTTGAAATTCTAAATTTCACTACATTGCAATATAAATCAACCGAATCACTACCTTTTTCACTACCTTTTTTGAAATAAGAATAATGATTCGGATATATAAAAGAAGAGGAACTTTATTGTGAAGCTCCTCTTTTTGTTATGTGTTCTTTTTCTCACAGATCGTATGACCTGGTTTGACACAGTTGGATTTCAGGTACTTTCAGTTTAGCTTTATATCAACCATCATCAAAATCCAACTATTTTCTTATTTTAAAAAATATGAATAAGTTTGATTGAATGAGGGAATTTCTTTAAATTTTTTCTTAGCACCTATAAGTTAATAATACTATTCTTTAAATTATAGTTTATAATTATCTGATGTTTCAATGACCACAAAACAAAGTACAGCGAATCACTTCCTTTAGTCAAACATATAACTGAACAACATTGTTTATCTTCCTGCACTTTCATATTTTTTCAATCCTTTTCTAAAAATTGTACGACTGATAATAATCAAAAAAACTGTAAAAACTATTTGATAGAAAAATAGGTTCAATGTATCTTTCCCTAAAAATATTAATACTGCAGGATTGGCAATTAATAAATTGGGAACAAATAACATAGTGATCAATCTGTTAATACCTGTAAAAATATTATATGGATACTTAGAAATTCCAATATAATTCAAAAATACATCTACTTTTGAAAATTTAGTTGGGAACCAAAATGAACTAATCGTTATTAGAAACCAAATTGAATAATATATAATACAACCACACATTAAAGAAAGGATATAAAATAATATTTTTAATGAATTTAAATGTACATTTAAATTTCCATAACTTATAAAAATGATCGCAAGACCAAAAAAAGTATTCACGAATTGAACTAAATTAAATGATCTAAAAATATAGAACAACTGAGTATCAAACGGCCTCAATAAAATTTGATCCAAGTTACCACTCAAAATATCTGATTCTAAAATTCCCATACTTCTAATTAACAATCCCATCATAACTCCATCTACAATAGTGTAGGAACCTACCAAAAATAAAATTTGATAATAGTCCCAACCATTAAAAGAGTCTATGTTTAAGAAAATCAATCTAAAAAATACAATAGGTAAACCAATCCACAGTATCGACGAAAATAGACCACAAAAGAAGTCAAAATGAAAATTCATATCAGATTTAAAACCAAAATGAAGTAGCCTAAAAATTACTTTTATTCTAAACATTTTATCCTCCCACATTTGAGAAGTGCTCCACTCCTTTTCTCAATATGAATCTTGATATAATATAAAAAATGATGCACCAAATCAATTGAATACAAATAATTCTCAAATAGTCTATTAATTTATATGTATCATTACTAAACATCTGAAGCGGTTCATATACTAAGTATTTAAAAGGTAATACATCTAAAAACAGACGAAAATTATTTGAAAAAAAACTTAAAGGCAATAATATTCCTGATAAAAACTGAATTACTATTTCTTTAACAGTAAGGACAAAAAATATATTTTCTAACCAAAAAGAAAGCATACCTACACAACATGATATTAAAAACCATAGAACCATAGATAGAATAATTGCAATACTTCCTAAAATAAGAATTTCAATGGTTAATAACTCATTCTTGTAATAAACACTGGAGAATAAAATGACAGGAATGATGATAAATAATAAATGAGCAAGCCTATCTCCAAGCATTTTACAAAAATAATACTTATAAAAAGTAACAGGTTTTATTAATATGCTAAAAAAATTTCCTGAATGAACATCGTCATTGATTTCCCAATCAACTGGATAAAAAACAAAATATGAAAAAATTATAGTCCCCAAATAGTATTGAACCATTGAGGTAAAATCATATCCTGCTATATTTATCTGGTTACTCTGATATATATACGTCCATAAAAATACTGATATCATAATTTGTATACTTGCCTGTAACATTAACAATAGTACACTTGATTTATAGTTCAAAATAGATCGAAATGATATCAGAATAATAGACATTTCTTTTTTCAATTGTGCTCCTTTTTTGTAAAATAGTTTTGTAAAATAATTTCTTCTAAAGAAAGATTTGATATTTCAAAATCTTCTATATCTACAAGCTTATTGATTGATTCTAATGTCTCAAAGACAAAATCTCTAGGTATTTTTAGTATACATTCCGATTTTGTTTGAGAAATGACTACTACTCCTTTAACAGAGCATAACTCTGGTACCAAATCTAATGTCATTTTTATCTTTAAATATTTAAAATCAGAAAATTTAGATAAAATAACATCCATTGACTCCTGCAAAATAATTTTTCCTTTGTCAATGACGATTAATTCGTCACAAACAGACGAAATATCATCCATATCATGACTCGTTAAAATAATAGTAGTATGACATTCTTCATTCATTTTCTTTAAAAATGTTCTGATATCTTTTTTAGACTGTATATCTAACCCTATAGTAGGCTCGTCTAAAAATAATATTTCCGGACTTGTTAAAGATGCCGCGATAAACTCCATTTTCATTTTTTGTCCAAGAGAGAGGGTCCGGACCTGCTGGTAAAGCTGATCTTTTACATTCAACAAATTGCTTAATTCCTGAATTCGTTCTTGTAAAATCGCCGGTTCTACCTCATATAAAGTACCAATCAATTGAAAATAATCCATAGCCGAAACATCTTGAAATAACTGTAATTTATTTCCTACTACTATTGAAATTTTTTTTCTAAAATTTATACTTCTTTTAAATGGAATTTCTCCATTCACTTCTAATTTTCCGGAACTAGGATAAAGAGTCCCAGTCAACATTTTAATCGTTGTGGATTTACCAGCTCCATTACTCCCAATAAAGCCAACTATACTCCCTCTCTTAATCGTAAAACTAATATCTTGAACAGCTCGAATCGTTATTTGATTACGTTTCAAAAATCTCTTGATAAATGGGAGTCTTGAATCAAAATTATAAAAATTTTTAGATAAATTCTGAGCATTAATAACTATTTCACTCATATATCTCTCCTTTCGATAAAATATATTTACTTGTACTTTTTCCATACTTTACCAAAATGCTAAAGATTGAGCTAAAATCTTCGGGATGGGTAAAATAATATTTGTCTTTAAAAAGTTTCTCAAAACCTTCAAGGCGATTATTGAAATCATTAAATTTTGTATTGTCTAGCTGGTTGAATGTCTCTTTAATATCCATAAACTTTCTCCGTGATTCTTTATTTCACTTTATAAATAGAAGAGTGTCTATATATTTATAGATCCTCAAGAACTTGCATTTTATCAAGTATAAGTAGAATAGTATGTAAGGGTTTACATATTCATATTATATGATTATGTAAGGAATCCGTCAATTTTCCACATTATTATATGACAAAATGTATTTTTTAAAAATGCAAAAATCTATGAGCAAGATATTTGACTTCCTTTTTTAAAGTATATATACTTATATTAACCTTAGAAAAGAAAAAATGTTTGAACAGATATTCAATAATAATTACTTTTTTTAAAATTAAAATTCGAACTTTAAATTTTTATCTTTTTTATATTATTGAGTAACCTAAATTGCCCAATTTGTAAAATTTAGCTAGACAAAAAAAGACATCCAAGAGAAATTTCTTAAATGTCTGTAAACGTTGATATAAGCGTGTTGATTAACGTTTTGATAATTGTGATGCTTTACGAGCTTTCTTAAAACCTGGTTTGGAAAGTATGGGTTTCAGTTGGACTAAAAACAGCGTAATTCCAAGGCTTTTCAGGACAATATCTATTGATTAATTTCAAAAAATTTATATAAATTTTATTGAATGAGGGGAAATACAATGATATTACTTAAAAAGTTGACCTAAGAAAACATATTTTTGATTTGATCGTTAATTAAGTTAGTTGCTACACTTTTGATTATCTCTAAAGTCATAGGTAGAGCATTTTCTTTGATCTTATTTTTTGTCCGATTCCACATAGTATTTTCTCTTATTTTATCCAGAAAATCATGTCCCGCCCAAGTCAATGAACCTACACTAAAAGTATAAATTCTATCATCTCCATATGTAGGTGCAAAGCTATCTAAGAGGCCTGCATCAGCCAGTATTTTACAATGATAGGCAACTGTATCAAGATCAAATCCATCAATATTTAGATTATATAGCGACGTTAATCTATACTCTGCCTCAATCTTAAATAAAATCAATCGACATAAATCCATATTTCTTTCCATGGTGCTACCTCAACGCTGTACTTTTTCATATTTACAGTATATTATAGAAAGAAATAAAGATCCATCCTTAAAATACAATGTAAGAAAAAATTTTCCGAAAAATTCGTATTTTTCCGAAAGTTGAGAATTTGAAATGATGAATAGGAAGTTAAGTAATTCTGTAGTAAATTGAGTCATAGGAATACATCTCTTTCTAGTAATATTTCGCAACTCTACTATAACGGATTTATTACTTTTTGTGTTTACACAACTTATCTTACACTAACACATGATTCTTTAATGAAAACAAACAAATACTATGAAGAGCTATACACTATGCAAACCTCCTTATATTACAAAGAATTAAACTAACTTTGAATGGCTATCAATATAAGATCGTATGTTTAGCTACAATCTGATCTATTTTCATGAGAACAAGCAAAAACAACCGGAAAAGAAACAGTTCCCAACTACTTCTTCCCTGGTTGTTTTTTTAATCATACTAACATCACAAAATTCAGACTAAATATAAGATAAACTTTTCTAAAAACAGAACCGGTTAACTCTTTTAAAAAAATATAATATATATTAATCATTAATTCACTTTCCATACTGATCTAACATGTTGTTGATTGTTTGCCTTAAATCATCTACTAATTTTTGAGGTTTAGTGATCACCAAACTATCTCCCTGACTTAGTAGCCACCTTTTCAGACCTGGAGTATATTGGGTTTCAACCTCCATAAATGTCTGATTTTCTTCTTGACTTAAAATTTTTGTATTAGGAAATTGATCCAGAACAATAGAGGGATCATTATTAAACTTGAGCCTGATTTTTATGAGAGGCCCTGAGAATGCATCAACTTTCACGTTTCTTACATCTCCATCACGAAATTTATTGCGATGGGGTATATTTGGTTTTTTGCTATCGTATAATTTCCATGTTTTGATGCGATCAATTTTAAACGTTGTATATGTTTCATGCTTAAGGTGATATGCAACTAAATAGAAATAGTGAAAATCATAATACATTGAGACTGGGAATACGACGTGCTTTTTTACAACATCCGTATAGGGATTTTTATATTCTAATTCAATTACTTGTTCATAAACAATCTGTTCTGAGAGCTCCCATGTTTTAACTATACGATCTTGCTTGTCAGAGATCGGTTCGTAATTTAATTTTTCGCTAGCTATAACTGATTCGACTAATTTTTTATCATCTATTGAGAGTGTGTTTAATAAACTATTTATCACTCTATTAAATTCATTTTTATTTAAGGCTCTGTTTTCTAACAATATTTTAGATAAAAACAGTACTTCTTGCTTTTCTATAGTTGATGGTCGATCTATTGAATATTTTTTTATATCTCTATTGTAAGCAAGATTACCTAAGATACTTGAATGAACAGACACAAAATATCTCAAAAATGATAAATCTCTTTGTATTGTCCGTTCATTAACTTCAAATTCATCTGCTAGTGATTTCTTTTGTAATTTCTCTCCAAAAAATAAACGTAAAAATATATTAAGAATTCTTTCTTGATCATTCATATTAATTACCCCGCATATCAAGAAAATTATAACATATTAACAAACTAAATGAAACTTGTTATTTACAATGTTCACAATTAAAAATGACAAATACTGTCTATCTATTCTGATATAATTAATACATAGTAAGTTTTATGTCTATCATTTTTTGAAAATCAATTAATATTTTACCTTTATTTGAGGAGTTTATATCATGGAAGAAATGCAAATTGTTTATCAAGAACAACATCAATCTTTTGAATCTGTATCTTATATTGTATTCGATATAGCAACAACTGGATTAAACGTTACTAAAGATGAACTTATTCAAATTAGCGCCGTAAAAATTGACAAGGGAGAGAAAATTGATAGTTTCAATGAGTATATTGCTCCTTTGCAGCCTCTCAGTGATTTTATAAAAGAAATTACTAATATTACAGATGAAGACATAATGAATGCAAAATCATTACCAGAAGTACTACAAAACTTTCTAGATTTCATTCAAGACAGTGTACTTATTGCTCACAATATAATGTTTGAAATGAAGTTTCTTCAAGCAAATCTTGAAAAGTATCATTTTCCACCATTAAAAAACACTTATATCGATTCTCTGGAACTTGCTCGCCGTATCTATCCAGATAGAAAAAAGTATGGACTTGTGGCACTGATTAAAGATTTTTTGAACAGTGAAGACTATAGTGGCCAAGGTTGTTTGGCAGATGTAAACGCGCTTTGCGAACTATTTCCTATTATGTTAAGAGAAACTCTTACCAAATATAATGTTAAAGAAATTGGCCAACTAAATGATTTACCCGTAAAAAATCTATCTATATAAGAGAGATAATTTAAGAGCCTTTTGTCTGATGGTTTTGGTACACATTATACAATATCAATACCTGTACTGGGTAAATAATATATTTTCTTTAGAAGGGAATATACTACTATGAAAAAACAAACCATTATTTATTGTTATAGGATGACCCATGATTACGGTATAAATCCTTGTGTTTTTACTGAAAATTATGATGAAACTCCTCGGCTTCTAACTGAGGGTGGTTGTATGCTTCAATTAAGGAGAAACATTAAGAAGAACTGGGCTGATAAAATTAATAATAAGGAAGTGGATGCATACATAATGGCAATAGCTGGCCATTCGAGAGATGGTCAACAGTGGAAAGATGACCAAGGCACCTTTATTACCCCCAAATACAATCATTTAATTTTTGTGGCTAAAATTAGTGAAATTATGACTATGGGAGAATATTTAAGATCTCCAAATTCAGAAAATCGAAGAGATTCTTATACTTATCAATGGATGATTGAACATGATGGATTGCATAATACTCGTTTTATGAATGAGGCGGTTATTCTCGCAGACCGTTTTAGATATTTTGGAAAATCTCCTCTGGAAATACCGAAGGAAATTCTTTCCTTTTTTCCTATGGGAAGCCGAGCTAGACTAACTGGCAAACCATTTCCACGATGGAATGCAAAAAATGGTTTTTATAACTCAAATGATCGGTATACAGATACACTAGAGCTTGCAAATTTCGCTGAGAATTTACTAGGATCACAAAATAAAATTATTGATTTACCATACCATCCATTCTACATAAAAGGAAAAAAACCATGAAAATTATTTTATCTAGAAAAGGGTTTGATTCGTCTAATGGAGGGATTCCAAGCCCAATCTTACCTGACGGAACCTTATTATCATTACCAATACCTGGGAAGTTTGATAACTTATCTTTTGATGATTTAAACTATAACGGAGTTAGTTTCTCAAATATTTTAAGACAATTGAGAGGAAAAGAAGATAAGACTAATCATTATAACTGCCATCTTGACCCTGATATAAGAGAAGGTCTGAGAAATGTGCCTGTCTCTGACTGGAAACCTGCATTTGGGCAGATTAATAGTTCGCAAGGTTTACTACGAAACCAAAATGTTGCGGTTGGGGATCTCTTTCTATATTTTGGCTGGTTTAGACAAACTGAAGGAGATATTCAGAACGGAACACTGCATTTTAAAAAAGGTTCACCTGATTTAAATATTATTTATGGTTATTTGCAAATTGGTGATCTAACAAATAATCAAGAAATATTGAAAGAAAGTTATTCCTTTCATCCTCACTCTAACAATCATCTAATCAATGCTCAATCAAATATGTTATATATACCAAGTGATAAATTAGCATTTTCGTCTAATTATAAAGGTTATGGAACATTTGATTTTGATGAGAAACGAGTGTTAACAATGAGAGGAAAAAGCCGAAGTGTTTGGAAAGAAATTCCTGCATTAATGCCTGAAAATTTATGTGGCAATCATAAAAATTCTGCTAAAAACGAGGGAATACAATATTCTGGAATATGGCAGGAAAAAGTATTAGTGGAGAATAAAATCTCAACTGATTGGGCAAAAAGTCTATTTTCGTAATCGGAAGGTAAATTAAAGCATATTATAGGCATTCCTAATATACCAACGCTAGTATAATCATTACATATATTAGATGACAAAGAATCATCCAATTTAACACTCCAGCAAGAGGAAACACCTACCAAACTGTTGACTCGAATTGCTGCTAATATTTTTAACGTTCAATAAAACTTTTTAAGAGCGTATTTTTAGCCGCAATTTGATCTATTTTCATGAGAACAAGCAAAAACAACCGGAAAAGAAACAGTTCCAACTCCTTCTTCTCTAGTTGTTTTTTTACACTAACGATTTTTCCGACTTAGTTGATAAGAGTACATCACAGGGATAAAAACAATGGTGAGGATGACAATCCCCATTACATAAGGGACAGCGAACTGCAGGCCAGCTTCAAGTAGAAGGATCAATCCTCCAATCACCCACAGTTTTCCTGCCAAGCGATGGGTTTTGTACCAATTTTCTTCGCTCTGTAAGGTCCAAGGGAGGCGGATTCCAACCGTATGATTCACTTTTAGCTTAGGCATATAATTGCCCATTATGACAAAGATGAGCCCTAGTAAAGCAGAAACAAAAATAGAAGGATTGGTCGTAGAGCCTAGCGCCTTACTATAGATGAGATAGGAGATACTTAAGGAGACGATTGGAGTCAACCAGTAGATCACTTTTCCCATTTTCTCATTCATAGTTTGATTCTTAGGATCGCGTGCAGTCACGAAAATCACAAATAGATGCACCAAGAGAAGGAAAAGAGGAAGACCAAAAACGACCAGTGGTTTTGATTGAAAGTTATCGGCCTGATCAACAACATTAAAGTGAATGGGGATTTGGTTAGGTAATTGTGACCAAATCATTACCCCCAAAAGTATGGGGAAAAGGATCACAATAGAAGTTAATAGTAATAGTTTTTTATTCATTTTCATCAGTAGAATCTCCTTTCAAATCAACGAGCCAGACCATTAAATCCTCCAAGACAGAAGTATTGAGTTCATAGTAGATAAAATTTTTCTCTTTTTCCTCTCGAATCAAATCAGCCTGCTTGAGGATGCTTAAATGATGGGAAATGGTCGCTCCTGCTACATCAAAGTGGCCAGCGATATCACCAGCAGATAATTTCCCTTCTTTTAGCAACTCCAAAATACTTCTTCTTATCGGATTTGATAAAGCTTTAAATGTTTGCGCAAAATTCATTCTTTATCTCCTTCAATCTATTTAGATATCTTTCGAAATAGATTATATAACTTCACTATCATTTTGTCAACTCTATTTAGAAAAAAATCTAAATAGCTCTAAATCTAATTTCCTTACGATCTGCTAGGCAGATGCTGTTTCCAGTAGGAATGTCGTTTTAGAAGACAAGAAAACCTCTAGCCATTAGCTAGAGGTTGCGATTTCGTCAGGTTTATTGATTTGAAAGTTTACGTTTCAATAAGATAGCACCTGATAGAACAACTGCTCCTAGGACAATGAATCCAGTAGCTGCGACGTCACCTGTACTTGGGAGAACTTTCTTACGACCTTTACCTTTGCCATCACCGGGACCTTCAGTTGTTGAAGATGACGGAGTTGGAGGTGGAGTAGGAGTAGTCGTTGAAGTTGTAGTCGGTTCTTCGCTTGTAGTCGTTGTAGTGGTTGTTTCACCTGTTGTGGTTGTAGTGGTTGTAGCTTCTTTGGTTGTGGTCGTAGTTGAAGTTGTAGTCGGTTCTTCAGTTGTAGTCGTAGTTGAAGATGTAGTCGGCTCTTCAGTCGTCGTAGTCGTTGTAGTCGTAGTCGTGGTCGTAGTAGTGGTTGTGGTTGTTTCTTCCTTCGGATTGACGATTGTCTTGGTTACTGAGTGATCGGCTCCGAAATCTTCAGCATTGACTTCTGTATCCGCAGATTTGATGCTGTACCCTGCCGGTGCTTCTGTTTCAGTTAAGATATATTTATCTTTTAACAAGGCGTTGACTGTAATGTTCCCGTTTTCGTCGGTTACATACTCACCGATGACTTGGTTGTTTGCCTGGCGTACGACCTTAAATTTTGCTCCTTGGAGGGGTTGGTTGGCATCATCTACTTTGTGGATATTGATGGTAAATACATAACCGACGCCAGAGCCACCAGCGATTTGCACAGCTGCAGCATTGGTTACTTGTTTCACCTCTGTATTTTTACCTTTTAAGATCGCATCGTTTTTTAGGAGTTCACCATCTACAGGCTCGTAGTTGAGCTTAACATCATAAGCAATACGGTATTGGTCGTTTTCAGTGATGTCGCCTAAGTCAATTACAAAGGATTGACCGTCTTCACTGATAGTCACCTTGTGTTGGTCAGTGACATCTGTTCGGTTGCTAAATTGCCACTCACCTTCAACAAAGGCAAAGGTCCCTTTCAGCACCTTGATGCTACCTGGTACATAAGAAGCGTTAGTAAATTTCATATGGTCTTCGATGGTAACGCTATTAATATTTTCTTTGGTTCGGTTGACAGAAATGGTATAAGATACCGTTTTGTGATCTTCGGAATTGACCCAGCTCGTCTTTGTCAAGACTTTGGGATTCCCGTCTCCAACTCCTTTGAAGGTCACCTTTCCGCCGATTTTTAGTTCGTTGTTAATGGTGATTTCAATCGGGATTTCTCCTTTTTCAGGGTGCTTCTTGAAATCAATCCGTGCATAGAAGAAGAAGGAGCCGTTTGTGTCAGAGTGTTTTTCAACATAATCTGTGTAGGTGAGGGAAATCGATTTTTTTGCAGCATCTACGGTTGCATGAGCGATGATCTCGTTGGTATTAACATCTCGAATCTCGAAGTTATCCGAAGTAATCATTAAAGCATCTGGAACCGTCACGACCGTAGTATCCCCTGCCTTGACATTTTTTCCGGCCAAATCGTAGGTGGCATTAATTCGGAAAGTTGCCCATTGTTCTAACTCCCAAGTGAGATCTCCGCCCTCGTTATTGGTGACGTTGACACTGGTAATCGTGTCCGCAAATTTTCCTGTTATCGAGACGGTTGGTGTTTCAGCAGATGATTTATTCAAACCTAAAGTGAATAGGGTGGCTAGTAGACAAAGAACGAATGGAAAAATCCAAAATTTCTTTTTATCCATAATTTTCTTCCTTTTTCATAAAATGGGTGTTTAATAAACAATCCTACTCTTAGTTCAAATAAGACTATCAGTAGGTTTCCAAAAGATGGAGTCGATATTAAACTACACGGTGTTGCGACAGGTTACTAGGTTGTTCGTTACGAAGTTGTTAAGAATAAAGCCCTCCCTTTGTTAAAAAAATCACAAGATTATCTTCTTAGGTAAATTGTAGCACAAAAAGCACCTTATTTCAACAGTATAACTTTGATTGTTAAAATAAAAATGAGTATAAAATAGATGGGTTAATTAGCTGAAAGGAGACAATCTTTAGAACGGCTGGCAAACAGCTCTTTTCGAAGCGGTAACTATTGATTTTTCTCTAAAAAAGGGTATAATCAAAATCAAACTATTTAAAGGGAGTCTCTATGAAGAAGAGTTTTATTCACCAGCAAGAAGAAATTTCATTCGTAAAAACTACGTTTACCCAGTATTTGAAAGACAAGCTAGAAGTTGTCGAAGTCCAAGGACCTATCTTGAGTAAGGTGGGAGACGGGATGCAGGATAACCTATCTGGAGTGGAAAACCCTGTCTCTGTAAAGGTCTTGCAAATTCCCAACGAGACCTATGAAGTGGTTCATTCCCTTGCGAAATGGAAACGCCATACCTTAGCGCGGTTTGGATTCGGGGAAGGGGAAGGTCTCTTTGTCCATATGAAGGCCCTTCGTCCGGATGAAGATTCCTTGGATGCGACCCACTCAGTTTATGTCGACCAATGGGACTGGGAGAAGGTTATTCCAAATGGTAACCGCAACCTCGCTTACTTGAAAGAAACAGTTGAAAAGATCTACAAGGCCATTCGTTTGACGGAGTTGGCTGTTGAAGCTCGCTATGATATTGAGTCTATCTTACCTAAACAAATCACCTTTATCCATACAGAAGAGTTGGTAGAGCGTTACCCTGAACTGACACCAAAAGAACGGGAAAATGCCATCACCAAAGAATATGGAGCAGTCTTTTTGATTGGGATTGGTGGCGTCTTGTCAGATGGCAAACCACACGATGGACGGGCGCCGGACTATGACGACTGGACAACGGAGACCGAAAATGGCTACAAGGGCTTAAATGGGGATATCCTTGTTTGGAATGATAACCTTGGTGCGGCTTTCGAATTGTCTTCTATGGGGATCCGGGTTGATGAGGACACCCTCAAACGCCAGGTTGCTATTACAGGAGATCAAGATCGTTTGGAACTGGAGTGGCATCGTGCGCTTTTGAATGGCCTGTTTCCACTAACTATCGGAGGCGGGATTGGTCAATCGCGGATGGCTATGTTCTTGCTTCGTAAGAAACATATCGGAGAAGTCCAAACCAGCGTCTGGCCACAGGAAGTTCGCGAACAATATGAAAATATCTTATAAGATAGTTGCAAGTAAAGCAACGAAAGAAATAGAGCCTTGCATTTGATGCGGGCTCTATTTTTATGGGACTGGAGAAGCTAGGTTTTTCTCTTCCTAATGGGCTTGTGGGATGATTTTATCGCTTGAGCACTGTCACGAACTAGAAATTATGATAGAATAAATAGTACAAAGCAAGCAAAGGAGTGGTGTCTATGAAATTACAAAAACCAAAAGGAACCCAAGATATCCTGCCACAGGAGTCCGCTAAGTGGCAATATGTAGAAGGATTTGCTCGCGAAACCTTTAAAAAATACAATTATGCTGAGATCCGTACACCGATATTTGAGCATTACGAGGTAATTAGTCGTTCTGTTGGGGATACAACGGATATCGTGACCAAGGAGATGTACGACTTCTATGATAAGGGAGATCGTCACATTACTTTGCGTCCAGAAGGGACAGCACCGGTGGTCCGCTCCTATGTTGAAAATAAACTATTTGCACCAGAGGTTCAAAAGCCAAGCAAGGTCTATTATATCGGTCCCATGTTCCGCTATGAGCGCCCTCAAGCTGGCCGTTTGCGTCAATTCCACCAGATTGGAGTAGAGTGTTTTGGATCTAGCAATCCTGCAACGGATGTCGAGACAATTGCCATGGCTGACCAATTCTTCAAAGAGATTGGCATTGAAAATGTCGTCCTCCACTTGAATACCCTTGGTAGCACAGCCAGTCGGACGGCTTATCGTCAAGCTTTGATCGACTACCTCCTTCCGATGAAGGACCAACTTTCAAAGGATAGCCAACGCCGTTTAGAGGAAAATCCGCTCCGCGTTTTGGATTCAAAAGAAAAAGAAGATAAACAAGCGGTTGAGAATGCTCCATCTATCCTAGACTACTTGGACGAAGAAAGCCAGGCACACTTTGATGCCGTGCGGGCTATGCTAGATGGACTAGGAATTGACTATGTCATCGATACCAATATGGTTCGTGGCCTAGACTACTACAACCACACCATTTTCGAATTCGTGACAGAAGTAGATGGAAATGAATTGACCGTTTGTGCGGGAGGTCGTTACGATGGCTTGGTAGAATATTTTGGTGGACCAGCCACTCCAGGATTCGGTTTCGGGATGGGACTTGAACGTCTGTTGTTGGTTCTTGATAAACAAGGAGTTGAACTTCCTGTAGAGGCATCGTTAGATGTCTATGTAGCTGTCCTGGGTTCAGAAGCAGAAGTGGCCAGCTTGGAATTGGTTCAGGCTCTTCGTCGTCAAGGCTTTATCGCAGAACGTGATTACCTAGGACGTAAGTTGAAGGCTCAGTTCAAGTCAGCTGACGTCTTTGGGGCAAAAACCATCATTGCCTTAGGTGGTAGCGAGGTTGAAAGTGGCCAAATCACCGTCAAAAATAACCAGACTCGTCAGGAAGTGACCACTTCCATCGAAGAAGTAAAAAACGATTTTCAGACTATCTTGAATCAACTTTAAAAAGAAAAGACGGATGCCGAGAAGGTATCGGTCTCAGATTGAAGAAAAAGAATTCTTAGAATCTTTCCTTAGGTTCAAAACTCCCGAATGCTTGAGACACCACTGTTTCAAGCATTTTTCTCACGGCGGAAAGTTTCAGAGATTCTTAGATGACTCAAAGTAATAGGAGTCATTTTTTTGAACAATTATCTAGCTATTTTAAGTGAAAAAAAGTCTGTCTTTTTGTGTGTCATCTATTTTCTCTTTGTGGAGAAAGCTGACAGCTGGGTCCATTTTTGATATACTAGTAGGGCATGCATGTGCCCTTTAGCACTTGCAATTCTAGTAAAGGAAAAAACAAGGTATGAGTGAAAAAGAAAAAGAATCGCATAAACTTGGCTTAAGTGTCGGGTCCAATTTTCAAGATACTCAAGAGCTACGAAAGGTATTGGAGCAATCGATTAGCCGGGAAGAAGAAGTTTTGACTGCTAGTCAACCGGTGGAATCAGATCAGAACCAGGAAGAGAGACAGGTTAATGGAGAAGGGGTCGAAACAGAAGCTTCGACCGAAACTCTAAGTCGTTTATCACGATCTGGTCATAGTCGTAAAGAGAAGCTTGAAGCGAGGTCAAGAGACCAAGAGGATGTAGAAGAGTCGTTAGAAAACCAAGAAGATGAAAAGCCCTTGGGGCGCTATGCCATTAAGCGACCAGTTCCCTTGTCACTACCAATTGCTTTAAGTGTCCTACTTGGGATGGTCCATGTAGCTCTTCCTTTTATCAACTTAGTTGCGACTAACCAACAAACCCAGGACTTATATGCCGGTTGGGCGATTTCTCAAGGTCAAGTTCCTTATGGTCATTTCTTTGGGGTCAATGGTTTGCTCTACTATGGGCTCAGTGGTTTAGGAAGTTTGGTAGGAGGTCAAGTTCTCTTGGTGGCCTTCCAGATTTTAGCCTACTTTTTTGCTGGGACGAGCCTGTATCGGATGGTCAGAAGCTTGGTTGCAAGTGAAAAAATTGCAGGACAAGTTCAGCTACTCTTCTACCTTCTTGCTGGAGTGCTTGGCTTTGGTGGGAACTATGCTGTCTTTTATGCCCTTCCCTTCTTGTTTGGCTCTATGAATTTCATCCTTGCTTATCTAGAAGGTGAGAAAACGGACGAATCCTTTGTCGCCTATGGTGCAGGAGCCTGTTTGGCCTTTATGATTGTGCCATGGCTGAGTGTGATTTTTTATCTGCTTGCTTTTCTCGGATTGACAGCCTATCATGTGAAGCAAAAGAAATTAGCCCACGGCTTCTATCAATTCCTTGCTGCCCTCTTGGGATTCTCTCTTGTTTTCTATCCCTTGGGCTACATTACTGTGTGGAACGGCTCATTTGGGTATGCGATCCATCAGACCTTGTATAGTCTCCGCTCCCTCCAGTTTGATGCCGGGCATCTATTTGCCAACCTAGTTTATTACTGTTTATTGCTGTTGACGCTTGGTTTCGCTTCAGCTTTCGTCATGTCCTTCCGAAAAGTGTCGACAAGTGGTCAACGTGTGATTCGGTTTATGAGTTGGTTCGGTCTTCTGCTAGTTGTTGCAGTTGTGGTTGGGACACCAGAGCAAGGGGCCTATCAGTTCCTTAGCCTGTTACCTTTTGGTCTCCCCTTGTTAGCCCTTTGGTTTGCCGGGGATGAGTCTACTTACCAGCGCCGGAAGATGAAGAATAATTCTATCTGGGACCTTTATTTCTCCAGTCAAGCCTTCCTACCGATTTTGGCAATGGCTTATTTAGTGGGCTATCCAGTTGTGAATCAATTGGTTCTCCAAAGCAATCTAGCTAGTGACCGAAGTGCAATCGCTCAGTATATCAAGAGTCATAGCGATTCTAAAGATACGATCTATGCTTGGGATCAGACGGCTCATCTCTATCAAGAAAGTGGCCGTTTAGCAGCTTCAGCCCTCCTAACCCCAACTGCCTATATGGGGCCGAAGGAAAATCGAACCAATCTAATCAATCAGATTAAGCAAGCTAAGCCGAAGTTTATTGTGGTCAATAAAGACCTAGATGTAACGTCTGCTCTGCAAAAAGTTCTAACCAAAAATTACGAAAAAGTGAACCAGAAGGGTTCGCAGTACACCTTGTACCGATATAAATAGACTATCAATATCTTGTGGTTTTGAAATGAAATAACATTTTTTGCCACAAGATATTGATTTTTTATTTTTGAGTGATATAATATGGGGTGAATTCTATTTGTATTAAAAAGAAAGTGGGCGAGAGTATGATAACGTTACGAGAAGAGCATATCCAAAGTCTCCCCCAACTCTTTGTGGAAAAGAGAGATGGGCGGAAGGTCAAGTTTGATGTCGATAAAATTTACCGTGCTTTGGTCAAGGCGACAGAAGAAGTGACAGGCCTCACTCCGGCCCTGGAAGCGAAATTAGAAACCGTAACAGACCGGATCGTGGCTGAAGTTTTGGAACGCTTCCCTCGTGGCGTGAAAATTTACGAGATTCAAAATGTCGTCGAGCACGAGTTATTACAAGCCAATGAGTATGCGATTGCTGAGAGCTATATTACTTATCGGACCCAGCGGGATTTTGAGCGCTCAAAAGCGACGGATATCAATTTTACCATCGGCAAACTCCTCAATAAGGACCAAGCAGTGGTGAATGAAAACGCCAATAAGGACAGCGATGTTTTCAACACCCAGCGTGATCTGACTGCGGGGATTGTCGGAAAATCTATTGGTCTCAAAATGTTACCCAAGCACGTGGCCAATGCCCACCAAAAAGGGGATATCCACTACCATGATTTGGATTATAGCCCTTATACTCCAATGACTAACTGTTGCTTGATCGATTTTGAAGGTATGTTAAAGAATGGCTTTAAGATTGGGAATGCAGAAGTAGAAAGTCCTAAATCCATCCAAACTGCAACGGCTCAAATCTCGCAAATTATTGCCAATGTGGCCTCTAGCCAGTATGGTGGTTGCTCGGCAGACCGGATCGATGAAGTTTTGGCCCCTTATGCAGAAAAGAATTATAAGAAGCACTTGAAGGATGCTGAGGAGTGGGTTCTCCCTGAAAAACGCGAGGACTATGCTTGGCAAAAAACGAAAAAAGATATCTATGATGCCATGCAATCGCTGGAATACGAGATCAATACCCTCTTTACCTCCAATGGACAAACTCCCTTCACCTCGCTAGGCTTCGGTCTCGGAACCAATCGTTTCGAACGGGAAATTCAAAAGGCCATTCTGGAAATTCGAATTAAGGGACTCGGTTCAGAACACCGGACCGCTATTTTTCCGAAGTTGATTTTCACCTTGAAGAGAGGCCTCAACTTAGAGCCGGGGAGTCCCAATTATGACATCAAACAGTTGGCCTTGGAATGTGCAACCAAACGCATGTATCCGGATGTCCTCTCATATGATAAGATTGTCGAATTGACGGGCTCCTTCAAGGTACCCATGGGCTGTCGTTCTTTCCTTCAAGGGTGGAAGGATGAAAATGGTGTCGAAGTCAATTCTGGCCGGATGAATCTGGGAGTTGTGACGGTTAATTTGCCCCGGATTGCCTTGGAATCTGGCGGAGACAAGGAAAAGTTCTGGGAAATCTTTAATGAGCGGATGAACATCGCGGAAGATGCTTTGGTCTATCGGGTAGAGCGGACCAAGGAAGCAACCCCAGCTAATGCACCGATTCTTTATCAATATGGCGCTTTTGGGAAACGCTTGGGCAAATACGACCAGGTAGACCAACTTTTCCGCAACCGTAGAGCGACGATTTCACTCGGCTATATTGGATTGTATGAAGTGGCGACGGTCTTTTATGGGCCTAATTGGGAAGAAAATCCAGAAGCCAAACAATTTACAATCGAGATTATTAAGGATATGAAGAAACGGGTCGAAGAATGGTCCGATCAGTATGACTACCACTTCTCCATCTATTCGACACCGTCAGAAAGCTTGACAGACCGCTTCTGTCGCTTGGACACGGAGAAATTTGGGAAGGTTCCGGATATCACAGACAAGGAATATTACACCAATAGTTTCCACTACGATGTCCGCAAGAACCCAACCCCGTTTGAGAAATTGGACTTTGAAAAAGTCTATCCAGAAGCTGGAGCGACGGGTGGCTTTATCCACTATTGTGAGTACCCAGTTCTCCAACAAAATCCAAAAGCCCTTGAAGCGGTTTGGGATTATGCCTATGACAGGGTCGGTTATCTCGGAACCAATACGCCAATCGACCGTTGCTACAAGTGTGATTTCGAAGGGGACTTCGCGCCAACCGAACGTGGTTTTACTTGCCCAAACTGTGGCAATAGTGACCCCAAGACAGTGGATGTCGTCAAACGGACCTGTGGCTATCTAGGAAATCCTCAAGCTCGCCCCATGGTCAATGGCCGCCATAAGGAAATCGCTGCGCGGGTTAAACACATGAACGGGTCTACTATCAAATCAGCTGGACACCAAGTGAAAGATTAGAAAAGGAAGATTATGGGAAAATACCAATTAGACGATAAGGGCAAGGCTCAGGTACAACGATTCCACGAAAAACATTCGACAGGCGGAATCAATAAAAAAGACCGGGTAGCCAGCCTGAGAGAGCAATTTTTAAAGAAAGCTAAGAAAAAATAAAAGTGAGAGTTTGCTCTCGCTTTTCTCGTATGGGGAGGTAAAGATGGAATTACGCAGACCAACTCTAGCAGATAAAGAAACTGTATTAGACATGATGACAGAGTTTGAAGAGACCCAATCAGCCCATGACGGTGGATTTTGGGATGCTGAAGCTTTTGTTTATGAAGACTGGTTGAAAAGCAACCGTGATATGGAAATGGGGCTAGGGATCCCTGATGGTTGGGTGCCTGCTGTTCAGTTAGTCGCTTTTGCTAGAGACGGTCAAGCGGTTGGCTTTCTCAACCTCCGATTGCGTCTGAGTGACTATCTCCTAGAGGAGGGTGGGCATATTGGTTATTCCATCCGTCCCTCTGAACAGGGCAAGGGCTATGCCAAGGAAGCTCTCCGTCAAGGTCTTCAAGTAGCTAAGGAGAAGAACATCCATCTTGCTCTGGTGACCTGCAGTATTGACAATCCGGCTAGTCGAGCTGTTATCTTAGCTAACGGTGGCCAGTTGGAGGATGTTCGAAATGGAACGGAGCGTTATTGGATAGAGGTGGAGTAGAAGGATGACATGGAATACACCAAAACCAGGCGAATGGAAAAGCGAGGAACTGAGTCAAGGTCGGATTATCGATTACAAGGCCTTTAACTTTGTCGATGGCGAAGGCGTGCGCAACTCCATTTATGTGGCAGGATGCATGTTTCACTGCGAGGGCTGTTACAATGTAGCCACCTGGTCTTTCAATGCAGGAATTCCCTACACCAAAGAGTTGGAAGAGCAGATCATGGAGGATTTGGCCCAACCCTATGTTCAGGGCTTGACCCTGCTTGGGGGTGAACCTTTTCTCAACACTGGCATCCTGCTGCCCTTGGTCAAGCGGGTGAAAAGAGAACTCCCTGACAAAGATATCTGGTCTTGGACCGGTTACACCTGGGAAGAAATGATGCTGGAGACACCGGACAAACTGGAGCTACTTTCTCTGATTGATATTCTGGTGGATGGTCGCTATGATAAGAGCAAGCGCAACCTGATGTTGCAGTTCCGAGGCTCTTCTAACCAGCGGATCATCGATGTCCAACAGTCCCTCAAAGAAGGAAAAGTCGTCATCTGGGACAAGCTCAATGATGGCAAGGAATCCTATGAACAAGTGAAAAGAGAGTAGCGAGAGTCGGGGGGCAGATAAATCGATGAAGAGAGGTTTTCGTTGATTTTCAGTTTGCAAGAAGGGAGCTCTTTTTCAGACAATTTCATTCTCACTGATAAAATTCAGAAGAATTCATGGTATAATGGAATAGATTGTACAAAAGCTAGAACAGTCTAGCCCGTACAGTGAAGGAACAGAATGAGGAAATTTACATGACATTAGTTTATCAATCAACGCGTGATGCGAAAAATACTGTTACAGCCAGCCAGGCGATTTTGCAAGGTTTGGCTACTGATGGTGGCTTGTTCACTCCAGTGAGCTATCCAAAGGTGGACTTGGACTTTGACATATTAAAAGACGCTTCTTACCAAGAAGTTGCGAAACTGGTCTTGTCAGCCTTCTTGGATGACTTTACAGCAGAAGAGTTAGACTACTGTATCACCAATGCCTATGACAGCAAGTTTGATACACCAGCTATTGCCCCTCTTGTTAAGCTGGATGGCCAGTACAACTTGGAATTGTTCCACGGTTCAACCATCGCCTTTAAAGATATGGCCTTGTCTATCTTGCCATACTTTATGACAACTGCTGCCAAGAAGCACGGCTTGGAAAACAAGATTGTCATCTTGACAGCGACATCTGGAGATACTGGAAAAGCTGCTATGGCAGGTTTTGCGGATGTTCCAGGTACTGAGATTATCGTCTTTTATCCAAAGGACGGTGTCAGCAAGGTACAAGAGTTGCAAATGACCACACAAACTGGGGACAATACCCATGTGATCGCTATTGATGGAAACTTTGACGATGCCCAGACCAATGTGAAACACATGTTCAATGATGTAGCCCTTCGTGAGAAATTGGCAGCTAACAAGCTTCAGTTCTCATCAGCTAACTCTATGAATATCGGTCGTTTGGTCCCACAGATTGTCTATTATGTTTATGCCTACGCTCAGCTTGTTAAAACTGGTGAGATTAAGGCTGGTGACAAGGTTAACTTCACCGTACCGACAGGAAACTTCGGTAATATCTTGGCTGCCTTTTATGCTAAACAAATCGGCCTACCAGTTGGCAAGTTGATCTGTGCTTCAAATGATAACAATGTCTTGACAGACTTCTTTAAAACTCGTGTCTATGACAAGAAGCGTGAGTTTAAGGTAACTACCAGCCCATCTATGGATATCTTAGTCTCTTCAAACTTGGAGCGCTTGATTTTCCATCTTTTGGGGAATGATGCAGTTAAGACAGCTGAACTTATGAGTGCCTTGAACACCCAAGGTCAGTATGAGTTGACTGATTTTGATGCAGAAATTTTTGATCTCTTTGCAGCTGAATATGCGACTGAAGCAGAAACAGCTGCAGAAATCAAACGTGTTTACGAATCAGATTCTTATATTGAGGATCCTCATACAGCAGTTGCCTCAGCCGTATTTAAAAAATACCAAGAAGCGACAGGCGATGCGGCTAAGACCGTGATTGCATCAACTGCTAGTCCGTACAAGTTCCCAGTAGTTGCAGTAGAAGCTGTAACTGGAAAATCAGGACTTAGCGACTTTGAAGCCTTGGCACAGTTGCATGAGATTTCAGGTGTTGCCTTGCCACCAGCAGTGGATGGTCTTGAAACAGCTCCAGTTCGTCACAAGACAACGGTTGCAGCAGCAGAGATGCAGTCTGCAGTAGAAACTTATCTAGGACTTTAAAAGAGAGGAAGTAAACTCGGTTGGGAAACTAACTGAGTTTCTTTTCATCAGGAGGAAAGTGTGTCTCGTCAACAACAAGTAGATCGACAAGTTTTAAGGATTGCCCTTCCAGCCATCGGAGAAAATTTTCTCCAAATGCTCATGGGGATGGTAGATAGCTACTTGGTCGCTCAGTTGGGTTTAGTAGCCGTATCGGGTGTATCCGTTGCAGGTAATATCATCACGATTTACCAAGCTATTTTTATCGCCCTTGGAGCAGCGGTCGTGAGCCTCTTGTCCAAAAGTATGGGGCAAAAAGATCAGAAGGCCATAGCTCATCAAGCTACTGAATCTATCAAAGTAACAGTCTTATTAAGTCTTGTTTTAGGGGCTTTATCCCTCTGCTTTGGCAAGGAATTGATTGCCCTCTTGGGGGTTGAAACAGCGGTTGCAGCAGCTGGGGGCCTCTATCTAGCCCTAGTTGGAGGGAGCATCCTGTTTTTGGGCCTCATGACAACTTTTGGAGCCCTAGTCCGTGTGGCCCACAACCCGCGGACACCTATGTATGTCAGTTTGTTGACCAATGTGCTGAATGCTTTGTTATCTGGCATCTTGATGTTTGTTTTTAGGCTGGGCATCACTGGGGCTGCCTTAGGAACGGTTCTCTCTCGCCTGTTAGGGAGCTACTTGCTCTGGCGTCAAGTTCAACTTCCCTTGGCTCCTTTTCGTTGGGGCTTGGATCGAGACTTGCTCTCCCTTGCCTTGCCTGCTGCTGGTGAACGCCTCATGATGCGAGCAGGGGATATTGTTATTATTGCCATGGTGGCTGTTTTTGGGACCAGAGCGGTAGCTGGGAATGCCATTGGGGAAGTCTTAACCCAGTTCAACTATATGCCGGCTTTTGGGATTGCGACAGCGACAGTCATGTTGGTCGCCAAAAGTTTGGGACAGAATGATTGGCAAGGTATCAAGCAAATCACCAATCGCAGTTTCTGGCTCTCCTTTCTCTCCATGTTTCCTCTCGCCCTGACTATCTTCTTATTTGGAAGTCCTTTAACAGCCCTTTACACCATGGATCCAGGGGCCCTTGCTGCCTCCTTGTCTGTCATTTTGTTTTCCTTACTCGGGACACCTTTGACAGCTGGGACCGTCATCTATACGGCAGTTTGGCAAGGTCTGGGGAATGCCCGCCTTCCTTTTTATGCAACCACGATCGGTATGTGGGTGATACGGATTGGCTCTGGTTATCTGATGGGGGTTGTCCTTGGATGGGGCTTACCAGGTATTTGGGCAGGTACCCTCTTGGACAATGGATTTCGCTGGTTTTTCTTAAAAACACTCTATCATCGAAAATGGAAGGAATAAGACCTATGACACGAGCTTTTATTTGGGATTTGGATGGGACGCTTTTAGACTCTTATGAAGCTATTTTGGATGGAATTGCTGAAACTTATGCCCATTACTCTATAGACTTTGACCGGGAAGCGGTCTATGCCTTTATTCTCAATCAGTCTGTCCAAGCTCTTCTTGAAGAAGTGGCTAGAGAACATGACTTGGATGCAGAAGAGATGAATCGCTATCGCGCTTCTAGTCTGCGTGAGAAAAATGCCCAGGTCCATCTAATGCCAGGAGCTAGAGACATTTTAGCTTGGGCGAAAGAGGAAGGGATTGTTCAATTCGTCTATACCCACAAGGGGAAGAACGCCTACCCAATTCTGGAAGATTTAGGGATTCTATCCTATTTCCAAGAGGTCGTTACAACAGACAATGGCTTTAGGAGAAAGCCAGATCCAGAAGGAGTCGATTACCTAGTGGACAAGTACCAGCTGGATCGGAATGAAACGTATTATATTGGTGATCGAACCTTGGATGTTGATTTGGCAGACAATGCAGGAATCGGGAGTATTAATTTTTTGGATTACAAACCGGATGTGAATCATACGATTCATCGTTTGGATGAGATTCGTCTCTATTTTAAACAAGAAAAAAGTTAACTTATTTAACAAAGCAAGACATCTTTGTTGCTGAAATAGCGCTATGAAAAGAATCCGTAAACAATTTGTTTTGAAAATGAAACAATTCCTTAAGAAATCTTTAAGATAAATCCGATATAATAAAACCATAAACAAAGACCTCCTAACTTTGTTTATGAAATCCTAAAACTTTTCTTTTTCATAATAATCTCCCTAAAAGGCCACCAAATCCGGTGGTCTTTTACTTTGTTCTTATTAGGAAGAGATAATTTCGTTTGAGGGGAGCAAATTTCTTGCCTCGACTTTTTTTAAATGATATACTTGACAAGTCAATTATTGATAAATCAACAAATAGATCGGAGAGAAGGAATGGCAGAAATGCATGATTTGCTTTATCGGTTGAAGCTAGCTGATCAGTCTTCGACCCAATTATTTGAAAAGCAATTGGGAATTAGTCTGACCCGTTATCAGATGCTTCAGTTCTTATTAGCAGAAGCTCCGTGTAGCCAAGCGGCCCTTCAGGAGAAACTAGCGATTGACCCTGCAGCCTTAACCCGCCACTTCAAGGTCTTAGAGGCTGGGGGCTATGTTACTCGTAGTCGCAATCCAGAAAATCAACGAGAGGTTGTGGTGGAACTGAAGGAGCTTGCCAGAGATCGGTTGTTGGTCCATCCTCCAGCGCATCATCTACAGGTAAAAACCCAGATGGATCAGATTCTCTCTGAACAAGAGCGGAATCAGTTGAATGACTTACTCGAAAAGTTGGTATCTGGCCTCGAACAAATGACACTTTAAAAGGAGAATGATATGTCTGTTTTAACCATTGTTTTTGCAAGCTTTGCTGCTTTCGAACATTTTTATATTTTTTATCTAGAGAGTGTGGCAACCCACTCGGCATCGACTAGCCGTGTCTTTAATATGGATTAGGAAGAATTGACTCGTCCATCTGTGACGGTCCTCTTCAAAAACCAAGGCATTTATAATGCTCTGATTGGTGTCTTTCTCCTCTATGGCCTCTTTATAGCTAAAAATAGTGAAATTGTCGCGATCTTTCTGTTCTTTATTATTGGTGTAGCAGCTTATGGTGCTGTGACTTCTAATAAAAAAATTATCTTGACTCAGGGTGGGCCAGCGATAGTCGCCTTAGCCAGCTTTCTTCTGCTTGGTTAACTGTCAACTTTTTCGGAAGTGAGAGAGTTTTTTCATTCCTTCTCTTGGGTCTACGATGATAAAGACTTCATCTTCAGCTACCGGTCTGCAGGAAACACCAACCACGCCTTCCGCACTCAACTTTTAGTTTTCTTGAAGCTTTCTATAAGAAATCGTTTAGGTTTCTCTTGTATACTGTACTCATCCAATAAGAAATGAGGTACAGAAAATGAAAATCTCAGTAAATTATCCAAAACGTTTTAAGAAAATGCCACAACAAGGTTCTTGTTACGGTGAGTAGACGCTTCTCCTCATTTTTCATAAGAAACTCCTAAAGAAGACTCTACCCGAAAGGGTAGAGTTTTTATGTACCAGAGACCTTGTGATTCGTGGTATAATAGGCCTATGGAAAAAAAGAATAAATTACTACTCATCGACGGCTCTTCCGTCGCTTTTCGTGCCTTTTTCGCACTTTATAATCAAATCGATCGCTTTAAAAATGCCAATGGGTTGCATACCAATGCGGTCTATGGCTTTAATCTCATGTTGAGCCATCTCTTGGAGCGCATCCAACCAACCCATGTTCTCGTCGCCTTTGATGCAGGAAAGACCACCTTCCGGACGGAGATGTATGCCGACTACAAGGGCGGGCGGGCAAAGACACCAGATGAATTCCGCGAGCAGTTCCCTTTCATTCGCGAGCAATTAGACCATCTGGGAATTCGCCATTATGAGCTGGCCCAGTATGAAGCGGATGACATTATTGGAACGCTAGATAAGATGGCAGAAGCTACCTCGGTACCCTTTGAAGTCACTATTGTCTCTGGGGACAAGGACTTGATCCAGCTAACGGATGACAATACGGTCGTTGAAATCTCTAAAAAAGGAGTGGCAGAGTTTGAAGAATTCACTCCAGCCTATCTGAAAGAAAAGATGGGATTGACACCAGAGCAATTTATCGACCTCAAGGCCTTGATGGGAGATAAGTCGGATAATATCCCAGGTGTTACCAAGATTGGAGAAAAGACCGGGATCAAACTACTCCTAGAGTACGGGTCTCTTGATGGCATTTACGAGCATATTGACGAGATGAAGCCTTCTAAAATGAAGGAAAATCTCATCAACGACAAGGAGCAGGCTTACCTGTCCAAGACCCTTGCGACCATCGATACCAATGCACCTATTGAGATTGGCCTGGACGATATCACCTATACAGGTCCCCATCTTGAAAATCTGGCTAAGTTTTATGAGGAGATGGGCTTCAAGCAACTTCGTCAGGCCTTGGATTTAGGCGGAGAAGAAGCTGCTCCCGTAGCCATTAACTACACGGAGGTGGAGCAGGTCACCTCGGATATGCTCACAGAAGATAGTTTCTTCCATTTTGAGATCTTTGGAGACAATTACCATACAGAACCCATCATTGGTTTTGCATGGGGGACAAAAGGTCAGCTCTACGCTAGCACAGACAGTAGTCTTTTACAAACACCAATTTTTAAAGAATTTCTTGAAAAAACGCCTCTTAAGGTCTATGACTTCAAGCGGGCCAAGGTCTTGCTCAGCCACTTGGGCATTACCCTGCAAAAGCCGGCTTTTGATAGTCGGTTGGCCAAGTATCTCTTATCGACCGTAGAGGACAATGAAATTTCAACGATTGCGAGCCTCTATAGCCAGATTGCGCTACCGATCGACGAAGTTGTTTATGGCAAGGGGGCCAAAAAAGCCATTCCAGAAAAGGCGGTCTTATTAGAGCATTTGGCACGAAAAGTCGCTGTTCTACTAGATACGGAAGAGCCCATGATGGAGCAGTTGCAAGCCCATGACCAACTAGATTTGCTCTATGATATGGAGCAACCACTAGCAGCTGTTTTGGCCAAGATGGAAATCGCGGGGATCAAGGTAGAACGCCAAACCCTCCAAAACATGCAGGTGGAAAACGAAGCAGTCTTGGAGCGCTTGACCCAAGAAATCTACGAGTTAGCAGGAGAAGAGTTCAATATCAATTCTCCAAAACAATTGGGGGTCATCCTCTTTGAAAAATTAGAACTCCCTCTTGAATATACCAAAAAGACCAAAACTGGTTATTCGACTGCTGTTGATGTCTTGGAACGCCTGGCTCCAATTGCACCGATTGTGTCTAAGATTCTCGAATACCGCCAGATTGCTAAGATTCAGTCGACCTATGTCATCGGGCTTCAAGACTGGATTTTGGAAGATGGGAAAATCCACACCCGCTATGTACAGGATTTGACGCAGACAGGCCGTTTGTCTAGTGTGGATCCCAACCTGCAAAACATCCCTGTCCGTTTGGAACAAGGTCGTCTTATTCGTAAGGCTTTTGTTCCAGAAGACGAAAACAGTGTCTTGCTCAGCTCGGACTATTCACAAATCGAATTGCGCGTCTTGGCCCATATTTCAGGAGATGAGCATTTGATTGATGCCTTTCAGCATGGGGCAGATATCCATACATCAACCGCTATGCGGGTCTTCAATATTGAAAAACCAGAAGATGTGACAGCAAATGACCGTCGCAATGCCAAGGCAGTAAACTTTGGCGTGGTTTATGGAATTTCCGATTTTGGACTGTCTAACAACCTAGGGATCAGTCGAAAAGAAGCTAAAGCTTACATTGAGACCTACTTTGAACGCTATCCTGGCATCAAGGATTATATGGAAAGAGTGGTGCGGGAAGCGCGTGATAAGGGCTATGTAGAAACCCTCTTCAAGCGTCGTCGGGAAATTCCAGATATCAACTCTCGCAACTTCAATATTCGAGGATTTGCGGAAAGGACAGCCATCAACTCACCAATCCAAGGATCGGCAGCAGACATCTTGAAAATTGCTATGATCCACTTGGATGAAGCGCTAGAAGCAGGGGCCTACAAGACCAAGATGCTTCTTCAGGTCCACGATGAAATCGTTCTGCAAGTACCAAGTAATGAACTTGCAGCGATCAAAGAACTCGTCAAAGAGACCATGGAATCCGCTATTGAGCTTGCGGTACCACTGGAAGCCGATGAGAATGCAGGCAAAACATGGTATGAGGCCAAATAAGATTGAGGTTGGAAAAGCACGTCTAGTGCTATCCAAATTGTTATAGCAAGAAATAGATAAAAAGGAGATTCATATGGCTTATTCTTTTCGCAATCCTAGTGATGGCGTTATCAAACATTACCTAGAAACCAGCAAGATTATCGCCGTAGTCGGACTATCTGACCGTGAGGATACGACCAGCCATCGTGTCAGCAAGGAGATGCAAGAGCGGGGCTATCGGATTATTCCCATCAATCCTCGTGCTGCAGGAGGCCAGATCCTTGGAGAAACGGTGTATGCTAGCTTGCAGGAAATTCCTTTCCCAGTAGATATTGTAGATATATACCGTCGCAGTGAATTTTTACCAGATGTTGCGCGTGATTTTATTGAGACGGATGCCAAGATCTTCTGGGCCCAATTGGAGCTGGAAAATCAAGAAGCAGAAGAAATCCTTCGTGGAGCTGGACGAGAAGATATTGTCATGAACCGCTGTATCAAACGTGAGCATACTCGTTTGGTCTTGGGAGAAGAATAGTCTTTGATTCATCTCAGAACCTCGTCTATTTCATCCAGTGATGAAGATGACACAAGGGGTAAAATAAATGAGGAATGATTTCCTTTTAGAGAATAAAGAACCCACCTAGTGCTTTGGAGAATGGCTCCAATCGAAGGTGGGTTCTCTTGTTTTCTTTGTTAATCGAGTGGGTTAGACTTAGGTAGATCCGGCGCCTTTTGCTGAAAGCGACTGTCCGCCTGCATCCGTTTTTGAAGGAGGGTATGGTAAAAGACAATTTGGCAACTGGTTGCATAAGGTTTGACATAAAAATTAGCAATTCCCAAAGTGAAAAAAGATAGAAGTTGCCAACCGATCAGACTCAAATCAAGAACAAGGCGGTGGCTCTTAAAACCTTTCATCTCTTCCTTGCTTTGACGGAGGATAGACATGGGACCGTCATAGGTTCCTGTCATCAGTCGACTATACAGGATCAACTCGACCAAACTATACTGATAATAAAAAGGGAGGAAGAGCAGGAGGCCAACCAGAGCCATTAAGAGCCCAGTTGTCATTGTTGGCGCTAACTTGAGAATCGCTTGAACTTCTGGAGTATCCGCTCTAAGGGGAGAGGTAGAGGAGAGGGATTCATTGATAGTGAGAACTTGATAGCTGACCACTGTTAAGAGGAGCTGACTCCCATAGAGGAGACTCCCCCACAAAGATAGGATAACTTGCTTAATGAATAGCGTCAAAAATGCTGGTGTAAAATATTGGCTCTGAAAGATGGTGAAGAGAGCAAAGTTCTTTTCTCCCTTGCTAGAGGCAGACATTAAAAAGCGAAAGGTGGCTCCTAAATAGAGGAAAGAAAGGATAAATCCAATGATGGCAGGGAAAATCTGTCGGCTTAGAAGAAAGAGCATCCCTTCTCTGAGTTCCATGTGAGCAAGTGTTTCAGTGATGTCTGTCCCTGTCAAAATGTAACTTGCAAGAATTGTCAGGAAAGTTGGCAAGGCGAAGTAGGAGAAGACCATAGGGTGTTGCAATTGCAGTTGCCGGGCTTGAGCGCGAACCAATTTGATATTCATAATGTCCTCTTTCATGGTAGTAGTACCCTTTATTATAACACAAGTCCGTGACAGAGCTGGTAAAATTTGGTACAATCGTACAGGTGCTCACAGGAGAACCTGTGACAGGAATAAGAAGGCTGGGACTGTCTTTCCCAGTACGGAGGTAACCATGACAGATTCACCGATTCAATATCGCTTGATCAAAAAAGAAAAGCATACAGGTGCCCGCTTGGGAGAAATTATTACCCCTCACGGGACCTTTCCAACCCCAATGTTTATGCCTGTAGGGACTCAGGCAACCGTTAAGACCCAATCGCCAGAAGAGCTCAAGGAAATGGGTTCAGGAATTATCTTGGCCAACACCTACCATCTCTGGCTTCGTCCAGGGGATGACTTGGTCGCAAAAGCAGGAGGGCTGCATCAATTCATGAACTGGGACCAGCCAATTTTGACAGACAGTGGAGGTTTCCAGGTTTATTCACTAGCGGATACCCGCAATATTACTGAAGAAGGGGTAACCTTTAAAAACCACCTCAACGGCTCGAAAATGTTCCTCTCTCCAGAAAAGGCCATCTCCATCCAAAATAATCTAGGGAGTGACATCATGATGTCCTTTGATGAATGTCCTCAGTTCTATCAACCCTATGATTATGTGAAAAAATCAATCGAACGGACCAGCCGTTGGGCAGAGCGTGGTCTTAAGGCTCACCGTCGCCCTCACGATCAAGGACTTTTCGGGATTGTACAAGGGGCTGGCTTTGAAGATTTGCGCCGTCAGTCTGCCCGTGATCTGGTCAGCATGGACTTCCCAGGATATTCTATCGGTGGGTTAGCTGTTGGAGAAAGCCATGAAGAAATGAATGCGGTGCTTGATTTTACAACTCCCCTCTTGCCGGAGAACAAGCCTCGCTACCTCATGGGAGTGGGAGCTCCAGACAGTCTAATCGATGGGGTAATTCGTGGAGTGGATATGTTTGACTGTGTCTTGCCAACGCGGATTGCGCGAAATGGTACCTGCATGACCAGTCAAGGACGCCTGGTGGTGAAAAATGCGCAATTTGCTGAAGACTTTACGCCGCTAGATCACGAATGTGATTGCTACACTTGTAAGAATTACACCCGGGCCTATCTCCGCCACCTCCTCAAGGCGGATGAGACCTTTGGAATCCGCTTGACTAGCTACCACAATCTCTATTTCTTGATCAACCTCATGAAGCAGGTCCGTCAAGCGATCATGGATGACAATCTCTTAGAGTTCCGTGAGCATTTCGTCGAAAAATATGGCTATAACAAATCAGGTCGGAATTTCTAGGAAGAGCTACATATAAAGAACAAAGGCTGGAGAAAAGACTACAGCCATCTGAGAATAATAGAAACAACTGCTAGACGCAGTGGTTGATTGCTATCCTTGGAGCTTATGAAGCTCCGAAGATAACCCAATCAACTGTGAGGGAGCGAGACAGAACAAATTTGGATATAAATTTGTTCCATCTTGCTCCTTTTTTCTATATAATAGCAACTTTTTTAGTACTCTATTTCTTTCGAAAACACTTTCATTAAAAAAACGAAAAAAATCTGTTCAAATCCCTTGCATTGAGCCTTTCATTGTGTTAAACTACTATGGTGCTGTGAAAAACAGCTATTAGCTTTGATGCAAGAGGTTGCGACACGCTCGGTTGCATTGCCACGCAACGCGCGTCGGTTTTCTTGTGGAGCTAGCCTATTATCTTAAATAGACGAAAAGGAGAAAAAGATGGCAAACAAAAAAATCCGCATCCGTTTGAAAGCGTACGAACACCGTACACTTGACACAGCGGCTGCAAAAATCGTAGAATCAGCTACTCGTACAGGTGCACAAGTTGCGGGTCCAATCCCACTTCCAACTGAGCGTAGCCTCTACACAATTATTCGTGCGACTCACAAATACAAAGATTCTCGCGAACAATTCGAAATGCGTACACACAAACGTTTGATCGATATCATCAACCCAACTCAAAAAACAGTTGACGCTTTGATGAAATTGGATCTTCCAAGTGGTGTAAACGTAGAAATCAAACTTTAATCTAAAGCTTGATACCTTGAGCATAAAAAACGCTCGTTAAAAACTTTTTGAATAAAAAACTATAGAAAAGGAACTATTTTCTCATGACAAAAGGAATCTTAGGGAAAAAAGTGGGAATGACTCAAATCTTCACTGAAGCTGGCGAATTGATCCCTGTAACAGTTATTGAAGCAACTCCAAACGTTGTTCTTCAAGTTAAAACTGTTGAAACAGATGGTTACAACGCTATCCAAGTTGGTTTCGATGACAAACGCGAAGTATTGAGCAACAAACCTGCTAAAGGACATGTAGCAAAAGCTAACACGGCTCCTAAGCGCTTCATTCGTGAATTCAAAAACGTTGAAGGCTTGGAAGTTGGTGCTGAAATCACAGTTGATACTTTCGAAGCTGGAGACATTGTTGATGTAACTGGTACTTCTAAAGGTAAAGGTTTCCAAGGTGTTATCAAACGCCACGGACAATCACGTGGACCTATGGCTCACGGTTCTCGTTACCACCGTCGTCCAGGTTCTATGGGACCTGTTGCACCTAACCGCGTATTCAAAGGTAAAAACCTTGCAGGACGTATGGGTGGCGACCGCGTAACTATTCAAAACCTTGAAGTTGTACAAGTTGTTCCAGAAAAGAACGTTATCCTTATTAAAGGTAACGTACCAGGTGCTAAGAAATCTCTTATCACTATCAAGTCAGCAGTTAAAGCTGGTAAATAATAAGGAAAGGGGAATACAGTCAAAATGGCAAATGTAACATTATTCGACCAAACTGGTAAACAAGCGGGCGAAGTTGTTCTTAACGATGCGATCTTTGGCATCGAACCAAACCAAGCAGTTGTATTTGATGTAATCATCAGCCAACGTGCTAGCCTTCGTCAAGGAACTCACGCAGTTAAAAACCGCTCTGCCGTTTCAGGTGGTGGACGCAAACCATGGCGTCAAAAAGGAACTGGACGTGCTCGTCAAGGTTCTATCCGGTCTCCACAATGGCGTGGTGGTGGAATCGTCTTCGGACCAACTCCACGTAGCTATGCGTACAAACTTCCTCAAAAAGTTCGTCGCCTTGCGCTTAAATCTGTTTACTCAGAAAAAGTTGCTGAAAACAAATTTGTAGCCGTTGATTCTCTTGAATTTACAGCTCCAAAAACTGCTGAATTTGCAAAAGTTCTTGCAGCTTTGAGCATCGATTCTAAAGTCCTTGTTATTCTTGAAGAAGGAAACGAATTCGCAGCTCTTTCAGCTCGTAACCTTCCAAACGTGAAAGTTGCGACTGCTACAACTGCAAGTGTTCTTGACATCGCAAATAGTGACAAACTTCTTGTTACTCAAGCAGCTATCTCTAAAATCGAGGAGGTTCTTGCATAATGAATTTGTATGATGTTATCAAAAAACCTGTTATCACTGAAAAGTCAATGGCTCAACTTGAAGCAGGCAAATATGTATTCGAAGTTGACACTCGCGCTCACAAACTTTTAATCAAACAAGCTGTTGAAGCTGCCTTTGAAGGTGTGAAAGTTGCGAATGTGAACACTGTAAACGTAAAACCTAAAGCAAAACGCGTTGGACGTTACACTGGTTTTACTTCAAAAACTAAAAAAGCTATCATCACGCTTGCAGCTGATTCAAAAGCAATCGAGTTGTTCGCTACTGAAGCTGAATAATCTAAGGAGGAAATATCGTGGGAATTCGTGTTTATAAACCAACAACAAACGGTCGCCGTAATATGACTTCTTTGGATTTCGCTGAAATCACAACAAGCACACCAGAGAAATCTTTGCTCGTTTCATTGAAGAGCAAAGCAGGTCGTAACAACAACGGACGTATCACAGTTCGTCACCAAGGTGGTGGACACAAACGTCATTACCGTTTGATCGACTTCAAACGTAACAAAGATAACGTTGAAGCAGTTGTAAAAACAATTGAGTACGATCCAAACCGTTCTGCAAACATCGCTTTGGTACACTACACTGATGGTGTGAAAGTTTACATCATCGCTCCAAAAGGTCTTGAAGTTGGTCAACGTATCGTTTCAGGTCCAGAAGCAGATATCAAAGTCGGAAACGCTCTTCCACTTGCTAACATCCCAGTTGGTACTTTGATCCACAACATCGAATTGAAACCAGGTCGTGGTGGAGAATTGGTACGTGCTGCTGGAGCTTCTGCTCAAGTATTGGGTGCTGAAGGTAAATATGTTCTTGTTCGTCTTCAATCAGGCGAAGTTCGTATGATCCTTGGTACTTGCCGTGCTACAGTTGGTGTTGTCGGAAATGAACAACATGGACTTGTAAACCTTGGTAAAGCTGGTCGTAGCCGTTGGAAAGGTATCCGTCCAACAGTTCGTGGTTCTGTAATGAACCCGAATGATCACCCACACGGTGGTGGTGAAGGTAAAGCACCAGTTGGTCGTAAAGCGCCATCTACTCCATGGGGCAAACCTGCTCTTGGTCTTAAAACTCGTAACAAGAAAGCGAAATCTGACAAACTTATCGTACGTCGTCGCGGTGAAAAATAATTTAGAACTAGTCGCTTAAGCGCTAGATGATCCGCCAGCTCGGTAGCGCTCCTTGTGAGCGCAAGCCGCTGTGGTACTATATTTAAAGGAGAAAATATTAAAATGGGACGCAGTCTTAAAAAAGGACCTTTCGTCGATGAGCATTTGATGAAAAAAGTTGAAGCTCAAGCTAACGATGAAAAGAAAAAAGTTATCAAAACTTGGTCACGTCGTTCAACGATCTTCCCAAGTTTCATTGGTTACACTATCGCAGTTTATGATGGACGTAAACACGTACCTGTTTACATCCAAGAAGACATGGTAGGTCACAAGCTTGGTGAATTTGCACCAACTCGTACTTACAAAGGTCACGCTGCAGATGACAAGAAGACACGTAGAAAATAAGGAGAACATAAATGGCAGAAATTACTTCAGCTAAAGCAATGGCTCGTACAGTGCGTGTTTCACCTCGTAAATCACGTCTTGTTCTTGACAACATCCGTGGTAAAAGCGTAGCCGATGCAGTAGCAATCTTAAAATTCACTCCAAACAAAGCAGCTGAAATCATCTTGAAAGTGTTGAACTCAGCAGTAGCAAACGCTGAAAACAACTTTGGTTTGGAAAAAGCAAACTTGGTAGTATCTGAAGCATTCGCAAACGAAGGACCAACGATGAAACGTTTCCGTCCACGTGCGAAAGGTTCAGCTTCACCGATCAACAAACGCACAAGCCACATCACAGTGGTTGTGACAGAAAAATAAGGAGGTAACATCGTGGGTCAAAAAGTACATCCAATTGGAATGCGTGTCGGCATCATCCGTGATTGGGATGCCAAATGGTATGCTGAAAAAGAATACGCGGATTACCTTCATGAAGATCTTGCAATCCGCAAATTTATTCAAAAAGAATTGGCTGACGCAGCGGTTTCTACTATTGAAATCGAACGCGCAGTAAACAAAGTTAACGTTTCACTTCACACTGCTAAACCAGGTATGGTTATCGGTAAAGGTGGAGCAAACGTCGATGCACTTCGTGCAGCTCTTAACAAATTGACAGGTAAACAAGTTCACATCAACATCATCGAGATCAAACGTCCTGACTTGGATGCTCACCTTGTTGGTGAAGGAATTGCTCGTCAATTGGAACAACGTGTGGCTTTCCGTCGTGCTCAAAAACAAGCGATCCAACGTACTATGCGCGCTGGAGCTAAAGGAATCAAAACTCAAGTATCAGGTCGTTTGAACGGTGCAGATATCGCCCGTGCTGAAGGATACTCTGAAGGTACAGTTCCACTCCACACACTTCGCGCAGACATCGATTACGCTTGGGAAGAAGCAGATACAACTTACGGTAAACTTGGTGTTAAAGTATGGATCTACCGTGGTGAAGTTCTTCCAGCTCGTAAAGACGCTAAAGGAGGTAAATAACCAATGTTAGTACCTAAACGTGTAAAACACCGTCGCGAATTCCGTGGTAAAATGCGCGGTGAAGCAAAAGGTGGAAAAGAAGTATCATTCGGTGAATACGGTCTTCAAGCTACAACTAGCCACTGGATCACTAACCGCCAAATCGAAGCTGCTCGTATTGCCATGACTCGTTACATGAAACGTGGTGGTAAGGTTTGGATCAAGATCTTCCCACACAAATCATACACCGCTAAAGCTATCGGGGTACGTATGGGATCTGGTAAAGGGGCACCTGAAGGTTGGGTAGCACCAGTTAAACGTGGTAAAGTAATGTTTGAAGTTGCTGGTGTATCTGAAGAGATTGCTCGCGAAGCGCTTCGTCTTGCAAGCCACAAATTGCCAGTTAAATGTAAATTCGTAAAACGTGAAGCAAAATAAGGAGAGGTCATGAAACTTACAGAAGTAAAAGAATTTGTTAAAGAACTTCGTGGTCTTTCTCAAGAAGAACTCGCGAAGCGTGAAAATGAATTGAAGAAAGAATTGTTTGAACTTCGTTTCCAAGCGGCTGCTGGTCAATTGGAACAAACTGGACGTTTGAAAGAAGTGAAAAAACAAATCGCTCGTATCAAAACTGTTCAATCAGAAGCTAAATAATAGACTAGGGAAGGAGAATTTCAATGGAACGCAATAATCGTAAAGTTCTTGTTGGACGTGTTGTGTCTGACAAAATGGACAAAACAATCACAGTTGTAGTTGAAACTAAACGTAACCACCCAGTCTATGGTAAACGTATTAACTACTCTAAGAAATACAAAGCTCATGATGAAAACAATGTTGCCAAAGAAGGCGATATCGTTCGTATCATGGAAACTCGTCCGCTTTCAGCTACAAAACGCTTCCGTCTTGTAGAAGTTGTTGAAGAAGCGGTCATCATCTAATCAAACCTGAAAGGAGAAAACTGAAATGATTCAAACAGAAACTCGTTTGAAAGTCGCAGACAACAGCGGTGCTCGCGAAATCTTGACTATCAAAGTTCTTGGTGGTTCAGGACGTAAATTTGCAAACATCGGTGATGTTATTGTGGCATCTGTAAAACAAGCTACTCCTGGTGGTGCGGTTAAAAAAGGTGACGTTGTAAAAGCTGTTATCGTTCGTACTAAATCAGGTGCTCGTCGTAAAGATGGTTCATACATCAAGTTCGACGAAAATGCTGCAGTGATCATCCGTGACGACAAAACTCCTCGCGGAACTCGTATCTTCGGCCCAGTTGCTCGTGAATTGCGTGACGGTGGTTTCATGAAGATCGTATCACTTGCTCCAGAAGTACTTTAATTTAAAAATCACAAACACAGTCCCCTGGCTCAACGGCCAGGGTGCCCATTGGGCGTAAGAATAAAAGGAGAATAAAATGTTTGTAAAAACTGGCGACAAAGTTCGTGTAATTGCTGGTAAAGACAAAGGTGTTGAAGCTAAAGTCGTTGCTGCTCTTCCAAAAGTAAATAAAGTTGTTGTTGAAGGTGTAAACCTTGTTAAGAAACACCAACGTCCAAATAACGAAAACCCTCAAGGTGCTATCATTGAAAAAGAAGCTCCAATCCATGTATCAAACGTTCAAGTTTTGGACAAGAACGGAGTTGCTGGACGTGTTGGCTACAAATTCGTAGATGGCAAAAAAGTTCGTTATAACAAAAAATCAGGCGAAGTGCTTGACTAATCACGAAGGAAAGGAGAAGTATAATGGCTAATCGTTTAAAAGAAAAATACCTTAATGAAGTAGTTCCAGCTTTGACTGAACAATTTAACTACTCATCAGTTATGGCAGTGCCAAAAGTTGATAAGATCGTTTTGAACATGGGTGTTGGAGATGCTGTTTCTAACGCTAAAAACCTTGAGAAAGCTGCTGAAGAATTGGCATTGATCTCAGGTCAAAAACCACTTATCACAAAAGCTAAAAAATCAATCGCCGGCTTCCGTCTTCGTGAAGGTGTAGCGATCGGTGCGAAAGTAACTCTTCGTGGCGAACGTATGTACGAATTCTTGGACAAATTGGTTTCAGTTTCACTTCCACGTGTTCGTGACTTCCACGGTGTTCCAACAAAATCATTTGACGGACGCGGAAACTACACACTTGGTGTGAAAGAGCAATTGATCTTCCCAGAAATCAACTTTGATGATGTTGATAAAACTCGTGGTTTGGATATTGTAATCGTAACTACTGCGAACACAGACGAAGAATCACGTGCATTGCTTACTGGCCTTGGTATGCCGTTTGCAAAATAATATAGGAGGTAAAACTAATGGCTAAAAAATCTATGATTGCTAAGAACAAACGCCCAGCGAAGTTCTCTACTCAAGCATACACTCGCTGTGAACGTTGTGGACGTCCACACTCAGTTTACCGCAAGTTTAAACTTTGCCGTGTTTGCTTCCGTGAATTGGCATACAAAGGACAAATTCCTGGTGTCACTAAAGCATCTTGGTAATTCTAGCTTTCAATCCCGTCGTGAATCGTCGTTATCTGCTTTTGCCTAACTCAAGTTATGCTTGCAAGCAGATGCCTAGACTCACTTAGGAATTGAAACCGAGAAACATATTTTGAGCTTAGCTCAATCATTAACTAGCAAGTGAAAATTTCAAACTACTAGTAAGAGGAGAAATATAAAATGGTTATGACTGACCCAATCGCAGACTTCCTAACTCGTATTCGTAACGCTAACCAAGCAAAACACGAAGTACTTGAAGTACCTGCATCAAACATCAAAAAAGGGATTGCTGAAATCCTTAAACGCGAAGGTTTTGTGAAAAACGTTGAAGTGATCGAAGATGACAAACAAGGAATCATCCGCGTGTTCTTGAAATACGGAGCAAACGGTGAAAAAGTTATCACAAACTTGAAACGTGTTTCTAAACCAGGTTTGCGTGTTTACAAAAAACGTGAAGATCTTCCAAAAGTTCTTAACGGACTTGGAATTGCTATCCTTTCAACTTCTGAAGGTTTGCTTACTGATAAAGAAGCACGCCAAAAGAACGTTGGTGGAGAAGTTATCGCTTACGTTTGGTAATATTTAGCTCCCAATTTCGTTGTGACTCTTCGTTATCGTCTCTTGCCTAACTCAAAGTTATGCCTGCGAGACGATGCCTCGATTCACTTAGAAATTGAGACCTAAACATTATTTTTTAAATCAAAAAGATTTAAACCCCGTGAAAACTGGCCGTCATGGCCTGACAATTTAACAGGAGAATAAAAACATGTCACGTATTGGTAATAAAGTTATCGTGTTGCCTGCTGGTGTTGAACTCACTAACAAGGACAACGTAGTAACTGTAAAAGGACCTAAAGGAGAACTTACTCGTGAGTTCTCAAAAGATATTGAAATCCGTGTGGAAGGTACTGAAGTAACTCTTCACCGTCCAAACGATTCAAAAGAAATGAAAACCATCCATGGAACTACTCGTGCCCTTTTGAACAACATGGTTGTTGGTGTATCAGAAGGATTCAAGAAAGAACTTGAAATGCGCGGGGTTGGTTACCGTGCACAACTTCAAGGAAACAAACTTGTCTTGGCTGTTGGTAAATCTCACCCAGACGAAGTTGAAGCTCCAGAAGGAATTACTTTTGAACTTCCAAACCCAACGACTATCGTTATCAGCGGAATTTCAAAAGAAGTAGTTGGTCAAACAGCTGCTTACGTACGTAGCCTTCGTTCACCAGAACCTTACAAAGGTAAAGGGATCCGTTACGTTGGTGAATTCGTTCGCCGTAAAGAAGGTAAAACAGGTAAATAATGTTGAGTGGTTGTCTATCAACCACCCACCTATTTTCCAACTCAGTGCTTAGCACATGATTTTAAAATTAAGAGGTGAAAATTGTGATTTCGAAACCAGATAAAAATAAAATCCGTCAAAAACGCCACCGTCGCGTTCGCGGAAAACTCTCTGGAACTGCTGATCGCCCACGTTTGAACGTATTCCGTTCTAATACAGGCATCTACGCTCAAGTAATTGATGACGTAGCGGGTGTAACGCTCGCAAGCGCTTCAACTCTTGACAAAGAAGTTTCAAAAGGAACTAAAACTGAACAAGCCGTTGTTGTCGGCAAACTTGTTGCTGAACGTGCAGTTGCTAAAGGTATTTCTGAAGTGGTGTTCGACCGCGGTGGATATCTATATCACGGACGTGTTAAAGCTTTGGCTGATGCAGCTCGTGAAAACGGATTGAAATTCTAATAGGAGGACACTAGAAAATGGCATTTAAAGACAATGCAGTTGAACTTGAAGAACGTGTAGTTGCCATCAACCGTGTTACAAAAGTTGTTAAAGGTGGACGTCGTCTTCGCTTTGCAGCTCTTGTAGTTGTTGGTGACCGTAACGGACGTGTTGGTTTTGGTACAGGTAAAGCTCAAGAAGTACCAGAAGCAATCCGTAAAGCAGTAGAAGATGCTAAGAAAAACTTGATTGAAGTTCCTATGGTTGGAACAACAATTCCACACGAAGTAACATCAGTATTTGGTGGAGCTCGTGTATTGTTGAAACCAGCTGTCGAAGGGGCTGGGGTTGCTGCAGGTGGTGCAGTTCGTGCCGTTGTCGAATTGGCAGGTATTGCAGATGTAACATCTAAATCACTTGGATCAAACACTCCAATCAACATTGTTCGTGCAACTGTTGAAGGTTTGAAACAATTGAAACGTGCTGAAGAAGTTGCTGCCCTTCGTGGTATTTCAGTTTCTGACTTGGCTTAAGAAAGGAGATTCAAATGGCTCAAATTAAAATTACTTTGACTAAGTCTCCAATCGGACGCATCCCGTCACAACGTAAAACTGTTGTAGCACTTGGACTTGGCAAATTGAACAGCTCTGTTATTAAAGAAGATAACCCAGCAGTACGTGGAATGATCACTGCAGTATCTCACTTGGTAACAGTTGAAGAAGTAAAATAATCTATTTATAATAGAACAAGGTTTTCAGGGGTATGGGAAATTTCTCATCCCCTAAAACTAAATATAAGTATAGGCGAGTTTGTAGTCGGGACACCTTTTCCTGATTGCATGCGTTAGCAATTTACAAAAGAGGAGAAATTAAATAATGAAACTTCATGAATTACAACCTGCTGCAGGTTCACGTAAAGTCCGCAACCGTGTTGGTCGTGGTACTTCATCTGGTAATGGTAAAACTTCTGGCCGTGGTCAAAAAGGTCAAAAAGCTCGTAGCGGTGGCGGTGTACGTCTTGGTTTTGAAGGTGGACAAACTCCATTGTTCCGTCGTCTTCCAAAACGTGGATTTACAAACATCAACGCTAAAGAATATGCTATTGTAAACCTTGATCAGTTGAACGTCTTCGAAGATGGTGCTGAAGTAACACCAGTTGTACTTGTTGAAGCAGGTATTGTAAAAGCTGAAAAATCAGGGATTAAAATTCTTGGTAACGGGGAATTGACTAAGAAATTGTCTGTTAAGGCAGCTAAATTCTCTAAATCAGCTGAAGAAGCTATCACTGCTAAAGGTGGTTCAGTAGAAGTCATCTAAGAGGGGTGACCTATGTTCTTTAAATTATTAAAAGATGCATTTAAGGTAAAACAAGTAAGATCAAAAATTTTATTTACCATTTTTATCATACTTGTTTTTCGAATCGGAACCACGATTACGGTTCCTGGTGTGAATGCGAAAATCCTTAACAACTTACAAGATGTTTCCTTCTTGAATATGATGAGCTTGGTGTCAGGGAATGCCATGAGAAACTTCTCTGTCTTTGCCCTAGGGGTGAGTCCTTACATCACGGCTTCCATCGTTGTTCAGCTCCTTCAAATGGACTTGCTTCCAAAGTTTGTTGAGTGGGGGAAACAAGGAGAAGTTGGACGGAGAAAGTTGAATCAGGCAACACGTTATATCGCTTTGGTTCTAGCTTTCGTTCAATCCATTGGAATTACAGCTACTTTCCACACCTTGTCACAGGCTAAATTAGTGTCGACACCAAACGTTGAAACCTACATCTTAATTGGTGCAATTTTAACGACAGGTTCGATGATTGTGACCTGGTTAGGAGAACAGATTTCAGACAAAGGATACGGAAACGGTGTTTCTATGATTATCTTTGCGGGGATTGTTTCTTCAATTCCAGAGATGATCAAAGGTGTTTATGAAGATTCATTTGTTAACGTTCGTTCTGGACAATTGACTAATTCACTAATTTTCGTAGGTCTGTTAATCTTAGCGGTATTAGTGATTATTTACTTCACAACCTTTGTGGAACAAGCTCAGTATAAAATTCCAATCCAATACACAAAGATTGCACAAGGAGCACCATCTAGCTCATATCTTCCATTGAAGGTAAACCCAGCTGGAGTTATTCCTGTCATCTTTGCTAGTTCGATCACGGCTGCACCGGCAGCAATTTTCCAGGTCATTAGTGCCATGGGTTACAATGCTGGATGGGTTCGAACAGCACAATCTATGTTAGCAACCAATACACCTACTGGTGTAGCAATGTATGCTTTGCTAATCATTTTGTTTACTTTCTTCTACACATTTGTACAGATTAACCCAGAAAAAACTGCGGAAAATCTACAAAAGAGTGGTGCTTACATTCCAGGTGTGCGTCCTGGTAAGGGAACAGAAGACTACATGTCACGTCTTCTTAGACGTTTGGCTACGGTCGGTTCTCTATTCCTTGGATTTATCACCATTATTCCAATCCTTGCTCGGGATATCTTTGGTCTGACAGATACAGTTGCTCTCGGAGGAACTAGTCTCTTGATCATCATCTCGACTGGTATTGAGGGAATGAAACAATTAGAAGGTTACTTATTGAAACGCAAATACATTGGTTTCATGGATACAACAGAATAGAATTAGGTTGACATTGTCAACCTTCTATTTTGTTTTTGAATAAGTTTGTTAAATTGTAACAGGCTTATTTAAAAACAAAATAAGGAGCAAATGATTATGAATTTATTAATCATGGGATTGCCTGGAGCAGGTAAGGGGACGCAAGCAGCTAAAATTGTGGAACAATTTCAAGTTGCACATATCTCAACAGGGGATATGTTCCGTGCTGCAATGGCCAATCAAACCGAAATGGGTGTGTTGGCAAAATCATTCATCGATAAAGGTGAATTGGTGCCGGATGATGTAACCAACGGGATTGTAAAAGAACGTTTGGCTCAAGACGATATTAAGGAAAAAGGATTCCTTTTAGACGGTTTTCCTCGCACGATTGAACAAGCACATGCTTTGGATCAAATTTTGGTAGATCTTGGCCTTGAACTTGAGGGTGTAATCAACATCGAAGTGGATCCATCTTGCCTTCTTGAACGCTTGAGCGGTCGCATTATTCACCGTGAAACAGGTGAAACCTACCATAAAGTATTCAACCCACCAGCTGATTACAAGGAAGAAGACTATTACCAACGTGAGGACGATAAACCAGAAACGGTTAAACGCCGCTTGGATGTGAATATCGCTCAAGGTGAGCCGATTCTTGCTCATTATCGTGCAAAAGGTTTAGTCCATGATATCGAAGGAAACCAAGATATTAACGACGTCTTTAAGGATATCCAAAAAGTCTTAGAGAATTTGAAATAAAAACGTTTTAGTTGCTTGCAATAATTGATAACAAGTGATACAATAAATTAGTCTGACTTATAATTGTTACCTCTGTGCTCAGAGGAATGAATCGAAATTTATGGAGGTACTTTTGCGTGGCAAAAGACGATGTGATTGAAGTAGAAGGCAAGGTAGTTGATACCATGCCGAATGCTATGTTTACGGTTGAACTTGAAAATGGACATCAGATTTTAGCAACAGTTTCTGGTAAAATTCGTAAAAACTATATTCGTATTTTAGCGGGAGATCGTGTTACAGTGGAGATGAGTCCGTACGATTTGACACGTGGACGTATCACATACCGCTTTAAATAATCGAAAAACTTGGAGGGATAAAAATGAAAGTAAGACCATCGGTCAAACCAATTTGCGAATACTGTAAAGTAATTCGTCGTAATGGTCGTGTTATGGTAATTTGCCCAGCAAATCCAAAACACAAACAACGTCAAGGATAAGATAGAAAGGAGAAAACATGGCTCGTATTGCTGGAGTTGACATTCCAAATGACAAACGTGTAGTAATTTCATTGACTTATGTATACGGTATTGGACTTCCAACATCTAAGAAAATTCTTGCTGCTGCAGGCGTTTCTGAAGATATTCGTGTTCGTGACCTTACACCAGATCAAGAAGATGCTATCCGTCGTGAAGTTGACGCAATTAAAGTAGAAGGTGACCTTCGTCGTGAAGTGAACTTGAACATTAAACGTTTGATGGAAATCGGTTCATACCGTGGTATCCGTCACCGTCGTGGACTTCCTGTTCGTGGACAAAACACTAAAAACAATGCTCGCACTCGTAAAGGTAAAGCTGTTGCGATTGCTGGTAAGAAAAAATAAGAAAATAAAATAAGGAGGTAAAAATCTTGGCTAAACCAACACGTAAACGTCGTGTGAAAAAGAATATCGAATCAGGTATTGCTCATATTCACGCAACATTTAATAACACAATTGTTATGATTACTGATGTGCATGGTAACGCAATTGCATGGTCATCTGCAGGTGCTCTTGGTTTCAAAGGTTCTCGTAAATCTACACCATTTGCTGCACAAATGGCTTCAGAAGCTGCTGCAAAATCAGCTCAAGAACATGGTCTTAAATCAGTAGAAGTTACTGTTAAAGGTCCTGGTTCTGGTCGTGAGTCTGCTATTCGTGCTCTTGCTGCTGCTGGTCTTGAAGTTACTGCAATCCGCGATGTGACTCCTGTGCCACACAATGGTGCTCGTCCTCCAAAACGTCGCCGTGTATAATCATCAACAATTACACAGCTTTTCGTTTCAGAGGGAGTATAGCAAATGATTGAGTTTGAAAAACCAAATATAACAAAAATTGATGAAAATAAAGATTACGGTGTATTTGTAGTAGAACCACTTGAACGTGGTTATGGCACAACACTGGGGAACTCTCTTCGTCGCGTATTATTGGCTTCACTTCCAGGTGCTGCTGTTACTTCAATTAATATTGAAGGTGTATTGCACGAATTTGATACAGTTCCAGGTGTCCGCGAAGACGTTATGCAAATCATTCTTAACGTTAAAGGGATCGCTGTAAAATCTTACGTCCAAGACGAAAAGATTATTGAGCTTGATGTAGAAGGTCCTGCAGAAGTAACTGCTGGAGATATTCTTACGGATAGTGACATTGAAATTGTAAACCCTGATCATTATCTTTTTACAATCGGTGAAGGATCAAGCTTTAAAGCAACTTTGACTGTGAATAGCGGTCGTGGTTATGTTCCAGCTGATCAGAATAAAAAAGATGATGCACCAGTTGGTACACTTGCAGTAGATTCAATCTATACGCCAGTGACAAAAGTTAATTACCAAGTTGAACCAGCTCGCGTTGGTAGCAACGATGGTTTTGACAAACTAACCCTTGAAATTTTAACAAATGGAACAATTATTCCAGAAGATGCCTTAGGTTTATCTGCTCGTATTTTGACAGAGCACCTTAACCTCTTTACTAACTTAACAGAAATCGCAATTGCGACAGATGTAATGAAGGAAGTAGATACAGCATCAGATGATCGAGTATTAGAACGTACCATCGAAGAATTAGATCTTTCTGTCCGTTCATATAACTGTTTGAAACGTGCCGGTATCAACACTGTGTATGATTTAACAGAAAAATCTGAACCAGAAATGATGAAGGTTCGTAACCTTGGACGTAAGAGTCTCGAAGAAGTTAAAGTTAAGCTTGCCGATTTAGGCCTTGGGCTAAAAAACGATAAATAGAGGAGGAATACATGGCTTACCGTAAACTAGGACGCACTAGCTCACAACGTAAAGCAATGCTTCGTGATTTGACAACAGATCTTATCATCAATGAAGCAATCGTAACAACTGAAGCACGTGCAAAAGAAATCCGTAAATCAGTTGAAAAAATGATTACTTTAGGTAAACGTGGTGACTTGCATGCACGTCGTCAAGCAGCTGCTTACGTACGTAACGAAGTTGCATCACAAAACTTTGATGAAGAAACTGGTAAATATTCAGAAACAACTGCACTTCAAAAATTGTTCTCTGAACTTGCACCACGTTATGCTGAGCGCAATGGTGGATATACTCGTATCCTTAAAACTGAACCACGCCGTGGGGATGCTGCGCCAATGGCAATTATCGAATTAGTATAAAATCATCAATTTTGTTGAGTGTTATGATGTTGGAAGGACTAAACGGTTCTTCTTAGTCTAGCTCTGGTCTGCCGCTAGGATTTATCCTAGCGGTAACACTCATCATATTGAGGTAAATGGTAGACGCTTGTTTACGAAATTGCTTTAATTTAAAACAATTTCGTAAGCAGGCGTTTTTTTGATATAATAGAAGAGTTATGACAGTAAAAGAAAAATCACAAACACTTACCCAACAATTATTGGCAAAGCGTTACCTTGCCTCGCTAAAAGATAATCCAGAGCAGTACATTGGGGTTGAACTCGAATTTCCAATCGTAAATACAATGGGGAATAAAACGGATGTACTGGTTACAAAAGCTCTTTTTAAGCATCTGCAAGAAGTTGAAGACTTTATTGCGATTAAACAAGATGAAGATGGGAATCCAGTCCAGTTACAACATGAAATAAATAAAGATCAAATTGTATTCGAGTTATCCTACAATACCATTGAATTTGCGTTTGAAAAAGCTAAAACAATTCAAGAAGTTGAAAGACGTTTTAATCACTATTTAAGCATCATTCAACCATTTTTAAGAGAGAAACAACATCAAATTGAAGGACGTGGCCTTCATCCTTATTGGAGAATAAACGATAATCAACCTGTAAAAATTGATCGTTATAAAATGCTGATTCAATTCTTACAACTATCTGGACAAGATCCTAATCATCGATTCCATCATTATCCAGACTATGGAACCTTTATTTGTGGCAATCAAGTACAATTAGATGTTTCAAGAACGAATTACTTGGAAATAATTAATGCGATGAATAAGGTAGAGCCAGCAAAAGCATATCTGTTTGCTAATTCCATTTTCGATGGAGAAGACTGGGATACGAAGATCTCAAGAGATATTTTCTGGGAAGATTCCATGCATGGCTATTATCAGGAAAATGTTGGTGTGAACCCTAAAGCGTTCATAAATGAAAAGGACTTTCTAGAATATTTAGCGAAGACAGCCTTGTTTTATGTTTATCGTGAGAATGAAATCTTATATTTCGAACCTATTAGAGTAGAGGATTATCTCGCAAAAGAAAAAATAGTAGCCTATCGCTTAGATAGAACTAGACAAGAAATAAAACCGCAAGAAGAGGACCTAAAGAATCATAGAAGCTACCATTTTCAAGATTTAACAACAAGAGGAACCATCGAATATAGAAGTGTTTGTACTCAACCATTACATAAAACATTTGCACCAATTGCATTTCATGTCGGATTGCATCATAATATCAAAGAATTAAACGAGTATTTAGCTCAAAATATAGTTTTTGATTTTAGTAAAGAAAATCCGAAAGAATTAAGAAGGCAATATTCGAAAAAACAGTTAACTGAAAGTGAATTGGTGAAAATTAAACAATATTCGTTAGATCTGTTAAAAATATCAAAAAGAGGATTGATGGATCGTGGAAACCAAGAAGAGGTTTATCTCGAAGAAATCATAAAAGAGCTTGGGAAATGCTGATTTAACAGCATTTCTTTTTTTAAAATCAAAAAAACAACAAAAAATTTTAAAAAATAGAAAAAAGATATTGACAAGATTTATTGGTCGTGATATACTAATATAGTTGTCGCGCGAGAGCGACAAAGACCTTTGAAAACTGAACAAGACGAACCAATGTGCAGGGCACTATAACGGAAGTTATAGTAACTGAACAATAAAAAAACAATAAATCTGTCAGTGACAGAATGAGTTTAAGACAAACAATTATTTTAATGAGAGTTTGATCCTTGCTCAGGATGAACGCTGGCGGCGTGCCTAATACATGCAAGTAGAACGCTGAAGCTTGGTGCTTGCACCGAGCGGATGAGTTGCGAACGGGTAAGTAACGCGTAGGTAACCTGCCTGGTAGCGGGGGATAACTATTGGAAACGATAGCTAATACCGCATAACAACAGTTGTTGCATGACAGCTGTTTGAAAGGGGCAATTGCTCCACTACCAGATGGACCTGCGTTGTATTAGCTAGTTGGTGAGGTAACGGCTCACCAAGGCGACGATACATAGCCGACCTGAGAGGGTGATCGGCCACACTGGGACTGAGACACGGCCCAGACTCCTACGGGAGGCAGCAGTAGGGAATCTTCGGCAATGGGGGGAACCCTGACCGAGCAACGCCGCGTGAGTGAAGAAGGTTTTCGGATCGTAAAGCTCTGTTGTAAGAGAAGAACGAGTGTGAGAGTGGAAAGTTCACACTGTGACGGTATCTTACCAGAAAGGGACGGCTAACTACGTGCCAGCAGCCGCGGTAATACGTAGGTCCCGAGCGTTATCCGGATTTATTGGGCGTAAAGCGAGCGCAGGCGGTTAGATAAGTCTGAAGTTAAAGGCTGTGGCTTAACCATAGTACGCTTTGGAAACTGTTTAACTTGAGTGCAGAAGGGGAGAGTGGAATTCCATGTGTAGCGGTGAAATGCGTAGATATATGGAGGAACACCGGTGGCGAAAGCGGCTCTCTGGTCTGTAACTGACGCTGAGGCTCGAAAGCGTGGGGAGCAAACAGGATTAGATACCCTGGTAGTCCACGCCGTAAACGATGAGTGCTAGGTGTTGGGTCCTTTCCGGGACTCAGTGCCGCAGCTAACGCATTAAGCACTCCGCCTGGGGAGTACGACCGCAAGGTTGAAACTCAAAGGAATTGACGGGGGCCCGCACAAGCGGTGGAGCATGTGGTTTAATTCGAAGCAACGCGAAGAACCTTACCAGGTCTTGACATCCCTCTGACCGCTCTAGAGATAGAGCTTTCCTTCGGGACAGAGGTGACAGGTGGTGCATGGTTGTCGTCAGCTCGTGTCGTGAGATGTTGGGTTAAGTCCCGCAACGAGCGCAACCCCTATTGTTAGTTGCCATCATTCAGTTGGGCACTCTAGCGAGACTGCCGGTAATAAACCGGAGGAAGGTGGGGATGACGTCAAATCATCATGCCCCTTATGACCTGGGCTACACACGTGCTACAATGGCTGGTACAACGAGTCGCAAGTCGGTGACGGCAAGCTAATCTCTTAAAGCCAGTCTCAGTTCGGATTGTAGGCTGCAACTCGCCTACATGAAGTCGGAATCGCTAGTAATCGCGGATCAGCACGCCGCGGTGAATACGTTCCCGGGCCTTGTACACACCGCCCGTCACACCACGAGAGTTTGTAACACCCGAAGTCGGTGAGGTAACCTTTTAGGAGCCAGCCGCCTAAGGTGGGATAGATGATTGGGGTGAAGTCGTAACAAGGTAGCCGTATCGGAAGGTGCGGCTGGATCACCTCCTTTCTAAGGATAAGGAAACCTGCACGTTGGTCTTGTTTAGTTTTGAGAGGTCTTGTGGGGCCTTAGCTCAGCTGGGAGAGCGCCTGCTTTGCACGCAGGAGGTCAGCGGTTCGATCCCGCTAGGCTCCATTGGTGAGAGATCACCAAGGATGAACATTGAAAATTGAATATCTATATCAAATAGTAACAAGAAAATAAACCGAAAACGCTGTGAATATTTAATGAGTTTTCTAATTTTTGAAAAAATTAGGTTAATAAGGTTAAGTTAATAAGGGCGCACGGTGGATGCCTTGGCACTAGGAGCCGAAGAAGGACGTGACAAACGACGAAATGCCTCGGGGAGCTGTAAGTAAGCGCTGATCCGGGGATGTCCGAATGGGGGAACCCAGCAGGTGATACCTGTTACCCATATCTGTTAAGGATATGAGGAGGAAGACGCAGTGAACTGAAACATCTAAGTAGCTGCAGGAAGAGAAAGCAAAAGCGATTGCCTTAGTAGCGGCGAGCGAAACGGCAGGAGGGCAAACCGAAGAGTTTACTCTTCGGGGTTGTAGGACTGCAATGTGGACATAAAGATTATAGAAGAACTACCTGGGAAGGTAGGCCAAAGAGAGTAACAGCCTCGTATTTTAAATAGTCTTTATACCTAGCAGTATCCTGAGTACGGCGAGACACGTGGAATCTCGTCGGAATCTGGGAGGACCATCTCCCAACCCTAAATACTCCCTAGTGACCGATAGTGAACCAGTACCGTGAGGGAAAGGTGAAAAGCACCCCGGGAGGGGAGTGAAATAGAACCTGAAACCGTGTGCCTACAACAAGTTCGAGCCCGTTAATGGGTGAGAGCGTGCCTTTTGTAGAATGAACCGGCGAGTTACGATATGATGCGAGGTTAAGTTGAAGAGACGGAGCCGTAGGGAAACCGAGTCTGAATAGGGCGCTTTAGTATCATGTCGTAGACCCGAAACCATGTGACCTACCCATGAGCAGGTTGAAGGTGCGGTAAAACGCACTGGAGGACCGAACCAGGGCACGTTGAAAAGTGCTTGGATGACTTGTGGGTAGCGGAGAAATTCCAAACGAACTTGGAGATAGCTGGTTCTCTCCGAAATAGCTTTAGGGCTAGCGTCGACATAAAGATTCTTGGAGGTAGAGCACTGTTTGGGTGAGGGGTCCATCCCGGATTACCAATCTCAGATAAACTCCGAATGCCAATGAATTATGGTCGGCAGTCAGACTGCGAGTGCTAAGATCCGTAGTCGAAAGGGAAACAGCCCAGACCACCAGCTAAGGTCCCAAAATAATTGTTAAGTGGAAAAGGATGTGGGGTTGCACAGACAACTAGGATGTTAGCTTAGAAGCAGCTATTCATTCAAAGAGTGCGTAATAGCTCACTAGTCGAGTGACCCTGCGCCGAAAATGTACCGGGGCTAAAACAATTTACCGAAGCTGTGGATACCTTTAATGGTATGGTAGGAGAGCGTTCTATGTGTGAAGAAGGTATACCGTGAGGAGTGCTGGAACGCATAGAAGTGAGAATGCCGGTATGAGTAGCGAAAGACAGGTGAGAATCCTGTCCACCGTAAGACTAAGGTTTCCAGGGGAAGGCTCGTCCGCCCTGGGTTAGTCGGGACCTAAGGAGAGACCGAAAGGTGTATCCGATGGACAACAGGTTGATATTCCTGTACTAGAGTATGTAGTGATGGAGGGACGCAGTAGGCTAACTAAAGCGTGCGATTGGAAGTGCACGTCTAAGCAGTGAGGTGTGAATTGAGTTAAATGCTTAGTTCTATAACATTGAGCTGTGATGGGGAGCGAAGTTTAGTAGCGAAGTTAGTGATGTCACACTGCCAAGAAAAGCTTCTAGCGTTTAAACATACTCTACCCGTACCGCAAACCGACACAGGTAGTCGAGGCGAGTAGCCTCAGGTGAGCGAGAGAACTCTCGTTAAGGAACTCGGCAAAATGACCCCGTAACTTCGGGAGAAGGGGTGCTGACTTTATGTCAGCCGCAGTGAATAGGCCCAAGCAACTGTTTATCAAAAACACAGCTCTCTGCTAAATCGTAAGATGATGTATAGGGGGTGACGCCTGCCCGGTGCTGGAAGGTTAAGAGGAGTGCTTAGCGGTAACGCGAAGGTATGAATTGAAGCCCCAGTAAACGGCGGCCGTAACTATAACGGTCCTAAGGTAGCGAAATTCCTTGTCGGGTAAGTTCCGACCCGCACGAAAGGCGTAATGATTTGGGCACTGTCTCAACGAGAGACTCGGTGAAATTTTAGTACCTGTGAAGATGCAGGTTACCCGCGACAGGACGGAAAGACCCCATGGAGCTTTACTGCAGTTTGATATTGAGTGTCTGTGCCACATGTACAGGATAGGTAGGAGCCATAGAGATCGGGACGCCAGTTTCGATGGAGGCGTTGTTGGGATACTACCCTTGTGTTATGGCCACTCTAACCCGGATAGGTGATCCCTATCGGAGACAGTGTCTGACGGGCAGTTTGACTGGGGCGGTCGCCTCCTAAAAGGTAACGGAGGCGCCCAAAGGTTCCCTCAGAATGGTTGGAAATCATTCGCAGAGTGTAAAGGTATAAGGGAGCTTGACTGCGAGAGCTACAACTCGAGCAGGGACGAAAGTCGGGCTTAGTGATCCGGTGGTTCCGTATGGAAGGGCCATCGCTCAACGGATAAAAGCTACCCTGGGGATAACAGGCTTATCTCCCCCAAGAGTTCACATCGACGGGGAGGTTTGGCACCTCGATGTCGGCTCGTCGCATCCTGGGGCTGTAGTCGGTCCCAAGGGTTGGGCTGTTCGCCCATTAAAGCGGCACGCGAGCTGGGTTCAGAACGTCGTGAGACAGTTCGGTCCCTATCCGTCGCGGGCGTAGGAAATTTGAGAGGATCTGCTCCTAGTACGAGAGGACCAGAGTGGACTTACCGCTGGTGTACCAGTTGTCTCGCCAGAGGCATCGCTGGGTAGCTATGTAGGGAAGGGATAAACGCTGAAAGCATCTAAGTGTGAAACCCACCTCAAGATGAGATTTCCCATAACTATATGTTAGTAAGAGCCCTGAGAGAAGATCAGGTAGATAGGTTAGGAGTGGAAGTTGTGTGAGCAATGGAGCGGACTAATACTAATAGCTCGAGGACTTATCCAAAAAGTAACTGAGGATATTTACAGCCGTTTAGATTTTTGTTAGAATATAGGTATTCAATTTTGAATGTTCATCATTCAGAGTTAAGTGACGATAGCCTAGGAGATACACCTGTACCCATGCCGAACACAGAAGTTAAGCCCTAGAACGCCGGAAGTAGTTGGGGGTTGCCCCCTGTGAGATATGGTAGTCGCTTAGCAAGATTGAGTCTAGAGAGATCTAGGCTCATTTGGGAGTTTAGCTCAGCTAAGGAGAACGAAAGTTCGACTTTGTCGAAACTGACGCAAGTCAGTGCACGACAGGGAACCAGTGAGCTAGACCAC
>NZ_QTND01000003.1:0-87139 GCF_003603405.1 Streptococcus sp. AM43-2AT | reverse complement strand
GCATGACTGTTAATCATGATGTCGTAGGTTCGAGTCCTACTGGCGGAGTAAGTGCCCGAAAGGGGTTTTTTTTTATTTTTCTTTTTTATTAGATAAGTAAAAAAGGTTCTTTCGAACCTTTTTTTAGTTAAAGAATACATTGTATAGAGCTTTTATGGCTTGTTTTTCTTGTTCTTGATTAACTACAAACATGATAGAAACTTCACTGGATCCTTGGGAAATCATTTGGATATTAATGTTGTTTTCTGATAAAGCTTTCGTAGCTGTTGCAGTTACACCGATCTGATTTTTCATATTTTCTCCTACTATCATGATAATAGAAAGATCATGTTCGATTTCTGCATAGTCCACTTGTAAGTCTTGGATTAAATGTTTTAAGATTTCTTGTTCTTTAATTGGGGTTAATTCTTTCGAACGTAGAATAACCGATAAATCGTCAATTCCAGTTGGCATGTGATCCCAACTAATATTCAAATCTTCTAAAATTTGTAATAGTTTTCTACCAAAACCGACTTCTCTATTCATTAGGTACTTTGTGGTATTAATGCTGACAAATCCAGAATCTCCTGCTATTCCAACAACTTTAACATTTTCATCGGTATGGTTCAGCACAATCTTGGTACCTGGATGTTTTGGATTGTTGGTGTTTTTAATGACCATTGGAATTTTTCCACGATATGCAGGAACAAGTGCTTCATCATGGAGGACACTAAAGCCAGCATAGGCTAATTCCCGCATCTCTTTATAGGTTAATTCAGGAATAGAATGAGGATGTTTAATGATTCCTGGGTGGGCTGCAAAAATACCGTCTACGTCCGTAAAGTTCTCGTAGAGATCTGCTTTAACTCCGGCTGCGATAATGGATCCTGTAATGTCAGATCCTCCTCTCGAGAATGTACATACTTGGTCCTCTTTTGTAATTCCAAAGAATCCTGGGATAACTAAAATCTCATTATGGTTTATCAGTTCTTCAATCTTGTCATAACTAGAAGGGAGAATACGAGCATTGCAAGGTTCACTTGTTACAAAAATACCTGCATTTTTTGGATGAATATATTTTGCATCTAACCCTTTTTTTACAAAGTATGCTGCGATTAGTTTTGCATTGTTGTTCTCTCCAGCGGCCAAGAAAGTATCATATAAGAAGGTGTTATCGGATTTGGGCAGTGTTGCAAGAGACTTGATATCTCTAGAAATCTCTTCAATGATTTCCTCGTCCAAGTCTAGCTCCTCTGTAATAGAACGATAGCGATTGATAATCCATTCTTGACTTTGACTAGTATCTTTTCCGTTGGTATATTCTTTGTAATACTTAATGAGGGCATCTGTAACTTTTGTATCCTCAGGATTTCGTTTCCCTGGGGCAGAGACGACAACGTATTTACGGGTTTCATCTTCTTTAACGATATTGAATACTTTTTCTAGCTGGGTAGCAGATGCTAATGAACTACCACCAAATTTAACTACTTTCATGTGGACTCCTTTACACAACTTTCTTTAAATTATACCAAAGATAGAGCCTTGTTACAAACTAAAATACCACTGTTATCAAGGGAGTCTTTCGGCTGAGACACTTTGTTATGAAAATGTAATTTACTTCTCAAAGTAGTTGTGCTAAAATAATATAAAAATAAACAAGTTCAACTATCAAATAATTTGAATAGCTAATTAGTAAAGAGGTGCCTTATGGTGTTCGAAACGATTATATTTTCTGTAGAAGAGGATCTCGCATCTATTATTTTAAATAGGCCTGAGGTTTCAAATGGTTTTAACATTCCAATGTGTCAGGAAATTCTTGAAGCATTAGAATTAGCTGAGAAGAACGCAGACGTTCGTTTTATTTTATTTAAAGCAGTCGGAAAGGTTTTTTCAGTCGGTGGTGATTTAGCAGAGATGAAACGGGCTGTCGATGCCGATGATATCGATTCTTTAACGCAAATTGCGGAATTGGTTAATCAAATCTCCAAAAGGATGAAGCAAATTCCAAAACCGGTGATCATGGTCGCAGATGGTGCGGTTGCAGGAGCAACTGCTAATATGGCAGTAGCGGCAGATTTTTGTATTGCTTCTGATAAAGCTAAGTTTATTCAAGCCTTTGTGGGAGTCGGTTTAGCTCCTGATGCTGGTGGTCTTTTCCTTTTAGGAAGAGCGATTGGTTTGAGTAGAGCAAGTCAGTTAGCGATGACTGGTGAACCATTAGGTGCTGAGAAGGCTCTAGAATATGGCGTTGTTTATAAGGTTTCTGAAGTAGAGAAATTAGAAAAGACTGTCAACCAACTTCTCATGAAGTTAAGACGGAGCTCAGACAATTCTTTTGCTGCGATTAAGGAGTTGGCATGGTCTAGTATGTTGACTGACTGGGATTGCTATGCCGAAATTGAGTTGAGGTTACAAAGAAATCTATCTCTAAAAGAAGACTTCAAAGAGGGAGTTATTGCATATTCAGAGCGTCGGCGTCCAAAATTCCAAGGAAAATAAAAACGTAAAATTTTTATGTTTTTGTTGTTGAGTCTTGCTATTTGGTTTGAATTTTGATAAAATTCGATTATCAAAGTAATGAATAGGGGGTGTGGTTTTTGAATTTTCAACTAGTCAATGATTATCTTACATCCATTTTTAACAACGTATTAGTCATCGAAGAAACTAGTCTACGTAGCAGTCGTTTTAATGATGTTTCTATTAAGGAAATGCACACAATTGATGTGATCGGCTCAACACCAAACGCAACTCCAAGTGATATTTCGCGTTCGTTAATGGTAACGTTAGGTACAGTCACTACCAGTTTAAATAATCTTGAACGAAAAGGTTATATTGAACGAACCAGATCTGAAGTTGATCGTCGTGTTGTCCATTTGAGTTTGACAAAAAGAGGAAAGCTCTTGTATCGCCTTCACCAACAATTTCACAAGCGGATGGTCAATCAGATTATCGATGGGATGTCTCCAGATGAACGGAAAGTGATGCAAAAAGGTTTGCAGAACCTTTATCGTTTCTTGGAGGAGTTGAAATAATGACTTTTGCAAAAATAAGTCAAGTAGCCCATTATTCGCCTAGCCAAGTGATTTCCAATCAAGATCTTTCTGAACGGATGGATACCAGCGATGAGTGGATTGCAAGTCGGACGGGAATTCGGAAGCGACATATATCCAAGTCGGAATCAACCAGCGATTTAGCTGCGGAAGTAGCTCGTCGCTTACTTAAAAAGAGTGGTTTACATGCGGATCAGTTGGATTTTATCTTTGTTGCAACAATTTCTCCGGATTCTATGATGCCATCTACAGCTGCTCGCGTTCAAGCTAAAATTGGGGCCTCTAGAGCTTTTGTTTTTGATTTGACAGCTGCTTGTAGTGGATTTGTCTTTGCGCTTGCGACTGCTGAAAAGTTTATTCGCTCTGGACAGTACAAACGAGGAATTGTTATCGGAAGTGAAACCTTGTCGAAAGTGATCGATTGGGAAGATCGGACAACAGCAGTCTTATTTGGAGATGGTGCTGGTGGCGTTTTATTGGAAGCTTCCGAGCAACAAACTTTTTTAGCAGAAAGTCTGTTTTCAGATGGTTCCCGTGGAGAGGTTCTTCAATCATCATCTGTTGGTTTATCTTCACCATATTCTGATAAGGAAGAAGATAAAAAATATTTGTCAATGGATGGGAGAGCAGTCTTTGATTTTGCTATTCGGGATGTGGCTAAGAGTATTAAAAATGTGTTAGCAGCTGCTCCAGTGCCTGTTGAGGAGATTGATTATTTTCTTCTGCACCAAGCAAATGACCGTATCCTAGATAAAATGGCTAAGAAAATCGGGGTTGATCGGGAAAAACTTCCTGCAAACATGATGGAATATGGTAACACTAGTGCCGCAAGTATTCCAATTTTATTATCGGAGTGTGTCGACCAGGGACTGATCAAATTGGATGGAAGTCAAACAATTCTTCTGTCTGGATTTGGTGGAGGTTTGACATGGGGCTCACTTCTTGTTACAATCTAGTTAAATATGTGGAAACACATTTTAAAAATTTTTAATTATTTTAAGGAGGCCAATCATGGCAGTATTTGAAAAAGTACAAGAAATTATCGTTGAAGAACTTGGTAAAGAACCATCAGAAGTAACACTTGAGTCTACTTTTGAAGATCTTGAAGCTGATTCATTGGATTTGTTCCAAGTGATTTCAGAAATTGAAGATGCATTCGACATTCAAATTGAAACTGAAGAAGGATTGTCTACTGTAGGTGACCTTGTAGCTTACGTAGAAGAGAAAACTAAATAATAATGGATGAGAGTATCGAAAGATATTCTCTCTTGTTTAGGTAATAGTTTGACGCTCAAAGCAAAGAACCGCTTTCAAACTATTACTTAAGCGAAAATGAGGAAGGTACTATGCAAACACGAATTACAGAATTATTAAATATTAAATATCCAATTTTCCAAGGTGGTATGGCTTGGGTCGCTGATGGTGATCTAGCGGGCGCTGTATCCAATGCGGGTGGTCTTGGAATCATCGGTGGAGGAAATGCACCTAAAGAAGTTGTCAAAGCGAATATTGATCGTGTCAAATCCATTACTGACAAACCTTTTGGGGTGAATATCATGCTCCTCTCTCCTTTTGCGGATGACATCGTTGACTTGGTCATTGAAGAAGGGGTTAAAGTTGTTACCACTGGTGCAGGAAATCCTGGGAAATACATGGATCGCTTCCATGAAGCTGGCATTACCGTTATCCCGGTTGTACCTTCAGTAGCTTTAGCAAAACGGATGGAAAAACTAGGTGCAGATGCTGTGATTGCTGAAGGAATGGAAGCAGGAGGGCATATTGGTAAATTGACGACCATGACCCTGGTTCGTCAAGTGGTCGAAGCTGTCTCTATTCCAGTTATTGGTGCTGGTGGTGTAGCAGATGGTGCTGGAGCGGCTGCGGTCTTCATGCTTGGAGCAGATGCTGTTCAAGTAGGAACACGCTTTGTCGTTGCTAAAGAATCGAATGCTCACCAAAACTTTAAGAATAAAATCTTGAAAGCTAAGGACATTGATACAGTGGTGTCTGCGTCGGTTGTTGGACATCCAGTTCGTGCGATTAAGAATAAATTGGCTTCTGCCTATAACCAAGCTGAAAAAGATTTCTTGGCTGGTAAGAAGACTCAAGAAGAAATTGAAGAACTTGGTGCAGGTGCACTTCGCAATGCTGTTGTGGACGGAGATGTCGATAACGGATCTGTCATGGCGGGGCAAATTGCGGGTCTTGTAAGCAAAGAAGAAACCTGTGCTGAAATCTTGGAAGATATCTACCTTGGGGCTGCTAAGGTGATTCAGAAAGAAGCAGCTCGCTGGGCTGATGTGAAATTCTAACAAGTAAAGGAAAGGAAGAGAACAGTGACAAAACGTGCCTTCTTATTTGCTGGTCAAGGTGCTCAAAAATTGGGGATGGCTAGTGACTTGTATGCAACCTATCCAATTGTCAAGGAAACCTTTGATACCGCAAGTCAGATTTTGGGTTATGATTTACGAAAATTGATTGATTCTGACGAAGAAAAGCTCAATCAAACACGCTATACCCAACCGGCTATTTTGACAACCTCAGTTGCTATTTATCGTCTGTTGGCAGAAAAAGGAATTACACCGGATATTGTGGCGGGTCTTTCTCTAGGAGAATATTCTGCTTTAGTTGCTGCGGGCGCTCTTTCTTTTGAAGAAGCGGTTGCCTTGGTTTCTAAACGGGGTGAATTTATGGAAACTGCTGCACCTGCTGGAAGTGGGAAGATGGTAGCAATTATGAATACAGATCCTGCCTTGATTGAAGAAATCTGCCAGAAGGCTTCTGTGAAGGGAGTTGTTACCCCCGCAAACTACAATACCCCTGCTCAAATTGTAATTGGTGGAGAGGTTGAAGCTGTAGATTATGCAGTTGAATTATTACAAGAAGCGGGCGCTAAGCGTCTAATCCCACTCAATGTCTCTGGTCCCTTCCATACAGCTTTACTCGCTTCTGCTAGTGAGAAACTAGCGACTGAACTTGAAAAAGTTACTTTTAAGGACTTTACCTTACCTTTGGTTGGGAATACAGAAGCGCAGATTATGAAATCAGATGAAATCAAAACATTATTGGCTCGCCAGGTGATGGAGCCCGTTCGTTTCTATGATTCGATTGCGACGATTCAAGAATTTGGAGTGGATGAAGTGATTGAGATTGGTCCAGGTAAGGTCTTGACTGGTTTCTTGAAAAAAATCGATAAAACTCTTCCAACAAAAAATGTTGAGGATCAGGCTAGCCTTGATGCCCTACTGAACGAATAGATGAGGTGACTATGGAACTAAAGAATAAAAATGTATTTGTTACTGGCTCAAGTCGAGGCATTGGATTGGCTATTGCTCATAAATTTGCTTCAAAAGGTGCCAACATTGTCTTAAATAGTCGTGGAGAACTACCAGCAGGCCTAGTAGATGAATTTGCCTCTTACGGTGTGAAAGTTGTTGGCGTTACTGGGGATGTATCCCAAGCTACGGAAGCGAAGCGAATGGTGGCGGAAGCGATTGACGCACTTGGATCAGTAGATATTCTTGTCAACAATGCTGGGATTACCAATGATAAGCTCATGTTAAAATTGACGGAAGAAGATTTTGAGCAAGTCTTGAAGGTGAATTTGACTGGTGCTTTTAATATGACACAATCAGTCTTAAAACCGATGACCAAAGCACGTGAAGGTGCTATCATTAACATGTCGAGTGTTGTCGGTCTGACAGGAAATGTTGGACAAGCTAACTATGCTGCCTCGAAAGCTGGTTTAATCGGTTTTTCTAAATCGGTAGCGCGTGAAGTAGCCGGAAGAAATGTTCGAGTCAATGTCATTGCTCCGGGCTTCATTGAGTCTGATATGACAGAAGGACTTCCGGAAAAAATTAAAGAAATGTCTCTCGCTCAAATTCCAATGAAAAGATTTGGAAATACAGAAGAAGTGGCAGATGTTGCAGTCTTTCTTGCGACTCAAGAATATCTAACAGGGCAAGTCATCGCAATTGATGGTGGCTTAACCATGCAATAAAAAGAGGTAGGTTTTGAAATGAAATTAAATCGTGTTGTTGTAACAGGCTATGGCTTGACATCTCCAATCGGAAACACTCCAGAAGAATTTTGGAATAGCTTAAAAGAAGGAAAGATTGGAATTGGTCCGATCACAAAATTTGACCACAGTGACTTTGCTGTTCATAATGCAGCTGAAATCCAAGATTTTCCATTTGATAAGTACTTTATCAAGAAAGATACAAATCGCTTTGATAACTACTCTTTATATGCTTTGTATGCAGCTCAAGAAGCTGTGAATCATGCAGGTTTAGACGTAGAGGCAATTGATAAAGATCGTTTTGGTGTTATTGTTGCTTCTGGTATCGGTGGCATCAAAGAAATCGAAGATCAAGTGATTCGTTTGCATGAAAAAGGACCAAAACGTGTCAAACCAATGACCCTTCCAAAAGCTCTGCCAAATATGGCATCTGGGAATGTTGCGATGCGTTTTGGAGCTAATGGAATTTGTAAATCAATCAACACAGCTTGTGCCTCTTCAAATGATGCGATTGGGGATGCTTTCCGCGCTATTAAGTTTGGTTTCCAAGATTTGATGTTGGTAGGTGGTTCAGAAGCTTCTATTACGCCATTTGCAATCGCCGGTTTCCAAGCCCTAACAGCTCTTTCAACAACAGAAGATCCAACTCGTGCTTCTATTCCATTTGATAAAGATCGGAATGGATTTGTAATGGGAGAAGGATCAGGAATGTTGGTGCTTGAAAGTTTGGAACACGCTGAAAAACGTGGTGCAACCATTCTTGCTGAAGTCGTGGGTTACGGAAATACCTGTGATGCCTACCATATGACTTCTCCACATCCAGAAGGCCAAGGAGCTATCAAGGCAATGAAGTTGGCTTTAGATGAGGCAGAAATTGAACCAGCTCAAGTTGGTTATGTCAACGCCCATGGTACCTCTACTCCAGCAAATGAAAAAGGAGAAAGTGGTGCAATCGTTTCTGTATTTGGTACAGAAGTTCCAGTATCTTCTACAAAATCATTTACAGGTCACCTCTTGGGAGCAGCAGGAGCAGTTGAAGCCATTGCAACGATCGAAGCAATTCGCCATCAATATGTTCCAAAAACTGCTGGAACACAAGAGTTATCAGATTATATTGAAGCCAATGTCATCTTTGGTGAAGGCCAAGAGCGTCCGATTTCTTATGCTATTTCCAATACATTTGGATTTGGAGGACACAATGCTGTCTTAGCCTTTAAACGTTGGGAGGGATAAAGTGAATATTCAAGAAATTAAAGACTTAATGAGTCAATTTGACCAATCCAGTCTTCGTGAATTTACCTATCAAAATGCAACTGATGTGCTATCATTTAGTAAAAACTCTGGCAGTGTAGCCAGCCTGCAACCGGCTACTCCAGCTCCTGTAGTTCAGGAAACAGCACCCGCTGTTGAGAGCCTTGTTGTTCTTGCAGAAGAAACAGTTGCTCCTTCAGTACCAGCTCCAGAAGCTGCTCCAGCAGTGGCAGCAGAAGGGGAAGTAGTTGAAAGTCCTCTTGTCGGTGTAGCTTATTTAGCTTCAGGTCCAGATAAACCAGCCTTTGTTCAGGTTGGAGATAGCGTCTCAAAAGGCCAAACTCTATTGATTATTGAAGCAATGAAAGTCATGAACGAAGTTCCTGCACCAAGGGATGGAATTGTAACGGAAATCCTTGTTTCAAATGAAGAAATGGTTGAGTTTGGGAAAGGATTGGTGCGGATTAAATGATCGATATTCAAGCTATTAAAGAGGCTCTTCCGCACCGCTACCCTATGTTATTGGTGGATCGCGTCCTTGAAACAAGCGAGGATACGATTGTAGCCATCAAGAATGTTACGATCAATGAGCCCTTCTTTAATGGGCACTTTCCAAGCTACCCAGTTATGCCAGGTGTTCTCATTATGGAAGCCTTGGCACAAACTGCCGGTGTCTTAGAATTGTCCAAACCAGAAAATAAAGGGAAATTAGTCTTTTACGCTGGAATGGATAAGGTTAAATTTAAAAAACAAGTTGTTCCGGGAGATCAGCTCGTGATGACGGCTACCTTTGTTAAGCGTCGTGGCTCGATTGCGGTCGTGGAAGCAAAAGCGGAAGTCGACGGGAAATTAGCTGCTAGCGGAACCCTGACATTTGCAATTGGTAACTAGGGAGGTTTCTATGTTCCGAAAAATTTTAATCGCGAATCGTGGTGAAATTGCGGTCCGGATTATTCGAGCTGCTCGTGAATTAGGAATTGAAACAGTCGCTGTCTATTCAACGGCTGATAAGGAAGCCTTGCATACCTTACTTGCGGATGAAGCAGTTTGTATTGGGCCTGCCAAGTCAACAGAGTCGTATTTGAATATGAATGCCGTCTTATCTGCGGCAGTTCTAACTGGTTCAGAAGCCATTCACCCAGGTTTTGGATTTTTAAGTGAAAATTCGAAGTTTGCAACCATGTGTGAAGAAGTCGGAATTAAGTTTATCGGACCATCAGGATCTGTCATGGATATGATGGGAGATAAAATTAATGCCCGGGCGCAAATGATTAAAGCAGGTGTGCCTGTTATTCCAGGATCAGATGGAGAAGTTCATTCTGCTGAAGAAGCCTTGAAGGTTGCAGATCGGATTGGTTATCCTGTCATGTTGAAGGCTTCAGCTGGAGGTGGAGGTAAAGGAATACGTAAAGTGGAACGGGCAGAAGACCTGGTTCCAGCCTTTGAATCTGCTTCAACAGAGGCTAAGGCAGCCTTTGGCAATGGTGCGATGTACCTAGAACGCGTCATCTATCCTGCTCGTCATATTGAGGTGCAAATTTTAGCTGACCAATTTGGACATGTGGTTCATTTGGGTGAGCGGGATTGCTCGCTTCAGAGAAACAATCAAAAGGTTCTTGAAGAATCCCCGTCCGTTGCAATTGGAAAGACGATTCGAGACCAAATCGGCTCTGCAGCCGTCCGAGCAGCCGAATCTGTTGGTTATGAAAATGCTGGGACGATTGAGTTTCTTTATGATGAAGGAAAAGGTGAATTTTACTTCATGGAGATGAATACTCGGGTTCAAGTTGAGCATCCCGTGACGGAATTTGTCACAGGAATTGATATCGTGAAAGAGCAAATTAAGATTGCTGAAGGCCAAGAATTGTCTGTGCGTCAAGAAGATATCCAGATTTCCGGTCATGCCATTGAATGCCGGATCAATGCGGAAAATCCTGCCTTTAACTTTGCACCAAGTCCAGGAAAGATCACCAATCTCTACCTTCCAAGTGGAGGGGTTGGCTTGCGCGTGGATTCTGCAGTCTATCCTGGCTATACGATTCCACCTTACTACGATAGTATGATTGCCAAAATCATTGTCCATGGAGAGAATCGTTTCGATGCCTTGATGAAGATGCAACGCGCCCTCTATGAGTTGGAAATTGACGGTGTAATGACCAACAGTGATTTCCAATTGGATTTGATTTCAGATTCGAATGTGATTGCTGGTGATTACGATACCGCCTTTCTGATGGAAAAATTTTTACCAAATTATCAGAAAAATCAATAAGCATTGAACTTTGTAAATGTGAGATTCATTTTCACAAGGAATGAATGCGCACAATTACAAAGTTCTTTTACCAAGTAAGGAGAAGTTGATGGCTTTATTTTCTAAAAAAGATAAGTACATTCGAATTAATCCCAATCGGTCGGCCATTGAAGCACCTCAGCCGAAACCAGAGGTTCCAGATGAGTTGTTTTCTCAGTGTCCGGGCTGTAAACATACCATTTACCAAAAGGATCTAGGAAGTGAACGTCTGTGTCCTAAGTGTGGCTATACCTTCCGTATTTCTGCTGTAGAACGGCTTCAATTGACGATTGATCCAGGAAGCTTTATTGAACTGTTTACGGGTATTGAGACCAAGGACCCGCTTAAGTTTCCAAACTACAAGAAGAAATTGGCGACTGTTCGTGAATTAACAGGGCTTGATGAGGCTGTGTTAACAGGAACTGCAAAGATCGGGGGCCATAAAGTCGCTCTTGGTATTATGGATTCCAATTTTATCATGGCTTCTATGGGCTCTGTGGTCGGTGAAAAGATTACCCGCCTATTTGAATTGGCGACAGAAGAAAAGCTCCCAGTCGTGCTCTTTACAGCTTCTGGTGGTGCTCGGATGCAAGAAGGAATCGTCAGTTTGATGCAGATGGCTAAAATCTCTGCAGCTGTTCAAAGACACTCAAAAGCAGGCTTGTTTTATCTTACCGTTCTAACAGACCCAACAACAGGAGGGGTAACGGCGTCATTTGCAATGGAAGGGGATATCATCATTGCAGAGAGTCAAGCCCTTGTGGGATTTGCAGGTCGTCGAGTGATCGAGTCAACCGTGCGGGAACAGTTGCCGGATAATTTCCAAAAGGCTGAATTTTTACAAGAGCATGGCTTTGTGGATGTGATTGTCCAGCGTAGTGATATGCGTTCAACAATCGCAGACTTGTTAGCCTTTCATGGAGGGAAGTAATGACAAGAATAACACAAATTATTAAAGAAGCTCGTGACCAAGGACGTTTGACAGCTCTTGATTATGCTCATGGAATTTTTGAAAACTTTATCGAACTACATGGAGATCGGAATTTCCGAGATGACGGTGCAGTGATTGGTGGAATTGGTTGGCTTGGAGATCAAGCGGTAACGGTTGTCGGGATTCAAAAAGGAAAGAATCTTCAGGATAACCTCAGTAGAAACTTTGGTCAACCCCACCCTGAAGGTTATCGAAAAGCTTTGCGTCTGATGAAACAGGCGGAGAAGTTTGGTCGTCCAGTAGTAACCTTCATCAATACTGCGGGTGCATACCCAGGTGTTGGCGCTGAAGAACGGGGACAGGGTGAGGCTATTGCCCGCAACCTCATGGAAATGAGTGATTTAAAGGTTCCGATTATTGCAATTATCATCGGAGAAGGAGGCTCAGGTGGCGCCCTTGCTCTGGCTGTAGCGGACAAGGTCTGGATGTTGGAGAACTCTATCTATGCCGTCTTGAGTCCAGAAGGATTTGCTTCTATTCTATGGAAAGATGGAAGCCGTGCCATGGAAGCTGCTGAGTTGATGAAGATTACTTCGCATGAGTTGTTAAATATGGATATTGTGGACAAGGTGATTCCGGAGCATGGTTTCTCAAATGGAGAACTACTAGCTCAAGTGAAGAAGGAAATTCAAGCAGAATTGAAGGAACTACAAGCTTTGTCTCTCGAAGATCTGCTAGAGCAACGCTACCAGCGTTTTCGTAAATATTAAAAAAACTGAGCTTGCAGATGCAAGACTCAGTTTTTTTATCTTATCTTATCTTATCTTATCTTATCTTATCTTATCTTATCTTATCTTATCTTATCTTATCTTATCTTATCTTATTTTGGTGCAATAACTTCAGCTCCACCCATGTATGGTCGAAGGACTTCTGGAATGGTTACAGAACCATCTGCGTTTTGATAGTTTTCAAGAATAGCTGCCACTGTACGTCCAACAGCCAATCCAGAACCATTCAAGGTGTGAAGAAGTTTCACTTTACCATCTGCTTCATCACGGTAACGGATTTGCGCACGACGGGCTTGGAAATCTTCTGTATTGGAACAGCTTGAGATTTCACGGTAAGTATTTTGTGCAGGAATCCAAACTTCCAAGTCATAAGTCTTAGCAGCTGAGAAGCCCATATCTCCTGTAGAAAGAGCAACAACACGGTATGGCAAGTTTAGTTTTTGAAGAATGTTTTCAGCATTGGCTGTCATTTTTTCCAATTCTTCATATGACTCTTCCGGTTTGGCAAATTTGACCATTTCAACCTTATGGAATTGGTGTAAACGGATCAAGCCACGAGTATCTCGACCGGCAGAACCAGCTTCTGAACGGAAAGATGGACTCATAGCAGTAAAGTAGATTGGTAGATCTTTGCCATCGATGATTTCATCACGGTAGTAGTTCGTTAGAGGCACTTCAGCAGTTGGGATCAAGACATAGTTAGTATCGCTGAGTTCAAAAGTATCTTCCTTAAATTTTGGATATTGCCCAGTACCAAACATAGAGTCATGGTTGACCATGTAAGGGGTGATGACTTCAGTATAGCCTTCCTTACCGTGTTCATCTAGCATAAAGTTGTAGATAGCACGTTCCAAACGAGCTCCCAGACCTTTATAGAAAAGGAAGCGGGCACCAGTGACTTTCCCACCACGTTCCCAGTCAAGGATGTCTAAGTCCTCGCCAAGATCCCAGTGGGCTTTTGGTTCAAAGTCAAACTCACGAGGAGTTCCCCAACGGCGAACTTCTACGTTATCGTCTTCGTCTGCACCAATAGGAACACTGTCAGCTGGGATGTTTGGAAGAGTAGTGGTAAATTCTGTCAATTTAGCATCGATTTCCGCTAATTCTGCGTCTAGCGCTTTGACTTCAGCAGATAGGGTTTGCATGGCAGCAATCTTGTCATCTGCATTTTCCTTGTTGCGCTTAGCTTGAGCAATTTCAGCAGAAACGGTGTTACGCTCTGCCTTAAGGGTTTCAACCTTGACTAAGATGTCACGGCGCTTAGCATCGATTTCTTTCATCTCATTTAAGATAGCAGCGTCTACACCACGTGTCGCCAATTTTTCAGCAACCGTATTAAAATCGGTACGAATTCGTTTAATATCTAACATAGCTTCTCCTTTAACAAAAAACACACCTGTTATAGTGTTGGAGTGGCAGGGCCACGGTTCCATCCAACTTCACAGGTGTGCACTTGATTCAATATTGTATTTTAAAGAAACGGTAGAATTTCAATTAAGGTTTCTATCTGCTCACAGCAACCGCAGACTTTCTGAAAGAGCCTCTTAACTTACTTATCCGTTTTCGTTTATTATACAAGAAAAGAAGCTATTTTGCAAATAGATTTTTTATTTTAGCTGCGATGGTTTGAATCAAGGTCGGCAATTTGACAATTTTATCATTTCCAAGGTGTTCACGGGCAATTTTTAAGATTTTTCCCGAGTCTTTAGAAGCAAAGAGGAATTTGCTTTCCTTGGTATAGATTTCAAAATGGCGGCTAATTTTACGCCCAGATACGTTGGCTCCAATCTGTTCGATTTCTTTCCAGGGAATTTGGACATAGTCTTCTACATTAGCATCTGCATAAAATTCAAAAGCCACGTTCCCAACTAACATTTTTCCAACCTTTCCTCCCACTCCTAGATAAGAGACACCTGTGGTATGGAATTCCACGGTTTTATTCTGCGATTGCGCCATTTTTTCCTCCTGATTTCAAGTAAGTCTATTATATCATAATAAAAAGAAGGTCGAAACCTTCTTTTTGTTGATTTTTGCTTACATCAAGCCGGCAACGTGTGCCAAGACACCGATAACAAAGAGGGCGATGATGATGGTGATAGGAGATACTTTTTTCTTAAGCAACCACATACAAGCAAAAGTAAGAAGTAATCCCATCAAACCAGGAATCAATGAATCCAAGTTTTGTTGGAAAGTTGTAACTTTTTCAGGTGTTTGAGATAGGCCTGAACCAACTTGAGCGAAGGCTTCTTGGATTCCCTTGTATCCTTCAGGAAGTTTATCCCAGTGGATATAAGCTTTGTCATCTAATTTGACAGAAGAAACATTGAAGACGAATTTAATCGATACCCAACGTTCTACCAAGACAGCGAGGATGAACATACCAAGGATAGATGCACCTTTTGTGATGTCTTGCAAGATACCACCAGACATATCTTTAGTAATTTCAGAACCTGCTTTGTATCCGAGTTCTTGGGTGTACCACAAGAAGGACATACGAATTGCGTTCCATGCAAAGAAGAAGATGAGTGGACCAAGGATATTACCAGTCAAGGCAAGAGATGCACCAAGTGCTCCAAGGATCGGACGAACTGTAAACCAGAAGACTGGATCTCCAATACCAGCCAAAGGCCCCATCATACCGATTTTCACCCCTTGGATAGCAGCATCATCAATAGCAGCTCCGTTTGCTTTTTCTTCTTCAAGAGCAAGAGTTACCCCGATGATTGGAGCAGCTACGTATGGGTGAGTGTTGAAGAACTCCATGTGACGCTCAAGAGCTGCCGCTTGGTCTTCTTTCTTGGTATAGAGTTTTTTGATAGCTGGGATCAATGAGTAAGCCCACCCCAAGTTTTGCATCCGTTCGTAGTTCCAAGAACCTTGCAAGAAGGTTGAACGCCACCAAACTTTTTGACGATCTGATTTAGATAATTGTAATTTTTCAGTCATGATAGTGTCACACCTTTCTTAATAGTCTTCGAGAATATCGCCGATTGGGTCATTAGAAGTAGCAGCTCCGCCACCTCCGTTGCCACCTTTCTTAGAAAGTGAAAGGTAAATCAAAGCAAGAGCAACACCAATCGCTCCAAGGGCGATCAAGGTTAATTGGCTAACAGCTGCGAGAGCAAAACCGATGGCAAAGAATGGCCATACTTCACGGCTTGCCATCATGTTGATAACCATGGCATAACCAACGGCTACAACCATACCACCACCGATTTGCATACCGTCTGACAACCAAGCAGGCATCGCTTCAAGCGCACCTTTAACAGTTTCAGCAGGGATCATCAAAAGAAGGGCTGCAGGAATGGCGATACGGAGACCTTGAAGAAGAAGAGCTACAAAGTGAGCACGTTCTACACCTTTGAAATCCCCTTTTTTAGCAGCAGCATCGGCTGTGTGGACCAAACCAACAGAGAGAGTCCGGACGATCATAGTCAAGAAAAGACCAGCAACTGCAAGTGGAATAGCGACACCTTGAGCCACAGCGATTCCTTTAGAGCTAAAGTCACCACCAAGAACCAAGATAATCGCAGCAGCGACTGATGCAAGAGCTGCATCGGGTGCAACTGCGGCACCAATGTTTGCCCAGCCAAGTGCAAGTAATTGAAGGGAACCACCAAGCATAACACCGGCAGTCAAGTTACCTGTTACCAAACCGATTAAGGTACAAGCAACAAGTGGTTGGTGGAATTGGAATTGGTCAAGGATACCTTCAAGACCAGCTAAGAAGGCAACAACGACCACTAATACCATAGAAATAATAGACATGTTTAAAATCCTTTCGTAAGTAATCGATTATTGAACGTTCGCTTTGTTAATTAAGTCAAACAAATCTTTCTTAGAGTCATTTGGTACTTTACGGACATCAAATTCCACTCCAAGATCACGCATTTTTTCAAATGTAGCCACATCCTCTTTATCCATTGACAACACATTGTTAACCATGGTTTTACCAGTTGAGTGGGCCATTGAACCAACGTTCAAGGTTTTAATCGGAACACCACCCTCGATGGCACGAAGGGCATCTTGAGGTGTTTCAAATAAGATCAAAGCATGTGTTTCACCAAAGCGTGGATCTTTTGCAACGTCGATCAATTTCTGAATTGGGACAACATTTGCTTTGACACCATTTGGTGCTGCTTGCTTGATCAACTCTTTACGAAGTTCATCTTTGGCAACTGAGTCTGAAGCAACGATAATGCGATCTGCTTTTGAATCAGGAGTCCAAGCAGTAGCGACTTGTCCATGAAGGAGACGAGTATCTAAGCGAGCAAGATTAATCTTGAGCTTGCCATCTCCGATCACTGTTCCTTCTGGAATAGCAGCTTGGGCAACAGGGGCAGCGGAAGCAGTGCTTGCTTCTTCGACAGGATTCAATTCTTCTGGAAGAGCTTTGATTCCATCTTTAGATTCTTTGATGATGTTTGCAGCAACTTTATCAACGCCAGCATTTGCATCCATCAAACGCTCTGTATAAGCTTGAATCAACATCGGAAGGTTTAATCCAGTAATGATCGCAAATTTACGATCTGGATTTTCTCCCATGACACGACTTGCTTGGTTAAATGGAGAACCACTCCAAAGGTCAGCCAAAACCAAGATTTCATCTTCTGCATCAAATGCGGCAACAGCAGCATTGAATTTAGCATAGAGATCATCTGGGCCTTCACTTGGCATGAACGTAACCACTTGAACTTTCTCTTGATCCCCAAAGATCATCGAGCCAGATTGGTGGATTCCAGCTGCAAATTCACCGTGGCTAGCAATAATGATACCAATACTCATTATTGACATTCCTCCTTATAAAATTTGTTTGACTTTCAGTTTAAGAAAACTTTAAGCTTATTTATTATAAAACGTTTTCATCATAAAGTCAATTTTTCAGTACTAAATTAAAGGAAAAAGAAAATCTTTAATATATTAAATTGTTAATATTTATTTTTGGGTGCTAGCAGAGTTTTTCACTACTGAACTAGGAAGGTCTTTGGAAATCCTTGACAAAATGGGAGTGAAGGGGATTCGGAGTTTTTGAAATGATTAGTAGTCGGTTCTAAGGGGTAAAATAAAGATATAGAAACTCCTTTCAGGCCCTGCTTGTGAGAAATAAAAAAGACCAGCCCAGTTGGACTAGTCTTATAGATCGGTTTTAGTTGGTGAAGTCAAGTACCATACGTCCTTGAATGGTTCCAGCTTCCATTTCGTCAAAGACTTTAACAGCATCTCCTACTGGGCGTTAGAGACGGTAATAAAACGAGAAGTAAAATTACTAAAATCATTATCGTATGAAACGAGCTGGGCTCCTTTTTTATTTTTGTTATGTTAATTTTTTCACAAACTTTATTGGTTAGTAAGCGTTTACATAGAAAATTTTCTGAAAATAAATTTGACCGGTTAAATAATTTTCGGAAAAGGATAGGCCCCTGTTTTCTTATTAAATAAGAAAACAAAAAGCTTGAATCCCTTCTTGTAAAAGGTGATTCAAGCGGTTCGCTTTATAGGAAGAGTTTTTCTAGTTGACGAGCAACGCCGTCCTGATCATTGGTATAATCGGTTAGTTTATCCGCATAGGGGAGAAGGACAGGATTGGCGTTTTTCATAGCATAACCAGTTCCTGCGAAAGCCAACATGTCTGTATCATTTTGCTCATCCCCAAAAGCAATCAAGTCTTTCCGATCAAGTCCGTAAGTCTCGAGGAGATGGTTGAGGGCAAAGGCTTTATTAACCCCTTTTGGAGCGCACTCTAGAATGTTGAGCGGTCCCCCCCAACTATTGATTTCCAACTCATGATGGTAGTAGTCACGCATTTCTTCGGCTAAAGCATACTTATCTTTAGCGCGTGTTTGAAAGAGGATAGCATTTGGATTTTCGGTAACTTTACGAGCTTCAAATTTTGTTTTGGAGGAGATTTTAGAAACCCCAAATAAGGCGGGATCAATAGTATGGTGGTAGGTGTGGGTGACATAGAACTTATTGCGATACTCCCCTGCAATAAAGTCCGCCTGGATGTCATTTTCTCTCTCGACCATATCTAGGAGGTATTTTTTATCAAGAGTCATCGATAGTTCTTTCGACCATTTTTTATTTGGAATATGAGTGAGAGCACCGTTAAAGTTAATCATGGGACTCTCCAAACCCAATTCCTTATAGATATGATCTGCCATTCGATAGGGACGCCCAGTTGTAATAATGACCTGGTGGCCTTGTTCACTGATTTTCTGGATGGTTTCAATCGTATAGGGTGATAATTTACTCTCAGAATTTAATAAGGTGCCATCTAAATCGACAGCGATTAGTTTTTTATTCATAGGAAAAATCCTTTCATTTGTATGGTTTTTCGTACTCTAAACAAGGAATGTTTTATAGAGTAAAGAGCACCATATTTTAAGAAGAATGCTACCATTATACCAGATAAATAGGAAAATTTCAGTCTTTCGAATGGTAAAGGATGTGCCACGAAAGATTGTCCAGATGAATCGCTTGTAAAAGTGAATGATATTTGATAAAATATTGGTATTGTTCGTGATTGAATCGCGGACAGATTTATTTTTTTAAGGAGTTTATTGGAAAAATGGATAAGTTTTTCAAACTATCTGAACACGGAACGACGGTTCGTACAGAGGTATTAGCTGGTTTAACGACATTCTTTGCCATGTCTTATATCTTGTTTGTAAACCCTCAAATGCTTTCCCAAACAGGTATGCCTGCTCAAGGAGTATTTCTAGCAACCATTATTGGGTCAGTCGTTGGAACTCTCATGATGGCTTTCTATGCCAATCTACCTTATGCCCAAGCACCGGGGATGGGCTTGAATGCCTTCTTTACCTTTACAGTGGTATTTGGGATGGGCTATTCTTGGAAAGAAGCTTTGGGAATGGTCTTCATTTGCGGATTGATTTCCTTGGTTATCACATTAACTAATGTTCGGAAAATGATTATTGAGTCAATTCCAAATGCTTTGCGTTCAGCTATCTCTGCTGGTATCGGAATTTTCTTGGCCTATGTTGGAATTAAAAATGCTGGTCTGTTGAAGTTTTCGATTGATCCACATACCTATACAGTAGCAGGAGAAGGGGCTGATAAGGCAAATGCGGCGATTACAGCAAATTCTGCAGCGGTCCCAGGACTTGTTAATTTCAATAGTCCGACAGTCCTCCTTGCATTGGCTGGCTTAGCTATTACTGTTTTCTTTGTCATCAAGGGCATTAAAGGAGGAATTATTCTATCTATCCTTACGACAACAGTCCTCGCTATTGTATTTGGCATTGTTGATCTTTCAACGATTGACTTTGGTAGTACCCATCTTGGAGCAGCTGTCAATGATCTTGGGAAAATTTTTGGTGCTGCACTTGGTTCAGAAGGATTAGGTTCTTTGATTACCAATACTTCTCGTCTTCCTGAAACCTTGATGGCCATTTTAGCATTCTCCTTGACAGATATCTTTGATACTATTGGTACCTTGATTGGAACAGGTGAAAAAGTTGGTATTGTTGCCACAAATGGTGAAAATCACCAATCCGCTAAATTGGATAAAGCCCTTTATTCAGACCTCGTAGCGACATCTGTTGGTGCTATTGCAGGTACTTCGAATGTGACGACTTATGTTGAGTCAGCTGCGGGTATTGGAGCTGGTGGACGGACTGGTCTGACAGCCCTCGTAGTAGCCCTTTGTTTTGCTGTGTCAAGTATTTTTAGTCCCCTTCTTGCCATTGTTCCAACTGCTGCGACAGCACCAATTTTGATTATCGTTGGGATCATGATGTTAAGTAGCTTGAAAAACATCCATTGGGATGATATGGCAGAAGCTGTACCAGCCTTCTTCACCTCTATCTTTATGGGGTTCAGCTATTCAATCACAAATGGGATTGCAGCAGGTTTTATTACCTATACAGTGACCAAACTTGTCAAAGGTGAAGCCAAAGATGTTCACAGTATGATTTGGATTTTAGATGCTTTGTTTATCCTGAACTTTATCAGTATGGCCTTGCACTAGAATGGAAATAGAGGAAAGCTTGGACAAATAGTCCAAGCTTCTTTTTATTGTTTCATGTGAGCTAGAAGGATGATTGACTAAAAATTGTGGGCAAGAATCAATTATTTTTGGTATAATGGTGGAATGAAAAGTCAAAATGAACAAGAGTTGATTGCGATTGGGAAACAGTTGGGTCAACGATTAGAAAAACAGGATGTAGTGATTCTTACTGGAGATTTGGGGGCAGGGAAAACAACCTTTACAAAAGGCCTTGCTCAAGGTTTGGACATTCGTCAGATGATCAAAAGTCCTACTTATACTATCGTGAGAGAATATGAAGGTCGCTTGCCTTTGTATCACCTGGATGTCTATCGTATAGGGGACGATCCAGATTCGATTGATTTGGATGACTTTTTGTTTGGTGAAGGGGTTACCGTCATTGAGTGGGGAGAGTTGCTAGAGACCAGCCTTCCCGCTGGATATTTAAAGGTTGAACTACTCAAGGACGGTGATGGACGTGAGATACGCTTGTCAGCTGTCGGTGAACGTGCTGAACAATTAAGGGAGTCATTTTTGACTTCTGTAGGAGCTTGAAGATGGAACAGGTACTAGATCTCTTTTTGAAAGAGGCTGAAGCCTCGGATGCACAGTCTTTACTCGACTTTTTTAAAGATGTAGCGACTGAATCTGATTTTACGACCTTGGCTCCAGAAGGACTTGGGATGACCAAGCAAGAGTTGGAAATGTTTGTGGAAAAACAAGCGCAAACAGACAATCAATTATGTCTCTTGTTATACTTGGGTGAGGATCTGGTAGGCGTCTTAAATATTGTCGCGGATCAAAATAGAGCCTTGCGCCATATTGGAGATCTCTTTATTGTTATCCGGAAGATATACTGGAATAAAGGCTTAGGTCGCCTTCTTCTAGAAGAAGGAATCGCATGGGCGGAAGGTACCAACCTCCTTCGGAAGTTAGACCTCAGTGTCCAAGTTCGAAATGAACGGGCTATCCATCTCTACCAAACGCTAGGATTTGAAATTGAAGGTCTCCGCAAGAGAGGCGTATACAAGGAAGGGGAATATCTGGATGTTTACCTAATGGGCAAACTGATAGATGGACAGAATCAATGATTAAAAAAATTCTATTAATGTTTTTTAGTTTGTTAGCAGTAACGACGATTGGGATTGGGGCGTACGGGCTGACCATCCTTAATCAGTCGACAAATACCTTGAGTAAGACCTATAAAGGAATCGGCGGTGAAAACAATGTCATTGCAGAAAACAAACCAATGACCATCTTGCTCATGGGGGTCGATACTGGATCAGGCTCACGAGAGGATCAGTGGGTAGGAAACAGTGATACCATGATCCTGGTGACGGTGAATCCACAAACGAGTGAGACAACGATTATGAGTTTGGAACGGGATATCTTAACCAATATTACGCAGGATGGAGAAACGGTTCAAGCTAAGCTGAACGCAGCTTATGCTCAAGGTGGGGCCGAGTTGGCCATTGAAACCATCCAAGATTTGATGAATATTCATATTGACCGTTATGCGATGATTAATATGAAAGGCCTAGTCCAACTGGTTGATAAGGTCGGCGGAATAACGGTAAACAATCCATTTGATTTCGATATTTCGATTGAAGAAAATGAACCGGAGTATACAGCTAAAATTCCACCTGGTCGTCAAGAAATTGACGGAGAACAAGCGTTAGTATACTCACGGATGCGTTATCAAGATCCAGAAGGAGACTATGGTCGTCAAAAACGTCAACGAGAAGTCATCGAAAAGATCATCAAGAAAATATTGACTTTGGATGGTCTGAGCAATTATCAAGGAATTATTGAAGCGGTTAGTGATAATATGCAGACCAATATCTCCTTGGATACGGATAGTTTGATGCAGTTGATGGGCTATCGAGATGCCTTGAAGAACATTCGTATGGAACAGTTGAAAGGTGAAGATGCTACCCTTGCCGATGGCGGAAGTTACCAAATTGTTACTTCAGAACACCTGTTGAAGATGCAGAATATACTGCGTAAAAGTCTTGGTTTATCGCCTTTGCGCAAGCTTAAAACGAGTGCTGTTTTATTAGATGGAGACGAAGCTAGTGGAACTGTTTCATCAGAAAGTGGTGAAGCTCCAGTAGAATCGAGCCAGGATACTGGTGGAGGATATTATGAACCTTCCTATGTTCCAGAAACTACTGTAAGCTCAGAAGCAATTATACAATACCAACCGGCAGTGACTCCTTCTACGGATACAACAGTAGCTGGTGATGGAGGAAACTAAATCATTTCTCTTCTAAAAATAAAAAGGTTTTGAGACGACTGTCTCAAAACCTTTTTTGCTTATTCGTGATTTGATTTCTCAGACCAAATAGTTTGGATTTGTTCTACAGAAGCATTGGCTTGCTGAGAGAAGACCCTTGCTTTATAGGAAAAGTCTTCCAGTAATTGATTTAAAAGGACTCTTTGCTCTTGGATGATTTCAATATTTTTTTTGATGTTAGAAAGGTTTGATTGGATTCCTTCGGTTAGTTGTTTGGTTTCGCTGAATTCATTTTTCAGAGGTTCGCGATTTTTAACAAGTTGATAGCTGATGGTTGCTCCAGTCGCAAACCAAAATAGATCTCTTAATTTCATAGTAAGCTCCTTTTTAATGGTTTGAGATATCCTTGGCTAATTGGGCAAGGTGATCAAAATCGGGTTCGTGGGCGATGAAATCAATCTTTAAGTCGTCATCTTGAGAGTAGCGTGGAAGAATATGGACATGAGTATGGAAGACAGATTGTCCTGCGATTTCTTCCATATTACTAATGATATTCATCCCTTGAGGTTGCGTAGCACTTTCCACTTTTTTGGTGACTGTTGAAACGACGTTAAAGAGATAAGCCGTTTCATCTGGTGTCATTTCCAACAGATTGCGAGCATGTTTTTTTGGAATCACAAGGGTATGGCCTGGAGTGACCTGGGAGATATCTAAAAAAGCAAGAAAATGGTCATCTTCGTAGACCTTAGAAGCAGGAATGTCTCCAGAAACAATCTTACAAAAAATACAATCCGAAACCATAAATATACCTCAATTTAGCTAGATTTTGTTATAATATAAGAACATTATACCAGAAAGCAAAGAAAATATGTTAGAAATAAAAAACCTGACAGGAGGCTATGTCAATATCCCTGTCTTAAAAGATGTTAGTTTTGAGGTTGGCGATGGCCAATTAATTGGATTGATCGGCTTGAATGGGGCAGGGAAATCAACGACCATTAATGAAATTATTGGTCTCCTGCGTCCCTATGCTGGTGAAATCCGGATTGATGACTTGACTCTAGTTGCTTCTCCAAGTGCTTATCGTCAAAAAATTGGTTATATCCCAGAAACCCCTAGCCTTTATGAAGAGTTAACCTTGCGTGAGCATATTGAAACAGTAGCTATGGCCTATGATTTGGATCAAGAAGCTGTTTTTGCGCGTGTAACTCCTCTCTTGAAACAATTTCGACTAGAGGAAAAATTGGATTGGTTTCCTGTCCATTTTTCTAAGGGGATGAAACAAAAGGTCATGATCATTTGTGCCTTTGCTGTTGATCCAAGTTTGTTTATTGTGGATGAGCCCTTTTTAGGCTTAGATCCAGTTGCAATCTCAGATTTAATTCAACTATTGAATGCAGAGAAAGAAAAAGGAAAATCTATTTTAATGAGTACCCATGTTCTGGATTCTGCTGAAAAAATGTGTGATGCCTTTGTCATCCTCCATAAGGGGCAGGTCCGTGCCCAGGGGACTTTAGAGGAATTGCGGACAGAGTTTGGAATGGCAGATGCGGATTTGAATGAGATTTACCTTGCACTAACAAAAGAGGCTGACCGATGATAGAAGTACTACAAAAGAGGAAGGCGATCTTTCGCAATCAGTGTTTGAAATATTCTCGCTATGTGTTTAATGATCACTTTGTTCTCTTTCTCTTGATTTTTCTAGGTTTTTTAGCAGTTCAGTACAGCCAATTTTTGCGCTCTCTACCAGAAGATAAGAACCTTCTCCTTGTTATACTTGCTCTAGCTCCCTTTCTCTTACTTCCAGTTGGTTCAATTGCAACCTATGTTGAGAAGCCGGACATGATTTTCCTCCTAGTAAAAGAAGAGGAATTGAAAGGCTATTTGAAACAACAGACCTTACGAGCGACTATTTTCTGGGGGATTGTGCAAACCCTTGTGCTCGTCCTGTTTGTCCCTTTGGCTCTGGCTCTAGGACTGTCTCTTACCATTGTAGTGGTTTATTTGACTCTTCTCTTCTTGTTGAAAGTTCTTGTTTTTCAAGGAAAGGGAAAAAGATTCTATAACCAGGCGGGTCTTGATTGGAAGCGAATCGTAGAGCTTGAAAATCTGAGAAAGCAAAGTATTCTAAGGTTTTTTGCCCTTTTTACAACAGTAAAAGGAATGACTAATAGCGTAAAACGGCGGGCTTATTTAGATAAGCTGACAAAAATGGTCCCGAAAGTCAGTGGCAAGACCTGGAACAACCTGTATCTCCGTTCTTATCTCAGAAATGGAGATCTGTTTTCCATGAGTCTGCGTCTATTAGGACTATCAATAGCTGTCTTTCTCTTCATCCCGCAAACACTAGTAGCAGTGGCTGTCGCTGGACTTTTGAATTATTTACTTGTTTTTCAATTGCTCGGGCTCTACAAGGCCTTTGACTATCAATATTTAACTCGTCTTTTCCCCTTGGAAATGCGTGCTAAAACACGAGGGCTTCTTCAAACAGTTCAATCGGTGACTTTGTTTGTGGTTCTCGTTGAGGGAGGTCTGGGATTGGTGGTCTTTGAAGACAAACTTCTCGTCTTGGGCTTGCTAGCTTTCACAGCCTTTTTAGCCTATGTTTATGCACCTTTCAAGGTGAGACGATTAGTTGACGAAACGCCTTAAAATTAGTAAAATAGATGGGAAACTTTTTACGGAGGAATAGATGGACTCGAACGAAAAAGAGCTAACGTTGACCCCAATTGCTGGTAAAAGCGGGAAAGCCTTTATGGGGACTTATCCGGATGGGGGGAAAGTATTTGTCAAAATGAATACAACTCCAATATTAGCGGGGCTAGCTAAAGAACAAATTGCTCCACAACTCTTATGGAGCCGACGCTTACCTGACGGAAATGTGATGAGCGCACAAGAATGGTTAAATGGAGAAATTTTAACTCCAAATGGGATGGGGAAAAAGCAAGTGGTTCATATCCTGACTCGTTTGCACCGTTCACGCCCCTTGATGACACAATTGAGAAAATTGGGCTACACGGCTGAATCTCCGCTGGATTTATTGAATTCTCTGAGCAGTCAGTTGCCAATTGCTTTGCGTCAAAACAATTATTTGCAATCTGTGTTAAAGAGTTTACGACAGACTGTTCCAGCTTTTCGAGAAGATTATGCGACCATTGTTCATGGAGATGTACGCCACAGTAACTGGATTGAAACGGACAGTGGATTCATCTACTTGGTTGATTGGGATTCTGTCCGCTTGACAGATCGGATGATGGATGTGGCTCATGTTTTAAGTCACTACATTCCAGACTCTCAGTGGCAGGATTGGCTGGTCTATTACGGCTATAAGTACAACGAAACTGTATTTGGTAAATTGTACTGGTTTGGTCAATACTCTTTCCTTTGTCAGATTGTAAAATACTATGAAAATAATGATTTAGAGAATGTTAACCGGGAAATTTATGCCTTGCGCAATTTCCGGTCAAAATATGGGAAGGAAGCATGAGAGTTAGAAACCGCAAAGGTGCAACCGAATTATTAGAAGCCAATCCGCAATATGTCATCTTAAAACCAGAAGAAGCCAAAGGGAAGTGGCATGAGATTTTTGGAAATGACCATCCGATTCATATTGAAGTGGGAAGCGGTAAAGGAGCCTTTATCACTGGCATGGCCAAACAAAATCCAACTATCAACTATATTGGGATTGATATTCAAAAATCGGTATTAAGCTACGCTTTGGACAAGGTGTTAGAAGCCGATGTTCCGAATATCAAGTTGCTTTGGGTAGATGGGGATAGCCTGACCAATTACTTTGAAGATGGTGAGATTGATCAATTGTATCTCAATTTCTCGGATCCTTGGCCCAAGAAACGCCATGAAAAACGTCGCTTAACTTATAAGAGTTTCTTAGATACCTTCAAACAGATTTTGCCAGAACATGGGGAGATTCATTTTAAGACGGACAATCGAGGACTCTTTGAATATAGTTTGGTGAGTTTTTCTCAATACGGAATGACCTTAAAGGGGGTCTGGTTAGATCTTCATGCGAGTGATTTTGAGGGAAATGTCATGACCGAATATGAAAAGAAATTCTCCAGTAAGGGTCAGGTCATTTATCGGGTTGAAGCACAATTTTAAAGTCTAGATAAGGATTAAGGAGGCTGGGACAAAAGTCCTAGCCTCTTAATTGTCTTTGGATTGTCGAGCAAGACACAGTGGTTGATTGGGCTCTACTAGGCTGATTTCATCAGCTTTTATAGCCCTACTCAACTGTGCGGAGGTGGGACGACGAAATCGAATTCTAACGAATGACCGATTTCTGTCCCACTCTCGTTTTTCTTTTTGATGATAGCTGTATGAATGAGGAAGGCGAAATTCTTGCATTTCGACGGAACTTGTGTTAGAATATTTAAAACGAATAGAAAAGGAGAGGCGAAGACATATCTTCGCCTCTTGTCTGTGAGGAGGTGTTGTCCTATCGCAACAATTGTTGAATTAGTAACAGAAATTCTTCAACCAGCTATCCAAGCTCCATTTGAACTAGTGGATGTTGAATATGGAAAGGTAGGAGGAGATTATGTTCTAAGTATCTTTGTTGATAAGCCAGGCGGTATTACCCTGAATGATACAGCAGATTTAACAGAAGTGATTAGTCCTCTGTTGGATCAGATTCAACCAGATCCATTCCCAGAACAGTATTTCCTAGAAGTGACGAGTCCTGGTTTGGAGCGTCCTTTAAAAACCAAAGATGCTGTGGAAAAAGCTCTGGGTCAATATATCCATGTCAGCTTGTACAAGGCAGTTGACAAACAAAAGGTCATTGAAGGAACACTCGTGAAGTTCGAAGATGATCAATTGACCATGGAATACATGGACAAAACCAGAAAGAAAACCATTGAAATCCCCTATAGTCTTGTATCGAAAGCAAGACTAGCTGTCAAATTATAGCAGAAAAGAAAGGAAGGCTCTTAGTAGCTTAAGAGCAAGAAAAGAATGAGTAAAGAAATGCTTGATGCTTTCCGCATCTTGGAAGAAGATAAAGGAATCAAAAAAGAAGATATTATTGAAGCTGTCACAGAATCATTGCGTTCAGCTTACCGGAGACGGTATGGCCAAGCAGAGAGTGCCGCTATCGAGTTTAATGAAAAGACTGGTGACTTCCGCGTTTATACCGTTCGTGAAGTAGTAGACGAAGTGTTTGATAGCCGGTTAGAAATTAGTTTGAAAGATGCTCTTGCGATTAGTTCTGCTTATGAATTGGGAGATAAAATCAAATTTGAAGAAGCTCCTGCTGAGTTTGGCCGTGTCGCAGCGCAATCTGCCAAACAAACCATCATGGAAAAAATGCGCAAGCAAACTCGTGCGATTACCTATAACACTTATAAAGAGCATGAAAATGAAATTATGAGTGGAACCGTTGAACGTTTTGATAATCGCTTTATCTATGTAAATTTAGGGTCTATCGAAGCTCAATTGTCTAAACAAGATCAAATCCCGGGTGAAGTCTTCCAATCTCATGATCGCATCGAAGTTTTTGTCTACAAAGTAGAAGACAATCCTCGTGGGGTCAACGTTTTCGTAAGTCGTAGCCATCCAGAAATGATCAAACGTTTGATGGAACAAGAAATCCCTGAAGTCTATGATGGAACCGTTGAAATCATGAGCGTGGCACGTGAAGCTGGAGACCGGACTAAGGTTGCTGTTCGTAGCCATAATCCAAACGTAGATGCGATTGGAACCATCGTTGGTCGTGGTGGATCGAACATCAAAAAGATTACTAGCAAGTTCCACCCAGCTCGTTATGATCAGAAATTGGATCGTATGGTCCCAACAGAAGAAAATATTGATGTCATTGAGTGGGTACCAGATCCAGCAGAATTTATCTACAATGCCATCGCGCCTGCTGAGGTCGATCAAGTCATCTTTGACGAAGAAGACAGCAAGCATGCCCTTGTGGTAGTACCAGATAGCAAACTATCTCTTGCGATCGGTCGTCGTGGTCAAAACGTGCGCTTGGCGGCTCACTTAACTGGCTACCGGATTGATATCAAATCAGCTAGTGAGTACGAAGAAATGGAAGCAAGTCAAGAACCTGCTTTTGAAGAAGTAGAAAGTGATTTGAATTCTGTAGACGAATAGGGAGGGAATCATGGTAAAGACAAGAAAAATCCCTTTACGCAAGTCTGTCGTTTCAAATGAGGTTATCGATAAACGAGATCTCTTGCGAATCGTAAAAAATAAAGAAGGTCAAGTTTTTATCGATCCAACTGGGAAAGCAAATGGTCGTGGTGCTTATATTAAGCTCGATAACGAGGAAGCACTTCAAGCCAAGAAGAAGAAAGTCTTCAATCGCAGCTTTAGCATGGAAGTGGATGAAGCTTTCTACGACGAATTGATTGCTTATGTGGATCATAAGGTGAAAAGAAGAGAGTTAGGCCTTGAATAAGCAAAAAGTCAGTAATTTATTGGGATTGGCTCAGCGAGCAGGGAAAATCATCTCTGGAGAAGAGTTGGTCATCAAGTCTGTTCAAGAAGGAAAGGCTCGTTTGGTCTTTCTAGCAGATGATGCAGCTCCCAATCTTACCAAAAAAATCACAGATAAATGCCACTATTATGGCATTCCGGTATTAACCGTGTTTTCAACACTAGAATTAAGTACTGCCATTGGTCGCTCACGAAAGGTAGCGGCCGTGACAGATGCTGGATTTTCAAAGAAAATGAGGTCTCTTATGGAATAGAAGAGGAGGACAGCAATTGTCTAAGAAAAGATTGTATGAGATTGCCAAAGAACTAGGCAAGGAAAGTAAAGAAGTCGTCACACGGGCAAAAGAATTAGGGTTGGAGGTAAAGAGTCACGCTTCTAGTATCGAAGGTGAAGCGGTTGAGCGTTTGGTCAATAGTTTTGCATCAAAGGCTCCTCAAACTCCTAAAGTGACGGAAGAAAAACAAGTAAAAGTTGTGCCGGTTGCAAAAGAACCCGTTGCAAACAATACAGAAAAAACAACTGAAACAGCTGTAGCACCTGTTGTGAAGCCAAAGAGTCGTAATTTCAAGGCGGAACGCGAAGCCCGTGCGAAAGAGCAGGCGGAACGTCGTCAGCAACAAGGAAATCGACCTAAGAAACAACAAAACGACCGTCGGGATGGGGATCGTTTCCAAAATCGCAATGAGCGAAAAAATCAAGGAAATGACCGCCGGAACCAAGGGAATGATCGTCGCCGTGACCAAGCTGGCAACGGTCAAGGACGTCCAAATCCAGTAAACGGTGCACCCAAGATTGATTTCAAAGCCCGTGCTGCAGCATTAAAGGCAGAGCAAAATGCGGAATATGCACGTGGTAGTGAAGAACGCTACAAGCAAAACCAGGCAGCCAAGGTTGAGCAAGAACGACAACAACGTCGTAAGCGCGAAGAAGTGGTTGCCACTGAAGTTGTCGCTTCACAACCAAAGGCGGAGCCAGTGAAAGCAACTCCAGTAGCGAGTCCAAGTCCTGCAGCAGTTGATACACGTCGGAAAAAGCAAGCTAGACCAGACAAAAAACGTGAAGATTTTGATCGTGAAGAAGATGGTCCAAGAAAACAACAAAAGAATCGAAGTAGTCAAAACCAAGTGAGAAATCAAAGAAATAGTAACTGGAATAACAACAAAAAGAATAAAAAAGGAAAGAATAACCGCAATGAAGCTCCAAAACCAGTAACAGAGCGTAAATTCCATGAGTTGCCAAGTGAATTGGAGTACACAGATGGAATGACGGTTGCGGAAATCGCAAAACGGATTAAGCGTGAGCCGGCAGAAATCGTTAAGAAGCTCTTCATGATGGGCGTGATGGCGACACAAAACCAATCTTTGGATGGCGATACCATTGAACTTCTGTTAGTGGATTATGGAATTGAAGCTAAGAAAAAGGTTGAAGTGGATAATGCGGATATCGAGCGCTTCTTCGTCGAAGATGGTTATTTGAATCCAGATAAATTGGTGGAGCGTCCACCAGTTGTTACCATTATGGGACACGTTGACCATGGTAAAACAACCCTTTTGGATACCCTTCGTAACTCACGGGTTGCGACAGGAGAAGCCGGTGGGATCACCCAGCATATCGGAGCCTACCAAATCATGGAAAACGGCAAGAAGATTACCTTCTTGGATACACCTGGACACGCAGCCTTCACCTCTATGCGGGCACGTGGTGCATCTGTTACCGATATTACCATCTTGGTCGTAGCAGCGGATGACGGGGTGATGCCTCAGACGATTGAAGCCATTAACCACTCAAAAGCGGCTAACGTTCCAATTATCGTTGCCATTAACAAGATTGATAAACCAGGTGCCAATCCAGAACGTGTTATTGGAGAATTGGCAGAACACGGCGTTATGTCAACTGCTTGGGGTGGAGATTCTGAATTTGTAGAAATCTCAGCCAAGTTCAACCAAAACATCGATGAGTTGTTGGAAACGGTCCTTCTTGTAGCTGAAATCCAAGAACTCAAGGCAGACCCAACAGTCCGTGCTATTGGTACCGTTATCGAAGCGCGTTTGGATAAAGGAAAAGGTGCGGTTGCAACTCTTCTTGTGCAACAAGGTACTTTGAATGTCCAAGATCCAATCGTTGTCGGGAATACTTTCGGGCGTGTCCGTGCCATGACCAATGACCTTGGACGTCGGGTTAAGGTTGCAGGTCCTTCCACACCAGTTTCGATTACTGGTCTAAACGAAGCGCCGATGGCGGGTGACCATTTTGCGGTTTATGAAGATGAAAAATCAGCGCGTGCAGCGGGTGAAGAACGTGCCAAACGTGCCCTCTTGAAACAACGGCAAGCAACTAATCGTGTCAGCCTTGAAAACCTCTTTGATACTTTGAAGGCTGGTGAAGTGAAATCTGTTAATGTCATTATCAAGGCTGATGTACAAGGTTCGGTTGAAGCCCTTGCTGCTTCCCTTCAAAAGATTGAAGTAGAAGGTGTCAAGGTTACCATCGTTCACTCAGCGGTTGGTGCTATCAACGAATCAGACGTTACCCTCGCAGAAGCTTCAAATGCCTTCATCATTGGATTTAACGTCCGCCCTACTCCTCAAGCGCGTCAGCAAGCTGAAGCTGATGAGGTAGAAATCCGTCTTCACTCAATCATCTACAAAGTGATTGAAGAAATGGAAGATGCCATGAAGGGAATGTTGGATCCTGAGTTTGAAGAGAAAGTCATCGGGGAAGCGGTTATTCGTGAAACCTTCAAAGTCTCTAAAGTGGGTACCATTGGTGGATTTATGGTCCTCAGTGGTAAGGTCACTCGTGATTCCAAAGTTCGTGTCATTCGTGACGGTGTCGTGATTTATGATGGCGCTCTTGCTAGCTTGAAACATTATAAAGATGATGTCAAAGAAGTAACCAACGGTCGCGAAGGTGGATTGATGATCGAAGGCTACAATGATATCAAGACGGATGATACCATCGAAGCTTACATCATGGAAGAAATTAAAAAATAAACTGTTAACTAGGAAAGAAGAGAAGAAATCTCCCATTTCCTAGTTTTAAAGACAGATCAGAAAGGAGTTCCTATGGCAAGTCATTTTCGGACAGACCGAGTAGGGATGGAAATCAAGCGTGAAGTCAACGAAATTTTGCAAAAAAAAGTTCGTGACCCACGTGTTCAAGGTGTCACCATTACGGATGTTCAGATGCTAGGCGATTTGTCTATGGCTAAGGTCTACTATTCGATTATGAGTGACCTGGCTTCAGATAATCAGAAGGCTCAGACAGGGCTTGAAAAAGCAACAGGAACCATCAAGCGCGAATTAGGTCGGAATTTAAAATTATATAAGATTCCGGATTTAACCTTTATCAAAGATGAATCCATTGAATATGGAAACAAAATTGATCAAATGTTACGAGAGCTTGATAAAAAATAATGAACAAAACGATAGATTTTGTAGAGTCTATCGTTTTTTTAGGACAAAATTCAGAAGAAATTTCAAAAAAAAACTTGTGTCCAAGTGGTGGATGTTTTAAAATAGAGTGAGTAAACTTTTATCGAATGATGATGGAGGAAAGAAATGTCCATTGATTGGCAGAACATTTTATTTAACTTCTTAGGTGGCTTGGGTCTCTTTCTCTATAGTATTAAAACCATGGGAGAAGGCTTGCAACAGGCTGCAGGGGATCGCCTTCGATACTATATTGATAAATATACGAGTAATCCCTTTCTAGGGGTTCTAGTAGGGATTGGGATGACTGCTTTGATTCAGTCTAGTTCAGGGGTTACAGTGATTACGGTCGGTCTGGTGAGTGCTGGACTTCTAACCCTCCGTCAAGCTATTGGTATTGTTATGGGGGCCAATATTGGAACTACTGTTACCTCCTTTATCATTGGTTTTAAATTAGGAGACTACGCCTTGCCTATGCTTTTTATCGGAGCGATTTGTCTCTTCTTTACCAAAAATCGTTTGGTTAATAATGTTGGACGAATCGTTTTTGGTGTCGGTGGTATCTTCTTTGCCCTCAACTTGATGAGTGGGGCTATGGAACCTCTTAAAGATTTGCAAGTTTTTCGTGACTACATGGTGGAGTTGAGTAAAAGTCCTATCTTGGGTGTCTTTGTCGGATCAGGATTAACTCTTTTGATTCAGGCTTCCTCTGCAACCATTGGTATCTTACAAAATCTCTATGCTAGTCATTTGATTGACCTTAAAGGGGCTCTCCCAGTTCTCTTTGGTGATAATATCGGAACGACCATTACAGCCATCATTGCTTCCTTGGGAGCAAATATTGCGGCCAAACGTGTGGCGGGTGCCCATGTAGCCTTTAATGTTATCGGAACCATTATCTGTCTTGTCTTCCTTGTTCCGTTTACATCTTTGATTCAATGGTTTGAAACGACTCTTCATTTGTCTCCCGAGATGACCATAGCCTTTGCTCACGGGACCTTTAATATTACCAATACCATCATCCAGTTCCCCTTCATTGGAGCTTTGGCTTACTTTGTGACGAAATTGATTCCTGGTGAGGATGAAGTGGTCAAATACGAACCACTTTACTTGGATGAAAATCTGATTACCCAAGCTCCTTCGATTGCTTTAGGAAATGCCAAAAAAGAACTATTGCATTTAGGAACCTATGCTGAAAAGAGTTTCGACTTGGCCTATCGCTACATTGTAAATCAAGAAGAAAAGCTAGCTGAAAAAGGCCATAAAACAGAAGAAGCCATTAATACCATCGATGATCAGTTGACCAAATACTTGATCCGCTTGTCTAGTGAAGCTCTGAGTCCAAAAGAAAGTGAATCCTTGACTAATATTTTGGATTCTTCTCGAGATTTAGAGCGGATTGGAGACCACGCGGAATCCTTAATCAACCTGACGGACTACCTCATTCGGAAGAAAGTTGTGTTTTCTGATAATGCCTTGGCTGAATTAGAAGATATCTACCAACAAACTGCTACTTTTGTTAAAGATGCACTTAGAAGTGTAGAAGAGGATAACCAAGAGTTGGCAGCAGAGTTGGAACAGCGCCATCAGGCAATTGAAAAGCTCGAAAAGAAATTGCGGAAGACCCATATTTCTCGTCTAAACAAGGGCGAGTGTACACCTCAAGCAGGTGTCAACTTTATTGATATGATCTCTCACTATACACGTGTTGCAGACCATGCCATGAATTTAGCAGAGAAGGTACAATTAGAGCAGATCTAAAAAAGCAAAAAGAGGCTGGGACAAAAGTCCTAGCCTCTCAATTGTCTTTGGATTGTCGAGCAAGACGCAGTGGTTGAGTAGGGATCTACTAGGCTGATTTCATCAGCTTTTACAGTCCTACTCAACTGTGCGGAGGTGGGACGACGAAATCGAATCTAACGAGTGACCGATTTTTGTCCCACTCTCTTTAGATTGGTATAACATTTTTTTTAAAACTTTCCTTAGGTGAGTACGGACGTCAGCGAACTTCTTCGAAGTTCCATGACTAATTATTGAGCCTAAGGTCTCAATAATTCCGTGTACCTAGACCTTAATTGATCTAGGCACTTTTCTCACAGCGGAAAGTTTTAGATCTGCCTAATTTCTCAAAAAAGATAATTTTTTAAAAAAATCATCTATCTATTTTATGGAAAAAGTTTGTCAATATTCTGAAATCCAGTTCTTTAGAACTGGATTTCTTATTGTATTTATAAAGAATATTAATATATTTAAATAAAATAGGTCTAGACCATTTACAAATGTAGCACAAAGGATTATAATGTGTATGAATATATCGGTAGAAAAAGAAAGGAAATCACCATGACAACCTATATACAAGCAGATCAATTCTTTTATCCCCATGGAATTCGTAAGGGAGGATATCTAGAAATTGTCGATGGCAAATTCGGAAAACATGTGGATCAGCTACCAGAGGGAGCTACCGTTTTGGACTATACCGGCTATAGTATTGCTCCTGGTTTGGTCGATACGCACATCCATGGATTTGGTGGAGTTGATGTTATGGACAACAACATTGAAGGAACCCTTCATACTATGAGTGAGGGGCTCTTGAGCACAGGGGTTACTAGCTTTTTGCCAACAACTTTGACCTCTTCTTATGAGCAATTATTAGCAGTAACTGAAAACATTGGAGCACGATACCAAGAAGCTTCTGGTGCAAAGATCCGTGGGATTTACTTTGAAGGTCCTTACTTTACAGAGAAGTACAAAGGAGCTCAAAATCCAGCCTATATGAAAGATCCTCGGATGGATGAATTCCGTGCATGGCAAAAAGCAGCCAAGGGCTTGCTCAATAAAATTGCCCTTGCTCCTGAGCGGGAAGGTGTAGAAGACTTTGTCCGTACAGTAACAGGAGAAGGGGTGACGGTTGCGCTGGGGCACTCCAATGCAACCTTTGACGAAGCCAAAAAAGCAGTGGATGCTGGGGCTAGTGTCTGGGTGCATGCCTATAACGGAATGCGCGGCTTGACGCACCGTGAACTTGGAATGGTCGGGGCTATGTACCAACTTCCACATACTTATGCTGAGTTAATCTGTGATGGGCATCACGTTGATCCAAAAGCTTGCGATATTCTCCTCAAACAAAAAGGAGTGGAAAATATTGCCTTGATCACCGACTGTATGACAGCTGGTGGCTTGGAAGATGGCGACTACATGTTGGGTGAATTCCCTGTTGTCGTAGAAAATGGAACGGCCCGTTTGAAATCGACAGGAAACTTGGCTGGTTCGATCTTGAAGCTTAAAGATGGATTGAAGAATGTTGTTGAGTGGGGCATTGCTAATCCTCATGAAGCGGTCATGATGGCCAGTCTCAACCCTGCTAAATCTGTCCATATCGATGATGTCTGTGGCCAAATCCGTGAGGGATATGATGCTGACTTCATTGTACTGGATAAAGATTTAGAGTTGGTTGCAACCTTCTTGGATGGCCAAAAACGATTTGAAGCTTAATGGTGAAAAAAGGTTCAAATACGAATCAATTGCTTTTGTTTCCTTTTACCAGTTTTAAAATTGAATTTCTTCCATGAGGCTGGGACAAAAGTCCTAGCCTCTCAATTGTCTTTAGATTGTCGAGCAAGACGCAGTGGTTGAGTGGGCTCTACTACGCTGATTTCATCAGCTTTTACAGCCCTACTCAACTGTGCGGAGGTGGGACGACGAAATCGAATTCTAACGAATGACCGATTTCTGTCCCACTCTCATTTAAATAGGATTCCTTGGCCTAGCCATTTGTCTCATTGCTCTGATACATGGTATAATGAAATTAATTGAATCGCGAGGTAGTTTTATGAATAAGATAAATGTACGTTTTTTGTTGATGGGATTATTTTTCTTTCTCTACGGTATGTTACGCCGTAGTCCCGTCATTCTAGTGGCAGGTAGTGCCTTTTTACTCTATGCCTTTTTTAGTAAATCAATGGTGCAACCTAAGGAAAATATCTTTAAGCCAAAGTTGCGCTTGAATGCAAAGACTTCTAAGTCTGATGAAAAAACAAAGAAAAGTGACGGGAAATAAGATGGAGAGCTACAAACTAAATGACGGACGCCAAATTCCTGTACTAGGTTTTGGTACTTGGAAGGCGAAAGATGGCGAGGAAGCTTATCAAGCAGTAAAAACAGCCTTAGAAGCGGGCTATCGCCATATTGATACGGCAGCCATCTATCAAAATGAAGAAAGCGTCGGAAAGGCTATCCGGGATAGTGGTATTCCAAGAGAAGAGCTTTTTGTAACGACCAAGTTGTGGAATAATCGTCACACCTATGAGGATGCTGACAATGGCCTAGAGGAATCTTTGCACAAATTGGGTCTAGAATATATCGATTTGTATTTAATCCACTGGCCAAATCCTGTGACTCACCGAGAAAATGAGGCCTGGAAAGAACGGAATCGTGAGGTTTGGAGAGCCATGGAAGATATGCAGGCAGTGGGTAAAATTCGCTCTATTGGCGTGAGTAACTTTTTGCCTCATCACCTGGATGCTTTGTTGGAGAGTGCCAAAGTTCTTCCAGCAGTCAATCAGATCCGCTTGGCTCCTGGAGTCTATCAAGAGGAAGTAGTCCGTTATTGCCGTGATAAAGGAATTTTATTGGAGGCTTGGGGTCCATTTGGTCAAGGAGAGCTTTTTCAAAATGAGACAGTTCTTGCATTGGCTAAAAAATATAGTGTAACTCCAGCCCAGCTTCTTTTAGCTTGGAGTTTAGCAGAAGAATTTTTACCTTTGCCTAAATCAGTGACTCCTGAACGCATTGCAAGTAATCTTCAATGCACTACAATCGAATTGGCTCCAGAAGACTGTGAGCTCCTTCGGAAGATCCCAGTAGAAGCGGGAGCGCCAGATCCAGATACCAAAGACTTTTAAGACAGTAAGTTAGTTGATTTATAAAAGACAGTGAGAGTTTGCTCTCGCTGTTTTTTTGTGCAATGAGATAAAAAAACGGATGATTGGTTTTAATTTTCTAATTATTTGAATTATAAAATCACTAAAAACAAACAAAAAACACCTAATTAAAGATATCATGCGGAAATATTACAATTTGATAACAAAGTTAATGTTGAGTGAATTTTCTGAAAAATTAGGAGTATAATAAGAATAATTTAGTATATAGGGGGAATCTTATGAGTAAACAGCGTTTCTCATTGAGAAAATATAAATTTGGTGTTGCATCGGTGCTGTTAGGGTCGGTCCTTGTCTTTGGAGCAGGAAATGTAAGTGCGGATGAAACAAAACAACCAGAGACTGCAGTAATTGCATCTGCAGAAGCAAATCCAGCGTTGCCAAGCGAGTCTGCTTCTCCTGTAAGTGATCAAGCAAATGAGCAGACTAGAGACTCAGTAGTTGAAAATGGTAAAGTTGTTGACGAGCCAGCCTCTTCAGAAAAAGGGGCAACAAGTCCATCTGTCGAATCAGGTAGCCAAGTAGTTGCCCAGGAAGCAAAAACAGAGGATAAAGCTACTGAAAAGCAAGTAGAAGCTGTAACTAAAATTGAGGCTAAACCTGCAGAAAAAGCAAGTGAGGGACAGGAAAAAACAGAAGTTAAACCCTCTTCAACAGAGGAGAAGGCTGAGGCTAACCCTGCAACAGAAGCAAGAGCTGAAAAGAAAGCTGAAGACAAACCATTCAGTATCAGCAGCAATACGATTATTAATGTGCCTCAAACTTGGGAAAAAGGCTACAAGGGTGAAGGGACTGTTGTTGCAGTCATTGACTCTGGTTTAGATGTCTACCATGAAGTATTGCGGATTTCAGACCCGACAAAAGGGAAGTTCAAAAATCAAACAGAATTAGAAGCTGCAAAAAAAGCAGCGGGAATTGACTACGGAAAATGGTACAACGATAAGGTCGTCTTTGCTTATGATTATATGGATGGAGATGACAATATCAAAGAAAAAGACCATGATTCACATGGTATGCACGTAACAGGGATTGCAACTGGGAACCCTGACAAAAAAGCTGGGGATGGCAACTATGTATACGGAGTTGCTCCAGAAGCCCAAGTGATGTTTATGCGTGTTTTCTCTGATCGTAGTGGATCAACCAGTGATGTTGTCTATGTGAAAGCGATTGATGACGCAGTTGCATTGGGAGCGGACGTCATCAACATGAGTTTGGGATCTGTGACAGGTTCTACTGTGAATGCTAGTCCCGCTGTCCGGGAAGCTATCCAACGAGCACGCGCAAAAGGGGTTAGCGTCATTATCGCGGCAGGAAATAGCAATACCTATGGATACGGTTATGACAATCCAAGTGCTGAAAACCCTGATTACGGTGTCGTGGGGAGTCCTTCAACCGTAGAAGAGTCTATTTCAGTTGCATCCGTAAATGATTCGGTTGTAACAGAAGAAGTCTTTACAGTTCGAGGCTTGGAAGACAATGCCGACTTGGATAAAGGAAAATTCACCTATACAGCAGCTGAAACAGATGCCAATTTCGAAAATGGGAAAGAATATGATTATGTAGATGCTGGTTTGGGGCGTGAGAGTGATTTAGACAGTCTCGATTTGACTGGTAAAGTTGCCCTTATCAAACGTGGCGAAATCACCTTCTCAGATAAGGTCGCTAATGTCTATAAAAAAGGAGCAATTGGAGCCCTTATTTACAACAGTGTCGAAGGCGCGAATGTCAAAATGGGCCTCGAAGGGGATGCGAGAAAGATCCCTGCTGTTTTCATTTCTAAGCGCTATGGAGAAGCGATTAAAGGTAAAGACTACAAGCTTGTCTTTGATGGTAGCTTAGACAATCGTCCAAACCCTGATGCAGATAAGATGTCAGATTTCTCCAGTTGGGGAGTCTCAACAGATGGCCAATTAAAACCGGATGTCACAGCACCTGGTGGGTCGATCTTTTCATCTCTAAATGACAATAGCTATGGTAGTATGAGCGGAACCAGTATGGCCTCCCCTCATGTAGCTGGGGTATCGGCTTTGGTGAAGGAATACCTCCAAGCTCATCATCCAGAACTTTCGCCAGAGGAGCTATCTGCAACAGTCAAAGCCTTAATCATGTCAACCGCAAAACCGCACCTCAACAAAGAAACGGGTGCTTACACTTCGGTACGTCAACAAGGGGCGGGGATTGTGGATACTGCTGCAGCGGTTTCAACAGACCTATATGTAACGAATGAAGATGCTTACCCAAGCGTAACTCTTGGCAATGTCGAGGATCGGTTTAGTTTTGATGTGACCGTTCATAATATTTCTGATACTGACAGAGAGTTGAAGATGATTGTGAATACCACTACCGACGATGTAAAAGATGATCGCTTTACCTTGAAGCCTCGGAAATTAACAGAGACGGTATGGCCAAATGTAACTGTAAAAGCCCATAGTAGTCAGACAGTGACAGTGACTGTCGATGCGTCTAAGTTTGCAGAGGAATTGACTAAATTGATGCCGAACGGTTACTTCCTAGAAGGATTTGTTCGCTTTGTGGATCCAGCAGATGACGGCGATGTGGTTAGCATTCCATTTATGGGCTTCCGTGGTTCTTTCCAAAATATCCCTGCGGTTGAAAAACCAATCTACAATTTGGTAAGAGAAGGGAAATCAGGATTCTACTATGATGTTCCAGAAACCAAACATGTGCCATCAAAGGCGAATGTAACATCCTTAGTCTCTAACGCTAACGACGTGCTCTATTCGACTGCTAAGAAGGAAACAGCAGAACGAAGCCCAATCGTTCTTGGGACAGTAGAAACTCCAGAAGGTTTGAATGTCCTCCATTTAGATGCGGATGGCAATGTACGTCTGGCTATTTCTCCAGATGGAGATGGAAACAAAGATTACGTGCAGTACCGGGCTGTAGTCTTGCGAAACCTAAAAAATATGAAAGCAGCTGTCTACAAGGCAGATGATCAAGCATTTGCTCAGCCAGTTTGGACAAGTACAGGAGCTTTCTCTGCTCGTAAGAATTATTTTGACGGACGTGGGAAACGATCTTATCTAGTCGACAACACGGCTTGGGAAGGAACTAATGCCAAGGGTGAAAAGGTGGCGGATGGTCACTATATCTATGAGGTTCGTTATACGCCAGCAGTTCCAGGAGCAGAGGAGCAAGTTGTTCGCTTTAACCTCCAAATTGATACCCAAAAACCAGTCTTGACTTCAGGTTACACGACCAAGAAGGATGGGGTAGAAACCTTCTATGCTCGTAAAACAAAAGATGTTGGCAATGGTGGAATCTTACGAGAGCAAGTCTTCTATGTCAAGACCTTTGATGAAGAGGGGACCCTAGTTAAGGAGGGGAAAGACGCCCTAGGGAAGACTAGCCGTTTTGAAAACCGTGTCTATTTAACGGCAAATGAAGATGGAGGCTATACTCTTCCAGAAGGAATCAGTAAAGACTTACTTTACTATGTGGTTGAAGATTACGCTGGAAACCGCGACTTTGCCTCTCTTGCTGATTTTGCTGCTACTGAGGATAGTGGCCGAATTAAGGTATCAGTCCTAGATGCCGATACACATCAAGAATTAGATACTGATTTTGTCTACCGTATCAAAGATGAACAAGGGCAGTATGTCAACTTAGATAAAGGGAAAGAAATCAATTTCCTTAAGTTTGGTAGCTATGTTGCAGAACTCTTTGCCTATGACAAATCAGATCTGAAACTCGTCAGCGAACGAACTCAGAAATTTGAAATCACTGCAGAGGATAGCTTTAAGACCATCGAATTCTTGGCCAAAGAGATTGTCACTGCTCCTTTGAGCCTGGTCTTTGATCAAGCAGTACCTAGAACAACACCAGTTGTCTTGAAGAATCAAGCTGGTGAAACCTTTGTTCTTCCAGTTCAACGCTATGGCAAGAATGCTTTTGGGAAAGATGTCCCAGTTGGAACTTATACGATTTCAGTCAGTCTACCAACAGGCTATGAGTTGTTTGAGGATGCACCGACTGTGACCGTTCTGGCGGATCAAAACAACCTCGCAAAACTTTCTGTTGTCATTAAGACCCAATTGTTGCAATTGCTGGCTCAACAAGCTAACTTGACCAGCACTCCTCAGTACTTTAATGCAACAAGTGAAAAACGTTTAGCTTATGATGCAGCATACCAAGAAGCTCAGAAAGCTCTTGCGACTAAGTTATCACAAGCAGAAGTTGACCAAATCTTTTCAAATCTTGGATTGGTAACCAGTCAATTAGATGGGAAAGAGTCTGATTTCACAGCGCTAAAATCAGCTATTGCTGCCTATGATGCGACTTCAAAAACAGGCCGTTATGCGAACGCTAAGGATTCTGCTCGACGTGCCTTTGATCAAAGCTTTAAGGAGTTGGCTCTCTTGCTCGTCCGCGAAGGTGTGACACAAGAGCAAATCAACCAAGCGCTTGCGAACTACCAGGCGGCTGATCAACAATTAACTGGCAAAACAACCGATTTCTCAAGTCTTAAGAAATTGATTGCAGCAGAACTCCAGTTCCAAGCTAAGAACGCTAAGTTTATCTATGCAGCAGATAAGGTGAAGGTGAATTACCTTCAAGCCTTTATCCGCGCTCAAGCAGTACTGGCTAATCCTGGTGCTAGTCAACAGGAAGTCAAGGCGGCCTTAGCAGAGGTTAAAGCTGCTAAGAAAAAATTAAATGGGAAAAAACCAAAGGTTGCAAAACGCCCATAACCTTACCCTTTCTTTGAAAGGAATTTCTACAAGTCTGAAACAACAGTTTCGGACTTGTTTTTTGTTTACACTCGAATAGAAATCTGCTATAATACTAGTCAAGAAAGAAAGGCTTATGGCGTTTTTTTAGCGAGCTTGGGACAGTGAAAGCCAAGTGGAACAAGATAGGCAAGTGGCGCTTTCTCTCAGTAGATAGCTGAGTACAGTAGAATAAAATGAAGTAATAAATTAGGGTGGAACCGCGTTTCTGACGCCCCTAGGTCACTTGACTTAGGGGGAAAGACACGGTTCTTTTTGTATTCTAGGTCGCAATAAATTATAGAAAATGGAGTAAATAATGTCTAAAAAACTAACCTTTCACTGCGTCAGTGGCAGAGACCTCCTTTCAGTCGGGCTGTCCCACGCTCAGCACTAGGGTGCCTGAGCTAGACGCAGTACTAACTCGTCTTGCCTCGTATGATCGACGAGGCAGACTCGTGTCGCAAGAAATTATAGAAAATGGAGTAAAACATGTCTAAAAAATTGACTTTTCAAGAGATTATTTTGACTTTGCAACAATACTGGAATGACCAGGGTTGTATGCTCATGCAGGCTTATGATAATGAAAAGGGTGCGGGTACGATGAGTCCTTACACCTTCCTTCGCGCCATTGGTCCGGAACCATGGAATGCGGCTTATGTAGAGCCATCTCGTCGTCCAGCAGACGGTCGTTACGGGGAAAATCCAAACCGTCTTTACCAACACCACCAATTCCAAGTGGTCATGAAACCATCACCATCAAACATTCAAGAACTTTACCTTGAGTCATTGGAAAAATTGGGTATCAATCCTTTAGAGCATGATATTCGCTTCGTAGAAGATAACTGGGAAAATCCATCAACTGGTTCAGCTGGTCTTGGTTGGGAAGTTTGGCTGGATGGTATGGAAATCACTCAGTTCACTTACTTCCAACAGGTCGGTGGCTTGGCAACAGGTCCTGTTACCGCTGAGGTCACTTATGGTTTGGAACGTTTGGCTTCTTACATCCAGGAAGTAGACTCAGTTTATGATATCGAGTGGGCTCCGGGTGTAAAATATGGAGAAATCTTCCTTCAACCAGAATATGAGCACTCAAAATACAGCTTTGAAGTTTCTGACCAAGATATGCTTCTTGAAAACTTCGAAAAATTTGAAAAAGAGGCCGGACGTGCTTTGGAATTGGGTCTCGTTCACCCAGCCTATGACTACGTTTTGAAATGTTCACATACCTTTAACTTACTTGATGCTCGTGGAGCGGTATCTGTTACAGAACGTGCCGGCTACATTGCCCGCATCCGTAACTTGGCCCGTGTCGTAGCTAAGACCTTCGTCGCAGAACGCAAGAAACTCGGTTACCCACTTCTCGACGAAGCCACACGCGCAAAACTCCTAGCAGAAGAGGAAGAATAAAGAGAGTGTATTAATAGAATTGGATTATAGAATAATCCTACAGAACCAGTTGCCGCAGTGATTGAGGTATCATTAGAGAAACTAATGATACCAGGCAAAATTGGAGACCTTAGGCTCCAATTTTAGCAATGAAACGACCTAGTCGGTTGCTTGCGTGCCAATCACATAAGGCAAACTGGAAAAAAGATATTTTCTGGAGAAAAAACATGACAAAAAACTTATTAGTAGAACTAGGACTTGAAGAGTTACCAGCCTACGTTGTCACACCAAGTGAAAAACAATTGGGTGAGAAAATGGCAGCCTTCTTGGATGATAACCGCCTTTCATATGAAAGCATTCAAACCTTCTCAACTCCACGTCGTTTGGCTGTTCGTGTACTTGGTTTGGCTGATCAACAAACCGATTTGACAGAAGATTTTAAAGGACCTTCTAAGAAAATTGCCTTGGATGCTGATGGAAACTTCTCAAAAGCAGCGCAAGGCTTTGTTCGTGGAAAAGGCTTGACTGTAGATGACATCGAATTCCGTGAAGTTAAGGGAGAAGAATACGTTTACGTGACGAAACATGAAGCTGGAAAACCTGCCAAAGAAGTCTTGGCCGGCGTTCCAGAAGTACTTGCTTCATTGACTTTCCCTGTCAGCATGCACTGGGCTAACAACACCTTTGAATACATTCGTCCAGTTCATACCTTGATTGTCCTTTTGGGTGATGAAGCGCTTGATCTCGACTTCTTGGATATCCATTCAGGTCGTGTGAGTCGCGGACACCGTTTCCTTGGACATGAAGTGGAAATTACCAATGCGGATTCGTACGAAGAAGACCTTCGTACCGTTTACGTCATTGCAGACAGCAAAGAACGTGAAAACATGATTCGTGAGCAAATCAAAGCTATTGAAGCAGAACAAGGTGTTCAAGTCCAAATCGAAGAAGGACTTTTGAATGAAGTCTTGAACTTGGTCGAATACCCAACTGCCTTTATGGGAAGTTTCGATACTAAGTATTTGGACGTTCCAGAAGAAGTCTTGGTGACCTCAATGGAAACGCACCAACGTTACTTTGTTGTACGTGACCTTGACGGTAAGCTTAAACCAAACTTCATCTCAGTCCGTAATGGGAATGCTGAGCACTTGGAAAATGTTATCCGAGGAAATGAAAAAGTCTTGGTGGCGCGTCTCGAAGATGGTGAATTCTTCTGGCGTGAAGACCAAAAACTCAAGATTGAAGACCTGGTTGCTAAATTGGCACACGTGACTTTCCATGAAAAAATCGGTTCTCTTTCAGAACACATGGCCCGTGCTGGTGTCATTGCGGCTTCCTTGGCTGAGCAAGCTGGCTTGACTGCTGAAGAAAAAGCAGCTGTAGCTCGTGCAGCAGAAATCTACAAATTTGACCTCTTGACTGGTATGGTTGGAGAGTTTGATGAATTGCAAGGAATCATGGGTGAAAAATACGCCCTCCTTGCTGGTGAAGATGCTGCAGTAGCGACAGCTATCCGTGAGCACTATCTTCCTGATTCAGCAGATGGAGCCCTTCCTGAAACCAAGGTTGGTGCCATCCTTGCTCTTGCGGATAAATTGGATACCCTTCTTTCCTTCTTCTCAGTCGGTTTGATTCCGTCTGGTTCCAATGACCCTTATGCGCTTCGCCGTGCAACACAAGGGATTGTTCGTATCTTGGATGCCTTTGGTTGGAACATCCCGATGGATGAGTTAATCGATAGTCTTTACGGACTTTCATTCGATAGTCTTTCGTATGCCAATCAAGCAGAAGTGCTCAACTTCATCAAGGCGCGTGTAGACAAGATGATGGGACGCACATCTAAAGACATCAAAGAAGCTGTACTTGCTGGTTCAAACTTCGTGGTAGCGGATATGCTTGAAGCGGCTGAAGCTCTTTCAGAAGCTGCTAAGACTGATGGTTATAAGGCAGCTGTTGAGTCACTCTCACGTGCTTTCAACTTGGCAGAAAAAGCAGATGCTTCAGTAGAGGTCGATGCTAGTCTCTTTGAAAATGATCAAGAAAAAGCTCTTGCTAAGGCGATTGAAGAATTAGAATTGACAGGTTCAGCTAGCGACAAATTGGCTCAACTCTTTGCTCTTAGCCCAGTCATCGATGCTTTCTTTGACAATACCATGGTTATGGCAGAAGATGAGGCTGTTAAAAAGAATCGTTTGGCCCTTCTTGCTAGTCTAGTAGCAAAAGCCAATAAAGTCGCAGCCTTTAACCAATTAAATACAAAATAATGACCTGATGACAGGTAGAAAGTAGGTTTTATTATGACACCTGAAAAAATTGCTCGAATCAATGAGCTTGCCAAAAAGAAAAAAGCAGAAGGCTTGACACCAGAAGAAGAGGTAGAACAAGCTAAACTTCGTGAAGAGTATATTGAAGGTTACAGACGCTCCGTCCGTCATCACATTGAAGGTATCAAAGTTGTTGACGAAGAAGGAAATGATGTGACACCAGAAAAACTACGTCAAGTCCAACGGGAAAAAGGCTTGCATGGCCGTAGCCTTGATGATCCCAATTCATAAATAGACAATAGAAAACTCGATCAGATATTGAACTGATCGAGTTTTCTAATTCTATATGGGCTACTCTGACTCCTCATCTCTATTTTTGTAGTTTTTCCATTGATTTTTAAATATCCAAATGGAGACGGCAAGAACAAAGGTAGCTGTCCAAAAAATCCAAGGGACAGGAGTTCGTAGGAAAAAGTAAACTGCAATAAGATCGGCCACTAGCAGGCCAAGGAGAAGGTATTTCTTATCTTTCATAGGGTTATTGTATCACAATTTGTTTCTCTAGGTCTATTGGTTGATAGAATGAGGTTTTTAAAGAATAGGAACTTTTTATCCCGAAACAGTGTGTGGATAGAGGAAAGAATCTCAAGTGCATCCTGGTCAGATTTGTGGTAAAATAGATAGGATATGAGTAAAGAATTTCATCATGTAACGGTCTTGCTCCATGAAACGATTGATATGCTGGATATAAAGCCAGATGGAATCTATGTGGATGCCACATTAGGTGGAGCCGGCCATAGCGAATATTTATTAAGTCAATTAAGTGAAAAAGGACATTTATATGCCTTTGACCAGGATCAGCATGCGATTGATAATGCGGAGAAACGATTGGCTCCTTACGTTGAAAAAGGCATGGTAACCTTCATCAAAGACAATTTCCGGAATCTTCAAGCGCGTCTCCAAGAATTGGGAGTCAGTGAAATTGATGGCATTTGTTATGACTTGGGAGTCTCTAGTCCTCAGTTAGATGAGCGGTCTCGTGGTTTTTCTTATAAAAAAGACGCTCCCTTGGACATGCGGATGAATCAAGACGCTTCTTTGACAGCTTATGAAGTAGTCAATACCTATGATTACCATGATTTGGTTCGCATCTTTTTCAAGTATGGGGAAGATAAATTCTCCAAACAAATTGCTAGAAAGATCGAACAAGCGCGTGCGATAAAACCGATTGAAACGACGACAGAATTAGCAGAGATTATTAAGTCGGCAAAACCAGCCAAGGAACTCAAGAAAAAGGGGCATCCAGCCAAACAAATTTTTCAGGCTATTCGGATCGAAGTCAATGATGAATTGGGAGCGGCTGATGAATCAATCCAGCAGGCTATGGATTTGTTGGCAGTTGGTGGTCGTATTTCAGTCATTACCTTTCATTCCTTGGAAGATCGTTTGACCAAGCAATTGTTTAAAGAAGCTTCTACAGTAGATGTACCGAAGGGCTTGCCCTTCATCCCAGAGGACTTAAAACCAAAAATGGAATTAGTTTCTCGAAAACCGATTCTTCCAAGCCAAGAAGAGTTAGAAAATAACAACCGAGCTCATTCTGCAAAATTGCGGGTTGCTCAAAAAATTCATAAGTAAGAGGAAATGAACATGGCAGATCAACCATTACGATCTCGTGGCAGTCAATTGCAAGATCGTATTCGTCGCTTTACCAGAGTAGAGAAAGCCTTTTATGGCTCGATTGTCCTAACAGGGATTATCCTTGCTGTCAGTATTATTTTTATGCAGACGCGGATTCTACAAGTGCAAAGTGATTTGACAAACCTCAATACGGAACTAAAAACAAAAGAGACTGAACTAGAAGATATCCGGCAAGAAGTCAATGAGTTGACTCGATATGAACGCTTGTCTAAGTTAGCTAGTTCTCAGGGGATGACCCTCCAAAAAGAAAATCGAAAAGTGGTGAGTTCAAGTAGCGATGAGTAAATTAAAAAAGAAAATCATTCGTTATTCCCTTAAAAAAAGGAAACTTCCAGACCAAAATCGTCGGCAAGTAGCTAAGAATTTAAGTTTGCTTTCCATTCTTGTTTTCTTCATTTTTCTTATTAATTTTGCAGTCATTATAGGCACAGATAGCAAATTTGGAAAAAATTTATCTGAGTTATCGCATCAGGTCCATCAGAAAACTGAGATTGTTCCAGCCAAACGAGGAACAATTTATGATCGAAATGGAGCTGTCATTGCTGAAGATGCGACGACTTATAATGTTTATGCTATCATCGACAAAACTTATAAATCAGCAAAAGGTGAAGTTTTATACGTTGAAGAAAGCCAATACAACCAAGTAGCGGACGTTTTTAATCGTTATTTGGGGATGGAAAAAGATTATGTCGTCCAACAACTGTCTCAAAAGAAGCTCAACCAAGTTTCTTTTGGTGCGGCGGGGAACGATATCAGCTATAGCAATATGGATGCTATCCGGAGTGAACTAGAAGCTGCCAACATTAAAGGTGTTGATTTTACGACGAGTCCAAATCGGAGTTATAAAAATGGGACCTTTGCCTCTCAATTTATCGGTCAAGCTCAATTGGTAGAAGATAAAGAAGGCAATAAAACCCTACAGGGAATAACGGGAATAGAAAAATCCTTGGATCGTATCTTGGGTGGTCAGGATGGAGTTGTGACCTATGAAAAGGATCGTAACGGAAATATTGTGCCGGGATCAGACAAGGTTGCCGTGAAGACAGAAGATGGAAAGGATGTTTATACAACCCTTTCTGCAGAACTGCAAACCTATCTCGAAACCAGAATGGATGTATTCCAAGAAAAGGTAAAAGGCAAATTTGTCAGTGCGACCCTAGTGAGTGCCAAAACAGGCGAAATCCTTGCAACGACGCAACGGCCAACCTTTAATGCAGATACCAAAGAAGGTCTGGATATCAAGAATTTGAGAACTTGGAATACGATTCTTTACCAGGACCAGTACGAACCAGGTTCGACTATGAAGGTCATGACCTTGGCTGCAGCGATTGATCATGGGACTTTCCCAGCCTATAATGAGGTATATTACAATAACGAGCTACAAGTAAAAGACGCGATCATCAAAGACTGGGAAATCAATATGGGCTTGTCAGAAGGTCGCTATATGAATATTGCCCAAGGTTTCGCCTATTCAAGTAACATTGGGATGACCAAGCTTGAACAGAAGATGGGCAATAATGTCTGGATGAATTACCTCAAACTCTTTAAGTTCGGACTTCCTACACGTTTTGGAATGGGAGACGAAGGTTTTGGAGGCCTACCAGGAGATAACTATGTCACTCAAGCCATGTCTTCTTTCGGTCAAGGGATTTCGGTGACCCAAACGCAGATGTTGCGTGCATTTTCTGCCATTGCAAATGATGGGGAAATGTTGGAGCCTAAATTTATCAGTGCGATTTACGACGGCAAGCATGAAACTGCTCGTAAATCACAAAGAGAGATTGTCGGCAATCCAGTACCCGCTTCGGTTGCCCAACAGACCCGTAATTACATGATTACGGTAGGGACTGATCCTCAATTTGGTACCCTCTATTCATCGGATGGTCCCATTATCCAAGTAGCTGGACAAAATGTCGCTGTCAAATCAGGGACGGCCCAAATTGCAACGGCTAATGGATATTTGGAAGGCGAAAATGACAATATCAACTCGATTGTTGTCATGACACCGGCTGAAGATCCAGATTTCATTATGTATGTGACGGTTCAACAGCCTGAAGTCAGCTTTAGTCCGACCAGTTGGCAAGAACTAGTCAATCCAGTCTTGGAAGATGCGGTTGCTTTGAAGGATGAGTTGAATCTAGTAACGGAAACCAAGGCCTTGGATGGGGTCACGAAAGAGGACACCTATAAGATGCCGTCGGCAGAATCCTTGTCGAAAGAATTGAACTTGAAGCAGACCATCAGCCCAGGTGGCTTCGCAGATGAACTGCGTCGCAATCTGATCCAGCCTGTTGTCCTAGGAACTGGAAAGAATATTAAAAAGATGTCTGTATCAGCAGGAACGAAATTAAAATCAAATGAGCAAGTGTTATTATTAACAGATGACTTGGATTCAGTTCCGGATATGTATGGATGGACCAAGGAAAATGTTGATAAATTTGCGGAATGGACGGGCATTGAGATCACCTATAAAGGGGAAGGTTCTCGTGTGAGCAAACAAAACGTCAAAGTAGAAACTGCTTTAAAGAAGACGAAGAAAATAACAATTACATTAGGAGATTGATATGTTACTTGCTACCCTAGTAGTATCATTTATTCTAACGGTTATTGGCATTCCTGCCTTTATCCGTTTCTATCAACGGGCCCATATTTCGGGCCAACAAATGCACGAAGATGTGAAGCAACACAAAGCCAAAGCAGGCACTCCAACTATGGGGGGAGTGGTCTTCTTGATCACTTCAGTTTTTGTCACCCTTGTCTTTAGCTTCCTAACTGGGAACTTTACGCGTCCTGTTCAATTGATCCTCTTTATTTTGGTCTTGTATGGAATCGTCGGTTTCTTGGATGACTTCTTAAAGGTCTTTCGTAAGATCAATGAAGGGTTAAATCCCAAGCAAAAATTAGCCCTGCAATTGTTGGGAGGGATCATTTTCTATCTCTTCTCTGAACGTCATGGAGCTGGTAGTCTTCTCAATGTCTTTGGTTGGGATGTCTATTTGGGACATTTCTATATTATCTTTGCCTTGTTCTGGTTGGTTGGTTTTTCAAACGCAGTCAATTTAACGGATGGGATTGATGGCTTGGCAAGCATTTCGGTAACCATCAGCTTGATCGCTTATTCCATCATCGCTGTTTGGCAAAGACGAATCGATATCCTTTTTGTGACCATCAGTATGATTGGAGCTCTATTAGGTTTCTTCGTCTACAACCACAAGCCGGCCAAGATTTTCATGGGAGATGTTGGAAGCCTAGCACTAGGTGGGATGCTTGCGACTCTATCCATGGCTCTCCACGTAGAGTGGACCTTGCTCTTGATTGGGATTGTCTACGTCTTTGAGACTAGCTCTGTCATGCTCCAAGTGTCCTATTTCAAATGGACCAAGAAAAGGACAGGGGAAGGACGCCGAATCTTCCGCATGACGCCTTTCCATCACCATTTAGAATTAGGTGGTCTGTCAGGTAATGGTCCTAAATGGTCTGAGTGGAAGGTCGATGCCTTTCTCTGGAGTGTCGGTGCAGGAATGAGCGCCTTGACCCTCTTGATCTACTATTTGACCAATTCATAAGTCGTGAATCATAAAAGGTTGGGATGCTATCTCAACCTTTTTCGCTTGCTAGGAATTGCTGTCCAAAAGAAGAGCGGGAAGAAGACTTTTCTGATATAATAGTAGAGATGATGAAAGGATAAGAGAATGAAATTTACAGATTTTAAGTTTAAGGACTATATCCAAGAGGCCTTAAAAGAGATTAATTTTATCGAAGCAACAGAAGTTCAAGAAAAACTCATTCCGATTGTATTAGCAGGGCGTGACTTAGTCGGCGAATCCAAAACAGGATCAGGGAAGACCCATACTTTCCTCTTGCCAATTTTTCAAACCTTAAATGAGGATAGTAGTAATGTCGAAGTGGTCATCACAGCACCTAGTCGGGAATTGGCCACACAGATTTACCAAGCGGCTCGTCAGATTGCTAGCCACTGTGAAAAGGAAATTCGGATTGCTAACTATGTTGGCGGAACTGATAAGGCTCGTCAAATCGATAAGCTCCAAGTAGCCCAACCCCATATTGTCATTGGGACACCTGGACGGATCTATGATTTGGTCGCTTCTGGAGACTTGGCTATTCATAAGGCTCACACTTTTGTGGTTGATGAGGCGGATATGACTCTCGATATGGGCTTTTTGACGACGGTAGACAAGATTGCATCCAGTCTTCCAAAGAAGCTTCAGTTTTTGGTCTTCTCTGCTACGATTCCGCAAAAGTTACAACCCTTCTTGAAGAAATATTTGTCTAACCCTGTCATGGAGCAGATCAAAACCAAAACGGTGATCTCGGACACCATTGATAACTGGTTGGTATCGACAAAAGGGCGCGACAAAAACGAGCAGATTTATCAACTGACGCAGGCTCTTCAACCTTATCTGGCTATGATCTTTGTAAATACCAAGGACAGAGCGGACGATTTGCATGCTTATTTGCTAGAAAAGGGCCTTAAAGTCGCTAAAATCCACGGAGGGGTTCCTCCACGGGAGCGTAAGCGAATCATGAACCAAGTCAAAAACCTGGATTTTGAATATATCGTTGCGACAGATTTGGCAGCGCGTGGGATTGATATTGAAGGGGTCAGTCATGTCATCAACGATGCCATTCCACAAGATTTGTCCTTCTTTGTCCACCGCGTTGGCCGGACTGGTCGGAATGGCCTTCCTGGTACAGCTATCACTCTTTATCAACCGAGTGATGACTCAGATATTCGAGAGCTTGAGAAATTGGGCATCCAGTTTGTCCCTAAGGTCTTGAAGGCTGGAGCTATCGAGGATACCTATGACCGGGATCGTCGGGCTAATCGCGAAAAGCGCCAAGAAAAACTCGATATTGAGATGATTGGCTTGGTCAAGAAGAAAAAGAAAAAAATCAAACCAGGCTACAAGAAAAAAATCAAATGGGCCGTGGACGAAAAACGCCGGAAAGCCAAGAGGGCTGAGAATCGTGCTCGTGGTCGGGCAGAAAGAAAGGCTAAACGCCAAACCTTTTAGTGATAAAGAAATTTAAAGATTTCCATAAAAATTAACTATTTGGTCGCTGATTTATTTTGTGATAGACTATCTATAGATAGTCTATTTTTTTGCTCCTAAGGGAGAGTGTTGCTTGCTAGTGCATGATACCTTGAGCATGATTTACGAACAATCAATAGCAAAACTCAGCATTTTAACTGTAAATATGATAGAATGATTCATTATTGAGGGAGGAAGTAACGAAGATGTTTACAACTACTTATTTGGCGTCTGGCTGGTACGAACAGTTTTTAAAATGGATACCAGAAGGAGAAATCTTTAACCTACGCGTCGTTTTTGAAGCTATTCCCGGAATTTTAAAAGAGCTTCCCAATACGATTTTGTTAACCTTGGCAGGAGCCTTTTTTGGTCTATTGCTAGCCCTATTGTTTGCCATTGTCAAAATCAATCGGGTAAAAATCCTTTACCCGATCCAAGCTTTGTTTGTGAGTTTTTTAAGAGGAACACCAATTTTGGTTCAGTTGATGCTGACCTATTATGGAATCCCGCTCCTATTGAAGGCCATTAACCAACAATATGGGACAGCCTTTAATATCAATGATGTACCAGCCCATTTATTTGTCATTGTGGCCTTTGCCTTCAATGAGGCAGCCTATGCCAGTGAGACCATTCGGGCAGCGATTTTATCTGTTGATGCGGGTGAAATCGAAGCAGCGAAGAGTCTCGGCATGACTAATGCCCAAGTTTATCGTCGGATTATTATTCCAAATGCAGCCGTGGTGGCGACTCCGACCTTGATCAACTCTTTGATTGGTTTGACCAAGGGGACTTCTCTGGCCTTTTATGCAGGTGTTTTGGAAATCTTTGCCCAAGCCAAGATTATGTCGGGGAATGACAGTCGTTACTTTGAACGCTTTATCTCTGTTTCATTGATTTACTGGGTTATCAATATTTTGATTGAACAATTGGGTCGCTGGATCGAACAGGTCCTCTCTATCAAAGATCCACAAGTCGTAACCCAAACCTTGCAAGAGGAGGAAAGAGCAGCATGATTCGGATTTCACAATTATCAAAATCCTTTTCAGGTCAAGTGGTCCTAGACCATCTTGATTTGGAAATTCAAAAAGGGGAAGTTGTTGCCTTGATTGGTTCTTCTGGGGCAGGGAAATCAACTTTCTTGAGAAGCTTGAACTATTTGGAAGCTCCAGATAGTGGCAGTATTGAGATTAATGGAGAGAAGGTAGACTTTGAAACGATCAGTAAGGATGAGATCCTAACCCTTCGAAGAAAGTTAGCCATGGTCTTTCAACAATTCAATCTCTTCAGTCGCAAGACAGCTCTGGATAATGTTAAGGAAGGATTGGTAGTCGTTAAAGGCTTATCTGACCAAGAAGCAACCAAGATTGCCAAAGAAGAACTCGCAAAAGTCGGTTTGTCGGACCGCGAAAGCCATTACCCTCGCCATTTATCAGGGGGGCAGAAACAACGGGTGGCCTTGGCGCGTGCCCTAGCAATGAAGCCTGAAGTCCTCTTGTTGGATGAACCAACCTCAGCCCTTGATCCAGAATTGGTCGGAGAGGTAGAAAAAGCCATCGCAGCCGCAGCTCAAGCAGGGCAAACCATGATTTTGGTTAGCCATGATATGAGCTTTGTTTCTCAGGTGGCAGATAAGGTTTTGTTCCTTGATAAGGGGAAAATTATTGAAACTGGGACACCAGAAGAAATCATGAATGCCCCTAAAGAAGAGCGGACAAAAGAATTCTTTGCTAGTTACAAACGAACATTTGTTTGATATAATATATAAGAGCTCGAGTCTGGAACGCGATGTTTCAGACTCGGATTTTTCTTTGAGTAGGTGCCTCAGGAGAAGATGATTAGTAGTCTACTTTTCCGCATAGATAGGTGTTTTAGGTTGACCAACTGTTAACGAAACGAAGTGGCATCTCGTCCCCTCATTCCGATTTTGGATACTAAGGAGATCTTATGTTAAACCAATTGCTATCTCTCTATATTGAGAGCTTAATCATCACTTCAGTTGGGGTGTTTGCTGCTTCAGCTGTTTGGATAGGCTTGCGAGCGGCTCGTAAGACGGATAAAACAGCTAAGGAACGCCAGTTACACCTCTATGATATTTTATTAATTGATATTATGACAATTCCAGTCCTTACCTTTGCAGTCATTGGAGTTCTGTTTATTCTTCGAGCAAGATAATTGCAAAATGGTTCAACTGGAGTTAGAATCAAGATAGTTACAACAAAAGGAGAAGCTTATGTATGATACACTGATTATCGGCGCAGGCCCAGCTGGAATGACTGCTGCCTTGTATGCAGCCCGTAGCAATCTCAAGGTTGCCTTGTTAGAAGCAGGAATTCCTGGCGGACAGATGAACAACACGTCCGATATCGAGAATTATCCAGGCTATGCTAATATCAGTGGACCTGAATTGGCAGAAAAAATGTTCGAGCCTTTAGAAGTACTAGGTGTGGAACACTTGTTCGGCAGAGCCGAAAACATTGTTGATCAAGGAAGCTACAAGGAAATTACGACAGATGATGGCCTCCTTCAAGCCAAGACCGTTATTATTGCGACAGGTTCTAACCATCGCTTGTTGGGAGTTCCAGGTGAAGAAGAATTGAATAGTCGTGGAGTTTCTTATTGTGCCGTCTGTGATGGGGCCTTCTTCCGTGATGAAGACCTCATGGTTGTTGGTGGAGGGGACTCAGCGGTTGAAGAGGCAATCTTCCTGACTCAGTTTGCTAAGTCTGTTACCATTGTTCACCGCCGCGATGCCCTACGTGCCCAAAAAGTTCTTCAAGACCGGGCTTTTGCCAATGAAAAGATTCACCTTGCTTGGAATACAGTGGTCGAAGAAATCAAAGGGGACAACCGTGTGACCAGCCTGGTCTTAAAAGATGTTCAAACAGGTCAAGTCCGCGAGCAAGCAGCAGGTGGCGCCTTCATCTATGTGGGCTTGGATCCTGTCAGTGATTTTGCTAAAGACCTCGGTATTCTAGACGATCAGGGTTGGGTGATTACAGATGATCACATGAAAACCTCAGTGCCTGGTGTCTTTGCGGTTGGAGATGTCCGTCAAAAAGATCTTCGCCAGGTCACCACAGCTGTTGGGGACGGCGCTGTTGCCGGTCAAGAAGCCTATAAATATATTACTGAACACGAAGAATAAGAAAGAAGGGATGTTCGTCTGATGGAAAGAGACGGATAGCCCTTCTTTTTTACGATGAAAAATGAGGCTTAGCCCGGATTAAACTCATGTGGTCCTGCTTAAAATATGCTATAATGTGTTTAAAATTATTTTGGACTGTGCCAGTTGAAGGAGCGTGACTGGTGCCACGACGTAAGAAAAAAGAAGAGGGATCAAAAATGTACCCAGATGATAGTTTAACTCTCCACACTGATTTGTACCAAATCAATATGATGCAGGTTTACTTTGAGCAAGGCATCCACAATAAAAAGGCAGTATTCGAGGCCTACTTCCGCCAGCAACCCTTTAAAAATGGCTATGCCGTCTTTGCGGGTCTTGAGCGCCTTGTCAACTATTTGAAGAATCTACGTTTTTCTGAGTCAGATATTGCCTACTTAGAATCCTTGGGCTATGAAGGAGCCTTCCTAGACTACTTGAAAAATTTCAAAATGGAATTGACCGTTCGTTCTGCCAAAGAAGGGGACCTGGTCTTTGCCAATGAGCCAATCGTTCAAGTAGAAGGACCGCTTGCCCAGTGTCAACTGGTCGAAACAGCCCTCCTCAATATTGTTAATTTCCAAACCTTGATCGCCACAAAAGCAGCTCGGATTAAGTCTGTTATTGAGGACGAACCGTTGATGGAGTTCGGAACTCGCAGGGCGCAAGAAATGGATGCGGCCATTTGGGGAACCCGTGCAGCCGTTATTGGAGGTGCTAGTGGGACCAGTAACGTTCGTGCAGGAAAACTCTTTGATATTCCAGTTCTTGGGACCCATGCCCATGCCTTGGTGCAGGTCTATGGTGATGATTACAAAGCTTTTAAGGCCTATGCTGAGACCCATCGCAACTGTGTCTTCCTAGTGGATACCTATGATACGCTACGCATCGGAGTTCCAGCTGCTATTCAGGTGGCGCGCGAGATGGGAGATCGTATCAACTTCCTAGGCGTGCGGATTGATTCTGGAGATATTGCCTACATCTCGAAAAAAGTTCGCCAGCAGTTGGATGAAGCTGGTTTCACAGAAGCGAAGATCTATGCCTCAAATGATTTGGATGAAAACACTATCCTCAACTTGAAGATGCAAAAGGCTAAGATTGATGTCTGGGGTGTTGGAACCAAGCTGATCACAGCCTATGACCAACCAGCCCTCGGAGCAGTCTATAAGATTGTGTCTATCGAAGACGAAAATGGCCAAATGCGGAATACCATCAAGCTGTCTAATAATGCTGAGAAGGTCTCAACTCCAGGGAAGAAACAAGTTTGGCGTATTACCAGTCGGGAAAAGGGCAAATCTGAAGGAGATTACATTACTTACGATGGAGTCGATGTCAATGAACTGACAGAAATCAAGATGTTCCATCCGACCTACACCTATATCAAGAAGACGGTTCGTGATTTTGATGCCATCCCACTCTTGGTTGACATTTTTAAAGATGGGGAACAAGTCTATGAATTGCCAGCTTTGATGGATATCCAAGCCTATGCTCGGAAGGAATTCGATAAGCTCTGGGATGAGTACAAACGTGTCCTCAACCCGCAACATTACCCAGTGGACTTGGCCAAGGACGTATGGCAAGATAAGATGGATCTGATTGATCAGATGCGTCAGAAAGCCTTGGGAGGTGATGAGGAATGAGCTTACAAGAAGACATTATTGCTCAATTAGGGGTCAAGCCGGTCATTGATCCTCAAGAAGAGATTCGTCGGTCGATTGATTTTTTGAAGGACTACTTGCAAAAACATCCCTTTCTGAAGACCTTTGTCTTAGGAATTTCAGGAGGACAGGACTCTACCCTAGCTGGTCGCCTGGCTCAATTGGCCATGGAGGAAATGCGGAGCGAGACTGGAGATGCCAGCTATCAGTTTGTTGCTGTCCGCTTGCCTTACGGTGTTCAAGCGGATGAAGCAGATGCCCAAAAGGCCTTAGCCTTCATCCAGCCAGATGTCAGCCTAGTCGTGAACATCAAGGAATCGGTCGATGCCATGGAACGTGCTGTGGAAGCGACAGGAACGGATGTCTCAGACTTTAACAAGGGCAATATCAAGGCGCGGAGCCGGATGATTGCTCAGTATGCCTTAGCGGGTGCCTATAGCGGAGCCGTCATTGGGACAGATCATGCGGCCGAAAATATCACTGGTTTCTTTACCAAGTTTGGAGATGGCGGAGCCGATATCCTTCCTCTCTATCGCCTCAACAAGCGCCAAGGCAAGCAGTTGCTTCAGGCACTGGGAGCTGATCCAGCCTTGTATGAGAAGGTACCGATTGCCGATTTGGAAGAGGAAAAGCCTGGCATCGCTGATGAAGTAGCTCTTGGAGTGACCTATGCAGAAATTGATGACTACCTAGAAGGGAAATCCGTTAGCCCAGAAGCTCAAGCAACCATTGAAAGCTGGTGGCACAAAGGCCAACACAAACGCCATTTACCAATTACAGTATTTGATACCTTCTGGCGTTGATAAGAAAGAAAAAGTCGGTTGAGCCGACTTTTTTTAAACAGATAGGAGGAAAGAGGATGAGAAAATTGGGTTCTATTGAACTGGAGACCAATCGTTTATTATTAAGACGCTTTGGTTTAGAGGATGCAAAGGCAATGTTTGAAAATTGGGCGTCTGACACAGATAATCTTACATATGTGACTTGGGATCCTCATCCAAATCCTAAAGTGACTCGGGCTTCGATCGAAAGGTGGCTCCGTCAGTACCAAGAGGAAAATAGCTACAAGTGGGCAATTTGCAAAAAAGATAATCCCGCACAAGTGATAGGAGATATCAGTGTCGTTTCCCAGGATTCACAAAAAGAAATATGTGAAGTTGGCTATATTCTAGGAAAAAAATTCTGGGGTCAAGGTCTGATGACAGAAGCCCTCCAAGCGGTTTTACACTTTTTGTTGGTAGAAGTGGGATTCAAGGAAGTTCAGGCCAAGTATGTCAGTTTGAACCCTGCTTCAGGAAGGGTCATGGCAAAAGCTGGAATGCATTATCTTGAAACTCTCCCAAATGCTGTCGCTAGAAAAGACTATGTCGGAGATCAAATCATCTACACGATCCATTCTTCTGACCTTTAAAACAATTTTTACTTGAAGATTTTGGTCAATGGTCTATAATGGTAAGTAGCTTTACAAAGGAGAATCTTATGTCAGAATTAACACAAGAATTTACAGATCAACTTTATGCAAATTACCAAGCAAATGTGAAATTTGCGGCTCTCGAAAATGCCATCACCCACAATGGGATTCATGCAGCTTTGGAGACACGCAAAAGCGCAGTAGAAAACACGCCCGTCTTTTCTCTTGATTTAACCAAGGACAAAGTAACAGACCAGAAAGCTTCTGGTCGTTGCTGGATGTTTGCGGCCTTAAATACCTTCCGCCACAAGATGATCTCAAACTTCCAATTAGAGGATTTTGAGTTGTCTCAAGCTCATACCTTCTTCTGGGATAAGTACGAAAAATCCAACTGGTTCTTGGAGCAAATCATTGCGACAGCGGATCAGGAACTGACCAGTCGCAAGGTGGCTTTCCTCCTTCAAACCCCTCAACAAGATGGTGGCCAATGGGATATGGTTGTTTCCCTCTTTGAAAAGTATGGGGTCGTACCTAAGTCTGTTTATCCAGAATCCATCTCTTCTAGCAATAGCCGAGAGCTCAATACCTACTTAAACAAATTGTTGCGCCAAGATGCTCAAATCCTTCGCGATTTGCTTGCAAGTGGTGCAGATCAAGCGACGGTTCAGAGCAAGAAAGAAGAGCTTCTACAAGAAATCTTTAATTTCTTGGCTATGTCTCTGGGCTTGCCTCCTCGTACATTTAGTTTCTCTTACCGCGATAAGGACAACAACTACCATACAGAAGCTGGATTGACGCCTCAAAGCTTTTACAAAAAATATGTGGATCTTCAGTTGGAGGACTACGTTTCTGTTATCAATGCGCCTACGGCAGATAAGCCTTATGGTCAGTCCTATACGGTTGAAATGCTTGGGAATGTGGTCGGTAGCCGTGAAGTCCGCTACCTCAATGTTCCGATGGAGCGTTTGAAAGAATTGGCTATTGCCCAAATGAAAGCCGGGGAAACTGTTTGGTTTGGATCGGATGTCGGCCAAGTCAGCAACCGCAAAGCTGGAATCCTTGCAACAGATGTCTACGACTTTGAAGCGGGAATGGATATCCAGCTGACTCAAGATAAGGCAGGGCGTTTGGATTATGCAGAAAGTCTCATGACCCATGCTATGGTCTTGACTGGTGTGGACCTGGACGAAGCTGGACGCCCTCTCAAATGGAAGGTTGAGAATTCTTGGGGAGAAAAAGTGGGAACAGATGGTTACTTTGTAGCTTCCGATGCCTGGATGGATGAATACACCTACCAAATCGTCGTCCGCAAGGCACTGTTGACAGCCGAAGAATTGGCTGCTTATGAGGCAGAACCGATTGTCTTGGCTCCATGGGATCCGATGGGGGCCTTGGCTTCTAAGTAAGTTGAATTGAAAAGAGAGTGGGACAGAAATCGGTAATTGGTTAGAATTCGATTTCGTCGTCCCACCTCCGCACAGTTGAGTAGGGCTGTAAAAGCTGATGAAATCAGCGTAGTAGAGCCCACTCAACCACTGCGTCTTGCTCGACAATCCAAAGAAAATTGAGAGGCTAGGACTTTTGTCCTAGCCTCTTTATTTATATCGTGTAGTCTAATTAATGATTTTGCTCATTCTCTTTAGAAGATGATTCTGTATGTTCAGAATTTTCCTCTGAGCTAGATGAACTAGAGCTTTCCTCTGTTGATTCACTCGTTTCTTCAACTGTATAGCTTGGCTCATAATAGTAGTAATTGTTGTTCTTACCGTTGTTAAGGTAGAGATAAGAACCACTACGGTAAATACCACTTGGTTGAATCCAATCTGTTCCACCAGAATCGTATTGTTCATATAAGTATAGCATCATTTGTTTATAAACATCTGTTGCAACTTTGATTCCATCGTCCAGAACTGGGGTCAAGCGGTTGGTATATCCTGTCCAAACAGCCATAGCATACTGAGTTGTATATCCTACAAATGATTCGTCTGGTGTCACAATGCTTGAATATCTGTACTCTTTTGTGAGTTTCTTCAATTCATTGTCTGCATAGTTAGAAGTACCAGTTTTACCAGCATGATAAAGGCCAGGGATATTCGCATTGTATCCTAGACCAGCTGTGATAACCGATTTCAACATATCTGTCATCATGTAAGCCGTGGTTTCTTTCATCACTCTTGTTCCAGAGGTTTCAAAGTTCTTCGTTGTACCATCGCTAAAGACAACCCGATTCACATATTGAGGTTTGTAATAGGTCCCTCCATTGGCGAAGGTTGCATAAGCAGCAGCCATTTTCTCGCTGCTAGCCCCGTATTTGTTGCTAGAGTCACTCGTGTTACTTGAGATGGCATTTGCATACACCATTTCTGGATAATTGATTCCCATGTTGCTTAAGAATTTCTGAGCTTTCTTCAAACCAACCTTTTCAAGAGCCCGGACTGCAGTGACGTTACGAGATTGTTGGAGAGCATAAACCATGCTGATATTGCCATAGTACTGTCTATCCCAGTTATAAATTTGTGTATTTGTACCTGGGAAGTTGTACGGTGTATCAGGAATGGTTACTCCAGTGGAGCTATATTCTTCATGTTCAATCGCGGGAGCATAGTCTGAGATAGGTTTCATTGTAGAACCCCAATCTCGGTTCGTTTCGACTGCTTGGTTGGTACCGAAGGATACATTAGATGACTGATGACGGGATCCCAACTGAGCAATGACTTTTCCGTTTGTCACGTCGATGATAGTAGAAGCAACTTGCAACTCATTATCTGGATAATTGACATATTCGTCAGAATTGTAAATATCCCAAAGACGTTTTTGAGCTGCGGTATCGACGTTGGTATAGACATCCATACCAGTTGTCAAGACATTGTAGCCTGTCTCTTCTTCGACTTGTTGGATGACTTCTTTGAGGTAGTTATCCATATAAGCTGGATAGTTGCTTGAGCCAGTTAGACTTTGTAAGCCATCTGTAACAGGTGTATTGACGGCACTTTCGTACTGCTCATTTGAAATAGACTTCATGTCCAACATTTCTTTGAGAACTAGATTTCGGCGTTGGAGAGCAGCTTCCGGATTGGTATAAGGGTCATATTGGTTCGGTGCCTGAGGCATTCCAGCCAATAGGGCTACTTGTGGAAGAGAAAGATCCTTTAAGTCTTTTGCATAGTAGCTACGAGCAGCTGTTTGCATCCCGTAGTTTCCGTTAGACATGTAAACTTTGTTGATGTAGTAGGTCAAAATCTCTTGTTTGGTTGCTTTTTGTTCCAATTGAGTAGCAAGCCAAGCTTCTTGGATTTTCCGAGATAAGGTTTGGTCGGCCGAAGAAGTAGAGAAGTAAGTGAGCTTGATCAACTGCTGTGTGAGAGTAGATCCTCCTTGGCGCCCTCCTCGGAGGTTGCTGAAGAAGGCTCCCCCGATACGAATAAAGTCTATCCCTCTGTGGTTGAAAAAGCGATGGTCTTCAATCGCCACAATCGCGTTGACCAAGTCGATTGGGATTTCATTTGTTTTTACATTAATTCGTTTTTCAGCACCCAAGTCTGCAATCAGATTGTTTTGATTGTCATAGATTTTACTGGATGTCGTTGCGACCAGGTCTTTCTCAGAAAGAGTCGGTGCTTTTGCAGCATAATATCCAAATACCAATCCACCCAGGATAAGTAAAAGGAAAAATAAGGAAATAGCTGCAATCGCCGCATATTTTAACCACTGGATAACTGTTTGTTTGTTCATTTAATTACCGCCTAGTAGATTCTGTTCGATAATATCGAGATAAGGGACGCTTGGAAGGCGATCTGTCTCGATACGATAACCGTTTTCCTGTATAAAGGTCAAGGGCATAGATTTACTGCCGTGATCAATGTTGTAAAAGTCGATTAAGGAAGGAGCGGGCAGTAGATAGGTCTCATTGAGCTTTGCAAAATGCAAGAGCACAAAACAAATTCCTCCCTGTTGAAGGACTGCAGCCATGTGATCAATCTGGTGCTGATGAAAGTTTTTCATCGGCATGGATTGTTTCTGCTGAGTCTCTTTTGCTTCAAAATCAATGTAGTGTCCCTTGTAAACACCAGAATAGTCTGTAGTAGACGCCTGGCGAAAATAAGCTTCTACAATCTTTGCCCGACTGCGATGAGGATAGTCTACCTTTACAATCTGGATGGGGGTCGGCTTTTTATGAATAACCGCTAGCCCTCTGGAAAGGTAGTAGTGATTGCTCTCATTAATCATTTTTTCAAATGTCATCCCCCGATTGGCAAAGTTTACACTTTGCTTCCTCTGGATGGGCGAAGAAGATTTCTTGCTAAGTTTGTGAGGATAGTTGACCATAATTCTCCTTATTGGTACAATTACATCACTCTATTATATCACAAAAAGAAGAAGGGAGGGGAAATAATGAATAGTTTACTGATTACAGGTTATAAGGCATTTGAATTGGGAATTCTGACAGCTAAGGATCCTAGACTACCAATCATTAAAGAGGCGATTCGCAGGGATTTAGTCCGTTTTTTGGAAGAGGGAGTCAAGTGGTTAATTTTCACGGGGAATCTAGGTTTTGAAGCTTGGGCCTTAGAGGTTGCTCAGGAATTAAGAAAAGATTACGAGATACAGTTGGCCACGATTTTTATGTTTGAAAACCAAGGAGAGAACTGGAATGAGGCCAATCAAGAAGTCCTTAGTCGCTTTAAACAGGTTGATTTTGTCAAGTATGCCTATCCCTCTTATAGCCAGCCAGGTCAGTTCAAAGAATACAATACATTTTTGTTAGAAAATACAGATGCTGCTTATTTATTTTATGATCCAGATCATGAAACAAATCTCAAATATCTTTACAAAATGATGCTAGAAATGGATCAGTATCATGTCAAAAGATTAAACTTTGATGACTTGAATGAAGTAGCAGAAAAAATTTACGAAAAATAAGTGGTTTACCTTGATTTTTTCCTCTCATTTTTTATATAATGATTATGATTAACTAGAACGGAGAGAATGATGGCAAGTATTATTTTTACTGCGAAAGATATTTTTGATCAAGATTTCAAAAAAGAAGTTCGTGGATTTAGTAAAGTTGAGGTAAATGAGTTTTTGGATGATGTCATCAAAGACTATGAAACCTATGCTGCCTTAGTCAAGGAATTGAAAGAAGAAAATGCTCGGCTCCGTGAAGAATTAGCTAATAAAACGAGCCAAGTAACTCCGAGTCCATCAGTTCCTGAGTCTACTCCAAAGCATGAGTTTCCTCAGGTCACTACTACGACAAACTTCGATATTTTGAAACGCTTAAATCGTCTAGAAAAAGAAGTCTTCGGAAAACAAGTCGTTGATCGTGATTTTTAAGATATAACATATGAATCGTGCAATTTTTGGATAATCGCGTGAGAGCTTTCTCTCATGAGGAAAGTCCATGCTAGCACAGGCTGTGATGCCTGTAGTGTTTGTGCTAGGTGAATCCATAAGCCTAGGGACTTGATGTTCAAGTTACGGCGAGCGAACGGGCTAAGTCTTAGGATAAGTTCTACTAGCTCTGAAAGTGCCACAGTGACGTAGTTTTTAGGGAAACCTAAAAAGTGGAACGCGGTAAACCCCTCAAGCTAGCAACCCAAACTTTGGTCGGGGCATAGGATGCATGGAAACGAACATAGCATTCTGACTGGAAACAGTAGACAGATGATTATCAAAGGAAATGGTACCTAGTCATTTCTGGAACAAAACATGGCTTATAGAAAATTGCATATAGGTGGCGAGGGGGAGAGAAATCTCAACCTCCTTTTTTAAACAATGGGGAATAAATGAAAAAACAATTTGAATTAATTGCGACAGCTGCTGCTGGATTAGAAGCAGTAGTTGGGCGTGAATTGCGTGAGCTAGGCTACGATTGCCAAGTGGAAAATGGACGGGTTCGTTTCAAAGGCGATGTTCGTGCGATCATCGAAACCAATCTTTGGTTGCGTGCCGCTGACCGAATCAAGATCGTCGTAGGATCTTTTCCTGCCCGCACCTTTGAAGAACTCTTTCAAGGAGTTTTTGCCTTGGATTGGGATCAATATCTCCCTTTAGGAGCGCGTTTCCCTATCTCAAAAGCAAAATGCGTCAAATCCAAACTGCATAACGAACCGAGTGTACAAGCTATTTCGAAAAAGGCAGTTGTTAAAAAGTTGCAAAAACACTATGCTCGTCCGGAAGGCGTTCCATTGATCGAAAATGGAGCAGAATTTAAAATTGAAGTTTCTATCTTGAAGGACCAAGCGACTATTTTAATTGATACCACTGGCAGTAGCCTGTTTAAACGAGGTTATCGGACTGAAAAGGGTGGGGCACCCATCAAGGAAAATATGGCGGCAGCCATTCTTCAACTTTCCAATTGGTATCCTGATAAGCCCTTGGTTGATCCGACTTGTGGATCAGGAACCTTCTGTATCGAAGCGGCTATGATGGCTCGACAGATAGCGCCAGGCTTGAGACGGACCTTCTCTTTTGAAGACTGGAATTGGGTAGATGATCGCCTGATTCAAGAAGTGCGTACAGAAGCTACTAAAAAGATAAATCGTGATCTCGTCCTAGACATCATGGGGACGGATATCGATGCGCGGATGGTCGAGATTGCTAAAGAAAATGCTCAAAAAGCAGGAGTTGCGAGCGATATCACCTTTAAGCAAATGCGGGTCCAAGATTTGCGTTCGGATAAGATCAATGGGGTCATCGTCTCCAATCCACCTTATGGTGAACGCTTATCCGATGATGCAGGGGTGACAAAATTGTATGCTGAAATGGGAGAGGTCCTTGCGCCATTGAAGACTTGGAGCAAATTTATCCTGACCAGCGATGAAAATTTTGAAAAGAAATTTGGGCGACAAGCGGATAAAAAACGAAAATTATATAACGGAACCTTAAAGGTTGATTTGTATCAGTTCTTTGGGGAGCGAGTGCGTCGACAAGCGACTAGTGAGAAAGGAAACATATGACAAAAGAAGATAAACAGCAGTTGGGTCAAGAGGCAGAGTCAGTTCTTGATTTTAAGGATGCAAAAGAGATGACGATTGGTCAAGCGAACCGTAAAGCTGAAGAAATCGAAGCAGGAGTCAAGGAAACAGACAACGTCCTCGATAAATACATCAAACAGCACCGTGACGAAATCGAAGCTCATAAGTTTGATACGATCGTCATGAAGAAGGAAATGCTGGCAGATGCAGAGGCGACAGCCACTGTAGAAGCAACGGAGGCAATTCCAAACGAAGATCCTGTGGAAGAAGTAGCACCGTCTGAAGCAACTCAAAAAGAAGTTGCGTCTACTCGCATTCCAGATCCAATTCCTGGGGAACTCCCTGCAAAAATTAAGTTTGGTCCAGAGCCAACAGAACCATATGTAGATGATGATATTGAGATTCCTGAAGAACCGAAAAAAAGCCGGGTAAAACCAATCTTACTTTCAGTTTTAGCTCTGACAGCAGTTGCTACAGCCAGTTGGTTGTCTTATCAATGGATCCGTAACCAGTCTAAAGGGGAAACAACAGTCGTCTCTTCTTCTAGCTCGTCAAAGAAAAAGTCATCCAGCTCTTCTTCCTCAACGAGTGCTAATACAGAGGCTTTGCTGAAGGACTTTAATGATCAGTATGCAGCCTTCTTTACAGATGACACGCAGACGAAGTTGAAAAATGATTCTTTTGGTAATTTGGAAAAACTGAAAGCCAGTTTAGAAAAATTGAAAGATACCAAGGAATACGATGCAGCGAAGAGTAAATACGATGAATTGGTGAAGCAAGTTTCTGCTATTCAAACAGTCAACTCTCAATTTACTAGTCCAGTTATTAAGGATGGGGCTATCGATAGCAAGGCGCAGGTAAAGAGTGATGCAGTATTTTCAGATGTGTCGACGTCTAATACACAACTGAACCAATTGTTGAAGGATGCTGCTTCTCAAGGTCGCTCACAACAAGTTGCCACTCCAGCTCCTGTGACAGATGGTGGTGGCAGTGTTACGGGCGGAAGCGCAGCTTCTTCTGGAACAGTAACAAGTCCAGCTCCTACTCCAGCTCCAGTTCCAGCCACTGAAGGGAATACGACAGGTGGAGTGAATCCAGGTTATTCTGGCTTCGGTCTTCAAAGCACTGGTGTACCCCTTCAACGAAACTTGAGCCGGGTGCCATACAATCAGGCGGCACTTGACGATATAAACAATCCTGCATGGACCTTTAATCCTGGTATCTTGGAGAAGATTCTGAAAATTGCTCGGGAACGTGGCCATATTGTTGGGGATCAATACATTTTGGAACGCGTGAATATTATCAATGGCAATGGTTATTACAACCTCTTTAAGCCAGATGGTACTTACTTATTTAGTATCAATGCTAAAACTGGCTACTTTGTCGGAAACGGAAAAGGCCATTCCGATGCATTGGATTATTAACAACTAAAAAAAGGACTTCTCTTTAAAAGAGAAGTCCTTACTTTTTTATACGATATGGCGTGTGAATGGATCGTCAGAAATGCCTTGTTCAAGAATCAATTTGCACCACTCTTTAGCAGAAAAGAGGCTGTGATCTTTGTAGTTTCCACAAGACTCAATCGTCGTTCCTGGAACGTCTTCCCAGCTAGTTGCTTCAGCAATTTCCTCTAAGGAAGATTTAATCACTTGTGCAATGGTTTTTGGATCGTGCTGTCCCCACATAATCATATGGAATCCGGTACGACATCCAAAAGGTGAACAATCAATCATCCCATCAATGCGTTTGCGAATCAACATAGCCAAGAGGTGCTCAATTGTATGTAAACCAGCAGTCGGGATAGAGTCTTCATTTGGTTGAACCAAGCGGATATCATAGTTTGAGATGACATCTCCTTTTGGCCCTGTTTCCTCTCCGATTAGGCGGACGTAAGGGGCTTTTACAGCAGTGTGGTCAAGTTCGAAACTTTCCACAATAACTTCTTTAGTCATGTATCTTCCTCAATTCTTTTTTCTTGATTATAGCACAATTGGCGGTGGAAGAAAATACAAGAAAGGAGGGAGGGAAGTGCCCCTTAAAATAAGGTCCAGAAACTTATTTTTTAGGGAGTTTCTCATTAGAATCAAAGGAAAGAAGCATTTGAATAATAGCAAAAATAGATTGGTTTTCGCTAGAAAATTTGTTTGTTAATTTTGTAAAAATATGATAAAATGATAAAGAATTTTTTAATTCAACTATTCATTAGATTAGGGGTAAAAACATGGAATTTGGAATTGCAATTGTTTTTGCCGCAATCATTGGTTTAGTCATTGGATATGTAGGGATCTCAGTCAAGATGAAAGCATCTAAAGAAGCTGCAGAACTTACTCTTTTAAATGCTGAACAAGAAGCAACGAATTTACGTGGACAGGCAGAGCGTGAAGCTGATTTGATTTTGAAAGAAGCTAAGCATGAGTCTAGTTCACTTAAAAAAGAAGCACTTTTGGAGGCAAAGGAAGAAGCCAGAAAATATCGAGAAGAAGTCGATGCTGAGTTTAAATCAGAGCGTCAAGAATTAAAACAATTAGAGACCCGCTTAGCGGAACGTTCAAATAATCTTGATCGCAAAGATGATATTCTTACGAGCAAAGAACAAACTCTTAAACAAAAAGAGCAAAGTCTTTCAGATAGAACTAAACACATTGATGCGCGTGAAGAACAATTACATGAGCTAGAAAAGAAAAAAGAAGAAGAATTAGAAAAAATTGCTTCTCTTACTCAATCGGAAGCACGTGATATTATCTTAACGCAAACAGAAGAACATCTTTCAAAAGAAATTGCAACTCGTATCCGAGATGCAGAATTGGAAATAAAAGAACGTTCAGACAAAGTTGCGAAAGATATCTTGGTTCAAGCCATGCAACGGATGGCAGGTGATTTTGTTGCAGAACAGACTAACTCAACGGTTCATTTGCCAGATGATGCGATGAAGGGTCGAATCATTGGTCGCGAAGGTCGAAATATTCGTACCTTTGAAAGCTTAACAGGTGTGGATGTTATTATTGACGATACGCCAGAAGTGGTCACCTTGTCTGGATTTGATCCGATTCGTCGGGAAATTGCACGGATGACGATGGAAAGTCTATTGAAAGATGGTCGAATCCATCCAGCCCGTATTGAGGAGTTGGTAGAGAAGAACCGTCAGGAAATTGACCAACGGATTCGGGAATATGGGGAAGCGGCGGCTTATGAAATTGGAGCGCCAAACCTACACCCTGACTTGATGAAGATTATGGGACGCTTGCAATTTAGAACCTCTTATGGTCAAAATGTTCTGCGTCACTCAATTGAGGTTGCTAAGTTATCTGGTATTATTGCTAGTGAACTTGGCGAAAATGCTACCTTGGCTCGTCGAGCTGGTTTCCTACATGATATTGGAAAAGCCATCGACCGTGAGGTAGAAGGTAGCCACGTAGAAATTGGAACAGAGTTGGCTCGTAAATACAAAGAGCATCCTGTTGTCGTTAATACCATTGCTAGCCACCATGGAGACGTTGAACCAGAAAGTGTCATTGCTGTTATTGTAGCAGCAGCGGATGCTTTAAGTGCGGCTCGTCCAGGTGCTCGTAGTGAGTCTCTCGAAAGCTATATCAAACGTCTTCAAGATCTTGAAGAAATTGCAAATAGCTTTAAGGGAGTCAAGACTAGCTTTGCCTTGCAAGCAGGTCGTGAAATCCGAATTATGGTAAGCCCTGAAGAAGTGAAGGATGATAAGTTGACCATCTTAGCTCATGACATTCGTGAGAAGATCGAGTCTAACTTGGAATATCCTGGTAATATCAAGGTGAACGTTATTCGTGAATTGCGTGCCGTTGATTATGCAAAATAAAGCTTGCTAAAATATGAAAAGATAGTCAGCAAAGACGACAAGGTCTTGGTTGACTATTTTTTATTTTGTTCCATGATGAAAAAAGAAAATCATTATTTCGTCTAGAAGGGGTTAGGAGCCTTGTCTCTAGGAAAAATCTGTTGAAAAATCTTTCTATTTTTGTTACACTAGATAGAAAGATAGCGAAGGAGACAAAATGGCGGATCGAGGATTATTAATCGTTTTCTCAGGGCCCTCAGGTGTTGGGAAGGGGACGGTTAGACGCGAGATTTTTGAAAGCTCAGACAATCAATTTCAATACTCAGTATCGATGACAACACGTGCACAACGCCCTGGTGAAGTGGACGGAGTAGACTATTTCTTCCGTACACGTGAAGAATTTGAGGAGTTGATTCGTCAAGGTCAAATGCTCGAATATGCTGAATATGTAGGTAATTATTATGGGACTCCCTTGACCTATGTGAACGAGACCCTCGATAAGGGGATCGATGTCTTCCTTGAAATCGAAGTGCAGGGTGCTTTGCAGGTGAAGAAAAAGGTACCAGATGCCGTCTTCATTTTCTTGACTCCTCCCGATTTGGATGAGTTGCAAGATCGTTTGGTTGGACGTGGCACGGATAGTGCGGAAGTGATTGCCCAACGGATCGAAAAGGCCAAAGAAGAAATTGCCTTGATGCGTGAGTATGACTATGCCATTGTTAATGACCAAGTGCCTCTGGCTGCGGAACGTGTCAAACGTGTGATTGAGGCGGAACATTTTCGTGTTGATCGGGTGATTGGTCACTACCAAGAAATGCTTCCCAAAGCCACTCAAGTGGTACGATAATTTAGAATAGGAATTAGGTAAAAAGATTATGATGTTAAAACCATCCATTGATACATTGTTGGATAAAGTACCGTCAAAATACTCATTGGTTATTCTTGAAGCCAAACGAGCTCATGAGTTAGAGAGTGGTGCAAGTCCCACTCAAGAATTTCAATCCGTAAAATCTACCTTGCGTGCCTTGGAAGAGATTGAATCAGGAAATGTGGTGATTCACCCAGATCCAGAAGCCAAGCGCGAAGCGGTTCGTCGTCGAATCGAAGCAGAACGCTTGCGTAAAGAAGAAGAAGAGCGTAAAATTAAAGAACAAATCGCAAAAGAAAAAGAAGATGGGGAAAAAATTTAAGGTTGGGTTCGCTCAATCTTATTTTTTGCTATTTAGCACTAGGGCAGGAAGGAGGTGGAGACATGCTTGCACAAGTCATCGTTGATGTTCCCTTGATGCAAACGGATAAACCCTATAGTTACCAAGTGCCGGAAGAGTTTTCTCCATTCTTGGAAAAAGGAATGCGGGTGCATGTTCCGTTTGGAAAGGGAAATCGGCTCATTCAAGGAATTGTGGTTGGCTTAGAGGAAACCACTCTAGCAGCTCAAGACCAAGAATTAAAAAGTATTGTGGAAGTCTTAGACTACCAACCGGTTCTAGGAGAGGAGCAATTTTGGCTAGCAGATCAGTTGCGAAAGACAGTTTTTGCCTACAAAATTACCCTCTTGAAAGCCATGCTACCGAGTGTTTTAAATTCTTCCTATGATAAAATTCTCCATCCGACAGAACGATTATCGCCAGAAGATCGAGAGGATATTTTTGGAACAGCGACTAGCTTGGCTTTTTCTTCTTTAGATATTGAAGCCCAAGCACGGATGATGCGACTGACTCGTAAGGGAGAGTTGGAAGTAGAATACCAAGCGGTGGATCGTAAACATATCAAAACAGAAAAATGGTATCGGGTAAATCATCTCTTACTTGAAAACTTGGACATCGCCAAAAATGCCAAAAAACGCTTGGCCTTGCGAGACTTTGTCCAAGGGCAGGAAGAGGAAGCGCCTTTAAGTAATTTGTTGGCAGAATTCTCTCGTCCAGTGGTGAATTATTTCATTGATCAAGGTGCCTTGCTTGTGTTTGAAAAGGAAGTCAATCGTGCGGCAGCCTACTTTAAGGACAAGGAGTCGACGGAGGCCTTGATTTTGAATGCTGAACAAGAAGGAGCAGTTCAAGCAGTAACGAGCAAAATTGGCCAACCTTCCAAACCTTTTTTGTTAGAAGGAGTGACAGGAAGTGGGAAGACAGAGGTGTACCTTCAAATCATTCAAGAGGTGCTAGAAAAGGGAAAAACAGCTATTATGCTGGTTCCTGAGATTTCCTTGACGCCTCAAGTGACGGATCGCTTCATTTCTCGCTTTGGAGATCGGGTAGCCATCCTCCATTCGGGTCTATCCAACGGTGAAAAATACGATGAGTGGAGACGAGTAGAGCGAGGTGAGGCCCAAGTAGTCGTTGGAGCTCGGTCTGCTATCTTTGCTCCTCTTAAGAATTTAGGAGCTATCATTATTGACGAAGAGCATGAGGCTACGTATAAACAAGATAGCAATCCTCGTTATCATGCGCGTGAGGTTGCCCTGCTTCGGTCTCAGTACCACCAGGCTGTTTTGGTCTTTGGATCGGCAACTCCCAGTCTAGAAACGCGGGCTCGTGCAGGAAAAGGGGTCTATGAATTTCTTCAATTGACCCAACGGGCTAACCCTCTTGCCCGCATTCCAGAGGTAGAAGTGATCGATTTTAGGGACTATATTGGCCAGCAAGAATCCGGAACCTATACACCTAAGTTGCTTGATGCGATTGCAGAACGATTGCAACGAAAAGAGCAAGTCGTCCTCATGCTCAATCGCCGGGGTTATTCCAGCTTTGTCATGTGTCGCGAGTGTGGTCAGGTAGATACCTGTCCGAATTGTGATATCTCCTTGACCCTCCATATGGACACCAAGACCATGGATTGCCACTATTGCAACTACCGTAAGCCAATCCCAACAGTCTGTCCTAATTGCCAAAGTCGATCCATTCGCTATTATGGGACGGGGACCCAGAAGGCCTACGATGAGCTACAAGAAATTTTCCCTGAAGCCCGCATTTTGCGGATGGATGTCGATACCACTCGGAAAAAAGGGAGTCACGAAGCTTTGTTGGACCAGTTTGGTCAAGGACAAGCCGACATTTTACTGGGGACCCAGATGATCGCCAAAGGTTTGGATTTTCCAAATGTAACGCTAGTCGGTGTCCTTAATGCTGATACAGCCCTAAATTTGCCTGATTTTCGCTCGTCAGAGCGGACCTTCCAACTCTTAACCCAGGTGGCAGGACGGGCTGGTCGTGCGGATAAAGAAGGACAGGTTCTAATCCAGACCTATAATCCTCATCATTATGCCATTGAATATGCGAAACGCCAAGATTACGAAGGTTTTTATGCCTATGAAATGAAGGTCCGCCACCAATTGGGCTATCCACCTTATTATTACACTGTAGGTTTGACCCTTTCTCACAAACAAGAAGAGGTTGTGGTTAAAAAAGCTTATCAGGTGATGGACCTGTTGAAAGCAGGTCTATCAGACCAAGTCCAAATCTTGGGACCAACGCCAAAACCGATTGCTCGTACGCATAATTTATTCCATTATCAGATCCTGCTGAAGTACCGGTTTGAAGACCAGTTACCACAAGTCTTAAATCAGATTTTGGACTATACTCAAGAGCGGGAAAATCAAGATCTTCGGGTCAGCATTGACAATGAACCGCAAAGTTTTATGTAGAAGGAGAAAAAATGACAAAAATACTATTTATGGGAACGCCTGATTTCTCGGCTACAGTTTTAAAAGGCTTGATTTCTGACGAACGCTATGAGATTCTAGCCGTTGTGACTCAACCAGATCGAGCAGTTGGTCGGAAAAAAGAAATTCGGATGACGCCGGTAAAAGAAGTGGCTTTAGAAGCAGGCTTACCAGTCTACCAGCCGGAAAAACTATCTGGAAGCCAGGAGTTAGAAGATTTATTAGCTTTGGGGGCAGATGGGATCGTCACAGCAGCCTTTGGACAATTCTTGCCGAGTCGTTTGTTAGAGGCGATGAAGTTTGCTGTCAACGTGCATGCTTCCCTTCTTCCAAAATACCGTGGTGGAGCTCCTATCCATTATGCCATCATGAATGGGGATAAGGAAGCTGGTGTGACCATCATGGAAATGGTCAAAGAGATGGATGCCGGAGATATGATTTCCTCTCGCGCCATCCCTATTTTAGAAGAGGACAATGTGGGAACCATGTTTGAGAAATTGGCTCTTGTCGGTCGGGATCTTCTCTTAGAAACCTTACCACCTTACCTTGCGGGAGAGCTCAAACCACAAGCCCAGGATCCCAAACAAGTAACCTTCTCTCCCAATATCAAACCGGAAGAAGAACGCCTGGATTGGACGCGGACCAACCGTGAACTCTTTAACCAAGTTCGAGGCATGTATCCTTGGCCAGTTGCCCATACCTTATGGAAGGGGGAACGCTTCAAGGTTTACCAAGCAAAACCATGTGAAGGACAAGGAAAACCAGGAGAAATTTTGGCTCTCCATAAAAATGAAATCGTTGTTGCGACGGGGGAGGGAGCCTTGGCCTTGACCCTGGTTCAGCCAGCTGGCAAACCTAAAATGGCTGTTGGAGATTTCTTAAATGGCTTAGGGCGACAATTGCAAGTAGGTGATCAATTTGGTAAATAAGCTACAGACTGCACGTGGATTGGCCCTCTCTACCCTAGGAGAGATTTTCCAGGACGGTGCTTTTTCAAATATCGCCCTCAAAAAAGCTCTGGGAAAGTCAACTTTGTCAGAAGTGGATAAAAGTCTGGTGACTGAAATTGTCTATGGGACGGTTTCGCGTAAACTAACCTTGGAATGGTATCTATCGCACTTTGTCGCTGATCGAGACCAGGTAGACCCATGGATTTATCATCTTTTATTGATGAGCCTTTATCAGTTCGTCTATCTTGAGAAGATTCCTCCCCATGCTGTTGTCCATGAAGCAGTAGAGCTTGCCAAGCAACGGAAGAAGGGGAGCGAAAAATATGTCAATGCTCTCTTACGGAAAATGCTACGAGAGGGGCTTCCGTCGATTGACCAGATTAAACGAGTCAACAAACGACTTTCGATCCGTTATTCACTACCGGTTTGGTTGGTGAAAAAGTTGCTTGATGAGTATGGGAAAAAGCGGGCAATCGCTATTTTTGAAAGTCTCTATGTTCGCAACAAGGCCAGTGTTCGAGTTGTTGACCTTGACCAAAAAGAAGACATCAAGGAACAGTTGCAGGCTTCGGATTCCTTATTGGCCTCAACAGCTCTTGTAAAGGAAAACGGCTATTTTGCGGGCTCTGATTACTTCAAACAAGGAAAGATAACCATCCAAGATGAGACCAGTCAATTGGTGGCACCTGCTTTGGAAATTCAACCTACGGATCAGGTGCTGGATGCCTGTGCAGCTCCTGGTGGCAAGACCACTCATCTAGCTTCTTATCTAGTCGATGGGAAGATTACAGCTTTGGACTTGTACGATCATAAGCTCCAATTAATTCAGGAAAACGCGGAGCGTCTTGGAGTAGCAGATAAAATCCAGACAAAAAAACTGGATGCCAGCAAGGTATTTGAAGCTTTTGGGGCGGATGCCTTCGATAAAATCTTGGTAGATGCCCCTTGCTCTGGGATTGGTTTGATCCGCCGAAAGCCAGACATCAAGTATAATAAAGATAATGCTGACTTTGCGTCTCTGCAGGCGATTCAATTGGAAATATTGGATGGAGTTTGTCAAAGTGTACGGAAAGATGGTATAATAGTCTACAGTACATGCACAATTATAGGAGAAGAGAATTTTGATGTGGTTCACCAGTTTTTAGAAACCCATCCAAATTTTGAACTCGTGCCATTAGATCATGAACGAAAAGATATTCTGAAAGATGGTTGTATGTTAATTACACCAGAATTGTATGGAAGCGATGGTTTCTTTATTAGTCGTTTTCGAAGAATATCGTAATCTCAGGAGGATACGGACAGTATGGAAATTTCTATCTTAACCGATGTAGGTCAAAGACGGACAAATAACCAAGACTATGCAAATCAATATAAAAACAAAGCGGGAAAATCCATGATTTTTCTAGCTGATGGGATGGGGGGACATCGTGCTGGCAATATTGCTAGCGAGATGGCTGTTACAGATCTTGGCGCTGCTTGGGTAGCGACTGAAATCAGCACCATTAACGAAGTAAGAGAGTGGTTTGCAGAGAATTTGGAAAAAGAAAACCAGCAGATCCATCGCATTGGTCAAGATGAAGAACATAAAGGAATGGGAACAACGCTGGAAGCTCTTGCCATTATCGATGACCAAGTCTTATTTGCGCATGTAGGAGATTCCCGAATTGGACTCGTGCGTAATGGGGAATACCATCAATTGACCAATGACCATTCTTTAGTAAATGCCTTGCTCAAAGCTGGACAAATTACGGAAGAAGAGGCAGCTCATCATCCACAACGCAATATCATCACCCAATCTATTGGACAAAAGGATGAATTACAACCGGACTTTGGTATGCTTACGGTTGAAGCGGGAGATTTCATTGTTATCAATAGTGATGGATTAACCAATATGATCTCTGGTGATGAAATCCGTGATATCCTTGTCAGCGATTTATCGGTTGAAGAAAAGGCAAAAACCTTGGTTCGCTTTGCGAATAATGCTGGTGGTTTGGACAATATTACAGTTGTACTGATTCACTTTGCTGAGGAGGATATGGCATGATTCAAATCGGCAAAATTTTTGCCGGACGATATAAGATAATCCGCCAAATCGGGCGTGGAGGGATGGCAGATGTCTATCTCGCTCGGGATTTAATCTTAGATGGTGAAGAAGTTGCAGTTAAAGTACTGAGGACCAATTACCAAACAGATCCAATTGCAGTTGCTCGCTTCCAACGAGAGGCTAAAGCGATGGCAGATTTGGATCATCCAAATATCGTTCGGATCACGGATATCGGTGAAGAGGAAGGCCAACAATACTTGGCGATGGAATATGTCGCTGGCTTAGACTTGAAACGTTATATCAAGGAAAATGCTCCTCTTTCAAATGAAGAAGCCGTTCGCTTGATGGGGCAAATCCTTCTTGCTATGCGCTTGGCGCACACGCAAGGGATTATTCACCGTGACTTAAAGCCTCAAAACGTTCTTTTAACACCAGATGGAAATGCCAAGGTCTCTGACTTTGGGATTGCGGTAGCCTTTGCAGAAACGAGTCTCACTCAGACAAACTCTATGTTGGGATCGGTTCATTATTTGTCTCCTGAACAAGCTAGAGGATCGAAAGCTTCTGTTCAAAGCGATATTTATGCAATGGGGATTATATTCTACGAAATGCTGACGGGACATATCCCTTATGATGGGGATAGTGCAGTGACGATCGCGCTACAACATTTCCAAAAACCACTTCCGTCCATCATCGAAGAGAATAAAAATGTTCCACAGGCCTTGGAAAATGTGGTTATTAAAGCAACAGCAAAGAAACTATCCGATCGCTATAAGTCGGTAGCTGAAATGTATGTTGACCTCTCTAGTTGCTTATCTTATGAGCGTCGTAACGAGAAAAAATTGGTCTTTGATGATGCTTCAAAAGCAGATACCAAAACCCTACCAAAGGTAAACGTGGTTCCAAAACCAACGCCACTTCCAACATCAGATGTTCGTCCGGTTGTTCATGAGGACCTACCAGGGGCTTCAGAGGATAGAACGGTTCCAGTTTCTCCAAAAAATAAGCCACGTCGTCGTTTGAGGACACGCTACAAAGTCTTGTTTGTTGCTTTAGCTTTGGTACTAGCTGCCTTTGCCTTTCTTCTTTATATGAGTCCAGCCAACAAAACAGTTCCGGATGTATCTGGAAAAACTGTTGCAGAAGCTCGTGCTATCATTGAAGATCAGAATCTTCAAGTTGGAGACGAAAAAGAAGAATACAGTGATTCTGTACTTGAAGGCTATGTGATTCGTACCAATCCAAATGCAGGAGCTCAGAAAAAAGAAAAAAGCAAGGTTGATTTGGTTGTCTCGAAAGGACCAAGCACCTTTGATATGCCAGACTATACTGGTATGTCTAGAGAAAATGCAGAAAATGATCTGAAAACCAACTATAAGCTTTCTAGCAAACTCATTTCGATTGAAGAAGTCGAGACCAATGAAGTAGAACCAGGAATCGTTATTGAGCAATCTCCTGTCGCTGGTCAAAAATATGATTTGACTTCTAATACGAAGGTTGTTCTGAAAGTATCTAAGGAAAGTAATTCTATCGATTTACCAAGTTATGTCGGTTCTGATTATGAGTTTGCTGTCTCTAATCTCGTTGAAATCTACGGGGTGAAGGAAGCAAATATTGAACGGAAGACCACATCGCATCTTCCAGCTGGAGTAGAAGTCTTACCAGGTCAAATTGTGAGTCAGACTCCGGAAGCTCAATCAAGCATCGATATTAAGAAGACTCGCATTGTCTTGACCGTGTACGAACCGAAGACGGAACCATCAAGTAGTACGAAAGCTTCAAGCAGTTCATCAGAAGGTTCAACCTCTACAACAGTGGAATCACATTCCAATACAGAATCCTCAGCTATCACTGAACCAGAACCTTAACGTGATGATCATATAAAACCAGACCAAATTGGTCTGGTTTTTTTAGTACAGAGAGAGTTGGGATGAATCCTTCTAGAGGCGGAAGCGAATTCCTTGGAATTTTGATAAAATAGAATGGAGAGGTTCAATTATGTGGAAGATTCAATTGTTTGTGTTTGTGGAAGCTTTGTTACTCACCATGGCTGCAATCACTATTTTAGCGGGAAATATATCTCGTATTGTCCTAATCGTTGTTCTTTGCTTACTTCTATTGTATTATTACATCGGAAAACAGCGGAGTAATTTTCTTTTAGTGGCATCCAGCATCCTGCTGTTTTTTATTGTCATGCTAAATCCCTATGTCATCGCTGCGCTTTTGTTTGCCGTAGTCTATGCCATGCTAGTGGCTTATCCTTATTTTTACCGTGAAAACAAAGAAGTGAAGATAGATTATGAGGAAGATGTAGAAATCCGACAAGAGAAAACGCCTTGGATTGGAGATCTGCATCATTTTTCAAAGGTAAACTGCCATTTTCGTGATTTAACGATTATACGTTTAGTCGGGAAGGATACGATTCACTTAGACGAAGTGATTGTGGTAAATCATGACAATGTCATAATCATGAGAAAGATGTTTGGCAATACTAAAATTATTTTGCCAGTGGATGTGGAGCTTAGCTTGCAGGTGAATACCTTATATGGAGAATTACGCCTCTTCTCTCAAAAACCTAGGAAATTGAGAAATGAGACAGTTAGCATGGAGACGCCAAATTATCGAAGTTCCCATCGGACAGTGAAGCTTGTTGTAGCAGGAATCGTTGGAGATGTGGAGGTGGTTAGAGGATGAAACGAACAGACTATCTTTTAATCTTCCTTTATACGGTCTTGATTCTAGCTGTTATTATCCATTCTATCTTTGGTCTCTTCGACTTTCAGTGGACTTATCTATTGGAAGATTTATCAAAGCTTCGTGCATTTCTGTTTATTGGCTTTGGATTGACGGTTGCTCTCACTATCTTGATGATTTTATTGATTAAATTGATTCAATTTACAATTATGAACACCGTCCAAAAAAACTTAAGAAGCTTGCTCGAAGGCAAGAAGCTAAAACTTGGAGAAAACAAAGAGATTAATGAAGAATTTCAGCGCTTGGATCGGAAGCTCAAACGCCTGACAGAAAATTTGCAACGAACAGAAAATCGAGTCATGCAAAATGAAGAAGAGATTGTGGAAAGAGAACGCAGGCGAATTGCGCGAGATCTCCATGATACGGTGAGCCAAGAATTATTTGCAGCCAACATGATCTTGTCCGGTGTAGCCAGCCAGGATCAAGTTCTTCAACTTCCTAAAGTAGGGCAACAGTTGAAGGGAGTTACAGAGATTCTAAATACCGCTCAAAATGATTTGCGAATTTTGCTACTGCATTTACGGCCGACAGAATTGGAAGGTCGGAACCTAGTAGAAGGTCTGCAGGTGATTTTTAGAGAACTACAAGAAAAGAGCAATTTAGAAGTTCATTTTGAACACGATGTTCAAAAATTACCTAAAGCCATTGAAGAGCATATTTTCCGGATTGTGCAAGAAGTGGTTAGCAATACATTGAAACATGCTCATGCCAAGCGATTAGATGTTTATCTTTTGCAAGCAGAACAATCCCTCCATCTCAAGATAGCAGATGACGGAGTAGGCTTTGATCCAGAATCGCTGGGTGAACTAAGTTACGGTATGAAAAATATTCAAGATCGAGTGGATGACATGGCAGGAAGAATTAAAATTTTGGCCAGTCCCAAAAAAGGAGTGGCCATTGATATCAAAGTGCCATTAGTAGAAGGAGAAAATGATGAAATTATTACTAGTAGATGATCATGAGATGGTCCGATTAGGATTAAAAAGTTATTTAAGTATGCAAGAGGGGATTGACCAAGTCCTAGAGGCTAGTGATGGTCAAGAGGGTGTCGAGTTAGCCTTACAAGAACGACCTGACGTCATTATTATGGATATTGTCATGCCCCATATGAGCGGGATTGAAGCGACGCTCGCCATCTTAAAGGAATGGCCAGATGCAAAAATATTAATCCTAACGTCCTATCTGGACAATGAAAAAATTTACCCTGTCTTGGATGCGGGAGCTAAAGGCTATATGCTCAAAACTTCCAGTGCAGAGGAAATTCTCCGTGCAATCTACAAGGTGGAGCAGGGAGAGTTGGCGATTGAGACAGAAGTCAGCCAAAAAGTAGAGTATCGAAAAAATCACGTGGAACTCCATGATGACCTGACCGCGCGTGAACGAGATATCTTGGCTTTACTAACCAAGGGGTACGAAAATCAACGGATAGCTGATGAATTATTCATTTCATTAAAAACAGTCAAGACCCATGTGTCGAATATATTGTCAAAATTAGAAGTGAGCGATCGTACCCAAGCAGTAGTTTATGCCTTCCAACATCACTTGGTCTCTCAGGAAGATTTTTAGTCAAAAACATGCTATAATAGACAGCATACTAAATGGAGACCAACATGGATGCAAAAACACGCTACAAAGCGAAAAAGATTAAAATAGTATTTTTTGATATTGACGATACCTTACGAAATGTTGAGACAGGCTATGTTCCAGCTTCGATCACCAGAGTATTCTCTCAATTACGAGAAAAAGGAATTTACACAGCTATTGCTAGTGGACGAGGGATTTTTGGAGTACCAGAAGAAATCAAGGCTCTCCAACCGGACTTCTATGTCACTTTGAATGGCTCCTACGTGATTGATCGCAAGGAAAATGTCATTTATGAAGAAAGGGTGCCAAATCCACTGGTTCAGGATTTTATTGCTTGGACCAAGCAAGTTGGAATTCATTATGGTTTGGTTGGGAGTCATCAAGCAGCCCTGTTTGTTCGGACGGAAGAGATGAGCCAGGCTATTGATCCCATCTATCCAAATTTACCAGTGGATCCTGATTTTGCTACTAAGCATTCTATCTATCAAATGTGGACCTTCGAGACTGGTGAAGCATTCGATGCTCTCCCAGAGGATTTGGCACAAGAATTGCGTTTGGTTCGCTGGCATCCAATTTCATCTGATGTTGTCTTAAATCAGCAATCCAAAGCCCATGGTGTCTCAAAGGTAGTAGAAAAACTGGGGCTCAAACCAGAAAATGTCTTAACATTTGGGGATGGATTGAACGACATAGAATTATTTGACTATGCTGGTTTAGCGATTGCCATGGGAAATGCCCAGGAAGCATTAAAAGCTAAAGCAGATTATGTCACAAAAACTTTAGAAGAAGATGGCATTTTACATGCCTTAGAGGAGTTAAAAATGGTTGAAAAAGAATTGCATTTACCACAAACAAAAATGGATCAAGAAACAGGACCAATCGCGACGATTCATACCAACTATGGAGACCTGAAGATTCGTCTCTTTCCTGATCAAGCACCAAAAACCGTTGCGAACTTTATTGCGCTTGCGAAAGACGGCTATTACAACGGAGTGATTTTCCACCGCATCATTAAAGATTTTATGATCCAAGGTGGCGACCCAACTGGAACAGGAATGGGCGGAGAATCCATCTACGGAGAGTCTTTTGAAGATGAATTCTCTGAAGAATTGTACAATATCCGTGGTGCGCTATCTATGGCCAATGCTGGACCAAATACCAATGGCAGTCAATTCTTCATTGTTCAAAACCAACACCTTCCATATTCTAAAAAGGAAATCGCCCGTGGTGGGTGGCCTGAAGCTATTGCAGAAATTTATGCAGAAGAAGGAGGAACTCCTCATTTGGACCGTCGTCACACAGTATTCGGTCAGTTGATGGACGAAGCTTCTTATCAAGTACTGGATGCAATTGCAGCAGTCGAGACAGGTGCCATGGACAAACCCAAAGAAGATGTGGTGATGGAATCGATTGATATTGAGGGAGACGCATGAGAATCGGGGATAAACTGAAGGGTGTTGTGACAGGGTTGCAACCTTATGGAGCCTTTGTTGAACTAGAGACAGGGGTAACCGGTTTAATCCATATTTCTGAAATCCGCAGTGGGTATATTGACAACATTCATGATATTTTAAAAATTGGAGATGAAATTACTACTCAGGTCATCGATATTGATGAATATTCAGGGAAGGCTAGTTTATCCCTTCGAACCTTAGAAGCTGGGAACAGAAAGCATTTTCGTCATCATCGTTTTTCGAATGATCGCCATAAGATCGGTTTTACTCCTTTAGCCAAGCAATTACCTATTTGGATTAAAGAAAGTAAAGAATTTTTGAGTGATACTGGGCAGGGGGAATAAGAATTTGTTTCTGCAGATAGAAGAAAAAGAGGCTACATTGTAGCCTCTTTCAGATTAAAGACAAAGTAAATTTTAGAAACTTTCCTTAGGTGAGTACGGACGTCAGCGAACCTCGTAGAAGTTCCATGACTAATTATTGAGCCAAAGGTCTCAATAATTCCGAGTACCTGAAACAACTGTGTTTCAGGTACTTTTCTCACAGCGGAAAGTTTTTCATCTTCTTAAATGACTAAAAAATAAAAGTCATTTTTTGAAAATCATCCAGCTGTTTTATGTAAAACAATAGTTTATCTACATTCAAAAAGAGGCTACGATGTAGCCTCTTTCTTATTCTTGATCAAAATCATAAAGAGTAGTAGAAAGGTAACGTTCCCCATTATCTGGTGCTAGAGCTAAGACTTTTTTACCAGCTCCAAGCTCTTTTGCGACTTCAATCGCTGCATAGATAGCGGCGGCAGATGAAATTCCAACTAAGAATCCTTCTTTTCCACCAATGTAGCGACCTAATTCTAAAGCTTGTTCAGAAGTGACACGGATTACGCCATCATAAGAATTTGTATCCAGAGTTTCTGGAATGAAACCTGCTGAAAGTCCTTGGATTTTGTGAGGTCCTGGTTTTTCGCCAGAAAGAATCGCTGATTCATCTGCTTCAACGGCATAGACTTGAACGGCTGGGTTGACTTTTTTCAAGGCATGAGAAACACCTGAAATAGTTCCACCTGTTCCAACACCACTGACGTAGGCATCCAATCCATTTGGCCCAAAAGCTTCTATAATTTCTTGTCCTGTTGTTGCTTCATGGACTTCTGGGTTGGCGCTGTTGTTAAATTGGAGGGGAAGGAAACCGTTTCGTTCTGCAGCGATTTCTTCTGCTTTAGCGATAGCTCCTTTCATTCCTTCACTACCTGGAGTTAAGACCAGTTCAGCTCCATAAGCTTGAATGATTTTCCGACGTTCAACACTCATGGTTTCAGGCATGACGATGACGACTTTATACCCTTTGGCAGCCCCAACCCATGATAAACCAATTCCTGTATTTCCGCTGGTTGCTTCAACGATAGTAGAACCAGGTTGAAGCAGACCATCTCGTTCTGCTTTTTCAATCATGCTAAGAGCAATCCGGTCTTTGACAGATGAACCTGGGTTGAAGGCTTCTAGTTTAACATAGACATCAGCAGCCCCTTCAGGTACCAAGTGGTTCAATTTTACAATAGGTGTTTTTCCGATTAATTCTGTAATATTTTCATAGATTGGCATACGATATACACTCCTTTGTTAGTGTATCCAGTATACAGCCAGTAATCCGGTTTGTAAAATATAAAAAAGCTATCGATGTGATAGCCTTTTTTTATAACTGGATAGGAACTTCCACTTCCTTTAGCCCCTGATCACTAATCTCAACTTTTCCATGGTAAAAATCAATCAGGTCTGCAATCACATCTTCTTTTTGCTCTTTATCTACATAAATCAGACTAAAGACAGCATCGGTGAAGTCTGTCTGAAATTCTGCTAATTGGTGAGCGGATAGAAAGTTCACAAACTCTTGGTATTGGGGATAAGTCAAGGTAATCCCTAACCCAACTTGCTCCTTGATTTCAACGAGACCGATTTCTTTCACAGCCTGAGCGACGCTACCGGCATAAGCACGGATCAGACCGCCTGCGCCTAGCTTGATCCCACCAAAATAACGAGTGACAACGCAGCAGACATTGGTCAACTCATGATTTTCTAGCACACCTAGCATGGGAACGCCGGCAGTACCACTCGGTTCTCCGTCGTCGCTGGTCCGTTTGATCTCAAACTGTTGGCCTATGACAAATGCGGAGCAATTGTGAGTTGCCTTGTAATGTTCTTTCTTGACAGCAGCTATAAAGTCGCGAGCTTCCTCTTCAGTATAGACCCGTTTAGCATGGCAAAGAAAGCGAGATTTTTTAATTTCTTCTTGGACGAGGCCGTCCTCTTTAAATGTCTTGTATTCCATACACTTATTTTACAAAAAAACTCGCAAAACTGCGAGTTTTTACGAATATATAAGTATGAAAGTTGAAGATTGTTATGGAAGGTTGTTCACCCAAGAACAACTAGAGGTGGAACTGCTTGGACAAGCCCAAGAACTGCCAGCTATGGTAGAGGAAAAGACGGGCTTGTTTTGTAATCGGTGTGGGACTAAGATTGATAAAAGCAAATGGAAACTACAGATAGGAAGCTACTATTGTAGAGCCTGCATTCAATTAGGAAGAGTTAGGAGCGACCAAGTACTCTATTACTTTCTCCAGCAAGCCTTTCCACAGGAAGAAGTCCTAAGATGGCAGGGGAGCTTGACGCCATTTCAAAGTCGGGTTTCTCAAGAGTTGGTTCAATCCTTAACAGATAGAAAGCCTATGATGGTACACGCAGTTACAGGAGCAGGTAAAACGGAAATGATGTACCAAGTGGTAGCGGAAACGATTAAAAAAGGGAGATGTGTTTGCATTGCTACACCAAGGATTGACGTGTGTATTGAATTATATAAGCGAATGACAAAGGACTTTTCCTGCCCCATCTCGTTGTTGCACGGTGATTCAGAACCTTATTTCCGAACGACTCTCGTCATATCCACCACACATCAACTATTAAAATTTTATCAAGCTTTTGACCTCCTCATAATCGATGAAGTCGATGCCTTTCCTTTTGTTGATAACCCTGTTCTCTACCATGCCGTTTCAAATGCCGTAACCAAGAATGGAAAGCTCATCTATTTGACAGCTACCTCAACAAAAGAGTTAGATAAAAAGGTCAAAAAACAGGAAATAAACCGCGTTAGCCTACCCAGACGCTTTCACGGAAACCCTCTAGTAATTCCTAGAAAAGTATGGCTAAAAGATCTACGAAAGAAAGTAGAAAAGAAGCAAGTACCAGGGAAGTTACTCAGACTAATAAAGGAGCAACGAAAAACAAGCTTTCCACTGATCTTATTTGTATCAGAGATTGAATTAGGAGAAAAGCTCCTTAACCTCTTAAGACAGAACTTCAAGGATGAAATCATCGAACTGGTGACCTCTAAAACAGAAAATAGGTTAGAACTGGTAGAAAAATTTCGCAACCAAGAAATTACAATCCTTGTTTCAACGACAATCCTGGAAAGGGGAGTTACCTTCCCTAAAGTAGATGTGTTTGTGATTGAGGCCAATCATCGGCTGTTCACTAAGAGCACCCTGGTTCAAATCGCTGGTCGTGTAGGAAGAAGTATGGAAAGACCCACAGGCGAATTACTTTTTCTAGCAGAAGGAACCAGCCAAGAAATGACACAAGCCATTAAAGAAATAAAAGAAATGAATCGGGAGGCAGGATTTTGAGTAACTGTCTGTTATGTGATCAAGAGCTATTCAAACAAGAATCCTTAAGGGATCTCATCCTAATGAAAAAAGAGAATCTCACAATGTGTGACAACTGTAAAAATAAGTTCGAACAAGTTAGTGAAGCTAGTTGCAAAACTTGTTGTAAAAAAAGTTCAGAGATTTCTTGTGAAGATTGCCAAGAGTGGGAACGAAAAGGGAAAAGTGTAAACCATAAAGCACTCTACTACTATAATGAAGAAATGAAGGAATACTTTCAGAAATACAAATTCCAGGGGGATCAACTGTTAGCTGGTCTCTTTGCTGAAGAAGTAAAGGCAGCACTAAAAAAGTATAAAGGGTATACCATTGTTCCAATACCTTTAAGCGATAAGAGAAATGAGAAGAGAGGATTTAATCAGGTAACAGCAATCTTAGAAGCTGCAGGAATCCCTTATCAAGACCTATTAATAAAAAAGGATACAAAAGCCCAATCACAGAAAAATAAAAAAGAAAGATTAAAAGCAGAACAAGCCTTTGAACGAAAAGAGCTTGAAAACAAAAGCTGGCCGGAGAAAATAATGATAATGGATGATATCTACACAACAGGAGCAACAATCGAAAGAGCTAAAGAAATGTTACATGTAAACGAGGTGAAAGAAATAAGATCTTTTTCATTGGCAAGATAGAATAATCAAAAATATATTTGCAAAAATAAAATGAAAGCGTTATAATATAGATATAAAAAGAAAAACGTTTAGAAAGAAGGTACTTATATGATTAAATATAGTATCCGTGGTGAAAACCTAGAAGTAACAGAAGCCATTCACGACTATGTCGTTTCTAAACTCGAAAAAATTGAAAAATATTTTCAAGCAGAGCAAGAATTGGATGCACGTGTAAACCTAAAAGTTTATCGTGAAAAAACTGCAAAAGTTGAAGTCACGATTCCGCTTGGTTCTATTACACTTCGTGCAGAAGATGTTTCTCAAGATATGTATGGATCTATTGACTTGGTAGTTGACAAGATTGAACGTCAAATTCGTAAGAATAAAACAAAGATTGAAAAGAAAAATCGTAGTAAATCTGCAACTAGCAAAATCTTTACAGAAGCTTTAGTAGAAGAAAGTGTTGCATTGGAAAAAGTTGTCCGTACAAAAACGATTGACATTGAACCAATGGAATTAGATGAAGCGATTCTTCAAATGGAACTATTGGGACATGACTTCTTCATCTACAAGGATGTGGAAGACAATACAACTAACGTTATTTACCGTCGCGAAGATGGAGATATTGGACTTCTTGAAGTTAAAGACAAATAAGTTAACACAGTCAGAAAGCTCCTGTAGAATATACAGGAGCTTTCTATATATGTAGGAAATAAATAGTCGCAAATCAAAAAAATAACAAAAAAAATAAAAAAATAGAAAAAAGATATTGACAAGTAGTTTTGGTCGTGATATACTAATATAGTTGTCGCGCGAGAGCGACAAAGAC
>NZ_QTND01000002.1:0-501533 GCF_003603405.1 Streptococcus sp. AM43-2AT | reverse complement strand
CTGGTCTGATAAGGACGGCCAAGATGATATCCGTTGGTACGAAGCGATTCGTCAATCAGATGGGACCTACAAGGTCAGCGTGAAGGCTTCTAACCATAAGAACTCGACAGGGACCTACCATGTTCATTTGTACTATATCCAGGGGGATGATAGTCGTGTTGGTATTGGAGCGACAACAGTACAAGTTGAAAACCGCAAGGCCAATACAAAAACACAGGCTCTTATAAAGAATGTCAATTCTGAAAAAGGAACATATACGGTCACGGTATACCAAGCTCCTCAAGGTCGACAAATTAAGCAAATCCGAGTTGCGGTTTGGTCCCAGCCTCATCAGGAAAACCTTCGTTGGTATTCAACGAAACCAAGTGGTGTGGAAACCAATGTCGACATTCTTGCCTTTAATCATGGGAATGTATCGGGGGACTATACTACACATGTTTATGTAGATTATACAGATGACAGTGTTGAAGGTTTTAATCTTGGAAAAACAAAACTATCCCCTCGTAATCCAAAAGTTGGTTCTCAAACTGCTTATTATTCTCAACGCGATCCTCGTTGGGGAGGGAAATGGTATGGTGTCAGCAACATGGACCAATCGGGCTGTGTTCCAACTTCCTTGGCTATGACTTTTACGGATATTCTCGGACGACAAGTGTTACCAACTACAGTAGCGGATTATCTGTATTACAATACCAATTCTTTTAATAAAATTGCTGTAGCCGGAACAGATGCCGATGGACTTGTTGCTGCTACGAATCATTGGGGCTTAAAGAGCCAAATGCTTACAGGGAAAGATGCAATTGCTGCAACCTTAGTATCCGGAAAACACGTTCTTGCTGCAGTTGAGGAAAGTATCTTTATCAATGCTCCTTATACGCATGAAATCGTCTTGCAAGGCTATGATAACGGGAAAACCTATGTAAGAGATCCATTTAATCCTGCCAACAACGGCTGGCACTCTATTGATTATATCTTCTCAGTAAAAAGTACCGATCCAATCGATGCTAAATTAGGTTCACCATTTTTCAGCATTTTTGCCTAAGGACTTTTCTATAATAGAAAGTCAACCAGCTCCGAAAGAGGGCTGGTTTTTTTGCATCCCTTTGATGACAGGAGAAGGCATTAGACAGGGAGCTTGTGTCAAAAAAAACTTATAAATACCCTAAGGATATCCATGCAAGGCCTTTAGGGGCGTTTTGGAAGGGTATAAAAAAGCTATGAAAACAAGGGATGAAGGGGTAAAATAGATTCAAAATAAACAGCTTGCAATCATATTTTTGGAGAGCTTAACCTAAATTGGCTGATTGATGCAGAAATCAAGAAAACTTATTTAAAAAGAAACACTAGGCTATTCATTTGTTCATTTAGAGACATTTTTTATAAAATCGTTGGCTTAATTGACTCATATATGATAAAAATGTAATGAGGAACTTTTTGGGTTCAAAATGATAAAAGGAGATGAAAGAATGAAAAAGAGACCGTCCTTATGGACAACCTTTTTGAAAAAAGGGTTTGCCCTCTTCACCATTTTAATGATGCTGGGTCAATTGGGTCAAGGTGCTGTAACAGCCTTGGCGCAAGAGCTAGCAGTCGGAGATAATGGTGCCTTAGATGTTAGCCTCTTGTATGGAGATAAACAAGACCATCCAGGTGGCATGGCCTATAATACGGGTGATACGATGTCTGGATACATCCAGATTACCCCTAAAAATCTGACAACAGATCTGGATGATGTAGTTGTGAACCTAGTCCTTCCAGGGAAATACTTGGATGAGGTCAATGTTCCCGAGTTCAATAGTAGCTCACAACATGATGCACCAGTTGTGACCAAGGTAGGGGATGATTACCATGTCAGCCTACATTTTACCAACTACCAAAAATCTGAGGTCTTGACCCTGCCATTTATCGCCAAGTTTAAGTTAGGATTTCCTCCGACCAACTACTCGATGGATATTACAGGGATGCTCAATATCAACGGTGCTGAGACTGCTTTAAATAGTATCACTTGGAAACCTCAATACAAGGACTATATCTTAACCAAGTTTGTCAATCAGAACTATGATGCGACCATGTCCAGAGACTATGCGGAAGCATCTCCAGGGATTGTAACTGGAGCAGATGGCAAAAAGTACATCGAAAAAGCTACTTCAGTTCCGTTTGCTTTCTTGTTAGATGGGATGCGTGGACAGTACAATGGTAGCTATCGTCAGTTGGAATCTGCAACAATCACAGATAAGCTGCCAACCTATACGGACAAAGATGGAAAAACTCGTACAGCGGTTCTAGATACAGAAAAATCAGAAGGTTGGGTCGATAATGGAGATGGTACGGTTTCAAAAACTTTTGTTGCCGATGCCAATGCCAATCCTCAAAACTATCATTCAGATTTGATGCAAAAAATTCAAGACAAGAGTTTCTTGTACTTGAAATTCCCTGATTTGGTCATGGAAAAAGACCAAACCTTAGAAGATGTCTTAGTGAAAGATTTGACCAATACGGCGTCTGTCGTGGGGATTCCTGCGGAACGTGGTGATGGAGAGCCGGATGTAACGGCTGAAGATTCTCTCATCTTCCGACTCACTTCACGTGACTTGGAAGGTAAAGGAGCCTTTGCTAAGCAAGCAGATGGAAATGTCTACGATTCGACAGACTACAAGGCGGCTAACTACAAGTGGCTCTTGAAATACAATAATACCACACCATTTGCTCAAAAGAATGTTGTCTTTTATGATGAGCAAGTAGACTCGCGCTTGAAGTTTACCAAAATTGAATATGGTCGTATGTTGATTGGAATCTATGGAAATGGACCTCTGATCAATCAATACGTGAAACGCATCATCCTAACCATGGAAGATGGCTCAACTAAAGAAATCCAACCAGAGGCAGACAAGGATGGATTTGGAAACATTGATTTGACCAAATATGGAACGGTTGTCGGCTGGAGACTGGAGATGAAAGATGACTTCGCGCTTCCATCTGGTCAAGGGATTTATATTTCTACCTATACAGCCTTCAAGGATCCAGAAAAGACCCATATCGATCAAAATGATGAGTCCAAGAATGCCTATGAAAATACTGGACGGATTACTTACAAAACTCAATCAGGAGCAGACAGAGACCAGTCTGCTAAATGGCAGTTCAAACTTCTTCCATTGACAGAAAATGTTGAACTGACTAAGAATACTGATTACAACAATGTCCGATTCACAGATGGGAAAAGCATTCGTTTTGCCCTATCTGCGGAAAATGTGCGTTTGGATCCAGGTAAGGACTACAAGGACTTGCGGGTGATTGACCTCTTTGATCCAAATACGCTGGATATTGACTTTAAAGATTTAGATAAATACTTTAACAATAGCAGTATGCCATGGAACAAGTCCTATGAGGTCATTGAAAACTACCACAACTCTGGACGTTCGGCCTTGATTATCCACTTGGATCAAAAGGAATTTATCAAACGCTCGCTAGAGACTGGTGGCCAAGTTCGTTTGCCATTTATCTATACCAAGCTGAAAGGGAAGGCTGATGGCGGAACCTTTACCAACCATATCTATATGGCAGGAGAAGGACTCTGGGATTTAGAAACTGCTAACCCGAATAAGGTTGCAGTAGATAGCTATGATTTGAATAACAATGGTTCGACAACGGATAAGGTTCCTCATGCGGAATCCAACTATACCATTGTCGCAGCTGAAGGGGTTTATTCTCGTAAGTTCATCGCCAAGAACGATGACTTGTCTGATGCTTCAACAGTAACTCGAACCTTTAAACCAGGGGAAACCTTTAATTACAAGTTGACCATTAAGAACAACACAGACAGGCCAGTTGAAAATACGGTGATTTATGACGTCCTCCCTAAAGTTGGAGATGTCAATACACTTGATGCTTCAGCCCGTAAGACAGAATACACAGTTAGTCTTCGCGGTCCGATCACTGCACCGGAAGGGTGGACAGCATACTACACAACGGACACCACAGTTACAGCTAGTACCATGGCACAAGCGGCAGATAGAGATATTTGGACAGCAGATGTCACAGACTATAGTAAAGTAACAGGAATCAAGGTTGTTGCCAATGAAGGAACCACGATTGGTGCACGTAGCCAAGTAGATATTGCTGTACCTGTTGTTAATCCAAGTGAATTGACAGACCAAGTTAAGCAATTGATGCTAGAACGTACAGAAGATAACAAGGACAATGGTGGCCGTTCAGGTGTTGTACAAGCCCATAACCAATTCGGTTATAGAGCCAAGGGCCATGAAGGAAACCGCGAATCCAACACCGTAACTTCTCAAATCTTTGCAGCAAGCTTCCATGTGAAGAAGGTTGATAAAGACGATACTAGCAAAGGATTAGCAGGTGCTGAGTTCACCTTGTCAGATGCTACTGGTGCTGTTCTTGCGACTCTAGTTTCTGATAAGGATGGCGATCTTGCCTTCACCACCCTAACAGAAGGAACTTACACGCTTAAAGAGACTAAAGCTCCAGACAACTACAAGTTGGATGAGACAGAACATGCAGTCCTTGTGACCTACGATGCGGATCAACAGCTCTACCATGTGACGATTGATGGCGAAGCGACTGGTTCAAAAGCTTCACCAAAAGTGATTGCAAATGAGAAAGATATTCATTATATCGATCTGGAAGCTTCAAAAGTTTGGGATGACCAAGACAATGTAGAAGGTCTTCGCCCAGAATCCATTGAGTTCCAATTGTACAAAAATGGAACAGCAGAAGGCAAACCAGTAGCCCTTTCAGCAGGAAATGACTGGAAAGTAACCTTTAACAATCTTCCAGATAAAGATAAAGACGGCAAGGTGATTACCTATACCGTTAAAGAAGTAAAAGTTCCAACTCATTATACAACTGATAGTCAAGAAGCACAGTTTGTTGATGGGAAAGCAACGATTACCAACAAGCGTACTCCTGAAACGACAGAAGTAACCGTGAAAAAAGTTTGGGATGATGCTCAAAATCAAGACGGTCTCCGTCCGTCAACCATCACGGTGCATCTCCTAGCAAACGGAGAGGAAGTGCAAACAGCCACTCTATCTGGTGAGGGAGATACATGGAGCCATAGCTTCACAGATTTACCAGTCTACAAGAATGGTCAAAAACTAGTCTATACGGTAACAGAAGATACAGTTGCTAACTACTCAACAGTTATCGAAGGTTCGACGATTACCAACAGCTACAAACCAGGCAAGACAAGTGTAACAGTGACCAAGAAGTGGGTTGATGCAGAAAACCAAGATGGCCTTCGTCCGAAGAGCATCAAGGTCCAACTCTATGCTAATGACCAAAAATCAGGTAAAGAGGTAGAACTTTCTGCAGATAACGACTGGACCTATACCTTCTCTGACTTGGATGAGAAAAAAGCTGGTCAAGCTGTTCAGTATACAGTGAAAGAGATTGAAGTACCGAAAGGGTATACTCAGACTGTAGAAGCGACCAATCCAGGTCAGGTAGTGATTAGCAATACGCACACTCCTTCTAAGACGAAAGTTCAAGTAACCAAGAAATGGGAAGATGCCAATAACCAAGATGGCCTTCGTCCAGCAACGATTACGGTCAAACTTTATAAAGATGGAGTTGCTACAGACCAGACCCTGGAATTATCAGAAGCTAACCAGTGGCAAGGATCTTTTGAAAATCTTAATGAAAAAGCAGCCGGTAAGGCCATTCACTACACTGTAAAAGAAGAGAATGTCCCAGAAGGCTATACCCTTTCGATTGATGACAAGGATCCAGCACATCCTATCTTGACCAATAAGCATGAGCCGACTGTCACTCAGGTTAAGGTAACCAAGAAATGGGAAGATGCTAATAACCAAGATGGCCTTCGTCCAAAAGAAATTCAAGTTCAATTGTATGCAGGTGATCAAGAGGTGGGCGAGAAAGTTGTCTTGTCTACTGACAATAAGTGGACTCATACCTTTACTAAACTTCCAGAAAAAGCAAATGGAGAGATCATTCACTATTCTGTTAAGGAAGTAGTAGTTCCTAAAGGCTACACCGTAACAGAAGAGAGACAGGAGAAGGGTGATATTGTCTTGACCAATACACATACCCCAAGTACGGTGGATATTCCAGTCATGAAGATCTGGGCTGACAATGACAACCAAGATGGCCTTCGTCCGGCTAAGATTACTGTGAATCTTTATGCCAACGGTGAAAAGGTGGCCCACAAAGATATCACAAGCGAGACAGATTGGAGAGAAACCTTTACTGGACTTCCTGAATTTAAGGATGGTAAGAAAATTGTCTACACTCTTCAAGAAGAACGAGTTGAGAATTATTCACCAAGTATTGACCAAGAAAGCTATACCATTACCAATACGCACACTCCAGGTAAGACGACCCTCTCTGTAACTAAACAGTGGGATGACCAAGAGGATAAAGACGGCCTTCGTCCGAAGAGTGTGAAAGTGCAACTGTATGCGGATGGTAAGAAGTCTGGTGAAGTCATTGAGTTGTCAGCTGAGAACAAGTGGACTCATACCTTTGCGAACTTAGACAAACATGTCAAGGGCAAAGCTGTCACCTATACGGTGGAAGAAGTCGATGTTCCAACAGGTTACCAAGTGACGAAAACAGATGATGGTCAAGGTAATGTTGTTCTAACCAATAAACATGAACCAACAAAACCAGTTACACCAGAGCCTAAGAAACCAGGTAAGAAGATTGGTTTCTTGCCAAGCACTGGTACAACCATCTCCTTGATTAGCTTGGTATTAGCCTTTGTGGTAGCAAGCAGTGCAGCTTATCTCCTTAAAAAGAAGAAAAAATAAGCGCATTTCTTGATTAACAATTGTTTAATCAATCGCGAGAATATAAGAGGCCCCTTAGGGGGCCTCTTTTTTCTGTGTGGTCAAAAATACAAAAAATTCTTGACAAACTAAAAAATTAGCGTTATTATTAACTAGTTAATTAACTGCTTAATAAACCGATTAAGAAAAAGAAAGGGATTATACATGTTTGGGAGGAAACTAAGTGCCTTAGGAATAGGATTCATCTGCCTCTTGTTCTTGGTGGCTTGTGGAAGCCAGAGAAGTTCGGGAGCTGACTCAACGAAAAAGGGGCTCAAAATTGTGACGAGTTTTTATCCTGTCTATTCCCTAGTTAAGGAGATTTCAGGCGATCGAAACGAAGTCTGGATGGTTCAGTCAGGCGCTGGGATTCATGATTACGAACCTTCAGCCAAGGAGACAGCCCAGATCTATGACGCGGATGTCTTTGTTTACCATTCTCACACACTCGAATCTTGGGCCGGACGTCTAGACCCTAGCTTGCAAAACTCGAAACTGCGGGTCATCGAAGCCAGCAAAGGGATGGAATTGGATAAGGTTGCTGGATTAGAGGATATTGAGGATACGGCAGGCAAGGATGCAAAAAACTTGTATGACCCTCATACTTGGATGGATCCACTGAAAATTGCTGAAGAAGGAAAGATCATCGCCCAAGAGTTGGGAGACATCGATCCAGAAAATAGAAGTTATTATGAGGCCAATGCCCAAAAACTTGAAAAACGGTGTGAGGCTTTGGTGGCCAAATACCAGCCTCTCTTTGAAAAAGGGGCACAAAAGACCTTCGTGACCCAGCATACAGCCTTCTCTTATCTAGCCAAGCGCTTTGGCCTGAAACAATTAGGAATCGCAGGGATCTCGCCTGAGCAGGAACCAACAGCCCGTCAATTGGTTGAGATTCAGCAGTTTGTCAAGGACTATCAAGTTCAGACGATCTTTGTTGAGAAGCATACCTCGTCCAAGGTAGCCGATAGCATTGCCAAGGCGACAGGGGCAAAAGTGAAGGTTTTAGATCCTCTCGAAGCGGATCCGGAAAATAACAAAGATCTCTTAGAGAACTTAGAAGAAAATATGGCTAGTCTAGCGAAAGAATTACAGGAGTGAGTAAAAAAGAAATGAAGAAAAAAGCAACAATTGGATTAGTAGCAACCTTAGGTTTGGGTTTATGCGCCTATGCCTTAAGTCAGCAAGCACCAGTCAAGGAAGACAAAAAGAATCAGAATCAGGTGCAGTATTTACAAGGAGACAAGAAAAAGTCAGATAGCCGCTCAAACAAGCAGGAAGAAAGCATTGAAACCGTCAACTCGAAGGAAAAGATCCAGGCAGAGCAGATTGTGGTCAAAATTACGGATGAGGGCTTTGTGACTTCCCATGGAGATCATTTCCATTACTACAATGGTAAAGTCCCTTACGATGCGATTTTTAGTGAGGAGCTGATTTTACGTGATCCTACTTACCAACTGCAGCAATCGGATATTGTCACACAGGTGCGAGATGGCTATATTATCAAGAAGGATGGGACCTACTACCTCTACCTAACCAATCCGAAACATACGCTGAATGTCCGTTCGGTGGAGGAAATTGCCCAACAGAAAAATGGTGAGCTGGTTTCAGATTCGAAAGAGAGTGTCCAAAAAGCTGGGCAAACTCGTGATTTTAGTCAGCCAAGTCAGGCTTTACGAGAAGGGAAAACAGTAGCCAGTCTAACAGCAGGAGTCAAGCCTAGCCAGGGTGGCTACCGGACAGATGACGGCTATGTCTTCCATCCTGGGGATGTGATTTCTGATACAGGAGATGGTTTTATTGTTCCGCATGGTGGACACTACCACTATATTCCGAAGAGTGCCTTATCAGCTGGAGAATTATATGCTGCCTTAGCAGTTCTAAATGGAGGAGGAAAAAGTGAAGTAAATCCCATTGCTCCATCTTCTAGCCAGCTAGCTTCATCAGTTAATCCGAATCAGCCAATCGCAGACCCGGTCACTCCAACGATTACAGCATCTGTGCCTCATCCAACAGTGACGAATAAAGGGAAAACCTTACCGAGCCTTTTGGAAGAGTTGAAAAATACTCCACTTTCAGCTCGCCATGTTGAGTCGGATGGTTCTGTCTTTGATCCAAGTAAGATTACCAAATGGACAGATCAAGGAGTAGTGTATCCTCACGGGGATCATTTCCATTTCATTCCTTATAGTCGCCTTTCGCCTCTAGAGCGGGAGTTGGCACGACAGTTCCAACTATCCCGTACACAAGGTGGAAGTATCACAAAAGAAGAGAGTCCAACTCAACCTTCAAGTCCAGAGACAAAACCAGTCGATCAGAATCCTCATCACAAGCATGATCATGAAGACCATGAAGCCGATCATGATCATCATCATGAAAATGAACAGGCCCATGAGCACGATCATGGTTTCCATGCAGATCATGTCATTAGCAAGGATGACGAGGGCTATATGGTCGCTCACGGAGACCATGCGCATTACTTCTACAAGAAGGATCTCTCTCCTCAAGAGATCGCAGCGGCAGAGGCAGTGTTAGCTGGTAAGAAGGAAGAAGACAAGGGTCAACCACTGACAGATGATGTAGCGACCTATTCGCGAGATGCTTCGGATGAAGAAAAAATTCAGTACATTAGCCAGACTTACGGCGTCCCTCGGGAAGCTATCAAGATTTCCAATGGTTTCTTTGTATTTAACAATCCAGACCAAGAATACGATCCAACCCATATCCACCCTTATGCAGTACGGAAGGAACATGTTCGGATTCCGCTTGAAACAGGAAATCCCGAGCTAGACTTTATCAACGAGCTTTATGCAACAGCACTTCGCTCCGGTATTTCACCATATACGATGCAAATCGAGAACGGCCAGTTTGTCATTCCGCATGGAGACCATAACCACTACATCAAGGTACGCTCAGCAGGATTGGCGGACTACTTGGCTCACCGTCTACCGACCATCCAAGCAACTTACCAGAAAGGTGACTTGGACCAGAAAGCTGTAGAGGACAAGGTCAACCAACTCCTAGCAGAAAGTCGGACTTTGTACGCATCAGACCCTCTGCAACAACGACGGATTGAGTTGAACTTGGGTCAATTCTTAGAAACAGTTAGAAACTTCCCAAGCAATTCGACAGCAGGCTACTTGGCGAGTCTTGACCAAGTTGATAAAGAATATATCCATGCGACCCAAGAAGTCAAGCCAAAAGAAGAAACAGCCTTGGATCGTCGCTATCAGGAATTGTTGGAACAGGTTCGCTTGCTTGATACCGAAGCCTTCCAACTCAAGAAAGAAAGCCTTGTTTCTCAATTGCAGGAAGCCTATACAGCTAAAGATAGCCAAGGCTTGGATCAGCAAGGAAAATTGTTGCAAGCTATTCAGGAGATGCAAGATCGGACTGGTGTGACTTCGGTGGACTACCTCAAGTATTTCTACCAAAGTTTAAGCGATGTGCGTTTGACACCGGAATTGCGTGCGACAGCAGCAGACCTTGCTTTGAAGCTTTACCGGGCTCAGGCCTTTGAAGAAGCTTGGGACTCAAAAGCCCATTTCATGGAACTCTACCAAGCTAAGCAAGCGATTGACCAGCTACTGTCCCAAGAAAATGCTCCAACCTATCCAATTGACAAAACAGTTCTGGATCAAAAGGGAGCCGATGCTCCATCCTATAACCTAGCTGTTTACGACTTCCTCAAAGGGGTCTATGGTGACTTGGATGAAAAGACAGAGTCCCGTCAACGCTCTAGTATCTTGACAACCCTTTTGGAACAAATCAACTCTCTTTTGCCACAAGTAGAAGAAAGCAAGCGTCCTGCTTTTGAAGAACGTTTAGAACAGGTACGCCAAGAGCCCGATGCTGACAAGGCCTTGACTGCTGGAAAAACTCTTTTGCGTGAAGTTGGTGAAACGATTGAACAACAAAAGCAAAAGAAAACAGAAGAACCAAAACTTGGAGACGTGGCCCTCTATCAAGAGATTTATAACCAGTTGATCGCTCTCCACCAACAATTGGTTGAAAAGGGGGCCAGTGATGCTCAGTTTGAACGCTTAGAAGCTCTCTTTGATCAACTAGCTGATCCAAAGAGCGACAAGAAAGCCTTGCTACAAGCGATCCAAGCTCTTCGAGATGAATTGCTAGCAGCTCCATCGACAGCAGTGGCGGAAGCAGACAAAGCAGACCCAGAACCTCAAAGTCCTGCCACAATCGATCCTAGCCTAAATAAGGAAGAGGCTTCAGATCCTGCTCAGACCCCATCACCAGAGTCAGAAAAAACAGAAGCCAGTCCAGTCGTAAGTGAAGAAACGACGGAATAGGACCAATGCAGAAATAACAGAAAGAGGCTGGGACAAAAGTCCTAGCCTCTCAATTGTTTTTGGATTGTCGAGCAAGACGCAGTGGTTGAGTGGGCTCTACTAGGCTGATTTCATCAGCTTTTACAGCCCTACTCAACTGTGCGGAGGTGGGACGACGAAATCGAATTCTAACGAATGACCGATTTCTGTCCCACTCTCTTTTAAGCCTTTCTCAAAACTTGGAGAAGGGGCCTCAACTTGAATTTTCTCTAAGGTAAAGGGATGGGTAAGCCGCAAGCGGTGGGCATGGAGCATGAGACGAGGCGCTCTTTCTGGGTTATAGAGAGGGTCACCCACGATCGGATGGCCATGATGAGAGAGGTGGACTCGGATCTGGTGGGTGCGACCTGTCTGGAGCTGACAGTTGACTAAGCTGGTGCGCTTGAAAGTCTTTAAGCTAGTCACATGGGTTTCCGCATAGAGGCCCTTTCGAGGATCGACAATACGCTTGCGTCGATCATGGCGATCACGGCCTAATTTGTCCTTATAAACCAGTTGCTTTTTGGGTAAGGTGCCTAAGATTAGGGCCCAATAGTCTCGTTGAATTTTCTTGTCTTCTAGCAGCCGATTCAGGACGGGTAAGACAAAGGGATTCTTGGCAAAGACAAGAGCTCCACTGGTTTCCTTGTCCAAGCGATGAACGACATAACAGGTCTTCCCAACATAAGTGGAGACATGATTAAGAAGGGCGATTTCATCTGGTTGATTGGCGTGTGTTTTCATGCCTTCCGGCTTGTTTACGATGATGAGGTGCTCATCTTCATAGAGGGTTTCGACCAGGCTAGCATCCCCTGTCAAGAGATCCTTTTCTTCATAATCTTCCGGATCAAAGGTGAGGGTGAGTTGGTCACCCGCTTCAAGCATTGATTGCCAGTGGACGGTCTCCCCATTGACTTGGACATGTTTTTTGGTTCGCAAAAAATGACGAATCTTTCGTGGGATGAGAAAATAATCTTCAAGGGCCTCTTTGACCGTCATAGCGGGCAAGGCGCTTGGTATCGTTATAGTATACTGCATAGTGTTATTGTATCAGAAAGCAAAGGGAAAGAAAAGATGAGAAGGAGGAAAAGGAGAGGAGAAACAAGTTGCTAAAACCCGCTCTAGAGAGGACTTGATGGCAACCTTAAAGAAAACTAAAAGCATCCGTTTCTGCGAAGGTCTTTCTTGTCTAGACGTTAGGAAGGTGATAAAATAGGGACTATGAATAAATTAAAAGAATTAATGGAGGGAATGATTCGTCATTTCCAACGAGAGAAAGAACCTAGGAAGATTGCGGAAGAGGTTGAGTTATCAACGGACGGGGAGGAGCAAGCTCCAACCTATAGCCGGTCGGAGAATTCACGGAGAAAATCTCACTCTCAACATCCGATCAGACGCTTTTGGCGCAAGTATCACTTGACCAAGATCTTCTTATTGATTGGCCTGACCTTTAGTCTCGTCGTCGGAGGTTACCTTTTCTACATAGCCAAGACGACCAATGTAGCGGATCTGCAAAACGCCCTCAAGGCGACCACGATCATCTATGATAAAGATGGGAATCAAGCAGGTAGCCTAACGGGGCAAAAAGGGACCTATGTTGAGTTAGATGCGATTAGCGAAAACTTACAAAATGCGGTTGTTGCGACGGAAGACCGAAGTTTCTACAAAAATAGTGGGATTAACTACGGTCGTTTCTTCCTGGCGATTTTGACTGCCGGTCGCTCAGGTGGGGGATCGACGATCACCCAGCAGTTGGCCAAAAATGCCTATCTTTCTCAGGATCAGACGGTTGAGCGGAAGGCCAAGGAGTTCTTCCTGGCCCTCGAGATTAACAAAAAATATAGTAAGCAAGAAATCCTGACCATGTACCTCAACAATGCCTATTTTGGAAATGGGGTTTGGGGGATTGAAGATGCTTCTAAGAAGTATTTTGGTGTCTCCGCTAGTGAGTTGACTTTGGATCAGTCAGCTGTCCTTGCCGGTATGCTCAAGGGGCCAGAAATTTATAATCCCCTTTATTCAGTCGAGAACGCCACCAATCGTCGCAATACGGTCCTACAAAATATGGTGGCAGCTGGTTATATCGACCAAGCCACAGCAGATCAATCCGCTGCAGTCGACATTCATGGACAGCTGGTGGATGCCTATGAAGGCAAGTCAGAAGATTATCGCTACCCGTCCTATTTTGATGCGGTTATCAATGAGGCTGTCAACGAATATGGTCTAACAGAAGAAGATATCATCAAGAATGGTTACCGGATCTACACAGAGATGGACCAGAATTACCAAGCCAGCATGCAGGTCATCTACGACAATGTAGATCTCTTCCCAGTTGCCGAAGATGGCACGCGGGCAGAATCTGGTAGTGTAGCCCTGGATCCTAAGACCGGAGGAGTGCGGGCGATCGTTGGACGCGTGGCTAGTGACCAAGATGTTGGCTTCAGAAGTTACAACTATGCGACTCAATCTGCGAGAAGTCCTGGTTCTACCATTAAACCTCTCGTCGTGTATAGTCCAGCTGTTGCAAACGGCTGGTCGACCAACAAAGAACTGGACAATACGACTAAGGTCTACGGTAGTTATACAGTCGATAACTACGGCGGCATTCAAGGTAGCCCGACTGTCCCTATGTACCAAGCTTTGGCAGAATCTCTCAACCTTCCAGCTGTAGCGACAGCCAATGAGTTGGGGCTCAATACTGTCTTTGATTACGGGAAAAAATTTGGTCTCGATATGGACAAGGTGGACAGATCTCTCGGAGTTGCCCTCGGATCTGGTGTGACGACCAATCCGCTTCAGATGGCTCAGGCCTATGGAACCTTTGCCAACGATGGAGTGATGAACGATGCCCATCTCATTACGAAGATTGAAAATGCTAGCGGTCAGGTCGTGAAAAGTCATAGTCAAAAATCGAAACGCGTGCTCAGCAGCTCCGCCAATAGAAAGATGACCAATATGATGTTGGGAACCTTTACCAACGGTACGGGTGTCAACGCAGCACCATATGGCTATACCATGGCTGGTAAAACAGGAACGACTGAAACGGATTTCAACCCCGATCTTTCCGGAGACCAGTGGGTCATTGGCTACACGCCAGATGTGGTCATTAGCCAGTGGCTAGGATTCCCTAAGACGGATGAAACCCACTATTTGACAGGAACCAGTGCAGAGACTGCATCAGTGATCTTCCGAAATGTAGCCAATAGCGTCCTTCCTTATACAGAAGGAACCAGCTTTGATAATGAGGAAAATTCTTACCAGGAAAATGGAATTGCTCCTGTCGGTCAAGAAACAGAAACGGAGAGTCCAGAAGAGGACAAGGGCTTCTTTGATACGGTCAAAGAACGCGCTGCAGGGATCGTAGACGATGCCAAAAAAGCCATCGATGAAGCAGATATTCCTGGAAAAGCACAAAATGCCTGGGATACTTTCAAAGGTTGGTTTGGATTCTAAAAATAGATGCTTAAAAGAGGCTGGGACAAAAGTCCTATCCTCTTAACTGTCTTTGGATTGTCGAGCAAGACGCAGTGGTTGAGTGCTCAAAGCACTGCTTTGAGGTGGTGGATAGAACTTGCGAAGCAATTATCCTAAGTCTTTGTTCGCTTTTTAAGCTTCAAAGATGCCCTATGTTGACGGAAACTTTGTTTCCTTTATCTGCAACCTTCAACAGTCTCCCAGACTGTTGAAGCTGTGCGGAGGTGGGACGACGAAATCGAATTCTTACGAATGACCGATTTCTGTCCAACTCTCTCGGGAGTTTTGAAAGCAAAACAGTTTGGGAAACTGTTTTGGCCTGAGCCCAGAAATTAAAGAGCGAAGAGATTCAAAACTAATTGAACACGGGCTACGGATTGTGTCAAAAAGATAAGTACTCCTAGAATCTAAAGATTCTGAGTCGAACTTCCTATTTTGACTTAATCCGTGAACGCCCTTTGTATCTTGGTTAAGTCATGGAACTTCTTCGAAGTTTGCTGACGTCCGTACTCACCTAAGGAAAGTTTCTGAGAAGATTTTGAATGGAAAGGATTTTTTAAATAATTTTCCTTGCTTAGATAGCTATCGATAGGGTGCTAAAAAAGCCTTCAGATGATCTGAAAGGCTTTTATTTTTAGGTTTGTTACAAGTCTTTATCAGAGACGCTAAAGGTATCTCCATGTTCAAAGTCACCGTATTGGTAACCACGTTTGAACCAGCGCATCCGTTGTTCAGAAGTCCCGTGGGTGAAGCTATCGGGAACGGAGTAGCCATAGGCTTGTTCTTGAAGGGTGTCATCTCCCACGGCGTGGGCAGCATTGAGCGCTTCTTCGATATCTCCCGTCTCCATGAGGCCTTGCTCTTCAATGTAGCGAGCCCACATACCCGCATAATAGTCAGCCTGAAGTTCCAAACGGACATTTAAGGCATTTTTTTCTGTCTCACTTTTCCCTCGGATGGCTCGCTGGTAACTCTGAAGAGTCCCCAATTCGTTTTGGATGTGGTGGCCGACTTCGTGAGCGATGACATAAGCCATGGCAAAATCACCGCTAGCCTTGTATTTGGTGGTTAGCTCTTTGTAAAAGCTGATATCCAAATAGATCTTTTGGTCTGTCGGACAGTAGAAGGGACCGGCAGATGCTTGGCCTACCCCACAGCCAGTTCGAGTTTGACCTGTATAGAAAACCAAGGTTGGCTTGTGATAGGTCCGCCCTTCATTTTGGAAGGTTTGCCCCCAGAAATCCTCAGTCGTTCCAAGGACTTGACTGACGAATTTGCTATCTCCATCACTCACCTGGGTATTGCTTTGGCGAGTGACTTGGCCTGAGTTATAGTTCTGCGTGCTTTGACCTTGGTCAAAGAGCCCGCTCAATCCAGCCCCGCCGCTCAAAAAGATGAGGACCAGAATCAAGATTAGTTTACTCTTGAAGCTTCCAGGTGAGAGGAGGATTTGTAAAATACCACCCCCTAAATTCCCACCAGAGCGGCCAGATGAGTAGCTTCCGCCACTTTGCCCGCGACGGTCTTCAATGTTTTTACTTTCTTTCAGATGATCGCTTTTCATAATTTCTCCTTTATCTCCTATATTGTACCAAATCGTAGAGAAAAGCCAAACAAAATGCGCTTCCAGAGAGCAGAAGAACTTGTCAAATAGTAGAAAACTTGCTATAATGGTGTGAATGGAGGCGTTATGGCATTAAAAAAAGCAAGTCTAGCGTGTACGGTTTGTGGGTCACGCAACTACTCAATCAAGTTGAGTGCGACGCCAAAACCAAAACGTCTAGAAGTTAACAAATTTTGTAAACATTGTAGCAAATATACAATTCATAAAGAAACCAGATAGGAGAATGTTGTGAAATTTTTTAAAGATATTTTTGTCTTGCTGAAAAACACGACTTGGCCAAATCGCAAGGAAAGATGGAAAAATTTTATCTCAGTAATTGAGTACACCGCTTTTTTTGTAGCTTTGATTTATTTGTTTGACCAAGTAGTGGCTAAAGGTATTTTGAAGATCATCGATATGTTCTAAAAAAAGAAACAAATCTGCGTCCCATGTGGATGCTTTTTTTCTTGTCTTGCTAAAGAAAAACAAGAGAAACTTCTTTGATTTCTCCGGTTTTATGTTATAATGGAGCTAGGAAAACAAGAGCCAGAAGGCTTTTTTTAGTATCGTGATGAAACGAACCCCTTCTGGTAGATAAGAAAGGAAATAAAAATGGATAGTTTTGACAAAGGCTGGTTTGTCCTACAGACCTACTCAGGATATGAAAACAAAGTGAAGGAAAACCTTCTTCAACGCGCACAAACATATAACATGTTGGAAAACATCTTGCGTGTAGAAATCCCTACTCAAACTGTGCAAATTGAGAAGAACGGGAAAACAAAAGAAATCGAAGAAAATCGTTTCCCTGGTTATGTCTTGGTAGAAATGGTCATGACGGATGAAGCTTGGTTTGTCGTTCGGAATACACCAAACGTAACTGGATTTGTTGGATCACACGGGAACCGTTCAAAACCAACTCCCCTTTTGGAAGATGAAATCCGTAACATCTTGATCTCAATGGGACAAACCGTTCAAGATTTCAACATTGATGTGAAGGTAGGAGATACTGTACGCATCATCGATGGAGCTTTTGCAGATTACACTGGTAAGATCACAGAAATCGATAACAACAAGGTGAAAATGATTATCACCATGTTTGGAAATGACACTGTGGCAGAAGTCAACCTCAATCAAATTGCAGAATTGTAATGGATGAAAGAGAGTGGGACAGAAATCGGTCATTCGTTAGAATTCGATTTCGTCGTCCCACCTCCGCACAGCTTCAACAGTCTGGGAGACTGTTGAAGGTTGCAGATAAAGGAAACTTTGTTTCCCTCATTAGGTCATATTTGGAGCTTAAAAGCGAACAAAGACTTAGGATACTTGCTTCGCAAGTTCTATCCACCACCTCAAAGCAGTGCTTTGAGCACTCAACCACTGTGTCTTGCTAGACAATCAAAAAACAATTAAGAGGCTAGGACTTTTGTCCCAGCCTCTTATTCAAAGAAACCCTCCAAGACGTTGGTCTTGGAGGGTTTGTGTGTTATGAAAAGGACTTCTATCCCATCGGTGAGAAAAGCAGCTAAGCGCTTGAATAGGATTAGAAAAGAATCCCGAAAAAGGGATTTTTATGCAGGTTCAGAGACTTGGAAGACTGTTTCTTTGTCAAAACCGACAGAGTAGTCCTTTCCGTCTTCACCTTTCCAAGTAAAAATCGTCGCGTAGCCAAAGACGAAAACAGTTTCTGGACGGCCGTGTTTTTCAATGACTTCTTTAGCTGTCATTCCAGGTTGAATATCCTTGAGATTCGTAACCTTTTTAGAGTTAGGCAAGGTTGCAATTTTGTTAGTGGCTTGACCTTTTTCATTAAAATCAATCAAGATAGCACTGCCATCTCCATGCCAGTAAGCACCATTGCCAGAAGTGGAATCAGTAGGACCTAACTTGCTGATGGCTTCTTCTTTTGAAGTAGGAGCAAGGGCTTCATTTCCAACAAGGATTTCCACTTTAATTTCTTTGAAGGCAGCCCATTTTGGCATTTCAGGGATATCCCCGATAGCTTCCAGTGATTCTCCTTGGTCCATCAAACTCATTGTATAGTTAGGATCCTCGCGCGTGTTAGAGTCTGAAGAGCTAGAAGAATGATCGTCATCGAAACCTGATGAAAAATCCTTTTTGCTAGATGACTTTTTAGAGTATGAACTTCTAGAACTCTTAGAGCTTTTAGAGGTTTTTTTAGAGCTACTTACAAGAGGTTTTCTTTGTTGAGTCTCTTTTTGTGCTGGTTGGCAAGCGGCGAGCATGGCCAAAGAGAGGATGCTGAGAGCAGATAAGGTCACTTTTTTCATCATATCTTTTCCTTTCATGATTGGAAAACACAATCACTGACAAAGGGGTGAAAGTGAGATTCAATCAAGCTGATGTATCAAAAAAGCCCATTGCTGGGCTCATTGATATTTGTTTGTGAAGGCGGTAGACGGATTTGAACCGACGATCAAGCTTTTGCAGAGCCGTGCCTTACCACTTGGCTATACCGCCACAACATATTCTATTTTATCTTAAAAATCAGATAAGGTCAAGAAAAAATTTCAGACAAAAGGTCTATGAAAGGGAAAGAATGAGAATTTTGCAGAAAAAATAAAGGAAGGAGGGAGACTCTGAAGAAAAGCAGGAATGTCTAGGAATTTCTCTCAAATGACTTGCAAAAAGCTTCTAAATCTGCTATACTGATAAAGTTGCGTAAAGCAATAAATACTCATCCCGGAACCATTGTGGCACCGTTGCCCTTGTGGTCGTGTTGCAAGCTGACGTCTGGGAGAGGAGAAAAAAACAAAAAGGAGAATTTACTCATGGCAGTAATTTCAATGAAACAACTTCTTGAGGCTGGTGTACACTTCGGTCACCAAACTCGTCGCTGGAACCCTAAGATGGCTAAGTACATCTTCACTGAGCGTAACGGAATCCACGTTATCGACTTGCAACAAACTGTAAAATACGCTGACCAAGCATATGACTTCATGCGTGAAGCTGCTGCAAACGACGCAGTTGTATTGTTTGTTGGTACTAAGAAACAAGCTGCTGAAGCTGTTGCTGAAGAAGCTGTTCGTTCAGGTCAATACTACATCAACCACCGTTGGTTGGGTGGTACCCTTACTAACTGGGGAACAATCCAAAAACGTATCGCTCGTTTGAAAGAAATCAAACGCATGGAAGAAGAAGGAATCTTCGACGTTCTTCCTAAGAAAGAAGTTGCACTTCTTAACAAACAACGCGCTCGTCTTGAAAAATTCTTGGGTGGTATCGAAGATATGCCTCGTATCCCAGACGTAATGTACGTTGTTGACCCACACAAAGAGCAAATCGCTGTTAAAGAAGCTAAGAAATTGGGTATCCCAGTTGTAGCGATGGTCGACACAAACACTGACCCAGACGATATCGATGTAATCATCCCAGCTAACGATGATGCTATCCGCGCTGTTAAATTGATCACTGCGAAAATGGCTGATGCTGTTATCGAAGGACGTCAAGGTGAAGATGCAGTTGCATCAGTTGAAGCTGAATTGGCAGCAACTGAAACTCAAGCAGATTCAATCGAAGAAATCGTTGAAGTTGTTGAAGGCGACAACGCTTAATTCGTATAAATAGTAATTACCTAGGAGGGCGGGGCTTAGCCCGGCTCTCCTATTTTAAAAAAAATATAGGAGAAACAAAATGGCAGAAATTACAGCTAAACTTGTTAAAGAGTTGCGTGAAAAATCTGGTGCTGGTGTCATGGACGCTAAGAAAGCCTTGGTTGAGGTTGAAGGTGACATCGAAAAAGCAATCGAATTGCTTCGCGAAAAAGGTATGGCTAAGGCAGCTAAGAAAGCTGACCGTGTTGCCGCTGAAGGTTTGACTGGTGTTTATGTGAACGGTAACGTTGCAGCAGTAGTTGAAGTAAATGCTGAAACTGACTTCGTTGCGAAAAACGCTCAATTCGTTGAGTTGGTAAACGCAACAGCGAAAGTCATCGCTGAAGGTAAACCAGCTAACAACGAAGAAGCTCTTGCTTTGACAATGCCTTCAGGTGAAACTCTTGAGGCAGCATACGTATCTGCAACTGCTACTATCGGAGAAAAAATCTCATTCCGTCGTTTTGCTTTGCTTGAAAAAACAGACGCACAACACTTCGGTGCTTACCAACACAACGGTGGACGTATCGGTGTTATCTCTGTGATCGAAGGTGGAGACGAAGCGCTTGCTAAACAAATCTCAATGCACATCGCTGCAATGAAACCAACTGTTCTTTCATACAAAGAATTGGATGAGCAATTCGTGAAAGATGAGTTGGCACAATTGAACCACGTGATCGACCAAGACAACGAAAGCCGTGCAATGGTTGGTAAACCAGCTCTTCCACACTTGAAGTATGGATCTAAAGCTCAATTGACTGACGAAGTTGTCGCTCAAGCTGAAGAAGACATCAAAGCTGAATTGGCAGCTGAAGGTAAACCAGAAAAAATCTGGGATAAAATCATCCCAGGTAAAATGGATCGCTTCTTCTTGGACAACACAAAAGTTGACCAAGCATACACTCTTCTTGCACAAGTCTACATCATGGACGACAGCAAGACAGTAGAAGCTTACCTTGAATCAGTAAATGCTTCAGTTGTTGAATTTGTTCGCTTTGAAGTTGGTGAAGGTATTGAAAAAGCTTCAAATGACTTTGAAGCAGAAGTTGCAGCTACAATGGCAGCAGCTCTTAATAACTAAGAATAAAAAGAAAAGAGGTTTCCATAGAAACCTCTTTTTTTCAAGATGAAAAGAGAGTGGGACAGAAATCGGTCATTCGTTAGAATTTGATTTCGTCGTCCCACCTCCGCACAGCTTCAACAGTCTGGGAGACTGTTGAAGGTTGCAGATAAAGGAAACATAGTTTCCGTCAACATAGGGCATCTTTGAAGCTTAAAAAGCGAACAAAGACTTAGGATACTTGCTTCGCAAGTTCTATCCACCACCTCAAAGCAGTGCTTTGAGCACTCAACCACTGCGTCTTGCTCGACAATCCAAAGACAATTGAGAGGCTAGGACTTTTGTCCCAACCTCTTTTATGATTAATGCGCAAAGGTATTGAGTCCAAAAAGAAGCGAGAGAGTACCCATGATAAGCCCTGCTAGAATGACTCCCAACATGACCGCTAGGACACTCCGTTTGAAGTCCCAGTCTAGAATAGAGGCGGCGAGGGTTCCAGTCCAAGCTCCAGTTCCTGGTAAAGGAATGCCGACGAAGAGGAGTAGGGCCCAAAAGATTCCCTTATCTCCTGCAGCCTCTTCTAATTTTTGACCTCCACGATGCCCCTTATTGAGACACCAAGTAAAGAAATTCCCGATAAGAGGTTTCTCTTTCCCCCATTCCAGGATATGGCGAGCGAAAAAGAAGATAATAGGGACAGGAAGCATATTGCCAATGACCCCGATCAGGAGGGCTTGCCAAAGAGGAATTCCGCTAGAGATAGCGTAGGGAACAGCTCCACGAAGCTCCACCAAAGGAATCATGGAGATCAAAAAAGTAATAATGTAGTTCATGTGGTATCCTTTCAATTCATCCTTTTCATTCTACCTTATCTCTGCTGGAATGACAACTATTTCAAACAGGAGAAATAGAGGGGGAATCGTTTATACTGAATGATGGATGTCATCACTATCTTCTTGATCCATTTCTCTTATCTGAAAGAGCTTTAGTGTCCCTACGGTCCTATTTTATGCTTATAAGAATCAGTTCGACAAAGTATAGTTCTTTTAGTACAAACTATATATTCTTTGCCTGCTCTCTTGTTAAAGGCTCAACTTTTGGTATAGTTAAAATGTAGAGTTTCTTTATTTGCAAAAGCATTTTAGAAAGCGCTTACAATTGTAAAAATCCCAAGAGGAGGTTAAATATGGGAAAGTCTTTTTTTGAAAAGCGCAGTGTATTTAGTATTCGCAAGCTCGCGGTTGGAGCTTGTTCTGTATTAATCGGTGTATCTTTTTTTGGAGCTCCATCTGTCTTAGCTGAAGAAGAAGGAAGAGCTGTAACAGAAGAGGAGATGACAGCCACAAGGGAAGCGTCAGAGGTGACGAATGGAGAAGTTGGGACAAGTGATAAAGCATCAACAACCTTAGAGGCGCCTGCTGTGATTACTCCTGAAAAGAATGAGAGCGAAATCGAAAAGCCACAGGGGGAACCTCAAACAAGTGAACGTTCTGCTGGGGCTACTGAAGAGGCTACGAAGGACCAAAAACAAGTAGCGGAGGACATGGTGCAAGATCGCGAACGAGACTTTAACAAGGACTGGTATTTCAAGTTAAACGCAGCTCCTGGTGCAGAAGGGCGTCAAGTGGATGTCAAGGATTGGAAAAAATTAGATTTGCCACACGATTGGTCAATCTTTTTTGACTTCGATCACAATTCTCCGGCTCAAAATGAAGGGGGACAATTAAACGGTGGGGATGCTTGGTATCGCAAGACCTTCCGTTTGGAAGACAAGGACCTGGATAAGAAGGTGCGTTTGGAATTTGGTGGAGTTTACATGGATTCCAAAGTCTATGTAAACGGACAATTTGTGGGTCATTATCCAAATGGCTACAATGCCTTTTCTTACGATATTACCCCTTATTTGAATGCGGATGGAAGTGAAAACACCATCGCGGTTCATGTGGTCAACCAACAGCCAAGTAGTCGTTGGTATTCTGGAAGTGGGATTTATCGTGATGTCAAACTCAGTGTGACGGATAAGGTCCATGTAGCTAAGTATGGGACCACCATCACGAGTCCAAAATTAGAAGAACAACAGAATGGGGCAGTCGATACTCTTGTGAAGAGTCGTATTGTCAACCAAGATGATCAAGCCCACAGTGTGTATGCGGAATACGAAATCGTCGATCAAAATGGTCAAGTGGTCAGTGAAAAGGTGCGCAGTGAAGTGCAATCCGTTTTGGCTGGTCAAGAGATCAACCTGTCTCATACTCTTCATGTTGAAAAACCGACCCTCTGGGATGTCAAAACCAATAACCCAGCCCTCTATACTCTGTATACACGGGTCTATCGGGATTCGCAATTGGTAGATGTGCAAAAGGAACGCTTTGGTTATCGCTATCTCAACTGGACACCAGAAGGTGGCTTCTTCCTTAACGGAGCGGCTACGAAATTCCACGGTGTTTCCCTTCACCATGATCATGGGGCCCTCGGAGCTGAGGAAAATTACAAGGCTGAATACCGCCGTCTCAAACAGATGAAGGACATGGGGGTCAATGCCATCCGGACGACCCACAACCCAGCGAGTGAACAAACCTTGCAAATTGCGGCCGAGTTGGGCTTGATGGTCCAAGAAGAAGCCTTTGATACCTGGTATGGTGGCAAAAAGCAATACGATTACGGTCGATTCTTTGAAAAGGATGCAACACATCCAGAAGCTCGTAAAGGGGATAAGTGGTCTGATTATGACCTCCGGACCATGGTAGAGCGAGGCAAGAACAATCCTTCTATTGTGATGTGGTCAATCGGTAACGAAGTCGGTGAAGCAGATGGATCTGATAAGTCTGTCGCAACCGTTCGTCGTCTGGTCAAGACCATCAAGGAAGTGGATGCAACCCGCTATGTCACCATGGGAGCTGATAAATTCCGCTTTGGTGATGGATCAGGAGGGCATGAAAAGGTAGCGGCAGAGCTCGATGCAGTTGGATTTAACTATTCAGAGGCCAACTATGAAAGCCTACGCGCTAAACACCCAAACTGGCTCATTTATGGTTCTGAAACCTCTTCTGCAACGCGGACACGGGGCTCTTACTATCATCCTGAAAGAGAATGGGTCGGAAGCAACCAAGAAGACCGCCACTATGAACAATCAGACTACGGCAATGACCGGGTTGGTTGGGGTCGGACAGCGACAGCCTCTTGGACCTTTGACCGCGATCATGCCGGCTATGCAGGGCAATTTATCTGGACAGGTACCGACTATATCGGTGAGCCAACACCATGGCACAACCAAAATGACACACCTGTGAAAAGTTCTTATTTCGGTATTGTCGATACTGCCGGCCTTCCGAAGAATGATTTTTACCTGTACCAAAGTCAATGGCTGTCAGCTGAGAAACATCCAATGGTCCATCTCTTACCGCATTGGAACTGGGAAAATCCAGAATTGGCCAATCGTGTCATGGATGAAGAAGGTCGGATCCCTGTTCGTGCCTTCTCCAATGCCCACAGTGTGGAATTGATTGTCAATGGGGAATCACAAGGGGTCAAGACCTTTACCAAGAAGACTACAGCAGATGGCCGGACCTACCAAGAAGGGGCAAATCCGGATGAACTCTATCTAGAATGGTTGGTTCCTTATGTGCCAGGTAAGGTGGAAGCTATTGCCCGCAACGAAGCAGGCGAAGTGATTGCCCGCGATCAAATAGAAACAGCTGGGAAGCCAGCCGGTGTTCGCCTGCTGAAAGAAGAACACGCCATTGCAGCAGACGGCAAGGATCTGACCTATATTACCTATGAAATCGTCGACGAAGAAGGTCGTGTGGTCCCAACTGCCAATAACTTGGTGCATTTCCATCTGCATGGGCAAGGTCAAATTGTCGGTGTCGATAATGGGGAACAAGCCAGCCGGGAACGCTACAAAGCGCAGGAAGATGGCTCATGGCAACGCAAAGCCTTCAACGGCAAAGGGGTTGTCATTGTCAAATCGACTGAGCAGGCGGGTGCCTTTACCCTGTATGCAGACTCAGACCGCTTGCAGTCAGACCAAGTCAGCCTCTTTACTGGTAAGAAGGACCAGGAAGAACGCTCTGTCTTGGGGGTCGAACCGGTTCGAACTCAAGTGTACTTGGGACAAAATCCTGAACTTCCAAGTCACGTATCTGTTGTTTATAGTGATGGCAAGGCCCAAGAAGAAGCCGTCGAATGGGATGCAGCAGACTATAGTCGTGCTGGCCAAGTCCGGGTGACAGGTCATGTTCAAGGACGGACGGTCGAAGCTCTGGTTGATGTGATCGGTGTGGAGCAAGTCCTTCCAGTTATCAAACAAATCCCACAGGGAGCAGATCTAACGACGGTGGATAAGACAGTGCAATTGGTCTTCACAGATGGCCGGACAGTTAGCTATGAAGTTGATCAATGGACCTTGGAAGCTGGTCAAGAAGATCAGTTGTCCACACCAGGTGCTCGCTTGAAGGCGACAGGTCTCCTAGGCAATGGGGAAACGGTCCAAGCGACGCTAGTGGTTGCAGGAGGAGATGTAGCCAAGGCTAAGAAACCAACGGTTCAGCTAGATGGAGTAGCTCTTCCAAAATTTGGTAGTGGCAACCATACCATTTTCCGTTCCCTCGCTTATGGGCAAGAGCCAGGTCAAGTCACAGCAAGTGCAGAAAATGCCCAAGTGACGGTCCTACAAGCTAGCCGTGAGAATGGTTTGAAAGCTCAAATCTATGTTACCGCTAAGGATACGGGAGCTGTACAGACCTATGCTGTGCAATTCCAGGAAGAAAGTCCACAGATCCAGCGTTTAGAATTGCGTCTGCCAGAAGGCCAAGAGCTCAAGGAAGACCAAACAGTCACGCTTGATGTCCTAGCTCATTACCAAGATGGCAGTGTGGCTAGTCTCCAAGCGGATCAAATCGATGTGGTAACAGCAGCCGGTAGTCAAGGAAAAGCGGTCGCAAGCAAGAAAGGTTTGGAACTGCGGGAAGCAGGATTGGTTCATTTACAAGCTAGCTTCCAAGGACAAACAGGAGAATTAACCTTTACCATCACGCCTAATCCAGAAGTAAAGACAGTTGTCAAGGTACGTCCTGTACGGATTAGCACCGATCGAAACGTTTTGCCAGCTCTTCCAGAGACAGTGTTGGTTGAGTATGACAAGGGATTCCCGAAAGAAAAACGCGTGACCTGGGATGCCGTAACAGCAGATCAAGTCAAGGATTACCATAGCTTTACAGTCACAGGTCATGTAGAGGGTGTGGAAAAAGAAGCCCAAGCTCAAGTCACCGTTGAAGGCATTATCGCTGTAGAAGAAGTCAGCACGACAACGCCAGTTGGTGAAAAACCAGCCCTTCCAGAAAGCGTGCGGACTTATCACTCCAATGGCAAGACCTATGCTGCCAAGGTGGCCTGGGATGCGGTCGATCCGCAACTCTTGGCCCAAGAAGGAGAAGTTGTCATAGCAGGCCGTGTAGAAGGAACCAACCTTCCAACACGTCTTCATATTCGTGTTTCTAGCACCACAGTCAAGGGAGCCAATGTAGCTGAGCAATGGACAGGATCAGTCTTGCCACTCGCTTTTGCAAGTGACTCTAACGATGCGGATCCAGTTGCTAAGGTCAATGATAAGGTCATCTCCTTTACCGATGCTCCAGCTAACCGTTGGACCAACTGGGGCCGTGACAATGCGGAAGATTCTGTTGGTATCTTGTTTGGGGATTCTGGTATCTTGACCAAGCGAGCAGTGGACAACCTCCATGTTGGTTTCCACGAAGACCACGGCGTTGGGGCTCCAAGTGAATATGTGATTGAGTACTATACAGGGGAACAAATCCCAACTGTTCCAAGCAATCCAAATCGCGTCAAAGACGAAACAGACCATCCATTTAACAATCCAGCCAACTGGAAAGAAGTCAGCAACCTAACCGTTGAAGAACCGGTAGCAGCTGGCAAGATGAATCATTTCAGTTTTGATAAAGTCGACACCTATGCTGTTCGTATCCGTATGAAGACACCAGAAGGCAAACGTGGAAGCTCTATTTCAGAGATTCAGGTATTTGCCAATAAGGTTGCGGCAGAAGAAAAGAGCCAGGTGACCATTCGTGTCAACGGTGAGGTTTTACCAGGAGTTAATCCAAGTGTGACCGATTACTACATCGATGCGCGTGATCGGGCTTATCCACAAGTGGAAGCGACAGCTAGCCATCACGGTCTTGCAACGGTTGTGCCAAGCGTCCATGAAGGTGAGCCAATCCGTGTCATCCATAAAGCGGAAGATGGTACCATCTTACAAGAATACCATCTCCATCTCACAAGCGATGCAGAAAAACTGAAACAAGCTGTTCCAGTAGCAGTAGAAGCAGGCAGACGTTTTGTGAAAGTCGGTCAAGATCTAGTTCTACCATCTACAGTAGGTGTCTACTTTAAAGGGGACACAGGTTATGAACGCAAGGAACTGACGGTGGACTGGCAGGCTATCCCAGCTGATGCACTTTCTCATGAAGGCAGCTTCACGTTAGAAGGAAAAGTCCTCGGCTATGATCTGACAGCTCAGCTGACCGTTCGGGTGTCAGAAAAGACAGGAGAAATCCTCTCTGTGAACCGTGACTACAATGCAGAGGATACCAGAGCATTTGCTAGTGAAACCAACGATCTCGATCCAAATCAAATCGACTATATCGATTACATCAATGATGGTGGCTACAACGAGTACTACCGTTGGACCAACTGGAAGAGAGAGCCAGATCAAACAGAAGTGTTTGCTGGTCTCATCTTCAAGAAAAATGGTCAAGTAACAGAGCGCTTAGTCAATAAAGTAGCGGTCGACTTCTTTGCAGATCAGGAAACAGGTCTGCCAACGAAAACGGTTCTTGAACGCTATATTGGTCCAGACTTTGATGTCCCAGATGATTACGGCAATTTGAAGAATCTTCCAGATCATCCATTTAACCAGGCCTCTAACTGGGAAGAAATCCCGTATAGCTTGGATTATGCCTTTGAGCCTGGTTATATCTCTAACCTCAGCTTCAACGAAACCAGAACGAAAGCCATCCGTTTAAGAATGGTCCGTGATGAAAATCTTAAAGGAATTGGAATCATTGAATTGAGCACCTATGCCCCAACAGAAGAGGCCCAGGCAACAACTGATGTTACGATCCAAGTGAATGGCAAAGACCTAGAAGGTTTTAAACCAGATGTGACAGATTATCATCTAGAGTATGAGGGAGAACGTCCAATCGTTTCAGCACAAGGCAAGAATGGAACAGCCGTTACGGTCATCGATGCTAAAAGTGCCAATGCTCCGGTTCTTGTCAAGGTTGTCTCAGAAGATGGCAAGCTAGAAACAGTATATCAACTTTCTCTATCCGCAAAAGCACCTACAGGCTCAGCCATTCCTGAAGAAGGGGTTAAGAATCTGGTCCATACCAAACCAGAGTTGGTGATTGAGCCAGAAGAGATGGACTTTGAACGCTTAGAACGTCCAAATGCGGAACTTCCAAAAGGAGAGAAACGTGTGGTTCAAGAAGGTCAAAAAGGCCGCAAATTGCGCTTGGTGGAAGTTTCTCAAGAAAATGGTGTGGAAAGCCGGAAGAAACTGGATGCCTTTGTAGAGCTAGATCCAGTGGCAGAAATCACAGAGGTGGGCACGAAAGAAGTACTTCCAGACACTCCACAACCAGAGCCACAGCCAGAACCTCAGCCACAACCAGAGCCACAACCGCAACCACAGCCAGAGCCGCAACCACAGCCACAGCCAGAGCCGCAACCACGGCCAGAGCCACAACCGCTTCCGAACCCAGAACATCCTCATGGCTCAGAAGGACCAGTAGCTACCCCAACTCCTCAAACATCTCTTGAGGTCAAAGCAGTGCGTCAGGAAGGGACAGATGCAGCAGGGAAGGAAGTCGAGAAAACAGCTCAAACGCCAGCAGTTTCAGCAACTTCAGTTTCCGAAGGTAGATTACCAAATACAGGAACGGAAGAAAGCGTCGCAAGCCTTGTGGCAGGTCTCTTAGCAGCAGGTCTTGCCGGTGCTGTGCTGGATGACAAGAAAAAAAGAGCCGATAAGGCCAAGTAAAAAAGCTGGATAAACCAGCAAACATACGGTGAAAAGATCACAGGTAACAGAAAGAGGATGGGGAAAGTCTCCACCCTCTTTACCTGATGACATAAAGGAATGGAATATGGGAAAAAGATTATTTGATAAGAGAAATCGATTTGGCATTCGCAAACTATCAGTAGGGGTTTGCTCTGTAGTCGTAGCGACTTGTTTTTTAGGAGTCACTACCAGTTATGCAGAGGAACAAGCTGAAAGGAGTGAGAGTCGTGAAGAACGAGTCGACACAAGTGATGGCGATCATCAAGGGGAGGAGGGAAAAACTGTGAAAGACCACCAAGAAGAATCAGAACATTCCTCACCCGTAACGAGTGAGAAAGAAAACCGAGCAGTCAGCCAAGGGACAGAAGCAATTCAACCAGTAACATCTTCAGATGAGGAACCTGAGATTGCAGACTACGGTCCCCTTCCAAGCAAGGCTCAAATGCAATACCACCGCGAAGAACTGGCAGCCTTCATCCACTTTGGGATGAATACCTACTACGATCGTGAGTGGGGGGATGGGCAAGAAGACCCTTATTATTTCTATCCAGAGCATCTGGATACTGATCAGTGGATCAAAACCCTGAAAGACGCTGGCTTCAAACGGACCATCATGGTCGTCAAGCACCACGATGGCTTCCTCTTGTATCCTTCTAAATACACCGACCATACCATTGCCAAAAGTGGTTGGAAGGAAGGAAAAGGCGATATCCTAGCCGAAGTTTCGGCTTCTGCTAGCAAGTATGACATGGATATGGGGGTCTACCTCTCCCCTTGGGATGCTCACAGCCCGCTCTACCATGTGGATACAGAGGACCAATACAACGAATACTATCTCAACCAGCTCAAAGAAATCCTTGAAGATCCTAAATATGGAAACAAAGGCAAATTTGTTGAAGTCTGGATGGATGGAGCGCGTGGCGATGGGGCTCAAAAAGTAACCTATACCTTCGATAAGTGGTTTGACGCCATCCGTAAAGCCCAAGGGGATATAGCTATCTTCTCAGCGGAGCCCACCAATGTTCGTTGGATAGGAAATGAAAAGGGGATTGCTGGAGATCCAGTTTGGCATAAGGTCAATCCGGATAAGATTCGCAACAATCCATCCAATAGCTATCTCAACCATGGAGATCCGGAAGGGAAGCAATACTCAGTGGGAGAAGCGGATGTTTCTATTCGCTCTGGCTGGTTCTACCATGACAATCAAGAGCCTAAGTCCTTGCGTGAATTGATGGACATTTACTTCAAATCTGTCGGTCGTGGAACGCCACTCTTGCTCAATATTCCACCCAATCAAGATGGAAAATTTGCGGATGCCGATGTGGCTCGTTTGAAAGAATTCCGCCAGACTTTGGATCAACTCTACAGCGTGGACTATGCGGCGGGCGCCTTGGTAGAAGCTGACTCGACACGGCGCAATTCGCATTACGCAGCTAGCCATTTGACAGATGGCGATGAAAAGACCAGTTGGGCCCCTGCCGATGATGCCAAGACCGGCTCTTTTGTCCTCGATCTTGGAAAAGAGCAACATTTTGATGTGGTAGAGCTCAAAGAAACCATCGAAAAAGGCCAACGGATTTCCGGTTTCACCATCGATGTAGCGGTGAATGGCCAATGGGTTCCTTTTGGGGCTGGGGCAACCGTTGGATATCGCCGTTTGATCAAAGGGCAACCAGTTGATAGTCGCTACCTCCGAGTGTCAATTACTGATGCCCAAGCCACTCCAATCTTGAATGGTGTCTCTGTCTATAAGACACCAGCCAGCATCGAAGAAACCGATGGCTATCCGCTTGGTTTGAGCTATCATTCCGATCGAACAGCTGATCGGGCCAATAGCCAATGGAATGAAGAGGGAGAAGGCGTTCGAGGCACCTCGATGTGGACTAAGGAAGCAGGAGCTTCTGCAACCTATCACTTCGAAGGGACCAAGGCCTATGTGGTCGCAACTGTAGACCCAGGTCATGGGGAGATGGATGTCTATGTAGATGGGCAAAAACTAGCGACGGTCAATACCCAAAGTCCAACTCGCAAACGCAGCCAAAAGGTTTATGAAACACCAGATTTGAAAGCAGGTTCCCATACCTTGACCTTGGTCAATAGCAAGGGAGATGCTATCGCAACGGAAGGGATTTATGCCCTCAATAACCAAGAAAAAGGCCTCTTTGAGTTTGCTCAGCCAACCTTAGCTGTTAAAAAAGGAGACCCAGCGCAAATCGTCGTCAAAAGAAAAGGTGGCTCTAAAGGAAGTGCCAGTCTAAAGTTAATCACAGAACCAGGAACAGGGGTTCATGGCAAGGTCTACAAAGATACCAATGTCACCCTTGAGTTCGCAGATGGAGAGACAGAAAAAACAGTCCAAGTCCCAACCCTTGATTTTGCAGGAAAAGCGACCGATGTCTATGACTTTAAGGCCAAATTGTTGCATCCGGATCAAGGCAGCCTGGTCGGCTTTATTCCAGAACTGACAGTCCAAGTGATGAACGAGGACCTACTTCCAGAAAATCGCAAAGAAGTGGATGATCAAGATCCAAAACTGCACTACAGCCAAGGCTGGAATCATGAGACGGACAATCGAGACTTCTCAAATGGAACGGAATCTTGGTCTAGCTTCAACCAAGTAACCGATGAAGAAGGAAAGAAACACATTGAGGTGACCATCACCTTCAAGGGAACTGGTGTGGAAGTTCGAGGAGTGGTTGATCCAAGCCATGGTCTCTACAGCGTCACCCTAGATGGAAAAGAAATGTCCTTTGAAGAAGGGCGTGGTCATGACTATGAGATTGAAGGCGACCATTACTTCAGTGGCTATGGAGATCAACGCAAACTGGACCAGAGTTTGGTCAATCTGCAAGGTCTAACAAAAGGCTACCACCAATTACGCTTGCACCTGGATCCGTCTCTTAATGATCCTCAGTCATCTAGAGCCATTCAGGTAGACCGCTTTATCCTATCAGGAAAAGATAGTCAGTTGCTCAGTCAAGAAGAGCTCCAACAGGTTATCAAAGAAGGAGTAGAAAAGATCAAGGCTACTTCTCTCGATCGCTTGAAAGCAAACCTCAAACCGACTGTTCAAGAGCAATTGACGGAATTGACTCAGTTGTTGAATCAAGAGCGACCAGATTTGGTTGCTGCAGCGAATCAAGTGGAAGCCCTTGAGACCATCTTAAAAGATGATCTCAATTATGAACCGCTGACGCAGACACGCCCAGACGAAGGTGTTCGGGATTTGGTTCTTGAAAAGCCAGAACTTCTCATCGAAGCGGAGGAGATTCCATTTGAGAGTCAAACGCGTGAAAGCAAGGACTTGGCCAAGGGCGAAAGCCGGATCCTTCAAGCAGGGAAGGTTGGACGCCGCTTGAAGTTGATCGAGGTTCGACAAGAAGAAGGCAAAGAAATTCGGACAGAAGTCGATGCCTTTGTCGAAGTGGAAGCCCAGGACCAGATTACAGAAGTCGGAACAGGAGTGGTAGGAGAACATCCTGTGATACCTGATCTACCGACTCCAATAACACCTGTAACTCCAAGTAAAGACTTACAAGTTCATGCACATCATTCAACAGTAGATGATAAAAAAGAGAAAGAAACTCCGGTTCTTCTGAAAGAGACGACTCCAGAAGTAACTTCTGTTTTGACTGCCGAGCATCCAGTAGTAGAAGAGGTTGAAAGTCCTTCTCTACAACCGGAAGGTAAACTGCCACAGACAGGAACAGAGAAGGCAAGTTTCTTAGCCTGGATGGGACTTTTCGGCTTAGGCTTCTTAGGCGGAAGAGTAAAATTCGCTCGTCGGAAATCCTAAGGCACCTTCTATAAGAGGTTAGCAATCGCTAGCCTCTTTTTTGTTTCTTCTGGCTACCAGTAAGGGGGATTCAGATTCCATCTGGACGTAGTCTTTGCTTTATTTACAGGCGTAAAAATTGTATAATAGTCAGATAAGGTCAATAATGACATCATGGATGATGAGACCATTTTTTATCCTCTGAAGAACAGAGAGCTCATCTAGAATGAAACCATCAGAAAGGAGCATCATGGCAAGTAAAAATACATCAGATAGCATCGAGGCCTATATCAAATCGCTACTGGCTCAAGCAGGAATCGCAGAGCTCAAGAGAAGCGAAATAGCGGATGTTTTCCAAGTTGTTCCTAGTCAAATCAATTATGTGATTAAGACCCGCTTTACCGAAAGTCGAGGCTACATCGTAGAGAGTAAGCGTGGAGGTGGAGGTTATATCCGGATTGGCAAGATTCAATTTTCAGACCAACACCAGATGCTAACAGAGCTTGGCGCAAGCATTGGAGAACAGATCAGTCAGACTGTATTCTGTGATATCCTCCAGATGCTATTTGAAGAAAAACTCCTTACAAAGAGAGAAGCAGAGCTCTTGTCAGTGATGACAACAGACGAGGTTCTGGGAAGTGAAGCCCATCGCTTACGAGCCAATATCCTACGAAAAATTATCCAACAAGTCGATAGAAAGGGAATGTAATCTCCTTATGAACTATTCAAAAGCCCTATTAGAAACGATTGAAGCCGCTCAAATCTTGGCGGGTCATTTTGATTCCCAAACCCTAGATACCTGGCATATCCTAGTGGCCCTAGCAAATAACCCCTATAGTGTAGCTGGTTCCGTCTTAAGTGACTATCCTATGCAGATTGATGATTTTCAAGATGCAGCTGAGCACATCACAGGCCAAGTCTACCAACGGGATGGTCGCTATGAGGTATTTCCTTTTTCTTTCCGTGTAGAAGAAATCATGAACCGTTCCCAAGAGATTGCCCAGGCAGTCCATGCCAAAAGTCTTGGAACAGAGCATGTCCTCTTGGCGCTCTTACTAGAGCGGGGAACCTTAGCTTCTCAAGTATTGGAGTATGTTGGCTTCCGCTATGATGATCAGGAAGATGGCATTAAAATTGTCGAGCTTCGTAAGAGTTTGGAACAACGAGCAGGTTGGGACAAGGAAGCTGTCAAGGCTATCCGTTCTCTCTATCGGTCCCAGCAACCAAATCGTCAAACCATGGGAAATATGATGGGCATGCCGGCCTCTACTAGTGGTGGTTTGGAAGATTATACCCGAGATCTGACAGAAATGGCTCGCAATGGCAGTTTGGAACCGGTGATTGGCCGGGGTCAAGAGATCTCGCGGATGATTCAGATTTTGAGCCGCAAAACAAAAAACAATCCAGTCCTCGTTGGAGATGCCGGTGTCGGAAAGACTGCTCTGGCTTTGGGCTTGGCTCAACGGATTGCCAGTGGAGATGTCCCAACTGAACTTGCTAAGATGCGTGTCTTAGAGTTGGACTTGATGAATGTTGTCGCAGGGACTCGTTTCCGTGGAGATTTTGAAGAGCGGATGAACAACATCATCAATGATATTGAAGAAGATGGCCATGTCATTCTCTTCATTGATGAGCTCCATACCATTATGGGATCTGGATCAGGGATTGACTCCACCTTGGATGCGGCCAATATCTTGAAGCCTGCCTTGGCTCGCGGGACCTTACGGACCGTAGGAGCGACTACGCAAGAAGAATACCAAAAACACATCGAAAAAGATGCCGCTCTGTCACGCCGTTTTGCCAAGGTTTTGATTGAGCAACCGTCTGTTGCGGATAGCATCGCTATTTTGCAAGGGCTCAAGAAGACCTATGAGCGTCACCACCGTGTCCATATTACGGATGCAGCCATTGAGACAGCCGTTGTCTATGCCCATCGTTATTTGACCAGTCGCCTCTTGCCAGACTCAGCCATTGATCTTTTGGATGAGGCGGCAGCGACCGTGCAAAACGCGGGGCCTCAAGCAGGCCTTCAGTCCGATTTGACAGCTGCCGATCAGGCCTTGCTCAAGGGACAGTGGAAAAAAGTTGCTCAGTTACTAAAAGAAGACGCCAGTCCGAAAGGCTATCAGTTAGAAGTCAAGGAAGAGGATATTCTGAAGACGCTCAGTCAGCTTTCTGGCATTCCTGTGGAGAAACTAACCCAAACAGCAGCTAAGAAATACCTTGAATTAGAAGCGGAACTTCATAAGCGCGTGATCGGTCAGGATCAGGCCGTCTCAAGTATCAGCCGAGCGATTCGCCGCAATCAATCTGGAATCCGGTCTCACAAGCGACCAATTGGTTCCTTCCTCTTCCTCGGTCCGACAGGAGTCGGGAAAACCGAGCTAGCCAAGGCGCTTGCTGAGGTTCTATTTGATGACGAGTCCGCTTTGATTCGCTTTGATATGAGTGAATACATGGAGAAATTTGCAGCTAGTCGTCTCAACGGAGCTCCTCCGGGTTACGTTGGCTATGAAGAAGGCGGTGAGTTGACGGAAAAAGTCCGCAACAAACCTTATTCAGTCCTCTTGTTTGATGAGGTGGAAAAAGCCCATCCAGATATCTTTAACGTTCTCTTGCAAGTCTTGGATGATGGTGTCTTGACCGACAGCAAGGGACGTAAGGTGGATTTCTCCAATACCATTATTATCATGACGTCAAACTTGGGAGCTACTGCTTTACGAGATGATAAGACAGTTGGTTTTGGAGCCAAGGATATTCGCTTTGACCAAGCCAACATGGAAAAACGCATTTTCGAAGAGTTGAAGAAGACCTATCGACCAGAGTTTATTAACCGGATTGATGAAAAGGTTGTCTTCCATAGCTTGACCAGTGACCAAATGCACGAGATTGTCAAGATTATGGTAAAACCATTGATTCAATCCCTAGCAGAGAAGGGCATTACTCTGAAATTCCAAGCGTCTGCCCTTAAATGGCTGGCAACTCACGGATATGATCCAGAGATGGGAGCGCGTCCTTTGCGTCGGACCATCCAGACCCAGGTGGAAGACTACTTGGCAGAAATCCTCTTGAGAGGAGAAGTTGCAGAAGGTCAAACCCTCAAGGTAGGTGTCAAGTCTGGTCAGCTTAACTTCACGATTGACTAGGAGGATATGCAGTGCCTCTCAAACGCTTGACCCGAATCACCCTCCTAGCAGCACTCTGTGTGGTGCTGCGACAAGCTTTTGCCTTTCTACCCAATGTCCAACCCATTAGTGCCATCTTCTTTTTGTTGGTGCTATTCGAAGACTGGCCATTCGCCTGTTTGGTGATGGCTGTCACTATGTTTACTTCAGCCTTTCTCTTGGGGATGAGTCCAGTGGTAGTCGCTCAGATTCTAGTCTTTGCCCTCCTCTTGACTCTTTGGCGGGGGCTTTATCGCCACCTGTCTTTGGAAGTCCAAACCCTAGTGGTCGGCATCTTATCCTTTCTCTACGGGATGTTGATTGATAGCGTTTATGCTGTCCTCTATCACATGCCTTGGTGGACCTATGCTCTGGTAAATGGCTTTAGCTTTAACCTAGCCCACGCCCTTTCCACCGCTTGTTTTTATCCTTTACTTTATGTCATATTTAGGAGATTGTATCATGAAAAAAACACTTTATAGCTTGTTTACTGTCTTAGCGGCTCTTGTCTTGGTTAGCTGCGGACAAAGCACACCATCAGCTACGAAAAACTCAGCTTCTAGCTCACAAGTAGCCAAAGAAAAAGAAATAACCATTACGGTAAGTATCGCCCCTGAAGGGCAAGAAGCTCAAAGCAAGACCCTAAAGGTTGCAGAAAAAGCCAACTTGATGGAAGTCCTTAAAGGCAACTACAAAATTGAGGAGAAGGGTGGCCTCATCACCTCGATCGATGGAGTAGCCCAAGACGAAAGCAAGGGGCTCTATTGGATGTACAAGATCAATGGAGAGATGGCACCAAAAGGGGCAGCAGAGACCACTGTCCAAGATGGAGACTCTATCGAATTTTATCAAGAAGTCTATCAATAAGAAAAAGAGTGAATGCTTGGACTAGGACTCCATGGGTTCACTCTTTTTTTGAAACTAGTTTCTATTTTTTATAAGAATTGTGAATCCTCTTGACGTCCCTATAGATAAATGTTACAATTATATTACAAAATGTAACGAATGTTACAAAAGAGAGGTATTGCCATGAAAATGAAAGGAACCTTATTTAGTCTATCCACCCTTGCTCTAACAGCTGCTCTTCTCTTAAGCGGCTGTGGATCAGAAAAGAAAAAGGAAACCAGTCCATCTTCAACTAGTAAAATTGAGCAAGTGAAACAAAGCTCTACGAGTAAAAAAGAAGAGAAACAGGCTACAGGCAAAACCACACAAAGCCAACAAAGCGCAGAAGTGGCAAAAACTCCTGCCATCGCTTCGAGTGAAACACAAGCGAGCCAAGAGACTCCGTCAACTCCGGTGACACCAAGAGTTCCAGAAGTCAGTCAAGGCCTGGCCCCAACTCCTTCCAAAGAAACACATCCAGCAGTGACCCCAGCACCTGAAAAAGCAAAACTACCTAGCTTGGAGGAAGGTCGCATGACTGCAAAAGAGCAAGCCTCTAAGACAGAGAACCCACGCTATAAAGGTGTATTAGCTTATGCCTCAGGGGATTATTCTGGAGCAATAGGTAGTTGGACCGACGGTCGCGATACAGGTGTAACGATTGGGCAAGGAGGCCAAGTGACCTTACAAACTCCAGGTGGCGATGCAGTGGGCTATACGATTGGAAGCTATGAATACAACTTGGATCAAGGTCGTTATCATGCTGGCTTGATTTCCGCCCAAGATGGATCTGCAGCTAGCTTGGATATAGTCATTGGTCAAGATGGACAACTGGCAAGTGTTCAAGTGACAGAAAATGGCCATGCGCACGCCTTGGTTCGGGAATAATAGCTCGCCACTGAGAAAATTAAAAAAATAATTGAAATCAGAGGTTCAATTCTGTATAATAACATACAGAGTTGGATCTTTTTAATTTTTATTTTATAAAAATATATTTTTTTATAAAAAAGTATTGACACTGGCTAATTATAGTTTATAATAAAAGTATAAGCAAAGCATGTTTTGAAATAATAATACAAAGGAGCCAGTAAGATGAAAGAAAAAGTGGCAGTGGTTTTTGGAACATTTGCCCCCCTTCATCAAGGGCATATTGATTTAATTCAACGGGCAAAGCGCCAATGTGACCGCGTTCGTGTAATTGTTTCTGGGTACAAAGGTGACCGTGGAGAAGAGGTTGGACTTCCTTTGCAGAAACGTTTTCGCTATATCCGAGAAGGTTTTTCAAATGATGAACTCACTCAAATATATAAACTTGACGAGACAGATCTTCCCCGCTATCCTTTGGGATGGGAGCCTTGGTTGAAAACAGCCTTAGAAACCATTCAATATCATGCAGAGAGAGAAGAGCTGATCTTCTTTGTTGGAGAGAAGGCTTACCAAGAAGAACTTGAAGCGCGAGGCTTTGAAGCCCGCCTGCAGGAGCGTCAGTTTGGCATCTCAGGAACCCTCATCAGAGAGAACCCGAGCAAGTATTGGAAATACATTGCCCAACCCTTCCGTCGTCAGTTTACGAAAAAGGTTCTCATTATGGGTAGTGCTAGTAATGGGAAGACGACCTTGGCAAAGGATTTGGCCCGTTTCTATGATGCGCCAGTGAGCTTGGAATATGCTCGGGAGTACCAAATTAGAAATAATGTACGGGATGATGAACTAACACCAAAAGATTACTATTACCTCTTGCTGGGACAATACGATCAAACCTCAAAATTAATCGACAGTAGTGCCAATCGTGGCTTAGTCATTGCGGATACGAATTCTCTGGTGACGAAGGGCTATTACGACTACTATATGGAGGTAGAAGGCCAAGAGGCCAGTATGACGGATACCTTTGACAACCTCTTCGTCAGTATCTTAGCTAAGGAAAAATGGGATCTGATCTTATTTGTCCAACCCATTGGATCCTATGTCAATGATGGTTTCCGTGATATGACCATGGCAGATGATGAAATTCGCAACAGTTTTTCAAATCACCTGGATCAACTCCGCCATCAATACCTCTCGAATATCCCTACAGCCTATCTCGGGCAAGACTACTTGGGGAATTATGAAGAAGCGAAACGTGTCATCGATACGATTTATCAAGCTGATTAAAGGAGAAGCAGCATGAAACGACTACAAGAAAAAATTCAAACATTTGGGGAACATTTAAAAAATGTCCATCGAGAAGCTGGTAAGCGTGGCTTTATAGGAATTATGAAACTCCTTTGGAAAGACCTGTTCGCTGGCCGCACATTGACACAATGGCTCTATTTGCTTGCTTTGTCCAGCGTGCCCTTTATCTTAGAATTTACCAATCAGGAAGCGAGTCATGATTGGTTGGGGCTCTTTGCATCCTGGACAGGAATAGTTTGTGTTATACTAGTAGCAGAGGGTAGGGCTAGTAACTATCTCTTTGGAGCAGTAAACTCAGCGATTTATCTCATCCTAGCCTTGAACAAAAACTTCTATGGAGAAGTCTTGACGACCTTGTATTTCTTCGTTATGCAGCCAATTGGTCTCTATGTCTGGTTGTCGAATCGGATCAATGATCAGGGGGAAGCGGAAGAATCTCATTTTGAGGCCAAGAAATTAAACCTAATGGAATGGATCAAGTACTTGGCCCTAACAGCTCTGATTTGGATCGGGATGGGCTACGCCTATAAAAGCATCCACAGTGCTCGGCCTTTCCGTGATAGTATAACAGATGCGACCAATGGTGTTGGACAGCTTCTGATGACTGGTCTCTATCGCGAACAATGGATTTTCTGGATTGCGACCAACCTCTTCAGTATTTACCTCTGGTGGGGAAAGAGCATCCATATTCAAGGCATGTACTGGGTCTATACCCTTAACAGTCTTGTCGGTTGGTATCAGTGGAGTAAAGCAGTGAAAAAGGAGGTTGCTTAAATGACAGCAACAAGCATTCCGGAAGGAATGAACGAAAAGGAATACTACGAAAGGGTCGTCAGCGAGGAAGAATTTCTCCGTTGGTATAAGGAACAGGATCACCCTACCTATGAAAATCCGAGCGTAACTGCTGATATGGTGGCCTACTGCTTTGTGGAGGGGCGCTTGAAACTCTTGGTGATTCGCCGGAAAACGCACCCTTGTCAGCATCGGGTAGCCTTGGTTGGAGGATTCTTGCAAAAGCATGAAGATGCTATCCAGGCTTGTATCCGTGAGGTCCAGGAAGAAGTTGGACTAGAGTTGACCCCTCAAAAGGTCGAGCAGTTGATGACCGTTTCGACACCTGGACGGGATCCACGGGGTTGGGTCATCACCATTGCCCACCTGGTTTATTTGCCAGCAGAAGCGGTCAATTTGGTCCGAGCTGGGGATGATGCCAAAGAGGTCCTTTTCCTCGATGTGGACTTCAAACAAGGGGAGTGTTCCCTAGATGGCCGTGTCTTGACGGCTGAAGATTTTGCCTTTGACCACTATGAGATTGTCCAAGAATCCATCAAGCGGATCCAAGGGCGTTTGGCTTGGAATCCAACCTTCCTCCATCTCCTAGAAGAACCTTTCACCGTATACGAGGCGACGGAGTTGGTGAACCTGATCCATCCAGATAAAGAAATTTTGACCAATAATTTCCTTGTCACCTACGGTTCCTATGTGGAAGAAGTAGGAGTCAAGCGGGTACCTAAGAAAAAACCGCGCAAGACCTATCGCTGGAAAGAAAGTGAAGGCCAAAAGGAAGAATAACATATAAGAGGCTGGGACAAAAGTCCTAGCCTCTCAATTGTCTTTGGATTGTCGAGCAAGACGCAGTTGTTGAGTGGGCTCTGCTACGCTGATTTCATCAGCTTTTACAGCCCTACTCAACTGTGCGGAGGTGGGACGACGAAATCGAATTCTAACGAATGATCAATTTCTGTCCCACTCTCTTTGTTCTTAAGCTTTTTCTAATTGAAGAAGTTCTTCAATCTCTGCTAGGGTGCTAGCTTGCGAGATTGCTCCACGTAGTTTGGCAGCACCTGAGGTACCACGGAGGTAGTGAGGGGCTAAGCCACGGAATTCGCGGACGGCAATGTGCTCGCCTTTGAGATTGATCAAGCGCTTCAAGTGCTCATAAGCAATCTTCATCTTGTCTTCGAAGGTCAAATCAGGCAGGATTTCTCCTGTTTCAAAGTAGTGATTGATTTGATGGAAAAGGTAAGGATTGCCCATAGCGGCACGGCCAATCATGACCGCATCTGCACCGACTTCTTCGATGCGTTGCTTGGCGTCTTGAACCGTCCGGATGTCTCCGTTTGCGATAAATGGAATCTTGGTCAGAGCTTGCGCAACCTTGTGAAGGGTCTCAAGGTCAGCGTGACCAGTGTACATTTGCTCCCGGGTCCGTCCGTGCATAGCAAGGGCAGAAACACCAGCCGCTTCAGCTGCTAGGGCATTCTCCACTGCTAGAGAAGGATCTGACCAACCTGTCCGCATTTTGACAGTGAGAGGGATATCAAGGACGGATTGGACCTTGTTGATAATGGAGTAGATCTTATCAGGGTCCTTGAGCCACATAGCACCCGCCTCGTTTTTCACGATTTTATTCACTGGGCAGCCCATGTTGATATCAACGATATCGGTCTTGGTATTTTCTTGGATAAATTCTGCTGCGCGTGCTAGGCTATCTTCGTCGCTCCCGAAAAGTTGGATCGATACAGGATTTTCTCCTTCATCGATATGGAGCATATGCAGGGTCTTTTCGTTATTGTATTGGATTCCTTTATCAGAGACCATTTCCATGACTACAAGCCCTGCTCCCAGTTCCTTAGCAATCGTCCGGAAAGCGGAGTTGGTCACACCGGCCATAGGTGCTAGGACCGTCCGGTTTGGGATCTCGACGTTCCCAATCATAAAAGGTGTATTAAGATTTGTCACGAATGAGTTCCTCCAAGTCGTTTTCGTCAAAGTGATAAGCTGTCTGACAGAATTGGCAAACAATTTCCGCTCCCTGGTCTTCGTCCTTCATTTCTTGAAGGTCTTTGGCTGGTAAGCTAGCCAAGGCATCCATGAAACGTTCCTTGCTACAGTCGCATTGGAAACGAAGTTCTTCTTCAGAGAGACGTTTGTAGGGATCTTCGCCATAGATGGCAGCAAGAAGAGCTTCAATATGGTCGTCAGACGCTAAAAGGGTAGAAATGGCCGGCATTTCTTGGATACGTTTTTCAAAGCGGGCAATTTCTTCTTCCTTGGCATTTGGCAAGACCTGCACCAAGAAACCACCAGCAACCTTGACCTTGTCTTCTTCGTCGAGTAGAACATTGAGCCCCACTGCAGATGGCGTTTGTTGGCTTTCAGTCAAATAATAAGCCAGGTCTTCACCGATTTCTCCAGTGACCAGGGGCGTCATGGAGTGGTAAGGATTGCCTGTGCCGTAGTCGGTAATCACTAGGAATTCCCCATTTCCGACGAATGGTCCGACCACAACTTCACCAGTCGCTGTTTTCTTGATATCCACACCAGGATTTTGAACGTAGCCTTTGACGTTTCCTTGAGTATCTGCCACAGTGATAATAGCCCCCAGTGAGCTAGTACCTAGGATTTTCACCGTAATCTTGGTATTTCCCTTTTCATTGGCCGCTAAAATTTGGCTAGCGATCAGGGTCCGACCGAGGGCCACTGTTGAGCTTGCTTGTGTCTGATGGTGTTCTTGGGCTGCTCGCACGGTCTCTGTACTGTCAAGTACAAAGGCACGGAAGGAGCCACTTTCTGAGATAGTTTTAATAATTTTGTCCATAGCTTCTATTTTAGCATAAAAAAAGAAAAGAGGTGAAGGGAGTAACTTGATTTATTTAGACTTGAAAGGGAAAAAATCTTTCTGAGGAGAACCTTGCTTAAAAACTGAAAAGAATAAGATCTAATTTAGGGAGAAAAGAAGGTAAAAGACGAACGATCATTGTATAAGCTGGGATATGAAGGCCAAAAGATGGATGTTTAGAAAATGAGAGACAACTTTTAAGGGTAAAAAACCAAGCAAAGAAATAGCTGACCTTGAAAAAAAAGAGGAAATTTCTTATAATAGGGTGTAAGACAAACTTGCAGGTGAGACTCCTGCCCCTAGTTTGAAGAAAGGCATAGATAGGGAACTATCTATGGTATATGAAAAAGAATTATGACATCAGTTGTTGTAGTAGGAACCCAATGGGGTGATGAAGGAAAAGGGAAGATTACAGACTTCCTATCAGCCAATGCAGAAGTCATTGCGCGTTACCAAGGTGGGGACAATGCCGGTCACACCATCGTGATCGACGGCAAAAAATTCAAGTTGCACTTGATTCCTTCAGGTATCTTCTTCCCTGAAAAGATTTCTGTCATTGGGAATGGGGTTGTGATCAATCCTAAATCATTGGTCAAAGAGTTGGCTTATCTTCATGAAGAAGGTGTGACAACAGACAGTTTGCGCATTTCAGACCGCGCCCATGTCATCCTCCCTTACCATATCGAATTGGACCGTCTCCAAGAAGAGTCAAAAGGGGACAACAAAATCGGAACGACCATCAAAGGGATTGGACCAGCTTACATGGACAAGGCTGCGCGTGTGGGAATCCGGATCGCGGATCTTTTGGACCGCGACGTCTTTGCAGAACGCCTGCGCATCAACTTGGAAGAAAAGAACCGTCAATTTACCAAACTCTATGAAGCAGAGGCTCTTTCCTTTGACGATATCTTCGAAGAATACTATGAATATGGTCAACAAATCAAACAATATGTAACCGATACTTCTGTCATCTTGAACGATGCTTTGGATAACGGCAAGCGCGTGCTCTTTGAAGGAGCCCAAGGGGTTATGTTGGATATCGACCAAGGAACTTATCCATTTGTTACTTCATCAAACCCAGTTGCTGGTGGGGTGACCATCGGATCAGGTGTCGGCCCAAGCAAGATCGACAAGGTTGTCGGTGTATGTAAAGCCTATACCAGCCGTGTCGGTGACGGACCATTCCCTACAGAACTCTTTGATGAAGTGGGGGACCGGATCCGTGAAGTGGGGCATGAGTATGGGACAACAACCGGTCGTCCTCGTCGTGTTGGTTGGTTTGACTCAGTTGTCATGCGCCATAGCCGCCGCGTGTCAGGAATTACCAACCTTAGCTTGAACTCGATCGACGTTCTGTCCGGCTTGGATACAGTGAAAATCTGTGTAGCCTACGACTTGGATGGGGAACGCATCGACCACTACCCAGCAAGCTTGGAGCAACTCAAACGTTGCAAACCAATCTATGAAGAATTACCAGGCTGGTCAGAAGACATCACAGGTGTCCGCCACTTGGATGAGCTTCCAGAAAATGCCCGCAACTATGTCCGCCGTGTCGGTGAATTAGTTGGTGTGCGCATTTCAACCTTCTCAGTCGGACCAGATCGTGACCAAACCAATATCCTTGAAAGTGTGTGGTCTAGTTTATAAGCAAATGAAGATAAGAGAGTGGGACAGAAATCGGTCATTCGTTAGAATTCGATTTCATCGTCCCACCTCCGCACAGTTGAGTAGGGCTGTAAAAGCTGATGAAATCAGCGTAGTAGAGCCCACTCAACCACTGCGTCTTGCTCGACAATCCAAAGACAATTGAGAGGCTAGGACTTTTGTCCCAGCCTCTTTTTGAAAGCAGAAAGAGGAAAAAATGTATCAAACGATTTTATTTGACCTAGACGGCACCTTGACCAATTCAGAACTAGGGATTACCAACTCGGTGGCCTATGCCTTAGGAAAATATGGGATTCAAGTGCCAGACAAGAAAGCATTGAGAGTTTTCATCGGTCCGCCCTTGCAGGAGTCTTTTGAGCGCTTTTATGGATTTTCTAAGGAAGAATGTTTAAAGGCCATTGACTACTATCATGAGTATTTTTCCGAAAAAGGCCTTTATGAAAATGAGGTCTATCTAGGCGTTCCTGACTTGCTGGCTTCTCTCAAGCAGGCTGGCAAACAGTTGATTGTAGCTACGTCAAAGCCTGAAGAATTTTCCATTCAAATTCTCAAACACTTTGGTTTGTATGATTATTTTGACTTTGTCGCTGGTGCGACCATGGATAGAAAACGTAGTAAAAAAAGCGATGTTATCCAGTATGCCTTGGAGCAAAATGGGATTACAGATTTGGCGCATACCATCATGATTGGAGACAGGGAGCACGATGTGCTTGGCGCTCAAGCGCAAAAGTTTGATTCTATCGGTGTCCTTTATGGCTTTGGAAGCAGGGAAGAATTGGAAGAAGCCGGCGCCACCTATATTGCTCAAGAAGTTGGCGAAATTGCAGCTTTTATAGGATAACCTTTTCCAAAATATTAAAAGTTGGAACTTTTCTAATCTGCTGAATATTGCTTTATTTAATATTTCTATCGGTGTATACTTACTGTAGGTTAAGTCACACAGATTAAGAGGTGATAATATGAATTTGTCACGATATATATTAAAATATAGTACTGATGATGGTACGTTGTATTTTAATACTAAAACCAATCATTCATTTTTTCTTACGAATGAATTGAATAGAGTAGTCGACAGCAATGATGTGATTAGGAAAGAGTTTCATGCTTATCTTGATAAAAATAAATATTTAAGTGAGGGTGAGTATGAGGTCGAAAAGTATCTATCTAAAATAAGCGATACAGATGCTGAATTATTGGAACTAACAATTTTGACACATGGAGATTGTAATTTTCGGTGAAGGTTAAAGTGAATAACAAATTCGATGACAAAATGAATGCTAAACCTAGAGTATTTAACTATAATTGTGATTGTAAATAATCACGATTTTAAATAAATTAGAGAAGAGGGTTGTGCTAGCCCTCTATTTTGATGGATGATAATTATGAGAAATATTTATAAGTACATTGATAAGAAGTATCTTTTTCCTATTTTTTTAGGGCGTATTGTGAATAGTGGTTTGGTGTTGGCGCAACCTCTGATTTTAACGAAGGCCTTGAAGTTAGATCAAGACGGCCTTTCTTATGGAAAAATTCTCAATTTTGTTTTATTTGGTTTGTCTGTCTATCTTGTTATTTATAGTCTGATGCTGTTTTCAAACCATTCGCACAATATATTCCGAAGAGAAATCAACAAAAGTGTCCGTGCCCTTTTATTTAAGAAAGTCATATTGAATCCTAAATTTTCCAATGATGAAAAAGTTAGTCTGCTAACTCAAGATATGGAATATGTGGGCGATAATTATTTGGAAAATATAAATGTTATGGTGAGTTGGGGATTTGTCGCCCTTGTTACAGCCATTTATATTGTTTCACAAAATTTTCTCTTAGGACTTATTTTTGTCATTTTTACGATTATGAGACCTATTCCTCAGTTCATCATGAATCGTCGTTTACAAGATTCGGGAGACAGCTGGTCCAAGCTTAGAACGAAATTACATGGGCTTGTCTCGGATAGTATGCAAGGCAGCCAAACCTTACGGATTAATCAGGCCATGAGGCTGAATGAAGAGCGCGTGAATGATTTAAACGGAGAATATCAAAAAGCCATCCAAAGATTTTGTTTCACACATAATATTATTTTTTTCTTTAATGGATTTATGGTCTTTTTTAGTCAGGTTGTTCCTCTTGCTTTAGGCTTTTATTTGAGTTTACAGGGAAATTCTATTTCTATTACAAGCCTCATCTCTATGTATGTTGCTGCGGGGATGCTGGTAGAACCGATCCAAACTCTGATGTACAGTGCAGCCAATCTCCAAGGTGCCTTGCCGACTGCGAACCGCCTGTTTAAGATTATCGAGGAAGAACCTGATTTCGAAGAGACAAAGGATCAATTTGTTGAAAATCTCGAATCGTTGCGCTTAAATCATATTTCAAAAAGTTTTGCTGAACGTCAGCTTTTTTCTGATTTGACGGCGACGATTTCAGTAGGTCAGAAGGTCTTAATCAAAGGACCGAGCGGGTCTGGAAAGACGACTCTTTTTCGCTTGATTTTAGGAGAAGAAGTATGTGATGAGGGTGACATTTTCGTTCAGTATGATGGAAATCAAATAACGAGTCATTTCCAAGGGAATATCGGTTTAATTAGCCAGCATCCCTTCCTGTTTAACGATACTATCCGCTATAATCTAACTTTTGGTCAGCCTTTTCAGGACCATGAATTATTGGAGGTATTGGACCGAGTTGGCTTAATAGATGAATTTCAGGATATTTTGAATGTAGAAATTCATAATAATGGTGAAAACATTTCAGGAGGTCAGCGTGTCAGATTAGAGTTGGCTCGTTTTCTCTTACGCGAGAAGGATATTTTATTAGCGGACGAAGTGACATCAGCTTTGGACGAAAAAAATAGTCGTCTGGTTAGAGACCTAATCTTTTCTTTGCCGATCACGGTACTAGAAATAGCCCATCATATTGATGAAGAAGAGCGCTATGACCAAATCCTTGAGTTACGTAAAGGATGAGCGATGCCACAATAGTTGGTTCTGCGACAAAGCGGATAGTAGTAAGCCAGCAATTTGTCAGATATTTTTGAGATTCTAAGTGGTGATATTTCCAAAATCATCAATACTCAGAGAACTTAAGCTTTATTTAAGATAGGCCAGCTATACTAGAAGCATAAACAAAGACCTCCTAACTTTGTTTAAACCTCCTAAACTTTTTCATAATAATCTCCCATAAGAGTCGCCCAATCGGCGGCTTTTTTTGTGAGTCGTAAGCTGCCTATGGTATAATGAACAAAGAAACTAAAAGGAAGAAGGAAGAGATGGACTACACGATAGAGGAAAAAGCGATGTTTATGAGGGAAGCCCTGAAGGAGGCGGAAATTGCCCTCGCCAATGATGAAATACCGATTGGCTGTGTCTTGGTCAAGGATGGTCAGATTATCGGGCGTGGACATAATGCGCGTGAGGAGCTGCAGCGGGCGGTCATGCATGCGGAAATCATGGCGATCGAGGAGGCCAATCAGCGTGAAAATAGCTGGCGCCTGCTGGATACGACGCTTTTTGTCACGATTGAGCCCTGTGTCATGTGTAGTGGTGCCATTGGTCTAGCTCGGATTCCCCAGGTGATTTACGGGGCGACCAATCAGAAGTTCGGTGGAGCAGGGAGTCTCTACGACATTTTGACAGATGAACGTCTCAATCACCGAGTCGAAGTAGAAACAGGAATCTTGGAAGCAGAATGTGCAGCCATCATGCAGACCTTTTTTCGCCAAGGTCGAGAACGAAAAAAACAAGCCAAACTCGCAGCCAAGGCCGAAACACAAGAATAAAAACCGGACCTTTGCAAATCGAACAAATTATGATATAATACCTATCGGAGCAACAGTTCTGCGTGAAGCGGGTCAGGGGAGGAATCCAGCAGCCCTAAGCGAAGTGAACTGTGTGCTCTTTTCTATTGCTCTTGATGAGTCAAGCCTAAAAGGTGCAGATGAATATTGGAGCAGCGAATCTAGTTTGAACGGACCTGAAATGAATTCAGCTGACATCCAATCTTAAGAAGCATATTTGTTTTCTTGTCAATCAAAATTGTTCTTCTCAATAGGCCTAAATAGGCCTAAAATTTGTTGACTCACGCAAACGATTGCTCTCGGTTATGTCCTAAGGTTAGCTTATTTAGAAAAATAGTATAGAATACAAATGTAAACGTTTTAAAATAGCGAAAGCACTTGCTTATTTTTTCTTAAAGCGTTATCATAAAAGAAAAGAACAATTGGAGGATAAACATGTCACATATTAAATTTGACTACTCAAAGGTGTTAGATAAATTTGTAGCACCACATGAACTAGATTATATGCAGCCTCAAGTGACTGCTGCAGATTCTGCTCTGCGAAATGGTACAGGTCCTGGGGCAGAAATGACTGGCTGGTTGAACTTGCCTGAAGAATATGACAAAGATGAATTTGCTCGTATTCAAAAGGCTGCTGCTAAAATCCAATCTGATAGTGAGGTATTGATCGTAATCGGTATTGGTGGTTCCTATTTAGGAGCTCGTGCAGCTATTGATTTCTTGAATAATTCTTTTGTAAATCTACAAAGCAAGGAAGAACGCAAGGCACCTCAAATCCTCTATGCTGGAAATTCTATTTCTTCAAGCTATTTGGCTGATTTGGTAGACTATGTATCAGACAAAGATTTCTCTGTCAACGTTATTTCTAAGTCAGGAACGACTACAGAGCCTGCTATTGCTTTCCGTGTCTTCAAAGAACTCTTGGTTAAGAAGTATGGTCAGGAAGAAGCAAATAAACGGATTTATGCAACTACAGACCGCGCTAAAGGTGCAGTTAAGGTTGAAGCAGATGCTAATGGCTGGGATACTTTTGTAGTGCCTGATAGTGTAGGTGGTCGTTTTACAGTATTGACAGCAGTGGGACTCTTGCCAATCGCAGCTGCAGGGGCTGATATCAGCAAGTTAATGGAAGGAGCAAATGCTGCTCGCAAGGCTTATGCTTCTGATAAGTTGGCTGAAAATGAAGCATATCAATATGCAGTTGTACGCAATATCTTGTACCGTAAAGGTTATCTGACAGAAGTTCTAGCTAACTATGAACCATCTCTACAATACTTCTCTGAGTGGTGGAAGCAACTGGCTGGTGAGTCAGAAGGGAAAGACCAAAAAGGGATTTACCCAACTTCAGCCAACTTCTCAACAGACTTGCACTCTCTGGGACAATTTATCCAGGAAGGTACCCGTATCCTCTTTGAAACAGTTGTACGTGTAGATAAACCTCGCAAAAATGTGCTGATTCCTGAATTGGCAGAAGACTTGGACGGTCTTGGCTACTTGCAAGGAAAAGATGTTGACTTTGTCAATAAAAAAGCTACAGATGGAGTGCTGTTAGCACACACTGATGGTGGAGTTCCAAATATGTTTGTGACACTGCCTGAGCAAGATGAGTTCACTTTGGGCTACACTATTTACTTCTTTGAGTTGGCTATTGCTCTTTCTGGCTACCTGAATGGTATCAATCCATTTGACCAGCCTGGAGTTGAGGCTTATAAGAAAAACATGTTTGCCCTTCTTGGAAAACCAGGCTTTGAAGAGCTGGGTGCTGAGTTGAATGCACGCCTTTGATTCTTATATGCCTTGAGTTCATTTAGAGTATAAAAAGAGATCCACAAGTTCATTTCTTGTGGATTTTTTAGTACAAGCCTCATAATTAGTTTATTATTTTTTTGAACAGTATAAAAAAGAGTGTCTTAATTCTTTTATGAAAGCGCTATATAATTGCCTTGTAAATAAAATTTGAGAGGTATCAAAATGAATGATTGGTTAAACATAAAAGGCAAAACAGTTCTTGTGACTGGCGCGTCATCTGGGATCGGTAAGGCAATTGTTGAAGAATTGCTGGAATTAGGTGTCAATGTAGCGAATTTCGATCTTAGCGACAACGATTTGCGTCATCCAAATCTATTATTTGTAAAAGTTGATGTAACTTCTCGCTCTGAAGTAGAAGAGGGTGTTGCCAAAATAGTTGAAAGATTTGGCAATATTGATGCAGTGGTCAATAATGCAGGGATTAATATCCCTAGATTATTAATCGATGCAGAAAATCCTAAAGGTCCTTACGAATTGGACGATGAGACGTTCGAAAAAGTAACGATGATTAATCAAAAAGGTTTGTATCTGGTTAGTCAGGCAGTGGGACGTATTTTAGTGAAAAATGGAAAAGGTGTAATTGTGAACATGGCTTCAGAAGCAGGCTTGGAAGGTTCTGAAGGACAAAGTGCCTATGCTGCCACAAAAGCAGCAGTCTATAGTTACACTCGTTCATGGGCAAAAGAGCTGGGTAAGCATGGTGTACGTGTGGTTGGAATTGCTCCAGGAATTATGGAAGCTACGGGACTTCGAACTCTTTCTTATGAGGAAGCTCTTGCTTATACCCGTGGAAAGACGGTAGAAGATATTCGAGCTGGTTATGCTTCAACTTCAACAACTCCTTTGGGACGAAGTGGTAAACTACGGGAAGTAGCTGACCTTGTAGCATTCTATATTTCAGACCGTTCTAGCTATATAACTGGAGTCACTACAAATATTGCCGGAGGGAAAACTCGCGGTTAAAAAAATGAAGGTGAGGAAGAGAGTTGACCATAGTAAATCGATGGTATAACATTTTAGAAAAAATGGTCTCACAGCCAACTTATTCCTTGGTAGATATGCGCTCAGAGCTGGATATTAGTATGCAAACCTTGCAAAAGAGTATCCAACAATTAAATGATGTTTTGGCTCCGAGTATCCAGATTATCTCACAAGATGATAAGTTAATGTTAGAGGTGTATGACTATACTGAGTTGGAAAGGATTTTATCTGGTAGTTTAAAACGGGAGAGTGACTTCAATTCTTCCAGTAAAAGAATTGCCTATTTACTAAAACGTTTAATTAAGTCAACCTCCCCTCTTCTTATTGACGACTTGGCTGAGGAAGCAGGTGTTAGTAGAAGTACCCTTAATAAGGATTTAAAACAAGTAAAATCTTTGGCAGAGAGTTACTCTATCACTATTTCAGGAAAGCCCAACCGTGGGCTGGAGGTCTTGGGGTCCGAGCTGAATTTGCGCTTGCTCTATATTCACCAAGTGGCCCCTTACTTTGAAGGAAAGACACTCACCGAGGCAACATCTTCTTTTCTGGAGACGCTAGTCCAGGAGTATAAAATCCCGAAAGAAACAAAGGAACTCCTTCGAAAGACAATTTCAATTATGGTGGAGCGTATTCATGCATCTAGGGTGTTGAGTTGCCCTATTCCTTACTATAGGAATGATTTAACAGAGACACCTTTGGTTGAAAAATTAATCTATCATATTGAGATGACTTATAAGATTTCCCTCAGTCAGTTTGAGATAGACTTTTTGTGTTTTCCGTTTAATATCCGTTTTATTGACACTTTAAGCAAGCCGTCTTATCAATCTGAACAGCTTGCAAACATTTTTCAAGGGATTGTCAAGAAAGTCAAAGAAACAATGTTGGTTAACTTTGATGATGAAGAATTATTTGAAGAAATCAAGTCTCATCTAGGCCCCTTAATCAATCGACTGATTTTCCATGTGCAAGCTAATGATATATTCCATGGCGAGGTTCAAACTCAATATCCTTTTGCTTTTGAAATGGCGAAAATTGCTGGAGAAGAACTATCTGCAATTTTTGGTTCTGAATTGGAATTATCTGAAATCGGATATCTGGCTTTGTATTTTGAAATGATTTTAAGAAAGCAAAACTCTGTTGTAAATGGTTCTCGCAAGCAGATAGCTGTAGTTTGCACAACAGGAAGAGGAACTGCTGCGATGATTATTCAGCAACTCAGACGAATACTTGGAAATGATGTAGACATTACTCAGTATTCTGAAGAGGATTTTAATCTGGATTTGAATCAGGACTATTTCGCGATTTTTACGACAGTTCCTCTAAAATATAAAGATTCTAAATCTCCAGTCATTCAAGTTAATCATCTTTTTGATGATCAATGGCTGCAGGAAGAATGGCAGAGGGTCAATGCTTTTCATCAAAAAAATCTAGAAACAGTCAGCTTACGTTTTCTTCGGTTGAGTCCCCAAAAAACCTATCAGCAATACTTGCTAAATATGGTTGCAGAGTTAGAGAAACTTCAGATGATTGATGAAGGTTTTAGAAATCGGATAATTGATAGGGATAAAAAACAATCAACCATTTTTGGTGGAGGAATTGCCTTCCCCCATACAATTAACCAGGGTTATGCAAAAACTATTTTAATGTTTGGAAAGCTAGAAGAGCCCTATCAAAAAGGAGATGATTGGATTGAATTTATCTTTCTAGTCGCCATTCCCTCAGAAATTGAAAGCAAAATGGAGAGTGAATTGCTGGAATTGTATGACGACATTTTTCGAATTGCAGGAGAGCCTTCTCTAAAAGAAGCATTGAGGGCTGTAGAAACAGAGACAGAGTTTCTATCATTTTCTAAGAGCAAAGGAGTATTTTAATGAATTCGCTAATAATTTTCGCTGTATTTATCATGGCAGCTTATATATTTCAAATGTTCCTCGGCTGGCAGCAACTCAAAGACTTCAATAAGACCTATACGATGCTCCGAAGACTGGGGCGCGTAGCGATTGGCAGGAAGTCCGGAAGAATCAAATCCGGTACGATTGTCATGTTCGCGGTTGATGAAAACGGTCGGGTTCTTAAAGCTAGCAAAATGCAAGGAGTCACAATCTTAGCACGTTTTCAAAATATGGACGATTATGTTGGAGAAGACATCCATTATTTTGACAAGTATAATCCTCTTGTGAGAAAAGAAAATAAGTTGATGCAATCAGCCATAGAAGATGCTAGAAAAGTCTATCTTTGGCATGAGGCAGGTATTGAGAAAGAGACAAGTTCATCTGATTCTTTTCTGGGATTCGGCTTTTATGCGAATTACTTACAATTATCTATTAAACAGTTATTAAAAAAAAATAAGAAAGGGAGTTCCTTATGAATCACATTACAAATTTTGCAGAGAGTTTTATGAAACTCTTCCAATTAGGTGGAGAAACCTTTATTAGCTGGATGACAAATATTGTACCGCTTGTCTTAATGCTATTGATTGCAATGAATACCCTTATCGCTTTCTTGGGAGAAGAGAAGGTCAATTCCCTGGCTAAGATTTCTGCCAAAAATCCTGTTAGCCGGTATATGATTTTACCTTTCATTTCAGCCTTTATGCTGGGGAATCCGATGGCAATCAGTATGGGACGTTTCTTACCAGAATATTATAAACCTAGTTTTGTAGCAGCTCAGATGCAGTTCTGCCATACTTCAAATGGTGTATTTCCGCATATCAATCCTGGGGAATTGTTTGTATGGATGGGAATTGCAACAGGAATTCAAACTTTAGGTTTAAGTCAAATGGACTTAGCCATTCGTTACATGCTTGTTGGGCTTGTCATGAACTTTGTAGGCGGTTGGGTGACCGATTTTACAACTGCTTATGTAGCAAAACAGCAAGGTGTTACCTTGAGTAAAACATTTGATTGATAGAAAGAGTGAAATTATGTCATATAAGAGTATAAAAGTTGTTAAAGGAAATGGCGGTTTCGGAGGACCTTTGGTCATTACACCTAGTGAAGCTAAGCATAAATTCATCTATATCACTGGCGGAGGAGAAAAGCCAGATATTGTAGATAAAATTGCTGATTTGACCGGTATGGAAGCTGTTAATGGGTTTAAAACTTCTATCCCAGATGAGGAAATTGCTTTAGCAATCGTGGATTGTGGCGGTACTCTTCGCTGTGGTATTTATCCTAAAAAGGGGATCCCTACAATAAATATTGTCGCTACAGGGAAAAGTGGGCCTCTAGCTCAATATATAACCGAGGAAATCTATGTGTCAGCAGTTGGTCTTAATCAAATTTCTGCTGCTAATGAAGACGAAAAAGCGACAACTGTGGTAACAGAAAAGCCAACTTACGATACTAGTAAAAAAATTACAGAGCAAAAAGCTGAAACAAGTATTGTAGCAAGAATTGGGATGGGTGCTGGGAAGGTCGTTGCGACTTTCAACCAGGCTGCTCGTGAAGCCATACAAACAATGCTCAATACGATCATTCCTTTCATGGCCTTTGTTTCCTTGCTGATTGGGGTTATTCAAGGTTCAGGTGTTGGAAATTGGCTGGCAAAATTAATGGTTCCCCTAGCTGGGAACATCTGGGGACTCATTTTGATTGGCTTTATCTGTTCCTTGCCATTCCTATCTCCTTTGTTAGGCCCCGGAGCTGTTATCAGTCAGATTATTGGAACCTTAATTGGAGTTGAAATCGGCAAAGGGAATATTCCGCCCCAAATGGCTCTGCCAGCTATATTTGCTATCAACACTCAAAACGGTTGTGATTTCATTCCTGTAGCACTCGGTCTATCTGAAGCCAAGGCTGAAACAGTTGAGGTTGGTGTCCCTTCTGTGCTTTATTCACGCTTTCTCAATGGTGTTCCGCGGGTGCTAGTAGCTTGGATAGCTAGTATTGGCCTTTATCAGTAGACCTTTGATAGATGCACGTAAATATAGCAACTATTATGTTAAACTTATCTACAAACATAAGTTTATGACAGATTTGAGAAAGGATGAATAGGAATTAGATGAAGAAAATTTTTGAAGCTAAAGTAATTCAAGTGGGGCCTGAAGCTCAGAATATGATTCAAGACGCTAATATGCTCATTTTATTTGGAGAAGAAGCTCCAGAAGACTTAGCAGAGTATTGTTTTAAAATCGATAACAAAAATCTTCTAGGTGCAATACTAGAAGGTGGAAAGCTGGTCGTAGATAGTCAGGAATATTCGATTACTGCAGTAGGAAATGTAGTAGAAAAAAATTTAACTGGACTGGGCCATATCACTATTTCTTTTGATGGTTCAAAAGAGGGCAGCCTGCCGGGCACTCTCCATGTTGCAGCAGACCAAGCAGTAGTAATTGAAAAGGACTCTACCATTCAGATTTTCGAAACTGCTTGACCATAACAAAATTTAAAATCAAGCAATTTAGAAAAATAAAAGTCTAAAAAATTGATTCAGAGCTTGGACAAAAAGTCCAGGCTTCTGGGTCTAAATTAGAAAAAATAGATGACGCAGTGGTTGATTGGCATCTTCCTTCGCTTTTTAAGCCCCAAAGATTGCCTGATCAACTGTGCGGGGGTGGGAAGATGAACTTTTTAACTTGTTTGAAGTTCTTTCCCACTCCCTTTTTGATAGGGAAAATAATTTATGTTTTAATATTGTAAAATTTGTCATTGTTTTTCAATGTTTTCGCAATATGACAAATCAACAAAATTTATAAGGATAAAAACATGCCAGAAAAAGACGGTCAGGGTCAAGCGCAAAGAGCTTGAAGTCAATCAAACTAGCCAGCCAGTGCAAGGGAATTTCCAGCAGATGCATCCATAAGGGGTGCCTGAACAGAAGGAAAAGACCAAAAAGGGATTTACCCAACTTCAGCTAACTTCTCAACAGACTTGCACTCATTGGGTCAATTTATCCAAGAAGGAACTCGTATCATGTTTGAAACAGTTGTCCGTGTAGACAAACCACGTAAGAACGTGATTATCCCTACTTTGGAAGAAGATCTTGATGGACTTGGATACCTTCAAGGAAAAGACGTTGACTTTGTTAACAAAAAAGCGACTGACGGTGTTCTTCTTGCCCACACAGATGGTGATGTACCAAATATGTACGTAACTCTTCCTGAGCAAGATGCCTTCACTCTTGGTTACACAATCTACTTCTTCGAATTGGCCATCGCCCTTTCAGGTTACTTGAATGCCATCAATCCATTTGACCAACCAGGTGTTGAAGCATACAAACGCAACATGTTTGCCCTTCTTGGTAAACCAGGATTTGAAGAATTGAGTAAAGAACTCAACGCTCGCCTTTAATCGACAGACAAAACGATCTCGAAAGGGGTCGTTTTTTAATTGCTTTCCCTATCTCAGAATGAGGTGGAAAAAAGGATTGTTTTATGATATAGTAGAACTACTATATTTATACTTTGCACGTCAAACTATGGCCACAAAAAGTGGGGAGGATGATGGGCGAAGGTTCTTAGTAAAGGAGAGATTATGACAACAGAAGACAAGACACCTTTTGGAACACAAGAGGGACAAACTGTTCAAGAACCTTTCGGAGCACAATCCGAACAAACCGTTCAACCACCTCTTGAAGCCCAAACTGGTCAAAGCGTTCAAGAACCTTTTGGAGCACAAGTAGGGCAGACTGTTCAAGAACCTTTTGGGGCACAAAATGGTCAAACAGCTTATGAGCCATTTGGCGCACCAGGAGCGCAAGCCTTTCAACAGTCTTCTCCAGTAGAAGGACCACAAGCTGGAGGGCAGGGACAATTTTTCCAAAACCAAGCTCCTCAGGTAGAAAACAATCCTTTCTACCAACAAGGGACCCCTCAAGCCTTCCAATCGCAATGGAATGTTCAGCCAAATCCGAAGCGTGTATGGACGAAATTTGTTGTCTTTTCTATTCTTGCACTCCTTCTTGGTGGCTTGATTGGTGGCGGAGCTGGTTATTTCTGGGGACATTCATCTAAACCTCAAGCAGATGCCAAACGTACCAAACGATTAGATCGTGCCAGCGAAGAAGCAAAGAAGACAAAGAAGGGCTTCACCACAGAAAAGGATGAGGTTGTCTTTACTTGGACCCTTAAAGACCTTGCAACATTAAGTTACAGCAACAAGGACGGTTATGGCTTGACTGCTGATCAGATTGTTGATACGTATGGATTGGCTACTAGTGTCGAATATGAAAAGAAAGGCATGACCCTTACTTGGGATCGTGCAAAGAACGCCTCTCACCAAAATATTTATTTCCGATTTGAAAAAGTGGATGGTAACTATTATTTGAAATCTGTAGAAGCCTTTAACTTGGAAGAAGTCTATGCTAGTGAAGACGATGAAGATGAAGATACTTCAAACGAACGTGAGATGAGCACGAAAGAATTCAAAGATCTGAAAAAAGGAGATAAGAAAACTGGTAAAGGTGGAACCTCCTTATTAGAAGTTTTGAAAAAACATAAACAAAATGTTCAAATTGGTACAGAGACAAAAATCACTGCTGATGGAGAAGAGTATGACTCTACTCGAGTGGTTGCAAAGATCAACCTTAAAGTGGGAGACGATTATAAGACATTACGCTTCTTAGCACAACCAGATGGGGACTTCTTATACATTGGTCCAGAACGTTTTTAATATAGAGGAGATAGATGAAAGATGAATACGAATCAATCACAGGCACCATTTGGTGTGCCAGAAACTGGTGATCAGAAGAAGCCAGGGAAAGGTCTGTTAATTGCTTGTATTAGTGGTTTTGCCGTCTTAGGAGTCATTATCGGTCTCTTCGTCGGCCATTCTATGGGTGCAGCAAATAGTGCTAAAAGTTCCTATCCTGCCCTTCATCCGAAAGCTGATGCAGGGGAATCAAAACGCGATCAGTCTGGAAAGTATATTGATCCAGAAGATACTGATTTCACATGGAACATTACTGATTTGGCTGACCTCGAGCTTGGTACTTACTCAACTTCAAATTTGGGAACATCCATTGAAGATGTTGTGGATAAGCACGGAAAAGCTTTACAAGGTTCATTTAGAAGAGATCTCATTGATTTAGAGTGGGGCGAGTTAAAAGAAGATCAGGATGATACCTATTCTCAATACCATACCGTTCGTGATATGAGATTGACCTTTAAGAAAGAGGGAGATACCTATTATTTACAGGACCTCTATTATTCAGGGGATTATAACGAAGCTGAGGACAATTTCATGACTTCTTCTTACTATGACAAGCTTAAAGTCGGGGATTCCAAAACTGGTAAGGATGGCGTTTCTTACAAGGAAGTCTTGAAAGATAATACTATTTATTCTCTCTCTTTGTCTGCAGATGAAGACTATAAAACTCACGATATTGTTACTACCATGACAATCCGTTTTAAATCCTCAACGACAGACCAATATAAGTTGACTTTTGTGAAACAATCAGATGGAGATTTCCTTCTTGCTAAAAAAGGCGATGACTAAGATCGGTCACTTTTCTGCCTCACAATGGTAGGGGAAGAGAAAAAATCAACTTTCCTAATGCTAGAAAAAGAGAGTGGGACAGAAATCGGTAATTGGTTAGAATTCGATTTCGTCGTCCCACCTCCGCACAGTTGAGTAGGGCTGTAAAAGCTGATGAAATCAGCGTAGTAGAGCCCAGTCAACCACTGCGTCTTGCTCGACAATCCAAAGACAATTGAGAGGCTAGGACTTTTGTCCCAGCCTCTTCTCTATTCTAGCGAGGACGGGCTATTTATGGTATAGTAGGATATGTTGCCATAGAAAACAGGGGTAAACAGTTGGAAGGAAAGGGATACAGATACGATTGCAGAATGGATAATGTAAAGGAAATAACAAGAAAACATCTGAAGACCCTCTTAGCTTTCATCCAAAAAAGAGGAATTATTTTAGGGATCCTCGCAATGCTGGGAGTGGGCTATGGACTCGCTGCTTCTGGGAGACCACAAGACCAGCTAAGTCCAGACCAGCAAGTGACCTTTCGTAAGGAAGAAGCTTATCTGCAGGCCTTCCTGGCGAAATCAGATCGACCAGAAGTTGGGGTGCATTTGGAGGAATTGCTAGAATTTAAAATAGGAGATGGGACTGGTGAGCTAAGCACCAAGGGGACGACACCGGAGACCCTGGTCAAAAAATTAGGGGGAGCCAAGCAAGCTCGGCTGGAGTCAAAAGCTAGAACGCAGCTCCTTCGTCTCAGCTATGGAACGACACAAGATGGTCGAGATAGATACCAATTTGAATTTACCCATATGAAGGATGGCTACTATCTAACAGCTATTCAGGGCTATCAACCAACCTCTAAGCAGAATATAGAAAGTAAACAGCTGAAAAAGGCAGCCTTGACCAGTCTTGCTAGTGGGAAAGAGAAAACTGGCATGAAACTAGAAGACATTTTACAAAAGGTTGGCTTGCCACAATCATTGCTTTTGAATCGTAAGGATGGAAAGACAGTTTTGGTCCTAACCTACCGTGCACAAGAGGGGCTCGTCTTTCTCACTTTGCAAGCCCAAAAAGATGCTCACTATCATCTAGTTAAGGTCGAATAAGGAGGAGTAAATGGATACAGTCATCAAGAAGCTAAAAATTCCTGGTCTCCTGCTGCTAGCGTTCCTCTTAGGGATGGGTCTAGAGGTCCTTAGTCATCCACCCAAAAGTTCTACAGCGATAAGTGAAATAAAGAACTTATCAACTTTTAAAGCGAAAGAATTTCAAGGGGAGCGACTCTTAAAAGAAACGAATGAAAAAAAGGATTCGCCATGGACCTTGGAACAGATCGAGCGCTTCCCTCTATCGATAAAGAACCAAAACGGTAGTCTGAAGCAGACTGGAAGTCGCCTGGAGACCCTTCTGAAGGAGATGGGGCACCCCCAAGAGAAAGTTCTCTTTCAATCTACAGCAAGCAAGCAACCCAGTCTCTCCCTGCTCTATCGATGGGACGATAGGGGAAAGGGAGCCTCCATCCGTTTGCTTTTTAGCAAGGGGGCTGATGGGAGCTATCTGCTAGAAGAGATCGACGCCAGTCTAGCCAATCTAGACCGGGAGGGGAACAAAGCTTTTTCAGAAAAAGTTTACCAGAGCTTAGAACCTGGAGAAAAGATGGATCTTAAAGCACTTCTAGGTAGCTATCAGGGCCTACAATCCTTCGTCCGACGCCAAATCAGCCCTGATCAGGAAGGATTTCAACTATCCTTTCAGGATGAGAAGGGGAAATCTTATTTATTAGAGATTAAAATAATGGATGGTTCTTGCTATTTGTTGCGAAAGAGCCAGGTGGACTCTCAAGGGATTACAAGTCTTACCTGATAGAGGGGAGAAATTGAATGGAAAAAGGTAGAAAGATTCAGAGAGAATGGACTAAGGTCCCAGGTGGAAATAAAATCTCTTCAGAGCTCTCTTCAAAAAGTAATCTGCAGAATGATAGGATGGAACTACCAAGCAGGGTCAAAGAAGCAAAAACAGGGAAGCGAAATGGTGGAGAGAATCTTCAAAAAAGTGTGCTTAAGAAGTCTTACTTAGCTCATTTCTCTATTTTCTTCAAGCTAGTGCTAGGAGGTCTGTTCCTCTTGTTCCTTTTTAACATTGTGTCTCGATATGTGAAATCACCTGCGCATGATTCTCACTCTGTAAAATTAAGCAAGGGGACAGAGGCTCGTTTATCAGATAAGGAATTTAAAAATCTTTTTAATAAAAACTCTCGCTATACAGACCCAAATCATAAAATTGATATCAATATAGAGGAGGTTGTCGCATACATTAGAAAAATTAATGATGCCAACCTTACTATGGATGATATTTTCAACCAATTAGGAAAAGCAAGAGATGGATATGTGAGTATAGACTCTGATGGTAGTCGAGGAAGTGTATTGACGTATCTCCTTACCGATAATAAAGCAGCACTGGACTTTGATTTTAGTGAAAAGGAGAATCGCCTCCTTCTGCATTCGATTCAGTATTTTACCCTAGAAAGCCAGAGAGAATCAACTGAAAGAACAAGTGATGATTATAGTGCTCTTATTCCTCAGCCAGGTCAAGAGGGGGTGGAGTTGATGGAAGCTATCAAAGAATTGGGAGTACCAGATTGGCTCTATTCCAGTTTTTTACCTGGGACGGAGGCTCAAATTGCTATCTCCTATAAAGCAAGTGATGAGATGCGAGTTACCTTGTATTTTGATCAAGATGGAGATTTTTTCCGTTTGGGAAGTATGACGAAATTAAAGGATAAAAAAGAATAACTAAAGTGAGAAGGAGGAGTCTCATTCCGTTTTCTTCCATCCTGAGAAACGAGAATAAGGGAGAGTGAAATGCAAAAAGGTAGAAAAATTCAACGAGAATGGTCAAAAGTGCCAGGGGGGAATAAAAAAGTACCGGAGGTGTTTTCAGAAGGTCAACCACAAGGAGAGGTATTTGAATCCAAAGATCAATTTGAGGAAGACAAATATTCGAGATCAGATCGAGTATACGCATCCCAAATGGGCCAGTTCAAAGCATCCTGGTTTTCTCGTCGCAGTGGTCTCCTGAAGCTAGGGATAGGTCTTGTCGTCATTGTGTGTCTCTTTTGTGGGGCTCTCCACTATGTAAGATACCTTTCCCATCAAAGAGATTCCTATTCAACCACTAAAAAGACTGAGAAGCTCCCAACAGATTCATCCGTAAAAACTGAATTTACATTTTTTGGAGAAGATTCTCCTTATATTGACAAGGACCACAGAATTGAATTGTCCATAGAGGATTTCATTTCTTTAGTGAGAAAAGCGAATGAACCTAATGTAACGCCAGAGCAGATTGTCGATCAGATTGGGAAAGCGGTCTCTGGTCACCTGTCCTCTAGCTCCGACGGTAGCCAGAGAATCGGATTAGAATATGAGCTCGTCGGGGATACAGGGCGCTTGTCTCTTAATTTTCTGAAAGAACAAGATTCTATGGAACTCAGTAGTGTGACCTATTATACTAGGAAAAGTTTTAGAGGAGAAGTCACGAAAACAAGTAAAGACTATAAGGCTTTGCAAGCTTCATCTGAAGAAGGTCTAGAGTTGACAGAAGCTGTAAAAGAATTAGGAACTCCTGACTTTATGCATAATAATTATGCTATTGGGGGAGTCAAACGAATTACAATCGTCTATACTACAAGGGATAAGATGAGTGTCTTTATGTCTTTTGATGAAACTGGGGGAAGATTCCGTTTGAAAAGTATAAGGAGTGTTGAGGATAAATCATAATCGATAAGATCATCTGAGAATTCCTATTTAGGGGTTGTCAAAAAATTCTGGCCTCTCTACTTGTCTCTATTGGTCCAGAACGTGTTGCTTTGATGAAATCTTTAGATGAGAAAGAATTCTTGCAAATTATGCTATAATAGTAAAATCAAAGAGTTCGAAAGAAGCTCGTCTTCCTAGAGGATTGACTACATAGAACAAGAGGTATTGCCATGACTGCACAAAAAATGACTGCACAAGAGATTATCGCCTTTATCGGGAATGCAGAAAAGAAAACCAATGTAAAAGTAACCTTTGAAGGGGAACTGGCAGGAGATCTTCCAGCATCCGTTGTAAAATTAGGCAATGTCCTATTTGGAGACTGGAAAGAGATTGAGCCCCTTCTTGCCAACTTAACAGAAAACAAAGACTATATCGTAGAGCAAGATGGTCGCAATTCGGCGGTACCTTTGCTGGACAAGCGTTATTTGAATGCTCGGATTGAACCTGGTGCGATCATTCGAGACCAGGTGACCATTGAAGACAATGCGGTAATCATGATGGGAGCCGTCATCAATATCGGTGCTGAAATTGGTTCAGGGACCATGATCGATATGGGAGCTATTCTTGGTGGCCGTGCAACGGTTGGTAAAAACAGCCACATCGGGGCAGGAGCGGTTCTAGCTGGTGTCATTGAACCAGCCTCTGCAGAACCAGTCCGAATCGGGGATAACGTTTTGGTGGGAGCCAATGCCGTCGTCATCGAAGGGGTTCAAGTTGGGAATGGCTCCGTCGTAGCGGCAGGTGCGATTGTTACCCAGGATGTGCCTGAAAATGTAGTGGTAGCCGGTGTACCTGCGCGCGTGATCAAGACCATTGACGAGCAGACGCAACAAAAAACAGCACTTGAGGATGCTTTGCGTAACCTTTAAGAGTATAGAAGTAGGAAGCTGGGGGATACCTCGGCTTCTTCTCAAAAGAGAAAGACGAATATGACACTTGATTTAGTAAAGATTCGACGAGACCTGCATCAAATCCCAGAAATTGGACTAGAAGAATTTAAAACACAAGCCTATCTCTTGGAGCGCATCGCAGAAATCACCGAGGGGAAAGAGTTCGTCGAGCAGCGGACCTGGCGGACGGGCATCCTGGTTTTTCTGAAGGGTTCCAATCCCGAAAAGACCATTGGCTGGCGGACGGATATCGATGGACTGCCCATTGTTGAGCAGACTGGTCTTGACTTTGCGTCCCGTCACGAAGGTCGGATGCATGCCTGTGGCCATGATGTTCATATGACCCTAGCCTTGGGCTTATTGGAGCAACTGGTCCAAGAACGGCCTAAGAACAACCTCCTGTTCCTCTTTCAACCAGCTGAGGAAAATGAAGCTGGAGGCATGCTCATGTATGAGGATGGGGCCTTTGGAGACTGGTTGCCAGATCAATTCTATGGTCTCCATGTCCGACCAGACTTAAAGGTAGGTGAGATTGCGACCAATCGGGGGACCCTCTTTGCAGGGACCTGTGAAGTGAAGCTGACCTTTAAAGGAAAAGGTGGACACGCCGCTTTTCCGCATGAAGCTAAGGATGCCTTGGTTGCTGCCAGCTATTTTGTCACCCAGGTTCAAACCATTGTCAGCCGTAATGTCGATCCTATCGAGGGAGCAGTTGTGACCTTTGGTTCCATGCATGCGGGGACGACCAATAATGTCATTGCGGAGACGGCCTTTCTGCATGGGACGATTCGGACCCTGACCATGGAAATGAACCTCTTGATCCAGAAGCGACTCGAGACGATTGCGAGAGGAGCTGCAGCTGCTTTTGATATGGACATAGACTTAGAACTCAAGCAAGGGGGCTATTTGCCAGTGGAAAACAATCCAGACTTGGCAGATGAACTGATGACCTTCTTTGATCAAGCAGAAGATGTCACCTTGATTGATATCCTGCCCGCGATGACCGGAGAGGATTTTGGTTATCTCTTGTCAAAAGTGGATGGGGTCATGTTCTGGTTGGGAGTGGACAGTCCTTATGCCCTTCATCATCCTCAGATGAGTCCCAAGGAAGAGGCCTTGTCCTTCGGTGTAAAGGCCATTAGTCCTTTCTTACAAATGAAAGCTAATCAATAAAGAAAGATGGAAATGAAAGCAAGTATTCGAAAAAGTGTGTTGAAGAAGATGAAAGGTTTGGATCCAGAGACCAAGCGAAGGGCCGATCAAGCCTTGATCCAGCGTTTACGCTCTTTGTCAGCTTACCAAGAAGCAAGTGTTATAGCGTCCTATTTGTCCTTCCCGCATGAGCTGGATACGAGTATTCTGATTGACGCAGCTCAAGCAGATGGCAAGCAGGTCGTCATTCCGAAAACCTATCCAAAAGGACGCATGGAATTTGTGGCCTATGATCCTCAGAAGTTGAAACAAACATCCTTTGGCCTCATGGAACCAGAGGATGGGACTCAAGCAATAGATAAGTCGGAGATTGATCTAATCCATGTTCCCGGAGTAGCCTTTCAAAAGGATGGCTATCGGCTGGGTTATGGAGGAGGCTATTACGATCGCTATTTGGTAGATTTCGACGGAGCGACCGTCAGCACCATCTATGCTTGCCAAGAAGCAGACTTTTCACCTGCTCCCCATGATATCCCTGTTAAGGAGGTTCTAGTGGATGAATCAACTATTTGATAAGAAATACCCAGTGACCAGTAGCTTGCTTCTATTAACAGCTGGCGTTTTTCTATCCATGTTGCTGGTTCGTGGCTTTGACTATGAATCTGTCCAGACTGTTTATGATTTTGGGGGTGTCATAGGAGCTGAAATTCAGGTAGACCCGAGTCAGAGCTGGCGTTTGCTTGCTGCCATGTTTGTTCATATTGGCTTGCAACATTTTGTTTTAAACATGGTTACCCTCTATTTTCTCGGAAGAATCGCAGAGGATTTATTTGGCTCCAAAGCTTTTCTAGCCCTTTACATCTTGTCAGGTTTAATGGGCAATCTTTTTGTGATGATCTTTTCCCCAGAAGTCGTAGCAGCTGGGGCTTCTACCGCCTTGTTCGGCATCTTTGGGGCCATTGCCAGTTTGCGCTTCATTGCTCGGAGTCCCTACATTCAGTATCTGAGCCAAAGTTATACTTCATTGATCCTGGTCAATATCCTCTTTAGCTTTATGCCGGGGATTAGTCTGGCAGGTCACTTAGGAGGCTTGGTAGGAGGAGGGATTCTAGCCTTTGTCTTTCCAGTCTATGGTGAGCGAGATAGCGTGAAAAAAACTTGGCGCTTGGGAGCTCTGCTCCTTTATATAGCTGGGGCCACCCTTCTTTACGCTTGGCCTTTTATATTTTAGCCCTTCAAAGAATTTGTAACGAATTTGTAAATTATCTGAAAACTGAGTGAAGTCTCAGTTTTTTTGTATATAAAAACCAAAAACAAGCAGATACACCCAAAAAGATGCTCTAAAGGTGAATAAAGACAACATAAGAAAGCGCTTGCAAAAAGGGTTAAAAAGGAGTAAACTAGCAATTGTAAATATCTTTCTTATCCATTCATAAAATGGATAAAATATTAAATAAGAGGAGATTTGCAATGAAAAAATGGTTGATTAAGCTCTCGCTAGTAGCGATGGCTATATTGCTCCTTCCGTTTCAAGCTGTTGAGGCTTGCTGTGGATTTATCATTGGACGTCAGTTGACCAAGGATGGGACCACCCTGTTTGGCCGGACTGAGGACTATCCTTATTATCCAAATGGCGGAAAACACAACAAAAACTATGTTGTTGTTGATGCCAAGAATTATAAGGAAGGGGACCAAATTCAGGACGAATCCAATGGTTTCACCTATCCTCATGCTGCCAGTGAAATGAAATACACAGCTACCTATGACTCCGCTCGTGGAGACGGTAGCAACGGTGCTTTCGGAGAACATGGCTTCAACGAAGCGGGTGTTTCAATGACTGCCACTGTTACAGCAATCCCAAATAAAAAAGTATTAGCAAAAGATCCACTAAAAGAAGATGGACTTCCAGAAGCTGCTATGCTCGATGTGATTTTACCTCGTGCAAAAACAGCTCGTGAAGCAATCGAATTACTTGGAAAAGTTATCGAAGAAAAGGGATCAGCCGAAGGAAATACAGTTGTAGTTGCTGACCAAAACGAAACCTGGTATATGGAAATCCTTTCAGGTCACCAATATGTAGCGGTGAAGGTACCAGAAGATAAATATGCAGTCTTTGCAAATACCTACTACCTTGGTCACGTTGATTTGAATGATAAGGAAAATGTTATCGCTTCAAAAGATGTTGAAAAAGTAGCAAAAGAATCAGGAAGTTACAAGACTGATAAAGATGGCAACTTCCATATTGCTAAGTCTTACGGACCTGAAAAATATGCAGAAGGAGACCGTTCTCGGACTTATGCAGGGATTACAGTACTTGATCCAAATTCAAAAGTGACTTACGAGGATGATGAATACGAACTCTTCCGCTCACCAACTGATCCAAATAAGAAATTTACATTAGAAGATGCCTTTGCTCTCCAACGCAACCGTTTTGAACACTTGAATGGTCGCTTTGTACCGGACGATCAAATCGGTGTCAAGAAACAAGGTGACAATGGTGCAAACGACACAGTTCGCAAAGATCAATACAAATATGCACTAGGTAATGAAAATGTTATTGATGCCCATGTCTATCAAATCAATCCAAAACTACCAAAATCATTTGGTGGTACAGTTTGGCTAGGAATGGGACCATCACGGAACACTCCATATGTCCCATTCTATGGAAATGTGAAAGACACTCATGAAGTCTTTAAACCACAAACAGAAACCTATGATCCAAATTCTTGGTATTGGACTGTTTGGCATATTGACAACATGGCAATCAACAATCAAGATATCTTTGGAAAAACCGTCCAAGAACATTGGAAAGCACTAGAAAAAGGATTTATTGCTGATCAAGAGAAGAAAGATATTGAATATTATTCACTAAAAGATCAACCGGAAGCTGCAAAAGCTGCTGAAGATAAAGTAACGAAAGATGCCCTTGACTTGTCTGATCGCCTTTTCCAACACTTCAAAGATTATGAAAGATTAATGGAAAAACAATTAGAGGCAGCTGGACGCAAGTCAGATCCTTATCGTGCTTCTAAACCAGATAATTATAAAGATCCTGAAGAGTCTAAAGATCCTAAAGAGCCTAAGAAACCAGACACACCAACAGTTTCAGAAAAACCACAAGTTGACGGAAATATTACAAAAATTGAAATTCCTGCTTCTTATTATAGGGCTACCCCTTCTAATAAGGATATCCCAGCAAATGCAGAAGGAAATCCAAACAATCGCTTTGGCTATGCTGCTAACAAGGACAAACAACCATCTGCACCTACCCAAGTAGCAACCCCTGCGAAGCCTGAAGAAACTGTTCAAGCTCCAGCTGAAGCTCCTGTAGCAGGAAACAGTGTAAACAACAATAATCGCTTCGGTTCTAATTTCAATCCAGGTGAAATTGAGACTTACCCAAATACAAATTATTCTTACAATGTTCATCCTTAAAAAATAGATAAACAAGAGAATAAATGAAAGAGGAGGCTGGGACAAAAGTCCTAGCCTCTCAATTATGCGGAGGTGGGACGACGAAATCGAATTCTAACGAATGACCGATTTCTGTCCCACTCTCTTCTTTTTTACAAGAAAAAAGAGATTGACCATTTTGTAGAGTGGCGAACCACTTACACCATATGGTCAGTCTCTTTTGCATCCTTCAGATTCGTATATGGTTTAGTCCGAAGTTTGTTCAGATGTTTCTAATTTTTTTCCAAGATCAATGATGTATTGTTTGAGATCATCTTTAACCTGTGGGTGTTGCAAGGCATAATCAATAGATGTTTTCATAAAACCAAACTTATCCCCTACATCGTAGCGTCTGCCCTTAAATTCACGGGCAAATACTCGTTGGGTCTTGTTTAAGGTATCAATGGCATCCGTTAATTGGATTTCATTTCCAGCGCCTGGTTTTTGGTTTTCCAAAATCTGGAAGATTTCTGGAGTCAGTAAGTAACGACCGATAATGGCAAGGTCACTCGGTGCCTCTTCAGGTGCCGGTTTTTCGACAAAGGTTTCAACGCTATAGAGTCCGTTGATGCCTTCCCCTTGAGGAGCAATGACACCGTAGGCAGAAACTTCTTCATGGGGAACTTTCATGACAGCAATGGTTGAAGCATGTGTCTCATCGTAGTCATTCATCAATTGCTTAGTGAGCGTAGTCGCTGTATCATCTGTAATATCCATGAGGTCATCACCCAGCATCACAACGAAAGGCTCATTCCCAACGAAGGCCTTCGCCTGAAGGACAGCATCTCCAAGGCCGTTCGGATGTTTTTGACGAATGAAGTGGAGGCGCATCCCGGTAGTTTCATCGACCAGTTTCAACAGGTCATTTTTCCCTTTTTCCTTGAGGTTGTACTCAAGTTCAAAGTTTGAGTCGAAGTGGTCTTCGATCGAACGTTTTGATTTACCAGTGACAACGAGAATATCCTCGATGCCAGCCTTAAGGGCTTCCTCAACGATGAATTGGATGGTTGGCTTATCCACGATTGGCAGCATTTCTTTGGCCAGGGCTTTAGTAGCAGGTAGGAAACGAGTTCCAAGTCCAGCCGCAGGAATGACTGCTTTTCTAACTTTTGTCATAATAATTCCTTTCTAACTGAAGAATGATTGGTTGTTGATCTGATTGGGAAGGAAGAATTCCTTAGTTCCACTCATTTTCTTCTTTAAATTCGTTGCTCATCATGAAGTTGATGGCTTCACGAATATCTTGCCCTTCATAAATTACTTGGTATATGGCTTGTGTGATTGGCATGTAGACGTCTAGCTCTTGAGCCAGTTCGTAGGCAGCCTTAGTGGTTGAAATCCCTTCGATGATCATGCCCATGTTGGCTTCGATATCTTCCAGTTTTTCACCGCGACCGAGGGCATCCCCAGCTCGCCAGTTCCGAGAGTGGATGGAAGTCCCTGTCACGATCAGGTCCCCAACTCCGGATAGTCCACTATAGGTTAAGGGGCTGGCACCTAGTTTAACACCTAGACGGGTAATTTCAGCTAGTCCACGTGTGATGATGGCAGCCTTGGCATTGTCCCCAAAGCCGAGTCCATGGAGGGCTCCAGCACCAACAGCGATAATATTTTTCAAAGCTCCAGCTGTCTCTACCCCAATCACATCTGTATTGGTATAGAGGCGGAAGTAGTGGTTACTGAAGAGTTCTTGAACATAACGAGCTGTTTCTAAATCTTTAGAAGCCGCTGTGATCAGAGTGATATCGCGAACGATGGTTTCTTCAGCGTGACTTGGCCCAGACACAACCACAATCTCGCTACGTAGAGAAGCAGGGATTTCCTCTTCTAAGATTTGAGAAATCCGTTTGTGACTATTTGGTTCTAGTCCTTTGGACGCGTGCATGACCTTGACAGGATGGTCCAGAGTCTCAGCGACTTGTTTAGCTACCAAGCGGGTTACCTTAGTCGGAACCACAAAGAGGATGGCATCTACACTGTCCAAGGCTGCTTTCAGATCGGTCGTAGCGGTAATCTGATCACTAATAACGATATCTTTAAAATAGCGCTGATTGGTATGATTGGTGTTAATTTCATCGATCTGTTCTTGGATATTTCCCCAGAGACGGACTTCATGGCCGTTATCATTGAGGACTTGTGAAAGGGCTGTTCCCCATGAACCAGGACCCAATACTGCAACGGTTTGTTTTTCCATTGTATCTTCCATTTCTATATCTATTTTCAAGCAAGTCTAGAAATCTAGGACTTGCATCTTCAAAAACGCTCCAAGAGGGCCTTGAAGAATGATCCTATTCTTCTCTCTATTTTAACATAATATAGGCAAAAAAACTTGTATAACTATCAATTGTTTTGTGAAGACAATTCATTTAGGAAGGAAACTAAATAAAAAATGTTACTTTATAGTTGCATTATTACTAGTTTGTGGTATAATAATTTCACTTATTATTATGAATATAAGGGGAGAAAAAATGAAAAAGTTGGCAATATATCTATTGATGACGCTTTCATTGTTGATGGTAAGCTTTACGCTTTTTTCAAAAATTGTAAATGCAGAAACGTCAAAAAAAGTGGATGTCATCACGGATGTAAAGATTCAAAATGATAAAGGTGAAGCTTTGACAGGACCGGTTGGTCGATACGATAGTTTCCGTCTGAATGCAAAGTTTGCTTTGGAGGGAAAAAATGTTACAGCTGGAGATACCACAGAAGTTAGCGTTGCCTCTCCAATAGATATCAAATCTCAAGATTTTGAGATTAATGACTCAATTACTGGTAAATTGATCGCTAATGCAAAGGTTGACGCTGCGACTGGTAAAATTATCTTGACCTTTACAAAATTTGTGGAAGAAAAAAATGATGTTTCAGGTTCATTTTTCTTCTATGCTCAAGTTAATAAAGTAAAATCTCCAAATGATGGAGAGGTTCCAGTTAAGGTTTCTGTAAATGATAAAGTGAAATTCACAGGAAAAGTTACAAGTGGGACAATCGGTGGAGGTAACCGCTACTCTATCATTAAATCGGGTTGGAGCGAAAAAGGAAACAAAGAGCTTGGCTTCCGAATTTCTGTAAACAGAACGAATGAAGTCATTAATGATGCTGTTGTTACAGATACCTTGAAATCACCAGGTATCACCTACAAGCCAGGAAGTTTCAAGATTAAAAAAGGAACTTGGGAATATAACAATGGTAAATGGGAACTCAAAAACGCAAAAGATGTTACCGCTGACTATACAGTGAATATTAATGGAAATTCATTTTCTATTAATCTAGGTAATATTGCTGCTGATGATCAATTTGCTATTGAATATGAGACAGATGTAAACTATGCTGTTGTTGATGGTGAAAAAATTCTTAACCAAGCTACTATCAAGGGAAGCAATAAGGATGAATACTCATCAAATAGTACAGTGAAAATCCAAATTGCTGGTGGTGAAGGTATTGGTTACGAATTTAGTATTAAAGTTACTAAGGTAGACGAACAAAACAGACCTCTTAAAGGAGCAAAATTCCAAGTTGTTCGACAAGCAACTGGTCAAGTGATTGGTGAATTCGAGTCAGATGCGAACGGTGAATTTACTGTCAAGAACATCCTTCGTGACAAATACATCATCAAAGAAATTCAAGCTCCGGAAGGCTATGGGTTGGCAGAAGATACAATTGTTGAAGCTAGTGAATTTACGACACCAACTAAACCTGTTAGCAAAACAATTGTAAACAAGAAAGAGAAGCCAGCTAAGACTCAAGCTACTATCGAGCTGGATAAAAATCTTACAGGTCGTGACTTGGTAGACGGCGAGTTTAGCTTTGAATTGTACGAAGGTGAAAACAAGCTTCAAACAACGACTAACCAAAGTGGGAAAATTACATTCGAACCGATTGAGTTCACAGCAGAAGGTGAACATACATACACTGTAAAAGAAGTCAAAGGTAATGATGCCACTATTACTTACGATGCCTCTGAAAAACAAGTGACTGTTAAAGTCACTCGTGATGGAGATGCCTTGAAGGCAGAAGTCGTCTATCCAGAAAGCAAAACATTTACCAATGCCTTCACACCAAACGCAACAACTGCAACAATTGAGTTGTCTAAAGAGTTGACAGGTCGTGACTTGGTAGACGGTGAGTTTAGCTTTGAATTGTATGAAGGTGCAAACAAACTTCAAACTGTTACCAACAAATCTGGCAAAGTGACCTTTGATGCTATCTCTTACACAGCAGAAGGTGAACACACTTACACTGTGAAAGAGGTCAAAGGCGATAATGCCACTATTGCTTACGACACAGCCGAAAAACAAGTGACTGTTAAAGTTACTCGTGACGGAGATGCCTTGCAGGCAGAAGTCGTCTATCCAGAAAACAAAACATTTACCAATGCCTTCACACCAAACGCAACAACTGCAACAATTGAGTTGACGAAAGAGTTGACAGGTCGTGAATTGGTAGACGGTGAGTTTAGCTTTGAATTGTACGAAGGTGCAAACAAACTTCAAACTGTTACCAACAAATCTGGCAAAGTGACCTTTGATGCTATCTCTTACACAGCAGAAGGTGAACACACTTACACTGTGAAGGAAGTCAAGGGGAACGTACCAGGTATCACATACGATACAGCCGAAAAACAAGTAACCGTTCAGGTAACTAAAGATGGAGACAACCTAAAAGCAACAGTTGTCTATCCAGAAAGCAAGGTCTTTGCAAATACTTACTCAGCTCCAAGTCCAGCAAAAGCTCAGATTTCAGCTAGCAAGATTTTAGAAGGTCGTGACCTAAAAGATGGCGAATTCAGTTTTAACTTGTTGGATGAAGCTGGAGAAGTTCTTCAAACAAAACAAAATGCAGCAGATGGTTCTGTAGCATTTGACGAAATTTCTTATTCACAAGAAGATGCAGGAAAAACTTTCCACTACACGATTAAGGAAGTAATCCCTCAATCTCAAGAAAAAGGAATGACCTACGATCAAGCGAGCATCGAAGTGACAGTAACTGTTACGAAAGATGATGCAAGCAATACCATCAAGGCTACAGTGGCGTATGGTGCGAAGACATCCTTCACCAATACCTTTGTCACAAGTGAAATCCCACCAACTCCACCAGTCGTTGAAAAACCAGAAGCTAAGCTTTATACGATTCAGCTTCACAAGGTCAATGGTGAAGGTCGAGCTTTAGCGGGAGCTGTCTTTGGACTCTTTGAAGCGGATGGTAGCACTCCAGTTGCCAACCCATATGGCGAAGGTCAAGCGACAGCGACATCCGATGCTAATGGTCTTGTAAGCTTTGTAGGCTTTGAGGCTAAGGATTATGTAGTGAAAGAATTGACAGCACCAGAAGGTTACCAACTTTCAACAGCTTCAATCGCTGTCTCTGCAACAGAATTGAGCGCTGCGTCAGATTTGGTAGTGGATAAAGGAAATGTGGTGAACCAACCGTTTACTGAAATCCCACCAACTCCGCCAGTTGTTGAAAAACCGGAATTGACTCTCTACAGCATTCAATTGCACAAAGTTAACAATGAAGGCAAAGCCTTAGCAGGAGCAGTCTTTGGACTCTTTGAAGCAGATGGTGTGACACCAGTAGCTAATCCATATGGTGAAGGTCAAGCGACAGCGACATCAGATGCCAATGGTCTCGTTACCTTTACAGGGCTTGAAGCCAAGGATTATGTAGTGAAAGAAATCACTGCTCCAGAAGGATACCAACTTTCTGAAGAAGCGATTACTGTCTCATCTAGTCAATTGATTGCTTCAACTGATCAAGTACTTGATCAAGGTAAAGTTGTCAATAAACCATTCACTGCTATTCCACCAACTCCACCGGTAGTTGAGAAACCAGAATTGAAGCTTTACACCATTCAGCTTCACAAGGTAAATCCATTCTACCAAGATCTAGCAGGAGCAGTCTTCGGACTCTTTGAGGCAGATGGTGTGACACCAGTTGCCAATCCATATGGCGAAGGTCAAGCGACAGCAACATCTGATGCCAATGGTCTTGTAAGATTTGTAGGCTTTGAGGCTAAGGATTATGTGGTGAAAGAATTGACTGCTCCAGCAGGATACCAACTTTCAACTGATTCAATCACTGTTTCTGCGGCGGAATTAACTGCTGCGACAAATTTGGTAGTAGATAAAGGGAATGTTGTCAATCAATTGACTCCTCCAAAAGGGAATACCCCGCCACCTTCTACTGACAAACCAAGAAAAGAAATCCCATCAAATCCTCCAAAAGGGAATACCCCACCACCTTCTACTGAAAAACCAGAAAAAGAAATTCCATCAAATCCTCCAAAAGAAGATAAAAAAGAAGTTCTTCCTTCTACTGGTCAATCAATGAGTGAAGGACTAGTGGCTACAGGACTCGCATTGGCGGTTGCTGGAAGTGCCTTGGTTTACAAAAAACGTGAGAATTAATCTCTAAAACAGGTTTTGTTCTAGCCTTGCTAGACAAGCCTGTTTTTTTGATTTGGGTGATAAAAAATATTTATCAGGCCCTTAAAAAATACATATTAGACGCTCTAAGGGTGGGATGATAAAATAGGGAATAGAAATATCAAAGGAGGGAAGGCCATGTGTAGAACGATTGTTGGAGTCTCTGCCAATCTATGTGCAGTGGATCCAGATGGGAAAAATATCCATTCGTCTGTATCTTGTAAATTTGCGGAAACCATTAAGCAAGTAGGTGGCCTTCCTATGGTCATCCCAGTGGGAGACCCATCTTTTGCCAAGGATTATATCGAAACAGTGGACAAGCTCATCCTCAGTGGAGGGCAAAATGTCCATCCTAGCTTTTATGGCGAAGAGATCACCGTCGAAAGTGATGACTACAATCTCGAGCGCGATCAGTTTGAATTGGCCTTGCTAAAAGAAGCGGTCCGTCAAAACAAGCCCGTCCTAGCTATCTGTCGTGGCGTTCAGTTGGTCAATGTTGCCTTTGGTGGGACTCTCCATCAAGAAGTAGAAGGGCACTGGCAGGGCCTCCCTTTTGGGACTTCTCATTCAATTGAGACCAAAAAAGGCAGTGTGGTGGAGCGACTCTTTGGGCAAGCCAGCCAGATCAATTCTGTTCATCGCCAAAGCATCAAGGACTTGGCGCCTAACTTTCGAGTGACAGCCATTGACCCACGAGATCAGACCATTGAAGCCATCGAAGCAGTGGATGGGCATCGCATCATCGGCTTGCAATGGCATCCAGAGTTCCTAGTCAAAGAAGAAAAAGGCAATCTCGAACTCTTCCGCTATCTTTTACAAGAATTGTAAACTCTTTAGGATTTTTTAAGGAGAAAGAGGTAAACTAGTCTCATCAACAAAGACCTCCTAACTTTGTTTGATACAGTTTACTTTTTTCATATAATCTCCTGCAAAAGTCTCCTCGTCTGAGGGGGCTTTTGTGTGTTTGTCAGGAAAAATACGAATAGTAGTATAGGGGAGACGCTAGGCCAAAGTGATGGTATAATAGAAGAGATAGAAACTATTTAGAATGAAAGAGGAATTATGATGACAAAAATTCGTGGATTTGAACTTGTATCAACCTATACCAATCAGGACTTGCTTCCAAAACGGGAGACAGCCCACGCAGCTGGCTACGACTTAAAGGTGGCCGAGCGCACAGTCATTGCACCAGGAGAAATCGTCCTCGTCCCAACTGGGGTCAAGGCCTATATGCAACCGACTGAGGTGCTCTATCTCTATGACCGCTCGTCTAATCCTCGCAAGAAGGGATTGGTCTTGATTAACTCTGTTGGGGTTATCGATGGAGACTACTACGGCAATCCAGGAAATGAAGGCCATATCTTTGCACAGATGAAAAATATTACGGACCAAGAAGTCGTTCTTGAAGTTGGGGAACGTGTAGTTCAGGCTGTCTTTGCTCCTTTCTTAATTGCAGATGGAGATGAGGCAGACGGCGTGCGGACTGGTGGCTTTGGATCAACTGGGCACTAAGATGAAGATTATCTTTGTCCGTCACGGGGAGCCAGATTATCGTGTGTTAGAGGAGCGTGCTTATTCCGGATTTGGAATGGATTTAGCTCCCTTATCTGAGAAGGGAAGGAAACAGGCTCAGGACCTTTGCCAAAACCCCTTGTTCCAATCAGCTGATCTGCTAGTAGCTTCAGCAGTAACGCGAGCTTTAGAAACGGCTTCTTATCTGGCTTGTGCTACGGGCCTACCTTTGAAAGTGGAACCCTTATTGCACGAATGGCAGGTCTACGAAAGTGGAAGAAAGAATTTTGAAACAGCTCGGACTCTGTTTCTAGAAAATAATGGGAAGCTCCTTCCGGATAGCCCGATACAATATGAAACCGCTGAGGATATGAGAGTTCGCTTTATTGAATCGTTGGCCAAGTACCGAGACTATCAGAAGATTGTAGTGGTTACCCATCGCATGCTCATGCGTCAATTTGTACCGAATGAAACCATTGATTTTTGCCAAGTGATTGAGTGTGAGATAGAGATTTAGAAAGAGGTTTATCATCGCAAAGAAAAAAACGACATTTGTGTGTCAAAATTGTGCTTATAATTCACCCAAATACCTAGGGCGCTGTCCTAACTGTGGGGCCTGGTCTTCTTTTGTTGAGGAGGTCGAGGTTGCAGAGGTCAAGAATGCACGGGTATCCTTGACGGGTGAAAAGACCAAACCCATGAAATTGGCGGACGTGACCTCTATCAATGTTCACCGGACCAAGACGGAGATGGAGGAATTCAACCGTGTGCTTGGAGGAGGAGTGGTGCCAGGAAGTCTAGTCCTCATCGGTGGGGATCCAGGGATCGGGAAATCAACCCTGCTCCTCCAAGTGTCGACCCAGTTGTCTCAAGTGGGAACGGTACTCTATGTCAGCGGAGAGGAATCAGCCCAGCAGATTAAACTGCGAGCAGAGCGCTTGGGAGATATCGACAGTGAGTTTTATCTTTATGCCGAGACCAATATGCAAAGCGTGCGAGCAGAAGTGGAGCGCATCCAGCCTAACTTCCTCATCATTGACTCTATTCAGACCATTATGTCTCCTGAGATCTCAGGGGTGCAGGGGTCTGTTTCTCAGGTGCGTGAGGTGACAGCTGAACTCATGCAGCTGGCTAAGACTAATAACATTGCCATCTTTATCGTAGGGCATGTGACCAAGGAAGGGACCTTGGCAGGACCTCGGATGTTGGAACACATGGTGGATACGGTGCTCTACTTTGAGGGTGAACGCCACCACACCTTCCGGATCCTGAGAGCGGTCAAGAACCGCTTTGGCTCCACCAATGAGATTGGGATTTTCGAGATGCAGTCAGGCGGCCTGGTTGAGGTCCTTAATCCCAGTCAGGTCTTTCTAGAAGAACGCCTGGATGGGGCGACTGGCTCTGCCATTGTCGTCACCATGGAAGGAAGCAGACCAATCTTGGCGGAAGTTCAGGCCTTGGTGACACCGACTGTATTTGGAAATGCCAAGCGGACGACAACGGGTCTTGACTTTAATCGGGTCAGCCTCATTATGGCTGTGTTAGAGAAACGTTGCGGGCTCCTTCTTCAAAATCAGGATGCCTATCTCAAGTCGGCCGGTGGTGTCAAACTGGACGAACCAGCCATTGACCTATCTGTAGCGGTGGCTATTGCTTCCAGCTACAAGGAGCTTCCAACCAATCCGCAAGAGGCCTTTATCGGTGAGATTGGCTTGACTGGCGAGATTCGCCGAGTGACTCGGATCGAGCAACGGATCAATGAAGCGGCGAAACTTGGTTTCACTAAGATTTATGCACCTAAAAATTCTCTCCAAGGGATCGCGATCCCAGACGGTATTCAAGTAATAGCAGTCTCCACGGTAGGGGAAGTTTTGAAAAAAGTCTTTTCTTAACTAGATCTTGGAATCGTTTGCAAAAAGGTTTTTCCTGTGCTATACTTTTTCTATACTTACTAAACATAGGGGGTACTTATTTTGCAATTTTTTACAGATAACAATGTGCAGTTCCCTTTGGTCGAGCTGTCTCTCAATCAAGGTGAAACTGTCTATATTCAACGGGGGAGTATGGTCTACCATACGCCTAATGTGACCCTCAACACCAAATTAAATGCGAGTGGCTCTGGTGTGGGACGCTTTGTGAAAGCAGTTGGACGGTCAATGGTTTCGGGTGAAAGTACCTTTATCACTCAGGTATTTGCCCAGTCTAATAATGCTTACCTAGCATTAGCACCCGACTCACCAGGTCAGGTGGTGCCACTCTACTTGGGCGAAAAGCAGTATCGATTGAACGATGGTGCCTTCCTTGCACTGGATGGTTCAGCTTTCTATACAATGGAAACCCAATCGATTGGTAAGGCTCTCTTTGGTGGTCAGGGTGGATTCTTCGTCATGACGACCCAAGGTCAAGGGACCCTCTTGGTGAATGCCTACGGCTCAATTAAAAAAATTGAGCTAAACAATCAAGAAATCACCATCGATAATGCCCATGTCGTTGCTTGGAGCCAGTCTTTGGATTACAATATCCATTTGGAAAATGGTTTCTGGCAATCCATCGGAACGGGTGAAGGTGTTGTCAATACCTTTAGAGGGACTGGTGAGGTCTATGTTCAAAGTCTCAACCTTCAGACCTTTGCTGGCTTGCTGAATCGTTATTTACCAAGACGATCATAAGATAAGAAAGGAGTGTAGAAGTCGGTTTGCTTTTGCTCTCCTTTTTCATGTAGGCTGACAACTGACAATCTGGGAAAAAGATGGTAAGATAGAGTGTAAATAATTTGGTGTTCAAACTATTTTACCAACCAGAAAGGAAGTTCCTAATGTCCTATTTTGAGAATTTTTTAAAAGCCAATCAAGCCTATGTTGAATTGCACGGAGACCTCCATCTTCCGATCAAACCGAAAACGCAAGTGGCCATTGTGACCTGTATGGACTCTCGTCTTCACGTGGCACCAGCACTGGGGCTTGCTTTGGGAGATGCCCATATTTTGCGGAATGCAGGTGGGCGCGTGACAGAGGACATGATTCGTTCCTTGGTCATCTCACAGCAACAGATGGGGACTCGAGAAATCGTGGTCTTGCACCACACAGACTGTGGAGCACAAACCTTTGAGAATGAAGGCTTCCGTCAGCATCTGAAGAAGGAACTGGGAGTTGATGTTGGAGACCAAGACTTCCTACCCTTTCAAGATATCTACGAGAGCGTCCGGGAGGATGTTGCTCTCTTAAAAGCATCGCCACTGATTCCAGACGACGTCATTATCTCAGGAGCTGTCTATGATGTCGATACAGGATTGATCACTGAGGTGATAGATTGACTTAAACTTATACCGTTAGCTTTTTGGCTAACGGTTTTTGTATGCAAATACGAAACTGAAAATTGATAGGGGTTGAAAACATAAGGCATCAAATGGTTAGAGAGGTTACAAAAATATTAGTCCAAACTAGGTTTGAAGTATAAAATTATGATAAAATATCATTTGGAGGAATTTTATGATGAAAAAAGTTTTTAGCGATTTGTTTTCGAAAACGGATTATGCTATCATGTGCGGTATCAGTGCCTATTTGACAATGTTATTGGTAGACTTGTTGAGTGCGACCTCACAGGATCTGTTTTTGACACTCGCCCCCTTGTCCGTATTAAAAATGGGAATCTTTTTTATTGTGGGAGGTGCCTTAATTTGTTTACATGACAAGTTGACGAACTCAGATATAGGTAGTATCACGATGATTCTTTCTTGTGTGACTCTCCTCGTAGCTATTTATAAGAGTATGTCCTTCTTTTTATCGTTGGGTTTAATTCTTTTAGCTCTGATTTTGTTTATAGGAGGGATGTTTAATGAAGAAAAGTCTTCCTATTTGTATTTATCGGTCATCTTGCTAGCCATACCGCGTTTACTAACCTTGGGAAGCTCGAATTTTCAAGATCAAGTACTTGGCTTCCATGCTGTTGATCTTTCCAGTACCCGATTTCTTTCAATCATCTGGCCAGTTGTTATTGCCTCCATTATCTCAATTGTGTTTATGATCCTCTATCTCAAATTTCCAATCTTTAACTATTTAGAGCGACATAAAAAAATAGTTCAAATAATCGTGTTTTCGCTAGTTCTAGTTTACGTCCTTTATCTTTCTGTTGTAGTGGTTTACAAAGTGAAGACGAATGAGTTGTCATCGTTTGATATTGGGATCTTTTCTCAAATGTTTGAACGGATGAATCACGATTTGACTCCGATAACGACCTTGGAAAGAGATAGAGTACTCTCTCATTTTTCTGTCCATATTTCACCGATCTTTTATGTAATGTTGCCATTCTATAAGCTCTTCCCATATGTAGAGACTTTAGAAGTTTTACAGTTGCTCGTAGTCTTTTCGGGGATTATCCCATTGAGATTAATCCTTCGTAAATTAAAGTTTTCTAATCTCACAAATACCTTGGCCGTCTTATGGTTTGTGTTGTTGCCAGTGATGACAACGGCAGGGGGATTTCATCTGCATGAAAATTGCTTTTTAGTCCCATTAGTGTTTTGGGTATTCTATTTTATTATTTCGGAACAAAAATGGAAGATTCTACTAGCGACCATGTTACTATTGTTCGTGAAAGAAGATGCCTTTATCTATGTACTTAGTATGGGTTTGTTCTTCCTTTTTCAAAAACGATTTGATTTATCCAAACAGACAAAAAGATGGCTTTTCTTTACAGAGATTGTCTTGCCAATAGTCTATTTCGTTTTTGCCATGTACCTTTTGAGTGCCTATGGTGAGGGAGGAATGGTTTCACGGTATGACGGATTCTTGCTCAATGGGGAAAGCGGGATGTTAATGGTGATTAAGAATCTATTCTTCCATCCAGGCTATGTCATTAGTACGCTACTGACTGCCAAAAGATTAGGGTATTTATTCTTAATGTTTGCTCCGTTATGTTTCTTAGGACTACTCCAACGGCGTTGGTCGACTTATTTTCTTGTGCTTCCACTGATAGTGATTAACCTACTGCCTAATTGGCCCTATCAGTATGATATTGGTTTCCAATATAGCTATGGAAGTGGTGCTTTAGTTTTCATCATGACGCTTCTAGCATTAGAGGATCTTAAGGAAACTAACATCCTACAGGAAAAAATAGCGGTAGCTATCGTGATAGTAGGAATTATTTTTTCTGGTAGTCTTCTACACCACTTTACTAATAATTGGTCCTTTAATATCGGCTATTACCGTCAAAATAAAGACATGTTTGATGAAATCCAAAAGACTTTAGGAAGTTTGCCAAAGGATGCTTCAGTCTTAGCTGAGGGAGCCTATACACCATCACTTAGAGGTCATAAAAAACTCTATGATATTTTCTATCACAATGATAAGAAGGCGGATCCAACAATTGATTATATTGTGATCCCTCAATCTCAAAAGGATCAAAACGAAGAATACAATCAATTATTAGCGAGTTATGAAGCTTTAGGATACCGGGAGAGTCAGTATTCGTCCGCTCATGTTTATATTTTAGAGAAGGCGAAGTAAAAAAGGTGGCTACCTTGTCTATTTGATCAGAAGCAATAAACATATGCTGTGCGATATTTTTTCATAATGAACAATTATAGAGGCAGTAGTACATAGTAGCTACTGCCTTTTTATATAGGTTGCTTACTTTTATTCTCGGAGCGATGAAAGCAACATCTGAAAAAACTAGGAAAAGCTTGTGAAAATTTAATGAAAAAGATGAAGATCAAGATGGTTTTCGTTGTGAATTGAAAGGCTGTCGATGGGCTTTGTTTCGGTGTTTGAGAGGCTTTGACTCTCCTGTAAAATCGGATTGACAAAAAACTGAACAATTAGTGAAAAATAATTAAAAAATCTTGCATTTATAAACAGATATGTTACAATAATAATCAAATAATTTATAAAGGAGCATAATATGCAGACCACAAAAGCACGCGTGAAGCGAGTTTTAGCATTTATGAGTCTTTTAGTTTTATCCTTGACAGTTTTTACGACAGTCTTTGCGACTGAAGTAACCAGTTATACGATAAAAACTGAAATTAAGGTTGATAACCAACCGTTAACTGCCGACACGAAGATCACTACTGGTCAAACGATGGAGGCGACAAACGAGATTAGTTTCCCTGACTCACAGCAGATCAATGCTGGTGACACATTGGTTCTAGATCTTCCAAAAGAACTAGGCCTGGTGACCAAGCTAGAGTTTCCAATTGTACACGAAAATGGTGAAGTAATTGCCAATGCAGTGACCGATCCAAGTACGCAAAAGGTGACCATTACTTTTACAAACTATTTCTCTGAGAATTACAAAGATAAGGTAATGACCTTGAGGTACAATGTTCGTCCAAATGCAGCGAACTTGCCAAAGACGGGAACTTACTACTTTACATTTGGTAGCACTGACTTCACATTGAACTACAACAAGGACGATGGTGAAGCTGGTGACTATGAAATGAAGTATGGTTACCAAGATCCAGAAAATCCTAAGCGGATAAAATGGCGTATTGTCTTGAATGCGGTTCAAGACAAGTTGAACAACATGGTCATCAAGGATGACTTCAGCGACAGCGGACAAGTCTTGGTAGAAAGTTCCTTCCGTGCAGTTCGTTATGCGACTCAACCAGAGAAGATTCCGAATGAGGCGGCTCTTCTTAAATTGGATCCAATTGATAACTTTAGCAATAAAGCTGAATTTACACGAAATGCTGATGGTGGCATCACAGGATTCACGATTAATTTTGGGGATAACTGGAACTGGGCTATGTACATTGAGTACACAACAGAGTTGAAGTCAGAGCTTCCTGAAGGAAGCAAAGTAGCTAATGTCCTAGAATGGTCAGCTAGCAACTTTGAAAAGTCTCGCTCAGTCAACGCCTTGACACGTTTGGAAACTGCTTCAGGTAGCGGTAGTGGGGATCGAACAACCACTACAACGACAACTACCACAACAAGCACAACCACTACAACGACAACAACCGAGGAGCCTTCAACAACGTCAACTACGACAACTGAGGAGCCTTCAACAACGTCGACCACGACAACTGTGGCACCAACGACCACGTCAACCACGATGACTGAGGAGCCTTCAACAACGTCAACCACGACAACCGAGGAGCCTTCAACAACGTCGACCACAACGACAACAGAGGATTCAACAACCACCTCAACCACAACGACAACTGAGGGACCAACCACTACGTCAACCACGACAACTGAGGAACCAACCACTACGACTGGTGAAAGACGACCAACAACCACTACAACGACTCCAGGTGGGTCAACTACTGGTGACACGACTGAGCCAGCGCCAGGCGGCGGTACGGGTGGAGGTCGTAAGAAACTTCTTCCAAGTACAGGTGAAGTCGTGGCAACTGGTCTTGTAATTTCAGGAGTCATTGTCCTCATCGGTGCGATCGTGTTAAAACGTAAAATTTCTAATAAATAAACAAAGAGTTTCCGTATGATGGAGAGAGCGAAAGCTCTCTCTTTTTTGGGAGAACGATAGATGGAGAAAAAGGATGAAATTATCAATACTCATTACACTACTCAATGAGGAATTAGTACTAGCTCAGACGCATGCAGCTATTTCGGCCCAGTTGGAAGACATGCTTGGGAAAGATCTTTCGGATTATGAAATCCTTTATATTGATGATGGGAGCAATGACAGGACCTTTGAGCTGATTGCAGGAATTGCCAGAGACAATAATCGGGTCAAATATATTCGCTTTAGTCGAAACTTTGGCCGGGAGAGCGGCATCTTGGCTGGTTTTAAGTATGCGACGGGAGATGCGGTCATGGTCATGGATGGTGATTTGCAACATCCGCCCTATCTCATACCTCTCTTTCTAGAGGCTTACAAGGAAGGCTACGATATCGTCAGTGGCCAGCGGACTCGTGATGGTGAGTCCTTTGTGGGGAGCAGTTTTGCTCGTCTCTTTTACTTCCTATCCAACCGCTCGATGGATGTCCATTTGACGGATGGGAAATCTGAGCTCAGACTTCTCAGTCGCAAAGCTATCAACGCTTTTGTTTCCATGCCAGAATACAATCGATTTAATAAAGGTTTGTATGAATGGATTGGTTTCAAGGAGAAAGTCATCCCTTATAAAAATGAACTTCGCAAGGCTGGAAAGAGTAAGTTTGGCTTTAAGAAATCCATGAACTATGCCATACAAGGGATTATTTCTTTTAATGACCGTCCCCTTCGGGTTTGTATCCAGTTTGGCTTTATCTGTCTGGGCTTGGCTATTCTTTACTTGGCTTTTGAGTTGATGAAGTATATCTTTGCTCCGGGGAATTATGTGAGTGGGTATTTCACCACCATTGCGGCCATCATTCTCTTTAGTGGAGTGCAGCTGATCTTTATCGGAATTCTTGGAGAATATATCGGGAAGATTTATTACGAAGTGAAGCGTCGCCCTCACTTCATTATTGAAGACACCAATATTGAGAAGGCGAAAGAAGATAGTATCGGATAAGGAAGATAGGAGATAGAAGAATGTTTGTTTGGACCAAGCCTTGGCAAGAGCTTTGGAAGAGAAATCCCAAGGGCTTGCTGTATGCTTTTAGTGCCATGCTCCCAATGGCTATCATGCTGGTCGTTTGGGCTTTTATGGGGACTTTTCCATTTGGAGACAAAAGCTTGATGGCTGTTGATTTTGGTCAACAATACATCAGCTTCTTTGGCTTGTTGAAACATGCCGTGCTCTCCGGAGATTTATCTAGTTTGAGCTATTCCTTTACCAAGTCTCTGGGGGGAGATATGATAGGGGTGCTCGGCTACTATTTGATGAGTCCTTTTAATATCATCTATATTTTGACGCCCCTCAAGTACTTTGGGTTTGCGGTCTTCTTGACCATTTGGCTCCGTTATGGGGCTATTGGGATGGCCTTTGCCTTCCTCTTGGTCAAGCGGTATAAGGGCTTGGAGTCTAGGAAGTGGCTGGTGCCCCTCTTTGCGACGGCTTATGCCCTGTCTGGGATGCTAGTGTCCTATCAGATGAATGTCATTTTCTACGATGCCATGATCATGCTTCCCATCGTCATTGTCTACCTAGAAGAATTATTGGATGGAGGCGCTCCCTATCGCTATGCCTTTGCCTTAGGCTTGACGGTCTTGCTTCAATTTTATATGGGCTATATGATTTCCATTTTCATCGCCTTGTATGCTTGCTACTATGTATCACCAAGACTGATGGTCGAAGGAGATTGGAAGAAGAAAATAAGAAACGTGACTCTCCCCCTCTTGCAGGCAGTGATCTATTCGATTATCGGGATTGCACTAGCCTCAGTCATCCTCTTGCCGGTCTTCTTCAACCTTATCGAAAGTAAGGGTCAGGTCGGAGGAGGGATGACCTTCTCATTGGCCTTTCAAATAAATCCCTTGGATATTTTTGCCAAGCTAGTTGTGGGTGGCTTTGATAACACCTCAGGCTGGTCCGCGGGGCCAAACCTCCCCAATATCTATATCGGAGCCTTGGGGTTACTAGGCTTTGTATCCTATTTCTTGTCGAAAAAAGTTGTCACAGTCAAGAAATGGGCTGCCGGTCTGGTCACCTTCGTCTTCTTTATTTCCTTTGTCAATGAATTTGTCAGCAAGATTTGGCATATGGGACAAAATCCAGCTGGTTTCTTTTTCCGCTTCTCTTGGCTATTCTCTTTCTTTATGCTCATTCTGGCCTACCAAGCGATGAAAGAAAAAATTGTGCTTTCACGCATCGCCAACCTAGTGATTGGTCTGGTATTAGCCTTGGCAGTTGTCTACGTCTATTCGCAGAACTATAGCTTCATTGCCAAGCTTCAACCGTCTGGTGTCTCCCGTTACATCACCCGATTTACCACCCTTCATTTGTTGGGGTTCCTGGTCGTTGCCTCCTATGGCTTTTACAGCTATTGGGACAAGTCCAAGAAGAGCCAGAAAGAAAAGCTTGTTCGAATTGGCTGGACGGCCGGCTTCCTTGTCCTTGCCCTCATCCTCTTGAAAGCAGGCTATTTGTTGTCCCAAGTCGGAATCACAGTTCTACTATATCTGCTTGTCCTTCTGGTCTTGAACAAAAAATGGACCCGCTTGTCAGTCGTGGTATTATCTGTCTTGACCTTCTTTGAGCTGGGCTACAATGCCTATCTCTCTCAGGTGACCTTGGGCTATGACAGTGTCTACAAATTTGCAGATGCTGCTGTTTCGGTCAAGCGTGTAACGGATAAAGTCCAGGCAGATGCAGATGAGAAGTTCTACCGGATTGCGACTGATTTCGCTTATTCTCGAACGGTTCCATCCTTGGTTTCTTATCCAGGCTTGAGTACCTTCAGCTCGAGCTTAGAACGGTCGACCATGGACCACTTTGCTTACATGGGAGATCTGGGGGTCAATGCAGCCACAGAGTATAGCAATGGGACGCCCCTGACGGATGCCTTGTACGGTGTTCGCTATTATATGCATGCCAAGGAGTTTGATCCAAAAGAGATGGAAGCTCATCCGGAAAAGATGTATTTCTATCGCTTTACCAACCGCTTTGACATGGGGCGTTACTACACAGAGACTGTTTATGAAGACAATCGCTTTATCGTCTATAAAAACCCTCATTCTTTCCCTTTGGCCTATGGGACGAATTCTCTCGTGAAGAACATTCAGTTTGGGGCCAACAATGCCTTTGCTAACCAAAACATTATCCTTAACTCTATGGATGGCCATCAAAAGAATACGGGGGATTATGTCGAGTATTTTAAACCTTTAGCCTTTACCGGGATTGAAACGGAAAATTTAATAGAAGAAAAGGTCAACAAGGACACAGGAGAGGCCATCTATCGACGGGCAGATTCTTCTAAGGAAGGCATTATCCGTTATAAGGTTATTCCTCAGTCCAACAATACCTATTACTTCTTTGTACCAGCATCCTTGATTCCCAAGCAAGATTACTCTGTCCTGGTCAACAACAAATGGTTGCCAAATAGTAAGACCTTTACCCAAAGGCAAATCTGGCAGCTGACGGACATGACTGAAAATCAAGAGTCAGTCATTGAGTTCCGCTTTAGAACGGATGCCATCGACATGAGCCAGGCAGGTGTCTATCGGGCCGAGCTGGATCAGATCCAAGAAGTGCTAGAGAAGCGCAAGCAACAAGGTCTGAAGGTGACCAAGTTCAGCAATACTCATATTGAGGGAAATGTCACCATTACGGATGATAGTGATGTCATGATGACCTCCATCCCATACAGTGCCGGCTGGCAGGTGAAAGTGGACGGTCAATCCGTCACGACCGAAAGAGCCTGGAATAGTTTCCTATCTTTCCCAATCACCAAAGGGAAACATAAGGTCGAGTTTGTCTTCAAAACCAGAGGCAGCTTGATCGGTGCCCTATTGTCTATTGTCGCAGTTGTGAGTCTCCTTATCATAAGAAAAAGATGGGAAGAGGAGCATGCTTAAGTTTCCTCAACGAGGAATAAATTTCTTAAAAAGAGAGTGGGACAGAAATCGGTCATTCGTTAGAATTCGATTTCGTCGTCCCACCTCCGCACAGTTGAGTAGGGCTGTAAAAGCTGATGAAATCAGCGTAGTAGAGCCCACTCAACCACTGCGTCTTGCTCGACACTTCAAAGACAATTGAGAGGCTAGGACTTTTGTCCCAGCCTCTTTCTATATAAAGGATGAAAATGTGTCAAAAAAATGAATAATAAAAAAATGGACTAAATGGGAAAAAAAGTAAAAAAATGTTAAAAAATAGAGGGAAACTTCGTCTGAATATTCAGAAAGTTTTACGATAAGTAACAACTTTGATATAATTAGTTGACGGAGATGAACAAGTTTGATAACATTTGTTATGTATCAAACAATAAAAATATGAAAAAGGAGATACAAATAAATGAAGGAAATGTTTAATAGACGTCAGCGCTTTTCTTTGCGAAAGTATAGCGTTGGCGTTTGTTCTGTATTACTAGGGACAGCGCTTTTTGCTGTCGGAGCTCCGACAGTAGCTGCGGATGACGCTAGTGCGCCTACTGACACAAGCAAGGAGACAGCAAGCGTTCAACCTGAGTCGTCTCAAGAGGCTCAAGATAATGCTACTGTAGCGCCTGGTAAAACTTATGGTGAGGGAGCATCTGCACTTAAAGTGGATCTTTCAAACTCTGCTTTAGCAGCTGAAGCAAAAGCTGCGACTGAAACACCAGCCGCACCTGAAGCAAAACCAGCTGTAGAAGCAACTCCAAAAGCAGAAGAAACTGCAAAACCAGCAACAGCTGAAGCAGGAATCTCTTTAGAAGAGCATGCTAAATTGTTGGAAACAGAAAATGCAGCTACAGCAAAACCAACAGCGACTGATGCAAAACCAGCAACAGACGAATCCAACAAACCACGCGTACGTAGTCGTCGTGCTGCTACGGACCACAATAGCGCGCCAGTTTCTGTAGAAACTTACCTTAGAGATGGTGAAACTGCGACTCCAGACATGACAAATCCAAACGGTGCAACTGTAAGCTCTCAAACTGTACCGTCAGGATACGCTGCTAAAGAAGGCGACTGGTATACTTATGCTGTTTGGGATCTAACAGAATTCAATAATCGTTATGGTACAAAATATTACGCGCGTGCCTATAAGAGATTTGATGAATCTACTGATACAACAGTTGAATTGATCGATAAAACGACTGGTAATGTCGTAGAAACAAGAACTATTACTTCATCTAGTGGTGTTCAAAAATTCACTACTACAACAGCAGCATCTAACAGCCAATTAACTTTCCAAGTAGATTATAAAGCAGGAACTGCTGCTGATAAAGGTAAAGTAGCTCAACCGTTTATTCAAAATGGTTATGAAGTTGGAAGTAGTATAACAAATCTAGTGGCACCAGGGCACAAACTTACACCGGAAGAACAAGCACTTTATACTGCGGTTTATAACGCTCGTACTACAACAGATATACTAAACGTTGTTGAACCAGCATATAATGGTCGTACAATTACTGATTCAAACGCTAAAATACCAGAAGCAATTAATAAAACAACTTACTATAAAGTAGTTGATAAAAACAACCCAACATTTAATGCAAATAAAACAGATAAAACTGTTCAAGATTATAAAGAAAATGGTAATGAAGTAGATTTAGCTAGATATACTACTAAAGCTATGGAAGGGCAAAGTTTCACAGCATCTGGTGAACGTCAATTTGACGGATACAAACTGTACCAAACAGCTGACGCAAATGATAAATCAGGTTATGTAAGTCGTCCTTACACAGTTGGAACTAAATTCATGGATGCGGACCGTTATGGTATTAAACGTATTAAAGAAGTAGTTGGAGAAGACGGTTCAGTAGTTATTCGTGTTTACTTACTAGATCCAAAACAACAAAGTAAACGTTCTGATGGTACATTAGAAACAGATGGATACATGTTACTAGCAGAGACTAAGCCAATTAAACCAGGTGATTGGAATTCACAGGAATTGGTTGTTAAAAAATCACCTCTTAACACTATTCCGCATACTGTAACTGATCCAAAAACTGGAGCAAAAACTAATTATCCAAACGGTAAGGAACTTGAATTTGATTTCTATAAAGGTTCTGACATGCCACCATATCACGCTGTATTTGTACCATTCTTAGGGGATAATATTGGATACAAGATAGATAATGCACAATTAGAACGTGGAATATACGGTAGTGGTATAAAAGTTGACTTAGCAAACTCGTTAACACCATATAAACAACCTGTTTATTACTATGTCAAACAAGAGCCAGTTGAAGTCACTCCAGAAGTTGAAAAACAATTGGAAGGACGTGTCTTAACAGATGGCGAGTTTACTTTCAAGTTAACAGAAGATAGCAGCAGTTCTGATAAACATGAAGAAACAGTTACTAATAAGGACGGAAAAGCTACATTCAGCAAACTTACCTTTACGAAAACTGGTACTTATAAATACAAGATCACTGAACAAAAGGGTTCTGATACAAACGTTGATTACGATGCAATGACTGTAACTATGACAGTTACTGTAACTGAGAACAATAAAGGTGATTTAGAAGCTGCAGTTAAATATAGTGCTGAAGGTGGATTCAAAACTAGTGATGATGATAAAGTCTTCAACAACTACGTTGTAGCACCAGTTAAAACTAAATTCGACTTCACTAAGAAATTAGCTGGACGTGAACTGAAAGACGGCGAATTCAAATTCGTTCTTAAAGATGCAAACGGTCAAGAAGTTGAAACAGTAACGAACAAAGCAGACGGAACTGTAACATTTACAGAATTGTCATTCGACAACTCTAAAGTTGGATCTCACACTTACACTGTAGAAGAAGTGATCCCTGCAGCGAAAGAAGCTGGAATGGTATATGATACTATGAAAGCTACGATTACTGTCGAAGTTGCTAAGAACGGTCATACTCTGACAACTGTAACCAACGTATCATCAACAGGTGGGGTAGATGCGAATGGTAACGCTACTGATGGAACAGCGGATAAAGAGTTCAACAACAAGATCACTCCTCCGGAAACACCTGAGTTCCAACCAGAAAAATTTGTACTTAACAAAGAAAAATTTGACCTAACAGGTACAAAATTAATGGACGATGACGATGAGCTTCAGGATGAGTACACAGAAACAAATGCAAATCCATATGCTGATCAAGTCAAGAACAACGAAGCAGAAAACATCAATACCAAGACTGTTGAACGTGGTGATAAATTAGTTTACCAAGTATGGTTGGATACTAAGAACTTCACTGACAAGAACAACATCCAATCTGTAGGTATCTCTGATACATACGATGCAGATAAATTGACTGTTAACAGTGCTGATATCAAGGCTTATGACAGCGAAACAGGAGTTGATGTAACATCTAAATTTGATATTACAGTAGCTAACGGAGTCATTACAGCTACATCTAAAGCTTCTATGAACAAATCTTTAGGTGATGCTGATAACACTCAAGTTATCGACACAACTAAATTTGCATTTGGTCGTTACTACAAATTCGATATCCCAGCAACTGTTAAAGATTCAGTAGCAGGTGGAGTAGACATCGAAAACAAAGCGAACCAAATCGTTCACGTTTACAACCCAGTAAGCAAATCTGTAGAAACTCCAGAAAAACCAACTCAAAAACGTGTGAACAGTGTACCAATCACTGCAGAATTCAACTTCACAAAACGTTTGGAAGGTCGTGAACTTAAAGCTGGCGAATTTACATTTGAGTTGAAAGACAGCGACAATGTTGTGATTGCGACTGCAACCAACGATGCAGATGGTAAGATTAAATTCTCTCCAGTGGAGTACACAAATAAAGCTGGTGAAAAAGTCACTGCCCTTAAATACAAGAAGGGTCAAGAAGGTACTTACACTTACTCTGTAACAGAGGTGAAAGGTACAGACACAACTGTAACATACGATACTATGAAAGCAGAAGTGACTGTAACAGTATCTCACGACGGTACAGCTAAAGCATTGGTTGCTAACGTAACTGAACCAGCTGACAAAGAGTTCAACAACACAGTAACTCCTCCAACAGAACCTAAGTTCCAACCAGAGAAGTATGTGTTGAATACAGCTAAATACTCTATCACTGATAACAAACTTCTTGATGATGATGCTGAGTTGACTGATAAATATGGAGAAACAAATACTGATCCATATGTTGATAAAACAAACAACAATGAAGCAGAAAACATCAATACCAAGACTGTTAACCGCGGAGATAAGCTGTACTACCAAGTATGGTTGGATACAACTAAATTCTCAGCTAACAACAAAGAAAACGTTCAATCTGTAGGAATCACTGATGACTTTGATGAAACGAAGGTTGACGTTGATTCAACTAAGATCAAAGCATACGATTCAGTATCTGGTAATGATGTAACAAACAAATTCGATATTAAAGTTGAAAATGGTGTGATGACTGCAACCCTTAAAGCTGGCTTCACGAAGTCATTGGGTGATACAGAAAATACTCAAATCATTGATACAACTAAGTTTGAATTTGGACGTTACTACAAGTTTGATATTCCAGCAGTAGTTAAAGCAGATGTTGCAGGTGGAGTAGATATCGAAAACACTGCGGCTCAAGTAGTAAACTACTACAACTCAGTAAGCAAGACTGTTGAAAAACCAAACAAACCAACTGAAAAACGTGTAAACAGTGTACCAGTATCAGTAGAATTCAACTTCACTAAACGCTTGGAAGGCCGTGAGTTGAAAGCTAACGAATTCAGCTTCGTTCTTAAAGATTCAACAGGTAAAGAAGTTGAAACAGTTAAGAACGATGCCGATGGTAAAGTTAAGTTCTCAGCTATCGAATTCAAGAAAGAACAAGCGGGCGTTCACAACTACACTGTAGAAGAAGTTAAAGGAACAGACACAACTGTAACATACGATACAATGAAAGCGAATGTAACAGTAACTGTTTCTCACGACGGAACAGCTAAAGTTCTTGTGGCTACTGTTGGTGATATCGCTGATAAAGAGTTTAACAACCGTGTAACACCTCCAACTGAACCTAAGTTCCAACCAGAGAAGTATGTATTGAATACAGAGAAATACTCTATCACTGATAACAAGCTTCTTGATGATGATGCTGAGTTGGCAGATAAGTACGCAGATACCAATGCGAACCCATATGCGGACGATGCATCAAATAACGAAGCTCAAAACTTGAACACCAAGACTGTTGAACGCGGTTCTAAATTGGTTTACCAAGTATGGTTGGACACAACTAAATTTGACGCAAACAACAAAGACAACATCCAATCAGTTGGAATCTCGGATGACTACGATGAAGCTAAGTTGGATCTTGATTCTACTAAGATCAAAGCTTACGATTCAGTAACAGGTGCAGAAGTAACAGATAAATTCGATATCGCTGTGAACAACGGTGTGATTACTGCAACCCTTAAAGCTGGCTTCACTAAGTCACTTGGCGACGCAGAAAACACTCAAATCATTGACACAACTAAATTCGCCTTCGGACGTTACTACAAGTTCGACATCCCAACAACAGTGAAAGCTGATGTTGCGGCTGGTGCAGATATTGAAAATACTGCGGCTCAAGTTGTTAACTACTACAATCCAACTACTAAGAAGGTTGAAACTCCAAACAAACCAACTGAAAAACGTGTAAACAATGTTCCAGTTCCACTTGATCTTAAATTCACGAAATCTCTTGAAGGTCGTCAATTGCAAGATCAAGAATTCACATTCGTTCTTAAGAAAGATGGCAATGTTGTCGAAACAGTGAAGAACGATGAGTCTGGTAAGATTAACTTCAAGACTCTTAAGTTCGGACGTGATGATCTTGGTAAGACATACAATTACACTGTAGAAGAAGTTCGTGGTACTGATAGCACTGTTTCTTACGACCCAATGGTTGCGACTGTGAAAGTTGTGGTATCTCATGATGGTACAGCTAAAGCAATCGTTGCTAACGTAACAGACGCTGCTGATAAAGAATTTAACAATACCGTAACACCTCCAACTGAACCTAAGTTCCAACCAGAGAAGTATGTATTGAATACAGAGAAATACTCTATCACTGATAACAAACTTCTTGATGATGATGCTGAGTTGACTGATAAATATGGTGAAACAAATACTGATCCATATGTTGATAAAATAAACAACAACGAAGCAGAAAACATCAATACGAAGACTGTTAAACGTGGCGACAAGTTGGTTTACCAAGTCTGGTTGGATACAACTAAATTTGATGCAGCTAACAAGGACAACATCCAATCCGTAGGAATCTCTGATAACTACGATGAAACTAAGTTGGATCTTGATTCTACTAAGATCAAAGCCTACGACTCAGTAACAGGTGCAGAAGTAACCGATAAATTCGATATCGCTGTGGACAACGGTGTGATTACTGCAACTCTTAAAGCAGGCTTCACTAAGTCACTTGGAGACGCAGAAAACACTCAAATTATTGACACAACTAAATTTGAATTTGGACGTTACTACAAGTTCGACATCCCAACAACAGTGAAAGCTGATGTTCCTGGTGGTGTAGATATCGAAAATACTGCGGCTCAAGTAGTGAACTACTACAACCCAACAACTAAGAAAGTTGAAAAACCAAGCAAACCAACCGAAAAACGTGTCAACAACGTTCCAGTTGAAGTGGAATTCAACTTCACTAAGCGCTTGGAAGGTCGTGAGCTTAAAGCTAACGAATTCAGCTTCGTTCTTAAAGATTCAACAGGTAAAGTTGTTGAAACAGTAAGCAATGATGCGGCAGGAAACGTTAAGTTCTCAGCTATCGAATTCAAGAAAGAACAAGCAGGCGTTCACAACTACACTGTAGAAGAAGTAGCTGGAACAGACGCAACCGTTACATACGACACCATGAAAGCGAATGTAACAGTAACTGTTTCTCACGATGGAACAGCTAAAGTTCTTGTAGCTACTGTTGGCGAAATCGCTGATAAAGAGTTCAACAACCGTGTAACTCCTCCAGAAGAACCTAAGTTCCAACCAGAGAAATACGTTGTTTCTGAAGAGAAATTCGATATCACAGGTGACAAACTCGTTGATGATGACAAAGAATTGGCAGACAAGTACGCAGATACCAATGCGAACCCATATGCAGACGATGCATCTAACAACGAAAAACAAAACTTGAACACCAAGACTGTGAAACGTGGCGACAAGTTGGTTTACCAAGTCTGGTTGGATACAACTAAATTCTCTGAAACTAACAAAGAAAACATCCAATCAGTAGGAATCTCAGATGACTACGATGAAACTAAGTTGGATCTTGATTCTACTAAGATCAAAGCTTACGACTCAGTAACAGGTGATGATGTAACAGATAAATTCGATATCGCTGTGGACAACGGTGTGATCACTGCAACTCTTAAAGCTGGCTTCACTAAGTCACTTGGCGACGCAGAAAACACTCAAATCATTGACACAACTAAGTTTGCATTTGGACGTTACTACAAGTTCGACATCCCAACAACAGTGAAAGCTGATGTGGCAGCTGGTGTAGATATCGAAAATACTGCGGCTCAAGTAGTGAACTACTATAACCCAACAACTAAGAAGGTTGAAAAACCAAGCAAACCAACTGAAAAACGTGTAAACAACGTACCGGTTTCAATTGAGTTCAACTTTACTAAGAAGTTGGAAGGACGCGAACTTCAAGCCAACGAATTCAGCTTCGTGCTTAAAGATTCAACCGGTAAGACTCTTGAAACTGTAAGCAACGATGCAGCAGGAAACGTTAAGTTCTCAGCACTTGAATTCAAGAAAGGACAAGAAGGCGTTCACAACTACACAGTAGAAGAAGTTAAAGGAAGCGACGCAACCGTTACATACGATACAATGAAAGCGAATGTAACAGTTACAGTATCACACGACGGAACAGCTAAAGTTCTTGTAGCGACTGTTGGCGAAATCGCTGATAAAGAGTTCAACAACCGTGTAACTCCTCCAGAAACTCCAGAGTTCAACCCAGAGAAATACGTTCTAAACGAAAAAGAATTTGATTTAACTGGAACTTCATTATTAGATGATGATAAAGAGTTGGCAGATAAGGTCGCAGATACAAATGCGAACCCATATGCGGACGATGCATCTAACAACGAAGCTGCGAATATCAATACTAAGACTGTTAAACCAAAAGATAAATTGGTTTACCAAGTATGGTTGGATACAACTAAATTTGATGCAGCTAACAAGAACAACATCCAATCAGTAGGAATCACAGATGACTACGATGAGACTAAAGTTGATGTTGAAGCTACAACTATTAAAGCCTACGACGGTAAGACTGGTGCTGATGTAACAGATAAGTTCGATATCGTTGTGAACAATGGTGTGATTACTGCAACCCTTAAAGCTGGCTTCACTAAGTCACTTGGCGACGCAGACAACACTCAAATCATTGACACAACTAAATTCGAATTCGGACGTTACTACAAGTTTGAGATCCCAGCAACTGTTAAAGCTGATGTTGCAGGTGGAGTAGACATCGAAAATACTGCGGCTCAAGTAGTGAACTACTACAACCCAACTACTAAGAAGGTTGAAAAACCAAGCAAACCAACTGAAAAACGTGTCAACAGCGTACCAGTACAAGTAGAATTCAACTTCACTAAACGTCTAGAAGGACGTGAATTGAAAGCTAACGAATTCAGCTTCGTACTGAAAGATTCAACAGGTAAAGTTGTTGAAACTGTAAGCAACGATAAAGATGGTAACGTTAAGTTCTCTAAACTTGAATTCAAGAAAGAACAAGCAGGAGTTCACAACTTCACAGTTGAAGAAGTGAAAGGTACTGACGGAACTGTTACTTATGATGCGATGAAAGCGAATGTAACAGTCACAGTTAAACACGATGGAACAGCTAAAGTTCTTGTAGCTACTGTAGGAGATATCGCTGATAAAGAGTTCAACAACAAGGTGACTCCACCAGAAACTCCAGAATTCAACCCAGAGAAGTATATCCTGAATGAATCTAAATTCGATATTACAGGTGACAAACTTGTTGACGATGATAAAGAGTTAGCAGACAAGGTAGCGGATACTAATAAAGATCCATATGCCGATAAGGTTGATAACAACGAAGCTCAAAATATCAATACGAAGACACTTAAGAAGGGTGATAAAGTATACTACCAAGTATGGTTGGATACAACTAAGTTGACTGAAGCTCACAATATTCAATCTGTTGGTGTAACAGATAAATATGACAGCGAAAACTTAGACGTCAACGTAGCAGATATTAAAGCATACGACTCTGTAACAGGAGAAGATGTGACAGCTAAATTTGATATCAAGGTTGAAAATGGTGTGATCACTGCAACTTCTAAGACAGACTTGACTAAGTCACTTGGAGATGCAGAAAACACTCCAGTAATCGACACTGCTAAATTGGCATTCGGACGTTACTACAAGTTTGAGATCCCTGCAACTATCAAAGCAACAGCTAAAGATGGTGTAGATATCGAAAACACTGCTTCACAAACTGTTCACCAATACGATCCAACTAAGAAATCTGTTGAAAAACCAGAGAAACCAACAGAAAAACGTGTCGTTAACATCCCAACTAAAGTTGAATTTAACTTCACTAAGAAGCTTGAAGGACGTGAGCTAAAAGAAGGTGAATTTAGCTTCGTACTTAAAGATAAAGATGGAAAAGTTATCGAAACAGTTAAGAACGATGCATCAGGAAACATCAAGTTCTCTGCATTAGAGTTCAAACGTGGAGATGAAGAAACTAAAACTTACACTTACACTGTGGAAGAGGTTAAAGGTACTGAAGCAGGAGTTGAATACGATAAGATGGTAGCTACAGTAACAGTAACAGTTACTAAAGAAGGCAAAGTCTTAACAGCAACTTCTCAATTACCGAAAGATACTGAGTTCAATAACAAGGTAATTCCACCGAAACCACCAGTAACACCACCAACACCACCGGTAACACCACCAACACCACCGGTAACACCACCAACACCACCGGTGACACCACCAACACCACCGGTAACACCGCCAGCACCAGAACTTCCTTCTACTGGTGAAGAACAATCAGCTTCTGCTGCATTGTTAGGCGCTGCTCTTGGTTTGGTAGGACTTGCTGGTCTTGCAAGACGCAAGAAAAACGAAGACTAAACAAGTGGTAGACACTAACGATTCCCGCTAGGATCGTAAATGGTTTAGTTTTCCACAAGGAGGTCTCGCTCTAAGGAGTGGGGCCTTTTTGTTATTTCTTGAAAGCATTGAAATCACGTCTTGCAATATGATACAATAGAGGATATTTACAATAGTTAGGACAAAGATATGCTTATTTCGATTATTTCACAAGGCTTGATCTGGGCTATTTTGGGATTGGGGATTTTTATGACCTTTCGTATCTTGGATTTCCCAGATATGACTACAGAGGGCTCTTTCCCATTAGGGGGAGCCGTTGCGGTAACTCTGATCACCAAAGGGGTTCATCCTTTGCTAGCCACCCTAGCCGCCGTTGGTGCGGGTTGTTTGGCTGGATTAGCAACAGGTCTTCTTTATACCAAAGGGAAGATTCCGACGCTCTTATCGGGGATTTTGGTGATGACTTCCTGTAACTCAGTCATTCTCTTTGTGATGCAACGGGCCAACCTGGGTTTGCTTGGCTACTCAAAAATCCAAGATATGATTCCTATCGCCAGTGGTGTGAACGAGATTATCATTGGGATCATCTTTGTGACTCTGGTGATTGCTGCTATGCTCTTCTTTTTAGATACCAAACTGGGGCAGGCCTATATTGCGACAGGGGACAATCCTGAGATGGCTAAAAGCTTTGGGATCCATACCAGTCGGATGGAGTTGATGGGGCTAGTGGTTTCCAATGGGATTATTGCCTTGTCAGGTGCCTTGATGGCCCAGCAAGAAGGCTATGCAGATGCTTCTCGAGGGATAGGGGTTATCGTCGTTGGCTTGGCTAGCTTGATTATCGGAGAGGTTCTTTTTTCAAAACTGACCTTAGCAGAACGTTTACTCAGTATCGTTATTGGATCGATCATTTATCAATTCTTGATTTGGGCTGTGATTGCTATTGGGGTCAATACTAGCTACATCCGTATCTTTAGTGCTATCATCTTGGCGATCTGTCTCATGATTCCAACCTTTAAAGAGAAACTGCTGAAAGGAGTCAAACTCAGCAAATGACCGCAATTGTAGAATTAAAAAATGCCACTATCGTGGTGAATAATGGCTTGAATGAAGAAAAAGTCATTTTGGATAATGTCTCTTTGGAGATTCATGAGCATGACTTTATCACTATTCTTGGGGGCAATGGTGCTGGGAAATCAACCCTCTTCAACACCTTGGCTGGGACCCTTCCTCTGACCAGTGGTCAAGTCTTGATCAAGGGAGAGGATGTGACTCACTATGGTCCAGAAAAACGGGCCAAATACCTATCTCGTGTCTTCCAAGATCCAAAGATGGGGACAGCCCCTCGAATGACAGTGGCCGAGAATCTCCTGATTGCAAAATTCCGAGGAGAAAAGCGGGGCTTGGTTCCTCGTCGTCTTGCCCAGTACAAAGACGAATTTAAAGAAGTTTTGAGCCAGATTGGCAATGGTTTAGAGAAGCATGTTGATACGGCGGTAGAATTCTTATCTGGTGGACAACGTCAGGCTTTGAGCCTGTTGATGGCTACCTTGAAGCGTCCTGAACTCTTGCTCTTGGATGAGCATACAGCTGCTCTCGATCCCAAGACGAGTCAGGCCTTGATGGAGCTGACGGATCGATTTGTCAAATCGGATCGACTGACTGCCTTGATGATTACCCACCATATGGAAGATGCGCTCAAGTACGGGAATCGCTTGATTGTCATGAAGGATGGAAAGATTATCCAGGACTTGAACCAAGAGGAAAAGGCTAAGATGGACCTGTCTGATTACTACCGTTTCTTTGAATAAATTTAGAAACTAGTTTCAGCGTGTAATCGCTTGCAATACCAATATTAAAGGAGTATACTATAGGTGAAGATAAGGGAGAAGGGGTTGATACCAATGCCTTATAGATTCATACATTAGGTTACTTCGTTATAGGTTTGCCTCGCTGACACTTGATTGTGCTTTTTATAAAAAAGCCAGAACGTCGGAAATGTTGAATCGGTTGAGCCGTCAAGTAAGTCTGCTTAACTTACTAAATGACATTGAAATACGTGGAAATAGTAGTGGAAGCTTTAGATGGTTTTCGAACTTCGGTATGCTCAACTGAGTACTTTGTAACAAAACTGAAAGAGAAATTGCAAAGAAAACCTCTGGTATGTGAAAACGTACCATAAAAAGAAATGAAAATCATAACTGTTGTTTTCGTTAGCCTGAATGGTTAATCGCCTCTTGTCAGTGAAGCAGACCAGACCTCTAGTCCCGTAAGACTGGAGGTCTTTTTGTCTGTCATGGTAGAAAGTCGAGGTGAGGTCAGTGGGATTGCCGTATGCACATGAATATAGCTGTCGAGATCACTTTAAAGAAAGAGCAATGGAACGATTTGGAGTCGATGAAGATCAGTTGAGACGCTGGGTCAATCAACACGTGCCCTCGCTTCATCATTTTGATAGCAGTTTCGATCAACGGCCCGATACGGAAGCCTATGTAGCAGAGGACGGTGTCGTCTTTGTGTGTGATCTGAAGAATCGGGAATTTATTACCTGCTTCCAAGCTGTCAATTTGACGGTGGATGAAGAGCAGAAGGAGGTCTGTCAAGATATTCATCGTGAGAATGTGCTAGCCTATAAACATAGTCAAAGTAAGCTCCTGAATCGCTATCGCTTGAAAGAAGCCAAAGAGTTACTAGCCAATATTGAAGAGCATCTGGATCGATTTTATAGCTTGTCTCAAACCCTTAAGAAGGGGGCTCTCAGTGATCGGAATTACCAGCGTTTGGAAGAACTGCTAAATGAGTTTCACGTGATCAAGGCGGCGATACGGGTGATTGAGAATAAGAAAAATGATTATCATACGGACTAGTGTTTCTTTACCAAGCTGACAATCTAGGCTCTTGATCTTCGTCTTAATAAAGGGTCCTCTATCAGATGATGGAGGGCTTTTGTTTGATCTGATTTTTGAAAAAATCGTGAAAAAATAGTATAATGTTCTAGATATGCAAGAAATTTGCAAAACTGTAATTCGACTTGGTGAGCCAAGGACCGTAAGTATGAACCATCACATAAAGGAGAAAACATGAGTAACATTAAGTTGATTACTTTAGGTGGAGTCCGTGAAAACGGGAAAAACCTCTACATAGCTGAAGTAAATGACTCTATTTTTGTTTTGGATGCTGGACTCAAGTATCCAGAAAATGAGCAACTAGGGGTCGATGTTGTTATTCCCAACATGGACTACCTCTTTGAGAATAGCGATCGTATCGCAGGAGTCTTTTTAACGCACGGGCATGCGGATGCCATCGGAGCTCTTCCCTATCTTTTAGCGGAAGCTAAAGTTCCCGTATTTGGGTCGGAGTTGACCGTCGAGTTGGCCAAGCTCTTTGTCAAGAGCAATGACAGTGTCAAGAAGTTCAATGACTTCCATGTGATCGATGCCAATTCAGAAATTGATTTTGGAGGAACTGTTGTTTCCTTCTTCCAGACCACCCACTCCATTCCAGAAAGTTTAGGAATTGTCATCAAGACTCCTGAGGGAAATATCGTCTATACAGGAGACTTCAAGTTTGACCAAACAGCTAGTGAGTCTTATGCGACAGATTTTGGTCGTTTAGCAGAGATTGGTCGTGAAGGGGTGTTGGCGCTCCTGAGTGATTCTGCCAATGCAGATAGCAAGATTCAAGTTGCTAGTGAGCAAGAAGTTGGAGATGAAATCCTGGATACCATTGGGGACTGGGATGGCCGTGTCATTGTTGCTGCTGTTGCTAGTAACCTATCACGGATCCAGCAGGTCTTTGACGCAGCTGCAGAGACAGGGCGTCGGGTTGTTTTGACTGGATTTGACGTAGAAAATATCGTCCGGACAGGGATTCGTTTAAATAAGCTTTCTTTGGCCAACGAAAAATTGTTGATCAAGCCAAAAGAAATGTCTCGTTTTGAGGATCATGAATTGATTATTCTTGAAACTGGACGTATGGGTGAGCCGATCAACGGACTTCGTAAGATGTCCATTGGCCGTCACCGTTATGTCGAAATCAAGGATGGTGACTTGGTCTATATCGTAACGACTCCATCTATCGCCAAAGAAGCGGTTATGGCACGTGTAGAAAACATGGTCTACCAAGCAGGCGGAGTAGTGAAACAAATTACTCAAAGCTTGCGTGTATCAGGACATGGAAATGCGCGTGATTTGCAGTTGATGATCAACCTCCTTCGTCCGAACTATCTGTTCCCAATACAAGGGGAATACCGCGAATTGGATGCCCACGCACGGCTTGCTATGGAAGTGGGGATTTTGCCTGAAAATATCTTCATTCCGAAGAAAGGCACCATCATGGAATATGACAATGGTGACTTCGTTCCTGCCGGTAGTGTCTCTGCTGGAGATGTCCTCATCGATGGGAATGCCATTGGAGATGTTGGGAATGTCGTTCTCCGTGACCGGAAAGTCCTTTCAGAAGATGGGATCTTTATTGTGGCTATTACGGTTAACCGTCGTGAGAAACGCATCATCTCGAAGGCAAAAGTTCACACCCGTGGCTTTATCTATGTGAAGAAGAGTCGCGATATCTTGCGCGAAAGTGCAGAGATTGTCAACCAAAGTGTGGAAGAATACTTAGCTCAGGACAGCTTCGACTGGGGTGAGCTCAAGGGTGCTGTTCGTGATAGTTTGGCTAAGTACCTCTTTGACCAGACCAAACGTCGACCAGCTATCTTGCCAGTAATCATGGAAGTACGCTAGGATGAACATAAGAGGAAAAGTCGATCGTCGGCTTTTTCTTGTCAAGGAAGAAAGAAATGGTGAGGAAAGATAGATGGCAGTAATGCAGATTGAATACTATTCAGAAGCGCTCGCAATGGAGTGGGGGATCAACGTCCTCTATCCAGATGCGTCTCGAGTGAAAAATCCGGATGATCAAGATATCCCGGTCCTCTATCTCCTTCATGGGATGAATGGTAATCAGTACTCCTGGTTGAAACGGACCAATGTAGAACGGATTCTACGTTCGACCAATTTGATTGTCGTCTTGCCTAATACCAATAATGGTTGGTACACGGATACTCAGTATGGTTATCCCTACTACACAGCCATTGCAGAGGAACTGCCTAAGACCTTGGCACGCTTCTTCCCCAATATGACCAAGAAACGAGAGAAGACCTTTATCGCTGGTCTATCGATGGGGGGCTATGGATCTTTCAAACTGGCCCTTCAAACCAATCGCTTCTCGCATGCTGCTAGCTTTTCTGGTGCTCTTAGCTTTGAGGGGCGTCAACTGGCAGACACCGACCTTGGAAGTGCAGCTTACTGGAAAGGGGTCTTTGGAGAGCTAGAAGATTGGACGACGAGTCCTTACTCCTTGGAAAGTATTGCGGACAAGTATTCAGATAAAAAGACGGTCTTATGGGCTTGGTGTGGAGAGCAAGATGCTCTGTATGAGGCCAACAATACAGCTGTGGATCATCTGAAGGACCTCGGATTTGATATCACCTATAGCCATGGGCCAGGAAAACATGAATGGTTTTATTGGGAGCGGGAGTTGGAGCATTTCTTAGCAACCCTGCCGATCGATTTTGAACTAGAAGAACGACTCGATTAGGAAGCTACTCCTTCGGAGATATGCTATAATAGAGTGAAAAGTGCCTGGGCCAGTTAGATGAGAAGCCCAGAATCAATGAACAATTAGGAGAAATATACGTGACTAAAGATATTCGTGTGCGTTATGCACCAAGTCCAACTGGACTACTACACATCGGTAATGCCCGTACTGCATTGTTTAACTACTTATATGCGCGCCACCATGGTGGAACCTTTATCATCCGTATTGAAGATACGGACCGCAAGCGACATGTGGAAGACGGCGAACGTTCCCAACTTGAAAACCTTCGTTGGTTGGGCATGGACTGGGATGAAAGTCCTGAGACGAATGAGAACTACCGCCAGTCTGAGCGTTTGGAACTCTATCAAAAATACATTGACCAACTCTTGGCTGAAGGAAAAGCCTACAAATCTTACGTTACAGAAGAAGAATTAGCAGCGGAACGTGAACGCCAAGAAGCTGCTGGTGAAACACCTCGTTACATCAACGAATACCTTGGTATGAGCGAAGAAGAAAAAGCAGCTTATATCGCTGAACGTGAAGCGGCGGGTATTGTTCCTACAGTTCGTTTAGCTGTTAATGAGTCAGGTATCTACAAGTGGCATGATATGGTCAAAGGCGATATCGAGTTTGAAGGTGGCAATATTGGTGGTGACTGGGTTATCCAAAAGAAAGATGGCTACCCAACTTACAACTTTGCCGTTGTCATCGATGACCACGATATGCAAATCTCTCACGTTATCCGTGGAGATGACCACATTGCCAATACACCAAAACAGCTCATGGTTTATGAAGCGCTAGGATGGGAAGCACCTGAGTTTGGTCACATGACCTTGATCATCAACTCTGAAACGGGTAAGAAGTTGTCTAAACGGGACACTAATACCCTTCAATTTATCGAAGATTACCGTAAGAAAGGTTACCTTCCAGAAGCAGTCTTTAACTTTATCGCTCTTCTTGGTTGGAACCCTGGTGGAGAGGACGAGATCTTCTCTCGCGAAGAACTCATCAAACTCTTTGATGAAAACCGCCTTAGCAAGTCTCCAGCAGCCTTTGATCAGAAGAAACTAGACTGGATGAGCAACGACTACATTAAGAGAGCTGACTTGGCAACTATCTTTGAAATGGCCAAACCATTCCTTGAAGAAGCTGGTCGTTTGACGGATAAGGCTGAAAAAATGGTTGAACTCTATAAACCACAAATGAAGTCAGTGGACGAAATCGTTCCATTGACAGACCTTTTCTTCTCAGACTTCCCAGAATTGACAGAAGCTGAACGAGAAGTTATGGCTGGTGAAACGGTTCCGACTGTACTTGAAGCCTTTAAGGCAAAACTTGAGGCTATGTCAGACGAAGAGTTTGTGGTAGAAAATATTTTCCCACAAATCAAAGCGGTTCAAAAGGAAACAGGTATCAAAGGGAAAAATCTCTTCATGCCGATCCGTATCGCTGTTTCAGGGGAAATGCATGGTCCTGAATTGCCAGATACCATCTACTTGCTAGGCCGTGAAAAATCTATCCAGCACATTGAAAAAATGTTGGAAGAAATTGCAAAATAGAATTCAACTTTTGAAAATATGCTGTTCATTTCTAAAAAGTCATCGATTCGATGGCTTTTTTGCTGAGATAGAGCATAGATATAGCCAAAATGATTGAAAATAGGATTCAATCATGTATAATCAAGAGAGAATAATTTTTGAGGAGAGAGGGGCATCCTTACCTTGCTAAAAAAAACATGGAATAGAGTGACAAGATTTAAATTAGTGAAATCAGGGAAACATTGGATTCGAGTAGCCTGTTCGAATGCTTCTTTTTTGCGCCCTAAAAAAGAAAGAGATGTTGCCAATCATTCTAGTGTGGATGCGCCAAGATCTATAGCCTTAAAAGGTTTGATTGCTACTGGTTCTATTATGGGTGCTACGTCAATCGTGCATCCGACGGATGCTGATGAGCTAGCAGGTCCAACTTTACAGTCAGAAATAGCTTCGGAACTGGGAGTAGTAGGTAAAGATAGCTTAGTGCTGAGCAGTGTGGGACAGTCGTCAACGACGAGTCTGTCTACGAGCGAGTGGTCTCCATTAGACTCACAGAGTGGCTCTCTTTCTACTACTTTGTCCATGACGCATTCAGAAGTAGGCTCTACTTCAATGACGGAAGCTAGCGTCCTTTCAAATGGGAATCAAAAGGCTGTAGCCGTCTCAGATCCTGCTCGGGAAAAACAGCTTCAAAGTATTGCCCGGGATCTTTATTCGTATATAGAGCAAGCGAAAGAATTGAAGGATGGAGAAGGACTTGTGTTGGAAGCGGAAGGAGCTCTAGAGGCGATCCGTAACCAATTAGCCGATCCGAATCAAGATGGAGAGGTGACTCTTCTTCAGGCGAAATCTGCTCGGAATCGCTTGGTCAATGCTGTGTTAAGAGAGCAATCAGGGAAGAGAGATCCGCGTACAGGTAGTGCCTTAGAAGTGGACAGTGCATTTCGTACTCCATTTGTCATGAGTGGTCCGGCAAATAATCATCTGATCACAGCTTATAATTCTGATTCGATTAAGTTGCAATATATTGTGAGAGAGCAGAATGGTGGCGTTATTCTCACCTATATGGGCTATGCTCCCAACAGTGAACGGGTTGATGGGGTTCTCGTTCCCAACGCAACCTTGAAATCGCCTTTTGCTCCCATGTTGATCGAAGGGAAAGTCGGAGGTACAGAGGTTGTCGAACCTGGGAAAACTTATACAATCACGGTTCGTTTTACCAATTCTAGAAATCAGTTTCTCGACCGTTCTTTCCGCATTAAAGTCTTACCTCAAAATGATGGCATCCGAAATCCGATTACTCCGGTGACTTCTAATACTCAAGTGACCGATTTGACCAATCTGACAGAATCAGAAAAAGCGCAGGTTTTGGAAAAATTTAAGGAGGCAAATCCACGTCTCTTGGCGTCTAAAGATTTTAAGAGCTATTCAGTCTCTGCAACTGGAGAAATTGCGGTTGTCTTCAAGGATAATACGTCTAATACTGTGAAGGTGCCTTTGACAGAGGATCCTCGAACGCAGTCGCTCTCGGTGAGTTATTCACAGAGCGTATCTGAAGCGCAAAGTACTTCTCAAATGCGGTCACAATCGGCTAAGTTATCAGAGTCTTTGTCTGAGAACTATTCAGAATCGGAGAGTGCTTCAACATCAATCGTCGCTTCTCAAAGCACCTCGCTTTCTACAAGTCTCTCGGTATCAAAAGCGGCATCTCAATCTTTGAGTGTTTTAGAATCAGAAAGACTTTCAGAATCTGCTGTGGCCTCAGAGAGTGAGTCTACATCAGTCAGTGTGGTGGTATCTGAGAGTCAGTCAACATCTGTAAGTGGTTCAAAATCTTTGAGTACCTCTGTTTCCACGAGTGAGTCAATTTCGACCTCTGAGTCAGAGTCGATCAGTCAGTCTGCGTCGGCAAGTATTTCAGAGTCAGTCTCCGAATCCATGAGTACCTCGATTTCTTTCAGTGAGTCAGTTTTGACCTCTGAGTCGGAGTCGGTAAGCCAGTCTGCGTCGGCAAGTGTCTCCGACTCAGTCTCCGAATCCATGAGTACCTCGATTTCCGCCAGTGATTCAGTTTCGACTTCTCAATCCGAGTCAATCAGTCAGTCTGCGTCGGCAAGTGTTTCCGAGTCAGTCTTGGACTCCATGAGTACTTCAGTTTCTACAAGCAATTCTGTTTCGATCTTTGAGTCAGAGTCGATCAGTCAGTCTGCGTCGGTAAGTATCTCCAACTCAGTCTCCGAATTCATGAGTACCTCTGTTTCCACGAGTGAGTCAATTTCGACTTCTCAATCCGAGTCGATCAGTCAGTCGGCCTCGGCAAGTATCTCCAACTCAGTCTCCGAATCCATGAGTACCTCGATTTCCGCCAGTGATTCAGTTTCGACCTCTGAGTCAGAGTCAATCAGTCAGTCTGCGTCGGCAAGTGTTTCCGAGTCAGTCTTGGACTCCTTGAGTACTTCAGTTTCTACAAGCAATTCTGTTTCGATATTTGAGTCAGTGTCAATCAGCCAGTCTGCGTCGGCAAGTGTCTCCAACTCAGTCTCAGAATCTTTAAGTACCTCTGTTTCCGCCAGTGATTCAGTTTTGATCTCTGAGTCAGAGTCGATCAGTCAGTCAGTCTCGGAAAGTTTTTCAGACTCAGTCTCGTACTCGTTGAGTACCTCGCTTTCCACCAGTGATTCAGTTTCGACCTCTGAGTCAGAGTCGGTAAGCCAGTCGGTATCGGCAATTGTTTCCGAATCAGTCTCGTACTCGTTGAGTACCTCTGTTTCCGCGAGTGATTCAGTTTCGACCTCTGAGTCAGAGTCGGTAAGCCAGTCTGCGTCGGCAAGTGTTTCAGAGTCAATCTCAGGCTCTTTGGGTACCTCTGGTTCAACAAGTGAATCAATTTCGACCTCTGAGTCAGAGTCGATCAGTCAGTCGGTATCGGCAAGTGTTTCCAACTCAGTCTCGAAATCTTTAAGTACCTCTGTTTCCGCCAGTGAATCAATTTCGACCTTTGAGTCAGAGTCAGTCAGTCAATCTATATCCGCAAGTAGTTCCGATTCAGTCTCAGGCTCTTTGAGTACCTCTGCTTCCACAAGTGATTCTATCTCGACTTCTCAATCTGAGTCAATCAGTCAGTCGGTATCGGCAAGTAGTTCAGAATCATTCTCCGACTCCTTGAGTGCTTCGGTTTCGGCAAGTGAGTCAGTTTCGACTTCTCAATCCGAGTCGGTCAGCCAGTCGGTATCGGCAATTGTTTCCGAATCAGTCTCAGAATCTTTAAGTACCTCGGTTTTCGCGAGTGAGTCTATTTCGACGTCTGAGTCAGAGTCGATCAGTCGATCGGTATCGGTAAGTGTATCAGAATCAGTCTCAGGATCGTTAAGCACATCAGTTTCCGCGAGTGAGTCTCTTTCTACCTCAGAATCCGAGTCAGTAAGCCAGTCTGCATCGGCAAGTATCTTAGAATCCCTTTCAGACTCTCAAAGTGTTTCAGCTTCTCAAGTTGTCTGGGATAGTCAATCGGAAAGTAGTTCTGAATTAGAATCCATTTCTTTGAGTACCTTGGATTCTACAAGAGAGTCGGATTCAACTTCCCAGTTCGAGTCGACAAGCCAGCTGACATCAGCCATGTTATCAGAGTCAGTCTCTAAATTCATGAGTACCTCAATTTTCGCCAGTGAATCTATGTCGGCTTCTCAATCCGAGTTTGTAAGGAGTTCAGAATCTATCTCGAGTTCTTCGAGTCAATCTGCTCTATCAAGCGAGTCCGTTTCGACACCGGAGTCTAGGTCTAACAGTCAGTCTGATTCACTCAGTCTAACCGAGTCGTCATCAGAATCCTTGAGTGGTTCTATCTCAAGAAGTGAAACCCTTTCAGAGTCCTCATTTAATTCGCATAGACAATCAGAGTCAATCAGTCATTCTCAGTCCGTTTCAATGCTAGATTCAGCAAGTGAAGCTCATTCTGGTGGGACTTCGGGAGTGCTCATTCAGTCCCTATCCTTTTCTACTCCAGTGATCCTATCCAATAAAGAAAGCTCATCGAAAACCGTTCTTCCAGCAACTGGTGAAAAGAAATCTACAGCATCAACCTTATTTGCTACTCTTGCATCTTTCATTGGACTAACTCTATTGGGGTGCCGTAAAAAAGAAGAGGAAGAGTAATGGTATTTCTTTATAGGAAAAATAACCGTCTAGTATTCAAAGTGTCTGCAAAAGAATCTCATTTTGAGGTTCTTTTTTTCTATTTTACCCTAGTAGATTTCACGGATTTTAGTAAAAGAAAACGGAATTACTTTTGGGAAGGAAATTTTTTGAAAATTGAATGGTTATCTACCTCAAATTACTTGAATATGTATAGTAATGATGTATAATATTAATGACTATAATGTTTAGGGGATATTCATGTTATTTAAACGTTTAAATGGAAAAGTTAGGGAGCTGGATCGAACGACTCGTTTCAAGTTAATCAAGTCTGGGAAGCATTGGGTTCGATCTGAAAATTCTACCTTAGGTTTATTTAAAATTGTTCGTGGAGAAGTAAAAACAACAGTCGTAACGAAGTCAGATAAGGAGCGGTATGTGATCCGTTCTACAAGTCAATTCGTACTGAAAGGCTTATTGGCGACGGGAGCAACTGTTGGTGCCACCGCCATTATCAATACGGCTTATGCGGATGAAGCAGGTGTTGATGTGGCTACAACTTCTGAATTACAGAAAGAAACCTTAGCAGAAGCGAATAGCTTGGTGATTGGTTCTGTATCTGATGCTAGATCAATGTCAGAAGAAAGTCTAGAATCGACAAGTTCTTCTGCCTCTTTAGGCGAGCAAACATCTGAGAGTCTTTCTGTGTCTCAGAGTGAATCTACTTCAGAAACATTGACGACATCAGAGTCAAACGAGGAAACGACCGAAACGGTTCTAGGAGCAACGGATAAGGCTATCCTGGAACAGAATATGTCAGAGGCTACCTTATTGACCCAGATGGCTGAAAATCATGCCTCAAACCTTGCAGATGCGGATCAGAAAACAGCTCTCTCAGTTGCGATTGCTAAGGTACAAACAGAATTGTCAACTGGTACTCAGTTGCTTAATGAACATGTGGCGATGCAAGCCTATGTGGATCAACGTCAACGGTTAAATAAGTCTGTTGATGAAATGATGCTTGTACTGAAAGCGACAGGTTTTGTGGGGAATAGCAGTGTAAACGGCAAACCTGCTATTGCAGCTCAGTTGGCACCGATTTATGAAATCGTAACAGACTCTAAAGAGTTGTCCAATATCACTCCTAATTTGGATGATCGAAACGGGGCTAGCATAGAAGACGTTGCTTTGAAATATGAAGACATAGAAAAGGATCCGAATTTAGATAAATCGGTAATAAATCTCGATCCTGTGACTCTTAAGTCTCTGTCTGAGAAACATGATGTGACGCGCTATACCTTTGCTATTTGGGATTTCGTTAATCGAGTGAAGCCGGACCCTCTGGATTATTATGCAACCTTATCCGTCGACCGTAGCTCGATTGGTTCAACTACTCCTAAAGGTCTCGATGTATACTTCCGTCTGGTTAAAAAATCTAGTGGTACGGAGGTTTTTGCTCAAACAGTTAAAGCAAATAGTGTGGTTGAATTTGATTTACCAAAGGAATTAACAGGTTCAGATACAAACCGCCAATATAGGGTTTCTTACTCAATTTATGATGATGGGAAACCTGGAGTTATACGGATGCAAAGTGTGGATTACCAGACTCCTAAGTTTATGATCCATCAGCTTTATGATGTGGTAGAACCTAAGAATGTAGGTATTTATGCACCATCGACCGTAGCATCAATTGTCCCATCACGAAGTGCTGAACACGTCACTTATTACAAGCTCGTTGACGACAAGGGAGAATTCCGGCAAGGAGCTTACGTTCCGAATGGTAGAGAAACTGTTTTGGCCTCTTATGCCCAGGTTGGTATTGAAGGTCAGGAGTACACAGCTTCAGCTGCTCGACAATTGGACGGATTTGTGCAAGTTCCACTGGTAGACTATCATCAGAATAAGATGTCTGGTGTCTTTGATCTTAGTGAAGTCGGGAAACAGACTGTCGAAACCTATCGAGGAGGGGCAAGAGACCACTATATTAAGCTTGTCCGAGAAGTAACGAGTCCAAATGGTGATTATACCTTAAAATACTATGTCTTGGATCCTTCTAAACTATGGAATTACCGCAAAGGAGATAACGGTACAGTATTTGATCTTGCAAATTATACCTTAGTGTATGAAAAGGCCTTTAGAAACGATCATTGGAATGAAACCTTTGAACATCTTGAGACGCGAGAGGTAAAAAGCAAGAAAGAAGATTATTCTCTTACAGTTACTCCTGATTTTTCAGATGGAAAAAACTTTAAGTTAAAAATCTCAGGTTGGTTCTCCTTGACAGAGAAGGTAAGCTATACGGATGAAAAAACGGGTAAGGAATATTCTTTTCGTAAACCATATACTTCCGCTCCAGAAAAGCAGGCACAGCTGAGTGGTAGCCATATTGTGGGTGATGATGCATCACTGCAAGGCGCTGACGGATTTTCTAAGTTTTATCATACAGTTTCGACCGGGGTGAGTTACTCGCCATCGAAGAGTGTGAATTACTATTACCGAAGAATGACTCCTTCTGAATTGCGATCTCAATCACTCAGTTATTCAGCTTCTCATTCGATGTCAGCACAAGATAGTCTTTCCTACTCAGAAAGCAGCTCACAAGTAGTTGCTTCAGAGTCTCAATCTCTATCTGCAGCTGTTTCTCTGTCGGCTCGTCAATCAACCTCCTTATCTGAGTCGATGTCAAATAGTGATTCAGCATCAGATAGCCTATCCATTTCACAGGTGCTCGAATCTCAATCGCTATCTTCTTCTCAGTCTGATTTGCAGAATGATTCAGAGGTCTCTGCCTCAGCATCGGTAAGTAGCTCCTTGTCAGCCTCAGAGAAGTTAGTTTCTGAATCAGAGAGTGGATCGTTGTCTGTATCAGAATCGATTTCTTCAGCATCAACAAGTGCTTCGGTATCGGCATCAGAGGCATTAGCTTCCGAATCGGTAAGTAGCTCCTTGTCAGGCTCAGAGAAGTTAGTTTCTGAATCAGTGAGTGGATCTCTGTCTGTATCGGAGTCCATCACTTCAGCATCGGCAAGTGCTTCTCTATCAGCATCAGAGGTAGCCGTTTCTGAATCATTAAGTAGCTCTCTATCAGCCTCAGAGAAGTCAGCTTCTGAATCATTAAGTGGTTCCTTATCTGTATCAGAGTCAATCGCTTCAGCATCGGCAAGTAGCTCTTTATCAGCTTCAGAGAAGTCCGCTTCTGAATCAGTGAGTGGATCCAGGTCTGTATCGGAGTCGATCTCTTCAGCATCGACAAGCGCTTCGGTATCAGCATCAGAGGTAGCCATCTCGGAATCATTAAGTAGCTCTTTATCAGCTTCAGAGAAATTCGCTTCTGAATCAGAGAGTGGATCGCTGTCTGTATCGGAGTCAATCACTTCAGCGTCATCAAGTAGCTCTCTATCAGCTTCAGAGAAAACCACTTCTGAGTCATTAAGTAGTTCCCTGTCTGTGTCAGAGTCAATTACTTCAGCATCGACAAGTGCTTCGGTATCAGCCTCAGAGGCAACCGTTTCGGAATCAGTAAGCAGCTCTCTATCAACTTCAGAGAAAACCGCTTCTGAGTCATTAAGTAGTTCCCTGTCTGTGTCAGAATCGATTGCATCAGTCTCAACAAGTACTTCAGAATCTGTAGCTCAAATGGAATCTTCTGAACTTCAATCAGCCTCAGTTTCTGAGTTGACTTCGAAATCAACCAGCGTTTCCGTTTCAGCATCAACAAATGCGTCGATTTCAGCAAGTGCATCTGATTCAGTCTTGAATTCCGAGTCTGTTTCAATCAGTACATCAGAATCAACCTCACGCAAGCAAGCATCTAAGTTGGCGTCGGCTTCAGCCTCAGAGTCAGTCTCAACAAGTACATCAGCATCTGTAGCTCAAATGGAATCTTCTGAACTACAATCAGCCTCAGTTTCTGAGTTGACTTCGAAATCAACCAGCGTTTCCGTTTCAGCATCAACAAGTGCGTCCGAATCTGAATTGAATTCTAAGTCTATTTCAATCAGTGTATCTGAATCTGATTCAATCAAGCAAACTTCTGAGTTAGAGTCAACATCAACATCTGATTCAGTGTTCACTAGTGAGTCTGTATCGGAATCGATTGCATCAGTTTCAACCAGTACATCAGAATCAACATCACGCAAACAAGCTTCAGAGTTTGAATCTGTTTCAGCCTCTGATTCAGTTTCAACCAGTACATCAGCATCTGTAGCTCAAATGGAATCTTCTGAACTACAATCAGCCTCAGTCTCTGAGTTGACTTCGGAATCAACCAGTGTTTCCGTTTCAGCATCAACCAGTGTGTCAGAAGCAAGTGCGTCAATTTCAGCAAGTGCCTCAGAATCAGTCTTGAGTTCAGAGTCTGTTTCAATCAGTAGCTCTGAATCAACTTCACGCAAGCAAGCATCTGAGTTGGCGTCAGCTTCGGCATCTGCTTCAGTGTCCACTATTGAGTCATTATCAGTAAGTAGCTCCGAGTCTGTTTTGAATTCTACATCAGTTTCAGCAAGCGCATCCGAATCAATCTTGAGTTCAGAATCTGTTTCGACCAGTACCTCTGAATCCACTTCACGCACGCAAGCCTCTGAATTGGCTTCGGCATCAACCAGCGTTTCAGTTTCTGCTTCGACAAGTGCGTCCGAATCTGAATTGAATTCTAAGTCTATTTCAATCAGTGTATCTGAATCTGATTTAAGCAAGCAAACTTCTGAGTTAGAGTCAACATCAACATCTGCTTCAGTGTCCACTAGTGAGTCTGTATCGGAATCGATTGCATCAGTCTCAACAAGTACTTCAGCATCTGTAGCTCAAATGGAATCTTCTGAACTACAATCAGCCTCAGTCTCTGAATTGCTTTCTGAATCCATTAGCGTGTCAACTTCTGTATCGACAAGTGCGTCAGAAGCAAGTGAATCAATTTCAGTAAGCGCATCTGAATCTGCCCTAGATTCTGCATCTGTATCTGAGTTGACCTCGGAATCAACCAGTGTTTCCGTTTCAGCATCAACAAGTGTATCCGAAGCTAGTACGTCGATTTCAGCAAGTACCTCTGAATCAACCTCAAGCAAACAAAGCTCAGAATTGGAATCTATTTCAGCCTCAGAGTCAGCCTCAACAAGTAGCTCTGAATTTGTCTTGAATTCTACATCAGTTTCAGCAAGCGTCTCAGAATCTACCTCAAGTAAGCAAACATCAGAGTTGACTTCGAAATCACTAAGCGATTCTGTTTCAGCGTCAACAAGTGCTTCAGAATCTAGAGAGTCAGTTTCAGCAAGTATATCTGAATCAGTCTTGAGTTCAGCATCGGTTTCAGCAAGTGCCTCCGAGTCAGTCTCAACTAGCACTTCAGCATCAGTAGCTCAAATGGAATCTTCTGAACTTCAATCCGCTTCAGTATCCGAGTTGATTTCTGAATCAACTAGTGTTTCCGTTTCTGCTTCGACAAGTGCGTCAGAAGCAACTGCATCTGAATCAGTCTTGAATTCTACATCAGTTTCAGCAAGCGTCTCAGAATCTATCTTGAATTCCGAGTCCGTTTCAACAAGTACCTCTGAGTCAACCTCACGCAAGCAAGCTTCTGCCTTAGAGTCAGCCTCAACATCTGGATCTATCTCAACATTGGCATCAGCATCGTTCCAAATGAGTGTATCCAACCAGCCTTCGACAGATAGATCGGCTTCGTCTAGTCATTCGATGTCACTGACATCAAATTGGTCATCTGTTTCCGCTTTGGCTTCAAACGAGGTAAACGTATCTGAAGTGGTGTACGAGTCTGCTTCGGCGAGCCCTCAGGAACCAAGGAGCACACTTGTTTCATCAAAAGTAAGCCAGCTCTTATCGGAATCGACGTCTCTTTCAACGAGTCAGTCTACCTCTAGCTCGGCAAGCCAAACTCATTCAGAAAGTCAAGTGACTCCTCAGATGAGCTCCTCTGGAGAGAAATCGGCTGCTTCTGTATCCGAAGCAAAATCGACGTCGGACTCTCTCGGAGTGACTTCACGTGAGCTGTTCATCACGCTTGTAGTAGCTTTCTTTGCAGGCTTGGCCTCATTTTTCCATCGTAAAAAGTAAATACAATTATCTTTCTTAAAATTGAAAATTTGCTTATTTCGATTCTACTGATATACCGGCAGATCCATGAGAGGATTTGTCGGTTTTCTTTGAGAATGTCGGGGTGAAAAGCCTCGTGAAATATGGTATAATGAATGGAGAAAAGCTAGATGAATAGTGGTTCTTCAGATCATCTTCTGAAGAACTTTTTTCTCTTATAGATAAGAGATTGTTTAGGTGAAATGGTTCAGTCTTATGCGAGTGTTTGATGAGCGGATTTAGGTAGGATAACCATTTGAGAGAAGGGGGAGTAGAAGAGTAGGATATGATGAAACAATCTGGAGTTAGGAATCGATTATGTTGGACGATCCTATTCATCTTTGTTTATGTTTTAGGAAGTAAAATCACCTTACCCTTTGTGGACCTAGCAAAGGTTTTAAATGTGAACGAAGGTACTGCAAGGGGTCTGGAGTTGACGAGTGCTATCATGGGTGGAAACCTTCGTGGCTTGTCCATTTTTGCCCTCGGGCTTTCGCCTTGGATGTCTTCAATGATCTTGTGGCGGTTGTTTACAGTATCTAAACGTCATAACCTGGAGAGAACCAGTTCGGACCTTGTGGAGCGACGGAAGATGTATCTGACACTTGCTTTGGCTCTTGTGCAATCTTTGGCAGTTTCCCTCTATCTCCCGTTAGAAACAGACCTGAGCCCTCTTCTAGTGGTCTCGCTTAATGCCTTGATTATGATAGCAGGTACTTTTTTCTTAGTCTGGTTAGCTGATTTAAATACCGCACTAGGCTTGGGGAATTCTATTGTGATCATGATGGCGGGGATGCTTCTGTACTTACCAGAGGATGTCCTTGGGACCTTATCAAAGAGTGGGCTTCCAGCATACAGCCTTCTGTTTCTATTTCTCCTCTTGTTAGCATTTATGTATATGGTCGTATGCATCGAGTATGCTCGCTATCGGATCCCTGTGAATAAGCTGGGGATTCACAACAGTTTGAAAGCTCACACGTTTTTAGATGTGAAGCTCAATCCAGCTGGAGGCATGCCCTTTATGTATGCCATGACCTTGGTTTCTATCCCGCAATACATATTTTTGCTGGTCCAAGCCATTAATCCCCATGCTTCATGGGCTGGCACTATTGCTAAGGAGTTGGTAATAGGAGAGCCAGCCTGGATATTTCTCTACGGTCTGATGATGGTCCTTCTGTCCTTTGCTTTTGCCTTTGTAACGGTCAATGGGGAAGAAATTGCAGACAAAATGATGAAAAACTCAGAGTATATTGATTTCGTTTATCCTGGAGAAGAGACGCGTAGGTACATCAATCGAATTGTCTTTCGTTTAACGGTTTTTGGGACGCTGTATTTAATCCTGTTTACCGTGTTGCCCTTCCTTCTTCTGCTTTGGGATAGAGGGCTCTTGCGTTTGGTCATGATTCCAGGAAGTTTTCTCATGTTTGTGGGGATGATCTCGACGATCCGGGAGGAAGTTCGAGCTCTTCGCGTGAACCAACGCTATACAAGATTGTTTTAGGAGTTGCTATGTATTACTTTATCCCAGCCTGGTATGGCAGCGAGCGTATTTGGCACAGTACGACGACGCCTTGGTATTGGTCGAAAGATATGATTGAATTTGATGAGACCATTCATCAAATTCGCGTCTTCCAGGAAGCGGGAGTGGAGCGGAGATTAGTGCTTCCACACTATTGCCCACAACTGCGTTACTACCTCCATCGGCAAGATTTATTGGAAACAGACTATCTGTCGATTTTTGATCACATTCAGGGGATTTCCCCTCGCCAAGAGATGATGCCGATCCAGGTCGAGGATTTGGAATGGCCAGCTCAAACAAGCTTTGCCTATACTCCTTTTCAAATAGTGGCTTTCTGTCGCGGTCAGGTCATCGCTAGTATCGATTTGGGAGTAGATGGGAATCTTCTTTCAGTTAATCGGCTAAAGGATAAAGAAACGGTTTATGTGCAGTATCTGGATGACCGAGGTTTTATTTCCAGTGTCTTATACTACAAAGAGGGAAGTCCGTATTTCCAAGACTATCTAACCCCCGAAGGGAACTGGGTTTTGAGAGAGTTATTGACAGATGCTAGCCACATGGTCTTTGTTAATGAAGCCTTTCAGAAGCAGTTTAAACGAGAAACTTACTCGGACATGGGAGAAGTGGTTGCTGAAAAAATGAAAGCCATACTAGAAGACCTAGTTCCCGGTCACGATCGTATGGTGATTGCGGCCCATCCAGCTAACCTACCCTTTATCCAACAAGTGGAGCGGGGCATTTCAAAGGTTCTCTCTTTTTATGGGCAACGCCAGCCACTATCACAAGAAGATTCCTTGCTTCATTTTTCTTTAAAAGAGGTTGACTTGGTGCTAACTGATAGTGAAAAAACGAAACAAGATTTGCTTCGTCTTGCTCCAAGTATTGCTTCTAAGGTCCATCGCCTGACGTCCTTTGATTCGCGGCTGAGATTGGGAAGCAGTCAAGAGAGGAAAGAGTCGAAAATCTTTTTCTATCTGGATGAAAAGAACCTCCCCTCTCAATCCGCTTTAGAGAAAGTGTTCGAAATCTTAGCGAAAAACCCTTTATTTGAAGTCGTTTTCGCAATCTACAATGCTTCTGATGAAGCAGTAGCGACACTGGATCGGCAGTTAGAAGACTTAGCTGGCGAGATGGGGATGGCTGCTAGAGGTGTTCAGGTTGATTCTCGCGAGCTGGGAGAAAACCACATCCTCGAAGATGCTTCTCTTTTTGAAAAGAAGCTAGATCGTTATAAGGTTCAAAATTTCTTTCATGAGAACGACATCATCAAAGAATTAGAACAGACTCGCTTAATAGTAGATATGAGTGAGGAACCCAATCTGTATACACAGATTGCAGGCATTTCGGCAGGGATTCCTCAGATCAATCGCAGCCAAACGGAGTATGTAGACCATTTAAAAAATGGATATGTCCTGGGGGAGATGGAGGAAGAGCTAGAAAAAGCGATGGACTATTTCCTTAGAGATCTTAAACCATGGAATGAATCGCTGATTTATTCCGTCGAAAAGATTCAAGAATACACAGGCCAGCGCTTGATCGCCAAATGGGAAGGATGGATGGAAAACTAGGATGGACAGAAAGTTGGAAACAGACCATATTCTTCAAATTGGACCTACAAATTGGCAGGGAGAAGTGACGATCCCAGAAGGTCTGAACTGGCATTATTTTTCTATCCAAACACCTCTACAGATAGAGGATTACATGGCGGAGCAAGGCATCAAGCAGTTTAAGGCCTTGGTGCTGGATCATCCTGAAAGGCTATTGAACTTAAAAGAAGAACTGGCTCTATTTCAGCCCTACACTGTTTTCTATGATCAAACATATGATCAAGAGTCATTTACAGAAGAACTGGCTCGTTTGATGCAACTGGTTCAGGCTAAGGCTTGGGATTTTTCTGATAAGGCTCACTTTCTCTATCAACTTCATCGTTTCCTTTATGACGGTCAGTACGGAGATGCTTTTAGCGTCAGAGATTTACGAATTAGAGCAGACTTTGAAGGGATGCAAACGGTCAGAGGGAAACACTTTTTGGAATTAGACGGTTCATATGGAGAGGAGTTTACTCCTATAGCCCAGTGGGTTAACACCTATTCTTATAATGGGACCATTCCTACGGATTTATGGTTAGAGTACGAGAAAACGGCAGGCTGTCAAATCCGTTTGCGGGTCCAATTTTTCCAGAGTGGTAGTCTGGGATCGTTAGAGAAGGAACTCGTCTATTCGGAAGTAGACTTGGTAAGGCCGGTTCTGATTGACGAGCCTGGTCGCTATTACCTATCTTTTTCACTGGAAGCAAGGGGACAGGGACAACTCATTATCGGTGCTTTGCACAAGCGCTTCTCTCACGGTCCCTTTGGAGAAATTTCTCTTGGCTCCCAGACTCTCAGAGACAGCAAGCGTCAGGAAATTTTTGCTTATTTCCATCCAGGAGATCTGAAGCCACCACTGAATATCTATTTCTCTGGTTATCGTCCTGCGGAGGGCTTTGAAGGCTTTTACTTGATGAAAAATATGGGAGCTCCCTTCATTCTCTTTTCGGATCCGCGTCTAGAGGGAGGATGCTTCTATCTTGGCTCTCCAGAGTTAGAAAAGAAGATTCAGGATTTTATCGATTATCATCTCCAAGCCTTAGGATTTGGTCCAAAAGAATTGAACTTTTCAGGTCTATCGATGGGCACTTATGGAGCCCTCTACTATGGAGCTTCATACTCGCCACATGCGATCTTGGTTGGAAAACCTATTGTCAATCTTGGGGATGTGGCGGCCAATCTGAAGTTTAAACGGCCAGATGAATTTGGGACATCACTCGATATGATGCAGTTACTCGTCGGTCAAGTGACGAGTGAAGGGATTGAGGTCTTGAACAAGCGTTTTTGGGATCGATTTGGTCAAGTAACCTTAAAGGATACTCTATTAGCCTTGGCTTATATGCGAGATGATGATTACGACCAGAAGGCTTATTCGGATATTTTAGAAGCTCTTTATCACCAACCGGTTCGGATCATTAGTTCGAGTCGGCCGGGGCGCCACAATGATGCAACGGAATCCATCATTGAGTGGTTCTTGACCCAATACAAAGAAATCATGGAAAGAGATTTTGGTAGAAGCGGATGATTAGGATGAGAAAACAGAAAGGTCGCCAGATTTATTGGGGATCAACCTCTTCGGCAGATTATTTATGGGGGTCTGTTATTCAGAGATTGGCAGTCGATCAGATTCGGTTTACGAATCCTTTAATGCCTTCTGGTCAAGTCTTAAAAACCTGGAAATCCCTCACAAGCTATGGGGAGGATCGGATGGCCCCCAGTCTACCACTTTTACAGAGAGGCCAGACATATGTGCTTGAAGCTCAGATGACTTCTAGGCCTGCTCATACGGTAATGTTGGAAATTGTTTGCCAAGACCGTTTTGGTAAGATGGTGGACCGGCAGGTCAGTACAGAGGGGCAGGTCAGGTTTGTTTATCCAGAGCAAGCTTATTCTTACCAAGTGCGTCTCCTCAGTGCTGGGATGCAAGAGTTTACCTTTCACCATATCACGATTTCTCCGATTTCGTCTGAACAAGGAGCTATTCTGATACAGACTAAATAGATTGCAGTAAATGAGGACCTAGTGGATTTTATTCAATTGAAAAAAATAAAAAAGATTTTAAAAAAGGTTAATGGCTGGAAAGATAGAATGTCTCAATTGACAGACCAGCAGTTACAAGAAAAGACAGAGGAATTCCGCCGTCGTTTCCGAAAAGGGGAGTCACTGGACGATTTGCTAGCAGAAGCTTATGCAGTCGTGAGAGAAGTCTCTCAGCGAGTCTTGGGGATGTTTCCTTACGATGTTCAAGTCATGGGAGCTATCGTTCTCCACCAAGGAAATATTGCAGAGATGGAAACTGGGGAAGGAAAGACCCTAACGGCAACCATGCCAGCTTACCTGAATGCTATAGAAGGGAAGGGGGTTATGGTGATTACCCCCAATACTTATCTGGCAACTCGTGATGCGGAAGAAATGGGTAAGATTTATCGTTTCCTAGGTTTAACGGTCGGGGTTCCACTCCAAGATAGGGAGGGCGAACTCTCCCCAGCTAGGAAGCGGACGCTCTACCAAGCTGACATTGTCTACACTACTAATAGTAGCTTGGGCTTCGACTATCTTTCAGAAAATTTAACAGCCTCTGTCGAAGGTCAATTCCTAGCAAAGTTTAACTATGCTATTGTGGATGAAATTGATTCTATCTTGTTGGATAGTGCTCAGACGCCCTTGATTATCTCAGGTTCTCCTCGAGTTCAATCCAATCTATATGGGATTGTAGATACCTTGGTCCGAACCTTTCAAAAAGGAGAAGAATACAAGATTGACGGAGACAAGAAACAAGTTTGGTTGACCCCTAAAGGGGTGAAGGCAGCCGAGGCTTTTTTATCCATTCAACATTTGTATAATCCTCAACATCGTGATCTCGTCCGCCATATCAATTTGGCATTACAAGCGCATCAAAACTATACAAAAGATAAGGATTATGTCGTCCGTGTAAATGAAAAAGGGGAGAAGGAGATTGTCCTTCTAGATCAGGCAACGGGGCGTCTCATGGAATTGACTCGCCTTCAAGGGGGACTTCATCAGGCACTTGAAGCCAAGGAAGGACTTCCTTTGACACCAGAGACACGGGCCATGGCTTCGATCACTTACCAAAACTTGTTCAAGATGTTTCGGAAACTCGGCGGTATGACGGGAACCGGGAAGGTTGCAGAAGCTGAATTTCTGGAGACCTATGCCATGTCAGTGGTTCAGATCCCAACCAATCGAAAACGCATTCGCCAGGATCTTCCAGATGAGATATACCAGACCTTGCCAGAAAAAGTCTATGCCTCTATTGCCTACATCAAAGAAGTCCATGCAAAGGGAAATCCGATTTTGATTTTTGCTGGATCGGTTGAGATGTCTATCTTGTACTCAAACCTTCTGCTTCGTGAAGGAATTCCCCATAATCTCTTGAATGCCAACAAGGCTTCTCGTGAAGCACAGATTATTGCTGAATCTGGTCAAAAAGGAGCGGTAACAGTTGCCACCTCGATGGCAGGTCGGGGGACAGATATCAAATTAGGGAACGGTGTAGCTGCCTTAGGCGGATTAGTGGTCATCGGGACGGAGAGGATGATGAATCGCAGGATAGATCTCCAAATTCGAGGACGATCAGGACGTCAAGGAGATCCTGGAAAAACCAAGTTCTTTGTCTCTCTGGAGGATGACTTGATCAAAAACTGGGGTCCAAATTGGATCCAGGATAGGTATCAAGATTATGACGTAGAGGATCGACTTCAAGAAGCCAAACCTCTATCTCGGAGAAAATACCAACGTATAATCGCTCAAGCTCAGGATGCGAGTGAAAGTGCTGCGCAAGCTAGTCGTCGCTTGACCTTAGAGTTTGCAGAGAGTATGAATATTCAACGTGATTTAGTTTATAAGGAACGGGATCGTTTAATCAGGTTAGGTAGACGTTTGGACGGATTAATCGAGAAAATTGCCCGAGAAGTTTTTGCCCAGGTAGCCAAAAACAAGAAGTATCAAGACCCGATTGCCTTCTATCACTATATTCTAGATCATATCAGTTATCAGGTTGTTCCTGCCCAGATCCCTCAAGCCTTTCCTTCCAAACAGGCAAAAGAGGATTTTCTCTGGGAGCTAGCCCGCTCTGAGTTACTTGCTAAATATCAAACGCTTGAATCCGATGAGGTGATTGCTCAATTTCAACGGATGGTACTTTTAAAGGCTATTGATGAAAATTGGGTGGAACAAGTGGATTATTTGCAACAATTACGTGTGGCCTTATCTGGCCAGTACACCAGCCAAAAGAATCCGCTGGTCGAATTTTACCAAGAAGCCTACTTGTCTTTCGATCGGATGAAGGCTTTGGCAAAAGAGCAGATGGTTCGCAATCTTTTACTCAGTCGAGTAGAAATCAATACAAAAGGGGAAATTGTCCTGTATTTCCCATAAAAGAGGATTTATGACAGTATACAATATCAATCTTGGGATTGGATGGGCCAGTAGTGGCGTCGAGTATGCACAAGCCTATCGGGCCAAGTTGCTACGACAGATCCAAGAACCCGCAAAATTTATTTTTATGGATATGATATTAGCAGACAATATTCAACACTTAACAGAGAATATTGGCTTTAAAGACCATGAAATCATATGGCTCTACACCCATTTTACAGATATAAAAATTGCGCCTACGACTTACACGGTGGAGCAAGTCCTGGCTGGGTTCGCTGGGAGCCCAACGCGAGAAGAGACCACAGGGAAGGTGAAACGCTATTTCTACGAAGACCAAGACAGTTTTTTGACCTGCTATCTTCGGGACGAAAAGAGTCCCTATGTAGAGCGCTGTGAGTATGTTTCTGGAGGGATCCTAGTCAGAAAAGATTATTTTTCCTATACTCGCTACTGTACAGAGTACTTTATCCCCAAAAATAATCAAGCCCATTTGATTGAACGGCGTTTCTACAATGAGGACGGAAGTGTGGCCTATCGGATGCAGGTGGCAGATGGTCAGGAGATTTACCGTTTCCCGGATCGTTATCTCCTGGGCCGGCAGGAATTGATTCGCTACTTCATGCAAACCCTCAACTTGACCAAACAAGATCTGGTGATTTTGGATCGGGAGACGGACATCGGCCAACCCATTTTTGAAGAGGCCCAAAAAGCTCGTCTAGGAGTCGTGGTCCATGCGGAGCACTATAGTGTCAACAGTACTGATAATCAATATATTTTGTGGAACAATTATTACGATTACCAATTTACTAATGCGGATAAGGTGGACTTCTTTATTGTCGCGACAGATCGCCAAAAGGAAGTTTTGGCAGCGCAATTTGAAAAATATACCCAGCATTCTCCTGCTATTTATACCATTCCGGTAGGAAGTCTTGAAAGTCTACCGCAAAAGGACTCTCGTAAACCTTTTTCTTTGATAACTGCTTCGCGTCTGGCGACAGAAAAACACATCGACTGGTTAATTCGAGCAGTTGTCGAAGCAAAAAAAGAGCTACCTGCTCTCTCTTTTGATATTTATGGAAAAGGCGGAGAGGAAGAGAAACTGCGGTCGCTAATTGAAGAGTTAGGAGCGATGGACTATATCCAGCTCAAAGGGCATATGGATTTGACCGCTATTTACAAAGATTATGAAGTCTATCTATCGGCTTCAACCAGCGAAGGCTTTGGCCTCACCTTGATGGAGGCAATTGGTTCTGGTCTTCCAATCATTGGCTTTGATGTACCCTACGGCAATCAGAACTTTGTTAGAGATGGGGAGAATGGCTACTTGCTTCCGACTGAACCAGACCAGATTGTGGACAGGATAGCGAGGTCCTTCGCTGAAAAGATCCACTTGCTATACCAGAGTCAAAAGGTGGCATCCATGCGTCAAGCATCTTATGCGCGTGCAGAAGATTTTCTAACCAGTAAGGTTGAAAAAGCTTGGTCTCAATTGATTGAGGAGGTGACCCATGCTTAATGTGTTTGATCGGTTTTCGCGCGAAAGCCAAGATCTGCTCTATTCTTTACAAAGAGCAGGTTATAGGCATCCAACCATCGTCTTGGAAGCAAATGGTTTTTTACCCGATGGAGTGGAGTCGCCTTTTCTTTACTTTTTAGGTCGACCGACAGGTGAAAAACGGGGGCGCTTCTTTAACGAAATTTTAGTTCCTGATTTTTGGGAAATTACTGGAGATGCGTCTGGCGGCCGGATTTCCTATTACGGCCAAGAAAAAGCGCGTATCTATTACCAAGGAGCGACTCATAAGCGAATTGTTGAGCGGGTAGAGTGGTTCAATCAAGAGGGACAAGTAAGGACAGTGGATCGCTATGATCAGTATGGTCGCAAAATAGCGGTAACCAGTTGTGATGGTCAGGGCAATCCTTTGTTAACCACCTACTTTGAAGAAGAAATAGAACGCCTGACAGAAAATCATCAAACAGGTGATCTGCTCTTGACCCTGGATCATGAGCCTATGCGTATCTTTAAAAATCGACTAGATTTCTACGTCTTTTATGTCCAATACCGAGGATTTGCTTTAGATCAGGTGATTTTCAATACGCTGGCTCAGTCTTTTGCTTTGAGTTTGCAACTCGGCAAAATGGGACTGGTAGGCCGGGATGTTTTGGTTTGGCAAGAGCCATTACGGGATAATCTGCCAGGCAATATGCAACTCATCCTAAACAGTCCAGATATACGGACGAAGAAGATCTTCATCCCTCAAAGGGAGACCTATCTCCGTGCTCTACAGTTGGTATCACCAGAGCAACAGGGCTTTTTTGCCCCTCTTGGCTATATCTATGATTTTGTAATCAAAGATGATGTTCGTAAGGATGCTTTTGTATTAACAAATTCAGATCGGATTGAAGCCTTACCTTATTTGCTAGAGCAATTACCGGATGTGACCTTCCGAGTTGCTGCAGTGACAGAAATGTCTCCAGAGCTCATGTCTCTAGTCCGCTACCCCAATTTGGTCCTGTATCAGAATATTAGCCAGGAGCGGATCAAGGAGCTCCTTCACCAATCTAGTATCTATCTAGACATCAATCATTTTGGGGAGGTACAAGGGATTGTTCGCAAGGCCTTTGAGCACCGACAGCTAATCCTTGGCTTTGAACAGACTTTACATGACCCGCCTTATCTTGCTAAAGAAAATGTCATTAGGCAAGGAGAAAAAGACAAACTCGTAGCACGTATTAAAGAAATTTATCAATCAATAGAGAACTATCGACACGCAGTTTCAAATCAAATTGCACAGTCTAATGCGATCGAACAGGAAGTATTCCGTTCGAGATTCCAAGAAGGGATAGGTGATAGAAATGCCTGATCAGAAGAAGGACTTGTTCTATAAAGAAGTAGAAGGACGAATGAATGCTCTGAAGCGACGATCCGCAGAAAAAGAAAAAGCAACGCGCTCGGAAAAAGTTAACCTGACCTTAAATGTTGTTATCGGTCTCGTTATCTTGTTGGGGGTACTGCTCACCCTTTTCCGAGTTTTTGGAGGATAAGATGGAAATGCTATTTGTTGTGCTGATGTTCCTTCTATCGATCAGTCTAATCTTGTTGGTGATGTTTCAACCTCGTCAACAACAATCACTATCAACAGATGCGACCAGTAACTTAGGGAAGCCAAACTATTGGCTAGCCCGTCGAGGGATGAAACTAGCGACCTTGATCGTTAGTGTCCTCTTTTTCTTAGTCTTGTTAATCTATCTGCTACTTGCTCGGGCTTAGAAGGATAGGGAAATGAGAAGAAGGCCCTTTCTCTTGAAGTAGTTGCTTGGAACGGGAGCAGAAGTGGGGTCGATAGGTCTGAATCTTTTCTTCTTGGTGATAACTATTTTTTATGGAAGGTATATGAAATATATATTTTTCAAGCTTTCTATTCTATGATAGACTAAGTGCCACCAAGAGAAAAAGAGGTAGATTTATGACAACATTTCAGATTCATACAGTTGAGACAGCGCCAGAAGAGGTAAAAGAGGTTCTTGAAACTGTTCAAAAAGATAATAACGGCTATATTCCAAATCTTATCGGTCTTTTAGCAAACGCACCGACAGCTCTAGAAGCCTATCGCACAGTCGGTGCGATTAACCGTCGGAACAGTTTGACACCAGTTGAACGTGAAGTGGTCCAAATCACTGCCGCGGTGACCAACGGTTGTGCCTTCTGTGTGGCAGGGCATACAGCTTTTTCGATCAAACAGATCCAAATGAATGACGACCTTCTTCAAGCTCTGCGCAATCGTACTCCGATTGAAACAGATCCGAAATTGGATACCTTGGCTAAATTCACCCTAGCAGTGATCAATACCAAGGGACGCGTTGGAGATGAGGCCTTAGCTGAATTTTTAGAAGCAGGTTATAGTCACCAAAATGCTTTGGATGTGGTCCTAGGTGTGAGTTTGGCTAGTCTCTGTAACTATGCCAATAACTTGGCCAATACACCTATCAATCCAGAATTGCAGCCCTACGCGTAAAAGAACCAAACTTGTGCATGAAATGATGGAGCAAAGCTTAAAAATAAGAAAATGAGAAGGAGATTTTATATCTACTTCTTTTTTTGATGATGCCTCCTGATATTTTATGTTATACTGAAAGCGATAAAATAATTGGAGATCAAGATGAAAAAGATTCCTTTAGCATTTTCAGGTTGTCTATTAGGTTTAGCAGGAGCGGGAAACCTTCTGTCTGATACCTTCCCAGTTCTGGCCCATTTTTTCAGTTTGACGGGTTTGTTTCTATGGGTCTTCTTTTTGTTTCACCATCTGATCTACTGGCAAGAAACGAAGATCGAACTTCAAGAACCAGCCCTTCTGTCTGGAATGGCGACCTTTCCCATGGCTGGGATGATTCTATCGACTTATCTCCTCCGACTGTTTCCTACATTTGGAGGACTCGCCCAGATAGTTTGGTGGTCTGCTTTCCTCTTAGATTGTAGCTTAATTTTCTACTTTACCAAGACCCATATATTGGCAAAACCAAGAGCCAATGCCACCCCTAGTTGGACCGTCCTTTATGTGGGGATTGCTGTGGCAACCTTGACCTATCCAGTGGTAGGAGTGGTTGAGTTGGCCTATCTGGCTCTCGGGTTTGGCTTTGTCTTAACCTTGATTCTTTACCCGCTGATCTATCAGGGATTGAAAACTACCCCTTTACCGAGCCACTTATTGGGGCAAGAAGGCATTTATTGTGCGCCCTTTTCTCTTCTGTTAGCGGCCCTCGTTCGTCTTGGTGGAGCTAGTCTGCCGGTTTGGCTCTTATATATCATGATCGGTCTCTCTCAAGGTTTTTATTTCTTCGTTTTAACGCGTCTGCCCAGAATGATAAAAGAAGGGTTTCAACCAGCCTTTTCAGCCTTAACCTTTCCCACGGTCATCACAGCTACTTCCCTGAAAATGGCCCAAGACTTATTACAAAGTCCTCTTTTAAGGCCCCTTGTCTGGCTAGAAACCATTCTTTGCCTAGCCATTCTTGTGTCTGTGCTAGTGGGCTTTACGACTTACAGAAAAGGGTAGAAGAAAGCTTGATAATCGCTACAATAAGCTGGTATTCCAATAGAAACTAGAGGTTAGAGACGGCTGTCTCGACCTCTTTTTTATCCACTTTCTAATTGAATCCTAGGAATGATTATGGTAAGATGCAATAAATCATTTTTAATCCCTTGAAAGGAATGTATGAAATTTTTAAAAACAAAGGCCAAGCTCTTTTATCCACTTTTATTGCTGGTCTTTTACATCTTGGTGCGGCCGCAATTTCGCGAGTTAGCCCAGCTAGTCAGCAACCAAGTCGGCCAAGCCCTTAGCTATTTTTGGACCCTTCTCTTTTTAGAAGCAGGTTATCTGATGCTTGTTTTTTCATTCGTGAAGAAGTATAGTCCACGTAGCGTTTTTCAGTGGGCAAAGAAGAAACAATTCCTCCCCGCTATCTACGCCACTATATTCACTAGTTGTGCCATCTATTGGCTGGACTACTTTCTCAGTGGTTTTACCAAAGGACGTCTAGCTATTTATCACTCCTTTCCGGTGACCTTGGAAGCCTTAGGATCTCTCATCCTCTTTGTCCTAGTGGTCATCATTCGACCGATGACAGTAGAATTGGTCTTCCGTGGAGCGCTTGTCCAAGCCTATTTTAAAAAATGGCCCTTCTATGCGAGTGTATGGGCGCCTGCCCTCATCTATAGCGGATTTCAATTCCTCCAGCATCCCTTTACTGTCTTGAGTTTTTTGATCTATACGATCCCTTCTCTTCTGTTTGGATTACTGAATGAAAAGACAGGCTCCTTGTATTATCCTATCCTTGCTCATATCGGACTGAACTTCATTTATAGCCTACCCATCATCTTGTCAACTATCCAGCATCTCTTCTCCTAGTCGTTTTAACAGTACTGGAGGAAGCTTCAAACCAAGGGCCAGAAGGTCGTTGGTTTTTTTTGAAATTATGGTATAATAGAATAAATTTAAAAGAGGGAGTGGGAGTTTGAGAAAAAGCTATCGTGTCAAGCGAGAAAAAGATTTCAATGCCATTTTTAAAAGTGGTATGAATTGTGCGAATAGAAAATTTGTGATCTACCGTTTGCCACAAGAGCAGCCCCATTTCCGTGTCGGCTTATCTGTTAGTAAAAAACTAGGAAATGCTGTGACACGCAACCGAATCAAGCGCTTGATTCGTCATGTTTTGATGAAGCACCAGGATCATCTTGTAGCAGATGATTTTGTTGTGATTGCTCGAAAGGGTGTTGAAGAGCTGGATTTTGACCAAGTTGAAAAAAATCTAGTCCATGTATTAAAATTAGCGCAAGTCTATCGTCAGGAAAGGTAATTACGTGAAAAAGAAATTAAAAGTAGCTAGCTTATTAGGAGGGACCCTCCTTTTATTAACAGCCTGTGGAACGTCTGAAGTGACTTCCCAATCATCAGGAGTTTGGGAAAAATTCGTTTACTTCTTTGCAGAAGTCATCCGTTTTCTTTCGATTGGAGGAAATACCGGAGTTGGGATTATCCTCTTCACTCTCTTGATTCGGACAATTCTTTTGCCAGTTTTCCAATACCAAATGACCTCCTCGCGCAAAATGCAGGAGATTCAGCCACTAGTGAAAGAAATCCAGGCCAAGTATCCTGGGAAGGATTTGGAAAGCCGCACTCGTATGTCAGAAGAAATGCGGGCCCTCTATAAAGAAAAAGGAGTTAAGACTTCCTCGGCCTTCTTGCCATTGTTTATTCAAATGCCAGTCTTGATGGCCTTGTTCCAAGCTTTGAGTCGGGTAGAATTCCTAAAAGTCGGTCATTTCCTTTGGTTGGATATGAGCGCAACAGACCCAACCTTTATTTTGCCAGTTTTGGCAGCCGTCTTTACTTTCTTTAGTACCTGGTTGAGCAACAAAGCCATGCCAGAAAAAAATGGTGGAATGACAGCCATGATGTATGCAATGCCAGTCATGATTTTCTTCTTCGCCATGTACTCAGCTAGCGGGGTTGCTCTCTACTGGGTAGTTTCCAATGCCTACCAAGTTGGGCAAACTTACCTGTTGAACAATCCATTTAAGATCATTGCGGCGCGTGAAGCAGAGCAACAGGCAATCAAAGATATAGAAAAACAAAAACGACGTGCATTTAATAAAGCACAGAAAAAGAAAAACTAAGAAGGAGTTTGACAGATGGTCCAATATACAGGAGTCAATGTTGAAGAAGCCATTCAAAATGGTTTGAAAGAATTAGATATCCCGCGCATGAAAGCACATATTACTGTCGTTTCTCGTGAAAAGAAAGGGTTCCTCGGTCTCTTTGGTAAGAAGCCAGCTGTGGTAGACATCGAACCGATTGCAGAAACTACGGTTACAAAAGCTAATCAACAAGCTGTTAAGGGAGTTCCTGAGGAAATAAATGTTCAAAACGAACCTGTCAAGAGTGTCAGTGAAGAGACTGTTGATTTGGGTCGTGTGGTGGCTGCGATTAAAAAAGTTGAAGAAGAAGGCCAAGAAGTTTCGGAAGAGGTGAAGGCTGAGATTCTTAAACATGAGAAGGCTCCTGAAACCATTCTTGAAGAACAAGGTCATGGGGAGATTCTCGATTCAAGTCCTAAAGAAACTGAGTCACGCCAAACGTCTGATTTTGCTGATTTGGGCATTGAAGTAGAAGAAAGCTATGACATCGAAAAGGTTGTTTCTGATGTCACTTCCTATGTTCAAACAGTAATTGATGAAATGGATGTAGAAGCTAGCATTTCAAGTAGCTACAACCGTCGAACCATCAACATGCAGATTGACACCAATGAGCCAGGCCGTGTGATTGGCTACCACGGGAAAGTTCTCAAAGCCCTTCAATTGTTGGCGCAGAACTATCTTTACAATCAGTATTCTAAGAATTTCTACATTGCTATCAACGTCAATGATTATGTTGAACACCGTGCAGAAGTCCTTCAAAGCTATGCGCAAAAATTGGCAAGTCGTGCTCTAGAAGAAGGTCAAGCACAACATACAGATCCAATGTCTAATAGCGAACGCAAGATCATCCACCGTATCGTATCGAAAATGGATGGAGTAACGAGCTATTCAGAAGGTGAAGAACCAAATCGTTACGTTGTCGTCGATATTGAAGGTTAATCTACCGTCTAAAAAAGAAGATTTCAAAAGGGAGAGAGGAGTGTAAGCTTGGTCTCTTCTTTTATTTTTGAGAAGGGAATAGCAGTATGTTTGTTAAGATTAAAGACTTTTTGAATTGTCAGGGGATCAAGTACCTAGCCCCTACTAAAGCAGGTGAGGATGCGGAGCGAATGTTGGTCTATCGAGAGATGGGCCAAGAAGCTCGCAAGGAGTTCACTCATCTGGTCAGTGATTTTCAGAAGATTTTTCCGCACTTAAAACAAGAGCGGACCAGTCAGTGGATGAATCAAGCCCAAATTCTTCGCCCTCATTTTTGGGCCTATCTCCAAGGAGAGGGAGAAATAGCGGATCCGATGTTCGCCTTGCGACTTTATGGGGATGCGAAGGACTTTGGTGTATCCTTGGAAGTGAGTTTTATCGAACGCAAGAAGGATGAGGAGAGTCTACAAAAGCAGAACCGAGTTTTAACTCTTCCGGTTTCTTCGCCAGTCTATTATTTCGCCCAAATAGAAGGTGTCAGCCAACGATTTCAAGGGACAGAAGCCAATCGTCTGAGACTTCTCAAAGGTGTGGAAGCTAGCCAAGTCCGCAAGGTCTTGGTTAAAGTCGATGTAAATCTATCACAAGCGACTAGCCGAGATTCCATTCTTGAGGAATTAAAAAAAGGAATGGCCTGCTTGCTTCCATACTATGAAGCAACTCGTCAAAGGATAGAAGGAGATGCCTAATAAAAGCGGTATCATTGAACCTGACCCAACAAATTTTTCATAGCTATTGACAAACAGCCTTGAATCAGATAGAATAGTAAAGTATGTTTAGTAACTGATCACATTATAGCCGGCTAAACGAATACAAAATCTATGAGGAGGTATTCATCGTGAAACGTACTTATCAACCAAGTAAACTTCGTCGTGCGCGCAAACATGGTTTCCGTCACCGTATGGCAACTAAAAACGGTCGTCGCGTATTGGCAGCTCGTCGTCGTAAAGGACGCAAAGTTTTGGCTGCGTAATTCAGATAAAAACCTAAAAACCAGTAGAAACTCGAGACTACTGGTTTTTGTTTTGCCAAAAGTGTATTCAGCTATGCTTTCTGTTATAATAGAGTGAGAAATATCGTAGAAAAGGATCCATATGCAGATTTTTGATACCCATACTCACCTCAACGTTGAAGAGTTTGCAGGGAGAGAACAAGAGGAATTAGAACTAGCAAAAGAGCTGGGAGTCATTGCCCATAATGTTGTTGGTTTTGACAAACCAACCATCGAACGAGCAATAGAATTGGCAGACCAGCACCCAGAAGTTTATCTCACCCTTGGTTGGCATCCTACTGAGGCAGGTGATTATAGTCCTGAGGTAGAGGCTTATCTACTGGAACGGCTGAAACATCCTAAAGTCGTCGCCTTAGGGGAAATCGGTCTGGACTACCACTGGATGACAGCACCTAAGGAAGTTCAAGAGAAGGTGTTTCGCCGTCAGATTCAGCTATCTAAGGAACTAGACTTACCATTTGTGGTTCACACGCGTGATGCGCTAGAAGATACCTATGCCATTATCAAGAGTGAAGGAGTTGGCCCACGCGGTGGGATCATGCATTCTTTCTCAGGAAGTCTAGAAGATGCCAAACGCTTCATGGATTTAGGCATGATGATCTCTTTCTCGGGGGTGGTGACCTTCAAAAAAGCGACAGACATTCAGGAGGCAGCCAAAGAATTACCTTTGGACAAAATCTTGGTTGAAACAGATGCACCCTATCTGGCACCAGTTCCTAAGCGTGGCCGAGAAAATAAAACAGCCTACACCCGTTATGTAGTAGACTTTATTGCAGAACTACGTGGCTTAACGACAGAAGAGGTGGCACAAGCGACCTATGACAATGCGAGAAAGGTATTTGGCCTTGACTGAGAAAAGAAAAATACCAGAAGTGATTGTTGTTGAAGGCAAGGACGATACGGCCAATCTGAAACGCTATTATGAGGTGGATACCTATGAGACACGTGGCTCTGCTATTAATCAGGATGATTTAGAACGAATTGCTACATTGCAAGAGTTGCGTGGAGTCATTGTCTTTACGGATCCAGATTACAATGGGGAGCGGATTCGTAAGATCATCATGCAAGAAATTCCGCAAGCCAAACATGCCTTTTTAAATCGTGGCGAAGCAGTACCCAAATCTAAGACCAAGGGGCGTTCCTTGGGAGTGGAGCATGCCAGTTTTGATGACTTAGAAAAAGCCCTAGCGGGACTGGTGGGCTCCTATGAAGATGAGCACTTCTTTGATATTACCAAATCAGATCTGATGCGACTCGGCCTGCTGATGGGTAGTGAAAGTCGCAAACGACGGGAATATCTAGGAGAAGCCTTGCGCATCGGCTACTGCAATGGCAAACAACTGCTCAAACGCTTGGAATTGTTTGGGGTAACATTAGCGGAAGTTGAAGAAACGATGGCTAGTTATTAAAAAAGAGATAGAGGTAGAAGATGGGATTGTTCGACCTGTTTACAGATAAGAAAAAAGTGATAGGCTTTTCGTTAGAGAATGTTCAAGTGGAGCACCAAAAGAACCCGCGACATTTTTTGATTCCTAGTCAAGAAGAAATCGACCAATTGAAGCTTGGAGATCAGGTTCGCCTTATCTTTGTGCTGGATACCGTTTTGGAGAATGGGTGTCGAGCAGAGCGTATGTGGGTTGAACTGACTGAGATTCGTGATGGAAAATTTAAAGGACGTTTAACCAATCAACCGGCTTATATTACCTCCATCCAGCTTGGAGATGAGCTGGAATTTGCCCAGGAACATATCGCAAGCCTGATGGTTCCTCCGCTGAATCTTGATACGCAAAAAGGGGCCATGATTACCAAGGATTGCTTCCTACGACGTGAGATTAATTGGGCGATTCACGATGTCCCTCATCATCCACAAGATAGTGGTTGGCAATTCTTTACAGGCTTTGAGTCTCAGGAAGATTTGGACGATCCATCTAAGATCACCATTATCAGTCTTGAAGAGGCCTTGGAAATAGAGCCCTTGTTGGAAACCGTCTTAGATAAGAACGGGGAAGCTTATGTCTACCAAGCGGAGCAGAATGCCTTTGTGGAAGACTGTTAGGCTAGCTTGTAGAGAAACACAAGAGAGATAGAGTGATTATTTCTTACACTAAATGGATTAGAAAAGAGAAAAAATGAGAATTGCAGATTATAGCGTGACCAAGGCAGTGCTAGAGCGTCACGGCTTTACCTTTAAAAAATCCTTCGGTCAAAACTTCTTGACCGATACCAACATCCTTCAAAAGATTGTGGATACTGCTGAGATTGATAAGCAGGTCAATGTCATCGAAATCGGTCCTGGAATTGGAGCTCTCACTGAGTTTTTGGCAGAAAATGCCGCAGAAGTGATGGCCTTTGAGATTGATGACCGCTTGGTTCCTATCTTAGCGGATACCTTGCGGGATTTTGACAATGTCACGGTTGTCAACCAAGACATCCTCAAAGTGGATCTCAACCAGTACATCGCAGAGTTTAAAAATCCAGAGCTTCCGATCAAGGTAGTGGCCAACCTTCCTTACTACATCACGACTCCCATCCTCATGCACTTGATCGAGTCTAAAATTCCTTTCCAAGAATTTGTGGTCATGATGCAAAAAGAGGTGGCAGATCGCATTTCAGCCGAACCTAATACCAAGGCTTACGGGTCTTTGTCCATTGCAGTCCAATACTATATGACCGCTAAGGTAGCCTTTATCGTGCCTCGCACCGTCTTTGTGCCAGCGCCAAACGTTGATTCTGCCATCCTCAAGATGGTGCGTCGCCCAGAGCCAGCAGTGGCAGTTAAGGATGAAGATTTCTTCTTCTCTGTCAGCAAGGCTAGCTTTGTTCACCGTCGCAAAACGCTTTGGAACAACTTGACCAGTCGCTTTGGCAAGACCGAAGAAATCAAAGCCAAATTGGAAGCAGGGATCCAAGCTGCAGGCCTGCAACCTTCTGTACGAGGAGAAGCCCTTAGCTTAGAAGACTTCGCCCGACTAGCTGACGGACTTCTAGAAGCTGGGATCAAATAATAGAAAAGACATGGGTTCGTAATCTTCTTTCTTAATTATAAATACGCTATGAAGTACGGTGTTTTTTATGTGTTTTCGAATGATATCGGTTATAAAACGAGACTTTCCGCTGTGAGAAAAGAGCCTAAATAAAAGGTAGTTTAGGCTCTCGGAATTTTTGAGACTTAAGGCTCAAAAATTAGTTATGGAACTTTGGAGAAGTTCGCTAACGTCCGTACTCACCTAAGGAAAGTCTCAAAGAAGTTTTATAAGTAATAAGCCATAGGTCATGACCTATGGCTTATTTGCATCGTAAGGAAAGGACGGGATTTGAACCCGCGCGTGAAGAAAATCCACTTGCCGGATTTCGAGTCCGGTGCCGTACCGAGCTGGGCCACCTTTCCAAGATGCGGAGAAAGGGATTTGAACCCTCACGCCCGAAGGGGCACATGCGCCTGAAGCATGCGTGTCTGCCGTTCCACCACCTCCGCATAGTTCTATTATACTCTTTTTAAAAGAAATGCCAAGAAAAAATAGCATGTTTCTTTTTATCGAACCTATTGAGGAAAAAGAAAGAGGCTGGGAAAATCCAGCCTTTTCTTTTTTTACTTATTCATAACTCACTTGAGGATAAAGTTCTTCTTGTTCTGCAGAGGTATCTTTGAGAAGAAAGATAGCCCATAAGAGAGCAAGAAGAAAGACGACTAAGCCAGGGATCCCGCCTTCAGGTCCAAACTCACCACCTGTGATAATGGTCCGGTTTGAAGTCGTGAAGTACATAAGAGAGGATTCACTATCAAAGCCACTAACATGGAAGCCGTAGACATTGCCCATGATGAAGTTCCAGGCGAAGTGGAAGCCACAAGGACCCCAGATATTTCCTCTCTTCAAGGCATAGACGGCTGTGAAGAGTCCGAAAACAAAGAGGTGGACCGTAGATAGCCAAGAAGCACCATTGTTATTCAAGTGGAAGTAAGAGAACATAGTGGAAGAAATGAGGATGGCAAGGTAGGCATTTTTGTGATAAGAAATAATTGGAATGAGCCAGCCACGAATATAGATTTCTTCGGCTGCCGTTTGGAAAATATAGCCAATTAGAACCAAGATCCAAGATACGAGGAAAGGAAGGCTAAATTGAATGCGATCGAAACGGACATCACCAGTGATAAAGAAGACGATTAAGACCGTGGTAATCATAATGGCGCCGACCAAGACACCCTTAGCGAATTCGGACAGGCCGTTTCCTTTGGTAAAGCCCATGGTCCGAACCGGTCTTTTTTCAATGAGTTTCACCCAGAGGAAGAAGGCGATGATGGTGTAGAGGAAGGACAAAAGGTCTAGAATATTCCACCAGTCAGGAATCCAACTTTGTTTGTTCAAAAAGAAGTTTGTGGAAGCTGTACTAATTGGAGACATGTATTGGGTGATGTAATAGAGAATAAAGGGAGCTAAAAACCAAGGGGTTAAAAACTTCCCTTTTTTTACATTGGAAACGAGAGGGTTACTCTTGGAAAGAAATGAAAAACTCATAAAGGACCTCCTTATAACTGGCAGGGATTAGTAAGAAAGTCAGAAATACTGCCACAAAAATAAGGCTTCTTTCATTACTAATCAGGTAGCTTCGTCAATAAATGTATCAGTCTCCGTCACTTCCTTTCTGTCAAATAGTCTGCACTTCCCACAAGAGGCATATATATTATGTCCTTTCTCTCTATTATAAACCTATCTGAAAACGTTTACAACCGCTTGTGTGCATCTTGCTCAAAAAAACTGAATGGACTTCTTTTTTCATACTTAAGTAAGCAAGCGCTATCGTATATTTTTTGATATAATGGTAGTATTAACTTTAAAGGAGTGCTAGTTGCAAGGAACGATTGTTAAAGCCTTGGCCGGTTTTTATTATGTGGAGTGTGAAGGGAAAATTTACCAAACACGCGCCCGAGGAAATTTCCGGAAAAAGGGACAAACTCCCTATGTTGGAGATAGGGTAGAATTTTCAGCTGAAGAAAATTCGGAAGGCTATATTTTAAAAATATTTCCTCGAAAGAATAGCTTAGTCCGTCCACCGATTGTTAATATTGATCAGGCTGTCGTTATCATGTCCGCCAAAGAGCCCGATTTTAATGTTAATTTATTGGATCGCTTTTTGGTCCTCTTGGAGCAAAAAGTCATTCATCCAATTGTCTATATTTCAAAAATGGACTTACTAGAAGATCCGGCTGTCATGCTTCCTTTTCAAGAAGTCTATCGCCAAATGGGGTATGACTTTGTCACTGATAAGGAAGAGCTCTTGCCTCTCTTGAAGGATCAGGTGACGGTCTTTATGGGCCAAACAGGAGTGGGGAAATCAACCCTCTTGAATACCTTGGCTCCAGAGTTGGAACTAGAGACAGGAGAGATCTCCGACAGCCTTGGACGAGGTCGCCATACGACGCGAGCCGTCAGCTTTTATGATCTCAATGGTGGCAAGATTGCGGATACCCCTGGCTTCTCCTCTTTAGATTATGAAGTCGACAATGCAGAAGATCTGAATCATGCTTTTCCAGACATCGCCAAGGTAAGCCAGGATTGCAAGTTCCGTACTTGTACCCATACACATGAACCATCTTGTGCCGTCAAACCTGCTGTCGAGGAAGGGATCATTGCTTCCTTCCGCTTTGAGAATTACTTACAGTTCTTGAGTGAGATCGAAAATAGACGAGAAACCTATAAAAAAGTATCGAAAAAATTACCCAAATAAGGAGACCTGAATAATATGAAAACAAACAAATTAGCCCCATCTATTTTGAGTGCAGATTATGCAAATTTTGAAAGTGAATTGAAGAAATTGGAAGCATCTGGTGCGGAATACGCTCACATCGATGTGATGGACGGCCACTTTGTACCGAATATCAGCTTTGGTGCGGGTGTAGTTGCTAGTATGCGTCCTCACAGTAAGCTAGTTTTTGACTGTCACTTGATGGTGACCAATCCTGAGCAACATATCGAAGAGTTTGCGCGTGCCGGGGCAGATATCATTAGCATTCACGTAGAAGCGACTCCACACATCCATGGCGCCCTTCAAAAAATTCGTTTGGCAGGGGTAAAACCAAGTGTGGTCATCAATCCAGGAACCCCTGTTGAAAGTATCCAACACATTTTGAACTTGGTGGATCAAGTACTTGTCATGACTGTCAATCCAGGATTTGGTGGGCAAGCCTTCCTGCCAGAAACCATGGATAAGATTCGTCAATTGGTTCAATTGCGTGAAGAGAAAGGCTTGGATTTCGATATTGAAGTGGATGGGGGAATTGACGACAAGACGATTCACGCTGCGAAAGAAGCAGGGGCAAACGTCTTTGTAGCAGGTTCCTATGTATTTAATGGAGATGTGAATGAACGAGTTCAAACCCTTCGAGCAGCCATCCAAGACTAAGGTTGCGATTGTAGCTGGAGGCCAAGTGGAAACCATTCCGTTAGACTTGGATGTTTATGTCGGAGTGGATGCAGGTTGCCTTTTCCTATTAGAGCAAGGGCTGGAACTATCTTTAGCAGTTGGAGATTTTGACTCTGTTGAGCCAGAAGAATTCCAGAGGATTCAATCTGCGGCTCACGAATTACGGACTTCGGTAGCAGAAAAAAATGATACTGACCTGGAATTGGCGATTAAGGAAGTAGTAGAACGTTGGCCTCAAGCGGAAATTCTAATCTTTGGAGCCTTTGGTGGTCGCATGGATCACCACTTGGCCAGCGTTTTTTTGCCCACTGATCCAGAGATTGCTCCCCTTATGTCGCAACTTTGCTTGATGGACCGACAAAATTATCTCTGCTATCGTCCAGCAGGTCGCCACACCATTCAGCCCCTAGCAGGCTATACGTATGTAGCTTTCATGCCGGTTGAGGGAGCTTCCATCCAGATTGAAGGAGCCAAGTATCCCTTAAATTCGACCAATTATTTTAAAAAAGCTATTTATGGTTCCAACGAGTTTAGCAATCAGCCGATCACCTTAAGCGTTGATCGAGGCTATGCTGTTATCATTTATAGCAAGGATGGGAAATAAGATGGAATTAATCCTTTTTGTATTAGGAGTGGGAAATCTTGTCTTGCTCTTCTTGCTGTACCAACAACGGACAGCTGATAACAAACGGATCCGTGACTTACTAGAAGACCAAGAAGATCATCTTTCGGATCAGCTGGATTACCGATTTGAGAGAGAGCGACAAGCTCAGCAAATCACTGGTCAGCAGATAGAGATGGCGATCAGTGACCGTCTAATGGAATTACGGACAGAAATGCATCAGCAAACGACTGCTTTACGAGCAGAACTTGCTGAGAATTTTACTAAAAACCGAGACAAAACGGACGAACGGATGCAACAGATTCAAGCCTCCAATGATTTGCGGTTGGAGCAGATGCGTCAAACGGTCGAAGAAAAGTTGGAAAAAACCTTGCATAGTCGTCTCCAAACCTCTTTTGAGACTGTCTCCAAACAATTGGAGTCGGTTAATAAAGGCCTTGGGGAAATGCAGACGGTCGCTAGAGATGTGGGGAGTCTCAATAAGGTCCTCTCTAATACCAAAACCCGTGGGATTATGGGAGAACTTCAACTGGGCCAGATCATTGAAGATATCCTAACTCCCGCTCAATACGAGAGAGAGTTTGTAACAGTTCCTCATTCCAGCGAACGCGTCGAGTATGCAATCAAGATGCCTGGTCAGGTAAGAGGGGAATACGTCTATCTGCCAATCGACTCTAAGTTTCCTCTGGAGGGTTATTACCGACTGGAAGAAGCCTATGAAAGTGGAGAGAAAGAGGAGATTGAACGGTGTCGCAAGCTCCTTCAGACTAGTATTAAACAATTTGCCAAGGACATTCATCAAAAATACCTATATCCGCCTGCCACTACTAATTTTGGGATTCTCTTTTTACCGACGGAAGGCCTCTATTCAGAAGTGGTCCGCGACCCAGCCTTCTTTGATCGCCTCCGAAGAGAGGAGCAGATCGTTGTCGCGGGGCCAAGTACTCTTTCAGCCTTGTTAAATTCCCTATCGGTCGGATTTAAGACTCTGAATATTCAACGAAGTGCAGATGATATTAGCAAGGTCCTTGCTTCAGTCAAGACAGAGTTCCAAAAATTTGGAGGCGTTTTAGAAAAGACCCAACGGCAGTTGAAACATGCTTCTGGAAACATCGATGAACTCTTAAACCGAAGAACAAATGCTATCGAGCGTACTCTTCGAAGTATAGAAACGTCAGAAAATCTAGATATGGCAAGCCTATTGAATTTAGAAGATGGAGAAGATGATGGTCAAAATTAATCAAATGAAAAAAGACGAATTGTTTGAAGGCTTCTACCTCATTAAGTCAGCAGATGTTCGTCAGACACGGGCTGGAAAGAATTATCTTGCCTTTGTCTTCCAAGATGAGACAGGCACGATTGAAGGAAAATTGTGGGATGCTCAGCCGCATAATGTGGAGCAGTTCCAAGCTGGTCGCGTAGTTCATATGAGCGGACGCCGGGAGGTCTACAACAATACGCCCCAGGTCAATCAATTGACCTTGCGTTTGCCTCAAAGCGGGGAACCGTCTAATCCAGCAGACTTTAAAGAAAAACCTCCGGTGAATCCAGTTGATTTGAAAGATTACCTGTCGGGGATGATTTTCAAAATAGAAAATCCAGTTTGGCAACGTGTGGTGAGGGCGCTCTACAACAAGTACGACAAGGAGTTTTACTCGTATCCTGCGGCAAAAACCAACCACCATGCTTTTGAGACTGGCTTAGCCTATCACACAGCCACCATGGTTCGATTGGCCGAGAACATTTCTCAGGTTTATCCTCAATTAAATCAAAGTCTCCTCTATGCAGGAATCATGCTCCATGATCTTGCCAAGGTACTGGAGCTATCAGGTCCTGAAAATACGGAATATACGGTCAGAGGGAATCTCATCGGACACATTGCACTGATTGATGAAGAAATTACCAAGGTCTTACAAGAGTTGAAGATTGATGATCAAAAAGAAGATGTGATTGTGTTACGACATGTCATTTTAAGTCACCATGGTCAATTAGAGTATGGTAGTCCAGTTCGTCCGAAAATTATGGAAGCGGAGATCATTCATATGATTGATAATCTAGATGCCGAAATGATGATGATGACCTCAGCCTTGGCTTTAGTGGGACCTGGTGAAATGACCAATAAGATTTTTGCCTTGGATAACCGCTCCTTCTATAAGCCAAATTTATAAACAAGAGCCAAAAAGCCTTCTCTTAGTTTGTTAGTAAAAAAACGAGAAACGAATGTTGTAAGACTAACAATGTTCGTTTTTTGGTATAATATGGTATAATACAATAAAAAACTATGTGGAGAGATAATGAAGCTAAGAAGAAGTGAGCGGATGGTTGTGATCTCGAACTACTTGATTAATCATCCCTACGAATTGACAAGTTTAAATACATTTGCGGAGAAATATGAATCTGCCAAATCCTCTATTTCTGAGGACATTGTTATTATTAAACGGGCCTTTGAAGAAATGGAAATTGGACACATTGAAACTCTCACTGGGGCAGGTGGAGGGGTCATCTTTACACCATCGATTTCGGATGCAGATTCAAGAGAAATTGTCCAAAATTTGTGCAATCAATTGTCAGAAAGCAATCGGATTTTACCAGGTGGTTATATCTACCTTTCAGACCTATTGAGCAATCCAAAAATCCTAAATAATATTGGGCGCATTATTGCCAAGGCTTTTCGAGATCAAAAAATCGATGCAGTCATGACGGTGGCCACTAAGGGTGTCCCATTAGCAAACGCGGTAGCGAATGTCTTAAATGTTCCCTTTGTCATTGTGCGACGAGATCTAAAAATTACAGAAGGATCAACGGTCAGTGTGAACTATGTATCAGGTTCCAGTGGTGATCGGATTGAGAAAATGTTTTTGTCCAAACGCAGTTTGAAAGCTGGCAGCCGTGTCTTGATTGTCGATGACTTCCTTAAAGGAGGGGGAACTATCAGTGGGATGGTTAGCCTCTTGGCTGAGTTCGAATCAGAGTTAGCAGGAGTCGCTATTTTTGCGGACAATGCTTCGGCTAGAAGTAAAGATTTATTTGATCACAAGTCACTTCTACGTGTAACCAACATTGATGTAGCAGAAAATAAAATTGATGTAGAAGTCGGAAATATTTTCGATAAGGATTAAGTCTGGAGAGGGAGATAGGAAAATGAAAACAATTTTAGACCGTTTTGACCGTAGTCCCCTATGGCTTCGATTGGCAACGATATTCATCTTGACAGGAGTTCTTGTCGGTGGGCTTTATACGGTTCGAAAAAATTCTGCAGACCAAGTTACAGTGGTGAAACAAGAAGCCAAAAAGACAGGTTCTCTTCCTATTAAAAAGAAAGACCCTAAAAAAGCAAAAGAAGAAGAGGAAGCGAAAATAGCTGAAGATGCAGAAAAGGCAGTCGCTCATTTTGAAACGACTGCAACCCAAGAAACCTTAACAGCTGCCCGAGAAGCCGTGGAAAAAGTGAAGGACGAAACAAAGAAACAGGCCTTCCAAGCTCGAATTCAGTACATTGTAGACTACTATGGAATGCAAACCAACCAGAATACTCAATCAACTGATACGAATCAAGCTAGTCAAACAGGGCAACCTCAACAAGTGGTTCCGGCAGAAGTTCCTCAATATCAGTCCAATGAAGTTCCTCAAGTTTCGAATGCTACAATTCCAGCTGTAACGCAACAATATGAACAATAATTTAGCACGGTTTTAAGAAGAAGCAATCGTGCAAAAAAGAGAAAAAAATCTTGACAGTGAAAGTACCGCTATGTTACAATAATAGACGGTACTTTTTACTTTTGGTCTCTCAAGAGTGTACAGGGACGTGCTGACAAATGTTGCAAAAGTACACACAGATGATAGCTGTCACCAAGTGTATCATCACCAAAAATAAAAAAACACAGGAGAATGTAGATGCCTACAATTAACCAATTGGTTCGCAAACCGCGTAAATCAAAAGTAGAAAAATCTAAATCACCAGCTTTGAACGTTGGTTACAACAGTCATAAAAAAGTTCAAACAAACGTTTCTTCACCACAAAAACGTGGTGTAGCAACTCGTGTTGGAACTATGACACCTAAAAAACCTAACTCTGCCCTTCGTAAATTTGCTCGTGTACGTTTGAGCAACTTGATCGAAGTTACTGCCTACATCCCAGGTATCGGACACAACTTGCAAGAGCACAGCGTGGTGCTTCTTCGTGGTGGACGTGTAAAAGACCTTCCAGGGGTACGTTACCATATCGTCCGTGGTGCACTTGATACTGCAGGTGTTAACGATCGTAAACAAGGCCGTTCTAAATACGGTACTAAACGTCCGAAAAAAGCATAAGGAAAGGGGATAAAGAGAAATGAGTCGTAAAAATAGAGCTCCAAAACGTGACGTATTGCCAGATCCGCTTTACAATTCACAACTAGTTACTCGTCTTATCAACCGCGTTATGCTTGATGGTAAACGTGGTACAGCAGCTTCAATCGTTTACGGTGCTTTTGAGCAAATCAAAGAAGCTACTGGAAATGACGCACTTGAAGTATTTGAAACAGCTATGGAAAACATCATGCCTGTACTTGAAGTACGTGCACGTCGTGTTGGTGGATCAAACTACCAAGTCCCAGTTGAAGTTCGTCCAGAACGTCGTACAACACTTGGACTTCGTTGGTTGGTAACAATCGCTCGTCAACGTGGTGAGCACACAATGGTTGACCGCCTTGCTAAAGAAATCTTGGATGCTGCAAACAACACTGGTGCAGCTGTTAAGAAACGTGAAGACACTCACCGTATGGCTGAAGCTAACCGTGCCTTCGCACACTTCCGCTGGTAAGAATAAGATACTGAGGGCGTTAAAAAAGCGACTGAAAATTAGGAAGTTTGACGCAGAATCAAAGATTCTAGGAAAGCTTATCTATTTTCCGAGCTTTTAGCCCGGGTTCAATTGAGCTCGGTCCGCTCTTTAGTTCAATTCAACTTACCATCTCGTAAGTTGAAACCAACACATACATGAGAACACTGAGAACGGGTAGGTCCTGCCTATCCGTTTTTGTTAAATCATGTTATAATAGTATAGAAATAAAAAATATAGGAGAAACAAACCTCATGGCACGCGAATTTTCACTTGAAAAAACTCGTAATATCGGTATCATGGCCCACGTCGATGCTGGTAAGACAACTACAACTGAGCGTATCCTTTACTACACTGGTAAGATTCACAAAATTGGTGAAACTCACGAAGGTGCGTCACAAATGGACTGGATGGAGCAAGAGCAAGAACGTGGTATCACTATCACTTCTGCAGCTACAACAGCTCAATGGAAAGATACTCGTGTAAACATCATCGACACACCAGGACACGTGGACTTCACGATCGAAGTTCAACGTTCACTCCGCGTTTTGGACGGTGCTGTAACCGTTCTTGACTCACAATCAGGTGTTGAGCCTCAAACAGAAACTGTTTGGCGCCAAGCAACTGAATACAGAGTTCCTCGTATCGTATTTGCGAACAAGATGGATAAAATCGGTGCTGACTTCCTTTACTCAGTAAGCACTCTTCATGACCGTCTTCAAGCAAATGCTCACCCAATCCAATTGCCAATCGGTTCAGAAGATGACTTCCGTGGAATCATCGACTTGATCAAGATGAAAGCTGAAATCTACACCAACGACCTTGGTACAGATATTCTTGAAGAAGATATCCCAGCTGAATACCTTGAACAAGCTCAAGAATACCGTGAAAAATTGGTCGAAGCAGTTGCTGAAACTGACGAAGATTTGATGATGAAATACCTTGAAGGTGAAGAAATCACTAACGAAGAATTGAAAGCTGGTATCCGTAAAGCGACTATCAATGTTGAATTCTTCCCAGTATTGTGTGGTTCTGCCTTCAAGAACAAAGGGGTTCAATTGATGTTGGATGCGGTCCTTGACTACCTTCCAAGCCCACTTGATATCCCTGCAATCAAGGGTGTAAACCCAGATACAGATGAAGTAGAAGAACGTCCAGCATCTGATGACGAGCCATTTGCAGCTCTTGCCTTCAAGATCATGACTGACCCATTTGTAGGTCGTTTGACATTCTTCCGTGTTTATTCAGGTGTCTTGAACTCTGGTTCATACGTATTGAACACTTCTAAAGGTAAACGTGAACGTATCGGACGTATCCTTCAAATGCACGCCAACACTCGTATGGAAATCGAAACAGTTTACTCTGGAGATATCGCAGCTGCTGTTGGTTTGAAAGATACAACAACTGGTGACTCATTGACAGATGAAAAAGCAAAAGTTATCCTTGAGTCAATCGAAGTTCCAGAACCAGTTATCCAATTGATGGTTGAGCCTAAATCTAAAGCAGACCAAGACAAGATGGGTATTGCCCTTCAAAAATTGGCTGAAGAAGATCCAACATTCCGCGTTGAAACAAACCCTGAAACTGGTGAAACAGTTATCTCTGGTATGGGTGAGTTGCACTTGGATGTCCTTGTTGACCGTATGAAACGTGAATTCAAGGTTGAAGCAAACGTTGGTGCTCCTCAAGTATCTTACCGTGAAACATTCCGCGCTTCTACACAAGCACGTGGATTCTTCAAACGTCAATCTGGTGGTAAAGGTCAGTTTGGTGATGTATGGATCGAATTTACTCCAAACGAAGAAGGAAAAGGATTCGAGTTCGAAAATGCAATCGTCGGTGGTGTGGTTCCACGTGAATTCATCCCTGCAGTAGAAAAAGGACTTCAAGAATCTATGGCGAACGGTGTTCTTGCTGGCTACCCAATGGTTGACGTGAAAGCGAAGCTTTACGATGGTTCATACCACGATGTCGACTCATCTGAAACTGCCTTCAAGATCGCTGCATCTCTTGCTCTTAAAGAAGCAGCTAAATCAGCACAACCAGCTATCCTTGAACCAATGATGCTTGTAACCATCACAGTTCCTGAAGAAAACCTTGGGGATGTTATGGGTCACGTAACTGCTCGTCGTGGACGTGTAGACGGTATGGAAGCACACGGTGCAAGCCAAATCGTTCGTGCTTATGTACCACTTGCTGAAATGTTCGGTTACGCTACTGTCCTTCGTTCTGCAACTCAAGGACGTGGTACCTTCATGATGGTATTTGACCACTACGAAGATGTACCGAAATCAGTACAAGAAGAAATCATTAAAAAAGCTAAAGGTGAAGCATAATTTTGCCGTCTAGCTAAAAGCTTTCCTCTTAGGAGGAAGGCTTTTTTGATTCGAAAGAGTTCAACCCCTCTTCCTCATAAGAGATAGTGAAAATGAATATGAAAGTTTGTGTAATATTTCTAATCCTACTGAAATCAGTTGCATTTTAGGGGAAGAAAGTATATAATAATATTGTTGAAAGATGATTTGTAACCTATCAAGTTACTCTTTTCACATAAAAATTTTTTGATTTTCATAAGGAGGAAATCACGAATGGTAGTTAAAGTTGGTATTAACGGTTTCGGTCGTATCGGTCGTCTTGCTTTCCGTCGTATCCAAAACGTAGAAGGTGTTGAAGTTACTCGCATCAACGACCTTACAGATCCAGTTATGCTTGCACACTTGTTGAAATATGACACAACTCAAGGTCGTTTCGACGGTACTGTGGAAGTTAAAGAAGGTGGATTCGAAGTTAACGGTAAATTCGTTAAAGTTTCTGCTGAACGTGATCCAGAACAAATCGACTGGGCTAACGACGGTGTAGAAATCGTTCTTGAAGCAACTGGTTTCTTTGCTAAGAAAGAAGCTGCTGAAAAACACTTGCACCCAGGTGGAGCTAAGAAAGTTGTTATCACTGCTCCTGGTGGAAACGACGTTAAAACAGTTGTATTTAACACTAACCACGACATTCTTGATGGTACTGAAACAGTTATCTCAGGTGCTTCATGTACTACAAACTGCTTGGCTCCAATGGCTAAAGCTCTTCAAGATAACTTTGGTGTTGTAGAAGGATTGATGACTACTATCCACGCTTACACTGGTGACCAAATGATCCTTGACGGACCACACCGTGGTGGTGACCTTCGTCGTGCTCGCGCTGGTGCAGCTAACATCGTTCCTAACTCAACTGGTGCTGCTAAAGCTATCGGTTTGGTAATCCCAGAATTGAACGGTAAATTGGACGGATCTGCACAACGCGTTCCAACTCCAACTGGATCAGTTACTGAATTGGTTGCAGTTCTTGAAAAGAACGTTACTGTTGATGAAGTGAACGCAGCTATGAAAGCAGCAGCTAACGAATCATACGGTTACACAGAAGATCCAATCGTATCTTCAGATATCGTAGGTATGGCTTACGGTTCATTGTTTGACGCAACTCAAACTAAAGTTCTTGACGTTGATGGTAAACAATTGGTTAAAGTTGTTTCATGGTATGACAACGAAATGTCTTACACTGCACAACTTGTACGTACTCTTGAATACTTCGCAAAAATTGCTAAATAATTCATGTGTATGATGAGAGGAGGGTGACCTCCTCTTTTTTTGTACTTTTTTTAGTTCCTCCTCACCTTATTATAGGATTTGCTAAAATGGATTGACAGACCTCTCTTTAAAGGGGTAAACTAAATTTGAGTGAAGATTTCCAATTAAACAAAATGTAAGCGATTGCACGAGAGCAAAGGAGAAGTGTTTTAGGAGATTGGAAATTAGTAAAATAAGATGGAGGTCAAGATGAAAGGTCATCAATTTGAAAAACAACAACGTTTTAGTATCCGAAAATTCAGTGTGGGAGTTTGTTCTGCACTGATTGGATTGGCATTTTTAGGGACGGGGGCTGTCTCAGCGGATGAGACGCATGCTGCGAATGAACAACCCTTAGAAGCCACTTCAGCAACTGCAGAAGATGTAAATCATTTGATCAGAGAAGCTGGTGTCTACACTGCAGATGCTGTCTTGCCAACTACAGAATCAGTGAAACCAGTTGAGGAAGCCACTTCAGCAACTCCAGAGGCTACTTTAGCAACTCCCGAAGTTAGCCCGACGACCACAGATAGTCCAGCGGTTTCAGCGACAGAACAGCCAAAAGCAAGCACAGAAAAAGTAGAAGATTTACCAACTAATGAAGAAAAACAATTAAGACCGAAAGAGGTCAAATTTGATACATGGGACGATTTGTTGAAATGGGAACCTGGTAAACGAGTAGATGATGATTTGAACCGAGCAAGTGTCCCCCTCGCTAGCCGTTTTCAAGGGAAGCAAATCAACGAGCAAGCAAACCCTGATGCAAAGATTCAGGCTCTGTCTAACATGAACTCAAAGGCTAAGGATCATGCTTCCGTCGGTGGGGAAGAGTTTAAGGCCTATGCTTTTGACTATTGGCAGTATTTGGATTCCATGGTATTCTGGGAAGGTCTGGTACCATCAGCGGATGTGATTGATGCTGCTCACCGAAATGGGGTGCCCATCTATGGAACACTCTTTTATAACTGGTCTAGTAGCATCAAGGATCAAGAGCATTTTGCAGAAACCTTGAAAGAAGATAGTGAAGGCTCTAAAACCTTCCCGATCGCACGGAAATTAGTTGATCTAGCTAAGTATTATGGTTTCGATGGCTACTTTATTAACCAAGAAACGACAGGGAACCTAGTAGAACCTTTAGGACCAAAATTAAGAGATTTCCTTCTTTACACCAAGGAGTATGCGAAGAGTATTAACTACCCTATCAAGTACTCTTGGTATGATGCCATGACCTATGAATATGGTCGTTACCATGAAAATGCACTGGGTGAATACAACTACAATTTCATGCAACCTGAAAATGGGGAAAATCCAGTTGATACCTTCTTTGCCAACTTTAACTGGGGCAAATCAGAAGTTGATTATTCTATCAGCACAGCCAAATGGATTCAGCGCAATCCTTATGATGTTTTAGCAGGACTCGAACTTCAAAAAGGGGGCTCTTATAAGACCAATGTGGACTGGAATGCGATTTTAGATGAACATGGCAAGTTGCGTCTATCCCTGGGGCTTTATGCACCTGATACCATTACGGGTCTAGGAAAGACAGGAGAGGGGTATCATACCCATGAAGATCTATTCTGGACAGGTTTCCAAGGTGATCCAACCAAAGGAAAACCAGCAGATCAATCTTGGTACGGGATGTCCAATCTAGTCGTGGATAAAACTCCGATCACAAATGCTGATTTTAATACTTCATTCAATACTGGTCACGGAAAATATTGGTTTGTAGATGGAAAAATTTCCAAAGATGGCGAGTGGAATTACCGATCCGTCTCTGGCTACCTTCCAACATGGCGCTGGTGGGTAGAACATAGTGAAGACAGCACGCCATTGAAAGGGCGCTATGACTTTGATCAAGCCTATAATGGAGGAAACTCGCTAACCTTTGAAGGCGATTTGAAAGCTAATAGCAGTCAAAATGTCATGCTCTATTCGACCAAGATCCCTGTGACAGAAACAACAAAATTAAGTGTCTCTCACAAGGGTGGGGTTGGTGCGGCTGCTTGGGTAGCTGTTGCTACAAAAGAAGATTACTCGGAATACGTATGGAAGGAATTGACGCCAAACGCAGATTGGTCCACTCAAACCTTCGATTTGGGAGACCTAGCTGGCAAGACCATTTATGCCGTTAAGATGTTCTTTGACCATGATGCAGATGTCAAAGACTACAAGTTCAATCTCGGCCAATTGTCGATTACGTCGAACCAAGAAAAACCAGCTGCTCCTTCTGAAGTAACCGTGAAAGGCAAACGCCTGCAAAATGCGCAAGAAGCAGAAGCAGTCCTAAACTTTAAAGGAGTTGCGGATGCAGATTATTATGAAGTCTATGAGAAAGATGGGGATAACTGGCGTCTCTTAACAGGGTCTTCTGCGACAACTGTCTATCTTCCAAAAGTTAGTCGTTCAGCAAGTGCTGAAGGGACCACTCAAGAACTCAAGGTTGTTGCTGTTGGGAAGAACGGTCAACGTTCAGATGCGGGAACTGTAGCCTTTGATTGGGGTATGACAGTGTCGGATACCAGCCTACCAAAAGCATTGGCGCCAAACGTAGTGATTGGGGCGAAAGTCATCGGTTCAAGTTTCCCAGATGCAGATGGTAGTGAAGGTATCGAGGGGATGTTGAATGGTACCATTACGAGTCTTTCAGATAAATGGTCGTCGGCTCAATTGAGTGGAACTGTCGATATTCGCTTGACACAACCAAGGACCATTGTTCGTTGGGTTATGGACCATGCAGGTGCGGGTGGTGAATCTGTCGATGATGGCAAGATGAATACCCGTGACTTCGATCTTTACTACAAGGACGAAGCCGGCGAGTGGAAATTGGCCAAGGAAGTCCGTGGTAACAAAGCCCATGTGTCAGATATTACACTCGATCAACCGATTAAGGCCCAAGATTGGCGTCTCCATGTCATTACAGCCGATAATGGGACTCCATGGCAAGCTATTCGAATCTATAACTGGAAAATGTATGAAAGTTTAGATACCGAAACAGTCAATATCCCGATGAAGGATGCTGCAGCGCAAAACCTAGGCAATCATTTTGTCCAGGTTGGCTTTAAGGATGTACCTGCGAATACAACGATTTCACTTTATGCCGATAAAGAAGCGACTAGCCCAATTGCGACTATGACAGCCGATCAAGCTGGAAATCTGATCTTTAAACCGCTCGCTTTTGAATCGACTCCGTCTCTTCTTTACTATCGTGCACAAGCACCAGGAAAAGAGATCAGTAATGTTCTAGCGATTGAAGTTCCAAAAAATGATAAAGAAATTAGTGGAGTTCAATTAGAAGAGGGCTTAGCTAAGAAGGTCTACAGAAAAGGAGATGCTCTCTCCTTGAAAGGAGCGACTCTTCGCGTTCATTATCAAGATGGACAAGCAGATCAACTGGTCAACCTCACCAACTCAGGTGTAGAGATTCATGGATTTGACAGTAGCAAGCTTGGAGAACAACACCTAGAAGTTTCTTATCTTGGTCAGAAATTGGATAAGACTCTCACTGTTTTTGTGGTCAGTGCAGAGGAAGCAGGTGAAAAAGCCGTTGCTGGTCTAGAATTGACTGACAAACCAAAAGTCGAATATATTGTCGGAGAAGCATTTGAAAAAGAAGGCGGACGCTTTACAGTCGTCTTTGAAGATGAAACGACTGAAACGCACGCCTTGACCGATGAAGGTGTTGAAGTAACTGGCTTTGATGCGAGCAAGGAAGGTCGTCAAACTATCACCGTCCATTACAAGGGAGCTAGCACAAGCTTTGATGTCCTCGTGAATCCAAAACCAGCTCTCAACGATGAATATCTCAAGCAAAAATTGGCTGAAGCTGAAGCTGCAAAAGCCAAAGTAGACTTTACTTTTGCCACTCCTGAAGTCAAAGAAGCCTTGTTGGCTGGAATAGCTGCTTCTGAAAAAGTCTTGAAAGAGCATGATACCAGCACACAAAATCAAGTCAATGAGCAGTTAAACCAATTGACCGCTCTCTTGAAAGCCTTGGATGGACAAGCCAATCTAACAAAAGAAAAAGAAACTCTCTCTGCTCTGACAGAGGAAGCGACCACTCTATTAGCAAGCAAGCCAAATCATCCTTCTGGTGATGCTTTGAAGGCACTGGTTGAGAAAAATAAAGAACTCCTAGCCTCTTCAGAACTCATTCCTGAAGCGCTCGCAACCGCAAAAACAGGTCTAGAAACCTTGATTGCGCTCTTGAAAGAAGATAAGCCGGCTGTCTTTGTAGACCCTGCAACTGGAGTTGAAGTTCAGTTCTCTAATTTGGAACCTACTGTTGTTAAGGGGTTGAAAGTCGCGAAAGTTGAAGCAAATCAGGCAGAAAAAGAAGAGCTGAAGGGACGAGAAGCGGCTATCTTTGATATCGAAGGAGTCGATGCAAGTGGTCAAGATGTGGATACCCATCATCCATCACTTGTGAAAATACCTGTGGATAAGGATAAAGAAGTGGAGCAAGTCCTCTTCTTCCCAGAAGGTCAAGCACCTCAATCTTTAGCCTTTGAGCGTGTAGGAGATGTAGTCATCTTCACAGCTCCACACTTTACTCACTATGCGATTGTCTACAAAACTCAAAAGATAGAGGCACCGGATCAGCCAATCCAGCCAGATCAACCTGTGACACCGGACCAACCGATCCAGCCAGAGAAACCTGCGACACCAGATCAACCGATTCAGCCGGAGAATCCAACAAAACCAGACCAACCGGATAACAATCAAACATCACCAGAACAATTGAATCCGACGAAACCAACTGATCCATTGAATCAAAAGGAAAATGGACCAGATCTTCTGGATCAACGAGTTCAACAAGTTTTGAGTCGTTACTTAACACCGTCTAAAGAAGATTCTTCTCAACAAGATCCAACCAGCAAAGAAACTGACAAGGAATTGCCAACAACTGCAAGTTTAGAGGCTTCTTTTGCAGCAGAAGCTGTACTCTTAGCGGCACTTGGAGGCTTCCTCTTGGCCGGTAAGAAGAAAGAAGAGTAAGGTTTTCTAGAGGCTTAAAAAAGTTAAAATCAATCATAAACCTCCTTTGTGAAAAACAAGGGAGGTTTCATGATGTAGATTCTGAATCAGGAGTATCAATCCAGATAGGCTATTATGAAGTAGAAATCCACTATTTTTCTACCTCTTTTACATCTTTTGTGATATAATTATCATGTATAAAAAATAGAAGGAGTCATATCCAATGGCAAAATTGACTGTTAAAGACGTTGACTTGAAAGGGAAAAAAGTTCTCGTTCGTGTTGACTTCAACGTTCCTGTAAAGGATGGCGTGATCACAAATGACAACCGTATCACTGCCGCTCTTCCAACAATCAAGTACATTCTTGAGCAAGGCGGACGTGCAATCCTCTTCTCTCACCTTGGACGTGTAAAAGAAGAAGCTGATAAAGAAGGTAAATCACTTGCTCCTGTAGCGGCTGACTTGGCTGCTAAATTGGGTCAAGACGTTGCTTTCCTACCAGGTGTTACTCGTGGTGTTGAATTGGAAGCTGCGATTAACGCTCTTGAAGACGGACAAGTTCTTTTGGTTGAAAACACTCGTTTTGAAGATGTTGATGGCAAGAAAGAATCTAAAAACGATCCTGAACTTGGTAAATACTGGGCATCACTTGGAGATGGTATCTTCGTAAACGATGCATTCGGTACAGCTCACCGTGCGCACGCATCTAACGTTGGTATCTCAGCAAACGTTGAAAAAGCTGTTGCTGGATTCCTTCTTGAAAACGAAATTACCTACATCCAAGAAGCAGTTGAAGCTCCAGAACGTCCATTCGTGGCTATCCTTGGTGGTTCAAAAGTTTCAGACAAGATCGGTGTTATCGAAAACTTGCTTGAAAAAGCTGATAAAGTTCTTATCGGTGGTGGGATGACTTACACATTCTACAAAGCTCAAGGTATCGAAATCGGTAACTCACTTGTAGAAGAAGACAAATTGGATGTCGCTAAAGCTCTTCTTGAAAAAGCAAACGGCAAATTGATCTTGCCAGTTGACTCAAAAGAAGCGAACGCATTTGCTGACTACACTGAAGTGAAAGACACTGAAGGTGAAGCAGTTGACCCAGGCTTCCTTGGTTTGGATATCGGTCCTAAATCTATCGCTAAATTTGACGAAGCTTTGACTGGTGCGAAAACAGTTGTATGGAACGGACCTATGGGTGTATTTGAAAACCCTGACTTCCAAGCTGGTACAATCGGTGTCATGGACGCTATCGTTAAACAACCAGGCGTTAAATCAATCATCGGTGGTGGTGACTCAGCTGCCGCAGCGATCAACCTTGGTCGTGCAGACAAGTTCTCATGGATCTCTACTGGTGGTGGAGCTTCAATGGAACTCCTTGAAGGTAAAGTTCTTCCAGGACTTGCAGCTTTGACTGAAAAATAAGACGGTTCCTCATACACCATAGAAGAAGCACTGAAAGGTGCTTTTTCTATTGGACGAGAGTAGAAGGGAACCAGATATTCCTCATTTCCCTGCTTGAACCTTTCTGGAAATATGTTAGAATAAAAGAGATAGAAAGATAGGGGACAATGGATTACTTTAAACGACATAAATTTGACCGTTCCAAATTTCGATTGGGAATGCGGACCTTCAAAACAGGGATAGCCGTTTTTCTGGTTCTATTGATTTTTGGTATCTTTGGTTGGAGAGGACTGCAAATTGGGGCTCTGACAGCTGTTTTTAGCTTGAGAGAAGATTTTGATAAGAGTGTTTACTTCGGAGCTTCGCGTGTGATGGGCAACAGCATCGGTGGTTTTTATGCTCTGCTATTCTTTATGATCAAGATCCTCTTCCACGATGCCTATTGGGTCACCCTGATTTTTGTACCGATTGCGACCATGTTAACCATTATGACCAATGTCGCCATGAACAATAAAGCCGGAATTATCGGAGGCGTATCAGCTATGCTGATTATTACTCTCTCGATTCCTACAGGTGAAACTTTCCTATATGTTTTTGCCCGCATTTTTGAAACCTTTATCGGTGTCTTTGTAGCGATTTTAGTTAATTCAGATGTGGATCGCATTCGAGACTTTATAAAAGAAAAAAGAAAACCCATGTGAGATTATATGACATTTTAATCTTGACATCGGTTTTTTTTGCGTTATAATAGAAGGGAAAGGAGGTCGGATATGAAAGAAAAGGAATTAAGACGAACGTTAGCGGTCTTTCCGATTGGTAGTGTTATGAAATTGACAGATTTAACAGCTCGTCAGATTCGCTATTACGAAGATCAGCAACTCATTACTCCGGATCGTACAGAGGGCAATCGTCGGATGTTTTCTCTCAACGATATGGATCGCCTGTTGGAGATTAAGGATTACTTATCTGAAGGCCTTAATATTGCAGGAATCAAAAAACGGATTGCTGAGAAAGAAGCTAAACGCCAAGCTGCCAAGGTAGTTAGCGAGAAGGAAGTTCGCAAGGCCCTTCATCGCGATATTCTTCAGCAAAGTCGCTTTCATACGACCTCATCGCCATATGGTCAGTTACGCTGATCATTCTTTTTACTTATTGCTTTATTCATAAGGAGACACACATGTCAATTACTGTTGAAGATATTCGTCGCGAAGTCAAAGAAAAAAATGTAACCTTTATTCGGTTGATGTTCTCGGATATCTTAGGAACCATGAAAAACGTTGAAATTCCAGCGACAGATGAACAGTTGGAAAAAGTTTTATCAAACAAGGCTATGTTTGATGGATCTTCTATCGAAGGGTTTGTTCGGATTAATGAGTCTGATATGTATCTCTATCCTGACTTGGACTCTTGGACTGTTTTCCCTTGGGGAGATGAGAACGGTAGTGTCGCAGGCTTGATTTGTGATGTCTATACAACAGAAGGGGAACCATTTGCAGGAGATCCACGTGGAAACCTCAAACGTGCTCTTCGTCACATGGAAGAAGTTGGCTTCAAATCGTTCAACCTTGGACCAGAGCCAGAGTTCTTCCTCTTTAAACTGGATGAAAATGGAGACCCAACTCTTGAAGTGAATGACAAGGGTGGCTATTTTGATTTGGCACCTACAGACCTTGCGGATAACACTCGTCGTGAGATCGTCAATGTCTTAACCCAAATGGGATTTGAGGTAGAAGCCAGTCACCACGAAGTGGCTGTAGGTCAGCATGAAATTGACTTTAAGTACGATGAAGTTCTTCGCGCCTGTGACAAGATTCAAATCTTTAAACTCGTTGTAAAAACCATTGCTCGTAAACATGGTTTGTATGCAACCTTTATGGCTAAACCAAAATTTGGTATCGCTGGTTCTGGTATGCATTGCAATATGTCCTTGTTTGATGCCGAAGGGAACAACGCCTTCTTTGATCCAAATGATCCAAAAGGAATGCAGTTGTCAGAAACAGCTTATCATTTCCTTGGTGGTTTGATCAAGCACGCTTACAACTACACAGCCATCATGAACCCGACTGTCAACTCCTACAAACGTTTGGTACCAGGTTTTGAAGCTCCTGTATACATCGCTTGGGCTGGACGCAACCGCTCCCCATTGGTGCGTGTACCTGCTTCACGCGGTATGGGAACTCGTTTGGAATTGCGTTCCGTAGATCCGATGGCTAACCCATACATCGCTATGGCTGTTCTTTTAGAAGTTGGTTTGCATGGGATTGAGAACAAGATTGAAGCGCCAGCACCAATCGAAGAGAATATCTATATCATGACAGCTGAAGAGCGTAAAGAAGCTGGAATTACGGATCTTCCATCTACTCTTCACAATGCTTTGAAAGCCTTGACGGAAGATGAAGTAGTTAAGAATGCTCTCGGTGAACACATCTACACGAGCTTCTTAGAAGCCAAACGCATCGAGTGGGCAAGCTATGCAACCTTCGTTTCACAATGGGAAATTGATAACTACTTGGACTTGTACTAATCAAATCCATACAAAAAATGAGCTAGGTTTGATTACCTAGCTCATTTTTCATAGATAGAAAATGAGAGTGGGACAGAAGTCGGTCATTCGTTAGAATTCGATTTCATCGTCCCACCTCCGCACAGTTGAGTAGGGCTGTAAAAGCTGATGAAATCAGCGTAGTAGAGCCCACTCAACCACTGCGTCTTGCTCGACAATCCAAAGACAATTGAGAGGCTAGGACTTTTGTCCCAGCCTCATTCTTTTTACTTAATTTTCTTCATCTGGTGTCAAAATCATCGGGATGATGATGGGTTCACGTTCCGTACTTTCGTAAAGGAAAGGACGGAGGGCATTGACAATAGCACCGTGTACGGTTTGAATGTTGGCATCTTTGTTCTTCAAGGCGATTCGGATAGCATTGAAGAGGATACGTTGACTTTCACGGATCAGGTCACCAGACTCTCTCATATAGATGAAACCACGACTGAGAATATCTGGTCCAGCTAAAATCATTTTTGACTTGAAGTCAACTGTCGCAACAGCTAGGACAACACCATCTTCTGATAAATCTTTGCGGTCACGAAGGACAGCAGCTCCGATTTCTCCGATGCGATTTCCGTCGACATAGATATCTTGAGCATTGAAACTTCCTGCGATACGAGCCGAGTTGGCTGTTAAGGCAAGGACATCACCGTTGCTCATGATGAAGATGTTATCCTTTTCTACTCCGCAATCACGCGCAAGTCCAGCATGAATTTTCTGCATGCGGTACTCACCGTGAACAGGCATGAAGTATTTTGGCTTGATCAAGCGCAACATGAGCTTTTGTTCTTGTTGACCACCGTGTCCAGAGGTATGGATATTGTTAATCTTACCGTGGATGACATCGACTCCTGCTTCAGAGATGATGTTGATCAGGCGGTTGACGCTCGTTGTGTTGCCAGGAATTGGACTAGATGAGAAGATAACGGTATCACCCGGTTGCAATTGCACTTGGCGGTGGGTTCCATTAGCGATACGAGACAGTGCCGCCATTGGCTCCCCTTGGCTTCCTGTACACATAATGAGGATTTCGTTTGCCGGGTAGTCTTTGATCTCACTTGGTTCAATAATTGTTCCAGGTGGTACCTTGATATAGCCCAGCTCAATCCCGTTGACAATGGCTTTTTCCATCGAGCGTCCAAAGACAACAATCTTACGGCCCGTTTTAACAGCGGCATCTGCAGCCTGTTGGAGACGGAAGATGTTTGAGGCAAAGGAAGCAAAGATGATGCGTCCATGAATGCCTTCAATAATCTTCATAATGGATTGGCCAACGACTTTTTCAGAGTTGGTAAAGGTTGGGACTTCCGCGTTGGTTGAGTCAGAAAGCAGACAGAGGACGCCTTCCTCTCCTAGTGCAGCCATCCGGTGAAGGTCGGCCGGCTCCCCAACAGGTGTGAAGTCAAATTTAAAGTCTCCCGTGCAGACGATTTTTCCTTGAGGCGTATGAAGAACAATCCCCAAAGGTTCTGGAATGGAGTGGGTCGTCCGGAAGAAGGTCGCTTTAATATGCTTAAAGGTCAGCTCCGTATTTTGGTTGATTTCATAGAGTTTGGCACCACGAAGGAGGCCATGCTCTTCCAATTTTCCACGAATAAGGGCTAGAGCCAAAGGTCCAGCATAGATTGGTACATTAGCTTGTTTCAAGAGGAAGGGAATTCCTCCGATATGGTCTTCGTGTCCGTGGGTAATCAAGACACCTTTGACACGGTCGATATTTTCAACGATATAGGAATAGTCAGGAATCACGTAATCAATCCCTAACAAATCATCTTCAGGGAACTTAATCCCAGCATCCACAATGATGATTTCGTCTTGGTATTCAATCCCATAGGTATTTTTACCGATTTCCCCGAGACCTCCAATGGCGAAAACACCAACTTCTTCAGGTTTTAAGGTATATGCCATGGATTAGAACTCCGTAATTTCAAATGCGCCAGACTCTTTTTCATATTCTAGGTGTTGGTCTGACAAGAGAGTGATAAATTCGATGTTGTAAGATGTATTTTCTTCAACAAGGCGACGAGCTTCAATGCGTCCTTCTAACTCATTCTTCGCATCAATATCGAGATAGAGGGCATGAGTCGTTTGACGACGAGGGTTGCGTTCTTTTGTTTCTTGGTAGAAAACTTTGTAAATCATTTCGTTTCGGTTCCTTTCACTTGTTCGGACTGTAGCAGAAAAGAAACAGCTAGTAGCTAGCTGAGACACCTATTCTTGCTTTCTTTTGTCCTGATTCGATACAATTATTATCCATTATACCATAAATAGGCTCTAAGGAAAAGATGCAAGCGGGTTCTGAGAGCAGAAGGAAGCGCTTTTTTAGAAGGGATAGAGAGCAGGTGATTTCACAGTCTGGGGGTGCTTCCTCTACCGTTTGGCGTCTATTTGTAGTATAATATGAAGCAGACAACGAGGAGAAAACATGAAAGTATTAGCATTTGACACCTCCAGTAAGGCCCTATCCGTTGCCCTTTTGGAGGAAGAAAACCGATTAGCAGAGTTAACGCTGACGATCAAGAAAAACCACAGCATTACCTTGATGCCGACCATTGAATTTTTGATGGCCAGCATTGATTGGAAACCGACGGATTTGGACCGTATCGTAGTAGCAGAAGGGCCTGGATCCTATACTGGCTTACGAATTGCGGTAGCAACGGCTAAAACCCTAGCTCAAACGCTAAAGATTGACTTAGTAGGGGTGTCGAGCTTACTAGCCTTGGTACCAGAAGAGATAGAAGGTCTGGCCATTCCAGTCATGGATGCGCGGCGCAACCATGTCTATGCGGGCTTTTACCAAGAGGATCAGTTGGTCTACCCGGAGGGGCACCTTTCTTTTGAAGCCGTATTAGAAAGAGTAAAGGGAGCTGAAAAGGTGACCTTCCTTGGGGAAGTGGAAGCCTTTCGCGAGCAGATACAAGAGGCCTTACCGAGTGCTCAGATGGTAGAAACCCTACCGGATGCGGTACGGATCGGTCGACTAGGACTTACAAAAGAAGCTGTCTCCGTTCATGGTTTTGTGCCCAACTACCTCAAGCGGGTAGAAGCTGAGGAAAACTGGCTCAAGGACCATCAAGAGTCCGGTCAGTCCTACATCAAACGCCTATGATCCGTATCGAGAAGGAAGCGGGGCGATTCGATTTAGCCCCTCAGTTGGTAGAAATCTTAGACGATGTCTATGGACAAAGTCCTTGGACCTTGGAGCAAGTCCTAGCGGATCTCGGTCAACCTCAAAATTGGTATGCCTTGGCCTACAGTGGGGAAGCATTGGTGGGCTTCTTGGCCATGCAAGAAAATCTCTATGAGCTAGAGGTCGTCCAAATTGCTGTTCGAAAAGAGTGGCAAGGGCGCGGGATTGCTCGTCAGCTACTAGAAACTGTTCCTCAGGAGAAAGAGGTCTTTTTAGAGGTGAGAGAAGGAAACACTCCGGCTCGGACTCTCTATCAGAAACAAGGATTTAAAGAAATTGGTTGCCGGAAAGGGTATTATCATGCACCTACCGAAGACGCCATTATGATGAAAAGGGAAGCAAATGAAGGATAGATATATTTTGGCATTTGAAACATCTTGTGATGAGACCAGTGTTGCCGTTTTAAAGAATGACACAGAACTCTTGTCCAATGTTATTGCCAGCCAAATTGAAAGCCATAAACGCTTCGGGGGAGTGGTTCCAGAAGTTGCCAGTCGGCACCATGTCGAAGTCATTACGGCCTGTATTGAGGAAGCCCTAGAAGAAGCGGGAATTACAGAAGAAGAAGTCACAGCGGTTGCGGTAACTTACGGACCAGGTCTGGTTGGAGCTCTTTTGGTCGGTCTTGCTGCAGCCAAGGCCTTTGCATGGGCCCATGGGATTCCTTTGATTCCTGTCAATCATATGGCTGGCCACTTGATGGCTGCTCAAAGCGTTGAGCCTTTAGAATTTCCGCTCTTGGCCTTGCTGGTCAGCGGAGGACACACCGAGTTGGTCTATGTCTCGGAGGCGGGTGATTATAAGATCGTTGGGGAAACGCGTGATGATGCAGTGGGTGAGGCCTATGATAAGGTCGGCCGCGTCATGGGCTTGACCTATCCAGCCGGTCGCGAGATTGACGAGTTGGCGCATAAGGGTCAGGATATCTACGATTTCCCACGTGCCATGATCAAGGAAGACAATCTGGAGTTCTCATTCTCAGGGCTCAAATCAGCCTTTATCAATCTCCACCACAATGCCGAGCAAAAAGGCGAGAGTCTGTCCAAGGAAGACCTATCGGCTTCCTTCCAAGCAGCGGTGATGGATATCTTGATGGCCAAGACCAAAAAAGCCCTAGAAAGATACCCTGTTAAGACCCTGGTGGTGGCGGGAGGAGTCGCGGCCAACCAAGGATTACGTGAACGCCTGGCTTCTGAGATCACAGATGTTAAGGTCATCATTCCTCCTCTGCGCCTCTGCGGGGACAATGCGGGGATGATTGCCTATGCCAGTGTCAGCGAATGGAATAAGGGAAATTTTGCTAGCTTAGACCTCAATGCTAAGCCTAGCCTTGCTTTTGCTCCGATAGAAGAGAACTTAGATTAGTTAAAAAACGAACATAAACGACGGGAGGACGATTCCCGTCCCTTTTTTTGTTATAATAGATAGCATCAAAAAAGAAAGGAAGAAGGAGTGGAAAAGAATTTTCAGCAGGGGGTCAGGGATGCCCTTCCGACGGCCTTGGGTTATATCAGTATTGGCTTAGCCTGTGGTGTGGTGGCGTCGCCCTATCTCTCCCCTTTAGAAATGGGATTGATGAGTCTCTTGGTTTACGCAGGGGCTTCTCAGTTTGCGATGATCTCTTTGATTGCCGTCCATTCGTCCCTCATGAATATTGCCTTAACCGTCTTTTTCATCAATTTGCGCAATATGCTTATGAGTCTGCATACCTCCCCTGATTTTAAGGAGGCTAGCCTGGTCCATAATATTGGAATTGGTAGTTTGTTGACAGATGAAAGTTACGGAGTCTATTTAAGTGAGAAATTAAAAAGTGACCGGATCACTGTTCCCTGGATGCATGGCAATAATGTGGTCGGTTATCTGGCCTGGGGCTCATCAACTATTTTGGGGACAGCCCTGGGGTCCCTCTTGCCCAATCCTAGTGCCTTCGGCCTGGACTTCGCCTTAGTTGCCATGTTTATTGGGATTTTTGCAGGTCAGTTTCAAGGCATGCGTTTGACGGAGAAGATGGCTACCATGCTCCTTGTTTTAGGTGCAGTAGCTCTTAGCTTTTTCCTCTTGACCTTCTTTTTGACCCAATCCTTGGCCGTTTTAGTGGCTACTTTAACAGGTTGTTTCGTGGGGGTGATGTGCGATGCGCGTGAATAGTTGGATTTTCTTGGTTATTTTGATGTCCGCAGTGGTCACCTGGATTCCGCGCATTCTTCCCTTCGTTTTGGTCAAATACCGGGGGCTGCCAGATCCAGTTCTGCGTTTTCTAAAATACCTTCCCATTGCCATTATTTTTGCCCTGATCCTTTCCAGTCTAGTAGAGGGGAAACCGGGCCAGCTCCCTCAGGTTCGGTGGGTAGATCTGGTCGCAACCATTCCGACCACGATAGTGGCCTTTCGCTACAAAAACCTAATGGGTACGGTTCTATTCGGGATTGTCTTGGTTGCCCTCTTACGTTTGCTTATCGCCTGAATCTCCTGAATTTTTAGATAGATTACTGTTTGTTACGAATGTTGCAAAAATATTTCAATAATACTTGACATTGAGTAATATTGTAATATAATAGTTTTTATCAAATGAAGTGAGGGATCATCATGATGAAAAAATGGACAAGTTTAGCACTTTTAGGATTAACTTCTGCAAGCCTACTCGTAGCCTGTGGTTCAAAAAAAGAAGAGAACAAATCTTCTACCAAAGAAGCACAAACGACGGTGAAGTCTAGTCAGAAAAAAGCAAAGGCAGCTTCTGGTAAGAAAGAGACAAAAGCTACTGAAACGGATGCGCAAGAAGGGGCACAAGCTGCTTCTCAAGATGCAGGAAACTCAGGTCAAACCGATTCAGGATCTGCTGCAGCAAGCACTAACAAGGCCACAGATTCGTCTCAAATGGTGCCGGAAGAACTGGTAGGGACTTGGACAGGAACAACTGAAATTGCCAAAGATGTCCAAATGACCGTGGCCGCGGATGGAACAGTCACTACGACAGCAAACTTTTATCAAGCTGACTTGAATCCTGTTCGTACTGCAACAACGAAAGCCAAGGCAGTTCAAGCATCTGGTAATGTCTATTACTGGGAAACAGACGAACCTGGCGCTTTTGATGCCCTTCTTCCAGGGATTGCTGGACTTGGGGGAGCCAATATGAAGGTAAAACCCGGCTTCATCTTAGAAGAGGGCCATTATACACCGATTGTATTTGTAACAGGGCTTAATGAAGACTTTGATTATAGCAAATACAATGATTTCCGTGTTTCCCTTACAAAATAAAGAAAAATCCACGAATCCCTAAAGAGTCGTGGATTTCAGATTGAAGATAAAGTAATTTTAGAAACTTTCCTTAGGTGAGTACGGACGTCAGCGAACTTCTACGAAGTTCCATGACTTAATTTTGAGCCTAAGGTCTCAAAATTCCCGAGTGCCTGAAACACAGTTGTTTCAGGCACTTTTCTCACGCCGTAAAGTTTTTCATCTTCTTAAATGATTAAAAAATGAAAGTCATTTTTTAAAAATTATCCAGCTGTTTTATAAAAAAATAATAGTTTGTCTGCATTCAAAAATCCACGAATCCTTAAGGAGTCGTGGATTTTGTTTTAGATAAATTGTGTAATAAAGACAATGAGGATGACGATTGGAATCACAAAGCGAAGTAAGAAAATCCAGAGCTTGAAGAAGAAACGCTTGGTTTTCTCTTCTCCCACCTTGAGTTCTTCCTGGGCTAAGACTTGATCAAAGATATAGCCTGTAAATAGGGAGAGGCAGAGAGCTCCAAAAGGCATGAGGAGGTTGGAAACCAAAAAGTCCATGCAATCAAAGAAGGATTTTCCAAAGAGGGTCCACTTGGAGAGCACTCCATAGGAAAGGGCAGATGGAATCCCAAAGACAAAGGTCAGAAGGCCGATGATTTGGCTCCATTTAGCCCGCTGTTTGTTGTTTTGGTTGGTGACGTTCCCGACATTAATCTCTAACATGACGACGGATGAGGTAATGGTCGCAAAGAGGAAGAGAAGAAGGAAAAGCAGGTAGAAGAGGGTACCAAAAGGCATCTTGTCAAAGACTTGTGGCAGGACTACAAAGAGGAGGCCTGGTCCACTAGTAGAAGGGATTTGAAAGGCTGACATGGCTGGGAAGATCGCCAAACCCGCCATGATAGAAACGGCGATATTCATGAAGACGACGGAAATCCCGGATTGGACCAGGTCAGTATCCTTGTCCAAATAGGAAGCATAGGTTAACATGGCTGTCACTCCTAGCGAGAGGGCGAAAAATGATTGGCCCAAAGCGTAGAGCAGACCTTGGCTAGTCATCTTGGAGAAGTCTGGCTTGAGGAAATAGCTAACTCCCTCCCAAGCGCCAGGTAAGGTCAAGGAACGACCAATCATGACTAAGAAGATAATGAAGAGAAGTGGCATCATGAATTTTGAGGCCTTTTCAATCCCTTGTTCCACCCCCTTGGAAACGATCAAGACATTGAGGAGGATGAAGATGGCCTGGGCCCCAAGAGCCAACCAGGGATTTGAAATAATCTCTCCAAAGAGCTGGGTATAGTCACTAACTGAGAGAAGTTGGAATAACTCTCCCAAGGCGACTCCCAAATAAATCAGGATCCAGCCACCGATGACACTGTAGAAGGAGAGGAGGATAAACAGGGCAAAGGCACCGATCCAACCGATCCCATCATAGAGGCGACAGCCACCGAGTTTTCCAAAGGTTTTAATGGCAGAGACACCAGCTGCACGTCCTAGAGTAAATTCAGCCAGTAAGAGGGGAAAGCCGATGAGTAAAGTTGCTATCAAAAAAACGAGAAGAAAACTTCCGCCCCCGTTAGCAGCGGTCATATAGGGGAATTTCCAAACTGCTCCAAGCCCAATTGCAGAACCTGCAGAGGCTAGGATGAAGCCAATTTTGGAACCCCATTGAGATTTTTCAGACATCTTTAAAACTCCGATCTATTTTTAAATAAGAAAAGGCTACTTGAGTTATCAAATAGCCTTCTCTCAACGGCTCTTTAGGAACCTTCTGTGTGATTGATAGACTTGATTATCCTATCATGATTTTTAAAGACTGTCAAGAAAGCGGTTTTCATGTTTTTATAGTTTTCTCAAAAAGTTAAAAAATTTTCGCAAAAACACTTGACTCTGACCTAAGGGGAGGGGGTATACTATCATTGTAAGGAGAAAATCATGTACCAAATAAAAGAAGCTGCGCAGCTTTCAGGTGTCTCTGTCAAGACCCTGCACCACTATGACAAGATAGGACTCTTGGTCCCCTTAAAGTCGGAAAACGGCTATCGAACTTACAGTCAAGAGGATTTGGAACGCCTTCAGGTCATTCTTTACTACAAATATCTAGGCTTTTCTTTAGAAACAATAGCAGAGCTGTTAAAGGAAGAAAGGAAAGATTTATTGCCCCATTTGACTAGGCAGTTGGAGTATCTAACTCGAGAAAGGCAACATCTGGATACCTTGATTTCCACCTTGCAAAAAACCATTCAAGAACAAAAAGGAGAAAGAAAAATGACCATTGAGGAAAAATTCACTGGATTTAGCTATCAAGATCATCAAAAATACCAGCAAGAAGCGGTAGAGAAGTATGGACAAGAAGTCATGGATCAAGCCCTCGAACGCCAAAAAGGTCGCGAAGATGAGTCTACGGCTGCCTTTAACCAAGTCTTTCAAACTTTGGCACAAAATCTTCAAGCTGGTTTACCTGCAACAGCAACTGAAAACCAAGAGCAAGCAGCCAAGCTCTTGCAAGCCATTCGTACTTATGGATTTGACTGCTCTATTGAAGTCTTCGGATATATCGGTAAAGGATACGTCTATAACCCTGAGTTCAAGGAAAATATTGATAAATTTGGACCTGGAACAGCCCAGTACACATCAGATGTGATTGCCCACTATGTTGAAAAACAGAGCAAATAAAATAATCGGCGGAGGACTCTCCGCCGATTATTTGCTATTTTAAATCATAAAGCCAGTCGTCACCGTCTTTATAGTAGAAGAATTCACTGAGATCATCTTCCAAAAAAACACGAAGCATATCAGACATATCATTGGTTGCAAGTTTTAGACGAGATAGATTTTCAAACTCTTCCCACCAGACCTTTCCTTCGTCTGAAGACTGGAGCTCACCAGTAAAGTGTTCGGTCTTGTAAAAAAGGACGACATAACGGTAATCCTCATCGTACCAGTCCTTGATGCCACAGAGTTGGGGTTTAGAAATGCTTAGACCCGTTTCTTCTCTCACTTCACGAATGACAGCATCGACAAAGGATTCGCCACGTTCAACATGTCCGCCAGGAAAAGTAATGCCAGGCCAGTCAGGACTAACTCGATCTTGAACCAGAACCTTGTCCCCATTTTTAATCATGCACATGTTGACAAATTCAACTGACTCTCTTCTATTCATTTTTTACAACCTTTGATATTTAATCATAATGTAGACTTCCTGCCACCCAGCCGGTACAGAGGGCAGAGGTGATGTTAAAGCCACCGGTATGGGCGTTGATGTCCAGGACTTCACCCGCAAAGTGAAGGCCAGGAACCAGTTTGCTTTCCAGTGTTTTAGGATTGATTTCCTTGAGACTGACACCTCCTTTGGTAACAAAGGATTTAGCCAAGGACATCTTCCCTGTTACAGGAATAGGAAGCTCCTTGACCTTAGTTAGTACCGCATCCACCTCTTTGGGGGAGAGTTGTTTCACCTTTTCGGGAAGATCCTGAGCAAAGAATTCCGCCAGGCGTTCTGGCAGGTAGGCCTTCAGAACATTCTTTAAGGATTTCTCACGATTTTCTTCTAGGATTTCTGTGAGTTGCTCCTTAGAATAGAGAGGAAGACTATCCAGCGTAAGGATCTCTCCACCCTTGACAAAGCTTGACATGCGAAGGGCGGCGGGGCCAGACAGTCCAAAGTGGGTAAAGAGGAGGTCGTGGGTGATATGGTGCTTGCCATAGTGGAGGGTCACATCGTCCAAGGAAATCCCTTGAAGGGCCTTGTGGGGGAAATCTGTCAATAAAGGACTCTCGGCAGCTTCAAGCTCGGTAATAGTGTGTTTGAAGTGACGAGCAATCTCATGGCCAAAGCCAGTAGAACCCGTCGAAGGGTAGGACTTTCCACCAGTTGTCACAATCAAGCGGTTTGCCGTCCAGGTCTCGTCTTTGGATTTGATGACGAATTGTCCATCGATTTTCTTCACAGAGGTTACCTCTACTTGGCAGCGGACTTGACCGCCGAGCTCGGCAATCTTATCTGTCAGAGCTTGAATAATCGTTTGGGAACGATCTGAAGCTGGAAAGACACGACCATGGTCTTCGATCTTGAGCTTGACCCCGTTTTCTGTGAAGAAGCGGATGATATCATGGTTGTCAAATTGAGAGAAGACACTGTAGAGGAAACGTCCGTTTCCTGGAATACCTGCTAGGAGATCGTCCAGGCTTCCATTGTTGGTCACATTGCACCGACCTCCACCAGTCCCAGCTAGTTTTTTCCCTAGTTTGCGGTTTTTTTCCAAGAGGAGGGTTGCTTGCCCGTAGAAGGAACTGGAGATGGTGGCCATCATGCCAGCAGGGCCTCCTCCGATGACAATGGTATCGTAGTGGTTCATAAGGTCTCCTTTTTCTCGTCTCGTTTTATTTCCAGTTCATTGTAACATAAAAAATGGACCCTGTCCCCAGGCTCCACTTGTTATGAGTTAATTGTCTTCGTCTGGATTTTGACGGAGATGGATGGAATAACGCTTAGGTGGGTAAATGCCGATTTCAGGACCCCAGCGTGGGAAGAGCTGATTGGTTTTCTTCCCAGCAGCGTACTTGGCTTCTGCCGCCATTTCCCAGAGTTCTTCGTAGAGATCGCCCAGCAAGAAGTCGAGCTCTTGATAATAGAGGTCTGGCTTTCCGTAGTCACTGAGGCTTAGTTCCATCAAACCATAGACTTGTAGCTTATGGTCCATGAGTCTACGTCCGTCCACCTTGTTAGAGTGAACGATAATGCGTCCGAAGGGATCATTTCTTCGGATGCGTTCGAGCTCTTTGTAGGCGTTGATTCCAGAATTTCCTTGACAGGAGAAGAAGTAAATGTTTTTCAAGTCATAGTCAATATAGGAGATATTTCCATTATAGACCAGCTTGACTGGTAGATTACGAACCCGTTTTTTCTCTAGATAGTTGTTAATATGTTCGACCAACATCTTAGAGGGATAATTGTATTCAATGACATAGATCATAGTTTCTTTCCTTTGCTATTGAGTAAATAACTGAGCTATCTTTCAGTTACGAATAGTATACAAGCTTTTGAAGTCAGATAGGGGGAAAAATCTATTTGGTTCATTTTTGAAGCTATTCGGTTCATTTTAGAGGATCAAAGGAGAAAAAATCGCTAAAGGAATACGAAGAAAATGGGGATGTGGGGACGAAGAAGGGCATATTATTTTGAAAATAAAAAGAAAATTTACCGAAACATTTCATTTGTGCTATAATCAAGGGGAAGTGACATCATGGAAAGAAGGATATCATGAGTTTAGAACAGTTAGAGCGGAAATCGCTCCAAGAAATCAATCAATCCGTCAAGGTTCCCAAGGGAACTTCTTTTTGGAGGACCTTGTTATTATTTTCAGGTCCAGGGAGCCTAGTAGCAGTGGGCTACATGGATCCTGGGAACTGGATCACCAGCGTTGTTGGAGGGGCTCACTATCGTTACTTGCTCTTGTCGGTGGTTCTCTTGTCTTCCTTGATTGCCATGCAATTGCAACAGATGGCTGGGAAACTAGGGATTGTCCATCGGAAAGATTTGGCCCAAACAACAGCGACGCATTTGCCCAAGTGGCTCCGCTATATTCTCTGGATAGTGATTGAATTAGCCTTGATGGCGACAGATTTAGCAGAAGTCATTGGTTCAGGGATTGCACTCCATTTGCTATTCGGATGGCCCTTGCTCTTTTCTATTTTGGTCACCATCCTGGATGTCTTCCTCCTCCTTGGACTTATGCACTTAGGTTTTCGTAAGATTGAGGCTATTGTCTCCACCTTGATTTTGACCATTCTGGGGATTTTTATCTATCTTGTGGTCTTATCAAAACCAGATATAGGTGGAATTTTTGCGGGGTTTATTCCCCAAAAGGAAATCGTAGGCATTGGTCTTCCTAAAGGATCACAAGCCTTGACGCTAGCTCTGGGGATTATTGGTGCAACCGTCATGCCTCATAATCTCTATTTACATTCTTCCATTTCACAAACACGCAAGGTCGATTATGAGGATCCTGCAGATGTTCGTCGGGCTGTGCGTTTCATGACCTGGGACTCTAATATTGAATTGACCCTGGCTTTTGTTGTCAACTCACTCTTGCTGATTCTCGGAGCGGCCCTCTTTTTTGGACACGCAGAAGAAATTGGAGCCTTCTCTAGTATGTATGATGCCTTGCAAAACAATGCCATTGCAGGAGCTATTGCAAGTCCTTTTCTGTCCACCTTGTTTGCTGTTGCTTTGTTAGCAAGTGGTCAGAATTCAACAATTACAGGAACTCTAACAGGTCAAATTGTCATGGAAGGTTTTCTTAAATTCCGCCTTCCTCAATGGCTTGTCCGCCTCTTTACACGGATGTTGGCCCTCACTCCTGTCCTGATTGTCGCCTTTCTCTTTGGAGACCAGGAAAGTGTTCTAGATGATTTGTTGGTCTATTCTCAAGTCTTCTTGTCTCTGGCTCTACCATTTTCAATTTTCCCCTTGGTTTACTTTACCTCCAATAAAAAAATCATGGGAGAATTTGTCAATGCAAAATGGAATACTTATTTAGCTTATGGAGTAGCTACTCTTCTGACTCTTTTAAACGTCCAACTCATTGTGACGACGCTCTTTAAATAAAAAATCAGCTTTGTCGGACGGGGAAAACATGCTATAATAGAAGGGAAGTTCCCATCTAGCTAGAAAATGGGCAGAAGTGGGCAGTAAAAACTAAACAAGAGGGCCTAACCCCTTGATACGAAAGGAATCTCGAAAATCTTATGATGAATATGCAAAATATGATGAAGCAAGCACAAAAGCTTCAGAAACAAATGGAACAAAGTCAGGCAGAATTGGCGGCTTCTCAATTTGTTGGCAAGTCTGCTCAGGACTTGGTCGTCGCTACCTTGACAGGTGATAAAAAGGTGGTATCCATCGAATTTAACCCGGCAGTAGTAGACCCAGAAGATACAGAAACTCTTTCTGATATGACCGTTCAAGCTATCAATGCGGCAATCGAAGAGATTGATGCGGCAACCAAGAAAAAATTGGGAGCTTTTGCTGGTAAATTACCATTCTAAGCATACAGAGAAAACCTCTATCGATGATAGAGGTTTTTTAGTCGTTAAAAAAATTGGAGAGGTCCAATCCACTAAAAGGAGAGGTAGAAAAGGATTCTTGTTCGGTTAGGAGTTGCCGGGCCCGGTCTGATTCGAGAAAGGCTTCATAAACAAGAGCAGTCATCCGGGCATCTTCTAGACTATCATGCGATTTTCCAGCTACTCCTAAAAACTGAGCAACTGTATGGAGCTGCAAGTTTTTAATCCCATGGAGGTCAGAAGGGCGGCGTTTAGAAGCTTCCTCAAAGACATCAACAGCATATTGGTCTGTGAACTCTAGCCCATTTTCCGCTAGGATAGGGAGGTCACTCTTGATGGCATTGTATCCAATGAGGGGACTATCTGCAACAAAATCTCGGAACTCCGCTAGGACTTGCTCGAGTGGGGGAGCTTGGAGGATTTTATCAGATGTGATCCCGGTGAGGCCATTGATAAAGCTCTTTAGTGGTTTATCCGTATAGGCATAGGAATCATAGTGGGCAACTTCTTGGCCATCTGCAAAGCGGACAGCAGAAACTTGGATAATGTGGTACTTTCCTTCAAATTGATTAAATTCTAAATCAAAGGAGACATAGTGGCTTAATTCTTTCAAGGGAACTCCTTCATCTATTGGGTGTTTTTGGATTTTCTAATTATTGAGGGGAGGCAAAGGCATAGAAAAAACTGACCGAAGTCAGTTTTTAGCGACCAAAGACGCGTCTCCAGAAGCCTTTACTCTCTTGTTCTTGAACCTTTTCATTGGCTTGATCTAATTCTAATTTCAATGTTTCACGGTCATTCATAGCCTGAAGGGTTAGCTGTTGTTGTTGGTCGAGCTGTTTGTCTTTTTCAGCGATCTGAACATCTTTGACACGCAACTGCTCATCCTTTTTAGCTAATTGCTCATCTTTAGATTTTAGCTGGTCGTCTTTTGATTTTAGTTGTTCGTAGAGACGAACGATTTCAGCATTCTTCTCGTCGACTAGAATCTCCATTAGTTCCCGTTGCTTGACATCATCACTGACAGGCTCGTCTTCAAAGATGGTCTTTTTGTAGATTTCTTCTAGTTTGATTAAGCCACTACGGGTTACGACGGTAACTCCCTTATCATTTTTTTCTGTATCTTCAGGATCTAGGGCCTTGACACGGTTATTGACCGCTTGGCGACTAACTCCTAGAATTTCAGCAATTTCGCTGACTGTTTTTTCGATAGCCATAATATCCTCTAAACTCTTTTTCTATGAAATACTCTCTTAGATATTATCATAAGTAGGCAAGGCTGTCAAATCAAGCAGGCGAATGAACGACTGGAGAAAAGGCTGTAATCTCTCAATCCATTTCAGGAAGGGTTAGGCTGGAGTTGGCCAGATCAATGGTGAGTTGGTAGTCCGTTTGGTCGCGGACAGTGATCTCGAAATCGGTTGTATAAAGGACAAGGCGAAGAGTAGTCCCTTTTTCCAGCTTGTAGATGGTTGGTTGGAGCTCAAAGTCGAATTCCATCCATTCCCCTGGGGTTACAGGTTCGACTTGTAAAAGATCATGACGGTTTTGAAGGTTGAGATACCCCTTTGTAATTACTCGTTGGCCGGCTTCCTTGAAGGGCAACTCGGTCAAGTTGTCTAGCATATGGTAACGACCGTTATCAAGGGTACGGACGGATAGGACGGCTGGATAAGGCTGGAGGTACTTCTTGCTTCCTAGCTCCATCAGTTGGGCTGAGAGCAAGCCCTTGTCAGTGCTAGATTGGAGCCGTAGGTGAAGGCGAGCTTTTCCGTTGAGGTGTAGGTCTTTTTCTATCGGAAGATCAATGGTCACTTGCTGGGCCTTATCTTGGTAAAGATCGGTTAAGAAGGTTGGATAGGCCTTGCCATAGCGCTCATAGTCTTCTGTAGCATAGCGGTTTTGGATAACTTTTTCACTGTCACCAAGAGAGAAGGTCCGCCGAGCTGTTTGGCTGCCAAAATCTTCTAAGCTAGTCCAGCTTTGCTCTCCTGTATTGTCCTGCCAGATGACAGTTGGCAATTCATAGCTTGAATCGTAGCCCAGTAATTTTTTAGAAAGTAGGGCATTCATGCTTTCACGGAAGTCAATGGACTGCCAGTTGTTGAGGTAAACATGGGCACCATTGTGGTAGAAGAGGTGTTTCCTGATGTTTGCTGGAAGAGCCTGGAACATATTATAGACATGAAGGGGTTTGACGTTCCAGTCTTGCGAACCATGGGTGAAGACGACTTCAGCCTTGACTTTGTCTGCCTGGAGGAGGTAGTTACGGTCGTGCCAGAACTGGTTGTAGTCCCCTGTTTTGCGATCTATTTGTTCCTTGAGCCGTCCCAAATCAGCGACATGGGCTGCATGGTGGCGGAGATAGTCTCCAGCCCGAAGGGCACGTGAATAGGTCAACTCAGCGAGCGAATCAAAATCCTCTCCAGGATAGCCACCAGGACTTGTGACAAGGCCATTTTCGCGGTAGTAGTTGTACCAAGAAGAGATACCGGCTTCTGCGATGATGACTTCTAGGCCATCAACCCCTGTGGTAGCCAGTCCATTGGACATGGTCCCTAGGTAGGATAAGCCCGTCGTAGCAACCTTGCCGTTAGACCAATCAGCCTTGATTTGGCGTTGGCGACTATGGTCTGTGAATGCACGACAGCGTCCATTGAGCCAGTCGATGACATTCTTGTAGGCCTCGATTTGGCGGTAATCCCCGTTGGTCATCAAGCCTTGGGAGTCCTTGGTCCCTAGACCAGAGACGTAGAGATTGGCAAAGCCACGGGCGAGAAGGTAGTCATTGAGAGTATAACTGCTGTTGATATGAGTGAGGGTTTCTTCAGCCTCAGAGACCAGTTGAGCTTCTCCAACTGGGTCAACGATTTCGAGCGTGGGTTGACTGACTTGGATGCTTCTTGCTTCTTTTTTCTCCAGGTCCACATTCATATTATAGAGCGCCTTGTCACTGGCCTTGTCATTGGTTCCTTGGTGATAAGGGCTGGCAGTCATAACAGCTGGAATCTGACCTTGATAGCGAGGGCGAATAATATTGACTTTGACCAGATCCGGAAGACCATCTTGATCGCTATCAATCCGACTTTCCACATAGACCACCTCACGGATCACATCATGGCAGTTAAAAGTGGCTAGACTTTTTCCGTTGAAAAAGTGGTAGCGATTGTCTTCAGGGATCAAGCTATCACTGACCAACTGCTCGATTAGTAAATTCCCTTTGACTGTTCGAGTGTTGAGGAGGTGATAGAGATTCTCTACCAAGTTTCCATATTTAATCGGAAATTGGACTTCTTTCAAAAAGCTGTCCGTATCTTCAAAGTCAATAAAATAGTGGAAACCGAGCAACTGGAGAGCTACTGTGTAAAAAATCTCCGGCGACCATTCGCGGTCAGATTGGAAATAGCTCAGGAGATCTGTTTCAGCATCCGCCACTAGGTTAGAGAGAGGATAATCTGTATTTTTGTAGGTGAAATAAACCTTGCGAACAAACCATTCAAACAGTTCTTTCTCTGTAAGATGAAGGGGAAGGTCAAACCCGATTTCTTTCAGTTCCTTTAGAATGTCTGCTTGGTCGACTGGTAGATAGCTATATTGATTGAATTTCATAGGATGCTCCTTTTATCAGCTTCACTGTTTCTTTACTTCTTATATTATACGTGATAAAATAGTATTTGTCTAAAGACCTTTGATCTCTGAAGGAGGGTGTCATGGTGAGAAAATTATCTGTTGAAGAAGTTGCAAGAAGACGGACTTTATTGTTTGGGGTTCTTGCCGTCATTTTTGGGATCCTCATTTTTCGAAACGGTGTTGGTTTCACAAAATTTTCCTTGGATCTATTAGCCATTTACTTTTTAGTTGATGGACTAGGAAGCTTTCTTCTTCGCTTTTTGTTACGTAGCAAGTCTATTTCCTATAGCCACTCTATTTGGTTTATTTTTCTTTCACTTGCGTTGATCTGGTTGAATCGACTGAGTAGTCTGCCCGTAAACTTAGTTGTGATTTGTTTAGGGGCATATCAGTTGGGGAGTGCCATTGTCTATGGGATCACATTTTGGCTTTATAAGGCCAATCGGGTAAAAGGAGGCTGGCTCTATTTATGGGATGCGCTTTTAAACGGTGGGATTGGTCTAGCAACTGTCTTGGAACCTGGTTCAGATGGGCACTTCCAATTTATCCTCTTGGGGGCTTATCTGGTCTTGTTGGGGATTTCTAATATTCGAGATGGTATTTTATTTGACAAAGACCAACAAGGCCAAGAGTTAAAACGTCGCTTTCGTATTAGCCTACCGGTTATCTTTGCAGCCTTTATCCCTGCTAAGGAGTTAAAACGGTTTAACCAGTTTCTTCAAAAAGGGAGCTCGGCGGGACACACAGGCCCTTATCGATTGGTGAAAAAAGAAGAAGAGGCAAGGGAATTAGAAATTTTGGTTCATACTTCTGACAGCAACTTATTTGGAGCGATTGGGCATGTAGATATTTGTTATCAGGGGAAGGTCATTTCTTACGGAAGTTACGATCCCTTTTCAGAGCGTCTATTTGGGACGATTGGGGATGGCGTACTGTTTAAAGTGGATAAGGAACCATACATCGAACTATGTAAAAAAGAGAGTCAAAAGACGCTGTTTGGCTACAGCCTATCCCTTACCGAAGAAGAGAATCAGGCAGTAGAGAAGCGTCTAGCTGAAATTGATCAGTTGTTAGAACCTTGGGATCCACCTAGTAGGTTACTGGAAGACGGTCAGCCGACCTACGCTTACAAATTGAAATATGATTTAGGGGCTGAGCTATATAAATTTACTTCTTCGCGTTTTAAATCTTACTTTGTTCTGTCTACGAATTGCTGCCTGTTAGCAGATTCCATTGTGGGACAGGCGGGAACGGCTGTATTAGATGTGCGTGGAGTGATTGCACCAGGGACCTATCAGGATTACTTAGAATACGAATTTGAAGCTCCAAACGGGCGGGTCCATACACGAACAGTATATTAAGTAAAGAAAGACAGATTCAAAATTTTGAGAAATCTGTCTTTTTTGCACAAGATTTCTTGTAAAAAAAAAGAAAATCTTTTAAAATATAAAAGACTTGGAGGAATTATGTGCATAAATAAGATTAGTAGTATTTCACCCGTATTAAAAACAAACAATCGAAATGTCAATCAAGAATTTTTTGAAAAGGTCTTAGGAATGAAAACCCTGTTGGAAGATGGGGCTTTATTATCCCTTGGAGATCAATCGAAGACAGACCGCCTCTATTTAGAGGAATCCCCTAGTATGAGAACCCGTAAGGTTGAGGGACCAAAACGCTTGGCTTGCTTAAAGATTCGCGTGACCAACCCGCAAGAAATTGAGTGGCTTCTGGCTCGTGGTCATCAAGTTGATCGCCTCTTCAGAGGGGAAAATGGCTATGCCTTTGAAGCTCTTTCGCCAGAAGGAGATCGTATCTTGCTCCATGCGGAAGAGCAAGTGGACAGTTTAACTGAAATTGAGGAAGTTCCAGATTTTCAAGCGAATGAAGAGTTTACAACCTTGACGGAGTTTTTCGTAGAAAAGATAGTTCTTCGTGTACCTAATGTAGAGACTTCTACAGCTTTTTATCAACAACTACCTGGCTTAGAAGAGTATTTAGACTTAGAAGCATCAGATGGTCCGGACCTCACACTAGCTAATGGACAGACTTGGGACCTTTGTCAGGTCAAGGTCATTCTAGAGCCATTTGTAGCAAGTGAAGTGGCCTCTTGCTTTGGAGATCAGGTGACTTTTGTACCAAAAAGGCAACAATTTGTCTTGGTTGAGGATCCAAGCAAGATTGAATGGTGGTTCGAAGCCTAAGCAAGTCTTTGGCTGATTGAAATGAGTGAAGAAAAATGGAAAAAATCATCCAAAAAATTCAAGAGCAAATAGGAGCAGGCATCTACCCAGGTGCCTCTCTTGCGCTCTATCAGAAAGGAAGCTGGCAGGAGTATTACTTGGGACTAGCTGATCCAGACAAGCAAGAGCCAGTTATTCCTGGCTTGACCTATGATTTGGCCAGTGTGAGTAAGGTCGTCGGAGTTGGAACGGTTCTTGCTTTTCTGGTCCGACAAGGGCAAATTGATATCGATCGTCCCTTAGCTTCTCACTATCCGGATATGGAGCAGGCAGAGGTGACCATCCGTCAGCTTTTAACCCATACTTCTGGGCTGGATCCTTTCATCCCTAGACGAGATGACTTGGATGCTGAGGGCTTAAAAGAAGCCCTGCACCGTTTGAAGCTCAAGGACAATCGCCAGTTCCACTATACAGATGTCAATTTTCTTTTGTTGGGCTTTCTTCTGGAGAAGTGGTATGGTCAGGATTTGGCCCAGATTTTTCAGGAGCAAGTCTTTGCACCTTGGCAAATGAAGGAGACTACTTTTGGCCCGGTTTCTCAAGCGGTGCCAACCCTTCGTGGCGTTCCAGCTGGTGTCGTCCATGATCCGAAAGCGCGTGTGCTGGGAGTCCATGCTGGAAGTGCAGGCCTGTTCTCGACTATTAGAGATATGGAAATTTTCCTGGAGCATTATTTACAGGATCCTTTTGCAGAGATTCTATCGCAGAACTATGCCTTAGAAGAAGGGAAGACGCGCTCTCTGGCCTGGAATCTGGAAGGAGACTGGTTGGACCATACAGGTTATACAGGAACCTTCCTTCTCTATAACCGCAAGCTCCAATTGGCGGCTATTTTTCTATCCAATCGGACCTATGAAAAAGATGAGCGGGCTCAATGGATACTAGATCGAAATCAACTGATGGAGCTCATCAAAACAGAAATGGAAGTGGCCAGTAAAAATCCTTCCTAAGACGGAGAAAGAAGCGTGGTTTAGCCATCGCTTTTTTTCTTTTTTTATATTAAAATGGAAGGAGAGAGGATTGTATTAAGCAATCTATAGCAGAAAGAACGAAGATAACTGAGAGACATATGACTAGATCGATAGGTGTCGGACAAGCACATAGCAAGATTATTTTAATAGGAGAGCATGCGGTTGTTTATGGCTATCCAGCCATTGCCTTGCCCCTCCTTAACATTCAGGTCACTTGTCAGATTGTACCTGCGGAGCGTCCGTGGGTCCTTTTTGAGAATGATAGCTTATCTATGGCCGTTTACGCTTCTTTAGAGCATTTGGGGATTGAGGAGGCGGCTATCGCTTGCCGGATTGACTCCATGATTCCGTCCCAGCGGGGGATGGGGTCCTCGGCTGCTGTCAGTATTGCGGCAATTCGAGCAGTCTTTGATTACTTTGGGCGAGATTTGAGTCAAGAGACTTTGGAAATCTTGGTTAATCGAGCGGAAATGATTGCCCATGTGAATCCAAGTGGGCTGGATGCCAAGACCTGTCTCAGCGATCAGCCGATTAAATTCATTCGAAATGTCGGCTTCAGTGAATTAGAGGTTAATTTGGGTGCCAAGCTGGTCATTGCAGATACAGGTATCCATGGCCATACCAAAGAAGCCATTCAGAAGGTCAAGGAGTTGGGAACAGCAGCCCTCGCTAGTTTCCATGAAATCGGCCTCCTCACCGAGCAGGCAGAAAAAGCTCTTGCACAAAAAGATGCTCCCACCTTGGGACGTATCTTAACAGACTGCCATCATCATTTGCAGGCAGTGGGAGTGAGTTGTCCAGAAGCGGATCAATTGGTGGAACTAGCCTTAGGGAGTGGAGCCTTGGGAGCCAAGATGAGTGGTGGTGGGCTCGGTGGCTGTATCATTGCCCTTGCTGCAGACCAGGAACAAGCAGAGATGATCGCAAAAGAACTAAGAAATAAAGGAGTGGAGGAGTTATGGATCGAAAACCTGTAAGCGTGAAATCGTATGCCAATATCGCCATTATTAAGTATTGGGGCAAGGAAAACAGTGAAGCAATGGTGCCATCAACTAGTTCCATTTCCTTGACCTTGGAAAATATGTATACGGAGACTCGACTTAGTCCTTTGGGGCCTGAAGCCAAGTCCCATGCCTTCTTTATTGATGGGGTCTTCCAGAATGAAGCGGAGCAGGCCAAGATTGGAGCAGTCATCGACCGTTTTAAACCAGAAGGGGAGACAGGCTTTGTGCGGGTTGATACCAGCAACAATATGCCGACAGCTGCAGGACTTTCTTCTAGTTCCAGTGGCTTATCTGCCTTGGTAAAAGCCTGCAATCGCTATTACCAACTGGGAATGACGCAGGCAGAACAAGCTCAAGCGGCTAAGTTTGCCTCCGGTTCGTCTTCTCGTTCCTTCTTTGGCCCCTTAGCTGCTTGGGACAAGGATACTGGGGAAATTTACCAGGTGGAAACGGACCTCAAACTGGCTATGATCATGCTAGTGTTAAACGACCAACAAAAAATTCTTTCTAGTCGGGAAGGGATGAAACGGTGCACGGAAACCTCTACCAATTTCCAAGAATGGATCCGCCAGTCAGCCCGGGATTACCAAGATATGCTGGGTTACCTGAAGGACAATGATTTTGAAAAAGTAGGGGAATTGACCGAACGGAATGCTCTTCTCATGCATTCTACAACCAAGACTGCAAGTCCAGCCTTTTCCTATTTGACGGATAAGAGCTACGAGGCCATGGAGTTCGTGCGCTCTCTTCGTGAAGAAGGGAAACGTTGCTACTTCACCATGGATGCAGGTCCGAATGTGAAGGTTCTCTGTCTAGAAGAGGATCTGGACCAATTGGTTCCACTTTTTGAACAAGACTACCGTATCATTGTCTCCAAGACCAAGGATTTATCCCATGAAGATTAAGAAAGAAGTTCGTGCAGGTGGGAAGCTGTATGTCGCTGGGGAATATTCTGTATTAACTCCTGGACAAACAGCGGTCATTCAGTTTATCCCTATTTACATGCAGGCAGAAATCCAACCAGCCCCTATGTATCGGATTCAGTCGGACATGTTTTCCTTTGTGGTTGATTTGACTCCGCAGGCAGACTATGCATTGATCCAAGAGACCGTGCATCTGATGAACGCCTATCTCCAGTCACAAGGAGTAACACCTGTTCCCTTTGATTTACATATTTGGGGGAAATTTGAGCGAGAGGGTAAGAAATTCGGGATTGGTTCTAGTGGAAGTGTCGTCTTGTTGACTCTCAAAGCCATGGCAGCTTTTTATGACTTTCTTTTGTCAGCAGACTTGCTCTTTCGCTTGGCCTGTTTGGTGTTGATTCGGCGTGGAGACAATGGCTCTATGGGAGACCTAGCCTGTATTGCCTATGAAGGCTTGGTTAGCTACCGATCCTTTGACCGACGTGCACTAGCTGAACAATTACAAGATCAGGATTTAAACCAGGTCTTAGCCCTTGATTGGGGCTATGAAATTCGGCCCCTTGCCCCTCAGTTGGCCTACACTTTTTTGGTGGGTTGGACCCAAGAACCTGCTATTTCAAGAGATTTGATTAACCAGGTTCGTTCTGCGATTGGCCCAGTCTTCTTAGAGGGGACGGAGCAGGCTGTGCAAGACCTCTTAGTTGCCTTTCAAGAAGCAGACCGAGACTTAGCCTGGTCCTCTATCCGTCGAGCTAGTGACTTACTTCTATCTCTGAGTGGGTTGATTTATACCAAAAAACTAGCCCAATTAAAGAGGGCAGAAGAGGGGCTAGAGGTCATCGCAAAATCCAGTGGTGCTGGAGGAGGAGATTGTGGGATTGCCCTCGCATTTGAGGAGGCTGATGCCCAAGAGATCGTCAGACGCTGGCAAGAAGCAGGGATTGATTTATTATATTCAGAAAGGATGGGAGAGTATGACGACCAACCGAAAGGATGAACATATTCGCTTGGCCTTGGAGCAGACTCCGGGTTACAATAGCTTTGATGAGGTTGAGTTGATTCATTCCTCTTTACCAAGTATTGATTTAGATCAGGTCGATTTGACGACTTATTTTGCGGGTCGTGATTGGCAATACCCTTTTTATATCAATGCCATGACAGGCGGTAGTGCCAAGGGGGGAGAAATCAATCGAAAGTTGGCCCAAGTGGCAGAAGCCTGTGGCATTCTCTTTGTGACGGGTTCCTATAGTGCAGCCCTAAAGGATTCCCAAGATGAGTCTTATCGAGTCAAGGACCTTTACCCGGACCTTCTCTTTGCGACCAATATCGGGATCGACAAACCGCTTGAGCTAGGTTTGCGGACCATTGAGGAGACCCAGCCTCTTTTTCTCCAACTCCATGTTAACCTCATGCAGGAGCTTCTGATGCCCGAAGGTGAACGAAGTTTTAGAAATTGGCAAGAGCATTTAGCAGACTATGCAAAGCAACTTCCGGTGCCCTTGGTGCTAAAAGAGGTCGGTTTCGGTATGGATGCCGGAACCATCCAAAAAGCCATTGAACTAGGTGTTGGGACCGTTGATATCTCCGGTAGAGGTGGTACCAGTTTCGCCTATATTGAAAACCGTCGGGGAGGCAATCGTTCCTATCTCAATGACTGGGGACAAACAACTGTCCAAGCCCTACTTGGGGCTCAACCACTGATGGATCAGGTTGAGATTCTTGCCTCTGGTGGCGTTCGTCATCCCTTGGATATGATCAAAGCGCTCGTTTTAGGAGCCAAGGGGGTCGGTCTTTCTCGGACCATCTTAGAACTGGTAGAGACAAAGCCGATTGAAGAGGTCATCGCCCAAGTCAATGGTTGGAAAGAGGATTTACGCCTGATTATGTGTGCTCTTTCTTGTCAGACAATTGCCGATTTAAGAAAGGTTCCCTATCTTCTCTATGGCCGTGTAAAAGAAGGGTACGAACAAATCTCTTCCATCCATGATTAACTTCAAGAAACTAGCAAAAATCCCTCCGTTTACACGGAAGGATTTTTTAGTTATTTTGACGAATTTTCTCTAAAACAGCTTGAGCTTTTTCTAGGTTAAAGGGTCTATCCTCTAGCAGGGCTTGCACCACGGGAGCTACCTCTGACGGAGTAGCGCCAGCAAGCAGGGCGAGTGACTTAGCATGAAGTTTCATATGCCCATGTTGAATGCCGGTGCTGACCAAGGCCTTAAGCGCAGCAAAGTTTTGCGCCAGGCCAACGGATACAATAATCCGTGCAAGAGTCTGGGCATCGGGATTTCCAAGTAGTTCATGAGCCACCTGAACACTTGGATTGAGTCCGATGGAGCCTCCCTTGGTAGCGATGGGCATAGGAAGGGTCAGCTGACCTTCTAGGACTTGCTGTTCTGGATGATGGATCCAACTAGATAGTCCTTGAGCTTGTCCTGTGAGGCTAGCATAGGTATGGCCACCTGCTTCAATCGCGCGCCAGTCATTCCCAGTTGCTAAGACGACAGCATCGATGCCATTGAAAATGCCCTTGTTGTGAGTGGCTGCTCGATAAGGATCAACAGCCGCTAATTGACTGGCCAGAGCCATTTTCTGAGCGATTTCGGCAGCTTCCTTGGGATCGCGACTGAGAAAACGGTAGTCTATCTTACACCTGGCAGTGACGAGAGCATCTGTCGCTAGGTTGGACAAAATAGCCATTAAGCCTTGACCCCCGGATAAGTCTTCTAAAGGGTCGACCAGGGCTTCTAGCATAGTATTGAGCATGTTAGCCCCCATGGCCTCTTTGGGATCAACGGACAGGTAGCAAATGAGAAAGTCCCCTTTCTCCTCAATCCAGAGGTTTCGTGCACCTCCTCCCCGTTTAACGATGGAAGGATAGGCTTGATTGGCCAGCTGGAGAAGGTCTTCTTTAGCTCCTGTAATCGCCTGAATGGCCTTTTCTTTATTGCTCACATCATAGAGAGCTACTTGCCCAATCATTTGGCGCTTGTGAACCTGGGTCTGAAAACCGCCTGAACGCTTGATTAGGCCTGCAGCGTATGAGGAAGCGGCAATGACAGAAGGTTCTTCCGTCACCATTGGAACCTGGACTTCCTTCCCATCTATCTGGAAGCCGGGAGCCAGACCAAAGGGTAAGGCCAAGGTGCCGAGGACATTTTCGACCATTTCATTGGCAAGAGAAAGGGGCAATGTTTCATTGTCCCTTAATGTTTGTAGCCCTTCTTCTGAAAGGAGTCCAGCCTGAGCCAATTTTTCGATACGCTCTGCTGGACTTGCTTTTGAAAAACCAGTTAATTTAACCATGGTGTTCTACCTTTACATAGGTTCGTTGGTGTTCGTTGATTTCTGATAAGGCATAGGTTTGATTTTGGTAACCTTGGAAGGTTTGATTGCCTTCAGCATCTAATTCAGCTTCTTCGAAGAAGATTTTTTCATATTCAGCAATGGTAAGAGCTTTTCGCTGGTCCAACTCTGCCAAACGGTTTGGATGGAGCATTTGCTCAAATCCTTCAACCAAGTGAGCGCTAAAAATCTCAGCAACTGCGCCACTTCCGTATCCATAGAGGGCAATCCGGTCGCCAGCAACCAGTTGAGGTTGATTCTCTAAGAGAGAAAGCAAACCTAGGAAGAGGGAACCCGTATAGATATTCCCAACCTTTTGGCTGTAGAGAATCGATTGTTCAAAATTGTATTGCAATTGGGCTTGTTTCTCAGGAGAAAGACTCTTGTCAAGAATCTTTTTTAAGCCCTTAAGAGCAAGCTTCGGATAAGGTAGGTGGAAGCAGACCGCCGCAAAATCATCCAAGGTCAAACCAGTCCGTTTTTGATACTCTGTCCAAGTTGTTTTCAAGCAATCCAAGTACTGTTGAGTTGAATAGATTCCATTGACAAAGGGGGTGCTTGAGTAGTTGGGGCGCCAGAAATCCATAACATCCCGGGTTTGAGCCACATTATCATCGTTGAATGCTAGGATACGTGGGTTCTGCGTCACCAACATAGCGACAGCTCCAGCTCCTTGCGTCGGCTCTCCAGGGGTGTCGATTCCATATTTTGCAATATCACTAGCAATGACCAAGACTTTGCTTTGTGGGAATTTTTCAACATGGAGTTTAGCATAGTCCAAAGCGGCCGTTGCAGCATAGCAGGCTTCCTTCATCTCAAAGCTCCGGGCAAAGGGTTGGATACCCAGAAGTCCGTGAACGAAAACAGCAGCAGCCTTACTCTGGTCAATTCCTGACTCAGTCGCCAAGATGACCATATCGATTTCTTCTTTTTCTTCTTCGGTTAAAATACTATGGCTGGCACTTGCTCCAAGTGTGACGATATCCTCTGTAATAGGGGCAATACTCAGTTCTTTCAATAAAAGCCCTTTACTGAGTTTTTCTGGATCTGTATTTCGAGCAGCCACAAGCTCACTTAAGCGCAAGACATACTGGCTGGTCGCAAATCCAATCTTATCAATACCGATTGTCATAAATAACCTCTTTTAATTTGATATCTACTAGTATATTTCGTTACTATTTTACCATATTTGAGAGCAAAACTCCCTTGAAAAAGCCAGAACAGTATGGAAATCATTCTTAGGACCGAGTTGGACAAGGGGATTGTTTGAAAAAGAGAGGAGGAAAATCAAAAAGAGGCTGGGACAAAAGTCCTAGCCTCTCAATTGTCTTTGGATTGTCGAGCAAGACGCAGTGGTCGAGTGCTCAAAGCACTGCTTTGAGGTGGCGGATAGAACTTGCGAATCAAGTATCCTAAGTCTTTGTTCGCTTTTTAAGCTTCAAAGATGCCCTATGTTGACGGAAACTATGTTTCCTTTATCTGCAACCTTCAACAGTCTCCCAGACTGTTGAAGCTGTGCGGAGGTGGGACAACGAAATCGAATTCTAACGAATGACCGATTTCTGTCCCACTCTCTTTCAACTGTTAGGCTTGCTTATCCTTCTTTGGGTTGCTCATGATTCGTATGAAGAGTTCTTTGCATTTATCTCTTAGAACTTTTTCGTAGAAGACGAGTATAGCGATGTCTGCAATCAGAAAGATTAAGGTCAGATAGAACAAGTCAAATGAATTGCGTGCATAGTTAGTCGCTTCTAGATAGGAGGAAATCGCTCCAAGAATCACCCAAGGAAGATACTTGACATACTTTTGTACCATCATGCAACACCTCGCATCCTTTAAAGAATTTGTTTTTTCACCATTATTGTACTCCTTTTAAGCGAAAATGCAAGCGATTACATAGATACTATTTGAAAAACCAATGCTAGTTGGCATTGGTCATTTTTCTTTTTTGATGGCGTTGGTAAGAATGGTAGAGTTTCAAGACGACAGACCCACTAGCCATCCCGATGGAGATGACCAAGGCCAGAATAACAACCAGGGTTACACTGGTCACTGCTTGTTGATATTGTCCACTGACAAAGAAGGAAGTCGTTCGATAGGAAATATATCCGGGAACCAAGGGGGCAAGAATAGCCAGCATAAAGACAACAACTGGTGTCTTTAGAACGATACTTAAAATCTGACTAATACAGGAGCCAACAATCGCTGCGATAAAAGTCGCGATGATGACATTGGTAGGTCCTTTCAGAATATAGTAAAGCAACCAAATGGCCATGCCTAGAATGCCTCCCGGGATGAGCATAGAACGTTGCACGTTGAGGACGATTAAAAAGGTGATGATGGCAATCAAACTAGCCACCGCTTGGATTAAAAAGTCTGTTAGGTTCATTATTTTATTTCATAAGGACTAGGGCGACGGTCGTTCCGGCACCAAGGGCAAGAGTAATGAGGAGAGTCTCAAAGAGTTTACTCATTCCAGAATTGAGGTGGTTGTTCATCAGATCTCGCACCGCATTGGTCATGGCGATTCCAGGAACGAAGGGCATGACACAGCCAGCAATGATGAGATCGGTATTGGAAGGAAAACCACTATAACGCGCCCAAATATGGGCTAAAAAGCCAAAGACAAAGGCTGCCGCAAAGGCTGTCGCAAAAGGAATACGAACATATTTCTCAACCACTATAGAAAACGCAAAGGCAAAGACGGTCGCAATACCTGCTCCAATCGCATCATAAAAATTCCCGCCAAACATAATGGAGAAAAAAGGAGCACTAAGAGTTGCCGCGATGGTTAACTGCAGATTGGTGTAAGGGACTGACTTTTGTTTCAATTGGATCAAGGCTTGGTAGGCTTGTTCTAGATTGATGTGGCCAGAGACTAATTGGCGAGAAATCTGATTGACATCACAGACCTTCTCGATATTATAATTGGTTCGCAGGATCCGCTTCATCCGTGTGATATTGGCATTTTCGATTGAAAAGAAAATAGCGACTGGCATCGCTAAGGCATTGCAATCATCGATTCCTTGAGAATGAGCAATCCGGATCATGGTATCCTCCACCCGATGGATTTCAGAGCCACTCTCTAAAAGGAGGGTTCCTGCCAACATGAGGACGTCAATCACGCGGTCCATATCTTTAGACGCTTCCATTGTTCTTCCTGTTCTGTTAATAGATTGCTTCCATTATATCAAAAATTCGCTGATTTGTACTAGAGTTGCCACAGATTTAGTCAAGATAGGACAAGAAAAAACCAGCCGTTTCCGACTGGTTTGAAAGATCTATTTGAATCTTAGCTCAATGCATCATCCATTGAAAGAACTTCGTGGAAGACACGTTGTGTCAATTCAGTTTTTTGTTCTGGAGTAAGGTATTTGGTGTTTACACAGTATCCAGAGATACGTACGATAACATCTTCACCACTCATGATCTTTTCGTAAACGTCTGACAAGTCCATAACGTTCAAGTTAACGTGTTGTCCACCGTTTTCAAAGTATCCATCAAGGATGGTTACCAAGTTGTCTACTTGTTCGTCACGAGTTTTACCAAGCGCACGAGGTGATACTTGAGTTGTCAATGAGATACCGTCAGCTGCATAACCAAAGTCAAGGCTAGCAAGTGAGTTTAAGTTTTGCAACCAACCACCTTTCGCTTTGTTAGATGGGTTAGCACCTGGCGAGAAGAATTCCAATTTAGACAAGTTCACAGAACCATCTTCGTTGAGGTATACCCCTTTGTGGACTGGAGAGTTACCAGTTTGTTTAGAGTAAGCAACGTTAGAAGTGATAGTAAGAAGTGAAACTGTCGCTTCAGCGTTCTTGTAAAGTTTGTGGCTGCGAAGACGAGTAGTGTAAGCTTCGATCAACCATTCTGCCAATTCGTTAGAACGTGGGTCATCTTCACCCCAACGTGGGTATTCACCGATTGTTTCGTAATCGTAGATGTAGCCATTTTCGTCACGGATTGGTTTAACTGTAGCGTACTTGATAGCTGACAATGTATCAACAGTGTTAGCAAATCCACAGATACCGAATCCCATGTTAGCGCGTTGGTGAGTTGGCAAGAAGGCCATTTGAACTGCTTCGTAGTTGTACTTATCAGTCATGTAGTGGATGATGTTCAAAGCATCTACATAAGTGTCAGTCAACCAGTCAAGTGATTTTTCGAAGTTTGCTTTAACTGATTCGAATTCAAGAACTTCGTCGCGGATTGGTTCGATGTCAAATACTTTGTAGTCTTTATGAACATCGTCGTAACCACCGTTCAAACCAGTAAGAAGAGCTTTAAGAACGTTTACACGAGCACCGAAGTACTGGATGTTGTGACGTTGTTCTTCGTTTTCTGGGTCAAGTGGAGATACACAACATGAGATACAGCTCATTTCACCGTATCCGTCTTTAGCCATTGTTGTAACACCTTCGTATTGGATAGAAGAGTGTTTGTGGCTCATGTGCATACAGTAGCGACGGAAGCTATATGGCAATTTATCAGTCCAAAGAACGGTCAAGTTTGGTTCTGGAGAGTTACCGATGTTGTCCAAAGTGTTCAAGAAACGGAAGTCCATCTTAGTAACACGGTGACGTCCGTCGTTACCCATACCAGCCATTGAAGTTGTGATGAAGGTTGGGTCACCTGAGTACAATTGGTCGTAAGCTTTTGTACGAGCAAATTTAACAGTACGCAATTTCATAACGAAATCGTCAACGAATTCTTGGATTTCAGACTCAGTGTAAGTACCACGAGCCAAGTCACGTTCAGCGTAGATATCCAAAACGATTGGCACACGTCCAAGAGAAGTAGCAGCACCGTTGATCACACGGCAGACAGCCATGAAGGCGATGTTTGTCCATTGGATTGCTTCTTTTGTATCGAAGGCAGGACGACGTACGTCTACACCATAAAGGTCACCCAATTTAACAACTTCTTGAAGTGCTTGGTATTGAAGGTTTACTTCTTCACGAAGACGGATTGATTCTTCATCGATTTCAGTGATTGCGTTCCAGTCGTTTGCTTTTTCAGCCATCAAGTAGTCAGCTCCGTAAAGGGCCAAACGAGCATAAACCCCGATGATACGTCCACGTGAGTAAGCATCTGGAAGACCAGTTACTGTGTGAGCGTGACGTGCACGACGGATGTTTGTAGTATAAGCACGGAAGATACCATCGTTAACAGTTGTTACATATTTAGTGAAGATTTCATGCACAGCTGGATCTGGCTCAAATCCATTTTCTTTCAAAGTAGTTTCCGCCATACGGATACCACCACGAGGCATGAAGTTCAATTTGAACAACTCATCGTTTTGGATACCGAAGATGACTTCGTTTTCTTTGTCAATGTATCCAGCTGCGATATCAGCGATAGAAGTTGGACGAGTATCGTATGGGAAACGAGTTTCTTCGTAGTGTGCTTTTGTTTCTTCAACAATCTTCTTGATGTGAAGAGAACGTTCAGTTGGTCCAGCTAGGAAGCTTTCGTCTCCATCATATGGAGTGTAGTTAGCTTGTACAAAGCGTGAGACGCTGGCTCTTTCTTTCCAGTCTTCCCCTTGGAAGCCTTCCCAGGCTTTGTCAAAAATATCTTGTGCTTCAACAACTGTTTTAACAACCATGTTTAAATCCTCTTATATCTTTCTAGCAACAAATCTGTTGCACTTACAATAGTAGTATACCACATAGAAATCGGTTTCACAAAGGGAATAACAAAAAGATTTTGGATTCTTTTATAATACAGAGCAGGAGTTTTGAATAAACTGTATTATATTTTTGCCTTGGGAAAAGTGGAAATTAGTAGGAAAAAATCCTTAATAGAGATATAATGAAAAAGGAGGTTGCCTATGCTCATATTTCCTTTAGTAAATGATACGAGCCGTAAGATCATTCATATAGATATGGATGCCTTTTTTGCGTCCGTTGAAGAACGCGACAATCCCCAATTAAAGGGAAAGCCGGTCATCATCGGACATGATCCCCGTTTATCTGGCGGACGAGGAGTGGTATCGACCTGCAATTATGAGGCTAGAAAATATGGCGTCCATTCGGCGATGAGTTCCAAAGAAGCCTATGAACGGTGTCCTCAGGCCGTTTTCGTCCCTGGCAACTACGAGAAGTATCAGGCAGTCGGTCTCCAAGTCAGAGAGATTTTTAAACGCTATACAGACTTAATTGAGCCCATGAGCATCGACGAAGCCTATCTGGATGTGACCAACAATAAGCTTGGTATTCATTCTGCTGTCAAAATAGCCCGCTTGATTCAGCATGACATTTGGAACGAATTGCACTTAACCGCTTCTGCTGGAGTTTCCTACAATAAGTTTCTAGCAAAAATCGCCAGTGATTACCAGAAGCCTCGGGGACTGACCGTCATCTTACCCGAGCAGGCTCAAGAGTTTTTGAGTCAGCTGGACGTAGCTAAGTTTCATGGTGTGGGGAAACGGACGGTAGAGCGACTACATGATTTGGGAATTTATACGGGAGCAGATCTCTTAGAAGTTCCAGAAATGACTCTCATCGATCACTTTGGTCGCTTTGGTTTTGACCTCTATCGAAAGGCCAGGGGGATCCATAACAGTCCTGTCAAGAGTAATCGCATTCGCAAGTCTATTGGAAAAGAACGCACCTATCGAAAATTGCTGGTGGCAGAAGATGATGTGCTAAAAGAACTAGCCAACCTATCTGAAAAGGTGGCGAACAGTTTGACCAAGCATCAGAAAATTGGTAAGACCTTGGTTCTCAAGATTCGTTATGCAGATTTTACAACCTTGACTAAAAGACGAAGTTTAGAAGAAGCAACCAGAGATCCAGAAGTTATTCAAAGAGTGGCCCAGAAGCTCTATCAGAGTCTGGAGGCCAACCCATCAGGTATTCGCCTCTTAGGTTTGACCCTCACTAATTTTTCTTCTGAGTCTCAGGAATCGTTTGAAGGATCTTTAATAGAAGAAACCCCGTAGGTATACTTGCCCTACGGGGAATTTTTAACTAGTTTTTGAAGAAATGTTGAATCTCTTCCTCTGTGAGTCCGATCATGGGATCAATGCTTAAGTAATTGTCCTTTGTTAATCGGTAGCCTTGTTGAGAATGTTGGGAATCAGATGAGTCAGAGTGGTTTTCAACTGAGACGAGCTCGCTCTGGGGCTCTGTTTTCTTATCAAGCTCTTCCAGATGGACAGGGCTCTGTGAGGAGGAGTCTGTACGCTGAGGAAGCACATCAGAAAAGCGTTCAATCAGATAGGTTTTGCGTGCAGTTCCAGTATTCTGTGTCGCAAAGTGAAATGCAGTGTATTCGCCCAGGAGGATGAGCTTGCTCTTGGAACGGGTGATGGCCGTGTAGATCAGATTGCGTTGAAGCATCCGTCGACTCTGATTGGTCAAGGGAAGAATGACCACAGGGAATTCGCTCCCCTGAGACTTATGGATACTCATGGCATAGGCCAGGCGAATCTTGTACCATTCATTGCGTGGGTAGACCAATTCATTGCCGTCGAATTGAATGGTGAGTTCATCTTGCTTGGATTCAGTATATTTAGCCGGTAAGAGGTCGGTGATGTAACCAATATCTCCGTTAAAGACATTGCTCTCGGCATCGTTGACTAAGTGGATGACCTTGTCACCATTTCGATACTGGCAATCCAGCGCTTGAAAGAATAGAGCATCTGTTTCTAGAGGATTGAGAAGCTCTTGCATGAGGCTGTTTATTTGATCAATACCTGCGGAACCGCGATACATAGGAGCAAGGACTTGGATGTCCCGGGCCGGGATGCTGTTGCGAAGGGCAGCGCTGGTGATTTTTTCAATCATGGGAGCGACGAGCTCGCTCGGCGCTTCAAAGTAGGAACGATCAGGCTTTTTCTCCGTGAAGTCAGGAGGCAGGTGACCTTTTCGAATCTGACTGGCCAAAGTGACGATGGTCGAGTCCTCGCTTTGACGGAAGATGTGTTCCAGTTTGACTTGAGGGATGCTTGGGATCTGTAGGAGATCAGACAAGACTTGTCCAGGACTCACAGAAGGAAGTTGATCGGCATCACCAACAATTAAGAGTTTAGTATTGGAGGAGATATTGCTGAGAAGCTGATTGGCTAACCAAGTATCCACCATAGAAAATTCATCGACAATGATGAAGTCAGCATCTAAATAATCGTCCAGGTGACTCGTGTCGTCGTCTCCCGTCATTCCCAAATGGCGATGGATGGTTGCACTAGGAAGACCAGTTAGTTCACTCATCCGGCGGGCTGCTCGACCGGTTGGAGCAGCTAAGAGAATTGGTAATTGAGATTTCTTCCCAAGGTCCAATTGGTGCAGGCGAGCGTAGGTTCCGATAATCCCATTGATAACGGTTGTCTTTCCTGTTCCTGGTCCACCTGTTAGTACAAAGACTTTCTGCTGGATCGCTTCCTGGATGGCCTTCCGTTGTATGGGATCGTAGTGGATAGCAAGCTCTTTTTCAATCTGTTTGATCGTTTCCTCGATTTTTTCTAGCTCGAAAGATTCTTGCTTTCCTTTTTCTAGTAGGCGACCGATATGGCTTCGGATCCCTTCTTCTGCAAAGAAGAGGCTGTTGTTGAAAATCTTAGTGTCAATGTTTTGCACCTTGTCTTCTTCGATGAGGCCGGCCAATTCTTGGGCAATGCTGGCTGGATCTAGCTCGACGGGCCGGGATGCTTCTAAGAGTTGGATGGTGGCCTGGAGCAATTCTTTGGCTTCAACGTAGGTGTCCCCTGTTTCTAATGAGAGGGTCAAAAGACTATGGACAAGCCCAGCTCGGAAACGTTCAGGTGCATCACTGGCAATCCCTAATTCTTCTGCTAGTTGGTCGGCAATCTTAAAGCCCATTCCTTGAATATCTTCGACCAGTTGATAGGGAGCCGATTCGACGATTTGCAAGGTTTCTTCCTTGTAGAAATCTTGGATTTGGAAGGCTAGTTTATTGGGGATGCCATAGTTAGCAAGTTGGGCGAGGACCCGTTCCGTACCATAGTTGAGCTGTAGTTTTTCGACAAAGGCCTCGCGATTCTTTCTAGAAAGTCCGGAGATAGAGGCCAGCTTTTCAGGTGCTTGAAGGATTTTATCAATGGTATCCTCACCATAGAGATCCACGATCTTTTGGGCGGTTTTGAGTCCAATTCCTTTAAAATGGTCGCTAGAAAAGTATTTAACCAAGCCTTTGCTAGTGGGTTTGGCTCGTTCATAGCGAGTCATTTGCAACTGTTGGCCATATTTCGGATGATGGACCAGTTCTCCCCAGAAGGTATAATCTTCTCCTTCGACGATATCCGCCATTGTTCCAGTGACGATAATTTCAAAGTCATCGTAGTCCTCTGCATCTGTATCGTTGATATCCAACAATAAGATACGGAAAAAACTACTTTGATTTTCAAAAATGACCCGCTCAATGGTTCCTGAGAAATAGTATTCCATGCAGAGTTTCCTTTTAAGTAGTAATCAGAGAGAGATTATCTCTCACGAAGATATTGAAAGAGGCTGGGACAAAATCCTAGCCTCTCAATTGTCTTTGGATTGTCGAGCAAGACGCAGTGGTTGATTGGGCTCTACTACGCTGATTTCATCAGCTTTTACAGCCCTACTCAACTGTGCGGAGGTGGGACGACGAAATCGAATTCTAACGAATGACCGATTTCTGTCCCACTCTCATCATGGGTTAATAAGTCTGGAATGGAAGGAGTGGCCAGAGGCGAAGAACGGCTTCTCCTTTGATTTGATCCTTCTTGAAAGCCCCAACCTGTCGGCTATCTTTTGAAACGATGCGATCATCACCAAGGAGTAGATACTCGTCATCCAAGAGCTTTTTCGTGAAGGTCGCACTTCCGTCTTTATCAACGGTGAAAGCTTCGGCTATCTGTGCCATTTGGCGGAAGAGTTCTCCATTTTCTTCGAACCCTTTTCCAGAATAGGTTGACTGTAATTTATCCTCTTTGAATTTTTGAATGTATTCTTTCAAGTAGGGCTCGTCAGTTTCTTTGCCGTTGATATAGAGGACATCGTTTTTGTACTCAATTGTATCGCCAGGGAGTCCAATGACCCGTTTAACGATTTCTTTGGTTTTTCCATTTTCTGTTTCACTAGCGACCACGATATCAAAACGGTCGATAGGTAGTTTATTGATAACGAGAAGGTATTCACTGTCTGCCAAGGTTGGATCCATAGAATGGCCATCGACACGGACAGGCGTCCACAGATAAATACGCGAGAGAATAATGCCTCCAATAATGAGGCCAAAGAGCGCCCATTCTTTCAGGAAAGAACGGACTGGATTATTTGATTTTTTTGAACGTTTCATGCTTTATCTTTCTATCAATTTTTTTGCTTTTTCTGTATTTTTAAAGTGAAGTTTGGCACTGTAGTCAAGGGCTTGAATGCCATAGGCCTGTAATAGTTGAGCAGCAACCTTATCTGAGGGAGTACCAGCCCCACTAGGAAGGGTATAGCCTAGTTCTTGACTCAAGTCTTCCAGATTTTGGAGGAAGAGGTCACGAGCAATAATGGAACTCACAGCGACCGCCAGGTATTTTCCTTCGGCCTTCTCTTCTAGGGTGACGACTTGTGGGACCTGATTCGCTTCTTCTTGAACATAGCGATCATAGTTTTTCTTGGTCGTAAAGGCATCGACCACAATTTTTTGAGCTTTTGCCCCTTGTTGCAAGAGCAAAAAAATAGCCTGATTGTGGAGGGCGACCTTGACAGAAACCGCATTGTAGCCAGAGGCGATGACCTGATTGTATTTTTTAGGTGTCAGCAGTAAGGCCTGATGTGGGATTTCTTTTTTGAGAATCGGTGCGAGAGCTCGAATTTTTCGATCATCCAGGGTCTTAGAATCCCCAACTCCTAGACTTTTTAAGCGGGCATGTTGGTCCGGGTTGACCAGTGAAGCTACTACAGCAAGCCCTCCAAAGTAAGAGCCGTTTCCGACTTCATCTGTTCCGATTAAGGGGAAGTCTTGTCCGGCCTGTGCTTGGTCTATCGGATCTTGTTGGTAACCGAAGAACTCTGCATAGCGCGTCGCCTGACTACCTTGTAGGACAACTTTTCCTGATGTGTAAATCGAAATTGTTGCACCAGGTGCCTTAAAAAAATAACGGATATATGGATTTTTTGAAGGTGCCAGATGGTCTTGGTACTGACCAACAAATGCTTGGATATCCTCATTTTGAGGGGACAATGTAATTGTTTCCATAGTCCTTATTGTATCATAAAAGCTAGATGAAAGGCCAGAAAAAGACCAGCTGAGTTTAGTCTGAAAGAACTTCTTTTAGGCTTGCTTCAATTGCTTGAGGATCGGTTTTTGAAGAGAAGCGGTGGACGACCTGGCCTTGGCGATTAATCAAGAATTTGGCGAAATTCCATTCAATGCGGGAGCCCAAAGGACCGCTAGCCTGTTCTTTTAACCATTGGTAGAGGGGGCTGGCTTCTTTCCCATTGACTTTTATTTTGGCGAAGCGAGGGAAGCTGGTTTGATAATGGAGGCTACAAAATTGATTAATTTCTTCTGCGCTCCCCGGCGCTTGGCCCATAAACTGATTGCATGGAAAGTCCAGGATTTCAAATCCTTGGTCATGGTAGCGCTCATAGAGCTCTTGCAATCCCTGGTATTGAGGGGTCAGGCCACAACCTGTTGCTGTATTGACGATGAGGAGTACTTGGCCTCGATAAGCTTCTAGGGAGAAGGGGCTCCCATCTTGGGCGATTACAGTGAAATCATAGATAGTCATTTTATACGTCCTTTCCTACTTTCTCTATTGTATCACGCTTGGGTCGAAAAAAGTTAAACCGTGGCCCTAGTACCTCCAGTATTTCCTATGGGAAGGGGATTTTCCTACTGACAAGCGGGCTAGATTTTGATATAATATCGTGAGGTGATTTTTTATGTCCAGCTTAAATAGATACAAATTTACTTTCGGTAATAAATCGCTGACTCTCACAACCAATCATGATAATCTCTTCATGGAAGAAGTTGAACGGGTCGCGAAGGAAAAATATGAAGCGATTAAAGAACAAATGCCAGCTGCTGATGATGAGACCCTGGCTATTTTACTAGCAATCAATAGTTTATCAACACAATTGAGTCGTGAGATTGAGTTTGACGATAAGGAAAAAGAATTGGAAGATTTTCGTCGCAAGGCCCTAGATGGCCTGGTCGGTAGATCATCTAATTAAGGGGAGTTGCATGTTTTCAATCCTGATTTTATTCATCCTAGCTTGGAGTTTTTATATTGGGTATTCACGAGGATTTTTGCTTCAAGGATATTATTTTTTAACCATGATTGTGGCCATGTTGGTCGCAGGCTCAGGCTATCAGTCCTTGGCAAAAACCATTAGTCTATGGATTCCATTTTCGAGTGCAACACAAGCTTCAAAATCCTATTTTTATGGTGCAGACCAACTCTTTCACTTAGACAAAGTTTTTTACGCTGGTTTAGCTTATTTCATCTTGTTTGTTTTGGTCTATGCGATTGGTCGAGTGATTGGACTCTTTATTCCCTTGATTCCAACGCCTGAAAAATGGGAGGAGTTTCCGTTTCAGATCGCCAGTGGTGTATTAGCTGTCCTGGTGAGCTACTTTGTTCTGCAAATGGGATTCACGATTTTATCAACAATCCCTATGGCAGCCATTCAAGATCGACTCCATGGAAGTTTCCTCATTCGTTTTATGGTGCAGTATAGCCCCCTTACAGCAGGCCTCTTGAAACAACTTTGGGTTGTAAAAATCTTAGGTGCGTAATCGCTTCTCATCATGTGTAAAGTTCATGAGAGATATTATAGAAAGGAAGGGGAGGCTCAGACCAAAATCAGCCTCCTTTTCTGTTGTGGAGAAACATGAATCAAAAAATTCTCGAAACCTTAGAGTTTCAAAAAGTCAAAAACTTAGTAGAGCCCTATTTGCAAACGGAGCAGGGTGAAGTAGAGTTGCAGGAATTAGCCCCGCTTACAAAAAAAGAAGCAATTGAAACCGCCTTTCTTGAGATGGCGGATATGGCTCAGATATTTGTGGAGCATCCGCACTTTAGTGTGCCCACCATCCAAGAAATTCGTCCAGTGACCAAACGTTTAGAACTAGAAACATCGCTCAATATTGATGAATTATTAGCGGTGAAGAAAGTCTTGCGTGTGACCCATGAATTGCGAAATTTTTATGATGAATTAGAAAATGTCCGCTTGGAAAAACTGGATCGAATTTTTGAAAATCTAGTCGATCTTCCACAGTTGCAGGGAAGTCTACATGCCATTAATGAGGCTGGATTTATTGAAAACTTTGCCAGTGAAACCTTGGCCAAAATTCGTCGGCGTATTCAAGAGAATGAACACCAAGTAAGAGACATTCTCCAAGAATTGCTGAAGACCAAGTCAGAAATGCTGGCTGATCAGATCATTGCTAGCAGAAATGGGCGAAATGTTTTGCCGGTTAAAAACACTTACCGTAATCGGATTGCCGGTGTGGTGCATGATATTTCAGCTAGTGGAAATACCGTCTATATCGAACCTCGAGCGGTCGTCAATCTCAATGAAGAAATTGCTAACCATCGTGCGGATGAACGCTTCGAGATGCTTCGGATATTGGAAGAAATTTCAAACCTTCTTCGTCCTCATGCGGGGGAAATCCGGAACAATGCTTGGCTAATTGGTCATATTGACCTCGTTCGTGCCAAACATCGCTTTTTACAGGATCGAAAAGGGACCATTCCAGCCTTGTCAGATCAAGGTGAAATTCAGCTCTTGCAGGTTCGCCATCCCTTGATTGAGAAGGCTGTACCCAATGATGTCCACTTTGGCAAAGACCTTACAGAGATTGTGATTACGGGACCTAATACGGGTGGGAAGACCATCATGCTGAAAACCTTGGGACTAGCCCAACTAATGGCCCAGTCAGGGCTGCCTATCCTAGCGGAGTCTGGGAGCAAGGTGGCTGTCTTTACAGAAATCTTCTCAGATATTGGGGATGAGCAGTCGATTGAGCAAAGCCTTTCCACCTTCTCCAGTCACATGACCAATATTGTTTCTATTTTAGAGCAGGTTGATGAGGAATCCTTGGTCTTGCTAGATGAGTTGGGGGCCGGAACCGATCCTCAGGAAGGGGCCTCGCTAGCCATCGCTATTCTAGAAGATCTCCGTTTGCGGGGGATCAAGACCATGGCGACCACCCACTATCCAGAACTTAAGGCCTATGGGATTGAAACCCTTGGTGTCCAAAATGCCAGCATGGAATTTGATACTGATACCTTACGACCAACTTATCGCTTTATGCAGGGGGTTCCGGGGCGATCCAATGCCTTTGAAATCGCGCGTCGCCTAGGCTTGTCAGAAGTGATCGTGAATCAGGCACAAGGAATGACCGATCAGGATCGGGATGTCAACCGCATCATTGAAAAGTTGGAAGCCCAGACCCTGGAAAGTCGCAAACGCCTCGAGTCCATTCGAGATGTCGAACAGGAAAATCTGAAATTCAACCGCGTCCTCAAGAAATTGTACAATGAATTGACCCGAGAGCGGGAGATAGAGCTCAACAAGGCGCGCAAAGAGGCGCAAGAAATTGTAGATTTGGCTCTAGCAGAAAGCGACCAGATTTTACAAGGTCTCCATGCCAAATCGCAACTGAAGCCCCATGAAATTATTGAAGCCAAGTCTCAGTTGAAGAAATTGGCTCCAGAAACGGTCGACCTATCGAAAAACAAGGTCTTGAAACAGGCTAAAAAAGCCCGTGCTCCAAAAGTAGGAGATGAGATCTTGGTGATCAGCTATGGGCAAAGAGGAAGTCTTACCAAGCAGCTCAAGGATGGCCGTTGGGAAGCCCAAGTGGGACTAATCAAAATGACCTTGGAAGAAAAAGAATTTAATCTCCTGAAAGCTGAAAAGGACAGTTCTCAACCGAAAAAACGTCAGGTCCACGTGGTCAAACGTTCCAACACGAATGGGCCTCGGGCTCGCTTGGACCTTCGTGGTAAACGATATGAGGAAGCTATGGAAGAATTAGACAGCTTTATCGACCAAGCCCTTCTCAACAATATGGCCCAAGTCGATATCATCCACGGAATTGGAACGGGGGTCATCCGGGAAGGGGTCACCAAGTACCTTCGTCGCAATAAGCATGTGAAAAGCTTTGAATACGCTCCTCAAAATGCAGGAGGAAGCGGAGCAACAATTGTGACCTTTAAATAAGCAAAGAGTCAGTCGTGCCTTTCCATCAGGCACGCTTTTTGCTATAATACAGTCAGTTTAAACGGAAAGTAGGAAAGCTTATGATCCCTAATCGTTCGTCAGATTCTTGCACCACCATTCTAGTCGGAAAAGATGCCAGTTATGATGGTTCAACAATTGTAGCTCGCACGGAAGACTCTCAAAATGGAGTGTTTACCCCTAAGAAATTTATCGTCGTTCAACCGGAGGATCAACCCCGTCATTATCGGTCAGTCTTATCTCGTTTTGAGATAGACCTGCCCGACAATCCTGTTCGTTACACAGCAGTTCCGGATGCCATTCCAAAAGATGGTATCTGGGGAGAAGCGGGGATTAATCGTTACAATGTAGCCATGAGTGAGACAGAGACCATTACGACCAATAGCCGAGTCTTGGGGGCGGACCCTCTGGTGGAAAGCGGCATTGGAGAGGAAGATATGCTGACCTTGGTGCTTCCTTATGTCCAGACTGCTCGTGAGGGCGTACTACGCTTGGGGAAACTCCTAGAGGAATACGGGACTTATGAGTCTAATGGAGTGGCTATCAGCGATGTCAATGAAATCTGGTGGTTGGAAACCATCGGAGGTCATCACTGGATGGCCCGCCGTGTACCTGACGATGCCTATGTGACCAATCCCAATCAATTGGGAAGTGATCGCTTTGAGTTTGATCGTCCGGAAGAGTTTTTATGTGATCCAGACTTGAAAGATTTCGTGGAACGTCACCACTTGGCCTTGGATTTCGATGGTTCGTCCTTTAACCCTCGTTATGCTTTTGGTAGCCAACGAGACAAGGATCGTCATTACAACACACCACGTGCTTGGGATATTCAACGTTTCCTCAACCCAGAAGTAGAGCAAGATCCTCGTTCCTTCTTCCTTCCTTGGTGTCAAAAACCTTATCGCAAGATTACGATTGAAGATGTCAAATATGTCCTTAGCAGTCACTATCAGGATTCAGCTTATGATCCCTATGGTTCAGAAGGGGATGCTCATAGTCGTCGGACCTTCCGTACCATTGGCATCAACCGGACTAGCCAGACGGCGATTCTCCAATTGCGGCCAAATCGTCCACAAGAAACAACCGGCATTCAATGGCTTTGCTATGGATCTATGCCTTTCAATACGGCCGTTCCTTTCTTTACGCAGGTAGATACGACACCGGATTATTTTGCCAACACAACAGAAAAAGTGACGACGAATTCCTTCTATTGGACCAATCGAATTATTGCTGGTCTGGCAGATGCCCACTATAGTCATCATGTTGGAGATTTAGAAGATTACCAAGAAAGCACTATGGCCCTTGGACATGCCCGGATTGGACGAGTGGATCAAGCCTTGGCAGCAGGGGATATCGTTGACTTTGAAAAAGAAAATCAAGCCATGAGTGATCAGATTCAAGAAGCGACGGATCGCTTGTTGGATAAGGTCTTATTAGATGCAAGCAACTTGATGACCAACCGTTTCTCTTTGAGTGACTAGTTGGGGATTGCTGGGGAATTTTCATGGAAACTTCTGAAAACGTAAATATCATCTAATTGCTTTATTCGCTCTTTCGCCTCCGATGTTTAGGGAAAGCAAAAGCTACTTTATGAAAAAAGAAAAAGACCAGATCGTGTGATCTGGTTTTTCTGAATTAATAGCGTTTTTCTTTGGGCCAATCTTTCATTTCAGAAATAGCTGTAAAGAGGACGTCTGTTGATGAGTTGAGGGCTGTTTCACAAGAATCTTGGATGACACCAATAATGAAGCCCACGCTGACTACTTGCATAGCAATATCATTGTCGATACCAAAGAGGCTGCAGGCGACAGGAATCAAGAGGAGGGAACCACCAGCTACTCCAGAAGCCCCACAGGCTGAGACGGCTGCAACGATACTGAGGACCAGGGCAGTCCCAAAGTCGACCTGAATGCCTAAGGTATTGACAGCAGCTAGGGTCAAGGTGTTAATAGTGACGGCAGCTCCAGCCATATTAATAGTAGATCCCAGAGGGATAGAAACTGAATAAGTATCGGGGTTGAGACCTAGCTCTTTACAAAGTTTCATGTTGACAGGGATGTTAGCAGCGGAACTTCTAGTAAAGAAGGCAGTTAATCCACTCACTCGTAGACATTTAAAGACTAGTGGATAAGGATTTTTGCGAATCATGATGTAGACAAAAATCGGGTTGATGACGAGAGCAACGAAGGACATGGTGCCAACTAAGAGAAGTAAGAGGAGCCCATAGCTCTTGAGTCCATCAAAGCCTTGTCCAGCAATCGTTGTATAGACCAAGCCTAGAATTCCAAATGGAGCTAGGTTAATAATCCATTCTACGATCTTGGAAGTAATATCTGCTAGGGTTTGCAGGAGATCCTTGCTGTGCTCGCTAGCTTCTCTCATAGCAACACCAAAGACTACGGCCCAGGATAAAATCCCGATATAATTAGCCTGGATAAGGGCATTGAGGGGATTGTCTACGATTTTTAAGAGAAGGTTGCTAATGACTTCCCCTAGTCCATCAGGAGAAGTTCCTTCAGCACTAGTTCCCGATAAAGAAATGGTAATAGGGAAGAGATAGTTAACCTAGACCGCTACCAGGGCTGCCGCAAAAGTTCCCAGGAGGTAGAGGACAATGACTGACTTCATATTGGTTTGGGTTCCCCTTTGGTGTTGGGAGAGGGCGTTAGCGACAAGGGCGAAGACTAAAAGAGGAGCAATTGCCCGCAAGCCGCCTACAAAGATTTCCCCTAATAGACCAATTGCAGATGCTTGAGGAAGAAGCAAAGCTAAGAGAGCTCCAACGAAGATTCCGATTGCAATCCGCTTCATAAGGTTGGTTTTGTTCCAAGTTTGAATGAATCGTTTGACCATAAGGACCTCCTTTTTTGAAAGTTTGCCGTCCATTATACGATAGAAAAGGCGCAAAATCAATGGTTATTTAAATAAGGGTGCTGGTTCTATAGCCTAAAATCTGATATAATCAAACCATTAGAAAAAGAGAGAAGGAGATTGATAGAAGGTATGAAGAATATTTTTTCTCGCTATGTCAGTCAGTTTGATTGGACCAAAATCATGGATGAATTGGTTTCGAAATTGATTTCCTTAGCTATTTTATTTATCTTATTTTTACTTGCAAAAAAACTACTTCGTAGCTTGGTGAAACGGATTTTAAAACCGTCATTGAATTATGTGGGCCAAGATGAAGCGCGTAAGAATACTATCTTGCGCTTGGTAGAGAGTCTGTTGAATTACTGCCTCTATTTTATTTTGATCTACTGGATTCTTTCCATCCTCGGCTTACCTGTTTCTAGTCTCTTAGCTGGAGCGGGAATTGCAGGAGTTGCCATTGGGATGGGAGCTCAAGGCTTCTTATCGGATTTGGTCAATGGTTTCTTTATTCTCCTTGAGCGCCAATTGGATGTTGGAGATACTGTTCGAGTGACTAATGGTCCGATTACCATCGCTGGGACAGTGTCGAGTGTCGGCATTCGGACAACCCAGGTGAGAGATGCAGATGGGACCTTGCATTTTATCCCCAATCGCAATATTATGGTTGTCAGCAATCTCTCTCGGGGCAACCAGCGCGTCTTAATTGATATGCCGATTTCTGCTCAAACGGATCTCGATAAGATTTATCAAATATTCCAGCAAGTCAACGATGAACAGGCACAGAAACATCCAGAAATCTTAGATGGTCCAACGATTTTAGGACCTCAAATCGAAAAGGGAACGGGTCGCTATTCCTTCCGCGTCGCTATGATGGTCCAGTCGGGGAGCCAAGTGGCCATTTACCATCTTTATTATAAACTCTATCATGATGCCCTCTTACAAAATGGGATTGAGATTCCAACAACTTTTTCTGTCACACCCTAATAAAAAAAGACCCATCGGTCTTTTTTTTTATTCTAAAATGAGCATACCCTCTTTAACAGCAAAAGGATCTTTTGGATTAATCCGATCGTAGAACATGACCCCATTGATGTGGTCAATCTCATGTTGAACGACGATGGAGTTGTAGCCTTTGAGTTTGATGCGGTGTTTTTCTCCTGTTTTGTCAAAGTAGTCCACCGTCACGCGCGCGTGGCGGACCACATAACCGGGAACATTACGGTCTACAGAGAGACAACCTTCTCCGTCTCCGAGAGCCGCATCTTGGACTGAGTGGGAGACAATTTTAGGATTGTACATGACTTCTTGGATGGAGTATGCTTCTTTTGGAGGATTTCCTTCTTCATCCTCTGGGTTTGGGACGAGGACAGCAATGATGCGTTTAGAAATGTCTAATTGAGGGGCAGCGAGTCCAACTCCTCCTCGAAGACCCAATTTTTCCGCCATGACAGGATCCTGTGAATGGTGTAAGAACTGCATCATTTTTTCCCCAAGAATGATCTCTTGATCTGACAGTGGGAAAGTGACCTCTTCTGCGATAGCTCTTAAAGTCGGATGGCCTTCGCGGATAATATCATTCATATCAATTAGATGGGCAGCTTTTGTAATGGTTTCAATTGCAGACATGTTCTCATTCACTCCTTTTTTCTAGAAACCATCATATCATAATTCCTTCTAGAATGAAAGTTTCCCAATTGATTGAGGGGTGCTGATGGACTAGACGGGCTGTAAACTAGGAAAGGAAAGAATCTTAGGCCAGTTCATGGTATAATGATAAGAAGAATGAAGGAGATAAGCATGCGTTTAGATAAATATTTAGTGGACTGTGGAGTGGGAAGCCGAACAGAAGTCAAGCAAGTCCTCAAGCAGAAAAAAATTCAAGTCAATGGGAAGGTGGAGACATCTGCCAAGGTTCACATTGATCCAGATAAAGACCAAGTGAGCTATCTGGGAGAAAGTTTATTCCATGAAGAGTTTGTTTACTATCTGCTCAATAAACCCAAGGGGGTCATTTCAGCAACGGAAGACGACCACCATCAAACAGTCTTAGATTTGCTAGATGATACAGCGAGACGCAAGGAAGTCTTTCCTGTCGGACGGCTGGATATCGATACTCATGGCTTACTCCTCTTGACCAATAATGGTAAGCTGGCTCATGCCATGCTATCGCCCAAGAAGCATGTGGACAAGGTCTACCGTGCTCAAGTGGCTGGAATCATGACCCAGGAAGATGTCGTCCGCTTCAAAGAAGGAATAGAATTGAAGGATTTCACTACCCTGCCAGCTGATTTGGAAATTCTGGAAGTTGATCGAGAAGCCGATAGTTGCTTGGTTCAGATTCGCATCGCTGAAGGAAAATTCCACCAGGTCAAGCGCATGGTCGCAGCTTGTGGCAAGGAAGTCACCGATCTCGAGCGGATTTCCATGGGGCCATTGAGTCTAGATCCCGCTCTCAATTTGGGGCAGTGGCGTAGGCTCCAACTCTCTGAATTGGCTTCTTTAGAGGTCTTTGGAATCCCATTATAAACAAAGGGAAAGCTAGCAAACTGAGGATACAGGGAGCTAGTTTTTTGTTTGTGTCAAAAAAATGAACGTTACAGACAAAAAATATATAAAATTGCTTGTACTATCAAAGCAAATCAACTATAATGAGAAAAGATAGGTTTTGTGAAAATCTGTAATAGGGCATCATCTTCGTTACTGGCTGGACTTATCTACTAAACGTAAAAAGGAGAAAAATCGTTTATGAAAAAGTGGCTCTATGCTGTTGTGACAACAGTTGCCTTGTTTTTATTAGCAGCTTTAGGATTTGCTAAACCCAATGGGGTTACTAAAGCACATGCCGATACGATCAATGATGTTGTAAGCTCTGTGAACATCTCTAAAGCGACTGGCGGTGACTTAACAGAACCACTCGGTGTTTGGGAAAGTTTCAATGTTGAAGCAAACTTTGTTTTACCGAATGGTCGTGTAAAAGCAGGCGATCAAACAGTCATCCAACTTGGAGATGGTTTTAAGGTTTTTGAAACAGATACCATTGACCTATTGGATCCAACTGGCCAAAAAGTTGCAACTGCGACAGTAGATGATCAACGAAAAGTCATCACGGTGACCTATACAGACTATCCTGAAAAAATGGCCAATGTAACAGGGAAGTTGCGTTTCTTTGCTCGTGTGGACCACTCCGTGATTAAGGGAAATACAACACTTGATTTTACGCTTTCAGTTGATAAAACAGTCATTTCAGGTGGAAAGGTTGATTATAAAGGAGTCAATCCAGGTGAGTATCCTCCAACTCCAGAGGTCTTTAGCAAATGGGGCTGGACAAACTCAGGCGATAAATTGAAATTGACTTATACCTTGAACATCAATCAAGGTCACACTGCCCTCCATAATATTGATATTAAGGACCAATTAGCCTTTACAGATGGTAAAATCAAGGTAGATTCAGTTAATATCCATACAGGAACTTGGAAGATCAGTGACGAAGATGGTGCCTATCATTTGCGGGATACCACAAATGTAACCAGCCATTATTCTCCGGTTGTCAGTGAGGACGGTCGTTCTTTAACTGTTCATATCGGGGATCTAGCTCCTGAGCAAGGGATGACCATTCGCTATGATGTCTATTTGGACAAGGTCCCAGCCATCAATACAGAATATAAAAACAATGCGACGATGACTGCCACAGAAGTCAAAGAGCAACACAAAGAAGCAGATATTCTATACCAATTCTTTGAAGGAGCCTTCAATGGTGAGAAATATTCCTTCACAATCCATAAAAAAGGAGAAAATGGTCAAGCACTTGCAGGTGCTGTCTTTACTGTGACAGCAGATGACACTGGTGAGCAAGTCGGAACCATTACCACAGATGAGAAGGGTACAGGAACCGTTGCTGGCTTGATCAAGCAAGCTTATACTGTTCAAGAGATTCAAGCTCCGACAGGATACGTCCTCTCAGAAGAGCCAATTAAGATCAGCAAAGAAGATTTTGGGAATGACCTTGCGATTTCGCGTGAAGTCATCAACAAAAAAGAAAAAACCAGCATTTCTGGTCAGAAAACCTGGAATGACAATGACAATCATGATGGTAAACGCCCATCAGCCATCACCATCAATCTTTTAGCGAACGGTGTAAAAGTAGCTTCTAAAGAAGTGAAACCAGATGCGGAAGGCAATTGGCTCTATCAGTTCGACAATCTTGATGTTGTTGACGATGCTGGTAATCTCATTGCCTACACAGTTTCAGAAGAACCTGTTGCAGGGTATGAAACAAGTGTTGAAGGAACGAATATTACCAATAGCCGTACACCAGAAGTGACAGAAGTAGCTGTCAAGAAAGTCTGGGATGATAAGGAAAATAAAGATGGCCTTCGACCAGATAAGGTAACAGTCCGTCTGCTTGCGGATGGTCAAGAAGTGGCCGTAAAAGAAATCACCGCTACTGACAATTGGCAGGCAAGCTTTACGGATCTACCAGTATACAAGGAAGGCAAGAAGATTGTCTACACGATTACAGAGGATCCAGTAGCAGGGTATACAGCAACTATCGATGGTTTTACGGTAACCAACCGTCATACACCACCTACAACCCCTCCAGGTACGCCTCCACCCCCACCATCTACGACAACCCCGCCACCGTCTACGACTACACCTCCACCAGCATCTACGACTCCATCGACCACCACACCAAGCACATCGGAGAAACCAGAAACTCCAACTACACCAACAGAAGGAAAGAGAAAAATTCTTCCATCAACTGGTGAAGCTACTTCTTATGGCTTGTTTGGAGCAAGTGTACTGTTAGCTTTTGTTGCTGCAGCGATGCTGTTAAGTGGTAAACGGAAAGCTGACTAACAATTACAATGTAAATAAGACAATGATCTGAAAAGATAATTGTCTCAGATTGAAGATAAAGTCTTCTGAAAAATTTTCCTTAGGTGAGTACAGACGTCAGCGAACTTCATCAAAGTTCCATGTCTAATTATTGAGCCTAAGGTCTCAATAATTCCGAATGCCTGAAACAATTATGTTTCAGGCATTTTTCTCACAGCGGAAAATTTTGATCTTCTTAAATGGCTAAAAATAAAAGTCATTTTCGGGTAATTATCTAACTTTTTTATGTAAAAAATAGCATAAAAATCTAGTTATCCGCATAAAAACTGGACTTATCACACTTTATCAAGGTCAAAACCACTCAATTTACTACTAATTTACTACTTATGAATGAGCTTTGATACGACGATTTATCCTTGAAAAGTGAAGATATAAAGATACTTCCAATAAAATTTGAATATTTAATAGGTAGACACTTCAAAAAATGAGGTGTCTATTTTTTTACCCGATTTTGAAAGGAAGTGAACTTATGAAAACAAAAAATCAAGAATCAAAAGGTCGTTCCCCACTCTTTAAGACCATCAAACATTCATTCAGCCAATAAAAAAGAAAGGATAGGTAAAAATATGGAACTTAAATTTGTGATTCCCAACATGGAAAAAACATTCGGCAATTTAGAATTTGCTGGCGAGGATAAAGTCGTTCAGCGAAGAATCAACGGACGGCTAACTGTCTTATCAAGAAGCTATAATCTCTATTCTGATGTTCAAAGAGCAGATGATATTGTGGTGGTGCTTCCTGCTGAAGCTGGCGAAAAACATTTCGGCTTTGAGGAACGTGTGAAGTTAGTCAATCCACGTATTACCGCAGAGGGCTACAAAATCGGCACTCGTGGTTTTACAAATTACCTTTTACATGCTGACGACATGATAAAAGAATAAAGAAAGAGAGGAAAAATGATGAGATTAGCAAATGGCATTGTATTAGATAAAGACACGACTTTTGGAGAATTGAAATTCTCTGCTCTACGTCGTGAAGTGAGAATCCAAAATGAAGACGGGTCGGTTTCAGATGAAATCAAGGAACGTACCTATGACTTAAAATCCAAAGGACAAGGACGCATGATTCAAGTAAGTATTCCTGCCAGCGTGCCTTTGAAAGAGTTTGATTATAACGCACGGGTGGAACTTATCAATCCCATTGCGGACACCGTTGCTACTGCCACCTATCAAGGAGCAGATGTTGACTGGTATATCAAGGCAGACGATATTGTGCTGACAAAGGATTCTAGTTCATTCAAAGCTCAACCACAAGCAAAGAAAGAACCGACACAAGACAAATAGTCGCTAGGTAGAAAGGAGACTTTTTCGCATGAAACAGCGTGGTAAAAGGATTCGCCCATCTGGTAAAGATTTAGTCTTTCATTTTACGATAGCGTCACTCCTGCCTGTTTTCCTGCTGGTTGTCGGACTGTTTCATGTGAAGACAATCCAGCAGGTCAACTGGCAGGACTTTAACCTATCACAAGCAGATAAGATTGACATTCCGTATTTAAGTATCAGTTTCAGTGTCGCAATTCTTGTCTGCTTGCTGGTGGCGTTTCTATTCAAACGGTATCGCTATGATACGATTAAACAACTCTACCACCGTCAAAAGCTGGCGAAGATGGTTCTTGAAAATAAGTGGTATGAATCAGAACAGGTCAAAACAGATGGCTTCTTCAAGGATTCCCCCAGTCGTACCAAAGAAAAGATAACCTACTTCCCTAAAATCTATTATCGCCTTAAAAATGGCTTAATACAGATACAAGTGGAAATCACGCTGGGAAAATATCAAGACCAACTCTTACACTTGGAAAAGAAATTAGAGAGTGGCTTGTACTGTGAGCTGACGGATAAAGAGTTAAAGGATTCCTATGTGGAATATACTTTGCTCTATGACACCATAGCCAGTCGTATTTCTATTGATGAAGTAGAAGCTAAAGATGGTAAACTTCGCTTAATGAAAAACGTATGGTGGGAATATGATAAGCTCCCTCATATGTTGATTGCTGGTGGTACAGGTGGCGGTAAAACTTACTTTATACTGACACTGATTGAAGCCTTGCTTCATACAGATTCAAAACTGTATATTCTTGACCCGAAAAATGCTGATCTTGCGGACTTAGGTTCTGTGATGGCAAATGTCTACTATAGAAAAGAAGACTTGCTTTCTTGCATTGAAACATTCTATGAAGAAATGATGAAACGTAGTGAGGAAATGAAGCAGATGAAGAACTATAAGACTGGCAAAAATTATGCTTACTTAGGTCTCCCGGCACACTTCTTAATCTTTGATGAATACGTCGCTTTCATGGAAATGCTGGGAACAAAAGAAAACACCGCAGTTATGAATAAGCTGAAACAGATTGTCATGTTAGGTCGTCAAGCTGGCTTCTTTCTAATACTGGCTTGTCAACGTCCAGACGCAAAATATTTAGGCGACGGAATCCGTGATCAGTTTAATTTCAGAGTGGCTTTAGGTCGTATGTCTGAAATGGGCTATGGCATGATGTTTGGCAGTGACGTACAAAAGGATTTCTTCTTAAAGCGAATCAAAGGTCGTGGCTATGTTGATGTAGGAACAAGTGTCATATCAGAGTTTTATACTCCCCTTGTACCAAAAGGATATGATTTCTTGGAGGAAATTAAAAAGTTATCCAACAGCAGACAGTCCACGCAGGCGACGTGCGAAGCGGAAGTCGCAGGTGTGGACTGATCTTGCTGGCTGGTGTGGCAATAGCCACGCCAGCACTTACCCCCCCGTATCTAACAGGGGGGTACAAATCGACAGGAAACAGTCAAAAAAACATTAGAAAATCCTTTGGTTACAAGGGATTTACAAAATTTCAGCGTATGTCAAATGGGCTTTAAAAGTTGACATACGCCTTTTTGATTGGAGGGATTTTTACTGAATGAACAAACTTGGTTACAGCATTTAAAAGAAAAACGCTTGGCTTATGGACTATCTCAAAACCGTTTAGCTGTTGCGACTGGTATTACAAGGCAGTATCTAAGCGATATTGAAACAGGAAAAGTCAAGCCATCAGAGGATTTACAGCAGTCCCTTTGGGAAGCTCTGGAACGCTTCAATCCCGACGCTCCCCTTGAAATGCTGTTTGATTATGTAAGAATTCGCTTTCCGACAACAGACGTACAGCAGGTGGTCGAAAACATCTTACAACTGAAACTGTCCTATTTTCTTCATGAGGACTATGGTTTCTATTCTTATTCAGAGCATTATGCTTTAGGCGACATATTCGTCCTTTGCTCCCATGAACTGGACAAAGGAGTTCTGGTGGAATTGAAAGGTCGTGGGTGCAGACAATTTGAAAGCTATCTTCTGGCACAACAAAGAAGCTGGTATGAGTTCTTTATGGACGTTTTGGTGGCTGGCGGTGTGATGAAACGCCTTGACCTTGCCATTAACGATAAGACAGGGATTTTAAATATCCCTGTACTCACTGAAAAGTGCCAACAGGAAGAATGTATCTCCGTCTTCCGCAGTTTTAAAAGCTATCGCAGTGGCGAACTGGTACGCAAAGAGGAAAAGGAATGTATGGGAAACACCCTCTATATCGGTTCATTACAAAGTGAAGTTTATTTCTGTATCTATGAAAAGGACTACGAGCAGTACAAGAAAAATGATATTCCCATTGAAGACGCAGAAGTAAAAAACCGTTTTGAGATTCGATTGAAAAATGAGCGTGCCTATTATGCAGTCCGTGATTTACTCGTCTATGACAATCCAGAGCATACCGCCTTTAAAATTATCAATCGGTATATCCGTTTTGTAGATAAAGACGATTCCAAACCTCGTTCTGATTGGAAACTGAATGAAGAATGGGCTTGGTTTATTGGGAACAATCGTGAACGATTAAAACTAACCACAAAACCAGAGCCTTACTCCTTCCAAAGGACGCTGAACTGGCTATCTCATCAAGTTGCCCCGACCTTAAAGGTTGCGATTAAACTTGATGAAATCAACCAGACGCAGGTTGTAAAAGACATTCTCGACCATGCGAAACTGACAGACCGACACAAGCAGATTTTGAAGCAACAGTCAGTAAAAGAACAGGACGTGATAACAACAAAAAAAGGATATCTGTCAACCATACCAGTTGACAGATATCCAAAAAAAGATGTAATGGGAGATAAGACGGTTCGTGTTCGTGCTGACTTGCACCATATCATAAAAATCGAAACAGCAAAGAATGGCGGAAACGTAAAAGAAGTTATGGAAATAAGACTTAGAAGCAAACTTAAGAGTGTGTTGATAGTGCATTATCTTAAAATTTTGTATAATAGGAATTGAAGTTAAATTAGATGCTAAAAATTTGTAATTAAGAAGGAGGGATTCGTCATGTTGGTATTCCAAATGCGTAATGTAGATAAAACATCTACTGCTTTGAAACAGACTAAAAACAGTGATTACGCAGATAAATAAATACGTTAGATTAATTCCTACCAGTGACTAATCTTATGACTTTTTAAACAGATAACTAAAATTACAAACAAATCGTTTAACTTCTGTATTTGTTTATAGATGTAATCACTTCAGGAGAGATTACATGAACAAAAATATAAAATATTCTCAAAACTTTTTAACGAGTGAAAAAGTACTCAACCAAATAATAAAACAATTGAATTTAAAAGAAACCGATACCGTTTACGAAATTGGAACAGGTAAAGGGCATTTAACGACGAAACTGGCTAAAATAAGTAAACAGGTAACGTCTATTGAATTAGACAGTCATCTATTCAACTTATCGTCAGAAAAATTAAAACTGAATACTCGTGTCACTTTAATTCACCAAGATATTCTACAGTTTCAATTCCCTAACAAACAGAGGTATAAAATTGTTGGGAATATTCCTTACCATTTAAGCACACAAATTATTAAAAAAGTGGTTTTTGAAAGCCGTGCGTCTGACATCTATCTGATTGTTGAAGAAGGATTCTACAAGCGTACCTTGGATATTCACCGAACACTAGGGTTGCTCTTGCACACTCAAGTCTCGATTCAGCAATTGCTTAAGCTGCCAGCGGAATGCTTTCATCCTAAACCAAAAGTAAACAGTGTCTTAATAAAACTTACCCGCCATACCACAGATGTTCCAGATAAATATTGGAAGCTATATACGTACTTTGTTTCAAAATGGGTCAATCGAGAATATCGTCAACTGTTTACTAAAAATCAGTTTCATCAAGCAATGAAACACGCCAAAGTAAACAATTTAAGTACCATTACTTATGAGCAAGTATTGTCTATTTTTAATAGTTATCTATTATTTAACGGGAGGAAATAATTCTATGAGTCGCTTTTGTAAATTTGGAAAGTTACACGTTACTAAAGGGAATGTAGATAAATTATTAGGTATACTACTGACAGCTTCCAAGGAGCTAAAGAGGTCCCTAGCGCCTACGGGGAATTTGTATCGATAAGGAATAGATTTAAAAATTTCGCTGTTATTTTGTACAATAAGGATAAATTTGAATGGTACCATAAACGACCGTTTATGGTACCTTTTCATTTTCCTGCTTTTTCTAAATGTTTTTTAAGTAAATCAAGTACCAAAATCCGTTCCTTTTTCATAGTTCCTATATAGTTATACTTAATGAGTTATGGTACATTTAAATTATAAAATTAAGGAGGTTTTTTTATGATTTTTGGCTATGCTCGAGTGAGTACGGATGATCAAAATCTTAGTTTACAAATTGATGCACTTACTCATTATGGAATTGATAAATTATTTCAAGAAAAAGTAACTGGTGCGAAAAAAGACCGACCGCAATTAGAAGAAATGATCAACCTACTACGTGAAGGAGATTCTGTTGTCATTTACAAGTTAGATCGAATTTCACGATCAACTAAACATTTGATTGAACTTTCTGAATTATTTGAAGAACTTAGTGTCAATTTTATATCTATTCAAGATAACGTAGATACTTCAACGTCTATGGGAAGATTCTTTTTCCGAGTTATGGCTAGTTTAGCAGAACTGGAACGGGATATTATTATTGAACGAACTAACTCTGGTCTTAAGGCAGCCAGAGTCCGAGGAAAAAAAGGGGGCCGTCCAAGTAAAGGTAAGCTATCAATTGATTTAGCTTTAAAAATGTATGACAGCAAAGAGTATTCTATTCGTCAAATTCTTGATGCCTCTAAATTAAGCAAAACAACCTTTTACCGTTACCTCAATAAAAGGAATGCTTAAGATATGGCTATGAAAAGAATTTTAACTACTTCACAGCGTGAACAACTTCTTTCTGTAGACCACTTATCAGAAGAGGATTTTAAAGCGTATTTTAGTTTTTCTGATTATGATCTGGAGGTTATTAATCAACACCGTGGAAAGGTCAATAAACTAGGATTTGCGATACAACTTTGTTTGGCCCGGTATCCTGGGTGTTCTTTAAGTAATTGGCCGATTAAATCAACCAGACTAACTTCTTATGTGAGTCGACAGCTCCATCTTGATGCAATTGATTTAAATTCATATGATCATAGAAATACACGTGCAAATCACTTCAACGAGATCTTAGAAGTATTCAACTATCATCGATTCGGTAGTGCTAATACACAAAAACAGTTAATAGAATATTTAATTGAACTAGCTTTAGAAAATGATGACTCTATCTATCTAATGAAAAAAACAATTGATTTCTTAACTCGAAAAAGAATTATTTTTCCATCTATAGCTACACTTGAAGACATTATAAGCCGCTGTCGAGATAAAGCAGAAAACAACTTATTTTCAATATTACTCTGTTCATTAACAGATATACAAATTGAAAAACTAGAGAGTTTGTTTCAAATTTATGAAGAGACGAAAATAACTAAACTCGCTTGGCTAAAAGACATTCCAGGTAAGGCAAATCCAGAAAGCTTTATGAGTATTTGTAAAAAAGTGGAAGTGATTGCTTCCATGGGACTCGGGACAATTAATGTCTCCCATATTAATCGGAACAGGTTTCTTCAGCTAGCTAGACTAGGGGAAAATTATGATGCATATGACTTCTCCCGTTTTGAGCTTGAAAAAAGATACTCTTTACTTATTGCTTTTTTAGTCAATCATCATCAATATCTGATCGATCAACTGATTGAGATTAATGACCGCATTTTAGCAAGTATTAAACGCAAAGGGACACGTGATTCACAAGAACAGTTAAAAGAAAAAGGAAAATTGGCTACTAAAAAATTGGAACATTATGCTTCTTTAATTGATGCTCTTCACTTTGCAAAAGATAATGATAGTAATCCTTTTGACGAAATTGAACGAATCATGCCTTGGGAAGATTTAGTACAAGATGGAGAAGAAGCTAAAAAAATTACAGGTAATAAAAATCATGGCTATTTAGAAATGGTTCGAAATAAAGCTAATTACCTCCGAAGATACACGCCAATGTTATTGAGGACCCTTTCGTTCAAAGCAACTCCGGCAGCAAATCCAGTCCTCATGGCCCTAACTCAACTAACTGATTTACACAATAGTGGTAAAAGAAAAATACCGGCAGATACTTCTACTGATTTTGTGAGTAAAAAATGGAAAAGCCTTGTTCGGCCAGAAGAGGGGAAAATAGATCGGTCTTACTATGAGTTAGTAGCTTTCACCGAGCTAAAGAACAATATTCGATCAGGAGATATTTCAGTTGAAGGAAGTATGATCCATCGAAATATTGATGATTACTTAGTTGATTTATCTGCTTGTATTGATTCAGAAACTATTCCAGACACGTTTGAGGACTATTTAAAGGATCGGGAAATAATTTTAGATTTACAGCTTCAATTTTATTCGACAGTTGATAAGAGAATTTCAAGAGCAAACCTTAAAAAGTTGGAAAAAGTTACACCTAGCGAAGCAGAAATATATAGAAAAAAACTTTATTCAATAATTCCTAAGATAAGGCTTAGTGATCTTTTAATTGAGGTGGACAGTTGGACCAACTTTTCACAAGAATTTAGTCATGATTCTACAGGGAAACCGCCGAGTGAACAAGAAAGAAAAATTATTTTTGCTGCTTTGCTGGGTTTAGGGATGAATATTGGTCTTGAAAAAATGGCCCAATCAACTCCTGGAATTTCTTATTCTCAGTTAGCCAATGCCAAACAATGGCGCTTTTATAAAGAAGCTCTGACTCGTGCTCAATCTGTTTTGGTTAATTATCAGTTAAAGCTTCCTGTTGCAGACTTTTGGGGTGAAGGAAAAACCACTGCTTCAGACGGAATGCGCGTCCCAGTGGGCGTCTCAGCTCTAAAATCCGATGTTAATCCACATTACAAAAGTATGGAAAAAGGAGCTACAATGATTCGATCAATAAATGATAGGCATACGACTCATCATATCGAGGTTGCTTCAACTAATACAAGGGAAGCTACTCATACCCTTGATGGCCTACTTTATCATGAAACAGATCTAGATATTGAGGAACATTTTACTGATACAAATGGGTATTCTGATCAGGTGTTTGGAATGACCGCATTACTAGGCTTTGATTTTGAACCTCGCATCAGAAATATAAAAAAATCACAATTATTTTCTATCAAATCACCTTCCTACTACCCTAACTTATCAGAAGATATAAGCGGAAAAATCAATGTAAAAATTATTGAAGAAAACTATGATGAAATTAAACGAATCGCCTATTCGATTCAAACAGGAAAAGTATCTAGTTCTTTACTATTAGGAAAGCTAGGCTCATACGCACGTAAGAATAGAGTAGCTCTTGCACTGAGAGAACTAGGTCGCATTGAAAAGAGCATTTTTATGATAGATTATATTACAGATAGTGAGCTACGGCGAAGGATCACTCATGGACTAAATAAGACAGAAGCGATTAATGCTTTAGCTAGAGAACTATTTTTTGGGCGACGCGGAAAATTTATGGAGCGCGATATTCGCCGACAACTTCAAAGTGCTAGTGCGCTTAATGTGTTAATAAATGCAATAAGTATATGGAACGCCGTCTACTTACAAGCAGCTTATAATTATCTCGTCAAAATAGATCCCGAAGTAACTAAGTATATGAAGCATGTATCTCCTATTAATTGGGAGCATATCACTTTTCTTGGAGAGTATAAATTTGACTTGTTATCTATTCCTAAACACTTAAGAGAATTGAATATAAAAAATAAATAGGCCTTGAAACATTGGTTTAGTGGGAATTTGTACCCCTTATCGATACAAATTCCCACTAAGCGCTCGGGACCCCAGGTAAGAAAAATTCATCAACGGAAACATGAAGTAACGATACAAGGTCATAAAGAACTTGTATGCTGGGGTGTTGCCCTTTATTTTCAATATTAGTTAAGTACCGTGGGTCAATTTCAATCAATGCTCCCACTTGTTCACGAGTTAAACCTCGTTTCAATCGAGCTTCTTTAATGGCTAAACCAAAGGCTCTAAAATCATATTTATCTTCTTTTTTACGCATAGTAGACCACCTCTATACATTTTATTGTTCCTACTGAATTAAAAACAGGTATAGAAAAACGTGTTATATGGTTTATAGGTTTATATTTAATAAAAAGCACTACTAAACGCCAATAAAAAAAACCGTTATATGGTAGTGCTATTTACGCTGTTAAAATATTGTATATTACTTCCAAATGGCGGTTTGTTGGAGGTCAACGTCGCCATGAAGTACATCATATACAATAAATTTCCTTACATTGGGTTCTTGTCAAAAAAAGTCGTCTATCTGCAATAGATAAGTACGTCCACCAATGTGGTTTTATAAATCATATAGATAGAATAACAGAAGCATGTAAACAGAGAAATAAATCTGTTTATATGCTTTTTTGGCTATTCAGAACTTTTTTACAAAGTTTATTTATCAGTAATGCAACAAATCCCCCTTTCACATTGGGACTAAGAGTGAAAGGAGATAAACGAGCAAGGCTCACTTCCTTTCCTAGACAGAAAGGGGGTGAGAAACATGAAACCATCTTCTTTTCAGACCACAATAGAAAATCAGTTTGACTATATCTGTAAACGTGCTATGGAAGACGAGCGAAAGAATTATATGCTTTATCTTTCAAGGATTGCAAAGCGTGAGGTGTCCTTTTCGGATGTTGGCGATTATCTTGTTAGCCAGTTTGCGACAACAGATAACTATTCAACTGACTTTCAGATTTTTACACTCAATGGGTTATCAGTAGGCGTTGAAAATGATTTGTTGAGTGAAGCATTACGTGAGTTGCCAGACAAGAAACGTGAAATTCTACTGCTGTTTTACTTTATGGACATGAGCGATTCAGAAATTGCAGACCTGTTGAAATTGAACCGTTCTACTGTCTATCGGCATAGAACCAGTGGACTAGCCTTAATTAAAAAGTTTATGGAGGAATTTGAAGAATGAAAACACAATATCCTATGATTCCCTTTCCTCTCATTGTAAAGGCAACAGATGGCGATACCGAAGCGATTAACCAGATTCTACATCATTACAGAGGGTACATAACGAAGCGTTCCCTACGACTTATGAAAGATGAATATGGCAATCAAAGTATGGTCGTTGATGAAGTCTTACGTGGAAGAATGGAAACCAGACTGATTACAAAGATTTTGTCATTTGAAATTAAGTAATATCCTCTCTCCTTTCGTGGAAGCGTGCTAAACCATTCCACGCTTCCCGAACAGGGAGGTTTGTTATTCCACCAAAGCATATTGAGCTTTCAATGTGTTTTGATAGGCTAACGAGCCATTGTTCTTTGAAAACTGAATAAAAGTAATCGAATACGTTTCGATAAGAAAAGAGCCAACGGAACTAACCGCCATGACCTATCTTATAAAGATAGCGAGCGATTCATGTTAGTGATCCGAGAAGCAATCTTTAGCAGGATTGCCTGCAACGACATTCTTATCGTGATAATGATACTCCCATACAGTCAATAGTCCGAGCGTGATAAAACCGTCGCAGGCAATGAGTATGGCTACATGAGAACCATGCAGGGGTGGAACTCCCGTGAGCTTTGCTAAAGCTGTTCGATTGCTGGTAAAACAACTTTTATGAAATCCAAATAAGTGATTTGGAAAGGAGGATTTTATGAAGCAGACTGACATTCCTATTTGGGAACGTTATACCCTAACCATTGAAGAAGCGTCAAAATATTTTCGTATTGGCGAAAACAAGCTACGACGCTTGGCAGAGGAAAATAAAAATGCAAATTGGCTGATTATGAATGGCAATCGTATTCAGATTAAACGAAAACAATTTGAAAAAATTATAGATACATTGGACGCAATCTAGCGTCGCCAAAGGGTCTTGTATATGATAAAATAGTATTAAGTCGTATCAAGGCTCTTTCCATAAAGGAAAGGAGCAAATGCCATGTCAGAAAAAAGACGTGACAATAAAGGTCGAATCTTAAAGACTGGAGAGAGCCAACGAAAAGACGGAAGATACTTATACAAATATATAGATTCATTTGGAGAACCGCAATTTGTTTACTCGTGGAAACTTGTGGCTACAGACCGAGTACCAGCAGGAAAGCGTGATTGTATCTCACTTAGAGAGAAAATCGCAGAGTTACAGAAAGACATTCATGATGGTATTGATGTTGTAGGAAAGAAAATGACACTCTGCCAGCTTTACGCAAAACAGAACGCTCAAAGACCAAAGGTTAGAAAAAACACTGAAACTGGACGCAAATATCTTATGGATATTTTGAAGAAAGACAAGTTAGGTGTAAGAAGTATTGACAGTATTAAGCCATCAGACGCTAAAGAATGGGCTATTAGAATGAGTGAAAATGGTTATGCTTATCAAACCATCAATAACTACAAACGTTCTTTAAAGGCTTCATTCTATATTGCTATACAAGATGATTGTGTTCGGAAGAATCCATTTGACTTTCAACTGAAAGCAGTTCTTGATGATGATACTGTCCCTAAGACCGTACTAACAGAAGAACAGGAAGAAAAACTGTTAGCCTTTGCAAAAGCTGATAAAACCTACAGCAAAAATTATGATGAAATTCTGATACTCTTAAAAACAGGTCTTCGTATTTCAGAGTTTGGTGGTTTGACACTTCCAGATTTAGATTTTGAGAATCGTCTTGTCAATATAGACCATCAGCTATTGAGAGATACTGAAATTGGGTACTACATTGAAACACCAAAGACCAAAAGTGGCGAACGTCAAGTTCCTATGGTTGAAGAAGCCTATCAAGCATTTAAGCGAGTGTTAGCGAATCGAAAGAATGATAAGCGTGTTGAGATTGATGGATATAGTGATTTCCTCTTTCTTAATAGAAAGAACTATCCAAAAGTGGCAAGTGATTACAACGGCATGATGAAAGGTCTTGTTAAGAAATACAATAAGTATAACGAGGATAAATTGCCACACATCACTCCACATAGTTTGCGACATACATTCTGTACCAACTATGCAAATGCAGGAATGAATCCAAAGGCATTACAGTACATTATGGGACATGCTAATATAGCCATGACGCTGAACTATTACGCACATGCAACATTCGATTCTGCAATGGCAGAAATGAAACGCTTGAATAAAGAGAAGCAACAGGAGCGTCTTGTTGCTTAGTAGTACAAATGAATTTACTACTTATTTACCACTTCTGACAGCTAAGACATGAGGAAATATGCAAAGAAACGTGAAGTATCTTCCTACAGTAAAAATACTCGAAAGCACATAGAATAAGGCTTTACGAGCATTTAAGAAAATATAAAAAGATAATTAGAAATTTATACTTTGTTTCAAAGAAAAAATTTGTCTCTATTCTAAGACAATGATCTGAAAAGATTCTTGTCTTTTTCTGTTAAAGGGCTTCTAGAATAAATGATTCAAAAAAGCGTATTTCTGTTTTTGAAGGGAGCATAAGTGTTTGACAGAAAGATGAAATCTTGGTAGAATGAATAAGTCGAATAGACAACTAACTCTTTCTTGGTAGCAGGCTATGCCAGACCTGCCACTCGGATAGAGCATAAAGAAAAGGAGCTTATCATGGCAATCTCAAAAGAGAAAAAAAATGAAATCATTGCACAATACGCACGTCACGAAGGTGACACCGGTTCAGTAGAAGTTCAAGTTGCTGTCCTTACTTGGGAAATCAACCACTTGAACGACCACATTAAACAACACAAAAAAGACCACGCTACTTACCGTGGTTTGATGAAGAAAATCGGTCGCCGTCGTAACTTGTTGGCTTACCTTCGTAAGAACGACGTTAACCGTTACCGTGAGTTGATCAACTCTCTTGGACTTCGTCGTTAATTCAAGATACAAAGGCCGTGTTCGATTGAATACAAAAAAGTTAAGTTACTCTATTGTAGAGTAGCTTTTCTTTTTTTACTAGAATTTCAGTATTATCTTCGGCTTCGGTTCCTAGCATCGTAAGGTAAAATAAACCAGATTCATCTCCCTTCGGGGAGATTTTTTATTTTCACTAGGAGTTTATCCCGAGCTCAAATCAGCTCTCTGGATTCAGGGGGCTTTTCTTTTTTTACTAGAATTTCAATATTATCTTCGGCTCGGCGCCTTGTCTAGAACCGTTTTATCCAGCAAGAATGGAGAGAGTGGGACAGAAATCGGTCATTCGTTAGAATTCGATTTCGTCGTCCCACCTCCGCACAGTTGAGTAGGGCTGTAAAAGCTGATGAAATCAGTGTAGTAGAGCCCACTCAACCACTGCGTCTTGCTCGACAATCCAAAGACAATTGAGAGGATAGGACTTTTGTCCCAGCCTCTTTTTTTATTGTCTTTTTTTCGGATAAGATCCATCAACTGAGTAAATCGTTTCATTTGACAGATGTAATAAACAGAGTTACAATGAGTGTATCTTAAGAAATAGAGGTTACCGATATGATTGAAATTACATATCTAGATGGTGCAAAACAAGAAAGAGTCATGCATTTTGATTCCTATGAAGAGTTTGAACGCTCCCAACAGACCTGCTTGATTGGTGTGGCGGATTACTATCCAGTACAAAAATTGACCTATAATGGTCACGAACTTGATTACCACGGAACTTACGGAGATGTCTTCTTCTATTTGATGAAGCAAGACCTCGATCAATACAAAAACTAAAGGAGAAAGAAAATGGTAAAAGCAATTACAGACGCAACATTTGAAGCTGAAACAAAAGAAGGATTGGTCTTGGTAGACTTTTGGGCGACCTGGTGTGGTCCATGTCGCATGCAAGCCCCTATCCTAGAAAAATTATCCCAAGAACTTTCAGAAGATGAATTAAAAATCCTGAAAATGGATGTGGACGAAAATCCAGAAACAGCGCGTGCTTTCGGCATTATGTCCATCCCAACCTTGCTCTTTAAAAAAGATGGGCAAGTTGTCAAACAAGTAGCAGGTGTGCACACCGCAGACCAAATCAAGGCCATTGTGGCTGAGTTGAGTTAAGAAAAAAAGATTGGAGCTATGTTCCAATCTTTTTTTGATGATAAAGAGAAACCTGTATCTTTCAATCGTACATTGTAGACAAGGTATACGTCATTAGATTATAGGCAGCAGGTCAAGTCCTGTCACATCAAAACTCTAAATTTTGAAACTTTTTAGAACCAATGATTAGGAGAATAAAGCCATAAACGAGGGTAATGCCAAGGGCTCCCAAGAATGCTTGTGGCGTGGATAAGATGTCGTCATTAAGCAATCTGTTATATCCATTCGGGAAAAGCATTGCAATGCCTCCGCCAATCATTGAAGTCATCATGCTTGCAATTGTTAAAATAATAGCTACCACTATGGTTGAGCCTGTTTTTAAATAAAGACATAACACAGAAGCGACAGTTACTGAAAAAATATCTTTTAAAAAGATTCCAAAAATATCCTCTAGGGTTGATAAAGTAATAGATAAATCATTATCAAAAAAGGTATTCGAGGCAAAAGGAAACTGAACGACCCTGGTAAAATAGATTGTAGTAGAAACACAAGTAAATAGAATATAAAAAAGTACCAAGATTGAGAGTAAACTAAGATATTTTGAAAAAAATATGTTCTTACGGCTTAAATCTCTATAAAGAAACATGGTATGATCATCTATCTCTCGTCTAAAGACAGAAATTGTCAAGAAATAGATTGCAAGAGTAGGTAAGATAAATGAATCTGCTGAACTGATCATCATATCTAGAAAGGCTATCCCACTTACTCTATTGTCTCCTATTACGGAAATTTGCATGAAATTAGATTTTCCAAAAAAGGAAGCTAGAAGAAAGATAACTGGAAATAAAACGAATAGCAGGTAAATCTTGCTTTCTTTACGCTTCCAGACAGATGTGAAAATGGCAGGTAAGATTTGTTTCATATTACTGTCCTTTCGTAAAGATCTCTTTTAGGTGGTTCTCTTTCACCTCTATCTTCTCAATCAAGGCATGATTTCCTAAAGTTTTAAAAATCTCATTAACCTTTTCAGAGGATATGTTTGTCGAAATGTCTAAAACATTGCCTTCTAGAATGGCGTCATCACTTAATAAAGACTGAATCCCTTCAAGATTCTTAGTCTCCTTCAAGTACACAAGCAAACTAGGACAAGCTGCACCATCAAAAGCGTCTGCTAACTGCCCTGCCTCAATATAGACATAACGTTCACACAAGGCTTCTAGCTCTCCTAATTGGTGGCTAGAAATAAGCATTGAAATTTGTCTCTCATTAGACCACTGTTTCAAAATATCAATTAATTTCTGAACACCAATCGGATCTAGTCCAACGAATGGTTCATCTAGAATAAGGAAGTCTGGTTCGGCAACCAAAGCAATTGCCAAGGCTGTCCTTTGCTTCATACCAAAAGAAAATCCTTTTGGTTTTCTATTTCTAGCTTCCCATAGTTCTACCAATTTTAGAGTCGGTTCAATATTTGAAAAAAGTTCCTCTTTCCCATGTAAACGTAGATAAAATTTTAAGTTATCAATAACGGACATTTCTGGGTAGAATACTGGATCAATCATAATACCAAAGTCTGTTAATACATTGTCTTTACTATGAATATCGATCTCATTATAGGTAATAAGTCCAGAAGTTGGTTTTAGTGATTTTGCCATCAACTTCATGAGTGTCGATTTACCTGCCCCATTTCTACCAATCAAACCGACAATCTCCCCCTTATTGATTTCCATATTGACGTCTTTGAGTGAATAAAAGTCATTCCCAACAAATTTTTTTGAAATACTTTCGATTTTTAGCATATCTAGTTTCCTTTCAATTTTTATAAATAATAAATGAGTCAACTTGCTCTTTTTAAAACTCTATTCTTTCAAAATTCTTTCTAGCTGAGAAATAGCTAGGCAAGAAGTAAATGCAAGACAAGCCAATGATGATTAACAGCGTTAAACCAAACTCACCTGCTTGTAAAGCATTTGCATAAGTGGTTGGAATCACATACCTTACTCCAATCAGTAAGGGAGCTGTGAAGGCAAATAAAGTGAAGAAGATACCTACTAAAACAGCCACTAAGGTCTTAGATTTAATGGAAACCATCGCAACCATGACGGTTGTTATAAGATTAAGTAAAACCACAGAAAGAATCGACAAGATAGATTTCTCAACTAAAATAGAGCTTGAAGGTAAGAAGTTAGAATCAACTCCAAATCTAGGCAACATAATGCCATAATAAGTAATGAAAGTTGCAAAAAAAGTTCCAAATAAATAGAGGATATAAACTAAAAATAGTCCGAGTATTTTTGCGTTGAAAATTTTAGAACGCTTAATATCTTTGTATAAAAACATGATCTTGCTATCAATTTCATCTCTAAAAACGGAAGAAATCAATATGGAAAAAATGAGTATCGGGATTGTTAAACGATACTGTGTTAAAAGAGTGATATCAAAGAAAGATAAAAAACTATTCGTATAGTCGGCTTTCATATCTTCCATATTTCCTGCCAAAAATGGAACCAGGATAGGTAATAGACAAAAGGATAAGAAGATCTTCGTATCTCTCCTTTTCAAGATCGACTGAAAGACAGCGGTTGTTAATCTATTAAACATGGGCTAGTTCTCCTAACTATAATCATAAACAGAATGTGGGTGAGTTCACTAAACAATTGTAACTCGGTTTTCGTTTTCTAAGTTCTTACACACAACAGTATATTTCAAATTTAATAAAAGAAATGATCAATCTAATAAATGGTCTGTTTTTTATAATGAATGGAATTATAAAAAACAGACCATTTATTCTAGTTTTAAAGTTATCCTTCGTACATCTTTAATTCATGAGTGAACTCATGATCTATACTTTTTGTTTCTAAAGTGACTTTAGGATATTTGGAAAGGATTTGTTTGACATTGGAAAGACCGATACCTCGTCCCTCTCCTTTGGTTGAGACTCCATATTGGAAAATATTTTTAGTAGGGATCTTATAGTCAGCAGTGGTATTATAGATAACTAAAATTTTATTTTCATTCTCTTGAAAATAAGTAAAACTAATTCTTGGAGCTTCTGCGTTAACTGCAGCTTCTATGGCATTATCTAAAAAGACAGATAGTATCGTAATAAAATCGATTAGATCTATTTGAGGAGTTCCGATAGGTTCAGCTATTTCTACAGAGACATCAATTCCTCGATTTTGTGCTTCAATCAATTTTGCGGATACAACCGATTTCATTGCTAGGTTTTTTAAATGAACAAGTTTAGCAATATCGTATTGACTATTGTAAAAGGATTTATCAGACTCTTTCAGTACGGCATTATAGATCCTCTCTACCCCATCCATATCTCTTTTCTTTATCGATTCATTTAAGCTGACTAATATATTTGTATAATCATGACGAAAACTTCTCACTTCTTTGTAAAGAGATTCAATGTGATTGCTATATTTACTTATTGAATCTATCTGTGAATCTTTCATCTTTTGAATTTCTATATTGATATTTTCTTTAATAATGTGTTGGATATAAAATAGAAAACCTAAAAAGATAGGGATGTAACTGAAGATAACTATTCTTTTGTAGTATATATCGTCTATATGGGTAGGAAATAAACCAGCATATTCAAGTGTAGGTATACTTGAGAGTATATAACTTAAGAGGTAATAGATTATCATCGTTATACTAAAAATCTTTACTACCATTGAAAATTTATTATTTTTAACCTCTTGTGAAAGTAACTCGATATTAATTCGAAATATTTTAAAAAATATAATGTATACAGGAAAGGTTAAAAGTATTGGTATCCAATCCATCCATATATTTTTATCTAAAACCTCCTCTGATACTCTAAATAAAAACTGGAAATAGATAGATGATAGACTGCTCAACATATCAAAAATTGTTAAAGTAAAAAAACAGTAGAATATGTATTGTAACCAATTCCATCTTTCTCGAGATTTTAGAAAGAAAGTGATGGAAGGTAAAAATAATATTTCTCCCCAAAAGACAACATCATAATAATAGTATTCAATCAATGTCAGTAGGGCAGGTATTAAAAATAAATATGGTAATTTAAATTTTGAATAACTAATTTGTTGAAAAATAACTAACCTTATTAACCAACTAACAAAAAACACACCTTCAAACTCTAGAGTCATTTTTTATCTACCTTTTCAACTAGCCCTTTCAGTTTTAAACGTGATACAAAGCATGATTCATTGTTTTCAAAATAAACAATATGATTTGCTTTATCAATACGAACGACATTCTCTGGATTTACAACGTAAGCTCGATGACTTTGGTAAAGTCGCTTGTCGGTTTTAGCAATATCTGAGACTTTACCATAAAATTCCATGTGTCCTTTTTTAGTTGTTAAAACGACCTTATGAACGGTCGAAGATGTCTCAAAATATAGAATATCTGAGAAAGGGACTTGAATCTGGGAATGCTCTGATTTAAAGCTGAAGGAATCCTCCCCTATTGTCTTATTGACGTTCTCAGCAGCATGTATCAAAACAGATGAGATCGCTTCCTGATAATCCTGATCATTTAATCCTTTATCAATAAAATCCAAAGCGGAGACACGATAACGATAGGTAACGGGCATGAATTCTGAGTGAGTCGTTACGAATACGATTGAAGCGCTAGGATCTTTTTCACGAATCTCACGCGCAATTTCCATTCCTTTTTTTTCTTCCCCTTTAATTTCAATATCTAAAAAAAAGAATTGGTGATTTCCTGTCTCTTTGATGGCCTCTAACAATTGTGTTGGCTTCCCAAATACCTCTAAGTATTTATACTTTAGATGATGATCTGTCCTACATTTCTTGATTGCTGTTTCAATACGTGTTTGTTGTAGAAAATCATCTTCTAATACAAAGATATTTAGCATATTTCTCCCTTCTGAACTTATTGATCCTTTCATCCTAGAAAAAATTCAGTCATATTTTCTCTTAAACTTGTCTTTGAAGACACTGTTTGTTTATCGAATATGGTTTCTCATTTTTCTGTAATGATAATTTTTACAGCTAGATAGTTTGTTCATAATCCTTATTTTATCATAAACACACCTCAAGGAACATCTTTGGTTAAAGTAGATATGTTTATAAAAAATCGGGCACAGTAAACTAAGAATGAATCTCTAATTTTTAAATTGCCCTAATAGAGATATCCTACCATATAGCGAAAACTTTTGGAAATGCTGATTTAATGCTATTCTTGAGTTTTTAAAATTTTCTCTAGTAAAAGAAAAAGATTGAAGAAAGAGTCCATTTTGGACTCTTTCTTCAATCTGAAGTCAGCAAAAATTGGTGACTTTTTATGTAGATGATTAACAAAATTAAGAAAACCACACTGGAGGAATTCTTACTGACCCAACTCTTCACTATAAGCAATAATCTGATCAACCGTATCAGACAAGAACTGAATCGTATCGCGGAGTGGTTTGTCCGTTGAGATATCTGCTCCGATGATCATGGCAGACTCAAGTGGGGTCTTGCTGCCACCAGATTTGAGGAGGTCTAGCCAATCTTTGGCTCCGTTTTCGGAGTTCTTCAAATGCAGGTAACCGGCGGTTGAGATAACTAGGCCAGCTGAGTAGGTATAGCTGTAAAGCCCCATGTAGTAGTGGCTTTGGCGCATCCAGGTCAAGGCAGCATCGTCATCGATTTCAACGGCGTCGCCCCAGAATTCGGTCAAGACTTCCTTCATGATGCTATTAAGCTTGCTAGCGCCGAAGGTGCCACCTTCTTCGATCAGGGTGTAGACCTTGCGTTGGAAGGCCGCTTCCAGCAAGTGGGTGATGAAGTTGTGGAAGTAGGTGTCTGTCAAACGGTGAGCCAGGGCAAAGCGTTTTTGACGAGGGTCGTCAAACTGCTGTTCCAAATAGTCGCTTAGGAGGAGCTCGTTAAAGGTAGATGGAGCTTCCACATAGTAGGTTGACATGTGGGCGTTGAAGTAGCTTTGGTTGTTGTCTGAGAAGATGAATTGACCAGAGTGTCCGATCTCGTGGATCAGGGTATAAACATCGCTCATGCGCCCTGTCCAACTCATGAGGACATAAGGATGGACGCGGTAAGGGTCAGCCGCATAACCACCAGAATCCTTGCCTTCATTGGCTGCAAAGTCGACCCAACGTTCGGTTTGGTAGCGGGCGATTTCGCGAGAATATTCTTCACCAAGTGGTGCCACAGATTTCATGACCAAGTCATAAGCGTCATCAATGGTGACATCTGGGTTGAGCGCGCTGTCCAAGTCCAACTTCCAATCAGCAAAGGTCATTTTTTCAAGGCCGTTGACCTTGGCCACGTGTTTGAGGAATTTTTGAGCGACCGGAGCGAAGTCCTTCATGATCAGGTCAATCTGACGGTCAAACATAGAACGATCCACTTCCTGCTCAGCCAAGAGATAGTCAAAGACAGAGTCGTAGCCTCGCATATCTGCGATCAGTTTTTCAGACTTGACTTGGGCTAGATAGGTAGCTGCCGCAGTGTTTTGGTGCTTGCGGAGACCTTCTGAGAAGGAACGAAAGGCTTTTTCACGGACTTCTGCATTCTCATGGTTCTGGTAGAAGTTTTCATAGGTGACAAAGCTATTCTTGTAAACTTTTCCCTCCACTTCAAAATCAGCCATTTCAAAGTCACCAGCCCGCATCTTGGTGTAGATGTCTTGCGGTCCGTAGAAGACTTCACCGAGGTTGGTCAAAGTCTTTTCCACATCAGCTCCCAAGTAGTGGGCTTTTTTGATTTTGGCTTGGCGAATGGCAAAAGTGAGGTGAGGAAGTTGACCAAGACGTTCGAGGACATCTTCATCCGCTTCGACCAAGGCATCATCAAAGAAGGAAAGCTCGACGCTGGCCCAAGTTTCGAAATCCATCCCTGCTTGGGCAATTTCAGCAAAAGCTTCATCGCCAAAGTCCGTCGTTTGAGGCATAAAGCTGTAGTTGCCGATGTGGCTGAGTTGGATCTGAATCTGTTCCAAGACCGCAAAGGCAGCTTCAAAGTCTTCAAAAGTGTGGAGCATGCCCTTGTAATTGCGGACAAATTCATTAATTTCTTCGCGCGTCTTTTCAATGGCACGTAAGAAGTCTTCCTGGTCTTGGTAGAGGGCTGTGAGATCCCAGAGTTCGTTCTCAGGAAATTCAGAACGTTTTTTTAATTCCATAGTGTTCTCCTTTTTGATCAAATAACTATACTAAGTATAGCAGAAAAGAGGGCAGAATGATAGGCGGATGGGGGATCTTATTAAAGGCTGACTGCTCCAATAAGAAAACAAGGATTTTCTAGCTTTTGAACTTCGTTTGGTATAATAAAATGGAGAAAGTTCTAGGGAGTATCTGATGAAAAAATCTATAAAGTTAGCTTGGTAGCGATGACGTTGCTAGCCCTGGTGGCATGTGGACCTAAGCGACGACCTAAGACGCAACCTTCTACAGTTCAGAGTGCAGTAGCAGATGGGAAAAGTTCCAAGAAGACATCGTCTGGGCATGAGTATTATCAAACAGTTCTTGAACGTTATCAGGCTTACTCTAGGGCTATCGAGTCAGGTGATAGTGCAGGTCTAGCGGCTAAACTAAAAGAAATAGATCCTCAATCCGATGAGTATGTTTATGCTAGGTATCTTCAAACCCTGGGTAGAAAACCAAGTCTTTCCTATTTTTATACGGATTTGGATAAAGATGGGCGGGATGAGCTCTTGATTGGAAATGGCCAAACAGTATCAGCGATTTATTATCTAAAAGGCCAGCAACCAGAATTGCTACATACGGCTTTTGTAGCTTCCTCTGGCGGTTCTCGTTCAGGTTTCCAAATTTTTGAGGATGGTTCAGTCATTTATGCTAGCTTTTCGTCTCTTCAACCAGAGGTGGATCTAATTCATTACAAGTTCCAAAAAGGAAAGCTTGAGACTGTCAATCAGATCCAAATAAAAAATGGGGACGGCCAGAAGCCAGAAAAAGCCTTGGGAATTACAGCAAAAGAATTGGATCAAGCAAAATTTGGATGGAAAGAACTAGAGACCGGTAAGAAGGCGACGAGCCAAGCAAGTAACTCAGAGTCGCAAACAAGTAGTTCTCAAGTCCGCGTAGGAGTTTCAAATCTTCGGATTCGTAAAGAAGCATCGATCAAGGGAGAGGAAGTTGGAATGATCCCACAAGGTGTTTATACGATCACAGAGACGGTTTCAGCTGACGGTTATACCTGGGGAAAGCTCCAGTCTGGCCAGGGGTGGATTGCGCTTGAATTCACGACGAGAGTGGAAGGTTCTAATGCGGCTACCTCAAATAAGGGAAGTGGTGGGATGAATATTCAAGAGATTCAGAACGGAGATTTTTCAAGTATTTCGGGGACTTGGCGAAATGGCTTGGGATGGACTTTGGAATTTGATAAAGATGGCTTGACCGGAAATCAATTTTTTACAGATGGTAGTGGGGTCGTCAATAACGTTAATCCTGATCATAGCTATATTACTGGAGCTATCCACAGTTCAAAACCGAATACAGCTGGTGGAGCAGCAATTTCGTTTTTACCAGCAGGGACATCTATCAAACCAGATAGTAACCAGAATAGTGATCCGTCAGATACTAAAAAAGATCGAATTTGGATTGGGCAGCAGTACATTTGGAACCCAGAGGACTTCTTCTATCGTGTGGATTAATAGAATTGTCATTTACCTAGGAAGCACTTAGTTGTGTAGTTAGTAGAGATTTCATGTAAACTTTAAAATAGATAGCACCTATATCTAGCTCTAGAATTTTAAAATAAGTGGAAATCAAATATTCCTCGAAAAAGGCTTTTAAAGCCTTTTTCTTTTGGGCTTGAATATGGTAAAATAAAGGTTATACGTGCTTGGATACAAAGATGAGGATATAAGATACAGATGGATGCTTGAAATCCTATGCTATCAGGTGTAATTGAACTCGCCTACAACTCTGTGGAAAAAGATAAATCCTCCTAGGAGCGGTCGCTCCGTCGTTGGATTTCCTATTTTCCTTTGAGTTGTTTAACGGCTTAGTATCTTGGTAATTGAATTTTGGCCTCATTTCTTAGGAAAAAAGATAAGCTTCCTAGCACTCATCGAGTGCTACGTCACCTTCCTATTTTTCTACAGAAATGTTCGGCAAGCCGAACCGTCCAAAATATCTTGATAGTTGAACACGGGCTAAATCCCTAGTGAAAAAGAGAGATTTCCTTGTGTGCGTGGCACACTGCGTCAATCTCCTATTTTCATACGGGATTCTTCACGCCCTTTGTATCCTGATTTTTGTAGGCAAGTCGTATAATATTATCCATCCAAAGGGGATTAAAATGGTAAAACAAGTGTTTCAAACGACTTTTGCGGGTCGTGAGTTGATCGTAGAGACTGGCCAGGTTGCCAAGCAAGCAAATGGTTCTGTTGTCGTGCGTTACGGTGAGTCAACTGTCTTGACGGCAGCTGTCATGTCTAAGAAGATGGCAACTGGGGATTTCTTCCCACTCCAAGTTAACTACGAAGAAAAAATGTACGCAGCTGGGAAGTTTCCTGGTGGCTTTATGAAGCGGGAAGGACGTCCTTCAACGGATGCGACTTTGACAGCGCGTTTGATTGACCGTCCGATCCGTCCGATGTTTGCGGAAGGTTTCCGTAACGAAGTGCAAGTCATCAATACTGTCCTTTCTTACGATGAAAATGCCTCTGCACCAATGGCAGCTATGTTTGGTTCATCCTTGGCCTTGTCTATCTCAGATATTCCATTTGACGGCCCAATCGCTGGGGTACAAGTAGGTTATGTCGATGGTGAGATCATCATCAACCCAACCCAAGAACAAGCAGAGCGCTCGCTTCTTGAACTGACAGTAGCAGGTACCAAACACGCTATCAACATGGTAGAGTCTGGTGCCAAAGAATTGTCAGAAGAAATCATGTTGGAAGCTCTTCTGAAAGGGCACGATGCCGTTAAAGAATTGATTGCCTTCCAAGAAGAAATCGTTGCGGCAGTCGGCAAAGAAAAAGCAGAAGTTGAATTGCTTCATGTAGATGAGGAATTGCAAGCTGAAATCATCGCAGCCTACAACAGTGACCTTCAAAAAGCGGTCCAAGTAGAAGAAAAATTGGCTCGTGAAGCTGCAACTCAAGCAGTCAAAGACCAAGTCACAGCCGTTTACGAAGAAAAATATGCAGACCACGAAGAATTTGACCGTATCATGCGGGATGTGGCTGAAATCTTGGAACAAATGGAACACGCAGAAGTGCGCCGTTTGATTACAGAAGATAAGGTTCGTCCTGACGGTCGTAAGGTCGATGAAATCCGTCCTTTGGAAGCGGTTGTTGACTTCGTTCCCCGTGTGCACGGTTCAGGTCTCTTCACTCGTGGACAAACGCAGGCTCTTTCTACCTTGACGTTGGCCCCAATGGGTGAAACGCAAATCATCGATGGTTTGGATCCAGAGTACAAGAAACGCTTTATGCACCACTATAACTTCCCACAATACTCTGTAGGGGAAACGGGTCGTTACGGTGCGCCTGGTCGTCGTGAGATTGGACACGGTGCTCTCGGTGAGCGTGCTCTTGAGCAAGTCTTGCCAAGCTTGGAAGAATTCCCATACGCGATCCGTCTGGTAGCAGAAGTCTTGGAATCAAACGGTTCTTCTTCTCAAGCCTCTATCTGTGCGGGAACTCTTGCCCTTATGGCTGGTGGTGTGCCAATCAAGGCGCCAGTAGCTGGTATTGCAATGGGTCTGATTTCTGATGGAAATAACTATACAGTATTGACAGATATTCAAGGTTTGGAAGACCACTTTGGAGACATGGACTTCAAGGTTGCAGGTACTCGTGATGGGATTACAGCCCTTCAAATGGATATCAAGATCCAAGGGATTACTGCAGAAATCTTGACAGAGGCTCTTGCCCAAGCCAAGAAAGCTCGTTTTGAAATCCTTGATGTGATCGAAGCAACCATTCCAGAAGTTCGTCCAGAATTGGCTCCAACTGCTCCGAAAATTGATACCATCAAGATTGATGTGGACAAGATCAAGATTGTCATCGGTAAGGGTGGAGAAACCATCGACAAGATCATCGCTGAGACAGGCGTTAAGATTGATATCGACGAAGAAGGTAATGTATCTATCTACTCGAGTGATCAAGCAGCGATTAACCGTGCTAAAGAAATCATTGCTGGTTTGGTTCGTGAAGCGAAAGTGGACGAAGTTTACCATGCCAAAGTTGTTCGTATCGAGAAATTCGGTGCCTTTGTCAACCTCTTTGACAAGACGGATGCCCTCGTTCACATCTCTGAAATGGCTTGGACTCGCACCAACCGTGTCGAAGACTTGGTAGCGATTGGGGATGAAGTCGATGTCAAGATTATCAAGATCGATGAAAAAGGCCGTGTTGATGCTTCTATGAAGGCTCTCTTACCACGTCCTCCAAAACCAGAACATTCAGAAGAAAGAGGTGAAAAGGGTCATCGCCATGGTGATCGTCCTCGTCACCACAAACCTAGAAAAGACTTTGCCAAAGATGCAGGTGAAGAAACAAAAGAATAAGCAATCAAAAGAAAGGAGCACGGTATGGGATGGTGGCGTGAAACCATTGATATTGTAAAAGAAAATGACCCAGCAGCACGTACCTCGCTGGAAGTCCTCTTGACCTATCCTGGGGTTAAAGCGCTGGCTGCTCACCGTGTTTCTCACTTTTTGTGGAATCATGGCTTTAAGCTTCTAGCTCGGATGCACAGTCAGTTTTGGCGTTTTTGGACCCAGATTGAAATCCATCCAGGAGCGACCATTGCTTCGGGAGTTTTTATCGACCACGGGGCAGGTCTCGTTATTGGCGAGACAGCCGTTGTCGAAAAGGGCGTCATGCTCTACCATGGAGTGACCCTTGGAGGAACAGGGAAAGATACTGGGAAACGCCATCCAACCGTTAAAGAAGGAGCATTGGTATCCGCCCATGCTCAGGTCATTGGACCTATTGAGATTGGAGCCAAGGCCAAGGTTGGAGCAGGTGCCGTCGTCGTTTCCGATGTGCCGAGTGATGTCACTGTTGTTGGGATTCCGGCCAAAATTGTGCGGGTGCACGGCCGAAAAGACGAACCGGTCATTCACCAAGAAGAAGAAAAGCGCGAATACTACGTGAATAAGATGGAGCACGCCAAGGACGCTAGTCATCGGTCTTCTAGCTTGTAAGGAGATAGCTACATGATTCAAGCAAGAAACAAGTTAAGCCAAGAGGAGTTATCTGAGGCAAAAAAACTAATTAACTGTTGCCAAGCCTATGATGAAACTTATCGTGATCCCTATCTCTCTAGCATGCTTAATTTTGACACAAACATGCCCGCCTTTTTCCTTTATTATGAAAAAGGCGAACTTGTTGGCCTATTAACAGTCTATGCAGATGACCCAGATGTGGAAGTGGCGATACTGGTCCACCCCAACCATCGTTGTCAAGGCATTGCGCGTGCTTTATATAGAAGTTTTGAGAAAGAAACGGCCTCTTATCCAATTGAGTCTGTTACCTTTCAGACTGAGCGTATTTTTCTAGAGCGCCATCCTGATTTCGCCAGCAACTGGGGACTGGTTGAGGATGAAGAGACAGAAACTTGGTTAGGACGTGATCGAACCGCTTATGCATTAGATTCCCGTTCGGATGTCGATGTGCTCTTGGCAGAACCTTCTTATCTTGAAGCCATTGCCAGTCTCCATCATCAAACGTTTTCAGATGAAACGGAATCGCCGGAATTAAGCCACAGATACATTTCTGAGGCCTTGAAGGATCCCGACAGCCTAATTTATATTTTACTCAAGGATGGTCAAGTCATTGGAGTTTGTACTGTCGATGTATCTGGAACTAGCAACTACCTCTATGGACTTGCAGTTGTAGAAGATTATCGTGGAAAAGGCTACGGAAGTTATCTAGCAAAATCCCTTATCAACCAACTGATTGAACAAAATGACAAGGCATTTCAGATTGCCGTGGAAGACAGCAACCTAGGTGCCAAGCGTTTGTATGAAAAGATCGGTTTTGTCAAACAGACCCAGGTGGTTTATCTGAAAGCAAAAGTGTAGAACTAGGAAGGAAACTACAAGAATGGCAGTATATTTTTACGGCTGTATCACCATGGATGGCTACTTGGCGGACAGCCAGTACAGGATAGACTGGCTGCATCAGCTTGGTTCTGTAGAGGATACAGGCTATGATTCCTTTTACAGGCAAATGGATATCACCATCATGGGCAAGCGGACCTTTGAGGAAATCCAAGATTTGCAAGATGTAGATAGTTTTTATCAAGCTACGGAAAACTATGTCTTTACGCATGATAGGCATCTGCCTGTCAGCAATTACCAGCCAGTAGCTGGGGATGTGGTGGACTTTGTTCACCAGATTGACAAAGGCAAAAATGTCTTTGTGATTGGTGGTAATTCCTTGGTAGGACCGCTCTTGGATGCGGATCTTTTCGACCACCTCATTATTCAGATAGCGCCCCTTATCCTAGGAAAGGGGGTTCCCCTCTTTACCCAAGAGGAAGGGCAGCGCTTTTACCAACTGGATAGCCTTAGACAATTTGGCCCTTTTGCAGAGCTGGTTTTCAGCCGAAAAAGTCAGAAATAGAGAAGGGAGTGGACCGCATGATTAAAATTTACGACACCATGACCCGCAGCTTGCGGGATTTTGACCCTATCGAGGACGGCAAGGTCAAGATGTATGTTTGTGGGCCAACGGTTTACAACTATATCCACGTGGGGAATGCCCGTTCAACGGTAGCCTTTGACACCATTCGTCGCTACTTTGAGTATCGTGGCTACGAAGTTACCTACATTTCCAACTTTACAGATGTGGATGATAAGATCATCAACCGTGCCAATGAAGAAGGCATTACGCCTCAGGAAGTGGCAGACAAGTACATAGCGGCTTTTCGTGAGGATGTGACGGCTCTGGGGGTCAAGCCTGCTACCCGTCACCCTCGTGTGGTTGAGTTTATGGATGATATTATTCGTTTTGTCACCGACTTGATCGAAAAAGGCTATGCCTACGAGAGTCAAGGGGATGTTTATTTCCGTGTGGAAAAATCCCACAACTACGCCAAATTGGCTAATAAAACTCTAGAAGACTTGGAGCTAGGTGCTTCAGGTCGGACAGACGAAGAGACGGCTCGCAAGGAAAATCCTGTCGACTTTGCCCTTTGGAAAGCTGCCAAGCCAGGTGAAGTTTCTTGGGAAAGCCCTTGGGGGCCTGGTCGTCCGGGATGGCACATCGAATGTTCGGTCATGTCAACGGGAATTTTAGGCGATACCATTGATATCCACGGTGGTGGAGCCGATCTCGAGTTTCCGCACCATACCAATGAAATCGCTCAGTCAGAGGCTAAAACAGGCAAAACCTTTGCCAATTACTGGATGCACAATGGCTTTGTCAATATTGACAATGTCAAGATGTCCAAGTCCTTGGGCAACTTTATCACTGTGCATGATGCTCTCAAGACCATCGATGGCCAAGTGCTTCGCTTCTTCTTTGCGACCCAGCACTACCGCAAACCCATCAACTTCACAGAAAAAGCTGTGCGCGATGCGGAGACCAACCTCAAGTATTTGAAAAATACCTACGAGCAACCTTTCACAGGAGAAGTGGATCCAGCAGACTTGCAAAGCTTTGTGGACAAGTTTGTAGCGGCTATGGATGAAGATATCAATGCGGCAAACGGAATCACCGTCGTCTTTGAATTGGCCAAATGGATCAACTCAGGACATTACAACCAAGATGTCAAGGAGGCCTTGGCAAAGATGTTAGAAGTCTTTGGAGTGGTCTTTGTCGAAGAAGTCTTGGATGCGGATATTGAAGCCTTGATCGCTGAACGCCAAGAAGCGCGGGCTAAGAAAGATTTTGCGCGAGCAGATGAAATTCGCGATGAATTGGCTGCGCAAGGAATCAAGCTCTTGGATACAAAAGAAGGTGTAAGGTGGACACGTGATTGATGTCAATCTGATTAATGGGATTGCCCTAGCCTTTGAGGGAGATGCGGTTTATTCCATGTATATCCGTAAGTATTTGATTTTGCAAGGGATGACCAAGCCTAACAAACTCCACCAGACTGCGACTAGGTATGTCTCTGCCAAGGCGCAAGCTAATCTGATTGCGACCATGCTTGAGGAAGATGTTTTGACAGAGAAAGAAGTTGAAATCTATAAGCGCGGCCGTAACACCAATAGTCACACCAAGGCAAAAAATGCTGACGTCGTGACCTATCGTATGTCGACAGGTTTTGAAGCGGTCATGGGTTACTTGCACTTGACAGATGAAATCAACCGCTTAGAGGAATTGGTGGCTTGGTGTATTCAAAAAGTGGAAGAAGGGACAAAGTAGTGAAAGATATCAGAGAGTGGTTCCCTCAGGCAGAGGTAACGGATCAACCCAATCCACCAGCTGGTTTTGTAGCCATTCCCCTGCAGGCTCAGCAATGGTTGCAACTGAAGGAAGAAGAGCTGACCGAGAGAGAAAAACATTTGATTGCCTGGTTGGCTAGTGAGGAAGATCTTACTCCCAATCCTTGGTACCAATACCTGATAGATGGGAAAGGGGAGGCCCCTCAAGTCATCAAAAAGATGCAACTCGTCTATTGTCACCTCTCACATTCGACAGCGGAAGGTATTGCTTCTTGGCTAGAGATGATGCAGACGCTCTTGCCAAACTTTCGAGCAACCTTGCAACTGAGTGGACAAGATTATGTGCTCATTCTGGATCAAGAGCAGTCGCTAACTGTGGCTGATATCTTAAAAGATACCGTCTCTGCCATGGAGTATGACTTTAATATTCGCTTATCCATTATGGTCGGGCAGGTATGGACAGAGTCAAAAGATGGAAAAGTATCTTCTGTCATCCGAGCAGAATGGGCAGCCTTTAGAGCCTGGATCCGAGAAGGGCACCAAGGCGTCTACCGCTTTTCTCAACTCTATCTGTGGGGAATTGAGCAGGCAGATTTGGATCTCCATCCTATCAAAGAACGCTTGCATCAGTTGATTGGGAGTCAAGACCAGTTGCAGGATATCATTGTTGCACTGTGGGACAACGGGGCAGTTGTAACCAAGGCGGCTCAGCAACTCTATCTCCATCGGAATTCCCTTCAATATAAGATGGACAAATGGGAAGAGCTAACGGGTCTTCAACTGAAAAACCTGACAGATCTAGCTCTTTGTTACCATTTGGTTCTACAGGATGTGATCTAACGGAATAAATAGTGGGTTTTGTGCAACTTGCACAAAACTCTTTTTCTTTTTTGTGAGACTTGCCATAGCTTTGTAAAACGTTTTCATTTACAATAGAATTATAAAAATCAAAGGAGTACCATCATGGTAGAATTAAATCTTAAAAATATTTACAAAAAATATCCAAACAGCGAACACTATTCAGTTGAAGATTTTAACTTGGACATCAAAGACAAAGAGTTTATCGTTTTCGTAGGTCCTTCAGGATGTGGTAAATCAACAACTCTTCGTATGATCGCTGGTCTTGAAGACATCACAGAAGGTGAATGTTCGATCGATGGTACTGTTGTAAACAACGTGGCACCTAAAGACCGTGATATCGCCATGGTATTCCAAAACTACGCTCTTTACCCACACATGACTGTTTATGACAACATGGCCTTTGGTTTGAAATTGCGTAAATACAGCAAGGAAGATATCGACAAACGTGTACAAGAAGCAGCAGAAATCCTTGGCTTGAAAGAATTCTTGGATCGTAAACCAGCTGACCTTTCTGGTGGTCAACGTCAACGTGTGGCTATGGGTCGTGCCATTGTCCGTGATGCAAAAGTGTTCTTGATGGACGAACCTTTGTCAAACTTAGATGCCAAATTGCGTGTATCCATGCGTGCTGAAATCGCTAAAATCCACCGTCGTATCGGAGCTACAACTATCTACGTAACTCACGACCAAACAGAAGCGATGACATTGGCAGACCGTATCGTTATCATGTCAGCAACTAAGAACCCTGCTGGTACTGGTACAATTGGACGTGTTGAACAAATTGGTTCTCCGCAAGAAGTGTACAAAAACCCAGTGAACAAATTCGTAGCTGGATTCATCGGAAGCCCAGCGATGAACTTCATTAACGTGAAATTGGGAAATGGCTACATCGTTGCTAACGGTTTGAATTTGAAAGTTCCAGAAGGTGCTTTGAAAGTTCTTCGTGAAAAAGGCTATGAAGGCAAAGAATTGATCTTTGGTATCCGTCCAGAAGATGTGAATACAGAGGCTGCTTTCCTTGAAACATTCCCAGAATCAGTAGTAAAAGCAACCATCTCTGTATCTGAGTTGCTTGGTTCTGAATCTCACTTGTACTGCCAAGTTGGTGACAACGAATTCATCGCTAAAGTGGATGCGCGTGACTACCATGAAACAGGTGCAACTATCGAACTTGGATTTGACTTGAACAAAGCTCACTTCTTCGATAAAGAAACTGAAAAAACAGTATACTAAAATTTGAATAATATAGAGGCTGAGACGCATGTCTTGGCCTTCTATTTATTAAAGGAGACAAGAAATGGAAAAAGATTGGTGGAAGGGAAAAGTCGCTTACCAGATCTACCCGAAAAGCTTTAAGGACAGCAATGGCGACGGGATTGGGGACCTGAAAGGAATTACTCAAAAGCTAGATTATCTTGAAAAACTTGGAATCGATATTCTCTGGCTATCCCCTATTTACAAGAGTCCTTTTATTGATCAGGGCTATGATATTTCAGACTACTATGCCATTGATCCCCTCTTTGGGACTATGGAAGACATGGAAGAGTTGATTGCGGAAGGCAAGAAGCGTGGCATTTCCATTATTATGGACTTGGTGGTCAACCACTGCTCCAGCCATCACGAGTGGTTCCAAAAAGCTTTAGCGGATCCTGATGGCCCTTATGCGGATTACTTTTATTTTATCGAAAGTGACAAGGAGCCCAATAACTGGGAAAGTTATTTTGGAGGCAGTGTCTGGGAACCGGTTCCTGGCACCAACAAATACTATCTCCATTCTTTCCATAAGGATCAGCCGGATCTCAATTGGCAAAATCCTGTCCTGCGCGAAGAAATTTACACTATGATCAACTGGTGGTTGGACAAGGGGATTGCGGGCTTTCGGATCGATGCCATTATCAATATCAAAAAGGATCTGGAATGGCGTTCGCTTCCATCAGATCGTGCCAATGGCTTGGTCCCAGTACCGGAATCATTGGTGAATGCCCAACCGATTGAACCCTTCTTGCAAGAGTTAAAGGAGCGAACCTTTGCTAAGTACAATGCCTTCACTGTAGGGGAAGTTTTCAATGAAACCGACGAAGAATTGCATTTCTTTATCGGAAAAGATGGTGTCTTTTCTTCGATTTTTGACTTCAAGCAAACCATGCTAGGTCAGGAAGGAAAGGGCTGGTTTGACCATACTCTTCCAACAGCAGATGAACTTAAGGAAAGTATTTTTCAAGCGCATGAGCGCGCGGATAGCATTGGGGTCCTCTCAACCATCATTGAAAATCATGATGAGCCTCGTGGTGTGTCCCACTATATCGCAGAAGGTCCTGTAAACGATACCAGTAAAAAAGCCCTAGGAACCATTCAAGTGTTGCGCAAGGGAATTCCTTTTATCTATCAAGGCCAAGAAATTGGGATGGAAAACCAAGTCTTTGAATCAGTGGAGGATTTTGATGATATCGCAACGATTAATGGCTACCATGTGGCTAAAGAGGCCGGTCTGAGCGAGGAAGAAGCCTTGGCGGCGATTGCCAACTACAGCCGAGACAATGCGCGGACGCCGATGCAGTGGACAGCAGAGCCAGGTCTGGGCTTTAGCGATGGACCAGCTTGGTTGATCAGTCCCAAACCGGATTATTCCATCAATGTGGAAGACCAGGAAAAGGACCCAGACTCCATCTTGAATTATTATCGTCAGCTGACGGCCTTGTATCGCCATCCTCTCTATGGAAATACCATCCGGTTTGGAGATATGATCCCAGCTTATCGGGATCGTGAAAACATCATCGCCTTCGAACGTCGTGGGGAGAAGCGTCTCTTAATTGTCAGCAATTTCCAAAATCGCCAAGCTAGCTTGGACTTGCCAGCTCCGATTGAAACCGTCATTTTAAATAATGTCACGGGACTATTCCAAGAAGGAGCTCAAGTGTTAGAATTGGCCCCTTACCAAACCGTTGTATTGGAATTAGCAGAATAGAAAAGAACCTTCGCGTCTGCGAAGGTTCTTTTCATGTCGTCCAAGTCTAAACCTGGAACTTATTCAACTTCTTTCTTTTTCAAGAGGAGGAATCCACCGCTAACGGCTAGCAAGAAGCTTGAAAGGATAAAGTGTCCACTTGAGTGATCTCCAGTTTGTGGCAATTGTGGCTTGGCTGGATTTTCTTGGAAGCTTTGTCCAACTTGGTAGGCCAAGGCTTGTACACTTTCTCCAGTTTCAGCTGTAGTTTCTTTTTGTGGAAGGAGAACTGTAGGAGTGTCCTTCTTGGCCAAGATTGGCTGTTGAGTGGTTGTTTGATTATGAATTGGAACTACCACTTGATCTGGGTCTTTAGCTGGAACGTAGTCTGTCAAGGTAGCCAACTTACTACCAAAGATCGCATTGGTTACCCAGCGGAAGAAGTGGACAGGGTGTTGGCGATTGGTTGGATTTCCAGCATAGACAAAGAGTGGTTGGCCGAGAAGTTCTCCAGAAATGGCCATGACCTTATTGGCTAGGACTTCATTTTTTGGCCACCAGCCAGCAATGTAGTAGTCGCTTGAAGCGATGCTCATCAAGGTTTTGAAGTTGCTTGGAACTTTTTCAATCCAGTTTCCTGAGTTGGAGTAGAAGAGGGCGTTCTTCTTGTAACCGCTGGTCAGTGGATCTTGGTCATCGATGATGGCCTTCATCAAGCCTTCGTAGTCACTGCCACCTTTTAGTTTTTCAGCATCAAAGCCTGCAAGAACTCCCAATTTTTCTAGTTTCTGCATGGCTTCCCCGCCGATGACGAGAGTTGGTTTCTTGCCGAAGATGGAGGCATCGAAGCGATTGTTTTCAAGAACAATAACATCTGCTTCATCAGGAGTGTCGACGATTTGGAAACCTAATTTTTCAAGAACCAGACTAGTATGAGCAGGCGCATCTACTCCAGTCCAATCGTAGTGATAATTAGGTGAGTAGATTTTCAGTGGTTTTAAGGTTGGACCGTTTGGAACCTTGTAGAGGGCTTCACCGTAAATAGCATAATTTGGAAGGAGCGATGCGAAGGTATCGCGGTCAACGATGTAACCATCATCTGTTAGGTAAACAGATTTGCCTTGGGAAATCACCTTGTTTACCGCTTGAACAGCGCTAGCTGATGTATTGGCGATGACGTAGTAAGGCGCTTTTGGATCAATCTCAGAGGTTCTAGTCGCGCGAGTGGTTGTGACTTCTCCAAGTTTTCCAGCAAAGAGACCGTCCTTGAATACAGGTTCTGCCTTGAAGCCTTTCATATCAGGGAAGTTAACGAGAAGTTCTGCATACATGGCTGCCCAGGCGGATTCATTCGAACCTTTATAGAGGATATGGTTGGCATAGCCCCGTTTGGCTTGGGCCATATCAATGACTAAGTCCCCTTTTTTGTAGCTACCTGTATCTTCTTTGAGTTCTTTAACGAGGACACCGTTTCGTTTGAAGTAGTCGATCATATTGAAGGCTTCTTGGGCGTCATTGTCCTTGTCGAGGCTCATTGGGATGACATAGTAGTCTGGGAAGAATTTCGGACGACCATTTTTCACACGTCCAACGATTTCCCCATTTGGACCGACCAGTTCGTTTTCTGCTTTTGGATCTTCAATCTTGTTGAGACCACGTAAGTAGAAGTTGAGACGCATCTCAAGGAGTTTGTCTGGATCTTGGTTGAGGAAGTCAATGCCTCCGAGGACAGCATTACGACCAGCATAATAAGATTCCTGGTTGGATTCTGGAATTTCAATCGTATGGCCTAAGATACCGTGATAGACAGCATAGACACCTGTATATCCAGAGAAGGAATCATCCCAGCCATCTCCCCAGTCTAGTTTTGGAATGATGTAGCTATCGTATTTGGAATTGGCAACTCCAGCCCGTCCCATATGGCGGGCATTTTCCAACATGAGCTTGGACATGAGGTCGTATTCAAAGTTCGGATCATGTGGAGGTGTTGCAGGCTCGATCAAGAATTCTTTGACAAATCCATGGATATCATAGAGAGCGATTGGATTCCACTTGTTGATCATTTGGATGACGGTACGCACTTCTGGGTTGGTTTGGTAGCTAGCATCCCGGTTTGGATCCAGTCCATTGGCCAAAGCACGCAGGTTGAGAGCATCCCCATCTGGGTTTTCGGTAAAGTCAAACAAGAAGATAAATTTGTTTAAGAGAGTTGGGATGTCCAGAGTTACATTCTTGACATTACCAGCTTCATCTGTCGTTTTAAAAGTGACTTGATCTTCTGTGGCGAAGGTACGGAAGAGACCGGTGATGATATCAATACCAGGTTGTTCATCCGCATGCGTATTATGAACTAGGACAGGCAGTTTGTAATCTAAGGTTTTGTCCTTCAGAGCTGCCAGCATTTCACTTGGTTTGGTCAAAGTTTTTGGATTGGTAGATGAGAGATAGTGGTCAATACTTGCTTGGTCCTTACTCACAATTCCCATCTTCATATCCCGTCCTTGGGCGCTCTTGCCAAGAGTTTCGAGCTGAACCAGACGGTCTGTTTTGGCTTCTGCCTTTGTCTGTTCAATGGAAGCTAGCATCTCCTCGTGGGTATGGAAATCTTTATATGGACGGAAGGTTAGATTCTTGCGAATAGTTAGTCCAAGATCTGCGCTGGTTCCAACCAAAGTGTGTTCACCGATATAGTTTCGATAGGTCCGACGGATATTATTGGGGCTCCGAAGACTTAAATCTTCACCAAAGAGTTCCTTGACAGTAAAGGTTAGATCCAAATCATTTCCGTTTTTGTTCTCTTCAACTGTGATGAAGGGATCTTTGGACAGAGTTCCTGTCTCCATATCCCAAGTTTTCCATTCTTCCAGTGGTTTGTCGTCCAAGGTCCAGTTGATCTTTCCAGCAGCCTGAGCTTGATCCTTGACAGTATCCGTCAGCGTTCCTTTTTCAGACATGTAAACAGGGCTATCAGTAAGACTGATAGTAGGCTCTGTGTTTGCAACCCGCTCTGTTACAGGGGCTTCTACTTTGGCTGTAGGACTCGCTGTGTCTGAAGCGGTAGGAGAGCTTTCTCCTGTGCTAGCTGGACTAGCAGTCGCTTCTGTTGCAGGGGCAGGATTTGTTGCCTCTGTGCTGCTTGCCGGACTAGTACTGGTTTCCTCTGGTTTGAGAACACTTTCGACAGGTGTAGCAGGACTTGCTGGTTCAACAGTGTCCGCAGCAACTTGGCCTTGTGCGAGGAAGGCTAAGAGGACAGCGGTAGAGAGACTGAGTGCGTTTGTGTACAAACGCTTCTTATAAGAAGAATGCATAAAGAGACCTCCTTTGTTCTTTACATGTATGCACCCCTATCATAACACTTTATGACAGCGCTTTCAATATATATGAAGGTTTTTCTCTTAAAATTCGTTACAGATTGATGGCAAAGAAAAAAGAGCTGGAAAAATCTTCCCAGTCTCTTTTTACAGGTCTGAAGATAGAGCTAAGCTTGAAGTTCCTTCTGATAATTTTGATAAAATTCGACCTTGATGGAGATGAAGGTTTCAAGATCTCGCAGGAGTTGCAAAAGGGTCGCTCGGGTTTCAAATTCTTGACGAGATCGAGGAAGAGGTCGTTCACGAAAGACTGCTAGATAGCGATTGATTTCATCAAGCAGGAATTGAGCTGGATTTTCCTGACTGAGTTGGCTGGCTGTTTTAGCAAAGAGTTGAGCCAAAATAAGACTCTCGCTCGCGGCTAATTGGCAGTTGTTTACGTTGTTGGCCATGTCTCGCAGGATATTATTTTGGCGCTTGCGCATTTCAAAATAGTGGATATGGTAGTTGGTCTGATGGAAGAGGTGGTTGGAATGGTCTAGATATACCAAATCGAGAGCCTCTTTTAAGATAGAATCTAGCTCACGAATCAAGCTGGCATCGTTGCTTCCATCTCCTTTTCCTAAAAATTCTGCAAACCGATAGAGAATCTTCTTGAGTTGTTCCTCAACAATCTCGTGATAGCGATCAATTTCTTCTTGTCGAGAAGGCATATAGAGATTGGCAAGGAGAGCAAAGCTGGTTCCAATTAGGAAAATAGCCACTTCATTTCCTAATAGGGCTAGAGAAGTGGATTTTTCTAGCAGGAGATGGGTAACCAGGACAGAACTTGGTGTGATGCCAATTTCCCAGCCTTGTAGAAAAGCAAGTGGGACATAGGTAGCCAGATAAAAACCAAGAGCCCAGAGATTGTAGCCGAGAATCTGAAAGGCTAAGCTTCCAAGGAACAGGGCTAGAAGCATGGACATAAAGCGGTTGTAGGCCAATCTAGCTGTACTGCGACGGGTATCGGTAATGCTGAGGATGGCAATAATCCCCGCAGAGGTGGCGTAGGCCAGACCTAAAAACTCTGCAAGCAAGATAGCCAAACAGGTGGCGAGGACCATCTTGATGGTTCGGTGAATAAGTGGCATAATGCTGATTCTTTCCTTTTTCTAAACTAGTTTTATTATACCACAAGCAAAGTGGGCTACTTCAAATGTTTCACCTGATATGGCAATTGTGTTATACTAGTTTCATGGAAAAAAACGATATTGTTTACGGCGTTCATGCCGTCACAGAAGCACTGATCGCAAATACAGGAAATAAATTGTATATCCAGGACGATTTGCGAGGAAAGAATGTAGAAAAAATCAAGGATCTGGCTGCAGATAAGAAGGTGTCCATTTCTTGGACTCCTAAGAAGACCTTACAAGAAATGACAGAAGGGGCTGTCCACCAAGGTTTTGTCTTGCGAGTTTCAGAATTTGCCTATACGGACTTGAATGATATCTTGGCCCAGGTAGCTGATCAAGACAATCCCTTGCTCTTGATTTTGGATGGCTTGACCGATCCCCATAACTTAGGATCCATTCTCCGAACAGCCGACGCTACCCAGGTGGCTGGAGTCATCATTCCCAAGCACCGTGCTGTTGGGGTGACACCTGTTGTTGCCAAGACCTCAACTGGAGCAGTAGAGCATGTCCCTATTGCTCGGGTGACCAACCTTAGCCAAACCTTGGATAAATTAAAAGAAGCAGGTTTTTGGATTTTTGGAACCGATATGAATGGAACGCCTTCTCACAAATGGAATACCAGTGGGAAGCTAGCCCTTATCATTGGAAACGAAGGCAAGGGCATTTCGTCCAATATTAAAAAGCAAGTGGATGAAATGATTACGATTCCGATGCAGGGGCATGTCCAAAGTCTGAATGCTAGTGTCGCAGCAGCAATCCTCATGTATGAGGTCTTTCGCAATAAACTATAATAGAAGAAAATCGTAGGAAGGGGGAGTCGATGAAGGAAAAGATTTTGTTAGTGGACGGCTACAATATGATTGCCTTCTGGCAGGAAACCCGTCAGCTCTTTAAGAAGAGTGAGCTAGATGCCGCACGAACGATCCTCCTAGAAAAGCTTAGTCACTATGCCAGCTTTGAAGGCATTCGCGTGATTTGTGTGTTTGATGCCCAATATATGCCAGGGATTCGTCAGACCTATGAGGAATTTCAAGTCCAAGTGGTCTTCACAGCGGAGGATGAAACCGCCGATGACTACATTGAACGCTTGGCAGCAGAGCTCAATACCCCCCTTCACCAAGTATCAGTCGCGACGAGTGACTTGAATGAGCAATGGACGGTCTTTGCTCAAGGAGCGCTCCGTGTTTCGGCGCGTGAGCTGGAGAAGAGAGTCGCCGTTGTCAAAGCTGATTTGAACCAGGCGCGAGGAGCCGTCAACGATCAAAAACCACCGATACGGCCTTTTGACCAAGAGGGCCTACGTCAACTACAAAAAGAGATGGGAGCAAGTAAATGACCTTTAAAATTTTAACAGATTCAACTGCAGATTTAGATGAAAGATGGGCACAGGAGCATGATGTAGAAATCGTCGGTTTGTCGATCCAAGTCGATGGGACTCATTATGAGACAGTAGGTCCAGACAAACTTACTAGCCCCCAATTATTAGCAGAAATGCAAAAGGGTGCTAAACCAACGACCAGCCAGGTCAATGTTGGGCAATTCCAAGAGATTTTCAAGGGTTATGCTCAGCGCAAGGAAGACCTCCTTTATATCGCCTTCTCTTCAGTCTTGTCAGGGACCTACCAGAGTGCGGTCATGGCAAGAGACTTAATCCTTGAAGACTACCCAGAAGCTGTGATTGAAATCATCGATCCAAAAGCTGCAGGGATTGGAGAGGGCTACTTGTCTATGCTAGCAGTTGAGGCGCGTGATGCAGGAAAGAGTTTGGATCAAGTTAAGGAAGAGCTGATGGAAGTTGCCCCTAAGTTACGGACCTATTTCTTGGTGGATGATCTCTACCATCTGATGCGCGGAGGACGTCTCTCTAAGAGTTCAGCCATCGTGGGAAGTTTGGTCAACATCAAACCCCTTCTTTGGATTGATGCAGAAGGCAAGTTAGCCCCTATAGCCAAAGTTCGGGGGCGTAAAAAAGCCATGCGAGAAATGCTTTCACTCATCCAGGATGATATCGGCCACAGCACAGCTTTGGTTTCTTACACGGACGATCTTGCTGGAGCGGAAGAGCTCAAGGCTCAATTGTTGGAGAATCCGGCCATCTCTCAAGTTTTGATTATGCCTTTAGGTCCAGTCATTGCAGCCCACGTCGGTCCTAATTCTCTCATCGGCTTTGTCATAGGAAAAGAAAATCGCAAATAATTTTTCAAATCGGTTGACTTTTATTTGAAAAATTTGATACAATAGTAGGCGGTATTGTTTACCCCATTTGTAAGGCCCCGGAACCTTTCAAATAACTCGCGGACCGGAACATCCGCCCTGTAAACAAAAACGATATTCATAATAGGAGAAATCATGAACAAAACTACATTCATGGCTAAACCAGGCCAAGTAGAACGCAAATGGTACGTTGTTGACGCAACTGATGTACCTCTTGGACGCCTTTCAGCAGTTGTTGCTAGCGTGCTTCGCGGAAAAAACAAACCAACATTCACACCACACACTGATACAGGTGACTTCGTAATCGTTATCAATGCTGAAAAAGTTAAATTGACTGGTAAAAAAGCAACTGATAAGATCTACTACACTCACTCAAACCACCCAGGTGGATTGAAATCAATCTCTGCTGGTGAACTTCGTTCTAAAAATGCAGTTCGTTTGATTGAGAAATCAGTTAAAGGTATGCTTCCACACAATACTCTTGGTCGCGCTCAAGGTATGAAATTGAAAGTATTCGTTGGAGCTGAGCACACTCACGCTGCACAACAACCAGAAGTTCTTGATATTTCAGGACTTATCTAAGGAAAGGAACAATAAAGTATGTCACAAGCACAATATGCAGGTACTGGACGTCGTAAAAACGCTGTTGCACGCGTTCGCCTTGTTCCAGGAACTGGTAAAATCACTGTTAACAAAAAAGATGTTGAAGAGTACATCCCACACGCTGACCTTCGTTTGGTCATTAACCAACCATTCGCAGTTACTTCAACTGTAGGTTCATACGACGTTTTCGTTAACGTTGTAGGTGGTGGATACGCTGGTCAAGCAGGAGCTATCCGTCACGGTATCGCTCGTGCCCTTCTTCAAGTAGACCCAGACTTCCGCGATTCATTGAAACGCGCAGGACTTCTTACACGTGACTCACGTAAAGTTGAGCGTAAGAAACCAGGTCTTAAGAAAGCTCGTAAAGCATCACAATTCTCAAAACGTTAATCAATACGATTATATCAACGTTTACAGACATTCAAGAATTATTTCTTGGATGTCTTTTTTGTTTCAAAAAATCAAAGTTCACCCCAAAATTCACCCCATATTCACCCCATCAATTTTTTAAACTACGAAAAGCAATATCACCTACAGTCTGATTGACTTTATCTTTGATATTAACGTAAGTTTTTGTAATCTCTTTATCACTATGAGTAAGAGCTTCTGAGAAGGCTTCAAGAGAAACACCTGCTTGTTTAGCAAGAGTAGCACCAGTATGTCTTAGTTTGTGTGGTGATGCTGGTGCTAATTCGGGATGTCTTCGTCTGACTGATTTCATCTTGATAAAACTTAAAATTTTTCTAATTATAACGAAGCATAGTCAAAAAGCTATGACCTCTATATTCACAAAAAAATCCAGACCAATACTAGTCCAGATTTCTTGTCTATTAAACATTCTTTTCAAAGAATGGAAGAACGGCTGTAACGGCTTTGTCAACGCAATTATTTAACTGTGAGAATCCGACGCACATAAATTTTAAATGGCGTCTCAGTCACATTTAAATTTATGAGACGCTTAGACGTTAGGCTTTCAATTTGTCAAATTTTGCTTTGACATTTGCCTTGAATTCTTCAAGTTTAGCCTTGCGTTCGGCTTTACGTTCAGCCTTCATTTGTGCACGTGCCTGGTTGTAGAGGTCTTCTTGGACTTGCAGAGCTGCTTCGATTTCGGCTACGACGGTTGCTACATCCCAACGCACGATTTGGGTGTCGTACTTGGTGAAGTAAGCATCGATGACTGCTTCGTTGTTTTCTTGCACCAAGGCGACAACGGCTGTTTCGCCGTCGATCAATTTTTGAGACACAACGTCAATCAAGCCAGCTTCTGCCGTATCAACGGTATCACCAGCAGCCAAACCATAGAGGCTGCCAATACCATAACCAAACAAGACGCCGATAGGACCACCCAAAAGCCCGATAACTGCACCGAGCAAGCCACCTTCTAGGGTTGCATCCGTCGTTGAATCTTCAAAGTCATAGCGTTCTTTTTCAACGATGTGACCGTTTTCATTTTTGACCAAGGCGATTTGAGCAACCTTGGTCGTCTGAGTTTGGCGGAAAGCCTTCAAATCCGCAAAGGACTGATAAGCTTCGCTTTCAGTGTTAAAGACTGAAACTACTAGGTTTTCCATAGTTAGTACCTCTTTTCTAAATATATACGTTCATTATAATACAGTTTCAATCACTTTTCAATCATTTTAGTGCGACATTTTAATTGATATGTCGCGTTTATCAGCGTCAAAGAACAGTTTCAGGCAGCGGTATATCTTTGCCATATCCCAGCCCAGACACTCTGGCGACTCTGAGTGATTATCAAGAAAGGCGTCCAGCAACATCTTAAAGCCTCCCGTGCAAAAAGTAAATAAATAGTGTTTTTCCTGTATGCCTGTCACACGGCTAAAAGACCGCTTGACCAAATCTTCCAGAAAATTATAGCAGATATTATGTACCAGCTCTGTGTAGCGAGTCTGATGAGCGTGCCGAATCACATCGACACTTTTATAGAATCTGCCAACTGTTTCCTTATGGTCGAATCCTTGAAAGAAGTCGCTTTATTCGTCGGTCAAGACAATTAATTTGGCTGGTGCAACTGATTCGCCAAGCTATGAACAAGCAATTATTACCTTTTGAAAGCAAAAATGGCAATTATGAAGGTGAAGCTACTCAGGTCTTAGTTCTTCTATCCAATTACTATGCAGACAAAAAACTATTTGATGAAAATACAGATGAATATGGAAATATCTTGATTTTAAAGGATTCATCCATCATTTCTAAATTATCGGCTATCCCAGATTTATTAAAAAGGGGATCTAGTAGGTAACAATAATATCGAATATATCAAAGTACGCAATATTAGGATTTCTTCAGAGGTTGAGTTAGAGTCAGATGTTGATGGGGATAAGTCGGATAATCTGCCAATAGATATAAAAATACTAGAAAACAGGCTTGAAAAAGGCTCGTAAAGCTAGCCAGTTCTCTAAACGTTAATTCGTTGCTGGACAGCAGAATACAAACGAAAACACTTTGCATCTTGCAAGGTGTTTTTTTCTATGAGAACTGGCGGTGCGCAATTAGGATAGCTCTAGCGACTTTAGTCGCATAGAGATATGCTATGCACAGTTGCCTCAAGAAAACAATGCTTCTTGGTCCACCCTGTTAGACAAGCTTCAAAACCAAGGAATCCAACAGATTTCTCTTGTAGTTACAGATGGCTTTAAGGGGCTTGAGCAGATTATCAGTCAGGCTCACCCATTAGCTAAACAACAATGTTGCTTAATTCATATTAGTCGAAATCTAGCTAGTAAAGTGAAACGAGCAGATAGAGCGGTTATTCTGGGGCAATTTATAATGATTTATCGTGCTGAAAATTTAGAAATGGCAGGACAAGCTTTAGAGGACTTTCTCGCCGAATGGAAACCAAAGTATAGGAAAGTCATGGAAAGTCTGGAGAAGACGGATAATCTTTTAACTTTTTATCAGTTTCCCTACCAGATTTGGCACAGCATGTATTCGACAAACCTCATTGAGTCTCTTAACAAAGAAATCAAACATCAAACGAAAAAGAAGGTTCTTTTTCCTAATGAGGAGGCTCTGGAACGTTACTTAGTTACGTTGTTTGAAGATTATAATTTCAAGCAAAGTCAACGAATCCATAAAGGGTTTGGTCAATGTTCTGATACACTTGAAAGCTTATTTAATTAACACTCCGTAACTCTACTTAAGTGTTTACACATAATTATTGACAGTATCAAAAAATAAAGTATATTGTTTTCATCATAATATAATTAAATATCAGTATAGAGAATTTTATCTATATATCAGATATCAGCAATTGCTTTTGCTGTCATTTTTCGCTACAATAGTTACAAGGAGGAAATAAACATGTTAAAAGAAGTATTAAACGTCGTAAAAGTTGCGAAAAAATCATCTCTCTTCTTAGGAGGGGTAGCATTTGGGACGCTTGGCTTGAAAGTCTTAGCAAGTAAAGAAGCTAAGAAAGGCTATTCTAAGGCCTTGGCTAAAGCTTACAAATTGAAAGATGGACTGGATGCATCTGTTTCTGTTGTAAAACAACACGGTGATGATGTTTTACAAGACGCTAAATATTTATACGAACAGGAAAAGAAAGAAGAACAATTAGATAGCCTGACAGGTGAATAATATGTCTTTTAAAGTGCTACACAGAGGATATCAACATATCCGATTATCGTCCTCGTTTTCACTGACCTTGGATATTCAAGATTATCTTCGTTCCTTGGCTAAAGATGAAAAAGGGATCGACTCTATTCAGTTTTATATGGATCAGCAGCACTTTACTCTACGTATGAAAGAAGGCTTCTCTGTATTAGAAAATGCAGAGGCCTTTTTAAAAAAAATTGACAAGGGGAAAGTTTCGGACTTGATGACTCTTCCCATTCGTAGAGAAGAGAGTGCTTATTCAATTGTATCGGGTGCAGCGATTAAGCGTTTGCTGTTTCGAAGTTTTGTACCCTACCCTATTCGTTATATTTGGACTTGTTATCAGGCTTTGGGTTATGTCAAAGAAGCCTATCAAACTTTAGCGCGCAAGGAACTAACCATGGAGGTCTTGGACTGTTCGGCCATTTTGTTGTCCTTGTTTATGAACCAATCCAAGACAGCTAGCAACATCATGTTTATGCTTGATTTGGGTAATCATCTGGATCAGTGGTCTTTAAAAAAAACAGCAACAGATTTGGAACAAAGCCTTCTTGCTAAAGAAAGTGATGTTTTCTTAGTGCGGGGAGACATGGTCATCAGCATCAAGAGTTCTGATGTTCAAGTAGGTGATGTATTAGTTGTCTCCCAAGGTAATGAAATCTTGTTTGACGGCCAAGTGGTTTCAGGATTAGGCATGGTCAATGAGAGTTCCTTGACTGGAGAGAGCTTCCCTGTTGAAAAGAAAGAGGGAGATTCTGTATGTGCGAATACTGTTTTGGAAACAGGAGAGTTAAGAATTCGTGTGACTGATAATCAGATAAACAGTCGTATTTTGCAACTCATCAATCTGATGAAAAAATCTGAAGAGAGTAAGAAGACAAAACAACGTCATTTTATTAGGATGGCAGACAAGGTTGTAAAATATAACTTCTTAGGTGCTGGTTTGACTTATCTGTTAACAGGTTCGTTTTCAAAAGCCATTTCCTTTTTATTGGTGGATTTTTCATGTGCTCTAAAAATATCCACACCTGTAGCCTACCTTACGGCCATAAAGGAAGGTCTAAATCGAGAAATGGTTATTAAAGATGGTGATGTATTAGAAAAATATCTGGAAGTGGATACTTTCTTGTTTGATAAAACGGGTACCATCACGACGAGTTATCCTTTGGTTGAAAAGGTTCTTCCTTTCGGAGATTATACTGAGAAAGATATTTTAAGAATAAGTGCATGTTTGGAGGAACATATCTATCATCCTATTGCCAATGCAATTGTTAAACAAGCTGAAATTGAAGGCATTGAACACGAAGAAATGCATGGCAAGCTTCAGTATGTTGCAAGCAAAGGGATTAAATCGCAAATTGATGGTCAATCGGTTGTCATTGGAAATTATGTACTAATGCAAGACGAACAGGTAAGAATTAGTTCTGAGCAGCTGGCCTTGATTGAGCAATATAAGACTCATTACAATTTATTGTTTTTGGCTTATAAGAAAGAATTAATTGGGATGTTTTGTATCCACACTCCCTTGAGAAGCGAGGCGAAAGTTGCATTGAAAAAGCTAAAGCGCCAAGGGAAAAAACTGATTCTGGCAACTGGTGATACGTTGGCTAGAACAGAAGAGTTGGTTAAAGATCTGCCATTTGACAACGTTTATACTGATTTAAAACCAGATGGTAAGTTTCAGTTGGTTCAGGAATTACAGAAAGCTGGCCGAACTATTTTGATGGTTGGAGACGGGTTAAACGACTCTGCTGCCTTGACGCTTGCAGATATTGGGGTTGTGATGAATGAAAGTGCTGATATTTCTAAGCAGATGAGTGATATTTTATTATTAGATAATCGTTTAGATTTCTTCGAGGAATTGAATTCTTTATCTGAATCGTTGCAGAAATTAATTCAAAGAAATATTCAAGAAACAGTTGTAATAAATGGAAGTTTAATTGGATTTGGGTTGTTAAATTGGTTAAGCCCATCTAATCTTTCGATATTGCACAATCTGACTACTTTAAGAATCGTCCTTCGTAGTCTTTCTATTAAAAGTAGGTAAGAGACCGAGAAGCTGAGGTTATAAAAACTAAAAGGAGTTGTCTCATTTGAGAATAACGGTTCTTTGTCAACTGTAGTGGGTTGGTGGAAAATTATACCCTGGAGAGGACCAAATTGGTTCTCTCCTTTTAAATATTGAAAAAACCATTGGCAGTGGACATACTTTAAGACTATATATTTCTGAAACTAGTTTCACAATACAAATATTGACATGCAATTATTAATTGGTGGATTTTAAGTTGACATCTACAAAGGTTAATGTTAGAATACATTCAAAAATATATTTGAATGAGGTGTTTTATGATTCAAAATATTGTTACTTCAATAATCCTGTATTCTGGGACAGCCGTAGACTTACTTATTATCCTAATGTTATTTTTTGCCAAAAGAAAAAGCAGAAAGGACATCATTAACATCTATTTAGGACAATTTCTAGGCTCTGTTAGTCTAATATTCCTAAGTTTGCTTTTTGCATTTGTCTTAAATTATATTCCTAGTAAAGAGATTTTAGGTTTACTCGGTTTGATTCCAATTTTCCTAGGCCTCAAAGTTTTGCTTTTAGGAGATTCTGATGGAGAAGCTATTGCAAAAGATGGTTTGCGAAAAGACAATAAAAACCTGATTTTTCTAGTCGCTATGATTACTTTTGCAAGTTGTGGCGCTGACAATATTGGTGTCTTTGTCCCATATTTTACCACCTTAAATTTAGCGAATTTGATAGTGACTTTACTTAGTTTTCTAGTCATGATTTATCTCTTGGTTTTTTCTGCCCAAAAATTAGCACAAGTCCCTTCTGTTGGAGAAACTTTGGAAAAATATAGCAGATGGTTTATTGCCGTTGTCTATTTAGGATTGGGGATGTATATCCTGATTGAAAACAACAGCTTTGACATGCTATGGGCTGTGTTAGGCTAGGAGAAAAAATTATGAAAAAAGATAGTATCTGTCAAGTGGATGTTATAAATCAACAAAATGTTACAACCGCAACGAACTACCTTGAAAAGGAAAAAGTCCAAAAATCACTTCGCATTTTATCAAAATTTACCGATAATAAACAGATAAATATCATCTTTTATCTCCTTGCCGTCGAAGAACTCTGTGTCTGCGATATAGCCTGTTTATTAAATCTCAGTATGGCATCTGCCTCCCACCATCTTCGTAAACTAGCCAATCAAAACATCTTGGACACTAGAAGAGAGGGGAAAATTATATATTATTTTATAAAAGATGAGGAAATCAGAGATTTTTTTAATCAACTAGGATAACAACTATTTTTACTACTTTTCCATGATTATAGGGAGATTATATATGAAATTTTTTGATGAAAATTACTCACAAGAAATACCTACTCGTATTAAATGTTTAAGAAAAAAGTATAATTTAAAGCAAAGCGACCTAGGTAATGCAGGTCAAGTTAGGCAAATTGAAAAGGGAGAAATTTGAAAGAATTTGTATCTTTTATTTTTTGTTTCATTTATGCCCTATGCTACTGGAATAGTTAGTAGTCATTTCATGAATCATACGGCACAGCTCTTTTATGGACTGATCGTTATTGTTTCAACGGTAGCAAACTGTTTTTTACATAAAGTAATTGATAAACCCAATATAGATCAGAAAGAATTACTTGAAGCTACCGCACAATATAGGAAGTTATTGATACCTGACCTAATAATTAAAGGAGTGGGATTGATTCTATCCTTAATTGTCTATCCTCTGATTATGATGTATAGTGTTTTAATTGCGGCATTTTACATCATAACTTTAAAAACACTATCCGAAAAAAGAGTGAATAACTAAAAAACGGTGACCAAAGTTAGGTGTATTATTTTAATGCTTAGAGACCTAAACTATTTCCCCGTTTAAAAAATATTGATTCAAATTTTATGAAATCAATTAGTAGATATCGTTCTGAAAAGCCCTGATATTACGCTATTTTTAGTCCATCTGAAACCCATACTTTCCAAACCAGGCTTGAAAAAAGCTCGTAAAGCATCACAATTTAGTAAACGTTAAAACTTATTTAAACTTATTGAAAGCATTTCGTATCAAAAATACGGGATGCTTTTTCTGTTCACCCCAAATTTTTGTAACTAGGTGATACTTGAAATTAATACAAATTTGGTTGTTTTTGATAAATCTAAGCAACACTAAATGATGAAGTGAAAGGGGATGAATCTTTGATAGTATTCATTTATTGTGAAATATGATATATTTATTAATTAGATGGATGAATACTTCTAGAGTTAAATATAGCATAATAGGGACAGACTTTTTGGTTTATTTTTGTTTGTAGTCGGATTATGAAAGAATATCCAATATTATGCGATAAGATAGAATGTTACAAAAAAGAAAGGGGATGCAATCCGATGAAGAAAGACAGATTAATTGTATTGACAGATGCTGTTCTAGCAATTATTATGACCATCTTGATTTTAGAGTTAGAAAAACCAACAACACCAAGTCTTGAAGCTTTTTGGGATTTACGGCAAAATTTCTTTGCTTGTTTTCTTTCCTTTTTCTGGTTGGGATCGTTATGGATGGCACTAAACACATTATGGGAAAAGGTTGAGAAAATTTCCTCAGAAATTATTTGGTGGAATTTGTTTCTACTCTTGGAGCGGCAGGAGTTCTCTTTGGAGAATTTCATGCCATCCAAGATACCAGTCTGAATGATGTGGTGGACCGGATCTATATAAATGTCAAGGATTTACCGTTTCAGTCCTTGGGAGCTTTAGCTAATATCCTGTCTGATGTTAAGAAGGGACTGATTCAAGACAGTCATATCTGGTCTTTCTTCCAGTCATTTTTCAAACAATATCAGTTGATAATCAGCTTAAATCAGATCTATCAGTTTGTCTATCTTTCTCTGATGGAGATCATGTCCTATCTTCACTTTGATTATTGGAAAAAACGGCTCGGTCAGGAGCTAGTATGAATAAGGAGAACAAATGAGACGTTTAAAAATGTTATGGCATATTATACAGGTTACGGGTTTTACTCGGTTTGCTCTGAGTTTTGTGACCTTTGTTTTTGGGTCAGGAGGCGTGCTTTTCCTAGTTGAACCTGCTATCACAAATTACGGAGACGGTCTTTGGTATGCTTTTGTGACTTCGACGACTGTCGGCTACGGGGATCTCCTAGCTGTGACCTTGATTGGAAGGATTACCAGTGTCTTCTTGACGATTTATGGGCTCATATTTTTTGGCTGTTTATCAGCTGTTATTATTAATTATTATACCGATTTAAATAAGGAAAGAGGAGAGGACAAATGACTGCCAATTATTCAACACGGGAATACCGTGAGAAATTATACGATGACCTTCATGTTCGATTGAGAGATACAGCGATTTTGATGTGTGCAATTTTTATTGCCTCTATCGGTCTAAATATGAATTCAACAGCTGTTATTATTGGAGCCATGTTAATTTCACCTCTCATGACACCGATTGTTGGACTGGGATTCGGTTTAGCTATTTTTGATACGCGTTTAATCAAGCAATCTCTAGAGGTTTTATTGACTCAAGTGTTGGTCAGTTTGCTTGTCTCGACTCTGTATTTCTGGATTTCTCCCTTGTCTTATGCAAGTAGCGAGTTGATCGCACGAACCTCTCCAACCATTTGGGATGTTCTCATTGCTATTGCTGGTGGGATTGCTGGTGTGATCGGTTCAAGGAAAAAAGAAGCAAACAATATCGTGCCAGGAGTAGCCATTGCTACAGCTTTGATGCCGCCTATCTGTACTGCTGGCTATGGTTTAGCTAATGGGAATGTACGATTTTTATTGGGGGCTCTCTATCTTTTCTTGATCAACTGTGTCTTTATCATGCTAGCCAACATTGTTGGAACAAGAATTTTGATGAGAAAATCTCCTTTAACTTCATTTAAAGAGCTGAGCATTAAAATGAGAATTGGCTTGATTTCTTTGATTGTATTGTTGATTCTTCCAGCTAGCTATTCGGCAGTTACTCTGACAATAGAACAAGCGCGCAAAGAAGGGATCAAACAGTTTGTAGGAAAAGAGTTCGCCAATTATACGGTTATTAATCAAGTCTACAAGTCAAGTAACAATGAATTGGTCTTGACGGTTGTTGGAGATCCGATTTCAGAAGAAGAATTAGAAACACTCCACCAAAAACAAGCCTCTTACGGTATTCAATCTGTTCAATTGAAAGTGAATCAAGTTCAGAACTCGCCAACATTAGATAGTGAAGCGACCAAGGAATTTTATGAAAACATTGACAAGTATATTGATCAAAAACTCTCTGAAAAAGATTCACAAAACGATCTCGTAAAAGAAAATGAAGCAGACAAGGATTGAGGACAATGAACTGAATCGGTTTTTACGCCGTGTTTTTCTTGTATCTTCCTCTTTCTTACTTATAGCAGGTTGTTTTTGCTTGAATAAGAAATAAATTAGAAGTTCTATCATCTAAGAAAAATGATGAAAAAAATCATTTAACTAATGGTGTGAACGTTTAGTGTTTATCAGCTCCATTCTCTGTAATTTTGGGGGTAAAATCCACACCATTTAGATAAAATTAGTTGAATTTGATTGGAAAAACGCTTTTATAAAAGCGGAGAAAAGTCTTGATATTACGCTGTTTTTAGTCCAACTGAAATTCATACTTTCCAAACCAGGTCTTAAGAAAGCTCGTAAAGCTAGCCAGTTCTCTAAACGTTAATTCGTTGCTGGACAGCAGAATACAAACGAAAACACTTTGCATCTTGCAAGGTGTTTTTTCTATTTCTAATATATCGTTTACAAATGAATGGCAAACAAAAACCACCCCATCTCCCCCAGTCAAATAGGACTGTAGAAAATAGGGTGGTTCCAGAATGTTAACGATTAGTTATCGTCTTTGTGAAGGATGTTTTTCACACCGTTGATAGCTCCTTCAACAGCTTCTTTTGCATCTTCAACAACTTCTTTTGCTTTTGATGCAACTTTTTCAGCAACGCCTTCAGCTTCTGTTTTTGTGTCGCCGGTTACTTTACCGAGACCTTCTTTAACAGAACCTTTAACTTGGTTTAATTTATCTTCTAATGACATAGCGCCACCTCCGTTAAGTAAATAGTTTTTTAATCTGAATTCAAGACAGTTTAATTAATAAATTAAAACTATTTATCTCAGATTAATATAAGTATATGCCTTCTGGAATGGAAAGTCAAATTTTCGCTACGCTAACCTGAAAGTTGGAATGAGTCCTTACGATATCGTGAAAAAGAGGAATGAATAAGTCGCGACCTTGTTTTCTAATTGAAGAAACATCAATCTTCAGCTATTTCAAAACAAAACCGTCCAGATGATGAAGGGGTAATAGATTGTAGAATCATCAGGCTAGAAAATCTAAAATGCTGTTTTCTCCTATCAAAGTGGAGTAAAAAACAAAAGAAGATGCCACATTCTGTTCAAAAAGGTACAATTTAGGAGTTTGTTGATTTAAAGATTTTTTCGTGTGCTATACTAAAATTGTCAAAGTTGCAACTAGACAATATTTTTTAATCTAATAAATATAAGGAGATATTCATAATGAATACAAAGATTTTGGAACAATTTGATGGTTTAGATAGCGATATTCTTTCAACAGTAGCTGGTGGTGCGATTTTTAATACTATATATATGGGGCCACCCCCAGTTTCAGGTGGTCCGAATGGCTGGGAATATTACCGTAAGTTGATTGGACCACTTGAAATGCGAAGTTTCTTCGCAATTTAATGAGTATCGGCTAAAAATTTTTTGTTGGTGGAGGATGATATGAAATATGCTAGACATGGAGTCGCTTTACTACTCCTGTTATATCTATTTGTTTTTGGAATCGATGGCCTTGGTATCTACTTAACCGGAGTTTTCAATGGTGATGTAAGTTTTCTTTATTTCATGTATTTGATTCTCTACTCTTTGCTACTCATCACCATTCTATTTTGGTTTAAAAGACAGAAGATAGCCACCTGTTCAAACAAACAGAAATGGAAGTGGTCCTATCTGGCGTATTTTGCTTTGGTGTTTTTGTGGTTCTTTTTTGAAAGATGGGTGTTGCAAGCTTTTCAAGATTTGCTTGTTCCTGTTGTTCGTCAAACCAAATTGCCAACCTCTATTTATCTAAATGGCCTCGGCATTTCGGCTACTCTGTTTTTTGTCCTGGCAACCGTTACATCTCCTATGATCGAAGAATTTATTTTTAGAGGCTATCTGATGAATGTCTTCTTTAAAGAAAGTAAGTTTCATTTAGATGTTTTGCTTTCGGGCTTTCTCTTTGCGGTCTTTCATTTGATCCATCAATATCGGGACCCTATAACCTTTTCTCTTTATTTCTGTTCAGGACTCTTCTTGGCAGCTGTCTATAAGAAACACAAAGATATCCGGTTGCCCATCTTCTTGCATGGCTTTAGCAACTTTCTTACATTTTGGAAACCAATCTGGATTTTCATCTTTAATTATATCTACTGGCATTTTCTTGTTTAACATCTGTGTTTCCTCAGCCGCTACCTTAAGAAACATCGCTTGAGCCATCCGTTGATTGATCATGATATTAAGATTTACAGACATTCAAGAGATTCTCTTGGATGTCTTATTTTTATTTGTAAAACCGAACCTTTTCTAAAACATTTAAGCGATTTTAAGGGGAATATGCTACAATGGAAGCAAATAAATAGAATGGAGCAGTGAAATGAAAGCAATTATTACAGTTGTCGGAAAAGACCAAAAAGGAATCGTAGCAGGTGTTGCGACTAAAGTGGCAGAGTTGGGACTCAATATCGATGATATTTCACAGACCGTATTGGATGAGTACTTCACTATGATGGCGGTCGTGACATCGGATGAGAAAAAAGATTTCACACAGCTTCGTTCAGAATTAGAAGAATTCGGTCAGTCTCTTCATGTAAAAATCAATATCCAGAGCGCTGCGATTTTTGATGCCATGCACAATTTGTAAGAGTGAGGTGGTAGAAATATGGACATTAAACAGGTAACAGAAACCATTGCCATGATTGAGGAGCAGAACTTTGATGTTCGGACCATCACCATGGGCATCTCCCTTCTAGATTGTATTGATCCAGATATCGATAAGGCGGCGGAAAAAGTCTACCAGAAGATTGTGACAAAGGCCAAAGACTTAGTAGCTGTTGGGGATGAGATTGCGGCAGAACTCGGCATTCCGATTGTGAACAAGCGGGTCTCGGTCACTCCGATTTCCATTATCGGAGCAGCAACCAATGCGACAGACTATGTGCCCTTTGCCAAGGCGCTGGATCGTGCGGCTAAAGAAGTTGGGGTCAACTTTATCGGTGGCTTCTCAGCCCTGGTTCAAAAAGGCTACCAAAAGGGGGATGAAATCCTCATCAACTCCATACCTCGCGCTCTAGCAGAGACGGACTTTGTCTGCTCTTCGGTTAACATTGGCTCCACTAAGACAGGGATCAATATGACTGCTGTCCGAGACATGGGCCGTATCATTAAAGAAGCTTCCCAAGCAGATCCGATGGGGCCAGGGAAACTGGTGGTCTTTGCTAATGCAGTAGAAGATAATCCTTTTATGGCAGGGGCTTTCCACGGTGTCGGTGAAGCGGATGTTGTCATCAACGTTGGGGTTTCTGGTCCTGGTGTTGTCCAACGGGCGATTGAAAAAGTTCCCGGTGCAAGCTTTGATGTATTGGCTGAAACCGTTAAGAAGACTGCTTTCAAGATTACTCGTGTTGGGCAATTGGTTGGTCAAATGGCTAGTGAACGTCTCGGTGTGGAGTTTGGGATTGTAGACTTGTCTCTCGCGCCAACGCCAGCTGTTGGGGATTCGGTTGCCCGTGTCCTCGAAGCTATGGGGCTTGAAGTAGTAGGAACCCACGGGACAACCGCAGCGCTGGCTCTGCTCAATGACCAAGTAAAAAAAGGCGGCATCATGGCTTGTAACCAAGTTGGTGGTTTGTCAGGTGCCTTCATTCCAGTCTCAGAAGATGAGGGGATGATTGCAGCGGTCCAATCGGGTCATATCAACCTGGAAAAATTGGAAGCCATGACTGCCATCTGTTCAGTCGGTCTGGATATGATTGCCATCCCAGCTGATACTCCGGATACGACCATTGCAGCTATGATTGCCGATGAAGCGGCTATCGGAGTGATCAACCAAAAAACCACAGCGGTTCGGATTATTCCTTATGGAGAAGAAGGCGATATGTTAGAGCTTGGAGGACTTCTTGGCTCTGCTCCAGTGATGAAAGTCAACAAAGCTTCGTCAGCTGACTTTATTGCCCGTGGCGGTCAAATTCCAGCCCCAGTTCATAGTTTTAAAAATTAAAAAATGGCCCTGGAGCATAATTTTTGCTCAGGGCTTTTACTGTTGACAAAGGTAGTGAAAGTGAATCTAGAGGTCATCGCTGCCAGTTTCCTTATAAAAAATGATATAATAGAAGAACGTAAAAGGAGATCACATGGCGAAAACAAGATTATTTATTATTCGGCATGGAAAAACCATGTTTAATACGATAGGTCGTGCCCAAGGTTGGTCGGATACGCCTTTAACTACTCAAGGAGAAGAAGGTATCCGTGAATTGGGGGTTGGGTTGAGAGAATCTGGTTTGGACTTTGTCCGTGCTGTTTCCAGTGATTCAGGTCGTGCCATTCAAACCATGGGAATTGTTTTAGACGAGCTTGGGCTCACAGATCAGATTCCTTATACTTTCAACAAAAAGATCCGGGAATGGTGTTTTGGAAGTTTTGATGGTGCCTATGGAGGAGAGCTGTTCCGTGGAGTCGTTCCCCGTGTTCTGGATATAGAAGACTACAAGAAGTTAACACTAGAAGAGTTAGCGAATGGGATCTACCAAGTGGATACAGCCGGTTGGGCTGAACCATGGGATGTGTTGAAAAAACGGATTGTAGATGGTTTTGAAGAGATTGCTAAAGAAGTTGAAGCTAAGGGTGGTGGAAATGTTCTTGTTGTCAGTCATAGCATGACGATCGGTTCCTTTGTGTGTATTTTAAATCCAGAGATTGTGCTAGATCCAAGGGTTGAAAATGGCAGTGTTACCCTGGTAGAATATGAAAATGGACACTTCTCGATCAAGACCATCGGAGATGAATCTTATCGCAAGCTAGGTGCTAACTGGTTAGAGGCCCACTCAGAAGAAATTGATGTGAAAAAATAAGTTATCTTATATAAGAAGAAAACAATTGCAGGAGGATAGAAATGGCAAAGACAAAATTGTATATTGCCCGTCACGGAAAAACCATGTTTAATACGATCGGTCGCGCCCAAGGGTGGTCCGATAGTCCCTTGACGGAAGCTGGCGAACGAGGGATTCATGAATTAGGGATTGGTCTGCGTCAAGCAGGAATCCAGTTCCAACAAGCTGTGTCCAGTGACTCTGGTCGAACCATTCAAACCATGGGGATTGTGCTAGAAGAATTAGGGTTAACAGGTAAAATTCCTTATCGCTATGATAAGCGTATTCGCGAATGGTGTTTTGGAAGCTTTGATGGCGCCTACGATGGAGAACTCTTTATGGGGGTTCTGCCACGTGTCTTTCGGGTCGATGATTTCCATCATTTGAGCTTGATGGAGTTGGCTGAAGGAATTGTCGAAGTGGATACAGCAGGCTGGGCAGAGTCTTGGGAAACTCTTCGCGATCGAATTTTGGAAGGCTTTACGGCAATTGCCAAGGATGTTGAGTCTCAAGGTGGTGGCAATGCCATCGTGGTCAGTCATGGGATGACCATCAGCACCTTGATTTACCTGATTGATCCAAAGGCTTTTAAAGAATTTGTCTTGGACAATGGTAGTGTGACTGTTATTGAGTATGAGGATGGCCAACTTAAACTAGAAGCAGTTGGAGATATGTCATACCGACAGGTTGGAGCAAAATTGTTAGAGGAAGATCATGACTAAATACAAACTTGCCAAGAAAAGAGAAAAGAAAGTTAGCTGGATCGTGCTCTGCTGTTTAGGTCTCTGTCTGATCGGAGCAGGAGTGGGTATTTTCTATTTGAAACCTCAATGGCTTCATATGAGCTCTGTTGAAGATAAAAAAGTAGAAACAACCACTCCAAAAAAGGTTGAGAAAAAGGAAGAAAAACCTAAAACAGACCTTCCTCAAGTTTCTACTAAGGATTGGAACCTAGTCCTGGTCAATCGGGACAACAAGTTAGCTGAGCTGAACCCTCAGTTAGTTGATGTTGAAGAAATCAAGGTGGATAGTCGGATTGCAGAACAAACGAAACAGTTTCTAGCAGCGGCGAGAGCTGTCGCGCCTGAAGAATCCTTGATTTCGGGTTATCGAAGTGTGGAGGAGCAAACAGAACTCTATAATGAGCGGGTGGCGCAATTAGAAGCTACGGGACTTTCTCATGAGGAAGCAGAAGCTCAAGCTCAAGCTCAAGTACAGGTTCCAGGTGCTAGTGAACACCAAACGGGTCTTGCGATTGATATGAGTGCTCCAAATGGACAGTCTGAAGAGGTAGCCCAGCAGATTATTGCTTTGGCTCCCCAGTATGGTTTTGTTCTCCGCTATCCAGAAGGGAAAAATGCGATTACAGGTGTGGACTATGAAAACTGGCATTTCCGCTACGTTGGTGTAGAAAATGCCCAGTATATGGCCAAGCATCAGCTAGTCTTAGAAGAATACATCCAAAAACTGAAAGAAGCAGGATTATAGTTTTTTTTAGACGATTATCGGTCTTAAGAATGATTTTTAGCACTCTTGAAAAAAGAGTGCTAATTTTTTGGATTTTTTTCTTGACTTTCTCTTGAGAGGGTGTATAATAGAATCATGGTTTAGCACTTGAGTGTTTAGAGTGCTAAATATGAAAGAGAGGTGAGGTCATGGTTACAGAACGTCAAAATGAGATTTTAAATCTTGTTGTCGACATCTTTACCAAGACCCACGAACCGGTCGGTTCAAAAGCACTGCAAGATGTGATTCAATCCAGTAGTGCCACTATCCGAAACGATATGGCTGCCCTCGAAAAGCAAGGTTTACTAGAAAAAGCCCACACTTCGAGTGGTCGAATGCCGAGCCGAGCTGGTTTTCAATATTTTGTTCAGAACTCGCTTGATTTGGAGTTGATTGATGAGCAAGATGTCTACCAGGTGGTGAAAGCCTTTGATTTTGAAGCCTTTAAGTTAGATGATATCTTGGATGCTACGGCCAAGTTACTAGCCCAGATGACGGGCTACACCGCAGTCATTCAGGATGTTGAACCGACACGACAGCGCTTGACGGGTTTTGAGATTGTTCCATTATCCAACCACGATGCCTTAGCGGTTCTGACCTTGGATGAATCAAAGCCTGTTACCGTCCAGTTTGCGATTCCAAAGAATTTTTTAACCAGTGACTTAGAAATTTTCCATCAGTTGGTTCAAGAACGTTTCATTGGAAATACTGTCTTGGATATCCACTACCGCTTGCGGACGGAGATTCCACAGATTGTACAGCGCTATTTCAAGACGACAGACAATGTATTGGATCTGTTTGATTACGTCTTCTCGCAATTATTTCAAGAACTGGTCTTTGTAGAAGGAAAGGTTTCATCATTAACCTACGCCGATCTTCAGACTTATCAGTTCTTAGATAACCCCCAACACGTAGCTCTTGAGTTGCGAAGGGGGATGCCAGAGGACCAAATGACCCAGATCCTGGTTGCTGAATCCCAAGAGAAGGCCTTGAAAAATGTGACCGTGATTAGTCACAAATTCTTAGTTCCTTATCGTGGGATGGCCCTCATGCATGTGATTGGTCCCGTAGAGATGGATTACAGGCGTGTGATTAGTCTCGTCAATGTTATCGGCCGAGTGCTGGTCATGAAGTTAACGGACTACTACCGTTACCTCAACAGCAACCATTATGAAGTAAATTAAGACCAAATGAAAGGGGTGTATGCCTTGACAGAAGAAATCAAAAAAGAAGACGTGAAAGAAGAGGAAGTTGTCGAGACAACTGAAGAAGTTGTAGAGGAAACCAACCAACCTTCTGAATTAGAAGAAGCACAAGCGCGTGCCGAAGAATTTGAAAACAAATACCTTCGTGCCCACGCAGAAATGCAAAATATTCAACGTCGTGCCAACGAAGAACGCCAACTCTTGCAACGCTATCGTAGCCAAGATTTGGCAAAAGCAATCTTGCCATCACTTGATAACCTTGAACGTGCCCTTGCTGTAGAAGGGTTGACAGATGATGTGAAGAAAGGCTTGGAAATGGTGCAAGAAAGCTTGATTCATGCTCTGAAAGAAGAAGGAATCGAAGAAATCGCAGCGGACGGAGAATTTGACCATAACTACCACATGGCCATCCAAACAGTCCCTGCAGATGACGAGCATCCAGCTGACACCATCGCACAAGTTTTCCAAAAAGGCTACAAACTCCATGACCGCATCCTGCGCCCAGCCATGGTGGTTGTCTACAACTAGGCTAGAGAACTTAAAAAACCTTGTCCGAAACGACACTAAACTATGAAAGAAAGACTAAAATTGGTTCGGCTTTGCCAATAGTGAGCGAAGCGAACCAAAGGCGATACTCTTCGCCGTGGCGCTATTTTCGCAAACTTTGAGACCTTAGGCTCAAAGTTTAGTCAAAGAGATTGACAAAGGTCAAGCTCTGACGGCGTCGCCACTTAAGAAGAGTATCAAAGAGAAAAAAAGAAGAAAAAATCAACAAGGAGAAAAACACATGTCTAAAATTATTGGTATTGACTTAGGTACAACAAACTCAGCAGTAGCAGTTCTTGAAGGAACTGAATCAAAAATCATCGCGAACCCAGAAGGAAACCGCACAACCCCTTCTGTAGTTTCTTTCAAAAACGGTGAAATCATCGTTGGTGACGCTGCAAAACGTCAAGCAGTCACAAACCCAGATACAGTTATCTCTATCAAATCTAAGATGGGTACTTCTGAAAAAGTTTCTGCTAACGGGAAAGAATACACTCCACAAGAAATCTCAGCGATGATTCTTCAATACTTGAAAGGTTACGCTGAAGAATACCTTGGTGAAAAAGTAACCAAGGCTGTTATCACAGTTCCCGCTTACTTTAACGATGCTCAACGTCAAGCAACTAAAGACGCTGGTAAAATCGCTGGTCTTGAAGTAGAACGTATCGTCAACGAACCAACTGCAGCAGCTCTTGCTTACGGTTTGGATAAGACTGACAAAGAAGAAAAAATCTTGGTATTCGACCTTGGTGGTGGTACATTCGACGTATCTATCCTTGAATTGGGTGATGGTGTCTTTGACGTATTGGCAACTGCAGGGGATAACAAACTCGGTGGTGACGACTTTGACCAAAAAATCATCGACCACTTAGTGGCTGAATTCAAGAAAGAAAATGGTATCGACTTGTCAGCTGACAAGATGGCTCTTCAACGTTTGAAAGACGCAGCTGAAAAAGCGAAGAAAGACCTTTCTGGTGTCACTTCAACGCAAATCAGCTTGCCATTTATCACTGCTGGTGAAGCTGGACCTCTTCACTTGGAAATGACTTTGACTCGTGCTAAATTCGACGATTTGACTCGTGACCTTGTAGAACGTACAAAAACTCCAGTTCGTCAAGCCCTTTCAGATGCAGGTTTGAGCTTGTCAGAAATCGACGAAGTCATCCTTGTTGGTGGTTCAACTCGTATCCCTGCCGTTGTTGAAGCTGTTAAAGCTGAAACTGGTAAAGAACCAAACAAATCAGTGAACCCTGATGAAGTAGTTGCTATGGGTGCTGCGATCCAAGGTGGTGTGATCACTGGTGATGTGAAAGACGTTGTCCTTCTTGACGTAACACCATTGTCACTTGGTATTGAAACAATGGGTGGTGTCTTCACAAAACTCATCGACCGCAACACTACAATTCCAACATCTAAATCACAAGTCTTCTCAACTGCAGCAGACAACCAACCAGCCGTTGATATCCACGTGCTTCAAGGTGAACGCCCAATGGCAGCGGATAACAAGACTCTTGGACGCTTCCAATTGACTGACATCCCAGCTGCACCTCGTGGTATCCCACAAATTGAAGTTACATTTGACATCGATAAGAACGGTATCGTATCTGTTAAGGCGAAAGATCTTGGAACTCAAAAGGAACAAACAATTGTTATCCAATCTAACTCAGGTTTGACAGACGAAGAAATCGACCGCATGATGAAAGATGCAGAAGCAAACGCTGAAGCAGATAAGAAACGTAAGGAAGAAGTAGACCTTCGCAATGAAGTAGACCAAGCTATCTTTGCGACTGAAAAGACAATCAAGGAAACTGAAGGCAAAGGCTTCGATGCAGAACGTGATGCTGCTCAAGCTGCTCTTGATGACCTTAAGAAAGCCCAAGAAGACAACAACTTGGACGAAATGAAAGCAAAACTTGAAGCATTGAACGAAAAAGCTCAAGGACTTGCGGTTAAACTCTACGAACAAGCTGCAGCAGCCCAACAAGCTCAAGCAGGAGCAGAAGGCGCACAAGCAACAGGAAACGCAGGCGATGACGTCGTAGACGGAGAGTTTACGGAAAAATAAGATGCAAAGCCCGTTAAAACCTCACAGTGAAAATAGGAAATCTGACGCAGAAACTTTAGTTTCTAGAAAGATTTGTCTTTTTCACCAAGAGGTTAGGGCGTGCTCGATTTAGCCGAAACTCAATTCAGCCTTACTAGTTCAAAAACAAAGTATAATCGACTTTGTTTTAGAATGTCGTAATGATAGTAAGAAATCCAGAGGTTGCAACCCAGCCTCTGTTTTTCGGTAAAATAGAGGATGTTGCGTATGAAAAAAGTACTTTGTATTATTTATCCTAATTTTTCTCTTTATGAGATAACTGCTTTAACGAGTACTTTAGCTCTGTCTTTTGACATCACGATTGATTATGTATCTTCGGATGATTCGATAGTGATCTCTGAAGATGGCCTGCCCTGTCAACCGACGAAAACATTGGATCAAGTCCGTATAGAAGAGTATTCTTGTGTGATTTTGCCCGGAATGGTTAACATTGGACATGCTCTAAAGGATGAGAAATTGATTTCGTTTTTGAGGGACCTTGGTGAGCAAGATATCCTAATTGCAGCCATTTCTTCAGCGCCTCTTTTATTAGCGAAAGCAGGTCTGTTGAAGGACACGAAATTCACAGGTGGAATTTGGCAAAACTTCTTTGACTATTTTGAATTTCTTCCTCGCGAAAATTTCCAACCGAAAGTTCTTGTGCAAGATAAACAAATCATTACGGCTATCGGTTTTGCACATCAAGAGTTTGCAAGAAAAGTGATTCTAAGTTTAGGGCTGGCAGAGAATACGGACAACTATTTTAAAGAACAAAACGAGTATGCAGAAGAGGATTTGATATTTACTCTATCAGATGTAGAGTTTGATCAAGTGAAGCAAAGTATAGAAAACACCCTCTAAAGTTTTACATGGAAATTATAGAAAGGAACAAGGAGTGTTTGGTAAATTGTAGCTGAGCTCTGAAGTTTCTTACTCAATGTAAAAGAAAAGAATTGAACCCGACCTAAATCGTGGTTTGATTCACAATATCAATAGAAAGGATAAAGAGTGTTCGAGAAATTGAACTCGAGCGGAAAGCTTGGAAATTAGATAAACCTCCTAAGAAATCAGGATTTCTTGTCGGTTTCCTAAATTTCAGTCGCTTTCTGTTCGCTCTTAGTATCTTGCATGAACAATACTGAATTTTACGACCGTTTGGGCGTTTCGAAAAATGCATCTCAAGATGAGATCAAGAAAGCCTATCGGAAATTATCTAAGAAATATCACCCAGATATCAACAAGGAGCCTGGCGCTGAGGAAAAGTACAAGGAAGTTCAAGAAGCTTATGAGACTTTAAGTGACGAACAAAAGCGGGCGGCTTATGACCAATACGGTGCTGCAGGAGCCAACGGTGGTTTTGGCGGTTTCGGTGGCGGAGCTGGTGGTTTCGGTGGTTTTGATGGCGCTGGCTTTGGTGGCTTTGAGGACATTTTCTCAAGCTTCTTTGGTGGAGGTGGAAGTCGCAATCCCAATGCTCCACGTCAGGGAGATGATCTTCAGTACCGCGTAAATCTCAAGTTTGAAGAAGCCATCTTTGGAACTGAGAAGGAAGTGAAGTACCATCGGGAAGCTAGCTGTCGGACATGTGATGGAACTGGTGCTAAGCCAGGAACAAGTCCAGTAACTTGTGGACGCTGTCATGGTTCGGGTGTCATCAATGTGGATACGCAAACCCCACTTGGGATGATGCGTCGCCAAGTCACCTGTGATGTCTGCCATGGTCGAGGAAAGGAAGTTAAGGATCCTTGTACTACCTGTCATGGGACTGGGCATGAGAAACAAGCCCACAGTGTTAGCGTGAAAATCCCTGCTGGGGTCGAAACAGGTCAACAAATCCGCCTCTCTGGACAAGGAGAAGCTGGCTTTAATGGGGGGCCGTACGGAGACCTTTATGTAGTCGTCAATGTTGAGCCAAGCGACAAATTCGAACGGGATGGATCAACCATCTACTATAAATTGAACTTGAACGTTGTTCAAGCTGCTCTTGGAGATACGGTTCATGTACCAACGGTTCACGGCGATGTCGACTTAGTCATCCCTGAAGGAACCCAGACTGGTAAGAAATTCCGCCTCCGTGGCAAAGGAGCACCAAGCTTGCGTGGTGGATCTGTGGGAGATCAATATGTAACTGTTAATGTGGTGACACCAACAGGTCTAAATGACAAGCAAAAAGAAGCCCTTCGTGCATTTGCGGAAGCTGGTGATATCAAGGTAAGTCCAAAGAAAAAAGGCTTCTTTGATAAGGTGAAAGATGCCTTGGATGATTTATAAAAATAAGAGAGTGGGACAGAAATCGGTAATTCGTTAGAATTCGATTTCGTCGTCCCACCTCCGCACAGTTGAGTAGGGCTATAAAAGCTGATGAAATCAGCGTAGTAGAGCTCACTCAACCACTGCGTCTTGCTCGACAATCCAAAGACAATTGAGAGGCTAGGACTTTTGTCCCAGCCTCTTTTTTTATCAAGAAAAACACCTCCGAAACTAGGAGTTTCAGAGGTGTGGCAAAAGAATCAAATTAAACAATACCTTGGGCAATCATCGCATTTGCAACATTTTCAAAGGCTGCGATATTGGCACCAGCAAGATAATCTTTACCAAGACCGTAGGTTTCAGCAGTTGTTTTAGCAGTGTTGAAGATGTTGGTCATGATATCTTTCAAACGACCATCCACTTCTTCTCGTGTCCATGAAAGACGGAGGCTGTTTTGGCTCATTTCAAGAGCAGATACAGCAACCCCACCAGCATTGGCGGCTTTGGCAGGTCCGTAAAGGATGCCATTTTCTTTGTAGACTTTGATGGCTTCAAGGTCGCTTGGCATATTAGCTCCTTCAGAAACAACTTTAACACCTTGAGCAACTAGGCGTTTAGCTGCTTCACCGTTAATCTCATTTTGAGTCGCACATGGAAGAGCGATGTCATAGTTGCCAGCATAAGTCCATACAGAACCTTCGTAGTAGGTAGCAGTTGACTTTTCTGCAGCGTATTCTGTCAAGCGAGCACGGCGTTTTTCTTTGACGTCTGTAAGAAGGTCAAAATCAATACCGTTTTCGTCGATGACATAGCCGTTTGAGTCAGAGACTGAGATGACAGTTGCACCAAGTTCAGTTGCTTTTTGAAGAGCGTATTGGGCTACGTTACCAGAACCTGAGATCACGACTTTCTTACCAGCAAAGCTGTCCCCGTTAGCCTTCAGCATTTCTTCAGTGTAGTAGACCAAACCGTAACCAGTTGCTTCTGGACGGATCAAGCTACCACCGAAACCAAGAGGTTTACCTGTCAAGACACCGGCATCGAATTGGTTAAGGCGTTTGTATTGGCCGTAAAGGTAACCGATCTCACGTCCACCAACCCCGATATCACCAGCTGGGACATCAAGAGATGGTCCGATGTATTTTTGCAATTCTGTCATGAAGCTTTGGCAGAAACGCATCACTTCAGCATCAGTTTTGCCTTTCGGATCGAAGTCAGATCCACCTTTACCTCCACCGATTGGAAGTCCAGTCAAGACGTTTTTAAAGATTTGTTCGAAGCCGAGGAATTTCAAGATCCCTTGATTTACAGTTGGGTGGAAACGAAGTCCGCCTTTGTATGGGCCTACAGCTGAGTTAAATTGGACACGGTAACCACGGTTCACTTGAACCTTTCCATCACGGTCAACCCAAGGAACACGGAAAGAAATCACTCGTTCTGGCTCAGTGATACGGGCCAAGATGTTTTCTTCAATGTATTCTGGATGTTTTTCAAATACAGGTTCCAAAGTGCTAAGGAACTCTTCAACAGCTTGAAGGAATTCTGCTTCATGGCCGTTGCGAGCTTTTACGGTTTCGAAAGTGCTTTGGATATATTCTTTTGCAGTTGTCATCTTGTTTCTCCTTTTTGATTGAAACGACTTCCAGCAAATTGGCTAAATTACTGGCATATGGAGGCACTGCTAGAAGCAATGTCATGTTTTATTACGTGGACAATTATAGCAGACTTTTTTTGACTTGTAAAGGAAAAAGTTGAATTTTCAGAAAATTTTCACAGCTAATAAAGACTGGTAAAAAGCTACCTACCTTGGACTTACTCCGGTTGAAATAATGATACGATTTTTAGCCTTTTTTTGAGCGAAAATCTACTCCTTTTCGAGTAATGTCTTGTTATTTCCGGACGATCCTTCCTCTTTTTTATTTTTTTAGCCATCCATCCTCTTTTTCATGCTATAATGACTGTAAGAATTTATTTCAAGGAGTAGAAGATGGTATCGACAAAAACAACTATTGCAGGTTTTGAGTTTGACAACTGCCTGATGAATGCCGCGGGTGTAGCCTGTATGACAATTGCAGAACTTGAAGAAGTAAAGAATTCTACTGCGGGAACATTTGTGACGAAAACTGCGACCTTGGAGTATCGTCAAGGGAACCCAGAGCCACGCTACCAAGATGTGCCGCTAGGATCTATTAACTCGATGGGCCTTCCCAACCAAGGCTTGGACTATTATTTGAATTACTTGTTAGAATTGCAAGAAAGCGATCCAGATCGGACCTTCTTTCTATCTCTTGTCGGCATGTCTCCCGAAGAGACCCATACCATCCTGAAAAAAGTGCAAGACAGTGACTTTAAAGGCTTGACGGAATTGAACCTTTCTTGTCCCAATGTTCCTGGTAAACCTCAGATTGCCTATGACTTTGAGACGACCGATCGAATCTTGTCAGAGGTATTTGGCTATTTCACCAAACCTCTTGGCATCAAGTTACCACCTTACTTTGATATTGTCCACTTCGATCAAGCAGCAGCGATTTTTAACAAATACCCGCTCAAGTTTGTCAACTGCGTCAACTCGATCGGAAATGGCCTCTATATCGAGGATGAATCCGTTGTGATCCGTCCGAAGAACGGTTTTGGTGGAATTGGTGGCGAATACATCAAACCGACTGCTCTGGCTAATGTTCATGCCTTTTACCAACGTTTGAATCCAGAGATTCAGATTGTGGGAACCGGTGGGGTCTTGACTGGTCGTGATGCCTTTGAGCATATCCTTTGTGGCGCTAGTATGGTGCAAGTTGGAACCACGCTTCATAAAGAAGGAGTTGGGGCTTTTGACCGCATTACAGCTGAGCTTAAAGCCATCATGGAAGAAAAAGGCTACCAAAGCCTAGAAGATTTCCGTGGGAAATTACACTACATTGACTAATCTTTCGAAAAGAACTTCCTCAAGTGGATGCTTGGGGGAGTTCTTTTCTGTTTCCTGGTCGAGTAAGAAAAAATTCTGTTCCTAGTTTTAGAGAATTTTCATTTTTATAGAGAGAAAAAGGTGTACAATGGAGGTGAAAAGGAAGGTGGTTTATATGGGAGAAAGGGATGTGATTCAAGAAGCAAGAACGATGATCAAAACTCTTCGAACAGCCTTTTCTAGGGACTTCATCCCCAGTCCAGATGCCCTTCGATTTGAGGAAAATCTAAATCATATTTTGGAAGTTTTATTGAGGGCAAGACAGGTAGACAATCGCCTATTGATCGAGTTGGAGAAGTTTTATCAGAATGCGAGTTTATTGATTGGTTTAAGTGGACTGCGTTTGAATAAAGAGTCCTTTCAAGCCTGGCGGTCTTATGATCACTGGCATTACGAAGCTGTGAAATCTCAGTTACAGGTATATGGACCAAGCATGATCTTGTAAGCAAATGAGTGTTTGCTTAAGAAATATTGAGGAGGTGTGTGATATGTCGCTCGTGCATGATTTTTTTCATCAGTTTTTAGTATCTATACGGAATCTTGGTTACTCGCTCTTTTTCTTATTTGAAAAATAAGCATCTCCGAATCCCTTTTACTAGTACAGTAGAAGGGATTTTTGATGCAGAATCCTTGAAAATCTGAGGCTATTGGATTATGATGGAGCTAATAGATGTCAAGCGTTCTTTGTAGGGAATGCGGGAAGCGAGGAAAAAAGATGGCAGAGATTTATCTAGCAGGTGGCTGTTTTTGGGGCTTAGAGGAGTATTTCTCACGGATCCCTGGTGTAGAAAAGACAACAGTGGGTTATGCCAATGGTCAGGTGGAAACGACCAATTACCAATTGATCAAGGAAACGGATCACGCAGAGACCGTTCAGGTCGTCTATGATCCAGACAAGATCACCCTCCGAGCGATTCTGCTCTACTATTTCCGTGTAATTGATCCCTTCTCCATTAACAAACAGGGAAATGATCGAGGGCGCCAGTACCGGACGGGTGTCTATTACCTAGACGAGGTAGATCGTGAGGTGATCGCCCAAGTGTTTGCGGAGCAAGAAGAACAACTGGGAACTAAGATCGTAGTTGAGTTGGAACCTTTACGCCACTATATCTTGGCTGAGGACTACCATCAAGACTACCTCAAGAAGAATCCTGGAGGCTATTGCCATATTGATGTGACAGATGCTGACCAACCCTTGATTGATCCGGCAGCCTATCCAAAGCCTAGTCAGGAGGAATTAAAGGCAGGATTGACAGAGGAGCAGTACCAAGTCACCCAAGAAAGTGCGACGGAGCGTCCTTTCCACAATGCCTATGACCAGACCTTTGAAGAGGGCATTTATGTGGATATTACGACCGGGGAACCTCTCTTCTTTGCCAAGGATAAGTTTGCGTCTGGCTGTGGATGGCCGAGCTTCTCTCGTCCTATTGCGAAAGATGTCGTTCACTATTACCAGGATCATAGTCACGGAATGGAGCGAATTGAAGTTCGTTCCCGCTCAGGCAATGCCCACCTCGGCCATGTCTTTACTGATGGGCCAAGAGACCAAGGAGGTCTTCGCTATTGTATCAATTCGGCCTCTCTACGCTTTATTCCTAAAGAGGAAATGGAGGCAGAGGGATACGGGGACCTACTCAGGCAAATGCACTAAAAGAATGATTGAGAAAGGGGGCCCTGAGCCCTCTTTTTTTAATTTCTTTAGTCCCTCCGTTTATCTATTCATGGAAGTTTAGGTCAGTCTGTTTTCTTTTGTCAAAATTGTGTTACAATGAAAAAAAGGCCTGCCAGATGACGGAGTGGCCTTTGATGAGAGCAAGAGAAATGGATAGGAAGAGAAGAAGATGAAAAATTGGAAGGATCTCCTAAAGAGATGGAGTGAGGTCGGGAAAGATATCCTCACGATGCTTAATGACTGGCTTGATATTGGATTGGAAAAGGTGACAGCTTTCCGCTTGACCAACGAACAGTTTGTCTATGGATTGCTGATTACAGTATTTGCGGCTGCAAATCTGGTCTTATGGGTTCAAAAATGGAATGGCTTTCCCATTACAGCACTAGAGATGCCGGAAGTTGTTGAAAAACAAGAAGAAATCCATCCGGATCAGTTACCGCATACCGCTCGGATCATGGCAAATGGGGATCAACTCTACCATGACTTGATTTATATGAGTGCAGCCAAGGAAGATGGAAGCTATGATTTTTCTGAGAATTATCACTATGCTCAGGAATGGTTGAAGCAAGGGGATCTGGTCTTGGGGGATTTTGAAGGTACTATCAATTCGGATTATGGCCTTTCGGGTTATCCAATTTTCAATGCCCCTGGGGAGGTGGTTGCTTCAATCAAGAATGCGGGCTATCAGGTGATGGACCTGGGACATAACCATATCCTCGATTCTGGTTTGGAAGGGCTGTTTTCGACTGCGAAAGCCTTTGAAGATGCGGGGATCCAAACGGTTGGTGTCTATCCGCATGAGACACGCGATCAAGCCCCTATCCTGATCAAGGAAGTAAATGGAATCAAGATTGCGATTTTGGCATATTCCTACGGCTTTAATGGGATGGAGTATAATCTGGAACAAGAGGATTATGACAACCGTCTATCGGATCTCAATGAGGAGCGGATGCGCCAAGAAATCCAAAAAGCTGAGATGGAAGCGGACATTACCCTTGTCATGCCTCAGATGGGAATTGAATATGAATTAGAGCCAACAGAGGAACAAAAGGAGCTATACCATAAGATGATTTCTTGGGGAGCTGATATTGTCTTGGGTGGCCATCCTCATGTCGTCCAACCAGCCGAGATTGTGGATAAGGATGGGCAACAGAAATTGATCATTTATTCGATGGGGAATTTCCTTTCGAATCAGCGAATGGAAACCATGGAAGGGATAGAAAATGCTCAATGGACCGAACGGGGTGTTCTGATGGATATCACAATTGAGAAAGTAGGGCGTAAGACCCGTATCAAAACAGCAACAGCTCATCCTACTTGGGTCAGCCGGACGCCGAAGGACAGTTATTCTCCTGAAGGCTATGAACTCTATCATTTCCAGACCTATATCTTGGAGGACTGGATTGAGGGAGGCAAGTATCGGGATCAATTGGATGACGAAACAAAGGCGCGTGTCGATACAGCCTACCAGGAAGTGAAAGAACGTGTGAATTTGAATTGGCAATAGGAAGGGGCGAATGAAGGAATGGACAAACTTGGATGGTTACCAATTGGATTTGTTGGACTGATCATCGTTATGACTCTAACAAATCAGCTATCAACGATTCTTCTGAGAAAAAAATTAGCCAAGGCTTGGGAGGGTAAACCTTTTTTCATAAAAAAAGATAGTGAAGAAAGTTTAGCGGAAACAATGCTCTTGGCTTCTGCGCTCCAACCGACAGATAGCCAAGTAGACGGTCAGACTTGGCATGATTTGGACCTCTATAGAGTCTTTGATCAGTTGAACTATACACAGTCTAGTATAGGGGCTGAGGCCTTGTATCAGAAGATGCGTTTGATTAAATTTCAACCAGAAGCATCCTTGCAGGAGTTAGAGGATTTTTTTGACCATCACCCTGATCTTCGTCTCAAGGTTCAAGTTGTCATGAACCAATTAGGAAAAAAGAACCACAATATGGCTAGAAGTATTGTGGCTAATCCAGGGAAACAGGATTCGAAGATCTATCTTTCTCTCTATATTTTCTTAGCCTGTTTGCCGGTCTTCTCGCTTTTCTTCCTTCCATTTTTTAAAATTCAAGCGATGATGGTCTTGGTGGCGAGTGCGACCTTCAATATCATTTTTTCGAGCATTCGGAATTGGTCGAATAAAATGCGCTTGGATCGAGTTAGTTACTTGGTTCGTATCTTTGCCTCAACGGAAAAGCTTAGCCATTTAGCGATTCCAAAACAAGAAGCCCTCAAACAGGCTGTCCAACCATTTAAGAAGACGAAAGTTATTTCCGGAATCTTACAAAGTCCAACAGGAAGCTCAGATATGGAAATTATTCTGATTTACCTTAATTTTCTTTTCTTAATTCCGCAGATTGCTCAAGTTTATATCTATCAGCAAGTGAGGATTCATCAGAAAGAAGCTCAGGAAGTGATCAATCTTTTGGGAGAATTAGAAGTAGCCATCAGCCTTCTACGCCATAAGCGTGATGTTGATTTGGTCTGTCATCCCAGCTTTAAACAAGAAGTCGGGATTAAAGGTAAGGGAGTCTACCATCCTTTACTAACGGATCCGGTTGCTAACGACGTTCGTTTTGAAAAAAATATGGTGATTAGTGGGGATAATGCCTCAGGGAAATCTACTTATCTGAAAATGGTAGCTATTAACTGTATTCTAGCTCAGGGCTTGGGCTTCGCCTATGGTGAAAGTTTGGAGCTTTCTTATGGACATGTCATGACCTCTATGGATGTCAGTGATGATATCGAGGTTGGAGATAGTTATTTTATTACAGAGAGCAAAACGATTCTCCGAATGATTGAGAGTCTGGAAAAGTCTGGTTTTCATTATTTCTTTATTGATGAACTCTTTAAGGGAACCAATACCATTGAGCGAATTGGATCTGGCTTGGGGATTGTCCGCTGGCTATCTAGACACGATTGCTTGTATATGATTTCGAGTCATGATATTGAGTTAGTCGCGGCGTCTGGTGCAGTCAATGATAATTATCATTTTGATAGTCGTTATGTTGACGGGGAAATTGTCTTTGATTATCAGATAAAGCAGGGGGCGGCAGTAACGAAGAATGCGGTCAATACATTAAAAAGCCTCCATTTTCCTTCAGAAATCACCCAAACTTCTCAAGAATTAATAAGGCAATATGAAGAAACAGGAAAATGGTCTTTAAATACAATGATTGAGAGCTAAAGATGTAAGTTGCTTCGTTTTATCTGATATTTCTACTGTTAAAAAACTAAAAGCCCCTGGAACATAAGTTTCAATTGTGTTCAGGGGGCTTTTATTATTTGATCCATTGATTAAAGACAAGCTTTTCGGTATTGACTTGGAGTGATCTGATAGTATTTCTTGAATTGGCGATTAAAGTTTGAGAGGTTGTTGAAGCCAGATTGGCTAGCGATATCAATAATTGCCAGATCAGAATGCTGGAGGAAATGGGCGGCTTTTTTTAGCCGATATTGGATGATGTACTCCATACAAGAGATCCCTAATTGTTTCTTAAAGAAATTCATAAAGTGGGTCGGGCTAAAATGACACAATTCTGCTAATTGCTCAATCATGAGCTCCTCTTGGTAATGGTTCGAAATATGGTCGAGGACCAAACGAATTTTTTCTTCTCTTCGATAAGCATCCGTTGAAAACTTCTTCTCGACAATATAGTTGTGAGAAAAGAGGAGATAGAGGAGTTCATTGAGCTGGGATTTGAGTCGAAGTTCATAGAAAGGACCTTGTTCTCTTCCGTTTGCCATACAGTTTAAAAGGCTCTGTTTGATTTCTTCGTAACCGGGTGATTGGGCTTGAATGCGTCGAACAAATTCAAAATCACCATTGTAGAGGGGTTGTAAATATTTTAGAGTGGCAATGTTTTTATGCGTGATTCCGATCAGGTCCAGATTAAAATGGAGGACATCCATGGTATGGGAAGAACTCTGGATGGGATGAATGGAGTGAAGGGCATTCGGGCGGATCAAAATAATATCGCCTGGTTGACTATGAAAATATTCATAGTCGATATGGAATTGAGCAGTCCCTTCGTTGACATAAATAATCTCAATATCAGTGTGCCAATGAAATAAAATATCCGGTTGGCCATTTTGGGTGCGAATCTGTTTGATTGAAAAAGGGAAATCGCTATTGGTAAAGGATGTTTGGCGGTATAAGGTCTTTGTGTTCATGCCTACCTCTTAGATCTTTTTCGGGAGTAGCAGACGCTTTGGCTAGGTGTGAGAGAGGATCTGCTAGTTACTTCATACAGGGAAAATCTATTATCTATATTATAATAAAATTGGACCGAAAATTAAAGAGGATTCGGTGGAATTTCTAAAATTTTAAGGATGGGGAGAAGGGAGCGTTTGTGGCAAAGAAGGCCCAAAATGACTAGGAAATGGTGTATAATAGGGACAAGATAGAAAGAGGTGGCTGGTATGATACAAATGATTGCGACAGACATGGACGGTACTCTGATGGATGCGCAAGGAGAGGTTGACCGTGAGCGTCTGAGCCGCATCTTGGATCAGCTAGACCAAAGAGGGATTCCCTTTGTTATTGCGACGGGGAATGGCTATAGCCGTATGGCTCATGTCTTGGGAGAGCTGAAAGATCGCGTCACCTTGGTTCTAGCCAATGGTGCACGGATATTAGAGAAGGGAAAGCTCATCCGAGAGTGTAGCTGGCCTGAAGAGCTGGTGCAGGAGGTCTTGCGTTATCTAGAAGGTCGAGAAGAAGAACTTCATCTGGTCGTCAGTAGCCTATCTGGAGCCTATGCCAAGAAAGGAACAGAGTTTCCTCTTTTAGAGCAATTGATGACGCCTGAGTTAGCTGCAGCTTTTTACAGACGGATGCGCTTTGTGGATGATCTGGTCCAAGAGCATGGTGAGCAGGTTCTGAAGATAAGTGTCGTCACTGACACTGAAAAAGTCGAAGCCTTTGTGCAAGAGTTGCGCGAAGAGTTTGGGGAGCGCCTGCTTCCAGCAGCTAGTGGTTATGGAACCATCGATATTCTGCAACCGGAGGTCAATAAGGCTACAGCCATTCAATTCTTGGAAGAACACTGGGGCGTTGATGGTGGGCATTTAATAGCATTTGGCGATAGCCAAAACGATGTGGAAATGCTGGAGTTAGCGACCTATTCCTATGCGATGGAAAATGCGGACGTCCATGCTCGACAAGCTGCCCGCTACACAGCGCCATCTCACCAAGAAGGTGGGGTTTATGAAATGATTGAAGCCTATTTGGATGGAAGACTAAGTTTCGACTAGGCGAATATTCTACCACACATAGTTTCTACCATACGAATCGAAAGGAGTCTTTATGGCTGTACAATTATTGGAGACCTGGCTCTTGAAAGAACAGGCAAAAATACAACAGAACTACCGAGAGCTGAATCAAAAACCTTTGAAGGAACCCGATATCCTTTTTATAGGAGACTCTATCATCGAATACTATCCTCTTCAGGAGTTACTTTTGACGAATCAGTATATGGTGAATCGGGGAATCAGAGGCTACAAGACAGACCTCTTAAGAGAGAATCTAGATGCCCATATTTTTGGTCAAGCAGTGGATAAGATTTTCCTACTAATCGGAACCAATGACATTGGCAAGGAAATGCCCCTGTCAGAAACCATCGATAACATGTCCATCATCCTACAGGAGATGGTACGACTCTTGCCCTTGGCGCAAATCAAACTTGTTTCGGTTCTCCCTGTGAATGAGGGAGAAACCTACAAGGGGACAGTCTATATCCGGACCAATCAAAAGATTCAGACCCTGAATCAGGCTTATCATGAGCTGGCTCAAGGAATGATGAATGTCGAATTTATCAATGTTTTTGAGAGCTTGCTCGGTGAAGATGGTCAGCTCAAACCAGCTTATACAACAGATGGTCTTCATTTAACAATTGAAGGATACAGGGTCTTAAGTAAGGCTCTTCAAAAGGAAATTTAACCAATCCTAGCAGGGAAAAACTATTTTCCGCTAGGATTTTTTGATACCTTCTGTGAAACAGTTTGGGAACATGCTCTATTTTGTACTAATTTTATACGATCTAAAAACCTTGCTGTCATGCGGTTTATCCCTTCTGTTATAAAATAGTTAGCGGAAACAGAACAGTTTTCTCTATTGTGTTATGTAATAGTTCCAGGTGTTCAGTGAGCATATTCTTATACAAGGACAATAAAACGTGATAAATTGATATAGTAAAGTTGTTTGAAACGTTTTCACTCTTTGTCGAATTCAGTTCAAAGACTGACAATTATTTTTATTGAAGGAGAGTTATCATTATGACTCAAGGGAAAATTACTGCATCTGCAGCAATGCTCAACGTATTGAAAACATGGGGCGTAGACACTATCTACGGTATCCCATCAGGAACACTTAGCTCACTTATGGACGCTTTGGCTGAAGACAAAGATATCCGTTTCTTGCAAGTTCGCCACGAAGAAACAGGTGCTCTTGCAGCGGTTATGCAAGCTAAATTTGGCGGATCTATCGGTGTTGCAGTTGGTTCAGGTGGACCTGGTGCCACTCACTTGATCAACGGTGTTTACGATGCAGCGATGGATAACACTCCATTCCTTGCGATCCTTGGATCACGTCCAAACAACGAGCTCAACATGGATGCCTTCCAAGAATTGAACCAAAACCCAATGTACAACGGTATCGCTGTTTACAACAAACGTGTCGCTTACGCAGAGCAATTGCCAAAAGTCATTGACGAAGCTTGCCGTGCTGCCGTTTCTAAAAAAGGTCCAGCTGTCGTTGAAATTCCAGTAAACTTTGGTTTCCAAGAAATCGACGAAAACTCATACTACGGTTCAGGTTCTTACGAGCGTTCATTCATCGCTCCTGCTTTGAACGAAGTTGAAATCGACAAAGCTGTTGAAATCTTGAACAACGCTGAACGTCCAGTTATCTATGCTGGTTACGGTGGTGTTAAAGCTGGTGAAGTGATTACTGAATTGTCACGTAAAATCAAAGCACCAATCATCACAACTGGTAAAAACTTTGAAGCTTTCGAATGGAACTATGAAGGTTTGACAGGTTCTGCTTACCGTGTTGGTTGGAAACCAGCCAACGAAGTGGTCTTTGAAGCAGACACAGTTCTTTTCCTTGGTTCAAACTTCCCATTTGCTGAAGTTTACGAAGCATTCAAGAACACTGAAAAATTCATCCAAGTTGATATTGACCCTTACAAACTTGGTAAACGTCACGCCCTTGACGCTTCAATCCTTGGTGATGCAGGTCAAGCAGCTAAAGCGATCCTTGATAAAGTAAACCCAGTTGAGTCTACTCCATGGTGGCGTGCAAACGTGAAGAACAACCAAAACTGGCGCGATTACATGAACAAACTCGAAGGTAAAACTGAGGGTGCGCTTCAATTGTACCAAGTCTACAATGCCATCAACAAATACGCTGATGAAGATGCAATCTACTCAATCGACGTCGGTAACTCAACTCAAACATCTACTCGTCACCTTCACATGACACCTAAGAATATGTGGCGTACATCTCCACTCTTTGCAACAATGGGTATCGCTATCCCTGGTGGTATCGCTGCTAAGAAAGACAATCCAGACCGCCAAGTATGGAATATCATGGGTGACGGAGCCTTCAACATGGTTTACCCAGACGTGATCACGAACGTTCAATACAACCTTCCAGTTATCAACGTTGTCTTCACAAACGATGAGTATGCCTTCATCAAGAACAAATACGAAGATACAAACAAACACTTGTTTGGTGTAGACTTTACAAATGCTGACTACGCGAAAATTGCTGAAGCACAAGGTGCAGTTGGATTTACCGTTAACCGTATTGAAGATATCGATGCTGTGGTTGCTGAAGCTGTTAAACTCAACAAAGAAGGTAAAACTGTTGTCATTGATGCCCGCATCACACAACACCGTCCACTTCCAGTAGAGGTACTTGAGTTGGATCCAAAACTTCACTCAGAAGAAGCGATCAAAGCCTTCAAGGAAAAATACGAAGCAGAAGAACTCGTACCATTCCGCCTCTTCTTGGAAGAAGAAGGGTTGCAATCACGCGCAATCAAATAATTCCTCTCGTCGAATTTATTCTTTGATTTTCACAGAGTGGAACTTAAAAAGATCGGAGTCATCCGGTCTTTTTATGGAGAATAGTAAATGAATTTAAATCAATTAGATATTATCGTTTCAAATGTTCCCAAAGTCTGTGTTGACTTGGAGCGTATTTTGGATAAAAAGGCTGATTATGTTGACGACGGTTTTGTTCAGTTTACAATTGGCAGTCATTGTCTCATGTTATCACAAAATCACCTGATTCCTTTGGAAGATTTTCAGTCAGGAATCATTCTACACATTGAAGTTGAAGATTTGGAACAGAATCAAAAGCGTTTGAAAGAATTAGGGATTGAGATTTTACATGGTCCAGTTGTGACCGGTTGGGGAACAGAATCCCTGTTAGTTGAAGGCCCTGCTGGTCTAGTTATTGATTTTTATCGTATGAAATAGGATGCTTAGTCATTTGAAGTTAACCATAATTATTCTTAAAACAGAATATGAGAATATGAACTATTGAAAGATCGGAGTCATCCGGTCTTTTTATGTTGCGCTTGAATAGAAACAATCTTAGAATAGTATCAGTTTTTCCTAGGATGCTGTAAGACTTTCGGATTAGACAGGGATATAATAGATTTAAGGATGAAAGCGAGGTAGGAATATGACTGACAAACTACAATTTCCAGATGGTTTCCTTTGGGGTGGGGCGACGGCTGCCAACCAATGTGAAGGAGCTTATAATGAAGATGGCCGCGGCTTGGCCAATGTGGATGTGGTACCGATTGGGCCTGATCGTCACGCGATTATTACGGGTCAGAAAAAGATGTTCGACTTTGAAGAGGGCTATTTTTACCCGGCTAAAGATGGTATTGATATGTACCATCGCTACAAGGAAGACATTGCCCTCTTTGGGGAAATGGGCTTTAAAACTTATCGACTTTCTATTGCTTGGTCACGGATCTTCCCACAAGGGGATGAACTGGAGCCAAACGAAGCGGGACTACAGTTCTATGAAGACCTCTTTAAGGAATGTCACAAGTATGGCATTGAGCCCTTGGTGACCATTACCCACTTTGACTGTCCCATGCATTTGATTACCGAGTACGGTGGTTGGCGCAACCGCAAGATGTTGGGCTTTTATGAACGTCTCTGTCGGACCCTCTTTACTCGTTACAAGGGCTTGGTCAACTACTGGCTGACCTTTAATGAAATCAATATGATCCTCCATGCGCCATTTATGGGAGCGGGTCTCTGCTTCGAGGAAGGGGAGAATGAGGAGCAGGTCAAATACCAGGCAGCCCACCATGAGTTGGTCGCTTCAGCCATTGCCACTAAGCTTGCCCATGAGATTGATCCGAACAACAAGGTCGGCTGTATGCTGGCAGCAGGGCAAAATTACCCGCATACTTGTGCTCCGCGTGATGTTTGGGCGGGTCTAGAAGAAGACCGCAAGAACTACTTCTTCATCAATGTGCAGGCGCGTGGGGAATACCCTAACTATGCTAAGAAAGAGTGGGAACGTCAGGGAATCACGGTTGAGATGACCGAGCAGGACCTTCAATTATTAAAAGACTATACAGTGGACTTTATTTCCTTCTCCTACTATGCCAGTCGGGTCGCTTCAGGCGATCCAGCTGAAAGGGAGAAAACAGCGGGCAATATCTTTGCCTCTCTGAAGAACCCCTACCTAGAAAGTTCAGAATGGGGTTGGCAGATTGACCCTCTGGGTCTCCGCATTACCCTCAATACCATCTGGGATCGTTATCAAAAGCCTATGTTTATCGTGGAAAATGGATTAGGGGCAGTTGATACACCTAATGAAGCGGGGGAAATCGAGGATGATTATCGGATTGCCTACCTGGCTGCCCACATCAAGGCTATGCGAGATGCCATCCATGAAGACGGCGTCGTCCTCTGGGGCTATACGACTTGGGGTTGTATTGACCTGGTCTCTGCTGGGACAGGAGAAATGAAGAAGCGCTACGGCTTTATCTATGTTGACCGGGACAACGAAGGCAAGGGAACCTTAGCCCGTTCGCGTAAGAAATCCTTCTATTGGTACAAAGAGGTCATTGCGACCAATGGGGCTTCTGTTGAGTAAAAGTCTCCTCTAGAGCTAAACCATCTTCTGGATGACTCTCTGACAGCAAACTAAAAAGCTTAGAATCCCAACCAAAGCTGGGGTCCTAAGCTTTTTGTATGTCGTTAAGGCAAGTCCTTATTGATTTACTGGTCGTAGTCTAAGACATTGTTTTCGATGACAAACTTAGATTCAGCGGAAATGCTGGCTTCTCCTAGTTGCAACTGAGAACTTCCGTCTGGTTTCATGATGTGCCACTGACCGTCCTTGTGGGCAAAGATAGCCTGAAATGTGACGTTATCACTCTTGTCTCGAATCGGCAGAACAAATGCTTGATCTGTATTCTCTAAGAGAATCTCTTCTTTTTTTTCAAAGTTATAGATATAAAATTGCCCAGTTCTTTGCCCTAAACCATGAAGTTCATCGACTTTTTGCCAATTTTCAAAATTTTTCTGAACTAGGGATTCATTAAAAATCTTGTTGAAGGTTTCGTTCCGTTTCTTGGTTTCTTCCTCGTCTAGTGTTTTCTGAAACTCTGCAACCTTTTTAGTCGTTTGGACGGTTTGTCTGTTTTGCTCCCTGATTTGCTGGCGGTGGATGACTCGCATCATTCTTGCACCAACGCCCAGGATGACGAGAATGGATACAAGGCTGATTTGAGTTTTGGCATTTTTTTTCATAGATGATTCTCCCTATTGTGTCATTGGTCCTATTATACCCTTTGAAAGAAAGGATAGTCAAGTTCATCTTGTGATGACCTACCATGCAGCTCTACCTGGGGACTATAGGATTTTATCAGATTTTCATTGACGAAGGTCCCTTTATTTGATAGGCTAGGGGAATAGAAATGATTTCGTAAGCATAGAAAAGAGGAGTGAGGCAAGTGGCACGCATCTTATTAATTGAAGATAATAATGATATCCAAGAAATTTTGTATAGTCTCTTAAGCGAAGACCATGAGGTGCTTCAGGCTTTTTCAGGTACAGAAGGGCTACGACTCTTCCAGCAAGAAAGCATTGATTTGGTCCTTCTCGATATCATGCTCCCTGGGAAAAATGGGGATCAGGTCCTTGAGGAAATCCGTTTGCAGAGTCAGGTACCGGTCATCATGATGACAGCTCTTGGTGATAAACACCTCATTAGCCAGTATCTCCTTGCAGGTGCCAATGATTATATCGTCAAGCCCTTTAATCTGGATGAGGTGGCGGCTCGGGTGACGGTGCAACTGAGAAATAACCTCACTCCGGCACAGGAAGCTCCATCATCGAAAAAGCTGACTGTTAAAAATCTGGTTCTGAACCCAGAAACCTTTGAACTGGAGTCTGGAGAAAAAACGCTTCGCTTAGGTAAAAAGGAATTTCAAATTTTTGAAACTTTATTGGCGCATCCAAAGAAGATTTTCACCAAAGAAGAATTGTATGAGGCAGTCTGGGAAGAAGTCTATCTGCCTGGAGACAATACGCTCAATGCCCAATTGAGCAATCTCCGAAAGAAAATTGCCCAACTCGATCCTAATGAGGATTACATTGAAACCGTCTGGGGCTTGGGGGTTCGCTTGAAAGGAGACAAGTAATGTGGGGAGTCGTTCTAGTTCTAGTCTTCCTTGTCCTTCTCTTGGGACTGGGCTACGTTCGCCTGCTTTCTGCCTTAAGAGATTTGCAGGAGCAGATTCAAAAGAAGCTCCAAAATGGGAGTGGGGTACGGTTGACGTCACGTGTTTCAAATAAAGAATTGGTCGCCTTGACCAAACAGGTCAGTGAGCTCTTTGACCAGATCGAGCGGACCAATCGGATTGCCTTTCAAGAGAAGAAAACCTTGGATATGGCCATCAGTAATATTGCTCACGATATTCGGACGCCTTTGACCATTGCGTCTGGTTATACCCAACAAATCATCAAGGGTGGGACGCAAGAAGAGGAAAAACTGAAAAAAATTGCTTCCAATCTTCAAGTCGTCTCAAAACGCTTGGAATCACTCTTGGAATACAGACGCTTGATGGAGGGTGCCATTCAGCCTCGGCTTTCAGACGTTAATCTCAGCCAAGTCCTAACCCAGCAGTTGTTCCAGTATTATGATAGTTTGTCTGAGGCGGGGATTGCACTAGAGGTAGAGCTAGAAGAGCATCTCCATTATGCTACCGATCCGGAGCTGTGGGAGCGCCTCTTGCAAAATATGCTCAGCAATGTGCTTAAGCATGGAAAGGAGCAGGCCTGTTTGACCCTGACTTCTGATGAGGAGACGATTCGGGTCGAGCTGCGCAATATCGTGCAACAACCGATTCAGCACTTAGACCAACTGGCTAGTCGATTCTATTCGGAAAATCTATCGGATACAGAGGAGTCTTCTGGTTTGGGCCTCTACATCATTCAAAATTTTGTAGAGATCTTAGGGGGAGACTTGCAACTGGCAACGGAGGCAGACTGGTTTATCTTAACCATTACATTAAAAAAATGAGAGTGGGACAGAAATCGGTCATTCGTTAGAATTCGATTTCGTCGTCCCACCTCCTCACAGCTTCAACAGTCTGGGAGACTGTTGAAGGTTGCAGATAAAGGAAACATAGTTTCCGTCAACATAGGGCATCTTTGAAGCTTAAAAAGCGAACAAAGACTTAGGATACTTGCTTCGCAAGTTCTATCCGCCACCTCAAAGCAGTGCTTTGAGCACTCAACCACTGCGTCTTGCTCGACAATCCAAAGACAATTGAGAGGCTAGGACTTTTGTCCCAGCCTCTTTGTTTTTATAAATCTTTGTGTTTAAAGGTAGCGAGTCCCAGGAAGCCGAAAACAAGGATGAATCCAAGGGCGATAGAGAGGGTATTGTTGGTTGCGATCGTACTTTTGACCATGGAATATTGGAATTCCAAGTTTAGATAGTGCAAAATGTCGATGTCTTTAAAGAAGAGCGCAGGAAGGCTTAAGAAGATATTTCCAACGAAGTAGCCAACGAAAGCCAAGGTGATGGATTGGCTAGCGTAAAGGAGGAAGGAAATGATGCTGACCCAAGCCAAGGTGGAGAGGAACTGAATCAGAAGGGTCAAGCCAAAATGAGCGAAGAAGTGCTCAGGCATGGTGCCAAGTCCATTGTAGAGGGTCGCGATCAAGAAGACGAGACCATAAGAAACAAGAAATTGGAAAAGAGCAATAGTCAAAACAACGGCACTTTTGGCAAAGTAGTAGCTGGTGCGAGAGACGCCATAGGCCAAACTATTCTTGTATAAGTTTTGTGTTAAATCTGTTCCAAGGACCAAGGTGATGACAATAATGGTAAAGAGAATGGTCACACTGATGCTGGAGGAGTAGTTGGTCAAGGCTTTAAATCCTGTCCAAACTTCTGTCGCTTGGGGGAGTTTGGATTCCGTATTGACACCGACGTGGCCGGTAGCTCCGAAGATGACTCCAGACAGGATATTGAGAACGAGAATGGCTTCTGTAATCCAAAAACCTTTGGAGCGAAAAAGTCTATAAAAATCTGCTTGAATAGTATGCAACATGATAAATCTCCTAAATGAAATGTGTAGAATATGTAATACAGGAAGTCAGTGTTTTGACTAGTCTACCAAGTCCGTAAAGAATTTTTCTAGATCTTGGCGGGCATAGTAGATTTCGTCCACGTCAATATCCGCTTGAACAAGGGCTTTGACAATGACTTTAATGTCGTGAGTCTGTCCGAAGATATGGATTTCACCATCCTTATCGATGACCTTGATGCGATGATGGAGTTGATCTTGAATCAGTTGACTCGCAAGGGCTAGCTGGCTGGTCTTGAGAATGATGTAATCTTCTCCCTGCTCTTCGAATTCAGCCTTGCTAATTTCTTTGATCAGGCGGCCTTGGTCGACAATGCCAAAGCGATTGGCAACCAGATAGAGTTCAGAGAGGATGTGACTGGAAATAAGGATGGTCATGCCGAGTTCATCATTGAGGCGCTTGATCATCTGACGGAATTCCTTGATCCCGACAGGATCGAGACCATTGATGGGTTCGTCCAGGATGAGGAAGTCGGGCTTGGCAATGAGCGCGATCGCAATTCCCAACCGTTGTTTCATCCCTAGTGAAAAATCACGGAATTTTTTCTTGCCAGTATTGTTTAGGCCGACATAGTTCAGGGTTTCTTTGATAACCTGGTCAGGATTTGGGATATGGCGTGCCTTGCAGTAGTAGACTAAGTTTTGGTAGGCAGTCATATGCTTGTGAGCCACGGGACTCTCAATGACGGATCCGACACGTTTCAGGGCTTGGGTCCACTGGGAGCGATTGGTAGAAGCAAAGAGAGAGACGCTTCCGTTAGTTTCCTGAATCAGCTGGGTGATGACCTTGATGAGGGTGGTTTTCCCAGCTCCATTCTTACCGATCAGGCCGTAGACGTCGCCTTTGCGAATGCTCAGATTCACATCATTTAAGGCGTATTGTTGACCAAATTTTTTACTCAAATGGGAAATTTCTAATACTTTTTCCATAGTTTTCTCCTTCGTCCAAATGACTAGTTGTTTTCTTTACACTCTTAGTATACAGCTAGCTTTTCAAATAACTATCAAGCAATTCTAAAATATTTCTAAAAAAAACGACTAACCTTTTAAAAGTTAGCCGTGACTTTAAGAATAAGTTTTCTTAGAGGCTTTCCTTAGGTGAGTACGGACGTCAGCGAACTTCGAAGAAGTTCCATGACTTAGTTTTGGACCTAAGGTTCCAAAACTCCCGAGTGCCTGAAACAATTGTGTTTCTGGCACTTTTCTCACGGCGGGAAGCCTCAAGGTATTCATGAGTAACTTTAAAAAATAAACATTTCTTTAAATTTCTTGATTTTTTAAGTTATGTAACATGAAAAAATACTTTATCTACATTAAGAGGAACTATTTTTTAAGCTAGCCTCTTCATTTTTAAATTCACCAACAAACTGCTTGATGGCTTGTGCCAGTTCATTGGGTTTCTGACTATTAAGTAGATGGCCTCCATCTGCGATTTCTTGATAGTGACCTTTGGGCAGGAGATTTGCCAGCTTTTTCGAAGAAGCCTGATTGGCCCTATCTTTGCTGCCACAGATCACTAAGCTGGGGAGCTGACAAGTTTTAGCAGTATCGGTTAGATTAAGACTTTTTAACTCGGTAAGGATTTGCAACATGTGCTGTTTGTTGGCCCCCTGTTTTTCAAAGACAGGTTTGGGAATCAGACGAAAAAGGAGAATTTGGAGCCGATAGAGGAGATTGGTGTTGAGTTTGTATTGTGTCCCTGAGAGCACCAAGCCCTTGAGTTGTGGTAAGTCTTGGCTGGAGAGCTCAAGAGCGAGAACGCCACCCAGTGAGAGTCCAACCAGAATATAGGGCTCGTTTTCTTGTTGGAGATACTCCGTCAGTCTGTCTTTGGCCTCCTGGTAGCTTTCGCTTGGAGAAGAGAAAATAGCAAAAGATTCAGAATGCATGGGGGAAAGTGCATCTTGGACCCCTTGCCAAGAGTGAGCATCCTGGCCTAGGCCGTGTAAAAAAATAAGTTTCATTATGCCCCCTTTCTTGTGAATTCGAGTGGATAGAGGCCACGAAGGGCATTGCAGGCATAGACTCTGTCAGCAACTTCTAAATCCTTCAGTGTTAACAGTTTTTCCTCTACTTGTCCAGTTTCCAATAGATGGCGTCGGTAGATGCCATCTAATAAAGGGAGATGAGCTGGCGGAGTGTAGAGTTGCCCCTTGATCTCTAGGATGAGATTGCCAATGGTCGTCTCAAGCAAGGTCCCGTCTGGCAGATGGAAGATCTGTTCCTGATGTTTAGCAGTTAGATGTGCTCGCTGGCTAGTCTTAAAATAGGTAAATGGACTTGCTAAATCAAGCTTTTGCTCGGTCAGTTGAGCCTGCAGATAGCTAGCTGGTAAGTCTGTTAGCTCCGTGATCATCAGTTGGAAGCTTCCGTCTTTCTGCAAGGCTATGCGACAGCGATAGTCAAGGCTAGGATCCAAATGAGTGAGCTCTTCTTGAAGTTCCTTCAGGAGCTTTTGCTCATTATAAGGATAGGTAAAGTAGCGACTGGCCTCTCTCAGACGGATCAGGTGTTGCTCTTTGAAAGTCAGCTCTCCTTGATGGATGCGCCCTGTTGTCAAGAGGTCAAAATGAGGCGCTTGTCGGTAGAGAACAGCAGACTTTTGCTTAGTTTCCTGGTATTCGGATTTCCATTTGCTGTCCCAAGTGATGCCCCCTCCTACGCCATAGATGGCTTTGGTGCCTTGCATTTGAAGGGTTCGGATAGCCACATTGAAGATCCGTTTCCCTTTTGGAAGAAGGATACCGATCGTTCCACAGTAGACTCCGCGAGGAGCAGCCTCTGTCTTTTGAATAATTTCCATAGTAGAGATTTTCGGTGCCCCTGTAATCGAACCACAAGGAAAGAGGGCTTGGAAGGTTTGAACCAGGTCGATCTCTGGGCGCAAGCGACTTTTAATGGTCGACGTCATCTGCCAAACGGTAGAGTATTGCTCAACTTGGCAGAGACGGGTCACCTGCTCACTTCCAATTTCCGAAATCCGGTTCATATCATTGCGGAGGAGATCTACAATCATCATATTTTCCGCTCGATTTTTGGGGTCTGCTTCTAACCAAGCTGCCTCTTCAAGATCAGCTTGGTTGGTGAGGCCACGACGAGTAGTCCCCTTCATGGGGCGCGTGGTCAATAGCCGATCTTCTTGTTCAAAAAAGAGTTCAGGGCTGATAGAGAGGATGGACACATCATCGTGCTGGATAAAGGCATTGTAATGGGCCTTTTGCTCTACCACTAAGCGATTATAGATGGCCAAAGGATCAGCCTCTAGCTCTTGAGAAAGCTGGACAGTATAGTTGACCTGGTAGGTATCTCCTTGACGGATGTGGTGCTGGATGGTCTCAATGGCTTCTTGATAGGCAGGCGCCTCGACCTCTTCCTTCCAGTTGGCAGGTAGGTCCACAGCCTCATAGTCCTCTGGGAAAGGAAGGGTTTCTACTTTCTCGTGAATGGTGAAGTAGAGGAGATACTCTCCCATGAGAGGTGCAGGATGGACAGCTAATTTTTTCTCAAAAGCAGGAGCAGCCTCATAGCTGACATAGCCTACGGCATAAAAACCAGCTTCTTGGTAAGTTTCCACTTCTTTAAGAAGGTCCTCGACTTGATCTATGTCTCTGGTTTTTAATTCCCTTATGGGCTTGGTGAAAAGCTGTCGCAATCCAAGCTCTTTAAAATCAATAATGGTTTGTTTGTGCATGCTTTGAGTATATCAAAAATAGAGGGAAAAAGGTAGATAAGGATCCAAAGATTCCTTGCTTGGCCTTGCCTTTCATGCTAAAATAACCATAGAATCTGCATTTAGCAAGGAGTCGGACATGAAAAAGAATCCCCTCTATAACACCTCTAGTATCAGCTTTTTTCAATACTTATTTGCGATTGCAGTGATTATGGTGCATAGTGGTCGCTTAACTTCCTATGAGCCGGTGCATTTTGCTCTTAAGAGTATCCTGGGCAGGATGGCAGTACCATTTTTTATTGTCTGTGCTAGCTTTTTCCTCAAGCAATCACTAAGGGATTCGAGGAAAATAAAGGCCTATCTGGTCAAAATCGTTAAAACTTATTTATTTTGGAGTTGTGTCTATCTTCCATATGCCTGGTTCTTTTTTTCTAGTCTCAACCTCCCAGTATCTCTCTTTCCAGCTGGCGTCCTCATCGCTCTGGTCTATCTGGGAATGTGTTACCAACTCTGGTATATCCCTGCCTTTTTGCTGGGCCTGTTTTTGGTCAATCAATTGGTCAAACGCTTAGGTATGGTTTGGACGGGGGTGATCACCTTTCTTCTTTACTGCTGGGGCTTGATCGAGACCTATTCAGCTTATCTGGACACCACGAGTCTTCTCAAGGGTTACAGCTCTACAGCAATTTATTTTTTACAGCTCGAAATGGTCTCTTTTACACGCCCATTTTTATCTTTATGGGTTACTATCTCTATGATCATTTTCATGCACAAACCTTTAGGGTTCACCGTTGGGAAAAGCTATCTCTCGCCTTTGGCTTGTTCTGTATGGAAGGCATCATCATTTTTCAACATGAAGGAATCGATAAGAACTTTTACTTGCTCCTTCCCTTTGTGACGGTCTATTTGGTCAATGCCTGCCTGCGATCGTCCTTTTTGAAAAGCTATGATTTGCAGTACTTAAAGCAGATGAGCATGGCGCTTTACTTTTCGCATCCAATCTTTATCGAATGGGCTCGCTATGGCTTTAGCAATCTCCCACTTTCTTATCCAGACAGGGGCAAGCTGATTTTTGTGGCCGCCTTGTTGGGAAGTCATCTCTTTGGATTGGTCATGCTCTCTTATCACAATTGGCAAAAAGTAAGGAAGAATCGAAGTCTTGAACAGAGGCTGGGACAAAAGCCCTAGCCTCTCAATTGTCTTTGGATTGTCGAGCAAGACGCAGTGGTTGAGTGGGCTCCACTACGCTGATTTCATCAGCTTTTACAGCCCTACTCAACTGTGAGGAGGTGGGACGACGAAATCGAATTCTAACGAATGACCGATTTCTGTCCCACTCTCTTTTTTATCTTAAGGAAGACTGATAAAACAGCTGAGAGTTGAAATTCCTTTCGAGTTTGGTTATGATGAAAGGGATTACAAGTGAAATCAAAAAGGAGAAGGGCATGAAGAAAAAATGGTGGCATGATGCTGTGATTTATCAAATTTATCCCAAGAGTTTTTTAGATAGCAATGGGGATGGGATCGGTGACCTCAAGGGGATTACGAGTAAATTGGATTATTTGGAGAAGTTAGGCATTACGGCTATTTGGCTGTCTCCTGTTTACCAAAGCCCTATGGATGATAATGGCTATGATATTTCAGACTATGAGAATATTGCTGCCATCTTTGGGACCATGGAGGATATGGAGAAGCTGATTGCAGAAGGGCAAAAGCGCGATATTAAGATCATTATGGATTTGGTGGTCAACCATACATCTGATGAACATGCCTGGTTTATCGAAGCGAAAGAAAATCCAAACAGTCCAGAGCGGGACTACTATATTTGGAGGGATCAACCCAATGATCTTCTCTCGAACTTCAGTGGTTCAGCTTGGGAATTGGATCCAGCTTCCCAGCAGTACTATTTGCACTTCTTTAGTAAGAAACAACCAGACCTGAATTGGGAAAATGAGACCCTTCGGCAGAAGATTTACGATATGATGAATTTTTGGATCGACAAGGGGATCGGTGGTTTTCGGATGGATGTCATCGACATGATTGGAAAAATTCCGGATCAGAAAATCGTGGCCAATGGTCCCATGCTCCACCCCTATCTGAAAGAAATGAATCGAGCGACCTTCGGAGATAAGGATTTGTTGACGGTTGGGGAGACTTGGGGAGCTACACCTGAGATTGCCAAGCGATACTCTGGTCCTGACAATGAGGAATTGTCAATGGTCTTTCAATTTGAACACATCGGGCTTCTATTCCAAGAAGGTCAGCCTAAATGGCACTATGCGAAGAAGCTCAATGTTCCTAAGCTGAAAGAAATCTTCAACAAGTGGCAGACGGAACTGGGCATGGACGAAGGCTGGAACTCCCTCTTTTGGAACAACCATGACCTTCCTCGTGTTGTTTCTGCCTGGGGAGATGACCAAGCCTACCGGGTGAAGTCTGCTAAGGCTCTAGCCATTCTTCTTCATTTGATGAGAGGGACGCCTTATATCTACCAGGGAGAAGAGATTGGTATGACCAACTATCCTTTTAAGAGACTAGACGAAATCGAGGATATTGAGTCTATTAACTATGCCAAGGAAAGTCTAGAAAAGGGAGTAGACCTCGACACCATTATGGACCAGATCCGGCATATTGGCCGTGACAATGCTCGGACTCCTATGCAGTGGTCCAACCAGCCACAGGCTGGTTTTACGACCGGTTACCCTTGGCTAGTCGTCAATCCAAACTATCAGGAAATCAATGTAGAAGCGGCTTTGGCCGACCCCTCATCCATTTTTTATACCTATCAGCAATTGATTGCTCTCCGTAAAGACCAATATTGGTTGATTTCTGCGGATTTTGAGCTAGTGGATACAGCAGATCAAGTCTTTGCCTACCAACGGGTCGATGGGGACCAACGCTATTTGATTGTGGTCAATCTGTCTAATCAAACCCAGAGTTTTGAACTGGAGAAAGACTACCAGTCTGTCCTCATTAGCAATACAGAAGTAGAGCAGGTCAAAGAGAAGAAGGTATTGGAGCCTTGGGATGCTTTTTGTGTGCAACTAACTAGAGCATAAATTACTACAAAGAGGCTGGGACAAAAGTCCTAGCCTCTCAATTGTTTTTGGATTGTCGAGCAAGACGCAGTGGTTGAGTGGGCTCTACTAGGCTGATTTCATCAGCTTTTACAGCCCTACTCAACTGTGCGGAGGTGGGACGACGAAATCGAATTCTAACGAATGACAGATTTCTGTCCCACTCTCTTGTTTTAGAGGAGACTAGGGCTGGTCAATGGGAGGATCCTCGGCCTGCCTGGTAGAAAGCTTATAGTTATTTTTTATAAGGACTATTAGTTCTGGTGAATGGCAAGAGGTGAAAACCCTTGATCTATAAGGTTATAGTTTCTGGCTATATCGTAAACCATTGAAAAGCAATTATACAGAAGGTGCTTCTTCTGATAAGATAGACTCAACTTGAATTTTTGGAGGACAAAACATGTCAACAACAATTATCGGATTCCCTCGTTTGGGTGAATTCCGCGAACTAAAATTTACAACTGAAAAATATTTTAGAAACGAAATTACTGCTGAAGATTTGTTAGATGCAGCAAAAGAGTTGCGTGCTAAACACTGGAATATTGTCAAAGAAAAAGGGATTACTGAAATTCCATCAAATGATTTTTCACATTATGACAATTTCCTAGATGCTGCTTTCCTTTTCAACGTGGTTCCTGCATCGGTTCAAAACTTGGACTTGTCTGACCTTGAACGCTACTTCGCTTTGGCGCGTGGTTACCAAGGTGAAAAAGGGGATGTGCGTGCTCTTCCAATGAAGAAATGGTTCAACACCAACTACCACTACATCGTTCCAAAATTTGAAAAAACAACAGAAGTCAAATTGGCTGGTCACAAGATTTTTGATGAGTACCAAGAAGCCAAAGAATTGGGTCTTGACACTCGTCCAGTTGTGGTTGGACCATTCACTTTCCTTCAATTGTCAGACTTTGAAGAAGGCGTAAAAGCAGAAGACTTCGTAGATAGCTTAGTGGCTGCTTACCAAGATGTTTTTGCTAAATTGGCAGAGCTTGGTGCGACTCGTATCCAACTGGATGAAGCAGCTCTTGTCAAAGACTTGACAGCTGAAGAAAAAGCTCTCTTCTTGAACCTCTACAACAAACTCTTGGCTGACAAAAAAGGTCTTGAAGTCTTGATCCAAACTTACTTTGGTGACGTGCGTGACATCTATGCTGACCTTGTAAAATTGCCAGTAGATGCTATCGGTCTTGACTTCGTTGAAGGGAAGAAAACTCTTGAACTCGTTAAAGGTGGCTTCCCAGCAGATAAGACTCTCTATGCAGGGATTGTCAATGGTAAGAATATCTGGCGTAACAACTACGAAGCAAGCTTGGAAATTTTGAAACAAGTTCCAGCTGAAAATGTTGTCTTGACAACTTCTTGCTCACTGCTTCATGTGCCATTTACGACTGCCAACGAAGACTTTGAACCATCTATCTTGAATCACTTTGCTTTTGCAGTTGAAAAATTGGAAGAACTTCGTGACTTGGATGCTATCCGCAACGGTCAAGGTGAACAGGCTCTTGCAGCTAACAAAGAACTCTTTGCGACAGAACGTGTCGGAGCAAATGCGGAACTTCGCGCTCGTATCGCTGGATTGACAGACGCAGACTATACTCGTTTGCCAGCCTTTGCTGAACGTGAAGCTATCCAAGAAGAAGCCTTTAAACTTCCAGCTCTTCCAACAACAACTATCGGTTCATTCCCTCAAACCAAGGAAGTTCGTGCTAAACGTTTGGCCTTCCGTAAGGGTGAATTGACGCAAGAAGAATACGATGCCTTCCTTGCTGAAACCATCGACGAATGGATCAAATGGCAAGAAGAAGTTGGATTTGATGTGCTTGTACACGGTGAATTCGAGCGGAACGACATGGTGGAGTACTTCGGTCAAAACTTGTCAGGTTACCTCTTCTCTAAGAATGGTTGGGTACAATCATACGGTATGCGTGGGGTGAAACCACCAATCATCTGGGGTGATGTCACTCGTCTCAACCCTATTACTGTTAAATGGTCTAGCTATGCACAAAGCCGTACGGACAAACCTGTCAAAGGGATGTTAACTGGACCTGTTACTATCCTTAACTGGTCATTCCCACGTGAAGACATCTCTATCAAGGATTCTACTCTTCAAATCGCTCTTGCTATCAAGGATGAAGTTCTTGACCTTGAAGCTGCAGGCGTGAAGATTATCCAAATCGACGAGGCTGCTCTTCGTGAGAAATTGCCACTTCGTCGTAGTGACTGGTACGAAGACTACCTTGACTGGGCTATTCCAGCCTTCCGTTTGGTACACTCAACAGTAGCGCCTGATACTCAAATCCACACTCACATGTGTTACTCAGAATTTACAGATATTATCCCAGCCATCGACAACATGGATGCAGACGTCATCTCATTTGAGGCAAGCCGTTCAAACCTTGAAATCTTGGACGAACTCAAAGCGAAAAACTTCCAAACAGAAGTTGGACCTGGGGTTTACGATATCCACTCACCTCGTGTGCCTAACGAAGGCGAAATCGATCACACTATCGAAGCTATCCTTGCCAAAGTACCAAGCAGAAAAGTTTGGATCAACCCTGACTGTGGTTTGAAAACACGTGGAATTAAAGAAACAAAAGAAAGCTTGATCCGTCTTGTAGAAGCGGCAAAAGCTGCTCGTAAAGCGCTATAAAGCAAGTAGAAATTCCTAAGCTTGCTCGATAGCAAAAAAAGAATTGCTCAATCAAGAAAGGAATACATTTGATGACTAAGCAAACACCGTCGCTCTCCTTTGAGGTTTTCCCTCCAAATCCTGAAGTAGGCAATGCCAAGCTCTTACGTGCCTTGGAAAATATGCAGGAATTAGCTCCACACTTTATCAGTGTGACAGCTAGCAATAATAAATACAATATCAAAGAGACGACGGTTGCTTTAGCCAATCATATTCAGAATGAATTGTCTATTCCGACCATTGCCCACTTACCTGCCATCTATCTAAGCAAGGAAAAAGTAGCAGATACCCTTCATGAATTAGATCAAGTAGGGGTTCATCGGATTTTGGCCCTTCGTGGTGATATTATTCCTGGTATTGAGCCTTTAAAAGACTTTCGTTATGCAACGGACTTGATTGAATTTATTAAAACAGAAGCTCCTCACTTTGATGTGATCGGTGCTTGTTACCCAGAAGGTCACCCAGATTCGCCAAACCAAATTTCAGATATTCAAAATCTGAAAAAGAAAGTGGATGCTGGATGTTCGAGCCTAGTGACTCAGCTTTTCTTTGACAATGAGCGTTTCTACGATTTTCAAGATAAGTGTACCTTGGCGGGAATTGATGTTCCCATTCATGCAGGGGTGATGCCAATTCTTAACAGAAACCAGGCCCTTCGCTTGTTGAAGACTTGTGAAAATGTTCATATCCCACGGAAGTTCAAAGCCATTCTGGATAAGTATGAACATGATCCAAAATCTCTTCGTGCGGCTGGTTTAGCCTATGCGGTGGATCAAATCGTTGATTTGGTCACACAAGATGTTGCCGGTGTCCATCTCTACACCATGAACAATGAAGATGTAGCCTATCATGTCCACCATGCAACAAAAGCCTTATTTGAACACCAACCAAATTTGGAAGTGATTTAATCAACAGTCTAAGCAGGAATTGTAGAGATTGAGAAAAATTTTTCTCAGTCTCTTTTTTACTTGGGCCAATCGCTTGCTAAAAGACAACTTTTTTTTTATAGTATTAATATGAAGATTTTGGAGGCGCTTGCAATGAAGAGAGAACTCACGTTGAAGTTATTTGGACCCCCTAAGGTTGTTTTCCAACAGAAAGACATCCGTTTTTCCTTCTCGAAGATGGAGGCTTTATTTTATTACTTAGCTGTATCGGGTGAGGTCAACCGTGATGAAATTGCGGGCATTCTCTGGGGGGACAAGGAAAACCAAGTCGCTCGGAAAAATCTACGGAATACTGTTTACCAAGCTAATAAAATCTTTGAAGGAGATGTCATTGTTTCTCCAAGTAGGAGTAGCTTGGCCCTTAATTCTGAGCTGAATCTTTCTTTGGATGTCCAGCTTTTTGAAAGGGATCCGATAAGCAATTTACATCTTTATCAGGGAGATTTTCTGGAAGGCTTCTACGTCAAGGATGATGAGGACTTTGACCAGTGGGCTTCCCGTAAACGGAGCGCTTATAAGCAACTCTATATTGAAAGCTGTTATCAAAAGATTGACAAAGAGGGGCTGGGAGACCCTGGTATAGAGTCCTTACTCCACCATTTAGTAGAGCTGGATGAATTTGAAGAAAAGAACTACCAGCTCTTGATGGAGTATTATAGAGTTCATCACCAGCTGGGGAAATTTTTTGAGACCTATTACAAGCTGGTGGATTTATTGGATCGTGAGCTGAATGTTCGTCCTAGTCGAGTGATAGAAGAACTGTATCATTCTGTTTTGGAAGCTAAGCGAACCCATAAACAGAGCAATCGTGTGAATGTCCGAGAACTCCCTTTCTTTGGTCGCAAACAAGAACTGTCCCAACTGGAAGAATACCTATCCTTAGTAGAGAAGGGGGAAGCGGTTGGCCCTCTCTTGGTCATGGGGCAATCTGGAACAGGCAAAAAACGTTTATTGCGTCAATTGGTCTTGCTGTCCAATCGTAGTTTTAGCTTTGTCAAGCTGGAAGGCAAAGTCGGCAGTCGCCAAGAAGAAGGAGGGATCTGGGACGACCTCAAAGCTTCCCTAGAGAAAGTGAGTGGGGGCTTGGAAGCTCCTCCTCTAGGAAAAGCGGACAATCTCCCTGCTGTCCGGAAGCACCTTCAAAGACTCAGCCAAGAAAAACCTCTCCTGATTCTGCTTGAAAATGCTCAGTGGATGGATGCGGCCTCATTCAATAAAGTAAAGCAATTGGAGGAGAAAAGTAGCGGGGAAAGATGGCAACTGATTGTTACAGCTGAGGGGCCTTTGCCGGAATTCTTGGTCACCTTCTTTGGGAGTTTAAAAGTCGAGAGACGGTTGTCCCAGCTAGAGTTGACCAATTTTGATCCGAGTGAAAGTCGATCACTCTTACAAGGGCAACTGGGGCAGATAGAACCAGCCCTGATCGAGCAAATGATGGAGTGGAGTGAAGGTAGTCCCTTCTTGTTGTCCAGCTATATAGAAGAGTGGAAAGAGAAGGAAAGTTTAGAGCCCTTACCTGATATTATTCAAGCCTATCTGTCTCAAGAGCTGGGTGACTTGAGCAGTGAAGAGGAGTCCCTTCTTCATTATTTGTCTTGTTTTCATAAGCCGATATCCATGTCTATCTTGGCCGATTTGACAGCTACAGATCTTTCTGTTTTAACTGCATTATTAGATCCTTTAGCTCAAAGAGGAATCATCTCAATAGTGGAGGAGGGGGAGGATCTCTTAGTCCAATTTTGCAAGCAATTGGTAGCCATGTATTTCTACCAACTCCTGTCACCAGCCAGACGGCGTCTCTTCCATCAACAAATCGCGCAAAAACTGGAAGAAACCTTAGAAGATTCGACAGACCTGCTCTTCTATAAGGAAATAGCTTACCAATACAAGCAGTCCCAAAATCTCTTGTGTTCCCTATCCTTTGAGCTAACCTACTTGGAAGAAATCCTCCAGCTAGAACATGAACTATTCCCAATATACTCCAAGGGAGAAGAAGGGGGAGTATCAGATGGTGAAAATAGCCATTTGGATATTTTTGGGGAACTCTCTCGTCTTCGTCGAGAACTGGATCAGCTTTTTTCACGACACCAAAAAGATAGAGACTACAAGTATTTGCAACTGCGCTACTTGTATTTAGAGGGGCGCTACTTCATTCGAAGTGGTGAGTACCAAAAGGGGATTCATGATATTCAAAAGGTCATCTCCTATGCGCGGGAACTCAAACGGCTCGACTTTCTTTTAGAAGGGTACCGGCAAATCATTTATTATTGCATTCAAACAGAAAATATTTCTGAAATGGCCTATTACACAGATTTGGCTTTAGAAGATGCGATTCAGGCCAACAACCATGAAGCGATTGCGATTCAGTTACGTTTGAAGGGTTTGTACCATTTGATGGTAGGGGATGAGGAGCAGGCAACCCGCCACCTCTATCGCTCCATTGATTGCTTTAGTCTGACCAATAGCATGCAGGCCAAGTATGCCATTCAAATTGCAGCATCTTTAGCCTACCTGGCTGAAATAGAGCAAGTGAGAGGGCATTTTCAAGTAGCTGTCACCCATTTGGAAGAGGTCCTACGCTTGGTGGGAGATCAATCTGTTGATTCAGTCCGAGTGGTGTTTGAAATTGATCTTGGGATTGCCTACTATTGGAAGGGAGATTTGGTCCAAGCCCGCTTCTATTTTGACAGGGCTCAAAAGGTTTTGTCCGGCGTTCGCTTCCCTTGGAAGGAAGAATTGCTCGAATTTTATCAATCCTTAATCGCCTGTCATTTTGGCGAGCAAGAGAAGGTGGCAACTTATCTGGCTCGTAAAGAAGGAACCATGAAGCAAACGACGAATGCGCGAGACAAGGGGATGGTTTGTTATCTCTTAGCCTTCTTGGCGGCCCAGAAGGAACAAGGAGAGCAACTGGTTCCTGCTTTGAGCTCTTTCTTGAAAGAAGATAAGGGCTACTACAAGAAACTGGCAGAGCAACATCTGACTCCGTATAGAGACCGTCCCTTCCTCAAGAGATTAAAAGTCCTCTAGTATAGCTCATCAAGTGTCACGAAGGAAGAATAAAAAAAGGCTTATCAACACCCAAGGGATGGATGTTGATAAGCCTTTTGTATGTTAGAGAGGTTTTGCATCTTATTTTTGTTGGGACAAGATTTGGGTCAAGTAAAAGATAAAGGTTGCAGCCAGGTTGGAGGTGTGGTTGTCAATATCATGAGGAGGGGAAACTTCCACAATATCAAATCCAATCAGTTTGCCGCTAGCAGCAATGTGTTGGAGCAACATTAGGGCTAGTTTTGGATCCACCCCAAGTGACTGGATGGCACTGACGCCAGGGGCAGAACCAACGGCAAAGCAGTCCATATCGATAGAGAGGTAGGCCGCTGTCTGTTTTTCTAAGAATTGATCAATCCGATCAAGAATGGCCTGGTGGCTCATCCGGAAGAGATCTTGTCCTGTTAAGAAATCAATGCTTGGTGTTTTTGCCACATAGTTGAATAGGAACAGGTTGTTGCTGTGTTCCTGGATGCCCAAAATCAAGTAAGGGAAATCTTTGCTCTCTTCTTTTGCGTGGTCTGCCATTTGGCGAAATCCTGTTCCAGAGTTGGGACCAGTTTGGTCGTAAGGACGCAGGTCAAAGTGAGCATCTAGATTGATGACAGCCAATTGTTCATCTGGTTGCAAGGAGGATTTGAGGCCCAGATAGTGGCCGTAAGCTGTTTCGTGACCTCCCCCAAGGACGATTGGTTGAATATTTAACTCCAACATTCGTTTGACGGTTTGAGAGAGACTCTCTTGCAAATCTTCAAGAGAGCGATTGGGGCCATCGATATTCCCGACATCAAAAACTGTGACATTGGTCCCCCAGTGCCAAGGAAGTTTGGCAAGTTGGGTTCGAATAGCGTTTGGGCTTTCGACAGCACCGACGCGACCGTTATTGATATAGACTCCTTTATCGCTTTTAAAGCCAAGGATTCCAAAGGTGACTTCTTCAAAAGGAGTCAAGCTTTCATCATTCAAATCCAAAAACTTCGTCAGCATTCCCCATTTGGCTGTATAGGGATTGTCTTCAATACTGCCTTGGTAATAACTGTAAGTCATTGGGTAATAATCTCTAAGCACGTTACATGCCTCCGTTTGTTTGTATTTGGCTAGAAAGGCAAAGGCTGAGAAAATTTCTCAGCCTTTTTTTGCTGTATCCTTACTGTATCAGTATTGAATGCTTAAGTCAACTGCTTTTTCGATGGTTGCTAAGAATTCTTCACTTTCAACGACAGCAGATGCCTTATTGAGTTCTTCAAAGATTTCGATGTCCTTGTCAAATTCAATGAAGGCCACCTTGCTGCGAATCATGTCATAGGCTGGTTTTGTACCTTTACCAAGTTCATGATTTTCTGGTTTGAGATCCAAGGCTTGGCAAGCTGCCATGATTTCAGTAGCAACGATGCGGCGTGAATTCTTAAGAATCTCAGCCGCTTTACGAGCTGCTGTAGTTCCCATGCTGACGAAGTCCTCTTGGTTTTCACAAGATGGGATAGAGTCTACGCTAGCTGGGTGAGACAAGATTTTGTTTTCAGATGCAAGAGATGCACAAGCATACTGCGTAATCATGAAGCCTGAGTTAAGGCCAGGGTGTTTGACCAAGAAGGATGGCAATTTGCTGAGTTGGCTGTTGACCAATCGTTCTACCCGACGTTCAGATACGTTACCAATCTCAGAAAGGGCAATACCCAAAAAGTCAAATGGTTGAGCCATTGGTTCACCGTGGAAGTTACCTCCTGAAATGACGTGACCTTCCTTGGTGATGATTGGGTTATCCGTCACAGAGTTGATTTCGATTTCAACTTTTGTTTTCACATAAGCAATAGAGTCCTTGCTGGCTCCGTGGATTTGAGGGATACAACGGAGTGTATAAGGATCTTGTACCCGTTGTTGAGTCGCAACAGTGGTATTTTTGCTTCCTTCAAGGAGATTACGGATGTTACGAGCAGTCGCCAATTGTCCACTTTGAGGACGGATGGTATGAAGGTCTTCTTCAAATGGACTGGTAATACCATTGTGAACTTCCATTGAGAGAGCACCTGCAATATCAGAGAGTTTGAGCAATTGAATACCGTCGTAAGTTGCAAGAGCTCCAATACCGGTTAGGACCGTTGTACCATTAATCAAGGCAAGTCCTTCTTTGGCAGCCAATTGGATCTTTTCGATACCAGCTTGGTCGAGAGCTTCTTGACCGCTCAAAAGTTGACCTTTGTAGTAGGCATGTCCAAGTCCCAACATTGGGAGAACCATGTGAGAAAGAGGGGCGAGGTCACCAGATGCTCCAAGAGAACCTTTTTCTGGAATATAAGGAGTCACTCCTTTGTTGAGCAATTCTAACAGTTTTTCAACGGTTGATAGACGAATGCCAGAATAACCTTTTAAGAGTGAGTTAATACGGATTAACATAATAGCACGAACGGCATCTTCAGGAAGTGGATCGCCAAAACCAGATGCGTGAGTACGAATCAAGTTTTCTTGAAGTTGGACAGTATCTTCAGGAGAAATGCTGACATTACAGAGGGAACCAAATCCAGTGGTCACACCATAGACAACACGTTTTTCACGGACGATATCATCGACAATTTTACGAGATGCGATGACAGCTTCTTTTGCTCCTTCGTCTAACTCACATTGGGCACCGTGCCGAGCGACGGCGATGACCTCTTCCAGTGTTAAGCTGTTACCATCTAAATGAATCAATTGAGTCATATAAAACCTCCGATTATGAATTGTTCTGTAGAAGTAGATTTGTTTACTTCGGTTTGAATACCAAACGTGAGCCCATTGTCTATGATTCTTAGAAGGATTGAAAGAAGTCTTAGAGAAAAGAGCTCAGGTTTGATATTCGTGGCTTCTTAGATGGGCTAGGGAGCAAAGGAATGCTTTGCTCCTGCCTAAGTTCCCATCTAATGTGTAAATAGAATTGGTGAGGACTGTTTTATTTTTTAGCTAGTTTGTCACCGTGGAAAACAAAGTAAAGTCCACTAGCGATTACTAGACCGATAGCTCCCCATACAAAGTTCATTAGATTGTCCCCTGCAATCATCAAGATACTGATGACAACAGCCAAAATTGGGATAACTGGACCGAATGGCACTCGGAAGGTAACCTTTTTCTCTGGGTACATTTTTCTGAGTTTGAGCGCTGCCAAAGCAGTCGGAATATATTGGAAGAAACGGAAAACAACACTGAAAGTTGCTAAGGATTCGAAAGATCCAGATAACAAGAGTAAGAATGCAAAGAAACCGGAAATGATAATGGCAATGACAGGAGCATTCTTAGAGTTTGTTTTTCCAAGTTCTGCTGGCAAGAGTTTTTCGTCTGCTAGGGCAGCACCGAAACGAGGAACCATAATGGATTCACCGATGTTGAGACCGGCGATTGAAATGAGAGCACCATAGGAGACAAGAGGGGCACCGATAGGGCCAATCATTTTAACAAATGCGTCTTGTACTGGTGCCTCGGTTCCCATAATGCCTCCACCAAGCATAGCGATTGTTCCAGCGATGATCAACATGTAGAGAACTGAGACGATACTGATGGATCCCAAGATAGCACGAGGAACGTTCTTTTCAGGGTTACGCATTTCCCCTGCAACGATGGACATGGTTTCGAATCCGATAAATCCATAGAAGATGTAAACAGCGGTACTAGAAATAGCACTAAAGAGATTTGATCCACTTTCCAATTGAAGGAAAGGTGTGAAGTTGCCCTTGCTCACACCACCAGGAATAAAGAAGATGGCGAAGAGAGAGAAGAGGACAATTGGGATTAATTTTGCAACAGTAGCTGTCAGAGTGAACATCTTAGATGTTTTCAGACCGGCGATGTTCATAAGACTCAAGAGAACCAACATAACGATACTAATCGCTAGGTTGTGACCTTCGAATGCTGGGAAGGTAATGATGAAGATCTTAGCAAAACCAGCTAGCATAGCAGCCCAAGCGATAACGGTAACGGCCCAACCGAGAATTCCGACATTAAAGCCGACAAAGTCACCGAAAGCTGCTTTGGAGTATTGCATGGCTCCACCGTTTTTATCAAAGTAGCCAGCCGTTTCAGCCAGACAGGCTGATAGTAGCATGACAAGAATAGCTACCCCAAACATGACAGCTAGGGAAGCTGGTCCTAAACCGGCATAAATTTTTTGAGGTAAAAGGAAGATACCAGATCCGATGACGGCATTGATACCGTATAGAGTGGCACCGCTAAAGCTGAATTTCGCTTTTTCTTGTTCCTCAATCGACTGTTTATGTGCTCCGTTCATAATGTCTCTCCTTTAAAACATTATCTTAGCGCAGTCCAGATAGCAATCGGTTGCTTCCCAGACTGAAGGGGTGAAAACGTAATTGTCATCTCTTGAAGAGGAGATGCTTGTTCGATCAACAGGAGCTCGTGAGTTTGGAGGGAGTAAAGTTGTCCCTTTTTCCATTCAAGTGTTAGTGGACAGAGAGCATAGATCAATTGATAGCGACTCTGGCTCGTAACACTTTCTTGTGGGGATATAGCACTCATATGCCCCTGATAGGAAGGTTTATAGATGAGATTAAAGTCTTGACAGGTCCCTTGACTAGATACGGGATCTCCCCCGTCAAAGAAGTAGCTTTGAAAGGGCTTTAAAACCACTTCTTTACCTTGATGGGTGAGTGTAATCGATGAAGTCAGAGGCATCAAGATTCGGTGGTAACCAGTGAGATCGGTAAAGTCACTTTTTTCAACCTCCACCGTTGCAGTAGAGAGGCGAAAATCAAAGGTCCGATCTGGATAACTTCCCTCTTTCGGAGAGAGGAAGAGTTGGGTGGTTTGGCCACCAGACCAAGTAGAAATCTGATAATCTGCGGGCGTGAGATGAAGGATAGTCACCATAGGACGTCCTCTTTCTTAAAAGAGACCAGTAATATTGCCTTGGGCATCGATATCAATCTTTTCACTGGCAGGAACTTTAGGTAGACCAGGCATGGTCATGATCGTACCAGTGAGAGCTACGATAAAGCCAGCCCCTGCAGCTACCTTAAGGTTACTGATTTTGACAGTGAAGTCTTTTGGTGCACCCATCTTCTTCGCATCATCTGAGAAGGAGTATTGTGTCTTGGCCATACAGATTGGAAGATTTGAGAAACCAAGTGCTTCTAATTCTTTGAGTTCGCGTTTGGCCGCTGGTGTTAGGCTAATGCCTTTTCCACCATAGACTTTTGTGACAATCTTGGTCAATTTTGTTTCAATGTTGTCTTCTTCGTCATAGACATAAGAGAAGTGGTTTTCTTCTTGAGCCAGTTGAATGACTTTTTCAGCTAAGTCACGGCCACCAGCTCCACCATTTGCCCAGACATCCGAAATGACAACATCTACATTGCGTTTCTTACAAGATTCATAGACAGCTTCAAGTTCCGCTTCTGTATCCAGCGGGAATTTGTTAATGGCAACGACTACAGGTAGGCCATAGACTTCTTGGATGTTGGCCAAGTGTCTGTCAAGGTTTGGAAGACCATCGATAACGGCTTGGACATTTTCTGTAGCTAAGTCCGCTTTGGCAACTCCACCATGCATCTTGAGGGCACGAATGGTTGCAACGAGGACAACGGCAGAAGGTTTGAGTCCTGCCATGCGGCACTTGATGTCGATGAATTTTTCAGCACCTAGGTCTGCTCCGAAGCCAGCTTCTGTAACAACATAGTCTGCATATTTGAGAGCCAACTTGGTAGCGAGCACGCTGTTACAACCATGGGCGATATTGGCAAATGGACCACCGTGGATGATAGCAGGAGTATGTTCTAACGTTTGTACCAAGTTCGGATGAATGGCATCTTTGAGAACAGCTGCCATGGCACCACCAGCTTTGAGGTCTTTGGCTGTCACCGGCTGTCCTTGGTAGTTGTAACCGATAATGATGCGATCGAGGCGTTCTTTTAAGTCAAGGATATTTTCTGAGAGACAGAGAATAGCCATGATTTCAGACGCCACCGTGATGTCGAAACCATCTTCACGAGGCACTCCGTTTGTTTTTCCTTGAAGGCCATCTACAATATGGCGGAGTTGACGGTCGTTCATGTCGACCACTCGTTTCCAGGTGATGCGACGAGAATCGATGCCCAACTCATTACCGTGGTGAATATGATTGTCAATCAAGGCTGCAAGCAGGTTGTTGGCAATCCCAATGGCATGGAAGTCACCTGTAAAGTGAAGGTTGATGTCTTCCATAGGAACCACTTGGGCATAACCACCACCGGCAGCACCACCTTTGATTCCAAAGACAGGGCCAAGAGAAGGTTCACGGAGAGCAATGACGGCATTCTCACCGATAGCAGAGAGGGCATCTACTAGACCAACAGAGGTGGTTGTCTTTCCTTCTCCGGCAGGAGTAGGAGAGATAGCTGTCACGAGGATCAGCTTGCCATCTTCCTTATCCTTTAGTTGTTCCAGTTGATTGCTATCGATTTTTGCCTTGTACTTTCCGTAGAGTGAGATATCTTCTTCGGTTAATCCAAGTTCAGCAGCGATTTCCGTGATGGGCTTCATTTGAACAGAATTGGCAATTTCAATATCCGATAAAACCATAGAATCCCTTCTTTCTTTGTAGGTATTGAAGTTATAAAGTTGATTGATCGGTTTAGGATAGGCTTTCTAAAATGCTTTGGTAAATGCCATCTGCAAGCTCAGAACCTGTTTGGAGGAGCTTGAGTCCCTTGCCATGGTATTCTTGAACGAAGTCTTGGTCCTTGATTCCTGAAATGTTGATCAGGACATTGAGCCAAGCACCTTGAAGGCCAGCCTTGAGATTGAGAGCAGCCACTCCTAAGTCGCTCGCTGCATTGGTGTTGGACTTACCAACAGCTTCTTTTGTTGTTTCAAGAGCCTCAACGATGAGCTCCATCATAGAGAATGGAGATACGGTCGCATGTTTCAAGGCTTTTTGCATGGCTTCGCGACGAGCGGCTTTCTCTTCTTCGGTTTCTTTTGGAAGATCAAAGACTGCTGATACGACGTTGAAAGCTTCTGTATCCTTGTCAATAGCTTCTAGTAATTGGTCTTGGAGTTGGGCACTTTTTTCGTGAACCCCTTTGATATGGTCTTCAAATTCAGCGTATTTCTTCTTACCAATGGTCAGTTCGCAGACCATTTTGGTAAGGGAAATCCCATTCGCAGCAGATAGGGCAGCAGCAGAACCACCACCGGGAGCTGGAGCGTCTGAACCAAGAACTTTGGCAAACTCCGTAATACTTAAGTCAACTAGTTTCATAGAACTCCCTTTCTAACCCAACAAGTGATTTTCTAAGACTTGTTTGCTGTAGTCAAAGTCTTCTAATTGCAAGTAGTACTCAGCAGAGTCAATCAAAGCCTTAGCAGGAGCCAGTCCGATGAGTTCTGTTCCGACGATTCGAACTCCGTAGCGTTGTGCTTCGAAACGAACGGTTTCAACGACACGATACAATGGGAATTTTTCCAAGTTGACCATGTTGATAGAAACTTGGGCGATGTTGCGATCTTCTAGCATGACACCGATCGCTTTACAGTATTTGTATCCACCGCTGGATCCACGAATAATTTTCGAAATGTTGTTGGCAATTTCTAGATCATCTGTGTCAAGGTTGACATTGAAGGCAACGAGCGGCATACGGACACCAACAGCCGTAACCCCTGCAGTTGGGTGAATCTTGCGTTCACCATAGTCTGGCTTCCAGTCTTCTTCCAACAATTTTTCTGGCATGCCTTCGAATTGACCTTTACGAACTTTAGCAAGGTTGGTGCGTTCTGGACGAGTTGCGGCATCTTCATAGAGGAAGATTGGAATCCCTAATTCACGATTGATGCGTTCCGCTACTTTATTAGCGATTTCAACACATTCATCCGTTGTGATATCTTTGACCGGAACGAATGGACAAACGTCTGTTGCTCCCATACGAGGGTGTTCGCCTTCGTGTTTGGTCATATCGATGTTTTCAGATGCATATTTCACCAATTGGAAAGCCACTTCTTGAATGCTTTCTTCATCCCCAACGAGTGTAAAGACGCTACGGTTGTGGCTGGCATCAGACGAGTAGTCTAATAATGTCACACCTGGAATGCTTTTTGCAGTAGCGACTAATCCGTCGATCACAGCTTGATTGCGTCCTTCAGAAAAGTTTGGAATACACTCAACAATTTTTGCCATATGATTACCTCTTTTTATAGGAGAAGTTGGGGGAGGAGGAGTCTTTGAATTTTCCTCCCTTTCTCCATTTTTATTTTTTATAATTAAAACAATTTTTGAACCGCATCTTTGACCAAATCTTCATCTGCAAGATAAGGAATGGTGATGTGGTCTGTACCTGCATGGAGACGGTTGTATTCGATCGCTGTTTCAATAGCATGATCGTTCCGTGCCCAGTTCCGACGAGCAACCCCTCCCATGGTATCCCATGAAATAGCAGACTTGATAATTTCATCGATCCGGTGGCTACCGTCTAGAACGAGACCAAATCCTCCGTTGATGGCTTTACCGATACCAGTACCACCACCATTGTGGAGAGCAACAAGGCTCATACCGCGAGCAGCGTTACCAGCGTAACATTGAACTGCCATATCGCAAGTAACGTTTGATCCATCTTTGATGTTGGATGTTTCACGGAATGGAGCATCTGTACCAGATACGTCGTGGTGGTCACGTCCAATCATGACAGGTCCGATCTTGCCTTGGCGAATGAGTTCGTTAAATTTCAAAGCAATGTTGACACGGCCCATACAATCTTGATAGAGGATACGAGCTTGAGTACCAACTACTAATTGGTTCTTTTCAGCATCGCGAATCCAGTTGTAGTTATCACGGTCTTGGTAGCGACGAGTTGGATCAATCGCTTCCATCGCTGCATGGTCAGTTGCAATCAAGTCTTCATGTTTACCGCTGAGGCAGACCCAACGGAATGGACCGTAACCATAGTCAAAGAGCATAGGTCCCATGATATCTTCTACATAAGATGGCCAAATGAAGCCGTCTTTGTCATCCAAACCATTCTTAGAAATTTCCTTGATGCCTGAGTCGTAAACAGATTTCATGAAGGCATTACCGTAGTCGAAGAAGTAAGTACCTTTAGCCGTTAAGTCTTTGATGACTGCGAAGTGACGAGCCAAGGTTTCATCGACGAGGCGGTGGAAGGTTTCTTTGTCTTCTGCCAACAAACGTGTCCGTTCTTCAAAGCTGATACCAACTGGACAATACCCACCATCGTAAACGTTGTGGCAAGAGGTTTGGTCAGACAAGAGATGAACATGAACTTGGTGTTCATTGACATATTCGAGCAAGTCTACGATATTACCATGGTAGGCAATCGAAGTTGATTCACCAGCTTCCAGCGCTGCTTGGGCCAATTTCACAGCTTCTTCTGCACTGTCTGTCACTTGGCTAATCCAGCCTTGAGAGTGACGGGTTTCGATACGAGAGAGGTCAACTTCTGCAACAATCGCAACAGCTTTTGCAATTTCAGCTGCTTTCCCTTGAGCGCCACTCATACCACCGAGACCAGATGAGATGAAGAGTTTACCAGTTAAGTCACCATCATCAGCAACGCCGAGTTTAAGACGTCCAGCGTTGAGAAGGGTGTTAAAGGTACCATGGACGATTCCTTGAGGACCGATATACATCCATCCACCTGCAGTCATCTGACCGTAGTTGGTAACGCCCATCTCTTCAGCGATTTCCCAATCGTGCATGTTGTCATACTCACCAATCAAAAGACCGTTGGTAATGATAACGCGAGGAGCTTCTGGTTTAGACTTGAAGAGGCCAAGAGGGTGACCAGATTCAACAACTAAGGTTTGGTCTTCTGTCATCACTTCCAAGTATTTCTTGATCAAGTTGTACTGCATCCAGTTAGCACAGACAGAACCTGTTTCTCCGTAAGTGACCAATTCATATGGATAAAGGGCAATTTCAAAGCTCAAGTTGTTATCGATCATGACCTGCATGGCCTTAGCAGCAGTGCATTTTCCTTTGTACTCATCAATTGGTTTTCCATAGATCCGATCTTTTGGACGGAAGCGGTAGCCATAAATCCGCCCGCGAGTTTTTAGTTCTTCTAAAAATTCTGGGATCAACTCTTGGTGGAATTTTTTAGGGATATAACGCAGAGCGTTTTTAAGGGCAATCTCAGTTTGAGCTTGCGTTAAGCGGAAGCCTCTATCAGGTGCACGACGGATGCCCTCTTGAAAAGTTGCCTTTTCAGGTAGGACATCAAAGTCAAGTTTGACAGACATAGCAGCTGCAATTTCTTTATCGTCTATAAATGACATAGTAGGAACCTCCTTATGTATAAACTATGAATTTATATTTTCTTTATTGTATCCAAGAAACGTCAATAAAGAGTCAAAAATAAATTTAATTTTTAATAAAGCAAAAAAAAATGAGGGGAAAACTTTTTGACTTTTTTTTGACGCTTTTTCTTTAGAATTGTAAAATGAATAATAATGGAAATAGAAAGGAATGTTTTCATATGTCTGCTGATGTACTATTAACCCACTTTAACCAGTTGTTTTGTCCAAATGATCTAGGCCATCCTCTTTATGGCAAGGAGATGGCAGATGCCCAAATTCTTTCGGATGCATATATTGCCATTAAAGATGGAAAGATTCTTGCAGTTGGAACAGGTCAACCAGATCCAGAATTGATTGACGACCATACGGAAGTGAAGTCTTGTGAAGGAAAAGTTGCGACCCCCGGTCTGATCGATTGCCACACCCACTTGGTCTATGGAGGTAGTCGTGAGCATGAGTTTGCTAAAAAGTTAGCGGGAGTTTCCTATTTAGATATTCTCGCTCAAGGCGGTGGAATTCTGAGCACTGTTCGAGCGACACGAGAAGCTTCATTTGAGAATCTTTATGACAAGTCTAAACGTCTTTTGGATTATATGTTGCGCCATGGGGTGACAACTGTTGAAGCTAAAAGTGGTTATGGGTTGGATTGGGAAACTGAAAAACGGCAATTAGATGTGGTAGCAGCCTTGAATCACGACCATGAAATCGATCTCGTTTCGACCTTTATGGCAGCTCACGCCATCCCGACAGAGTACAAGGGCCGTTCAAAGGAATATTTAGATCTCATCATTGATCAAATGCTTCCGAAGGTGAAAGAAGGCAATCTGGCTGAATTCTGTGACATCTTCTGTGAAAAAGGTGTTTTTACAGCAGATGAATCTCGCTACCTTCTGTCGAAAGCCAAGGAAATGGGCTTCAAATTAAGGATTCATGCGGATGAGATTGAGTCCATCGGTGGCGTGGATGTAGCGGCTGAATTGGAATCCACTAGTGCAGAACACTTGATGGTGATTACCGATGAAGGCATTCAGAAACTAGCAGCCGCTAAAGTCATCGGAAATCTTTTGCCGGCAACAACCTTCAGTCTAATGGAAGATACTTATGCACCGGCTCGTAAGATGTTGGATGCTGGTATGGCTATTACGCTAACGACTGACAGCAACCCAGGCTCTTGTCCGACAGCCAATCTTCAGTTTGCTATGCATCTAGGTTGCTTTATGATGCGTTTGACACCAGTTGAAATTCTCAATGCAGTGACTATTAATGCGGCTTATTCAGTAGATCGTGCCAAAACGATTGGCTCTTTCGATGTTGGAAAACAGGCTGATATCACGATTTACGACGCACCAAATCTAGATTATCTCTTCTATTTCTTTGCGACGAATTTGGTGACAGATGTCTATAAGAATGGTAAGAAAGTAATTTGATTCTCTTTATTTTAAATGAGACCTAAGAAGAAAAATCCCCTCATCAGAATGAATTGATGAGGGGATTTTAGTGCTTAGAAAAGAGTTTCTAAAGGGGGATTGGGACGTTTTAAATCCCAACCTTGACATCTGGAAATCGCTCAGATACCTGTGCAAAGAGAGTGTAGAGTTGCTCTTCTGCGTTCTTCTTATTCCGAATTGCTAAACGGTACTGTTTCTTTGGTTTATCCTTGCGGGTGTAGCACAATTGGAAGATAGAGCGGGCTATGCCGGATTGACGAACGCGAGTTACATGTAAGTATAGTTGTTGCACATCTCGCAAATCGATCGTTTGTGTTCCTCTGAAATAGGTGATCAAATGATTTTTGTATAAGATAACTTTTAAATCTTGATTGTAGTAACTGGCCTCGTCAGCCAAACGGCTAAGATCTCCTTGGAGTTCGGGATAGTTTTGGTGGAGTTCCTGATAGGAAGCAATGGTCCGTTTCCGAACGGAGAAGCTAGCTACAACCATTGTAATGGCAAGTCCAGCTAAAGCAACTGAACCTAGCAAGAGGAATAAGGAGTCTTTGTTATATTCCGTAAGGCTCAAGTAATAGCTAGTCGTCATATTGAGTGATACGATAGAAGTAGGGTCAAGGAGGGAATGAATGTACTCACTGTAGCCAACAATGCGACCGTTACGAGATGTATTTTTGCTATCCTTTGCCAAAGGAGCTAATTGTGTTCCTTTTAGTTGATAAGGATCAGACTGCAGTTCTCCTTTTTGAGCTTTATCGACAATCGCTTTGATAGTAGCATCGTCTTTTTTTGCTTCGATCCCTGCATATTTACCATCATTTTGGTTATCGTATTGGACAATATAGAGTACATGTCTTTTGCCCACAGTTCCGACAGGTTCTGGGGTAATATCATAGATCAGCATCGTTACAGGGTCCCCAGACTTTTCTGCCTTCGCAAAGCTAGTGGCAGGATTTTGGTGACGCATCCATAATGAAAATACTAAACCTGCGAATACTAGGAAGAAAAGGGCAAGTACTAGACCTGAAACAAATCCTTTATTGCGTTTTTCCTTCAACATAACGATCTCCTTTAGTTTGATATCTAAAGTATATCATGAAAAATTTTAGGTGACAAGGAGATTTATAACTAGCTGATTCCCTAAGGAATTTTAGGCAGTTTACCCCTAAAGTTATCTGTAAGTAGATGGGAAAATGGTTTGATTTTAGAAGAAATTTGCAACTTTTTATAAAAAACTATATTTTTTTTATTTTTTTCTATATACAAATAGATAAATTATTGATAGAATAGAAAAGAATTGAATTAAATTTGGTTCGCGCTCGTTCTGTTTTTATTTAGTGAGACAGAATGTTTATAACCTAAATACTTGCACTGGATTCTAATTCATCAGAATCATAGCTAGAATTTGAGAGGAGACAATATGACTGTTGATTTTAACAGCAAAGCTTACTTGGATAAAGTGGATGCTTGGTGGCGTGCAGCGAACTACATTTCAGCTGCTCAAATGTACTTGAAAGACAACCCACTTTTGAAACGTGAAGTAGTAGAGAATGACTTGAAAGCTCACCCAATCGGACACTGGGGAACTGTTCCAGGACAAAACTTTATCTACGCACACTTGAACCGTGCAATCAACAAGTATGACTTGGATATGTTCTACATTGAAGGACCAGGTCATGGTGGACAAGTTATGGTGTCCAACTCTTACTTAGATGGTTCTTACACCGAATTGAATCCAAATATCCCACAAAATGAAGAAGGTTTCAAACACCTATGTAAAATCTTCTCATTCCCAGGAGGGATTGCATCTCACGCGGCGCCTGAAACTCCAGGATCTATCCACGAAGGTGGAGAACTTGGTTATGCATTGTCACACGCAGCTGGAGCTGTTTTGGATAATCCAGATGTGATTGCTGCAACTGTTATCGGTGATGGTGAAGGGGAAACTGGTCCATTGATGGCTGGATGGTTAGCCAATACCTTCTTGAACCCAGTCAACGATGGTGCTGTTCTTCCAATCTTCTACCTCAACGGTGGGAAGATCCACAACCCAACAATCTTCGAACGTAAAACAGACGAAGAATTGGCCCTCTTCTTTGAAGGTCTTGGTTGGAAACCAATCTTTGCAGACGTGACAGCTATTTCTGACGACCACGAAGCAGCTCATGCTCTGTTTGCAGAAAAATTGGATGAAGCAATTGAAGAAATCAAGAAAGTCCAAGCAGAAGCTCGCAAAGGATCTGCAGCAGAAGCAACTCAACCGGTATACCCTGTTTTGATTGCTCGTATTCCGAAAGGTTGGACTGGACCAAAAGCTTGGGAAGGAACACCAATCGAAGGTGGATTCCGTGCCCACCAAGTTCCAATTCCAGTAGATGCTCACCATATGGAGCATGTAGATGCCCTTCTTTCATGGTTGGAATCTTACCGTCCAGAAGAATTGTTTGATGAAAACGGTAAATTACTTCCTGAGATTGCTGAAATCGCACCAAAAGGTGACCGTCGTATGGCCATGAACCCAATCACAAACGCTGGTGTAATCAAGCCAATGAACACTGCTGATTGGAAGAAACACGCCTTCAAGATTGAAACACCAGGCGCGATCATGGCACAAGATATGATCGAATTTGGTAAGTATGCAGCAGACCTTGTGGATGCAAACCCAGACAACTTCCGTATCTTTGGACCAGATGAAACCAAATCAAACCGTCTTCAAGAAGTCTTCACACGTACAAGCCGTCAATGGTTAGGACGTATGAAACCTGACTATGATGAAGCTTTGAGCCCTGTTGGACGTGTAATTGACTCTCAATTGTCAGAGCACCAAGCAGAAGGAATGCTTGAAGGATATGTCTTGACAGGTCGTCATGGATTCTTCGCTTCTTACGAATCATTCCTTCGTGTTGTAGATTCTATGATCACTCAACACTTCAAATGGTTGCGTAAATCTAAGACACACACGACATGGCGTAAAAACTACCCAGCCTTGAACTTGATTGCAACTTCAACTGTCTTCCAACAAGACCACAATGGATACACTCACCAAGATCCAGGTATCTTGACTCACTTGGCTGAGAAAACTCCAGAATACATCCGTGAATACTTGCCAGCGGATACCAATAGCTTGCTTGCAGTGATGGACCAAGCCTTCAAGGCAGAAGATGTGATCAATTTGGTCGTTACTTCTAAACACCCACGTCCTCAATTCTACTCAGCAGATGAAGCTGAAGAATTGGTACGCGAAGGCTACAAAGTGATTGATTGGGCTTCAACTGTTTCAGCAGATGAAGAACCAGATCTTGTCATTGCAGCTGCAGGTACAGAGCCGAACTTAGAAGCTCTTGCAGCCATCACAATCTTGCACAAGGCATTCCCAGAATTGAAGATCCGTTTTGTCAATGTTGTAGATATCTTGAAATTTCGTCACCCTTCAGTAGATGCGCGTGGACTTTCAGATGAAGAGTTCGACAAAGTCTTCACAACTGATAAACCAGTCATCTTCGCCTTCCACGGTTACGAAGGCATGATCCGTGACATCTTCTTCAACCGTCACAACCACAACTTGCGTGTGCATGGATACCGTGAAAACGGAGACATCACAACACCATTCGACATGCGTGTCATGTCTGAATTGGATCGCTTCCACTTGGCACAAGATGCAGCCAATGCAGCTCTTGGAGAAGCAGCAAGTGAATTTGCAGCTCAAATGGATGAGACAATTGCCTTCCATAATGCCTACATTCGTGAACACGGTGATGATATCCCAGAAGTACACAACTGGAAATGGGAAAATGTAAATAAATAAGTTTATTTCAAAAGAAATCAGAAATTATTCTGATTTCTTTTTTTTATAATTTTAAAACAGGTATCTTTGTACAAGGAATACTACTGGGCAAAAACAGATTCTCGAATACTGGATAGAGAAATCTGTCAAAATTCAATAAAATAGTATATTTTTTTAGATTGCATTGACTTTGCATAAGATTAGGACTAAAATATAGGTGCGGAAACCGCTTACAAATTTAAAAGGAGGTCTGGTTATGGTGAGCGACAGACAACAACGTTTTTCTTTACGAAAATATGCAGTCGGCTTAGTATCAGTGCTTGTCGGATGCTTTTTTTGTGGGGCGACTGTTTTAGCCCAGGAGCAGGAAGGACAGGTAGATGTACCTGCTATTGTAGCAAAAGAAGAAAGCCAAGAGGTGAATCTGTCAGCAGGACAGGATAAAGGCTCAAACGAAGATTTATCGACGGATAAAGGGAGGGAGGAATCTTCTCCACAAGAGCAACCGAAGGCTGAGAAAACTGTTGAAATAGCCCCTTCCCCTACTCAAACCAATCCAGCTTCGAACCCTATTCTTGAAAAAGATGGTATTGAAAAGAAGGAGCAAGAAGATCGCACTATTTCAGCACCTCAGGTAGTAGCCAATAAAGAAGCTACCTCAGCAACCGTAGTAGATGAAAGCCGTGTTCAGGCCTTGGTGCGTTTGGAGACCAAGAAACAAGATGCAACGGCTCCTCTCAGTATTGCAGAGCAGATCAAGGATAATGCACCAATCAAGGAAGCAGTATTAAATGAACTAAAGGAAAAAGGCATTGAATATACGAAATTAGCCGATTTTGATCTGGTCTTTAATGGTTTCGTTCTAGAAACCAAGTACAAGGATGCCTTGAAGATTCGTCAGTTAGCGCGTGTGGAAAAGGTAGAAATTACTCCCTTAACGGCTCAGGCGGATGCACAGCCTAGCGCAATGAAGCAGAATACCCTACTTCCTACAAAAGTTAGTGATGAAAATGAGTTGATCAATTTACAGCCTCTCTGGGACAAAGGAATCAAGGGCCAAGGTCGGGTGGTAGCCGTTTTAGATACGGGCCTTGATGTCCACCATAATTTCTTTAGTTTAACGGATAAAAGCAAAGCCAAATACCAGAATAAAGAGCAGATGGAAGCTGCTATGAAAAAGGCAGGTATCACTTATGGAAAGTGGTACAACGATAAGGTGGTTTATGCCTATAATTATTCAGATATGAACGATGAGATTCGAGAAGACGATCCACGTTCGCATGGGACCCACGTGGCAGGGTCGGCTGTTGGGAATGCGACAAAACCTGTGCCAACTGGTGAATATCTAAAGGGTGTCGCACCAGAGGCTCAGCTTATCTTTATGCGTGTTTTCTCTGATAAGAAGGGTATGACAGAACAAGGATTTATCGTAGCCAAGGCCGTTGAAGATGCAGTCAAGCTAGGTGCAGATACCATCAATATGAGTTTTGGTGGGGTCAATGGGTCTGAAGCAGATACCAATCCCTTAACCCGTCAAGCCTTCGAATTCGCTCGTAAAGCCGGTGTTGTCATCAATGCTGCAGCAGGGAATTACGCCGTGAGTGGATACTGGCAGGCTAAGCCAAAAGCAGATGCACCGGATACTGGAACGATTGATGAACCCGCCATTGAAGATGGGGTTCTAGCTATTGGTGCCTTCAATAATCAGATTAATCACAAAACGACCATGCGTCTGGAAATTCCGGCTCTAAAGGATAAGAAAGAATTCCAAAATGGCCTCGTAGATCTCCCTGTCTATCGACTGATTTTCCCAGCAGAAGGTCCTCAGTCCTATGTTTCAGTTCAAAAAGGTGGAGTAGATACTTACCGAAATGCTGCGGTGAAAGGAAAAATTGCTCTGGTTGAGAGTGGCGGGGATGTGACGGATGAAGAGAAGGTCAATGCCCTCAGACAAGCAGGTGCAAAAGGTGTTTTGGTTTATCAGAATGAAGAGCAAGGAGATAGCCTCCAAAAACTTCCGATGGGCTATTGGGGTTCCTTCTATCCGGTCAGCGTCTTGAACCATGCTATCGGAAAAGAGCTAGCTGCTCATGCTGGAGAATACGAGCTCATCTTCCACCAAGAAGTCAAGAAAGTACCTTATAGTGAAGCAAACAAGATGCTCTTCTTTACGGGTTGGGGGCTTTCTGCAGAAGGAAAACTAAAGCCAGACGTTACTTTACCTGGTGGAATGGTCTATTCAGCGATTCCAGATGGTTTGTATGATATGGATGAAGGGACTAGTATGGCGACGCCCCATGCAGCAGGGGCAACAGCCTTGATCAAGCAAGCTCTAGAACAGCGGTTCCCAACTTACAGTCCAGAGCAAATCCATACGCTTTTGCGCCAATTAGTCATGAGTACAGCCAGACCTCATTTTGATCAGGAAAGTAAGAGCTACTCATCTGTCCGTCAACAAGGATCTGGTCTCATGGATGCTGCAGCTGCAGCTTTTGGGGATGTCTTTGTAACAGGTGGAAAAGGAACAAACAGCAGTTTGACGCTTGGCAATGTCAAGGATACCTTTACGTTCGAGGTTACGGTGCACAACCTAAGCTCAGAAGCAAAAGACCTCGCTTATCATACGGTCGTCAATACTGATCAGGTGGAAAATGGTCGCATTAGCTTGAAGATGCGTCAGCTATTGGATCAAGTGGGAGAAAAAACCATTCATGTTCCAGCTATGGGAAGTGTGACAGTTCCAATTTCTGTAGATACCAGTGCCTTTACAAGTGAACTCACCAATCAAATGAAGAATGGTTACTTTTTAGAAGGATTTGTCTTCTTTAAAGATACCAAAACCAAGAAAGACCTCGTCAGTCTTCCATATATCGGCTTCAAAGGGCAGTATCAGGACTTACCAGGTATCGAAAAGCCTATCTATGCCTTCACTGGGGATGAAAAACCATTCTATTATTATGCAAATGAAAAAGCAGATAAACCTGAAAAAGACTCAGGAGATCACTTTACAGCCTTGGTCAGCACTATTTGGCGTGGGGGTAAAGAAGTACAGGTTGTTCTAGGAGAAAAAGACGGGCATTATGATGGAAACCAACTAGTCTTCTCGCCAAATGATGATGGTTCCTATGATAGTGTCAAGCTCAATGCAGTAGTTTTGAGAAATGTAGACAATATTCATTTGTCGGTCTATCGTGCAGATGACCTCAAACGCGAGCACCCTATTTTTGAACAAGGCAATGAAAGTCAGAAGAAATCCGACTATGGTTGGCGAATTAATGACCGTAGTAAGATTCTTTATGCAACTCAGTGGGCAGGCAAGGACAATAACAATCAGCTAGTGCCAGATGGGGACTATCAATATGTAGTCACTTATCGTCCAAGCACACCAGGTGCCAAACCTCAAGAGATTGTTCTAAAGGTCCGAGTCGATAAGCAAGTGCCACAACTGGCTAATACCAAGGATCTTTTTGATCCAGCAACTCGTATCTTTAAGCCGGGTGAGATTATTGAAACGGGTAGTGGGCTAGCTGGAAAATACCTCTCTTACCAAAAAGATGGTCAGGAAGTGGAAATTAGTCCAAATGAAGATGGAACTTACTCTATTCCAGAAGGAGTAGATCTAAAAACTGTGCGCTTCTATATTTGGGACCAGGTCAACAATACCAACACCTTAACCTTGGATGGTAAGACTGTTTCAGAAGAAAAAACGACAGAAAAATCAGGGACGGAGGAAGCAAGCCCGATCGCTGCGACTAGCCAAGCAACGGTCGGTCGCCTAGAGGTACAAATTGTAGATGAAAAAGGCGAAGCAACTAATCAATACCCAGAAATGATGCGTTACCAAGTCTTTGATAGCAAGGGAAATCGGGTTGACCAGGAATTTAACAGCTATTACGAAGACCCACTACCAAGTCTTCCATTTGGAACCTACACTGTAAAAGTTGTCAGCCAAGATCAAAATTACTCTTGGGTATCTCCAACCACTGTGACAGTCGAACTGAGCAAGGAGCACCCTGAAGGAGTGGTCAAATTTGTCTACCACTATATCGATAAAAATCGCTTTGACCTCGTCTTTGATAAAGAACTTCCAGATGGAACCCGCGTCTTTGCTATTGATCGGAAGACTGGGCAAAAAGTGGAGTTGGATCAAACCCTATATGAACCAAAGACATTTGAAAGCATCCTAATCAATGGAGAGTATCAGATCCATATTGAACTGCCAAAAGGTTATCAGGCAGTGGAAAATGATTTCGTCTATACCGTAGCTAATGGCATCAATCGCTACTTGACCAGTTTTGTAGAAGTCTCAGAAGAACAGGTGGAAAAACCAACTGTCCCATCCACTCCCCAACTGTCATCTATGACACAAAAAGGTAAAACAGAAATAGATCAGGGGGCTCAACAAGTCACTCCTCAACCGTCATCTATGACACAAAAAGGTGAAACCGAAATGGATCAGGAGGCTCAGCAAGTCACTCATCGACCAGTAACTTCTCTACCAAAAACAGGACAGGAAAATGAGCAGCTAGGGATTGTAGGCTTTATGGTTCTTCTTCTCACTTTCGGTGTGATCCGAATGAAGAAAAATCATCCAGATCAAGTATAACTATCTCTTAGTAGAGAGAATCGAGTTGGGTTAAGGTGGTGTAAGAGCTGACTTAACCAAGTATATAAAAAGGAGTTTTTATGGAATTTCATCGACAACAACGTTTTTCCATCCGTAAATATGCGGTTGGAGTTGCTTCAGTCTTGATTGGTATGGTCTTTATGGGATCGGTGGCTTCAGCCGATACTGTAACACCGACTCCAACAGCAGTAGATTCTTCGGTACTAGTATCCGATAGCACAACGACAGATGAAAAGGCAACAGAGCCGCCAATCGTTGCTGCTAAGGAAGATATCCCTGCTGTACCAGTAGAAGAATCGGCTTCCGTTGTCCCTGCTCCAGCAGAGACAGAGGGGAAGGACCAGGCAAAGCAACCCCAGAACACTTCTTCAGTTGCTAGCATTCCTTCAAATGAGCACTTAAAAGAAGAAAAGTCCTTGTCCCCTTCTGTTATTGCAAGGCCAAAAGACAATCCTGAAGTTGTTGCGACGGACACTCCCAAGGAAGTAGCTAAAGAAACTCTAGAAGATGCAAGTCCAGTCGAGGTCCTAGTTCGCCTGAAAGAAAAGGTTTCGGATGGAAGTGGTGCAGGATCTCCGACTTCAAAAGAAGCTCGTATCCAGCAAACCAACCAAGATCATGAACAATTTTTGAAAGAACTTGAAAGACAATCCATTCAGTTCAAAAAATTGTATGACGTTAATTTGCTCTTTAATGGACTGGCTCTAGAGACGACCTATGGAGATGCTAAAAAGATCCGGGGACTAGCACGTGTAGATGCCGTAGATTATGCTCCACTCGGTCGGACCAGAGTAGCGGAGGACCAGCCTGCTCCTGCATCACCAGCTTCGACTACGACCAAGGTCAGTGAAGAAAATAGCCTCATCAATTTACAGCCACTCTGGGATAAAGGCATCAAGGGTCAGGGACAGGTTGTAGCAGTTATCGATTCAGGGGTAGATCCGGCACACGATATTTTCCGCCTGACGGATATCAGTAAGGCCAAGTACAAGAGTGAAGCAGAAATTGAAGAAGCCAAGAAAAAAGCAGGCATCACTTACGGAAAATGGTACAACAATAAAGTCGTCTACGTTCACAACTATAGTGATATGAATGATAATGTTAAAGAAGACGATCCAATCTCTCACGGAGCCCACGTGGCAGGAACGGCTGTGGGGAATGCCTCTCAACCATCCCCAAATGGTGAAATTATCCGAGGTGTCGCTCCAGAAGCCCAGCTCATGTTTTTACGTGTTTTCTCAGACACCAAGGGCGGGCAGGTTCAAAATTTCATCTATACCAAGGCGGTAGAAGATGCCATCAAATTAGGGGCTGATTCCATCAATATGAGTTTGGGAACCGCATCAGGCTCTATTTATGATGTAGGAGAAATCACGCGCCAGGCCTTTGATGCAGCAAGAAAGGCGGGAGTAACCATTACAGTTGCTTCTACCAATATGGCCACCAATGGCTTCTGGCACAGCAAGCCACTTGCAAGCACACCAGATTATGGAATGACAGGGACCCCATCCGTCAATCCCAATGTCCTTTCGGTCGCTTCGATTAATAGTCTGACCAAGCATGAGTCGACAGAAGCAAGTCTGACAGTAGAAGCATTAAAAGGTTCAAAAGACTTTCCAGATGGCAAAATTCCAATGCACTCCTTTGTAGAACGCGATGCCTTTCGTACGACGATCCCTCAAAGCTATCTCCATGTGGAAAAGGGAGGGATCGACCACTACCAAGCTGATAGTATCAATGGGCACTTAGTCCTTACTGAACGAGGTGGCGAAGTTTCTGATGTGGATAAGATCAAAGAACTTAAAAGAGCTGGAGCAACAGGTGTGATCTTTTACCAGACCGAGGAGCAGGGCAATAATCCCGTAGGATTTGACTTAGAAGGTCTCGGAGAACGATTCCCAGTTGGGGTCATTGGGCATGATGCCGGAAGTGTCCTAGCTCAACATGCCAATGACTACCAGCTCCATATTGCCAACAAATTCAAACGTGTACCTTACGATGCGGCTAATCAACTATCCGACTTCTCATCTTGGGGCCTATCAGCTGATGGCGACCTCAAACCAGATGTCACCCTCCCAGGAGGTATGATTTATTCATCTGTTAATAATGGAGAGTACTATATGGATAGGGGGACCAGTATGGCTTCTCCCCATGCAGCAGGAGCCACTGTGCTGGTGAAACAAGCCTTGAAGGAGCGCTTCCCTCATCTCAGTCCAGAACAGTTGCAAGTTCTTGTCAAACAAATGACCATGAGTACGGCCGTTCCACATGTGGATGAGGAGACCCAGGCCTATTCTTCTGTTCGTCAGCAAGGGGCAGGGGTTATGGATGTTACAGCTGCAGCTCTAGGGAATCTCTATGTAACAGCCAAAGATGCCAAAAGCAGTCTAACACTTGGCAATGTCACCGATACCTTTGAATTTGATGTAACCATCCACAATCTTTCCAATCAAGATCAGTCTATCCACTATGAAACCACCCTTCAGACAGACCAAGTCCAGGATGGCAAATTCACCCTTCATCCTCGTCTCTTAGAAACCCTAGATGGCAAGGAAACCATCACGATTCCAGCCAATGGTCAGCGGACGATCCACGTGTCAGTTGACGCGAGCAAGTACAAGGAAGAGCTCAGCAAGCAAATGCCAAATGGTTATTTCTTAGAAGGTTTTGTACTTGTCAAAGATGCCAGCACCAACAAACATCTGGTCAGTCTCCCTTATGTTGGCTTCCATGGAGATTACCAAAATCTTCGCGGGATCGAAAAGCCTATCTACGAATATACAGGTAGTGACAAGCCATTTTACTACTACAAGGACAAGACAGACTATCCAGATGAAAAAGTCCCAGAAACGCCAGAGCGTCATCCAGACAACCATTTTACTTCTTTGATTAGTTATGTCTATGAAAATGGAGAGTCTGTAGCCAAAACTCTAGGTCAAGATGGGGATAACTTTGATGGGGACCAACTCTACTTCTCTCCAAATAATGATTCCAGCTTTGATAGCATCAAGGTAAAGGCCGTCATGCTTCGCAATGTCGAAAATGTCCATCTTTCTGTCTACAAGAAGGATGACACAGCTCGTACCAACCCGATTTACGAAGTTGGAAATGAAGTGCATCGAAAGACCGACTGGAGTTACCGGATTGGGAATCGCAGTGAAGAGTTTTATGAAATCTCTTGGGAAGGATTGGACAAAGATGGCAAACAATTGCCAGATGGAGAATACCAATTTGTGATTACCTACCGTCCGACTGCTTCAGGAGCCAAACAACAAGAACTCAACTTCAAGGTTAAGATTGACAATACGGCTCCAAGCATAGAGACTGGAAGTGCTCAGTACGATCCAAAGACCCGGATTTTCCGTCCAGGTAAGGTGATTGAAACCGGCAGTGGACTAGCAGGAACTTATCTGTCCTACGTCAAGGACGGGGAAACAGTAGCCTTGGAACCTCAAGAGGACGGCAGTTATCTGCTTCCAGAAGGGGTGGACCTCTCTACTGTTCGTTATAGCATTTGGGATAAGGTCTACAATACCACTGAGATGGACATCAAAGGGAAGAAAATAGAGGCAACGCCCCCAACGAATGAAGCCAGCTCAGATGAACAACCAACCGAGACAGAGACTGAAAAACCAAAGGCTGAAAAGGGGACCTTAGAGGTCGTCTTTAAAGATAGCAGTGGAGAAGTGATTTCTTATTATCCATCTGTCGTTCGTTACCAGGTAGTGGATGACCAAGGGCGGGTTGTGGAAGGAGAGTTCAATGCTTCCTACAATGGCGGTACCTTCCCAGACTTGCCTTTCGGTACTTATATAGTCAAAATCACCTTATCGGATTACCATTATGATTGGGGAACAGAATTGGTGAAGAAGGTGACCATTTCACCTGAAAATCCACAGCCGAAAGTGACCTTTGCCTTCCACTATTTAGATGAAAATAAACTCACTATTGGATTTGATCAGCCAGTTCCGATAGGAACGGTCGTAAAAGTGGTAGGCAAAGACGGTATTAGTCGCCTTCTTCCACAAAGCATCTATGATTTGCAGCGCTTTGAGACCATGCTGATGAACGGATCTTATCGTGTCCATGTGGAACTCCCGGCAGGCTATCGTGCATCGGAAAATGATTTCCTTTATGAAGTGGCCAATCAGATCAATTTCCATCTTCTTTCTTTCGTCAAAGCTAGCCCAGAAGAGTACGGTGGAGCGATCGTAGCACCAGTGGATCCAGCAACTCCTGTAGCTCCAGTGCTGCCAACCAAACCAACAGTTCAACCAACTGAATCAGAAAGCAAAGAATCAGACAAGGTTAAACCAGTCGCTGTTACCTATCATACAGGTGCTCAAGAAGCTGTAGTTACATCTACACCAGTAACTGGTCTTCCAAAAACAGGTCAAGAAGACTTGGTTTCAACAGTCCTCAGCCTCCTTGGTATGACCTCACTGGCTGTAGCAGGGTTTGTAGCTCGCAAAAAACGTGAAGAAAACTAATAAAAAAAGGAAGATTCCTCTCTAGGAGGACTTCCTTTTTAATATTTTCTTTGTATTAAGCGATTAGATACATATTGTATTAGTAATCAATCACGTGTTCGTTTATTAGCATTCAAATATAACTTTTATTGTTGAAGCCTTAATTTAATAGAGATTATTGATCAAAAATTATAAATAATATAAGCTATTTAGCGTTCTGTCACTTCAATTGGATCTAGTATAAAAAGTTCACCTGTAGAAAATTCTCGAATAGTAGCTTTTATATGAATGTTTTGACCGATCCCAATACCATCTCCACTGAAATTCCTAAAGACGGAGGTTGGAGCAACATCATTGAATTGAAAGGCTGGACCTGGAGAAGCAAGATCAGGGCCAGGATAATCACCTGCATAGATTAAAATATCATAACGCGTTTTATAATTTCCATGAGGATTGAAATAAGCTATATAGCCATTAAATTCAACAACTTTCCCCTTGAATTTTTGAACAAAATTTGAAATTGCAGTTGGATCTTCAGTTTTTAATATAGAAGCAAATTCAGGATTGTTATCAGGATTAATAACCTGTGTTTCAGATGGAGTAGGAGTGTCAGATGTGTTTGAAGATGCTTGAGAGGAGCTTGATGAAGTCGTGGTTGAACTAGAAGAAGTTTTGGAGGAACTAGGAGAGGACTTAGTGTCAACTGAAGAGGAACTAGAGTTCTTTTTTGTGTTTTTATCTTTCTTCTGTGTTGAATCTTTAGTTTCTTTGTTTTCAGATTTATCTTCTTTAAAGGTATGATAGATTACTGTAATTTTAGCATTTTTAGGGAATTCTTGTCCCTCGGTAAAATCAGTATCTCCGTTAATAGTCACACTTTCAATTTCTCCATCTTTTTTTAACCAACCAGTGACAAGATCTTCTATTTTATCAGTTTTGACATCTGTAAAACCAGCATCTTTTAATTGGTTAACGACGACTTTATAATTTTTCTTATTTATGTTCTTAGATGATATAGGCAATTTTATATTGGTCGATTGGAAATTATCTTTATTTTCTGAGCACGAACTCAAAAAAAGTATGACGATAATAGATAAGATTGTACTTTTGATAATTTTCATAATTAATCTCCTTTTCGATTATATTGTTAATATATTCTTTTGTTTTTATTATATAAATCTATTGATAAAACGTCAAGGTAATAGAAAAGAAATTTAATAATTTCATTATTGTTACATATAAACGAGGTATATAATTACCACATTTGTTTTTTAGATAAACATATTTACCTTGAAAATTCTGTATCTTTCTTTATTTAGGGAAAAGACATATAAAAAAGTCGTAGCTTATATTGACTACGACATTTGATCAATAGTTGATTAAGTGTTCATTTCCACTTTCTTCACCCAGACACTGCGGACAAAGAAGAGGCTGACGAGGGCGAGAATTAGGAAGATCCCTGCGACATAATAGTAAGGTTGGTCAAGAGTTGTTGAGCGACCTGATAGGTTGACAATGCCTCGGTAGAGGGCTCCTGCAGTTGCCGTAGCAACTGCAGAGTTCCAAAGATTGAGCGTGATTCGAGAAAGGCCTTTTACCACTAATTGCAGAGCCACTAGCAGGGCACCACCGATCAAAGGAATCAAGAAGAGGTAGTGCATGAAGGCAGAGGTTTCCCCAAAACTAAAGTGTTCGTAGATGCGACTTCCGACAAAGAAGAATGCTGAGATTAGAGTGTACCAGAGGATGGTCTTTTTCACTCGTTGTTTAATAGGATTAGTAACCGACGTAGACAATGTCACTCACCGCCCTTTCTGAGATAGTACCATTTGTTGTTGGTTTGTTAATAACCTGGCCGTTGAAGTAAAGGGTAGAAGAACCACCACCGTCCAGGTTATAGGCTGTTTTAACGCCATAAGATTTCATCACTTCAGCTAATTGGTAGAGAGAAAGACCTTCACTCTCTGAAGTACGTCCATCTGAGACGACAATGATGTAGCGGTTTTCATCGATGATCCCGATGGCTGTTCGTGGGTTAGAAGACATGGATTGACCTACTTCCGAATTAGTATCAACGACAATTTCCCCATCTTCAACCAAGGAAGGTCCGAAGGCAAGGAGATTGACGACCCCATCTTTGACCAATTGCTCAGCTGAGATTTCATCTTCGTAAATAATCTTGAAGGAACCATCCTTATAAATGGCTAGGTCGCCATTGCTAGAGTCTTCACGAACCGTATCGCGATAAACCACTCCGTTTCGGATGACATAGCCGGTACTATTGGCTCCGTAGTAGTCACCATTGACGGCTAGAATAGCATTATTCTCAGCTGCCGTGACAGATGTCTTAGCTGTCACGTTTGTTCCATAGGTATTTTGGGCTAGAGCCGTCTTGAGATAGTCTGAGGAGCTAACCGTAATATCTGCAATGTAAACCTGGGTATTTTCAACTGTTTTTTCTGTCAAGTTTACCTGGATATTGTCATCGGAGTAACTGCTATCTGTAGTTGTCGCAGAAGCCACAGCTTGTTTAGCAGCTTTAGTATCAGTAGTCGTTGCTTTGACGGTTTGGATAGCATCCGATAAGACGAAGGTCTTGAGCATAGAATAGCTGAAGGAGCTTGTTAGCAGGATACCAAAACAAGCAGCGTAAGTATAAGATTTTTTAAAGAATTTCATGAGTAGGTGCAGTCCTTTCCTTGAAAATGATTTTTTTCTGAATCAGCCATGAGACGACGAAAAGCAAGAGTCCGACGATCACCTTGCTGAGGAGCAAATGGAGACCGAAGCTTGTATAGAAAAGTCGAATCAAGAGGGTATCGAGAATAAAGAGTCCAATAGCAAGTCCCAAGTAACCACTTCCGGTTCGGGCCACGCTGTCTTTGTTCTTAAAGACGAGACGTTTATTGGTCGAGTAGTTAAAGATAGAGCTCGTCACACGAGCAATCCCGTTTGCCAGGAGGATCCGGAGAGTAATCGGCACCGCCATCATCACGAAAAGGAAAAAGGCATAGACCAGATAGTCAACGATAAAGCTACTTAGAGAGGAGAGAGCGAACTTGAACATGTCCTTGTAAATCATGAGGCCATCTCGAACAGGGCGGAAGTGGGACCCTTCATTGTCATTGATATAGACTGTTTCAATTGGAACTTCTAAGATGGGAAATGTCTTGCTCGCTGCAAGGAGCACATTCATTTCGTACTCATACCGTTGTCCCTCAATTTCTAACATAAAAGGAATCATGTTAGTTGTAAAGGCTCTAAGGCCAGTCTGCGTATCCGTCACAGGGACCCCTGTTTGTTGCTTGAACAAGAAGCGGGTCAACTTATTTCCAAAAGCAGAACGCAAAGGAACCTTGCCTGAAAAGGCGCGTGCCCCTAAAATCAATTGGTTTAGATTTTCTTGCGATTGATTGGCCACACGGAAGATATCCCATACCTTATGTTGGCCATCGGCATCGGCAGTGATGACTGTCCCGTATTGCCCTTGCTCTTGAATGTAGGTGTAGGCTGTTTTGAGAGCTCCTCCTTTACCAAGGTTCACTTCGTGGTGAAGAACGGTAGCTAGCCCGTCTAATTTTTCAAAAATAGCTTGGCACTCCTCAGAACTACCATCGTCCACAACGATAATGGAGAAGTCACATTTTTCTCTCAATTTTTGAACCAGTTTGAGAAGTTTTTGATCGGGTTGATAAGCGGGGATGACTAAATAATTCATAAGCGTTCCTCGTTTCTTGTTTGTGATGAAGGTAGTATAACGGCTCTTTCTTAAAGGTAACTGATATCAGTTTTCTTTAAGGAAAGGAAGAGATTTCCTTACTGTCAAAAAACTTGAGAAATACATAGAAGAAAAATAAATTTCTTCGAAAAGAATCAAGAGAACGTATTTTCACTTGCCATCTATCGCAAAGTCTGGTATAATAGTTTCTTGTGAGCAAACCTCACTTACCCCTTGCGAAGACTTGGGGTCATTAGACCAAAAGGAGGAACATATCAATGGCTAAATACGAAATTCTTTATATTATTCGTCCAAACATTGAAGAAGAAGCTAAAAACGCTTTGGTAGCACGCTTTGACTCTATCTTGACTGACAACGGTGCAACTGTTGTTGAATCAAAAGATTGGGAAAAACGTCGTCTTGCATACGAAATCCAAGATTTCCGTGAAGGACTTTACCACATCGTAAACGTTGAAGCGAACGACGATGTAGCTCTTAACGAGTTCGACCGTCTTTCAAAAATCAACGGTGACATTCTTCGTCACATGATCGTAAAAGTTGACGCGTAAGCCCTAACGAATAAAGAAGGTGACTAATGATTAACAATGTTGTACTTGTAGGTCGTATGACTCGAGATGCTGAACTTCGTTATACCCCTCAAAATCAGGCTGTTGCGACATTCTCACTTGCTGTTAACCGTAATTTTAAAAACCAAAATGGTGAACGAGATGCGGACTTTATCAACTGTGTGATTTGGCGTCAACAAGCTGAAAATTTAGCAAATTGGGCTAAAAAGGGTGCCTTAGTTGGGATTACAGGTCGTATCCAGACTCGTAATTATGAGAATCAGCAAGGTCAACGTGTTTATGTCACTGAAGTCGTAGCGGACAGCTTCCAATTGTTGGAAAGCCGCGCGAATCGTGAAGGACAAGCTGGTGGAGGCTATGCTTCAGCTGGAGGATTTGCAGGAAATGCAGCTCCAAGCTTTGGAGGATCTGAACCATCGAACGCAACACCAAACTTTGGACGTGATGACAATCCATTCGGAGCTAATCCAATGGACATCTCGGATGACGATCTACCATTCTAAGAATGGGTTTAACGAATTAAAACTATAAAGGAGAAATAAACATGGCTCAACAACGTCGTGGCGGATTCAAACGCCGTAAAAAAGTTGATTACATCGCAGCAAACAAAATTGAATATGTTGATTACAAAGATACTGAGCTTCTTAGCCGTTTCGTTTCAGAACGTGGGAAAATCCTTCCTCGTCGTGTAACTGGAACTTCAGCGAAGAACCAACGTAAAGTAACAACAGCTATCAAACGCGCTCGCGTAATGGCTTTGATGCCTTTCGTAAACGAAGATTAAAAAAGAGGTCCAGTGGACCTCTTTTTCATGAGCTTGAAAACAAGAGAGCGAATAAGACCCTTACGGGTCTTTTTTTCAGATCCAGTGGACCTCTTTTTCATAAGCTTGAAAATAAGAAAGCGAATTAAGACCCTTACGGGTCTTTTTTTACGAGCCTGGAAATGTGAGAGCGAGTTGAGGTCCAGTGGACCTCTTTTTCATGAGTTCGGAGATTAGAGAGCGAGTCCAGACCCAGGTGGGTCTTTTTTTCAGGTCCGGGGGGACCTCTTTGACCTTTCCTAAGCTCTAATCATGCTATAATGAGGGGAGAAATATATCAAGGAGCGCAACATGAAGGAAAGTACGATCATCAGAAGGATGATGAAATCTGATATTGAAGAGATCTCTCAAGCCTTTATCCATCAAGGGTGGCTGGGTAGAGAGGATACCTTGACCAGCTATTTGCAGGATCAGGAGAATGGAGAGAGGGATGTATTAGTAGCTGACTTTGATGGAAGTGTGGCAGGTTATATCACTATATTGCCTGATGCCAAGCACGGTCCTTTCGTGGGAGTCTATCCTGAACTAACTGATTTTAATGTTTTTGAGCTATTTAGAAATCGAGGAATTGGGAATCAACTCCTAGAGGAGGCGGAAAAAAGAGTCGGGCTACTGTCAGAGATTGTTACTTTAGGGGTTGGTTTACACTCGGGTTATGGCCCGGCTCAAAGGCTTTATGTTAAACGGGGGTATATCCCAGATGGATCTGGAATTTGGTTTAGGGATCAGCCCTTGGCCCCTTACAGTCCATGTGAGAACAATGATGACTTAGTTCTCTATTTTTCAAAAAGGTTGAACAAGGAAATATAGTAAATCAAAAAACGGATGAAATTTTCATCCGTTTATTTTTAGCGTCGTTGAGGTGCTGTATTGGCGCTCTTGATATTGTATTTTTTCTTCAAGTAGTAGCGGAGAAGAAGAGCCCCACCACCGAGTAAGAGCATGAACCAGTTTGGTACACGCGGGTTGAGGAATTGTGGGAGCAGAGCAGTGACCATGAGAATCACCACCCAAAGAATCATCGCCAACATTAAGATAGGGAGTGACTTGGTTAGAGCCGGACGTTTCATGCCACGTTTTGAAACATCGTAGTACTGATAGAAGTAGTAATACATCAAATAGAGCACAACCCCACCAGCCAAGCTACCAAGAGTCAAGGTGAGAAGTCCATAAGTAGTTCCCTGAGGTGCAAATAAGTTCATGAAGGCTGAAATCGCAGCAAAGAGACCGAAGACAAGAAGGAAGGAATCCGTAATCATGAGAAGAGGAGTATCATTTTCTTTTGGATGCTCTTTTTCATAGCGTTCCTGATTGCTAAATGCATTGGCCCAAACAGTTGGCGCTCCAAAGAGAGTTCGTGCCGTTACTCCTTTTGGTTGGTTTTCAAAGATAGCTGGAAGAATCTCTTCAATTAGGCTGGTAGCCTCTTCTTCCGTTTTGCCATTTTCAATCAATTGGTGTTTAGCGATACGAACGAATTCTTGGTTTTTCTTACTTAATTGGGTCAAATCAAATTGAGACATACATACTCCTTAGTGTTATTTGTAGGTGTTAGAACCATTTTTTATGGATGAGGTAGACGACGAGGGAGCCGGTCATGGCGAAGGCGATAAAGATAATGAGCCAAAAGGCATTGGGTTCCCCGTTGAGCGGAAGATCATTGTTCTTGAAGTTCATCCCGTAGGCCGAGAAAATCATGGTTGGAATGGACATGACGATGGTCACCATGGCCAAGGTCTTCATGATATTATTCTGGTTGTTGGAGATGATCGATGCGAAGGTATCAGTCATGGAGTGGAGGATGTTTCCATAAATATCCGCCATCTCGATGGCCTGTTGGGTCTCAATCAAGGTATCTTCCAACAAGTCCTCGTCTTCCAGGTATTTCTTAATATTGCTGGTAGCGCTGGTTAATTTTTTAATCACGCGCTCATTAGTTTTCAGAGAGGCCTTGAAGTAGACGATGGTCTTTTCCAGCTCCATCAGTTCAATCAGTTCTTCGTTTCGAGTCGACTTGTGCAGTTGACTTTCAATCTGTTCACTCTTGCGATCCAAGGTACGAAGCGCGGTCAAGTAGAGCTCGGCATTTCGATAAAGGATCTGAAAGATAAAGCGAGACCGCATGAAGGTATAGAAATTCCGCAAGCGACGATTGATAAAGGAGTCTAGGAGAGGCAACTCTTCCAAACAAGTGGTGATGATAGCCTCTTCTGTTAGGATGATTCCCAAAGGGATGGTGACATAGTAGGTCTGATTGTTCCGTTCTTCCTTGATGGGAACGTCCACGATGATCAAGGTATACTCATCTTCGATGGTCATACGGGACATTTCTTCCGCATCGAGTGGTGCCCGTAAGTCGGCAATATCGATGTTAAAAGCAGAGGCGATTTCCATCGATTCACTTTGGGAAGGATTGACAAGGTTGATCCAGCTACCGGGTTCCAGTGTCTCTATTTCTTTAAATTCAGTCGTTGTTGATAAAAAGACCTGTTTCATGGTGCCTCCCCTTGTTTTTTTACACCTTAACATTATAACAGAAAAAGCACGCTTTTGGATAAAAGAATGCTGAAAAATTTGATATAATGAAGGATAAATAAATTGATGAAAAGTGGAAGAAATGCTCGATAAAATTGTCATTCATGGAGCGCGTGCTCATAATTTAAAAAATATTGATGTTGAAATCCCTCGAGACAAGCTGGTTGTGGTCACTGGTTTATCGGGTTCTGGGAAATCGAGCTTAGCCTTTGACACTCTCTATGCAGAAGGACAAAGACGTTACGTAGAGAGTTTATCAGCCTATGCTCGCCAGTTTTTAGGAAATATGGAAAAACCTGATGTGGACTCGATTGATGGCTTAAGCCCCGCCATTTCCATTGACCAAAAAACAACCAGCAAAAATCCGCGGTCAACGGTTGGTACGACAACGGAAATCAACGATTACTTACGTCTTTTATATGCTCGTGTGGGGACTCCCTACTGTATCAATGGCCATGGGGCGATCACCGCTTCTTCGGTCGAGCAGATTGTAGACCAAGTTTTGGAACTGCCAGATCGCCAACGCCTGCAAATCTTAGCTCCCATTGTTCGCAAGAAAAAAGGCCAGCATAAGAATATCATCGAAAAGGTTCAAAAAGATGGCTATGTCCGGGTGCGTGTGGATGGTGAGATCTTTGATGTGACAGAGATCCCAGAGTTGTCAAAAAGCCAGCAGCACACCATCGAGGTTGTCGTAGACCGGATTGTCATCAAAGACGGCATTCGTTCTCGTCTCTTTGACTCTGTAGAAGCAGCTCTCCGGATCGCAGATGGCTACGTGGTCATTGATACTATGGACGACAATGAACTGCTCTTTTCAGAGCATTATGCTTGCCCGGTATGTGGCTTTACCGTCCCTGAATTGGAACCCCGCCTCTTTTCATTTAATGCCCCCTTTGGCTCTTGTCCAGATTGTGATGGACTAGGGATCAAGCTAGAAGTGGACTTGGATTTGGTTGTTCCAGATTCTAGCAAGACTCTCCGTGAAGGAGCGCTTGCACCATGGAACCCGATTTCCTCTAATTACTATCCTCAGATGTTGGAACAGGCTATGATCCAGTTTGGGATTGATATGGACAAGCCCTTTGAAGACTTATCTCCAGAAGACCGCCACTTAATTTTTTATGGGTCTGATGGCAAGGAGTTCCATTTCCATTATGAGAATGAATTTGGTGGGGTTCGCGATATTGACATTCCTTTTGAAGGAGTCGTCACCAACATCAATCGCCGCTACCACGAAACTTCTAGTGACTTCACCCGCAATCAGATGTTGTCCTACATGAATGAATTGACTTGTGCCACCTGCCATGGTTATCGCTTGAATGACCAGGCCTTGTCTGTCCGAGTAGGAGGAGAGAAGGGGCTACATATCGGGCAAATCTCTGACTTGTCCATTGAGGACCATCTGAAGGTGATAGCTGATCTCCAATTAACCAAGAATGAAGAGACCATTGCTCGTCCGATTCTCAAAGAAGTCAAGGATCGCTTGAGCTTCTTGAACAATGTTGGCTTGAGTTATCTGACCCTTTCTCGCTCGGCCGGGACTCTATCTGGGGGGGAGAGTCAGCGGATTCGCTTGGCAACTCAGATTGGTTCCAATCTCTCAGGAGTCCTCTATATCCTAGATGAGCCGTCAATCGGTCTCCATCAAAGGGACAATGACCGCTTGATTGCTAGTCTTAAGAAGATGCGTGATTTGGGAAATACCTTGATCGTCGTCGAACACGATGAGGATACCATGAGAGAAGCTGATTATCTGATCGACGTCGGTCCAGGAGCCGGAGTCTTTGGAGGCGAGATTGTTGCGGCTGGAACGCCTAAGCAGGTAGCCCGCAATAGCAAATCCATCACTGGTCAGTATCTTTCTGGTAAACGGGCCATTCCAGTACCAACTGAACGGCGGGTAGGCAACGGACGCTTTATCGAGCTGACAGGGGCCGCTGAAAATAACTTAAAAGAGGTGACAGCACGCTTCCCGCTTGGCAAGTTCATTGCTGTAACTGGCGTTTCTGGCTCAGGGAAGTCAACCTTAGTCAACAGTATTTTGAAAAAGGTTCTGGCTCAAAAATTGAATCGCAATTCGGAGAAACCAGGGAAATACAAAACCATTTCAGGTGTCGAGCACATTGATCGACTGATCGATATCGATCAAAGTCCGATTGGGCGCACTCCACGCTCAAATCCAGCTACCTATACAGGAGTATTTGACGATATTCGCGATCTCTTTGCCCAAACCAATGAAGCCAAGATTAGAGGCTACAAAAAAGGCCGCTTTAGTTTCAATGTCAAAGGGGGCCGGTGTGAGGCTTGCTCGGGAGATGGTATTATCAAGATTGAGATGCATTTCCTACCGGATGTCTATGTCCCGTGTGAAGTCTGCCATGGGCGCCGCTACAACAGTGAAACCCTGGAAGTTCACTATAAAGAAAAGAATATCTCCCAGGTTTTGGACATGACCGTCAATGATGCAGTCGATTTCTTTAAACACATTCCAAAGATCAATCGCAAATTACAAACCATCAAGGATGTCGGCTTGGGCTATGTGACCCTGGGACAGCCGGCAACGACACTTTCCGGAGGAGAAGCCCAGCGGATGAAGTTGGCTTCCGAGCTTCATAAGCGCTCAACTGGTAAGTCCTTCTATATTTTGGATGAGCCGACAACAGGTCTTCATACAGAGGATATCTCTCGTTTGCTCAAGGTCTTGGAACGCTTTGTAGATGATGGCAATACCGTTTTGGTCATTGAGCACAACTTGGATGTGATTAAGACAGCGGACCATATCATCGACTTAGGACCAGAAGGTGGTGTCGGTGGTGGTACCATTATTGCAACAGGGACACCAGAAGAAGTAGCCAGCAACCCAGCTAGCTTTACAGGACAGTATTTGAAAGGGAAATTACAATGAACCAACGAATTACAAATCTACGAACTAAAATGAAGGCACAGGATCTAAAAGCTGTCCTCATTAACAACTTGAAAAATGTTTACTATTTGACAGGTTTCTGGGGATCAAATGGGACTGTTTTGGTAACAGAAGAGCGCGTGGTCCTCTTTACGGATTCTCGCTATACCATTCATGCCCATGCGACTTGTTTCCCCTTTGTTGAGATTGTTGAGACCCGCAATGAATTGGAAGAAGCAGCAAAAATTGTCAAAGATGCAGCTATCCATGAACTTGGCTTTGAGGATGAGATCACAGTTGCCTATCAGACCCGTCTGGCAACGGCTTTCTCAGGAGTCTCTCTAAGGGCCTTGTCTGATTTTGTGATGGAATTTCGTTTGATTAAAGATGAGACAGAAGTGGCAACCATCCGCAAGGCCTGCAGTATTTCAGATCAAGCCTTCCTAGATGTGCTTGAATTTATCAAGGTTGGTCAAACAACAGAGTTAGAAGCTGCGACCTTCCTGGATTTCAGAATGCGAGAATTGGGAGCTTCAGGTGTATCCTTTGATATCATCTCTGCTGCGGGAGAACGCTCTGCTATGCCCCATGCGACTCCTAGTGATCGCATTATCTCTGCTGGGGATGCCTTGACCTTGGACTTTGGCTGTCTTTACAACCATTACGTGAGTGATATGACTCGGACCATTTATGTAGGTCATGTCAGCGATAAGGAAAGAGAAATTTACGAAACGGTCTTGAAAGCCAACAAAGCTCTCATTGCTGAAGTGAAGGATGGACTAGGTTTCCGTGATTTTGATAAAATTCCTCGAGACATTATTGAGGCTGCAGGATACGGTCAGTACTTTAGCCATGGAATTGGACATGGAATTGGCTTGGATATCCACGAAGAACCCTACTTCAACCAAGCATCAAAAGAAGTTATCAAGGCGGGGATGGTCTTGACAGATGAGCCAGGAATCTACATTGAAGGTCTATCAGGTGTCCGGATTGAAGATGATCTTTTGATTACGGAAAGTGGCTGTGAAGTCTTGACCCTTGCACCAAAAGAGTTGATTGTGATCTAAGGAAATTTGCAGAGACAGATTTGAGAAATCTGAGCTGTTTATGATAAAATATGCTACAATTGAATATGTGGTAGGCGGTCGAACACCCATTGGTGCGCGGTGGCCTACCATTTTTTGTTTTTGACATAAAAAGCACGCGCCACCTTTTGCATTATTAATTCTTTAAAAGCTTTTAAAATGTGAAAAAGTGTATAAAATATGCTATAATTGAACCAGTCGTAGGCCTTCGAGTACCCATTGGTACGCGGACGCCTACCATTTTTTAAGATAAAAAAAGCACCGTGTGAGGGTGCTAGATCTTGCCTGCTGAACTCATAAATTGATAGATACTCTATGGGGTATTTTTTTGTGACCTTTTTTAGGAACTTTTTGAAAAAACTATTTGGTAATGAAAAGATCATAATTTTCTAAAAAGCTAGTAAAATCAAGGGTTTTGAAGTTACAAATTGACAAAACGAGATATAAACTGTAAAATAAAGAGTAATATATTTTTTAAAAAGAGGTATGAAAACATGATTGAAGCAAGTAAGTTGAAAGCTGGTATGACCTTTGAAACAGCTGATGGAAAATTGATCCGCGTTTTGGAAGCTAGCCACCACAAACCAGGTAAAGGAAATACTATCATGCGTATGAAATTGCGTGATGTTCGTACTGGTTCAACTTTTGATACAAGCTACCGTCCAGAAGAAAAATTTGAGCAAGCTATTATTGAAACAGTACCAGCTCAATATTTGTATAAAATGGATGACACAGCTTACTTCATGAATACTGAAACATACGACCAATATGAAATTCCTGTTGCCAATATTGAGAACGAATTGCTTTACATCCTTGAAAACTCAGAAGTAAAAATCCAATTCTATGGAAACGAAGTGATTGGGGTGACTGTTCCTACAACTGTTGAATTGACAGTTGCTGAAACTCAACCATCTATTAAAGGTGCTACAGTTACAGGTTCTGGTAAACCAGCTACAATGGAAACAGGTCTTGTGGTTAACGTTCCAGACTTCATCGAAGCAGGACAAAAATTGATTATCAATACAGCTGAAGGAACTTACGTTTCTCGTGCCTAATCAGCTCTAAAATAGGTCTGATAGAAAGGAACTTCTATGGCAACTGAACAATACGGCGAAATCGTCATTGCACCTCGTGTGCTAGAAAAAATTATTGCGATTGCGACTGCAAAAGTAGATGGTGTTCATTCTCTTGAAAACAAGAGTGTATCGGATAGCCTTTCAAAACGTGCTCTTGGTCGTGGGGTTTACCTTCGTACACAAGAAGATGGTCAAATCTCTGTTGATATTTACCTCTATCTAGAGTATGGTGTGGCAGTCCCTAAAGTAGCGGTTGCAATCCAAAAAGCAGTAAAAACAGCTGTCTACAATATGGCGGACGTCACATTGGATGATGTCAACATCCATGTAGTTGGAATCGTGACTGAAAAAGCAGCGAAACCTGATTTGAAAGATTTGTTTAATGAGGATTTCCTCAATGACTGATATTTTATTTGAATCACGTCGTGATCTACGGGAGCGTGCCTTTCAAGCTCTGATGAGTTTAGAGTATGAAGGGGATGTTGTAGAAGCGTGTCGATTTGCTTTTACTCATGACAAAGAGGAAACAGACCAGGAAGTGGAAATTCCAGCTTTTCTCCTCAATTTGGTATCGGGTGTTCGTCAATCAAAGGATGAATTGGATCAACAGATTGCCCAACACTTGAAAACTGGCTGGACCGTAGAACGCTTGACTCTAGTGGAGAAAAACATTCTTCGTTTGGGTGTGTTTGAAATGACTTCCTTTGATACACCTCAATTGGTTGCGGTGAATGAAGCAATTGAATTAGCAAAAACTTTTTCAGATGAGAAATCTGCTCGGTTTGTGAATGGTGTCTTAAGCCAATTTGTGACGGAAGCAGAATAAAAAAGAAGCTACCTAAAAGGTGGCTTCTTTTTTGTGATTAATTTCTTACTCATTTACACACTTTTGCCGGGTAAAACACTAACAGGGAGAAAATAGCCTGTAGTCTTTACCTCTTTCCCTTCGATTTTCTGTAGAAGAAGATCGACCGTCAGGTGAGCAATCTCTTGTAAAGGTTGCTTGATGGTGGTTAGACGGGGGAAAAATTTTTCAATAAAGTAGGTCCCGTCGTAGCCAATGACTTTGAGGTCTTCTGGAATTGAAATGCCGAGTTCATCAGCAATTTTCATCACCAAAATCGCCGTTAGATCGTCAGATGCAAAGATAGCATCAGGTTTTTGCTGGGTCAAGATAGACTTGATTTCCATTTCTTTGCGAATGGGGGAATAATCACTAGAAACATTAATGATTTGTGCTCCTGGCAGTACCGAAGCAAACCCTGCATGGCGAAGACCTGTTGGGGAATTGGAGTTATCATTCCCCGTAATCATGATAATCTTCTTTGCACCTGTCTTGGCAAGGGTTTCCGCAGCAAGGACGCCACCGGCGTAGTTATCTGAGGAGACGACAGGGATCTCAGGTGATAGGTTTCGGTCAAAAGCTATGATAGGAGCTGTAACTCGGTTATAATCTTCAATTCCCAGATTATGACTACCAGAAATAATACCATCTACTTGATTGGCTTCTAGCATTTCAATGTATTCACGTTCTTTTTCAGAATCATGCTCGCTATTACAAATAATGGTTTTATACCCATGTTTGAACAGTTCTTCTTCCAATTTATCGATTAATTCTGCATAGAAGACATGACTGATTTTTGGGAAGATTAAGCCGATTAATTTGGCTGATTTTCCTTGTAGGCTCCGAGCGATTGTATTAGGCTTGTAGCCCAACTCCCTCATGGCCTCTTTGACTTTTGAGATAGTTTTTTCAGATAAATAGCCCTTTTTATTGATGACTCGTGAAACTGTCGTAGGGCTGACGCCAGCTAATTTGGCGACATCAGTGAGCTTTGCGACCATAGTCTAGTTCGTAGTATGTTCCAGTAGGTGTTCCAGATTTAATCAAAATACCAGTTTGATTAGCATGCGGGAAGACGCGACCAGAGAATACTTTTTCTCCTTTGTTGATAAAAATTTCAAAAATAGAATGATCGACGAAAATAGTAGCAGTTGTAGCTTGGTTTTCGATCGGGCAAGTACGAGTAGTCCCAAACTCTTGGGCATATTGTTCACCAGCTTGGCTACGATCGACAATGACTTGACCATTTGCAATATCGAAAGTAATAGAAAGACCTTTTCCTTCTTTATCTGCTAGGAGAACAATCTCACTTTTGCTATTCGCTTCAAAGGCTAATTCTAACTCGTAACAATTGTTGGTAACCTCTTTGTTACGAAACTCGGATGAAGAGGAGCGGAGCTCTTTTATAGCTTCAACTGGATATTGATAAAGTTTACCGTCCTTAATACTTAGCTCTTTGACCAAAGAGAAAGCTCCTTGGTGGTCATAACGATCAGATGGATAAGCGACATCTGGTAGACCTAACCAGCTAACAGTTAAGGCTCTTCCATCAGGAGCATTGAAGCCTTGAGTTGCATAGGCTTCGAAGCCATAGTCTAAGTTTTGCAATTCAGATACATCAACTAAACGAGCCTGTTCAGGATCAAAAGAAGCCCCAATCTTATACATATTTGGGTAGATATTGTCGTAATCGAGGACCGCTTTGTCCAAACCTTGAGGGCAATAAAGAAGGATAGGTTGCTCGCCGACGAAGACCAAGTTAGGACATTCCATCATATAAGCTGTACGATCATTGTTGAAATCAAGATCTCCTACTTCAACCCAGTTGGTATAATCGTTATTCACTGCTTTGTAAAGACGAACGAATCCTTTTTTCTCAAGGTCTTGACCACCGACAATGGCGTAGTATTGGCCTTTGAAATTAAAAATCTGTGGGTCACGGAAGTGATCAGTAGAATCAGCAGGTTGATCAATCAAGATTTTGTTGATTTTTTCAATCTTTCCTTCTTTGTCCATCAAAGCCCCGATTTGGTAGGGATGGCGGATCCAGTTCTCATCTCGTACATTTCCTGTATAGAATAAGAAAAGTTTGTCATCGAATTGCATAGCTGATCCAGAATAGGCTCCATGGCTATCTAAAGGTGTGTCTGGAAAGACCTTCACTCCGGTTTCGTTAAAATGGACTAAATCGTCACTTTCGAGTTGTACCCAAGACTTCAATCCATGTGCGGCTCCAAACGGAAAGTTTTGGTAAAAGAGGATCCATTTGCCGTCAAAATAAGAGAAACCATTTGGATCATTTAAGAGACCAGATGTTGGTTCAACATGGTAGTGAGTATGCCAAGGGGATTTGGCCATATTTTCTTTAATTTGTTTCTTTTCTTCTTCGGTCCAGTCTTCATACCGTTTGTACCGAAGTTCGGTTGTCCATTCCATTTGACTCCTCCAAAATTTTTCTTACTTCCATAGTACCGATTTCTAAAAAAAAAAGCAAGAATTTGGCCAAATAATTGAGAAAAAATGTCAAACGTTTATCATAAAATATCGAAGTCAAGCCTAGTTTTGATTTATGAAAATAAATGAAAGTATGAAAGTTTTTGAAAATTCAAAAACAAGATAGAGGTTTTTATATAGAGCATACGGGCTTTTTAGTGAATGAAAATAAGAAATCCATCTTTCAAACAATCAAAAATCGCAAATAAACACCAAAAACATTCTGCAAAACGGTTGACATATTCTTAATACGTGGTACAATTAAGAGCGTAGAGATGGTTTAACCGTTTTCAAAACAATAAAAAATAAGGAGATTTTTGCAAATGTCAAATACAGAAATTGCAAAAAAAGTCATCGATGCAATCGGTGGAGTTGAGAACGTTAGCAGTGTTGCTCACTGTGCGACTCGTCTTCGCGTGATGGTTAAAGATGAATCAAAAATCAACAAAGATGTTGTTGAGAACATTGAAAAAGTACAGGGAGCTTTCTTTAACTCAGGTCAATACCAAATCATCTTTGGTACTGGTACTGTAAATAAGATCTACGATGAAGTAGTAGCTCTAGGCTTGCCAACTTCTTCAAAAGATGAAATGAAAGCTGAAGCAGCGAAACAAGGAAATTGGTTCCAACGCGCAATCCGTACCTTCGGAGATGTTTTTGTCCCAATTTTGCCAGCAATCGTTGCAACTGGTTTGTTTATGGGAATTCGTGGTGCTATTGCTCAAGATCAAGTGCTGGCTTTGTTTGGTACTACAGCAGACGCATTTAAATCTACAGATTTCTATACCTATTCAACAATTTTGACAGATACTGCGTTTGCTTTCTTCCCAGCCTTGATTTCATGGTCTGCGTTCCGAGTGTTTGGAGGAAATCCTGTTCTTGGAATTGTAATTGGTTTGATGATGGTTAGTCCGACACTTCCTAATGCGTGGGTTGTAGCGGAAGATCCTTCTAAAGCAGCAACATTCTTTGGTATCTTCCATCATGTAGTTGGATTCCAGAACTCAGTTCTTCCCGCTTTCTTCGTTGGTCTAATTGGTGCAAAACTTGAAAAATGGCTCCATAAGAAAATTCCAGATGTCTTAGATTTGTTATTGGTTCCATTATTTACATTAACAATCATGTCATTCCTCGCTTTGTTTATTATTGGACCATTCTTCCACAGCATCGAGGAACATGTACTGAATGCAACTAAGTTTATTTTAAATTTACCATTCGGCCTTGCAGGTCTTCTTATCGGTGGGGTTCATCAGTTGATTGTCGTTACTGGTGTCCATCATATTTTTAACCTTCTTGAATCGCAATTAATTACTTCGGATAAAAAAGATCCATTTAATGCAATTATTACAGCTGCTATGACTGCACAAGCTGGTGCGACTTTAGCGGTGGCAGTGAAATCAAAATCTCAAAAAGTGAAAGCTTTAGCATTTCCTGCAACTATTTCTGCCTTATTAGGTATTACTGAGCCTGCAATCTTTGGTGTGAACTTGCGTTATGTGAAACCATTCGTTATTGCTTTGGGAGCAGGTGCTGTAGGTGGTTGGATTGCATCTATGTTAAACCTTGCTGGTACAGGATTTGGTATTACAATTATTCCAGGAACACTTCTCTATCTAAACGGTCAATTATTGAAATATGTATTTATGGTTGTATTTACAACTGCACTAAGTTTTGGTTTGACATATATGTTCGGTTACGAAGATGAAGCTTCATCAGTTCCTGCAGAAGACGAAGAAGCTGGTGCAATTATTGAAGAAGAAACAACTGGAACTGTTCCAGCATCTCTTCAAGATGAAACCATCATCTCTCCAATCATTGGTCAAGCGGTTGCTTTAGAAAACGTAAATGACCCTGTATTCTCAAGTGGTGCTATGGGACAAGGGATTGCCATCAAACCAACTGAAGGTGTTGTATATGCTCCGGCGGATGCTGAAGTAACCATTGCTTTTGCAACTGGACATGCTTTTGGCTTGAAGACAGCCAATGGTGCTGAAGTTTTGATCCACGTTGGGATTGATACAGTTTCAATGAACGGTGAAGGATTTGATCAGAAAGTTGCTCAAGGTGACAAGGTCAAAGCTGGCGATGTTCTTGGAACATTTGATTCTGCTAAAATTGCAGCAGCTGGTCTTGATGATACAACAATGGTCATCGTCACAAACACAGCTGATTATGCTTCAGTAACTCCAGTAGCTAATGGTGCAGTTGCTAAAGGCGATGCGATTATTGAAGTAAAAGCATAATCTAAAATAGGATTACTCAAGGACTGGTTAGGGCTTCCTCCAGTCCTTGAATTTTGTTTGGAGGTGAGGCTTGGAATAAAAAAGTCGCTCACCTAATGTTTAAACATAAATAAGAGTAGTTTTTTCTATAAGGAATAGAAGTGAACCGTTTCCCTTTGTGATATAATAGAAAAAAAGAGAATTGAAAAAGAGGTTTGATATGACTAAATTATATGGAAGTCTTGAAGCTGGTGGAACAAAGTTTGTTTGTGCTGTAGGTGACGAAAATAATAACGTCATTGAAAAGACACAGTTTCCGACAACAACCCCAATTGAAACCCTTGATAAATGTATTGAGTTTTTCTCTAAATTTGAAAGTCTTGCTGGTTTAGCCATTGGTTCATTTGGACCGATTGATATTGATAAGAATTCAAAGACCTATGGTTTTATTACAACAACTCCCAAACCACATTGGGCAAATGTAGATGTGGTGGGAGCTTTCCGTCGATCCTTGAATGTACCGATTTACTTCACCACTGATGTGAATAGCTCAGCTTATGGTGAGGTCGTGGCTCGTAATAATGCGGGTGGTCGTATTGAGAACTTAGTTTACTACACAATTGGTACAGGGATTGGTGCAGGTGTCATCCAGCGTGGTGAATTCATTGGTGGAGTGGGACATCCTGAGATGGGCCATTATTATGTTGCCAAACACCCGATGGATGTTGAAAAAGAATTTAATGGTGTGTGTCCATTCCACAGAGGCTGTTTAGAAGGTCTTGCGGCTGGCCCAAGCTTGGAAGCTCGTACCGGTATTCGTGGGGAAAATATTGAACTGAATAGCTCTGTATGGGATATCCAAGCCTACTATATTGCCCAAGCTGCTGTCAATGCAACTGTAACCTTCCGCCCAGATGTGATTGTATTTGGTGGAGGAGTGATGGCACAACAACACATGTTGGATCGCGTTCGTGAAAAATTCACCGTCTTATTGAACGGCTATTTACCAGTGCCAGATGTTCGTGACTATATCGTAACACCAGCAGTAGCAGGAAATGGTTCAGCGACCTTGGGTAACTTTGTCTTAGCAAAACAAGTCAGCAAAAAAGACTAATAAGTTAAGGTTGAAATAACATAAAGCATCAAAATGCTAGGGGGAGGGAGTTCTTCGTCGGGAAGATGGATGAATGACCTTCTCTTTTTTAGCAAGAGAGGAGAAATGATGGAAAAAGCCATTATGAAGGATCCCTTCTTTTTGAGTCAAGTGTCTGAAGAAGCGACAAAAGAGGATTTGTATTTGGCGCAAGATTTACAAGATACCCTACGAGCTAACCAGGAAGCCTGTGTTGGCATGGCTGCTAATATGATTGGTGTACGTAAGCGAGTCATCATCATCCAACTAGGTTTGATGCCCTTGGTTCTCTTTAATCCTGTTCTAGTTAAGAAAGAAGGGATTTATGAGACAGAAGAAGGCTGTCTTTCTTTGCCAGGAAGTCGAAAGACAAGTCGCTTTGAAAAGATTCAAGTCTCCTACCGTGATACCAATTGGAAACCTCAGCTCATAAGCTTAGAAGGTTTTGCGGCCCAGATTTGCCAGCATGAGCTCGATCACCTGGAAGGGATTTTGATCTAGCTGAACTGTTGCTTGTTAAATGACTGATTGAAGAGAGAATCCTTATGAAAAAAGAATGTTTGTTCTATGAACGGGTTAGACCATTTTTTGTGACCCATCCCTATTATCTTTCTTTATTAAAGTGGACCAATCGGCTCGTCACCTTGTTGATGCCTCTCCTTTATTTCTATGTTCTTTGGGCAGCCTATCTAAAGGCTAGCAAGGCTTGGATCGTGCTTGCCTATCTGTTGGTACCAGCAACTGGTTTTATCATATTGAGTGTCATTCGAAAACGAATGAATTGGCCGCGTCCCTATGAGCTGGGGACTTTCCCTCCGTTACTGAATCGAGAGGGGAAGGGGAGTTCTATGCCAAGTCGGCACGTCTTTTCTGCGGCGATCATTTCTACAGTAGCCTGGGGAGTGCATCCTCTTCTATCGGTCCTTGGTCTGTTCTTGGCTCTTCTATTGGCGGGGGTTCGTGTTCTAGCTGGACTCCATTTTGTTCGTGATGTTGTGGTTGGTTTTTTATCTGCTATTCTTTGGGGGTTCTTTTGGTTTTATCTCTTGGGGCTTTTTTAAAAACAAGGTCAGAAAGAAGGATGATGTGAACGATAAAAGAGGCTGGGACAAAAGTCCTAGCCTCTCAATTGTCTTTGGATTGTCGAGCAAGACGCAGTGGTTGAGTGGGCTCTACTAGGCTGATTGCATCAGCTTTTACAGACCTACTCAACTGTGCGGAGGTGGGACGACGAAATCGAATTCTAACGAATGACCGATTTCTGTCCCACTCTCTATTTTTGTATCTCTATTTCATCTACATGAAATTTTTGGAAAAACCGTTCGCGTTCTTCTATAATAGCAGGACTTGGATTTTTGAGGGAAGTTAATAAATCGACCAAGTCAGGTGTGACTTCTCGAATCAGCTCCCCCAGTGACCAAATGGCTGTTGCAATATGAATCTGGTTTTGCGAGGTTTCGATAATTTCTAGAAGTTTAGGAATGGCAGACCGGTCATTAGCATTGGCCAATGCAATAATGGCATTGCGCTGAAGGATATTTTTCCCCCGCCAACTACCAGCGACCATTCCGAATTTTTCTTTGAATTGACCATTGGATAGCTCGATAAAGGGGATTAATTCTGGGTGAGCTAGTTCAGGGTCAATGTCAGTGGCTAGTGGGTTATCCAGACCACGATTATAGGGACAACAGATTTGACAGATATCACAACCGTAGATGACCGTTTTAATCTTTTTACGAAATTCCATATCCATCATGCCCTTGTCTTGGGTCTGAAAGGATAGACAACGTCGGGCATTCATGGTGCCATCTCCAATTAAGCAAGATGTCGGGCAGGCTTCTACACAGCGGTTACAATCTCCACAACCATAGTCGACTGCTTGATCGGGTTCAATTTCTAGGTTGGTGATGAGCTCTCCTAGAAACATATAAGAACCGTATTCTTTTGAGATGACGAGGCCGTTCTTACCGATAAATCCAATGCCAGCCCGTTGAGCAACGGCAGTATCCACCAAGGCTCCGGTATCCACCATGCCCTTGTATTCGAAGTTAGCCGTCAATTCTTCAATCCCTTTAGCCAGGCGGTCCAACTTATCCTGTAGGACATAGTGGTAGTCTATGCCCCAACTGTTGGGAGTGAATTTTCCGCGTTTATAGGCTGTCTTCTGAGGTTGTTGTTTTAACTTGTGAGGATATGCAACGGCAATGGAAATAATCGTTTTAGCAGAAGCTAAACTTAAGCGTGGCTGGATTCGTTCTTCGATATTTTTGTGCTCAAACCCTGAATTTCGGCCTTCCTCTACAGCTAGGCGGAGGGATTTTTCTAAATAGGAAAAATCATCTGCGGTGGTAAAACCGATTTTTGAAATACCGATGGAGTGAGCCAATTCGATAATGGATTCTTTGAGATTCATATACCTATTATAGCGAAAAGCCGGTAAAAATGCGAAAAACGTGCAAAAAATTAAAAAGGGGATGAAGGGATTGGTAGAGCTTTCAAAAACGAATGAAATTTTGTATAATAAGGTATTGAATACAAGGATATATGGAGGCAGGTATGTCACAACCGTTATTTTTACAATCCGTCATGCAGGAAAAAATTTGGGGTGGAACTAGATTACGAGATGAGTTTGGCTATGAAATCCCGAGCGATCATGTTGGTGAATACTGGGCTATTTCGGCCCATCCCCATGGTGTTTCAGTTGTTAAAAATGGGCCTTATGCTGGAATAGGCTTGGATCAACTTTATGCAGAGCATCGTGAATTATTTGGAGATCGAACAGAACCGGTCTTTCCTTTATTGACAAAGATTCTGGATGCCAATGACTGGCTCAGTGTTCAGGTTCATCCAGATGATGCCTATGGAATGGAGCATGAAGGAGAACTTGGGAAAACCGAATGCTGGTATATTATTGCTGCGGATGAAGGGGCGGAGATTATCTATGGTCACCACGCCCAGTCCAAGGAAGAATTACGTCGAATGATCGAAGCCAAAGAATGGGATGATCTTTTAGCACGGGTTCCTGTGAAAGCGGGAGATTTCTTCTATGTTCCAAGTGGAACCATGCATGCCATCGGTTCGGGTATCTTGATTTTGGAAACCCAGCAATCAAGCGACACGACGTATCGAGTTTACGACTTTGATCGCAAAGATGATCAAGGGAATTTACGTGAATTGCACATTGAACAGTCTATTGATGTACTGAACTTAGGTGCTCCGGCAAATAGCCGACCAGTTGAGGAAAAAGTTGACCACTTGTCATCGACTTTGTTAGTGGCCAATGACTTCTTTGGTGTTCACAAATGGGTCATCAATGGGGAAGTTCGATTTGAAAAGACCCATGATTATAGTTTGGTGAGCGTTCTCTCAGGGCAAGGAAGTCTTCAGGTAGATAGGGTAGATTATCCGATTGGAAAAGGAGAACATTTTATCTTAACGAGTGATATCCAGAATTGGACCTTATCAGGAGAAGAGATGGAATTAATTGTCAGTCATCCATAAACGTAGATAGAAGGTTGAGTCGTCAAGTACTTAACCTTTTGTTGTTTTAAGGATTTTTCTAATAGATGAGCAAAAGGTGAAATGGATAAGGGAAAAAAGAGGGGGAAACCATCTTCTAATCAATGGAATTTCTTGATGGATAAGCTACAGTGTGCTATAATAAAAAGAACGTTTAAAATTTAAGAAATTTGAAAAGTAAGGATACTAATGGCTAATTTATTAAAAACAATTATCGAAAATGATAAAGGTGAATTAAGACGATTGGAAAAGATGGCAGACAAGGTCTTCTCCTATGAAGATCAAATGGCTGCCTTGTCAGATGATGAACTGAAGGCGAAAACAGAAGAGTTCAAACAACGCTACCAAGATGGTGAATCATTGGATGATCTCCTCTATGAAGCTTTCGCAGTAGTTCGTGAAGGTGCTAAGCGTGTCTTGGGCTTGTTCCCTTATAAAGTACAGGTCATGGGGGGGATTGTTCTTCACCATGGTGACGTTCCAGAAATGCGTACAGGGGAAGGGAAAACCTTGACTGCGACCATGCCGGTGTATTTGAATGCCCTATCTGGTAAAGGGGTTCACGTTGTTACGGTCAATGAATACCTGACAGAACGTGATGCGACAGAGATGGGTGAATTGTACTCATGGCTTGGTTTGTCAGTTGGGATCAACCTGGCTGCAAAATCACCTTCTGAAAAACAAGAAGCTTATGCTTGTGATATCACCTATTCAACCAATGCGGAAATCGGTTTCGACTACTTGCGTGATAACATGGTTGTTCGTGCCGAAAATATGGTACAACGTCCTTTGAACTATGCCTTGGTCGATGAGGTAGACTCGATCTTGATTGATGAAGCCCGTACTCCATTGATTGTTTCAGGTCAGACTTCTACAGAAACTAGCCAACTCTATCACATGGCGGATGCCTTTGTGAAATCTTTGGAAGAAGAAGACTATATCATTGATGTTCCTTCAAAAACGATTGGTTTGTCAGATTCTGGGATTGATAAGGCTGAAAGCTACTTTAAGCTTGAAAACTTGTATGACATCGAAAATGTTGCTTTAACGCATTACATTGACAATGCCCTCCGTGCCAACTATATCATGATTTTGGACATCGACTATGTGGTCAGTGAGGATCAAGAAATCTTGATCGTCGACCAATTTACAGGTCGGACCATGGAAGGACGTCGTTATTCAGACGGCTTGCACCAAGCGATTGAGGCTAAAGAAGGTGTACCAGTCCAAGAAGAAACCAAAACATCAGCTTCTATTACTTACCAAAACCTCTTCCGGATGTACAAAAAACTTTCAGGGATGACAGGTACTGGTAAGACAGAAGAAGAAGAATTCCGTGAAATTTACAACATTCGCGTCATTCCAATTCCAACAAACCGTCCGATTGCTCGTATTGACCATCCAGATCTTCTTTACCCAAGCTTGAAATCGAAGTTTAAGGCTGTAGTAGAAGATGTAAAAGCACGTTACGAAAAAGGGCAACCAGTCTTGGTGGGTACCGTTGCCGTTGAAACCAGTGACTATTTATCTCGTCTCTTGGTCGAAGCAGGAGTTCCCCACGAAGTTTTGAATGCGAAAAACCACTACAAAGAAGCTCAAATCATCATGAATGCGGGTCAACGTGGTGCCGTTACCATCGCGACCAACATGGCCGGACGTGGTACCGATATCAAGCTCGGTGAAGGGGTTCGTGAATTGGGCGGACTATGTGTCATTGGTACAGAGCGTCATGAAAGCCGTCGTATTGATAACCAGTTGCGTGGACGTTCCGGACGTCAAGGGGACCCGGGTGAATCTCAATTCTACCTTTCTCTTGAAGATGAGTTGATGCGTCGTTTCGGTTCAGAGCGCATCAAAGCCTTGCTAGACCGCTTCAAACTAAGCGAAGAAGAATCTGTCATCCGATCCAACATGTTTACACGTCAAGTTGAAGCAGCCCAAAAACGAGTGGAAGGGAACAACTATGACACTCGTAAGCAAGTCCTTCAGTATGATGACGTCATGCGGGAGCAACGCGAGATTATCTACTCTCAACGCTATGATGTGATTACAGCGGATCGTGATTTGGCTCCAGAAATCAAGGCCATGATCAAACGAACCATTAAACGGATCGTTGAAGGGGCAAGCCACTCAAGCAAGGAAGAACGTACGGAAGCTATCTTGAACTTTGCCAAATACAATTTGGTCCCTGAAGATACCATTTCAGAGAGCGATATTGAAGGCAAATCGGATAAAGATGTGATTGATTACTTGTTCCAACGAGCTGAAGAGGTTTATGAAAACCAAGTAGCGAAATTACGCGATGAAGAAGCAGTTAGAGAATTCCAAAAAGTCTTGATCCTTCGTGTTGTGGATAGTAAATGGACAGATCACATCGATGCCTTAGACCAATTGCGTAATGCTGTCGGTCTCCGTGGCTATGCGCAAAATAATCCAGTGGTTGAATACCAATCTGAAGGATTCCGTATGTTCAACGATATGATTGGTTCTATTGAGTTTGATGTGACTCGTCTCATGATGAAAGCTCAAATTCACGAACAAGAGCGCCCACGTACAGAACATAGTATTTCAACGACAGCGACTCGTAATATTGCTGCTCAAAAAACTGATTTACCAGAAGATCTTGATTTGAGCCAAATCAAACGTAACGACATTTGTCCATGTGGATCTGGTAAGAAATTTAAAAACTGCCACGGTAAAAAACTCTAATCGTATGAAAGGATCTGCCTATGTCTTTTACAGCTACTAGCCCAATCATTGATGAAACAGCGGTGACTTCTCTTTATCGCTTAGAGGGTGAACAATTGGCTCGCAAAGAAGCGCGTGACCGTGAACTAGCCTCTATTTTAAAGGGAGAAGACAAGCGTATCTTGCTTGTGATGGGACCATGTTCATCAGATAATGAGGAAGCAGTGATGGAGTATGCTTGCCGCCTTGCAGCCCTTCAAGAAGAAGTCAAAGATCGGGTCTTCATTGTGATGCGGGTCTATACTGCCAAGCCTCGGACCAATGGAGATGGCTATAAAGGTTTGATGCATCAGCCGGATACTGCTTCAGAACCAAGTTTTGTAGCTGGTTTAAAGGCAGTTCGTCGCCTGCATCATCGAGTGATTACCGAAACCGGATTGACTACAGCAGACGAACTTTTGTATCCTGAGACCTACCCATTTGTTGAAGATTTACTTTCCTATGTTGCTATTGGGGCCCGTTCTGTAGAAGATCAAGGCCACCGCTTTGTGGCAAGTGGGATCTCAGTCCCAACGGGATTGAAAAATCCGACATCTGGAAATCTGTCTGTCATGTTTAATGCGATTTATGCTGCACAGCATGGGCATCATTTCTTCTATAATGGTCGTTCTGTGGAAACAAATGGAAATCCATTCGGACACGCTATTCTGCGTGGAGCTTTAGACGCGAATGGGAAAAACATTCCAAACTACCACTATGAAGATTTGCTAGAAGCTGCTCATCGTTACCAAGCCTTGGGATTGCAACATCCATTTATCTTGGTTGATACCAATCATGATAATTCTGGGAAAAAATTTGCTGAACAGATTCGCATTGTCAGAGAGACCCTTAGTAATCGAAGCTGGAATCCAATTATCCATGATGTGGTTCGTGGATTTATGATTGAATCTTATCTGGAGGACGGTCGTCAAGATCAACCAGAAGTATTTGGTCAATCAATCACAGACCCATGCTTGGGTTGGGAAAAGACAGAAAGCTTAGTACGAGAAATATATCAGTATGTAGCTGAATAAGAGGAGAGGGCTAGAGAAAACATTCTCAGCCCTTTCCTTCTTAAATGGAGTTGCGGATAGAGAATTATCAAAGAGGAATAGATATGATTGTTGGACATGGGATAGATATCGAATCGATCCAATCCATTGAAGAGGCCTACCAGAGACATCCCAGATTTGCTTCCAAGGTATTGACAGAGACAGAACGAGAACGGTTCGATCAATTATCCGGGAAACGGAAAATGGAATACCTGGCCGGACGATGGTCTGCAAAAGAAGCCTTTTCCAAGGCTTGGGGAACAGGAATTGGTCCAGTAGGATTTCAGGATCTGGAAATTCTAACCAATCAAAAAGGAGCTCCCTATTTTTCTAAAGCCCCTTTTAGTGGAAAGATATGGGTTTCGATTAGTCACTCAGGCGATTTAGTTTCGACCAGTGTCATTTTGGAGGAAAGAAATGAAAGCTAGTATACATAGACCAACGCGAGCATATGTGGATGTAGAGGCTATTGCCTATAATGTTCAACAAATACAGGCCCATATTCCGAAAGAGACCTTGACCTTTGCGGTTGTCAAGGCCAATGCATACGGTCATGGGGTTCAGCCAGTGGTAGAACGCTTATTGCCAATGGTAGATGTTTTTTGTGTATCCAACCTAGACGAAGCCATAGAAGTTCGCCAAGTAGCTGGCGAAAAGCCGATTTTAATTTTGGGAGTTGCTCCAATAGATTTCATAGAGATTGCCATCAAAGAAGGAATTCGTTATACAGTGGCTAGTCTCGAGTGGTTGAAATCTTTATTAGCTAAAAAGTCTGATTTGACTGGTTTGAAGCTTCATATTAAAGTGGATTCAGGAATGGGACGAATTGGTTTCCGTTCAGCAGAAGACTTGCAAGAGGCTATGATCTTATTAAGAAACCATGGGGCAGAAGTGGAAGGGATCTTTACCCATTTTGCAACAGCTGACGAGAAAGATGACCGTCATTTCCAAGGACAATTGCAACGATTTAAGACCCTGTTGGAGCTTTTGCCCTATACTCCAGAAATCGTTCACGCCAGCAATTCAGCAACGACTTTATGGCATGCTGATACCATTTTTAATGCTGTCCGACTGGGCGATGTCATGTATGGCCTCAATCCAAGTGGAAGAGAGTTAGAACTACCTTACAATATCCGTCCTGCTTTAAGTTTGGAAACAGAATTGGTGCATGTCAAGCCACTAGAGGTGGGGCAGACAGTTGGCTATGGAGCGACCTATCAGACTACTGAGGAAGAGTGGATTGGGACGATTCCGATTGGCTATGCAGATGGCTGGACTAGAGATATGCAAGGTTTTCATGTCCTTATTGATGGTCAATTCTGTCCAATTGTCGGTCGCGTATCCATGGACCAAATCACCATTCGCCTACCCAAGGGCTATCCGATTGGGACCAAGGTGGTATTGATTGGAACAGATGGTGATCTAGCTATCACGGCAACGGATGTAGCAGTCTATAGAGGCACGATCAACTATGAGGTGGTTTGTGTCTTGAGCGATCGCGTACCAAGAGTTTATCGTCCAACAAAGGAAGTCAGTGGGAAGTAAGCTGTTTAAGTTTTCCTAGCTTCCTTTCATGAAAAGTACGAGATGAAAGAGGTTGATGACGGAGGTCCCAGCCTCCTTTCTTATCTAGGAGGAATGAATGAACTTACACCAACCACTCTCTGTCTTACCAGGAATTGGACCAAAATCAGCAGAGAAATACAAAAAATTGGGTATCGAAACGGTTGAAGATCTCTTGCTCTACTTTCCATTTCGATATGAAGATTTTAAATCAAAAAATGTTTTAGACTTGGAAGATGGAGAAAAAGCGGTCGTTTCTGGACTTGTCGCAACTCCAGCCAATGTTCAATATTATGGCTACAAACGCAACCGTCTTCGCTTCACCATTAAACAAGGGGAGCTGGTGTTAGCAGTTAGTTTCTTTAACCAGCCCTATCTAGCGGACAAGATTGAACTGGGGCAAACGGTGGCTGTCTTTGGTAAATGGGACAAGGCCAAGGGAGCCTTGACAGGGATGAAGCTACTCGCGCAAGTCGAAGATGACCTTCAACCGGTCTACCGCTTGGCTCAAGGGGTGAGTCAGTCTGCTCTAGTGAAGGTTATCAAAACAGCTTTTGAAGCAGGCTTGGACCAACTATTAGAAGAAAATTTACCCCAAGTCCTAATGGACAAGTACCAGTTGCTTTCTCGCAGACAAGCGGTCAGGGCTATGCATTTTCCCAAGGATCTTAATGAATACAAGCAGGCCCTGAGACGAGTGAAATTTGAAGAACTGCTCTTTTTCCAATTGCAACTGCAGGTCTTGAAGGAAGAAAATCGTTCCGTCGGACAGGGAATCGTGCTAGACTGGGATGAGACGAAGCTAAGAGCTCTTCAAGCCAGTCTTCCCTTTGCTTTGACAGAGGCCCAGGAGAGAAGTCTGAAGGAAATTCTTACAGATATGCGTTCTCCTTACCATATGAATCGTCTCTTGCAAGGGGATGTTGGAAGTGGAAAAACCGTCGTAGCTGGACTAGCCATGTATGCTGCTGTGACGGCTGGCAAGCAAGCGGCCTTGATGGTACCGACAGAAATTTTGGCCGAGCAACATTTACAAAGTTTGACTTCTCTTTTTCCTAATCTTAGAATCCTTCTTTTGACAGGAAGTTTAAAAGCTGCGGAGAGACGAGAGCGATTGGCTTCGATTGAAGCAGGGGAAGTGGACCTTATTGTGGGGACCCATGCCTTGATTCAGGAGGGAGTCCATTTCCATGATTTAGGCTTGGTCATTATTGATGAGCAGCACCGCTTTGGTGTGGCCCAAAGACGGATCCTGCGTGAAAAGGGCCAAAATCCTGATGTCTTGATGATGACAGCGACCCCAATCCCTCGGACGCTAGCGATCACTGCTTTTGGAGATATGGATGTTTCGATTATCGACCAAATGCCAGCTGGTCGAAAAGAAATCATCACCCGATGGGTCAAGCACCAACAGTTAAACTTGGTTTTGGATTGGTTGGTTAAAGAAATTCAAAAAGGTTCCCAAGCCTATGTTATTTCTCCCTTGATTGAAGAATCTGAAGCCCTGGACCTCAAAAATGCTATTGCCTTAGAGGAAGAATTGATTGCCTACTTCGGAGATCGTGCCCGTATTGCCCTCCTCCATGGTAAGATGAAGGGGGAAGAAAAAGAGGCCATTATGCAGGCCTTCAAGCAGGGAGAAATTGACTTGCTAGTTTCGACAACCGTTATCGAAGTCGGGGTCAATGTTCCCAATGCCACCGTCATGATTATCATAGATGCAGACCGCTTTGGCTTGAGTCAATTGCACCAGCTGAGAGGCCGGGTAGGACGTGGTGATAAGCAGTCTTACGCGGTCTTAGTTGCCAATCCCAAAACAGAATCTGGCAAGCGTCGGATGAAAATCATGACTGAAACAACCAATGGGTTTGTCTTGGCAGAAGAAGATCTCAAGCTAAGGGGCTCTGGGGAAATCTTTGGAACGCGTCAATCAGGCATACCAGAATTTCAAGTGGCCAACCTCATTGAAGATTATCCAATCTTAGAGGAAGCGCGAAAGGTAGCTGTTCAGGTGGTGACAACTCCTAATTGGCGGGAACACCCAGACTGGCACTGTCTGTCTCTACATTTGGAACAGAAAGAACACCTGGATTAAGAAGTGATAAAAGAGAGTGAGACAGAAATCGGTCATTCGTTAGAATTCGATTTCGTCGTCCCACCTCCGCACAGTTGAGTAGAGCTGTAAAAGCTGATGAAATCAGCGTAGTAGAGCCCACTCAACCACTGCATCTTGCTTGACAATCCAAAGACAATTGAGAGGCTGGGACTTTTGTCCCAGCCTCTTTTATCTTATTTTAAGTTTGTGGACCTATAATTCTAAAAAACAGAAAAGAGGTCCTAGCTATGCGAACCATGTTAAAATTCATTTTGTCCGTCATTATCTCAGTCCATCAAAGCTATTTTTAACTTCAAAAGGCGGATGGATTAACCATCACGCCTTCTATCCTTATTTTACCCTTCCATATAGTCTCTTAATTCTTCATCTTTTAAGCCAGCATTGATGGCAATCAAGAGTTTTAACCGGGCCTTAGCTGCATTGAGCTCTTTGACAAAGAAGATGCCGTGCTCGTGAAGTTTGACTCCGCCCCCATCGTAAGCATAGACAGGTTCCGCAATTCCATTGAAGCAACGGGAAACCAAGGCAATAGGAAGGTCAGCCTCTTGAAATTCAAAGAGTTTCTCAGCTACTTCCTTAGGAAGATTTCCAGCTCCAAAGGCTTCAATGATCAAACCATCCATTTGTTGGACATCTAGTAGGTCAAGGAGTTCTGTTTTCATGCCAGCATAGGCTGAAATGATGGGGACAACTCCCTTGATTTCTTGCAAATCAAAACGCACACGGGGTTCAGCTGTTTTGAAGAAAAGAACTTCTTTTTTCATGACCAAGCCTAGAGGGCCATGTGTGGGAGTCTGGAAGGTGCTGACATTGGTGGTATGTGTTTTGGTCACGTACTTGGCTGCATGGACTTCATCATTCATCACGACCAAGACACCCTTGTCTTGTGATTTGGGATCTGCTGCTACTCGGATGGCGGTCAGATAGTTATAGACGCCGTCGCTTCCTAATTCATTGGAGCTTCTCATGGCTCCTGTCAGGACTACAGAAATAGTTGGCAAGTCCATGGTATCTAAGAAGTAGGCTGTTTCTTCGAGAGTATCGGTACCATGGGTGATGACAATACCATCATACTGGTAAGCCTCTTTCTGAATCTTATGATAGAGTTGCAACATGTGCTGAGGAGTTACATGAGGGCTTGGTAAATTTAAAAAATCTTCTGAAGTGAGCTCAATCCCAGCTAGTGACAAATCAATATGGTTCATGGGGTTGGCTGAATTGGTCACGACAGCTCCTGTGGCATCAGCCTGCATGGAGATGGTCCCTCCTGTATGAAGGGCCAAAATTTTCTTAATCATGTGTGTCTCCTTGAAATGTGTGTTATAATTTATTGTATCATAAAACGGAAAGAAAGCAGTCATCATGGAAATAAAAGCGGTCTTTTTTGACATTGACGGAACCTTGGTCAATGATAGTCGAATGGTTTTAAAGTCAACTGAAAAAGCCATTCGCGCCTTAAAGGAACAAGGGATTTTTGTTGGTTTGGCGACAGGGCGAGGACCGTTCTTTGTCCGTCCTTTTATCGAGCGTTATGACTTTGATTTCGCAGTCACCTATAATGGTCAGTATATTTTTACCAAGGACAAGATTTTATCTGCCTCTCCGATTGATAAGAAGAATCTTCGTCTCTTAATTGAATATGCAAAGAAACATCGCATCGAAATCGCCTTAGGAACAGAAGATGGAGTCGAAGGCTCTCGCATTATGAGTTTTGGCCTGAGTCCGATTTCTCAATGGTCTGCACGTTTTGTACCGAAAGGTTTTTCGAAGGCAGTTAGTCAGGGCTTCAATAAGGTAGTCAGCAAGGCTGTTCCTCAGGATCAAAAGCAACTGCTACAAATTGCTCAAGGACCGGTTTATCAGGTTCTCTTATTAGCTAGTCCCAAGGACACCCAAAAAGTTGAGCAAGCTTTTCCTGAATTAAAATTCACTCGTTCTAGTCCCTTTGCGGCAGATGTCATCAACCCTGATAACTCAAAAATGGAGGGGATTCGGATTGTAGGAGAAGCATTTGGCTTCTCGATGGACCAAGTTATGGCCTTTGGAGATTCTGATAATGACATAGAGATGCTTTCGGGTGTCGGTCTGTCAATTGCGATGGGGAATGGGACCAGCAAGGTCAAAGAAGTGGCTCAGCACACAACGACTAGTAATACCAAGGACGGAATTCAAAAAGCGCTGGAACATTTTGGAATTATTACGGATCAGACTCTTTTTGTCAGTCGCGACGACCACTTTAATAAGGTCAAAGCCTTCCATCAACTCATGGATGGTCAAACTCAGGAAGAACCAAAGGCCTGGGACAATCAAGAGGCTCTTTACCGAACCATGTTTAAGCAGGAAGAATTGGTTGAATTTATTCGGGCAGCTAGTAAGGATGAAGCAATCTTCGATCGTTCAATTGAAAAATTGCATCAAGCTCTAGATGAGGCAGCGAATAAGGTTCGCAGCAAGCATCCCGCCGAGATCTCCATGGTAGGGCAGGTCGATGCCTTGATTGATACGCTGTATCTGACTTATGGTAGTTTCGTTCTAATGGGGGTCGATCCTGAAGAGGTCTTTGAGATTGTTCACCGCGCCAATATGGGGAAAATTTTCCCAGATGGTCAGGCTCACTTTGATGAAGTCACGCATAAAATTTTAAAACCAGACGACTGGGAAGAAAAGTATGCACCTGAACCAGCTATTCAAAAAGAGCTGGAACGGCAAATCAAAGCTTATCAAAAACATTGCTCTGAAAAGACAGTAGAATCTGAAGAAAATAAAAGAGAGTGGGACAGAAATCGGTAATTCGTTAGAATTCGATTTCGTCGTCCCACCTCCGCACAGTTGAGTAGGGCTGTAAAAGCTGATGAAATCAGCGTAGTAGAGCCCACTCAACCACTGCGTCTTGCTCGACAATCCAAAGACAATTGAGAGGCTAGGACTTTTGTCCCAGCCTCTTTGTTTTTTATAAAGTTTATAAGGTCTTTTCGGTCTCACGCACCACTAACAAATCAACTTTGGCATGGCGGAGGATGTATTCAGAAGAAGAGCCGACTAGTAAACGTTCAAAAGCATTTAGACCAGTCGCCCCAACCATGATGAGATCAACTTCCTCTGCTTCAGGGATATCAGTCGCTAAGAGGACTTTTGGATTTCCCATTTCGACCACTGAAGCAATATTTTGGACACCGGCTTCTTTTGCACGTTTGATATAACCTTCTAATAGTTCATTAGCCTCTGTTTGGAATCCTTCATACATTTCGGCATCAAAACTAGAGACACTTTGTAAGGCACGTGTATCAACGACATGAGCAAGGGTAAGTTTTGAACCGTTTCGCAAGGCTACATTCACACCTTTCTCAAAAGCGAGTTCAGCTTCGCGAGATCCATCAACTGCAACCATAATGTTTTCGTATTTTTGAGACATGTTCCGTCCTCCTTTAGTGCTTGAAAACGTGAAAATGAAATGGATGAGCCCATTTATGTTACCTATAATTATATTTTAAACTTTTTAGCATAGAAAGTAAAGGTCAAATAAGCTATCTATAGGATTTCATCTAGAATGAAAGAGGTTGCTCAGTTGTACTCAAGATTAACTAGTGGTATAATGGAAGCAGTTTGATAAAGTGAGGAAAAAATCATGAAAGAATACAATAAGTCCGTCAAGCTAGAGCACGTTGCTTACGATATTCGTGGTCCAGTATTAGAAGAAGCGATGCGCATGCGGGCAAACGGGGAGAAGATCCTTCGCTTAAATACAGGAAATCCGGCTGAATTTGGTTTCACGGCTCCCGATGAAGTCATTCATGATTTGATTATGAATGCTCGGGATAGTGAAGGGTATTCAGATTCAAAAGGAATTTTTTCTGCCCGTAAGGCAATTATGCAGTATAGCCAATTGAAAAAGATTCCGAATGTTGAGATTGATGACATTTATATTGGAAATGGTGTCAGTGAGCTAATCGTGATGTCTATGCAAGGCTTGTTGGATAATGGCGATGAAGTACTTGTACCGATGCCAGACTATCCTCTATGGACAGCAGCGGTCAGCCTAGCAGGTGGTAATGCAGTGCACTATGTCTGTGATGAAGAGGCTGAGTGGTATCCTGATATTGAAGATATCAAGTCAAAAATCACTTCAAACACCAAGGCTATCGTCGTGATCAATCCCAATAACCCGACCGGGGCTCTCTATCCAGATGAGGTGTTGTTGGAAATCGTCGAGATTGCGCGCCAACATGGCTTGATTATCTTTGCGGATGAAATCTATGATCGCTTGGTCATGGATGGTGCTAAACATACAGCCATTGCCAGCCTGGCTCCAGATTTGTTCTGTGTCAGCATGAACGGTTTGTCCAAATCACACCGCATCGCGGGCTTCCGTGTGGGCTGGATGGTTTTATCTGGACCCAAACACCATGTGAAAGGCTATATCGAAGGTTTGAACATGCTCTCTAATATGCGCCTGTGTTCAAACGTCTTGGCTCAACAAGTGGTTCAGACTTCTTTGGGAGGCTACCAGTCAGTGGACGAACTCTTGCTTCCAGGTGGTCGAATCTACGAACAACGGAACTTTATCTATAAGGCCATCAATGATATTCCAGGACTCTCAGCTGTCAAACCAAAAGCCGGTCTCTATATCTTCCCTAAGATTGATCGAGAAATGTACCGAGTAGATGATGATGAGCAGTTTGTCTTGAATTTCTTAAAACAAGAAAAGGTTCTCTTGGTTCACGGACGTGGATTCAACTGGAAAGAGCCGGATCATTTCCGGATTGTTTACCTTCCTCGAGTAGAAGAATTGGCTCAAATTCAAGAGAAGATGACTCGTTTCTTAAAACAATACAAACGATAAGCAGATAGAGAGAGTGGGACAGAAATCGTTAATTCGTTAGAATTCGATTTCTTCGTCCCACCTCCGCACAGTTGAGTAGGGCTGTAAAAGCTGATGAAATCAGTGTAATAGAGCCCACTCAACTACTGCGTCTTGCTCGACAATCCAAAGACAATTGAGAGGCTGGGATTTTTGTCCCAGCCTCTTTTTTGACTGAGTGAAGCGAATATTTTGTTACATAAGGATAATTATTCTGAATTGAATAGAATTGTAGAAAAAATAAATAATTTTCAGATAATTTGATTGAAATTCCCTCGCTTATATGATATACTTTAGCTGACTATATGCGAGGTTTATTATGGCTAAATTATTAGAAAAAACGAGAAAAATTACATCTATCTTGAAGCGTTCTGAAGAACAGTTGCAAGACGAAATGCCTTACAATGCAATTGCCCGTCAACTGGCTGATATCATTCATTGTAATGCTTGTATTATTAATAGCAAGGGGACTCTCCTTGGTTATTTCATGCGTTACAAGACTAATAATGACCGGGTTGAGGCTTTTTTTGACAATAAAAAATTACCAGAAGATTATGCTAAAGCAGCTAGTTTAGTCTATGATACAGAGGCAAATTTAGATGTGGACCACGATTTAAGTATCTTTCCAGTAGAGACCAAGTCTGAATTTCCTGATGGCTTGACGACCATTGCTCCTATTCATGTATCTGGGATTCGCTTGGGATCTTTGATTATCTGGCGCAATGATAAAGAGTTTGATGACGATGATTTGATCTTGGTTGAGATTGCTAGTACAGTAGTTGGGATTCAAATGTTGAACTTCCAACGAGAGGAAGACGAGAAAAATATTCGTCGCCGTACTGCAGTCAATATGGCTGTGAACACCTTGTCCTATTCAGAATTGCGGGCAGTTTCTGCTATCCTTGGTGAATTGAAAGGAAATGAAGGACAGTTGACGGCTTCTGTGATTGCGGATCGGATTGGTATTACGCGCTCTGTGATTGTCAATGCGTTGCGGAAGCTGGAGTCAGCAGGAATTATTGAAAGTCGTTCGCTTGGGATGAAGGGAACCTACCTCAAAGTGTTGATCCCAGATATTTTTGAAGAAATTAAGAAAAGAGACTACTAATGACTAAAGCGTTAATTTCGATTGACTACACCTTTGATTTTGTAGCGGATGAAGGTAAGCTTACTGCAGGAGCTCCTGCACAAGCCATTTCTGAGAGCATTGCCCAGGTGACCCAGTGGGCCTTTGATCAAGGTGCCTATGTCTTTTTTGCTATTGATGCTCATGAAGGGAATGATCCCTTTCATCCAGAGAGCAAGCTTTTCCCACCCCATAATATCATTGGGACCAGTGGGCGGGACTTGTACGGCCCCTTAGCTGATTTTTATCAGCAACATCAAGCTGATCCACGCGTCTTTTGGATGGACAAGCGTCATTATTCTGCTTTTTCGGGAACTGACTTGGATATCCGTCTTCGAGAACGTGGCGTCGATACTGTTGTTTTGACGGGAGTCTTAACAGATATTTGTGTCCTCCATACAGCGGTTGATGCCTACAATCTTGGCTATCAGATTGAAGTGGTAGAACCGGCAGTAGCGTCGCTTACTCCTGAAAACCACCAGTTTGCTTTAAATCATTTCAAACATGTTTTGGGAGCAAAACTTGTGAATGAACAATTAGAAGAATGTTAAGAAGAGAGTTCGAGGAGAGAGGCCTAATGGCTAGCCTTCCTCGGACTCTATTTTCTTGCCAAACTACCGCATAAATACTAAAAATATGGTAAAATAGAGGGTATTGAAAAATCATCATTTCACGAAAGGAAGCAAGATGAAAATTACGCAAGAAGAGGTAACACACGTTGCCAATCTTTCAAAATTGAAATTCTCTCCAGAAGAGACAGCTGAGTTTGCGATAACCTTATCGAAGATTGTGGATATGGTGGAATTGTTGGAAGAGGTGGACACAACCGATGTGGCTCCAACAACGACCATGGCGGATCGCAAGACTGTATTGCGTCCGGATATTGCTGAAAAAGGCACTGACCGCGACCGTTTGTTTAAAAATGTACCTGAAAAAGACAATTACTACATCAAGGTGCCAGCTATCCTAGAAGATGGAGGAGATGCCTAATGTCATTCAACAATAAAACCATTGAAGAGTTGCACAATCTCCTTGTCTCTAAGGAAATTTCAGCGACAGAATTGACTCAAGCGACACTTGACGATATCAAGGCGCGTGAAGAAGCAGTCAATGCCTTTGTAACGGTAGCAGAAGAAGCAGCCCTTGCACAAGCCAAGGCCATTGACGAAAAAGGAATCGATGCAGACAACCTCCTGTCAGGGATCCCACTCGCTGTCAAAGATAACATCTCTACTGACGGCATCTTGACCACTGCGGCTTCAAAAATGCTCTACAACTACGAGCCGATCTTTGATGCGACAGCGGTTGCCAATGCCAAAGCTAAAGATATGATTGTCATCGGGAAGACCAACATGGACGAGTTTGCCATGGGTGGATCTGGTGAGACTTCTTACTATGGACCAACCAAGAATGCTTGGGACCACAGCAAGGTTCCTGGTGGATCATCTAGTGGTTCGGCAGCAGCTGTAGCTTCGGGTCAAGTCCGTTTGTCCCTTGGTTCGGATACAGGTGGTTCTATCCGCCAGCCAGCGGCTTTTAACGGGATTGTTGGACTCAAGCCTACCTATGGAACGGTTTCCCGTTTTGGTCTGATTGCTTTTGGTAGCTCATTGGATCAAATTGGTCCTTTTGCGCCAACAGTTAAGGAAAATGCCCTCTTGCTTAATGTCATTGCTAGCGAAGATGTTAAAGATTCAACTTCTGCCCCAGTACGTGTAGCAGACTATACTTCTAAGATTGGTCAAGACATCAAAGGTATGAAGATTGCCCTTCCGAAAGAATATCTTGGGGAAGGAATTGACCCAGAAGTCAAAGAAACCATCCTTAATGCGGCTAAGCACTTTGAAAAATTGGGAGCAACAGTCGAAGAAGTCAGCTTGCCTCATTCTAAATACGGGGTTGCTGTCTACTACATCATTGCTTCTTCAGAAGCATCTTCAAACTTGCAACGTTTCGATGGCATTCGTTATGGTTTCCGTGCGGAAGATGCTAAGAACTTGGACGATATCTATGTCAACACTCGTAGCCAAGGTTTTGGTGATGAGGTCAAACGCCGGATCATGCTTGGGACCTTTAGTTTGTCATCAGGTTACTACGATGCTTACTACAAGAAGGCTGGTCAAGTCCGGACCCTTATTATTCAAGACTTTGAAAAAGTCTTTGCGGATTACGATTTGATTTTAGGTCCTACAGCTCCAAGTGTAGCCTTTGATTTAGATTCACTCAGCCATGATCCGGTTGCCATGTACTTGGCGGACTTGTTGACCATCCCAGTTAACTTGGCAGGTCTACCAGGGATTTCGATTCCTGCAGGCTTTGCCCAAGGACTGCCAGTTGGTTTGCAGTTGATTGGTCCTAAGTATTCCGAAGAAACGATCTATCAAGTCGCAGCAGCTTTTGAAGCAACGACGGATTACCACAAGCAACAACCCCTTATTTTCGGAGGTGACAATTAATGAACTTTGAAACAGTCATCGGACTTGAAGTCCACGTTGAATTGAATACAAATTCAAAAATTTTCTCACCAACCTCTGCTCACTTTGGGAACGAGCAAAATGCCAATACCAATGTGATCGACTGGTCTTTCCCAGGGGTACTTCCTGTCTTGAACAAGGGTGTTGTGGATGCTGGAATCAAGACTGCCTTGGCGCTGAACATGGATATCCACCAGCACATGCACTTTGACCGTAAGAACTATTTCTATCCTGATAATCCAAAGGCCTACCAAATTTCGCAATTTGACGAGCCAATTGGTTACAACGGTTGGATTGAAGTGCAATTAGAAGACGGCTCAACCAAGAAAATCGGGATTGAACGGGCTCACTTGGAAGAAGATGCCGGTAAGAACACGCATGGAACAGACGGTTTCTCATATGTAGACCTTAACCGTCAAGGGGTGCCATTGATCGAAATCGTATCTGAAGCCGATATGCGTTCTCCTGAAGAAGCCTATGCCTATTTGACAGCTCTCAAAGAAGTGATCCAATACACAGGCATTTCTGACGTGAAGATGGAAGAAGGATCCATGCGGGTCGATGCCAACATTTCTCTACGTCCATACGGTCAAGAGGAATTTGGTACCAAGACGGAGTTGAAAAACTTGAACTCTTTCTCAAACGTCCGTAAGGGTCTTGAATATGAAGTGGAGCGTCAAGCGAAAATCTTGCGTTCAGGTGGGATCATTCGTCAAGAAACACGTCGTTACGATGAAGCCAACAAGAGCACCATCCTTATGCGGGTCAAAGAAGGGGCAGCGGATTATCGTTACTTCCCAGAACCAGACCTTCCCTTGTTTGAAATCTCAGACGAGTGGATCGAGGAAATGCGTGAGGAGTTGCCAGAATTTCCAAAAGACCGTCGGGCTCGCTATGTGGCAGAGCTTGGCTTGTCTGATTATGATGCCAACCAATTGACAGCGACTAAAGTGACCTCTGACTTCTTTGAAGCAGCGGTAGCCCTTGGTGGAGATGCTAAACAAGTGTCTAACTGGCTCCAAGGAGAAGTGGCGCAATTCTTGAATGCAGAAGGCAAAACTCTTGAAGAAATCCAATTGACACCAGAAAACTTGGTAGAAATGATTGCCATCATCGAAGATGGTACCATCTCATCTAAGATTGCCAAGAAGGTATTCGTTCATTTGGCGAAAAATGGTGGCGGTGCGCGTGAATACGTTGAAAAAGCCGGATTGGTACAGATTTCAGATCCTGAAGTCTTGATCCCAATCATCCACCAAGTCTTTGCAGACAATGAAGCAGCCGTAGCTGACTTCAAGTCAGGGAAGCGGAATGCAGATAAGGCCTTCACAGGCTTCCTTATGAAAGCAACTAAAGGCCAAGCCAACCCACAAGTAGCCCTTAAGTTACTTGCCCAAGAATTGGCAAAGTTGAAGGATAGTGAATAAAAGGAACAGGCACCTTTAGGTGTCTGTTTTTTTAGTACTTAATAAGTGGGTTAAAAATTTTTTCTATTTTCGAATGGAAAATAGTCATTTAAGATTTCAATCCATCTTGACAAAGTTTGTGAAAAGGCTTACAATGTAGTTGTCGGTTTTCCTGAAAGGGAAAAATGTAAGTTATGGAAATACAAAGGAGAAACACATGGAAACAATGAAAGCTGCCCGCTGGCATGGCAAAAAGGACGTTCGTATCGAGGAAGTGGAAGTCCCAGAAGTACAACCTCATCAAGTAAAGGTTGCGGTCAAATTCACGGGAATCTGTGGAACAGACTTGCATGAATACTTGGATGGGCCAATCTTCATTCCAACAGAAGAGCATGTTTATTCTGGTCAAAAAGCACCCGTGACCCTCGGTCATGAGTTTGCTGGAGAAATTGTTGAGGTTGGAAGCAATGTGACTCGTGTCAAAGTTGGCGATCGTGTGACAATTGAACCTATTTTGGCAAAACACAATTTAATTGGTGATTATAACCTCGATCCAAACTTGAATTTTGTCGGTCTTGCTGCAGATGGTGGTTTTGCTAAATATTGTGTTCTAGATGGAGATTTGGTCCATGTGATTCCAGATAGCTTGAGCTATGAACAAGCTGCTCTTACAGAACCTGCTGCTGTTGCCGTTTATGCAGTTCGTCAGTCTGCTTTGAAAACTGGGGATACAGCTGTTATCTTTGGTTTGGGCCCAATCGGTCTTTTGATTGTGGAAGCTCTCCGTGCAGCTGGAGCATCGAAAATTTATGCGGTTGAATTGTCTCCTGAACGCCAAGCTAAGGCTGAAGAATTGGGTGCCATTGTGGTTCGCCCAGAAGAAGGTGAATCAATCGTTGAAGCCATTCATCGTTTGACGGATGGTGGAGCGGATGTTTCTTATGAAGTGACAGGGGTTCCTGTTGTTCTTGGACAAGCTTTGGCAGCTGTGCATAAGGCTGGTGAGTGTATGGTTGTTTCTATTTGGGAACGTGAAGCCAGCATCAATCCAAATGAATTCGCTATTCAAGAAAAGACCCTCAAAGGGATTATCGCTTATCGTCACATCTTCCCTAAAGTATTGGAATTGATGGAACAAGGCTACTTCTCTGCTGAAAAATTGGTGACCAAGAAAATTAAATTGGAAAATATCGTTGAAGAAGGATTTGTTGAATTAACACAAGATAAGGCCCAAATTAAGATTTTGGTTGAGCCATGATCTACCATACATTTAGAATATAACCAGTCCATTTGGGCTGGTTTTTTTAATGAGGGAGAACAATAGAAAAAGGTAGTATAAATTACGAAAACGCTTGCATAAATAATTTTAACATGCTATACTGGTTGAACACTAATCATTTTAAGGAGACATTTATGAAACAGAAACCTTCTGTGACAGGCGATAAACAAGTCGTCTATGCGATTCGTCGATTGAAAAATGGCGTTGGTTCAGTTGCGATTGCGACAAGCTTAGCCCTATTAACAACCTTTGCTAGTCCGGTTAGTGCGGATGAAGCCATCAACACCCCTGCACAAGCCTCAGAAGTGGTGACAAGCCCTTCTAATGAAGAGGTGAGTTCTTCATCTGATGTGAAACAAGCTACGAAGACTGAGACAAGTGAAACCCCAAAAGTGGCGGATGAAAGTGTCACAGCGCCTAAAAATGTAAGCGCAGTCACTGAAGAGGTGGTATCTCCTAAGTCTGAGAAGGCAGAGGAACCGATTGCTGATCAGACTATCCGGATTCACGTGAAAAAGCTACCGGAAGAAAACAAGGAAACGCAAGGCCTTTGGACCTGGGATGATGTTGAAAAACCATCGGAAAACTGGCCGACAGGTGCCCAATCCTTTAAGGATGCAAAGACAGATGACTACGGCTATTATCTAGATGTTAAGCTTAAAAATGAGCAGGCTAAGAAGATTAGCTTCCTCATCAACAATGTTAAAGGGGACAATATCACTGGGGACAAGTCAATTGAATTGCTCTCCCCAAAAATGAATGAAGCTTGGTTGGACGACAAATTTAAAGTCTATTCTTATCAACCTCAAGCAGAGGGAACTGTCCGAGTAAATTACTACCGGACAGATGGCAACTATGACAAAAAATCTCTCTGGTATTGGGGAGATGTAAAGAATCCGAGCAGTGCCGCCTGGCCAGATGGGACAGATTTTACAGCGACAGGGAAATACGGTCGTTACATCGATATCCCCCTAAAGGAAGCTGCAAAAGAATTTGGTTTCTTATTATTGGACGAGAGCAAGTCTGGAGACGATGTGAAGATTCGACAAGAAGATTATAAATTTACTGATTTAAAGAACCATAGCCAGATCTTCTTACGGGATGATGATCCGACCGTTTACACCAACCCATACTATGTCAACGATATCCGTATGACGGGGGCTCAACATGTCGGTAAAGAAAAAATTGAAGCCAGCTTCTCGACCTTGGCTGGAGCACAGAAAGAGGAGTTGCTCAAGCGGACCAAGATCACGGATGCTCAGGGCAATCCTGTCACCATCTCGGACCTGCTTTTAGATGAGAAAGGCAAGAAAGTAACCTATACGGGGGATTTCTCACAAGTTGATCAGTCCTATACCGTTCAATACGATAATGACCGCTTTACGACCAAAATGAACTGGCGCCTCAAGGATGAAGCCTATAGCTATGATGGGACTCTCGGAGCTCATCTTCATGAAGCTGGGAAAAAAGTGGATCTCACCCTCTGGTCACCAAGTGCGGACAAAGTATCTGTTGTCGTCTATGATAAAAAGGATTCTGAAAAACTAGTTGGCCGTGTGGCTCTGGAAAAAGGGGAGCGAGGCACTTGGAAGCAGACTCTTTCAGGTGATTCAGGACTGGGAATCCAAGATTATACCGGCTATTTCTACCAGTATGAAATTGAACGCCAAGGGAAAACCTTCACAGTCCTTGATCCTTATGCCAAATCGTTGGCAGCTTGGAACAGTGAATTGGCCAAGACAGATGATGTCCATAAGGTAGCAAAAGCAGCCTTTGTTGATCCAAGTAGATTAGGTCCGAGTGACTTAACCTATGCGTCCATTCCAAACTTTAAGAAACGGGAAGATGCTATCATCTATGAAGCCCATGTCCGAGATTTCACTTCTGATCCGGCTTTGGCATCAGAGCTTAAGAGTCAATTTGGGACCTTTGCCTCCTTTGTTGAAAAATTGGATTACCTCAAAGACCTTGGTGTAACGCACATTCAACTCTTACCAGTTCTATCTTATTACCACGTCAATGAATTAAAAAACAACGAGCGCTTGTTAGAGTATGCCTCAAGCAATAGCAACTACAACTGGGGATATGATCCACAGAACTACTTTGCCTTGACAGGTATGTACTCAACCGATCCAAGCAATCCTCAAAAACGAATTGAAGAATTCAAGAATTTGGTCAATGAAATTCATAAGCGAGGAATGGGAGTGGTCCTAGACGTTGTCTATAACCATACAGCGAATGTCGACATCTTTGAAGATATCGAGCCAAATTACTACCATTTCATGGATGCGGATGGGACACCTCGGACGAGCTTTGGTGGTGGACGCTTGGGTACAACCCACTACATGTCCAAACGGGTCTTGGTCGATTCGATCAAGTATTTAGTGGATACTTACAAGGTAGACGGTTTCCGATTTGATATGATGGGCGACCATGATGCGGCCTCTATCGAAGAAGCCTACAAGGCAGCCCGGGCTCTAAACCCTAATCTGATCATGTTGGGAGAAGGCTGGGTGACCTATGCAGGTGATGAAAACAGTCCTGTACAACCAGCAGACCAATCCTGGATGAAGAAAACAGACACGGTTGCAGTATTCTCAGATGATGTTCGAAACAATCTAAAATCGGGCTATCCAAATGAGGGACAACCAGCCTTTATCACCAATGGAAAACGGAAGATTGCGACTATCTTTAAGAATCTCATCGCACAACCAACCAACTTTGAGGCAGATAGTCCCGGTGATGTTATCCAATACATTGCAGCCCATGATAATTTGACCCTCTTTGATATTATCGCTCAGTCTATCAAGAAAGATCCTAGCATTCCAGCTAATAATGCAGAGATCCATCGTCGCTTGCGTCTCGGAAATCTGCTTGTCTTGACAGCTCAAGGCACACCTTTCCTTCATTCTGGTCAAGAATATGGTCGGACCAAGCAGTTTAAGGATCCAGCTTACCGCACGCCTGTTTCTGATGACAAGGTTCCAAACAAATCTCATTTGTTGGTAGATGAAAATGGAAAACCATTTGAATACCCTTACTTTATCCATGATTCCTATGACTCAAGTGATGCCGTCAACCACTTTGATTGGGAAAAAGCAACTAATGAAGCCCTCTATCCAGAGAATACGCGTTCTCGCGCCTTCACCAAAGGATTGATTGCCCTTCGTAAGTCGACAGACGCCTTCCGCATGGATAACATGGAAGAAGTGAAGAGCCGCGTCAAGCTTTTGACGATTCCAGGTGAGAATGGAGTGGAAGAAGAGGATCAGGTGATTGGCTACCAAATCACTGCAAGCAATGGAGAAGTATACTTGGTTTTGGTCAATGCAGATACCAAGGCGCGTAACTTTGCTCTAGGAACTGACCTAGCACGCTTTAGAAATGCAGATGTTCTAGTGGATGGGGAACGTGCAGGTGTGATCAATTTGAGTGATCCAAAAGGAATTTCTTGGACAGAAACAGGGCTTCGACTAGATGCATTAACAGCAACTATCTTGCGCTTGTCTACTAAGGAAGAAGTTGAAAATCCTGTTCTCCCGGATCGTCCTGAATACCATACGCCGGTATCTCCATCTCCAAAGAAAGTCCTTCCTTCGCAAACTGCTCAACCGACGCCACAGCTTCTTGCTCAAAAGAAAGAAAATACAGAGGTTCAAGCTTTAGCTCCTCATCATGACTCCGTGTCAGTTGAAAATGGAGAAGAGGCAAGTCCAGCCCGCGCGCTTCCTCAAACAGGAGAAGCGAGATCCAACCTCACCAGCTTGGCCGAGCTTCTACTTTTAGGTAGTCTCGGGTTAGGGATGGCTAAGAAAGGGAGAAAAGAAGACTAATCTCTTCTAGATAGGCCCTTAAAAATACTTTTTAAATCCTACAGTAAATCAGCCCATTTGGGCTGATTTTTGTGTTACAATTAGGATGTAAAAAAAATCTGTGGAGGCAGCATGTCTACAACTCTAAAAGGGACTCTGATTACTTTAATAGCGGGGATTGCTTGGGGACTATCCGGAGTCAGCGGGCAATATTTAATGGTTCACGGATTTTCGGCTATTGGCTTAACAAATCTTCGTTTACTTTTTTCTGGCATTGTCCTTATTATTCTTTCCTGCCTTGCAGATAAGGAGAAGTTTTTGGCCTTTGTCAAAGATAAATCTTCCTACCTTCCGCTCCTTAATTTTGCCTTTTTAGGATTGTTATTGACTCAGCTAACCTATTTAGAGGCGATTGCAGAATCCAATGCTGGGACAGCCACTGTGTTACAGTATCTCTGTCCAGTGGGTATTTTGGCTTATACCTGTGTCAAGGATAGAGTGGCCCCTACACTAGCAGAAGTGGTTTCGATGCTTCTAGCGATTGGTGGCACATTCTTAATAGCAACACACGGTCAAGTCAACCATCTGGCCATTAATCCCAAAGGTTTGGCTTGGGGAGTGGTGTCAGCCTTTGCCTATGCCCTCTATATCATTTTACCTCTTAAATTGATTCAAAAATGGGGAAGTATGCTGGTAATTGGAGTTGGGATGGCCATTCCAGGAATCTTGATGCTCCCTTTTAGCGGTCTTCTTTCTTCTTCTGGAAACTACAGACTGGATACCTGGATGGCTCTTTTTGGTTTGGTGGTCATTGGGACGATTTTTGCCTATACAGCCTTTCTGAAAGGGACCTCTCTGGTAGGGGCTGTTAAAGGAAGCTTGCTGGCATCCTTTGAGCCGATTTCGGCGGTTTTCTTTGCCTTTGTCATTATGAAGGAACATTTCTTTATCATTGATTTTTTGGGGATGGGCATGATTCTGTTAGCAGTCCTCCTCATCACCCTAAAAGACTTCATTATTCAAAAGGAAAAAGGGATTCTATAAATAAAAGAGGCTGGGACAAAAGTCCTAGCCTCTCAATTGTCTTTGGATTGTAGAGCAAGACGCAGTGGTTGAGTGGGCTCTACTACGCTGATTTCATCAGCTTTTACAGCCCTACTCAACTGTGCGGAGGTGGGACGACGAAATCGAATTCTAACGAATTACCGATTTCTGTCCCACTCTCTTTTTACATCATTTGCCAGAAATAGTCGATGATATAGGTGAGACCGTAGGTGTAGATGACCAAAGTAATCGGCTTGCACAAAATAATAATCGTCATGTAGCGTTTGAAGGTCATATTGGTCAAACCAGCTAACATGCAGAGGAAGTCTGCAGGGCTGATGGGCCAGATCATCATGAAGATAAAGAAGCGATCGAACCGTTTGCCTTCATTGAGCCAGTTAATATACTTGTCGTAAGTCTTCTGACTGACCATAGACTGGACAAACTTAGGCCCGTACATTCTTGCGAGCTGGAAGATAATGGCACAGCCAATGACAATTCCAATGTAGTTATAAACGGTCCCAACGATGTGGCCATAGATAAAGACACCAGCGACAGATGTTAGAGCGCCGGGGATAATAGGGACCACTGTTTGAAGGATCTGAAGAAGGATAAAGAGAGGAGGTCCAAAGATTCCTGCTTGGAGAATAAAGGCCGACAAGGTTTCCTTGGATTGGAGGATACCAGCAAAGTAGGCCCAGATACAGAAAGCAAGGGTTGCAAGGGCTCCAATGATGGAGGACCAATTGATGATTTTTTGGAGGAGAGGAGAAACCTCCCTCAATTTTTTTTCTTTTGCTATCATAACGATTCCATGTATTTTTTCTTCTACTATATCATGTTTTTGATAGTTTGTAACGATTTTGTCTATTTTAGAGAACAAACCAACAGATGCTTTTTCCAATAGGGGCGATGAAGCAAGTGCAAAATACGTCCAATTATGCTACAATGAAGAGAATATAAAAAATGGAGAACAACGTGTCAATCGAAAATTACAAACCAGATTTTGCGGTGGAAGCGGCCTACGATCTCACCGTTGCAGACTTGAAAAAAGAGGGCATCAAGGCGGTCCTTGTGGATTTGGATAATACCTTGATTGCTTGGAATAATCCGGATGGAACTCCTGAAATGCGCCAGTGGTTGCATGACCTTCGTGATGGCGGGATTCGGGTCATCGTGGTGTCCAATAATAGTCCTAAACGGGTCAAACGTGCGGTTGAGAAATTTGATATTGACTATGAAGCTTGGTCACTCAAGCCCTTTACCTTTGGGATTGATCGGGCTCTCAAGCGTTTCCACTATGAGAAAAATGAAGTGGTCATGGTGGGGGATCAACTGATGACCGATATTCGGGCTGCTCATCGGGCGGGCATTCGTTCGATTTTGGTTAAGCCTTTGGTCAAGCATGATTCCATCAAGACCCAGATCAACCGAGCGCGTGAACGCCGTGTTATGAAGCAAATGGCCGAAAAATATGGTCCGATTGTATACAAAAAAGGAATTTAAGAATGGAAGAATTATTCTGTATTGGCTGTGGAGCGCCCATTCAGACAGAAAACAAAGAGGGACTAGGCTATACTCCCCAATCAGCTCTTGAAAAGGGATTGGAAACAGGCGAAGTTTATTGCCAACGCTGTTTCCGTCTCCGTCACTACAATGAAATTACAGATGTGCATCTGACAGATGATGATTTCCTAAAATTGCTTCACGAAGTAGGAGATAGTGATGCCCTCGTGGTCAATGTAGTGGATATTTTTGACTTTAATGGCTCCGTCATTCCTGGATTGCCTCGTTTTGTAGCAGGAAATGATGTCCTCTTGGTCGGAAATAAAAAGGATATCCTGCCCAAGTCTGTCAAGGACAACAAGGTGACCCATTGGTTGATGGAGCGAGCCCACGAAGAAGGTATGCGTCCTGTCGATGTGGTCCTCACCTCTGCCCAAAACAAGAGTGCCATCAAGGATTTGATGGAAAAGATTGAGCAACACCGCAAAGGCCGTGATGTTTACGTGGTGGGTGTGACCAACGTAGGGAAATCGACCCTCATCAATGCGATTATCCAAGAAATCACTGGGGACAAGGATATCATCACGACCTCTCGCTTCCCAGGGACGACACTGGATAAGATTGAAATCCCACTGGACGATGGATCCTACATCTACGATACACCGGGGATTATCCATCGCCACCAGATGGCTCACTACTTGACAGCTAAAAACCTCAAGTATGTCAGCCCTAAAAAGGAAATCAAGCCCAAGACTTATCAGCTCAACCCCGAGCAAACCCTCTTCTTGGGTGGTTTGGGGCGCTTTGACTTTATCAAGGGAGAAAAGCAAGGTTTCACAGCTTTCTTTGATAACGAACTCAAGCTTCACCGAACCAAACTCGAAGGAGCGACGGCCTTTTACGACAAGCATGTCGGAGGCTTACTAACCCCTCCTAATAGCAAGGAAAAGGAAGACTTCCCACCATTGGTTTCCCATGAGTTTACCATCAAGGACAAGACGGACCTCGTCATTTCTGGACTTGGCTGGATCCGTGTCAATGGAGAAGCTAAAGTAGCCGTCTGGGCACCAGAAGGCGTCGCCGTCGTATCACGCAAAGCTATCATTTAAAAATATGAAAGGAAACCGTTTCTTTTTAGACAGGGGCGAGTGCAACGAGCCTAGAAAGGATACTTTTCACTGTGGTGAAAGCCTAAGTAGATGTTTTACTACTTAGGCGCGGAAAGTTTGAGACCTAGGCTCAAATTTAAGTCATGGAACTCCGTAAGGAGGTCGCTGACGACCGCCACCACAAGAGAAAAGTATCAAAAAAGAAGCATTGTAAAAACATGACATTAACATCCAAACAACGGGCTTTCCTCAATAGCCAAGCCCACAGCCTCAAACCCATTATCCAAATCGGGAAAAACGGGCTCAATGACCAAATCAAAACCAGTGTTCGCCAAGCACTAGACGCTCGCGAACTGATCAAGGTGACCCTTCTTCAAAATACAGATGAGAACATTCATGAAGTAGCGGAAATCTTGGAAGAAGAAATCGGTGTGGATACGGTTCAAAAAATTGGACGCATCCTGATTTTGTACAAACAATCAAGCAAAAAAGAAAACCGGAAGATTTCAGTCAAAGTAAAAGAGATCTAAGAGACACAGGAGAGCAGGTATATGGCCATTGAACTATTAACCCCCTTTACCAAGGTGGAGTTAGAGCCAGAGATCAAAGATAAGAAACGCAAACAAGTGGGAATCCTCGGAGGGAATTTCAATCCTGTCCATAATGCCCATCTTGTAGTTGCGGACCAGGTCCGCCAACAATTGGGCTTGGACAAGGTCCTTCTCATGCCAGAATATGAGCCTCCGCATGTGGATAAAAAAGAAACCATTGATGAGCGTCATCGCCTGAAAATGTTAGAACTAGCCATTGAAGGGATTGAAGGACTAGAAATCGAGACGATTGAGCTAGAGCGTAAAGGGATTTCTTATACCTACGATACGATGAAGTTACTCAATGAGCGAGACCCTGATACAGACTATTACTTTATCATTGGAGCCGATATGGTGGACTACCTGCCAAAATGGTATCGGATTGACGAGTTAGTGGAGATGGTCCAGTTTGTCGGTGTTCAACGTCCCCGTTACAAGGCGGGAACCTCTTACCCCGTGATTTGGGTCGATGTTCCCTTGATGGATATCTCTTCTAGCATGGTTCGCGAGTTTATCGCTCAAGGTCGGACGCCCAACTTTATGCTTCCAAAACCAGTCTTGGACTTCATCAAGAAAGAAGGTTTGTATCAATGACCTATGAAAACTATCTCGGATTTTCTCGTGAGGTCTTGCTCGAAAAAATGGGTCAAATCCTGCCAGAAAAACGGTTAACCCACTGTTTAGGAGTTGAGAAGGCCGCACGTGACTTGGCCAAACGCTATGGTGCAGATGAAGAACAGGCTGGCCTAGCAGGTTTGTTGCATGACTATGCTAAGAAATTATCGGATCAGGAATTTTTAGACTTGATTGATCGCTATGAGTTGGATCCAGCTTTAAAAAACTGGGGCAACAATGTCTGGCATGGAATGGTTGGGATTTACAAGATCCAAGAAGATCTCGGGCTGACAGATCCAGCTATTCTTCGCAGTATTGAGATTCATACAGTGGGAAGTGGGCAGATGTCAACCTTAGACAAGATTGTCTATGTAGCAGATTACATTGAACACAACCGGGCCTTTCCAGGGGTGGAGCAAGCGCGCGACATCGCTCAAGTCTCTTTGGATCGTGCCGTGGCCTATGAAACAGCTCGTACAGTCGAACACCTGGCCCACCAAGGATTGCCCATTTATCCCCAAACCCTTGAAACCTACAACGCCTTTGTGAAGTATTTGAAAGAGGAGCAGTGAGTGAAGACAGCTTTTATCATTATTGATGTACAAAATATCTTAGTGGAAACAGGTTTTGAGACAAAAAAGCTCTTAGAGAAGATTACTTATTTACAAGATCAGGCTAGAAGCAAGAATATCGAAATTATCTATGTTCAACATATTGAAACGCCAGAGGCTATCACCTCGGAAGATTGGCAGTTATCTCCACTGTTGAAGAGACAGGCAAATGAAAAGGTATTTCAGAAGCGATACAATAGCATGTTTAAAGAGACAGGATTAAAAGAATACTTGGATCAACAAGGGATTGAACAACTGGTCCTGTGTGGCATGCAGACAGAATATTGTGTCGATACATCCGTCAAAGTGGGGTTTGAATACGGCTATAAGCTGGTCATTCCAGAAGGAGCTGTTACAACCTTTGATGGAGAGGATATCCCAGCAGAAACGCTCAATGAATTTTATGAAAATATTTGGGAAGAACGTTTTGCGGATGTCTTAGACTACAAAACAATTTTTTAAAGAAAGAGGACTAAATGAAAGAAAAAGAATTACTTGAACTTGTTGTTAAAGCTGCCGATGAAAAACGTGCAGAAGATATTGTAGCTTTGGATGTTCAAAGCTTGACCAGTGTGACAGACTACTTTGTTATCGCGAGCTCTATGAATAGCCGTCAGTTGGAAGCTATCGCAGAAAATATTCGTGAGAAGGTTGTTGAAGCTGGCTTTAATGCTAGCCATGTAGAAGGGAATTCAGCTGGAGGTTGGGTCCTTCTTGACCTAGGTGGTGTAGTGGTCCATGTCTTTTCAGAAGAAATGCGTGCTCATTATAACCTAGAAAAGCTCTGGCATGAAGCAAGTGCTGTCGATCTTTCAGCAGCCCTAGCATAAGCAGGTAAACTCAGTTGGTGACAACTGGGTTTTGTTGGTTAAATTGAAATTCTATGGAAAGAAAGGATGGGGCCTCGTGTTTGGTTAGGTTGGTAACGGAACACGAGCTAAAAGCTGTGAGAAACAGAGTAACTTTCTTGGTGTCTGATGATACGTCGGAAAGCTTTCTATTTTCTCTATGTCTTTAACGCTCTTTGTATCATGATTATGGCGACTTATGAAACCTTTGCGGCTGTCTATGATGCCGTTATGGATGACAGGCTGTATGATTTGTGGACGGATTTTTCCCTCCGCCATCTCCCAAAGACAAAAGATAAGAAAAAATTACTGGAATTGGCGTGTGGGACAGGGATTCAGTCTGTCCGCTTTTCCCAAGCTGGTTTTGATGTGACAGGGTTTGACCTGAGTTCTGATATGCTGAAAATCGCTGAGAAAAGAGCGGCTTCAGCCAAGCAAAAGATTGATTTTATCGAGGGCAATATGCTGGACTTGTCGCAAGCAGGTAGCTACGACTTTGTGACCTGCTATTCCGATTCCATCTGCTACATGCAAGACGAAGTAGAAGTGGGAGATGTCTTCAAAGAAGTCTATAATGCTCTGAATGAAGATGGTGTTTTTATCTTTGATGTCCATTCGACCTACCAGACTGATGAGGTTTTTCCAGGCTATTCTTACCATGAAAATGCGGAAGATTTTGCCATGCTCTGGGATACCTACGAGGATGGAGCCCCTCATTCGATTGTCCATGAGCTGACCTTCTTCGTCCAAGAAGAGGATGGCTCCTTTAGTCGCCACGATGAAGTCCATGAAGAACGCACCTATGAAGTCTTGACCTATGATATCTTATTGGAGCAGGCTGGCTTTAAATCCTTTAAACTCTACGCGGACTTTGAAGATAAGGAGCCAACAAAGACTAGCAAACGTTGGTTTTTCGTAGCACAGAAGTAGGATAGCATGACAGTTACAGGAATTATTGCAGAATTTAATCCCTTTCACAATGGCCACAAGTACTTGTTGGATCAGGCAGAGGGACTGAAGATTGTTGCCATGTCCGGCAATTTTGTCCAACGTGGTGAGCCTGCCATTGTAGACAAGTGGATACGGGCCCAGATGGCTTTGGAAAATGGAGCGGACCTGGTGGTCGAGCTCCCCTTTCTCGTGGCTGTTCAGTCAGCTGACCATTTTGCCAAAGGCGCGATAGAGATCTTGTCCCGTTTGGGAATTTATCAATTGACCTTTGGGACAGAAGAAGTTTTGGATTACCAATCGATTGCAACTGTTTACTCAGAGCAAGCAGAGGAAATGGAAGCTTTTTTGCGAAGACTTCCAGAAGAGTTATCCTATCCACAAAAGACCCAAAAAATGTGGGAAACCTTTGCTGGAGTGGAGTTTACAGGGGCTACTCCCAACCATATCTTGGGCTTGGCTTATGCCAAGGCTTGTGCTGGGAAGGCAATTGTGCTTAAGCCTATCCGACGACAGGGAGCGGGCTACCACTCGGAAGAAAAAGAAGTGGCCTATGCTTCTGCTACAAGTCTACGCTTACACAAGGAAGATCAGGACTTTGTCGATAAATTTATGCCCAATAGCCAACTCTTTCAGTCTGCTCCGCAGGTGACTTGGGAAGATTATTTTCAACTGCTCAATTATCAAATCCTAACCCATCCGGATCTGACACAGATATTTCAGGTCAATGAAGAACTGGCCAATCGGATAAAGGATGCCATTCGAAGCGCGAGCTCTGTGGAAGACTTGGTTAACCAGGTGGCGACCAAGCGCTATACCAAGGCGCGTGTGCGCCGCATTTTGACTTATATCTTAGTAGGTGCGAGAGAAGAAATCTTGCCGACCGCTATCCATGTCTTGGGCTTCACTGAAAAAGGCCAAGCCCACCTCAAGTCACTAAAAGGCCAAGTGAACGTTGTGACGCGGATTGGCAGAGAACCTTGGGATTCCTTGAGCCAGCAAGCGGACCAAGTCTATCAATTGGGGCATCCCCAACTACCGGAACAAATCTGGGGCCGGGTGCCGGTGAGAGTGGAAGAATAAATAGTCTTACGTAACCATTCTGCTCACCTAACAAAAGCATCTTTGTTGGATTAGGCAAGAAAGAAATGATGCACGGAAACAGTGTTTATCTACTGTCTAAAAAATCTTTTTAGACAGTAGATTTTTTTTTTACAAAATTTAGAAACTTTTACGAATAATTAGGTAGAGAGGAAACATACTTGTACAAGATCCTGACAAGTTTTTCTTTTTCGTGTATAATAATAGAAAAGAGGTAGAATGAGGTATGGTAATGGAAGCAGTCGTTTATTCAACATTCCGCAATCATTTGAAGGATTATATGAAGAAGGTGAATGATGAGTTTGAGCCTTTGACGGTTGTCAATAAGAATCCAGATGAAGATATTGTAGTTATCTCTAAGAGCGAGTGGGATAGCCTTCAAGAGACCCTGCGAGTAGCTCAGAACAAGGAACTGTCGGATAAGGTCTTACAAGGCATGGCAGAAGTCCGAGCTGGCCAGGTTCAACTCCATGAGATTGAGGGGTAACGGATGTTACTCAAGTTTACAGAAGATGCTTGGAAGGATTATTGTTACTGGCAAAGTCAGGACAAAAAAACACTGAAGCGAATTAATACCCTTATTAAGGAGATCCAAAGGGATCCATTTGCAGGGATTGGCAAACCTGAGCCCTTGAAATATGACTTTCAAGGGGCATGGTCAAGACGGATTGATGCAGAAAATCGTCTGATTTATATGCTAGATGAATCAGGAGTTGCCTTTCTGTCATTTAAAGATCATTACTAAGTCTTTGTGCTTAAAGATCTTGTATAATCCTTTTGCTTAAAATCTTATTTGAGCCCACTTTATAAGTGGGCTTTTATGGTATAATAAAAGCGAATATTAATATAAAAACAGGGGAAGCAAATGTCTAATTTTAAAGAAAAACTACCGATATTCCAATCGAACGACGTTCAGATTTCAAATGTGGTCAACGCAGTTTGGTCGATTGCGAACACCTTACGTGGGGCTTACCGTGCGGATAAGTATCGCGATGTCATCATTCCGATGTTTGTCTTGACTCGTCTAGAAGCTGCCCTATTACCGACCAAAGATGAAGTAGTTGCGCTTTATCAGTCAAATCCCAATACACCAGAGAAAGTTCTTGAGAACAAGTCTGGCTATAAATACTATAATACCAGTCCTTTTACGCTTGAAAACCTCCAAAATGATCCCAATGCGATTGAGGAAAATTTTATTGCCTATCTAGATGGTTACTCTTGTCGTGTGAAGGATATTATCGAAAATCTAAAGTTTAAAGAACAGGTCCACACGCTTGCAAAGTCTGGGCGTCTTTTTACTGTCATCAAAAAGTTCTCTCAGATTGACCTATCGCCAAGTTCTGTGGACTCTATGGTGATGGGCTATATGTTTGAGGATATTATCCGTCGCTTTTCTGAAAATGAGGAAGCTGGATCTCACTATACACCACGTGAAGTCATTGCTCTAATGGTCAATCTGCTCTTGATCGAAGCTGATGAAGAATTATTTGTTGATAAAAAAGAGTTGAAAATCTTAGATATGGCTGCAGGGACAGGTGGTATGCTAGCGACAGCTAAAAGTTATATCCGCAAGCTCGATACAGGGGCAACTGTCCGTCTTTTTGGTCAGGAAGTTTTAGATGAGACTTTCGGGATTGGCCGAGCGGATATGTTGATTCGTCAAGAAGATTCGGATTATTTTGTGAAGGCGGATACCCTAAAAGATTCAGATCCATTCCCGGATACGAAGATGAGTTTTGTCATTGCCAATCCTCCTTTTGGTCAACCTTGGGGCGGGAAGGATGCGGACGATGGAGTAGAAGACGCTGTCAAGAGAGATCATAAACTCTTTGAGAGCACAGAAGGTCAACAAGGACGTTTTGTAGCGACTCCTGGTACTAGCGATGCCCAATTGCTTTTCCATCTTCATGGTTTAGCTAAACTAGAAGAAAATGGGCGAGCAGCTATTATTTCAAATGGTTCTCCTCTCTTTTCTGGTGGTACTTCATCTGGAGAAAGTCAGATCCGTCGTTACATTCTTGAGAATGACTTACTCGAAGCTATTATTGCCCTACCAGGACAGTTTTTCTACAATACAGGGATTGGGATTTATATCTGGATTTACAACAAAAACAAATCTCCTGAACGTCAAAACAAGGTCCAGTTTATCGATGCGACAGAAGAGTTTGTTCCTCTGCGTAAATCTCTCGGACAAAAACGTCGTGAATTATCTCAAGATAATATCCGCCAAATCCTCCAATGGTATGATGACTTTACAGAAAATGGCCATGTGAAGATCTTTGATAAAAATGAGTTTCTCTACCGAGAATATACAGTCATGCAACCTCTACAACGCCGTGGCTACATTACAAAGGAAACTATTGAGAAGGCGAAGAGTGTTCCTTTCCTAGCTAAACTATTTGACGAATACCAGTATCAAGAATTGCTAGAGATGGAACCACGTTCAGCCAAAGATGAGAAGAAATTACAAGATTTTGTAGCTGGCAAGATCAAGCAAGAAGCTATCTTAGATGCTCTTCGTAAGGGAATCTCTAAAGAGACCTATCCTAACTTCGAAATCTTTGTCCAAGTCATTAAGGACTTGTTGGAGGATATCAAGGTAACACCTGCTAATATCAATGCTTTAGCTCTTGCTATGAGCGAAATGGACAAGACAGCAGAAGTCATCCGAACCAATAAGAAAGACAAGCCAAATGAGATTGCTGATGGAATCGTCTATGATAAGACAACTAAGGATAGTGAAATCGTTAAGCTGACAGAGGATGTGGAAGACTACTTTGCGCGTGAGGTTTATCCTCATGTACCTGATGCCCACTACTGGTTTGATGAGGAAAAGGGCTATGGAGCCGAGATTCCTTTTACTCGCTATTTCTATCAATACCAAGCACCAGAAAGTGCCGATAAGCTCTTGGCAGAATTCTATGACTTAGAAGCAGAATTACAGACTCTCTTGGAGGAACTCAAACATGACTAGGATGAAAGAGAGTGGTATCGACTGGATCGGACAGATACCAGAAGAGTGGGAGATTTCAAAAATAAAATTTACGACCCAGCTTAATGGTAGAATCGGTTGGCAAGGATTAACATCAGCTGAATATAAAGAAGAAGGTCCATATTTAATCACCGGAACTGATTTTCAAGATGGAACAATTAATTTTAAAACAGCTGTACATATTGATGAAAAACGTTGGTTGGAAGCCCCTCAGATTCAAGTTGAAAATGGTGATTTGCTAATTACAAAAGATGGGACAGTTGGTAAAGTAGCTATTATTTCAGGACTTGATGATAAGGCTTCGTTAAATAGTGGTGTATTAAGGATCCAAACAATTGATGAGATTGATAGAAAATTTTTATATTATATTTTACTATCAGATGAATTTTGGATGTGGTTTAACTATACAAATTCAGGGGCCAGCACTATTTTACATTTATATCAAAATGTATTTGACGAATTCACTTTTACCTTTCCCCAAAAAAATGAACAACAAAAAATTGCTGATTTCCTTGACAAGAAAACGGCTCAGTTAGATAAGGTCAAAGCCTTATTGGAAGAGCAGATTCAAAAACTTAAAGACTACCGCGCCAGCTTGATTTATGAAACCGTCACAAAAGGACTGGATAAAACAGTCCCAATGAAAGATTCAGGAATCGACTGGATTGGACAGGTGCCTGAAGGGTGGGGAGTGAAAGCTATTAAATATATCTTTGATGAAATTGGTAGTGGTTCTACTCCTAAAAGCGATAATGAAATATTCTATGATGGTGATATAAATTGGATTCAATCTGGAGATTTATATCAAACCGATACAGTGACGAGTGTAAGTAAAACTATTAGTTATCAAGGTTTTAAATCTACTTCGGCATTAAAAATATATCAACCACCTTTTGTTGCTCTAGCAATGTATGGTGCTTCAGTTGGCAATGTGGCTGTGAGTTATATTGATGCTTGTGTTAATCAGGCAGTTGTCGTAATGTTGGGATCCTCTGAAAAAGTTGGTTTTGGGAAATATGCCATAGAAGCAAGTAAAAGTAATTTAATTTTTTCTGCACAAGGTGGAACTCAACCAAACATCAGTCAAAATTTAATTAAAAATTGGAGTATTCCTCAGCCTAAAAGTGAAGAACAAGACCAAATTGTTGATTTTCTTGATAATGAAACAAGCAGAATTGATAAACTGATTCAAATCAAGAATCAGCAGATTGAAAATATTAATAAACAACGACAAACTCTTATTTATGATTATGTGACAGGGAAGAGAAGGGTATAGAAGAGTAACTTGTATTTAGTTGAAACAAGTGAATGATAGGACGGTCTTAAAATATGAAAGAAAATTATAGTCTATCTGTATCTCAAATAAAGAAATCGATTAAGGAAAATTCTTTAATCTTATTTGTTGGTGCAGGGATATCTGCTAATTCAAATTTACCGACTTGGAGAGAATTGATTCAATCATTTAAAAAAGAATTGGATTTGCCAGATGGTGATTCGGATGATTATTTACGAGTTGCTCAGTATTATTATGATACCTTTGGGAAAAATCAGTATACAAAAAAGATAGAGGAAGTTTTCTTTAGTAAGGGAACAAGTAAAACAAATGACTTACATACACTAATAGAGAAAATAGCTCCGAAACATATTATTACAACAAACTATGATTCTCTACTGGAAGATCAGTTTGAAAATGGCTTGCTAAAGTACAATGTCGTCGCAGAGGATAAAGATATCCCTTACACAAGTTCTGAAAGATATTTAATTAAAATGCATGGTGACTTCAGCAAGAAAAATATTGTTTTAAAAGAGGATGATTACTTAGACTATGCGTTGAACTTCCCAATGGTTTCTACTTTAATTCAGTCATTGATAATGAACCATACCTTATTGTTCGTAGGTTATTCTTTAGGTGATTCTACTTTTAATTCTATATTTCGATTGATTCAGAACACATTTAAATTGGATGCTAAATTCGCCTATTTTTATACACCTGAAGAACCTTCGATGATTATTAGAGAGTATTATAAGAAACAAGGCATTATCATTGTTTCTAACGAAACTTTTTCAGATGAAGAAACAGACAATCAGAACAAAAAGTATTTTAGTACAAAGAGATTTTTAGAGACTCTTGCTGAAAATAGGAATAGCACGGTAAAGAATGCTGAAGATTTATGGATTCAACTTGCTTTTTTAGATAGGCTCAGTTTTATCGATTCGAGATATTTTTCGACATACTCCACTTTAAAGAGAAGAGCTTTAAACAGGGGTGATAGCTATAGTTGGTTTGGAAATGATAGCTTAAGATTTAAACTCGAGGATCATGAAGAACTACGAAATATGGTCACTAACAAATCTCTCTTAAAACATTTTTTTGATATTGACTTAGAAGAAACAAGAGAATTCAAAGCAAATGGATTTTTAATAGAGGCGTTCGAGTTATATGAGGAAAGACAATATGCTTTCGCAAAAGCAAAGTTTAGAGAGTTAGCGAATATAGCATTTCGCCAGAAAGACTATTTTAATTTCCTTGTGTGTGAATTTAATTTCCAACGCATCCCTATAAGTATTTTTGAAGAAGCACCTAATTATGCTGAATCATTATATAGTGGAGAACTAAATGAACTCACGGAACAAATCATTAACTCGGTTACAGGTGATGAGAAAAAAATTATCGAATTTTTTAGAGATTCAATCCTTAACTTTAATTTTTTTTACAGAAAATTAGAAACGATTAATGAATTATTCGATAAAATTCGTGAAGAGCATGAAAACTATAGGAGGGGAGGACAGTCTTTTAATAATCATCTCTATAATGCTGAATTTGAAGTGAAAAATCTTTATAACTTTATAAAACTAAACTGTTTGTGTGTTGAGCATTATAAGATGTTTAAATCAATCATTAATAGATACTTAGAAATGTTATTACTCAGTTATGATAATTCATATGTAAATCATGAAAAATCTATTTCTGAAGGGACAGCATCAATGATTTGGGAACTTGATTTAGACGATGTTCAATTGATTCTTCCTAGTATCGATTTTAAAGTAGTAGATTTATACTCTAGAAATTATTTATTTAGTAAAATAAAAGTTACTGAAGAAGCAAAAGAGTTTTTATTTAACAGAATAACTTATCTGCAAGAAGAAGTTAAATCTCACGTAGACGGTAATCTACATGACCTAAGGACTCTGCTAAATTTTCTGCCTCTGGTTGATGATATAGATGTATCAAAAATAATAAATATTTTAGACTCTCAAACACTATATTTTAGTTTAAATAAAGAAATTAAGGGGCTCATTAAACTTGTTCTTGATAATAAAAGTTTAATTAACAATGATTTGTTGAAATCTAAGATAGTTGAGATTGTTAATAAACATTTAAACATAATTTTAGGGAATGATTTTTCTTTATATCATTCAGCGTATCCATTATATTCTCAGTTATTAAAATACTGCTCAACTGAAGAAGAAACTGCGAAGATAATGCTTGAAAAGCTCAATATAGATATTTTAAAAATTAAATATCAAAATAATGATGTTAAAAATATTATGGAGTATTCTGATTTGTTACGTTATTTATTTAAAAATCTTGAAGAGGATACTAAACAAGATGTTCTAGAAATTCTAAGCACTTATGAGGATTCAGAAAATATCGATTATTACAAGGTAATTAAACTGATGCTTGCTAAAGTATATGATTTTTCTAAGCTACAAAATAAAATCTACCAATACTTGATTGAAAGAATTAATAAAAGTTATGAGGATGGAATAAAAACCATCCCAGATCCAAGAGAACAGTCAGTAGGTGATTTATACAATCTAAGCATAGAAGGATATTTTTCAGAGTTTGACATTTTAAAAGATATCAAAGAAAATATCCGAGGGCTTTACCCTGAAGTAGACTGGACTTGGTACAATGATAGAAGTGATGAAGTTATTCATCGCTTATTAGAGCGTAGAACTCCAATTAATATTAAAACTTATGTTTCAAAAAATGAAGAAGATAATAAATTGATTGATGAGTATATAATAAGAACTCTCAATGAAGAAAAAATTACGTTTAAGAAATGAACTGAACCAACGAAATGTTAGAAAGTGAGAAACTATGGCAAATTTGGGCTTGAAGGAGCGCTATGATTTCCAGCAGTGGATTATCAAAGACTTGAAAGAAAAAAATGGTTATATCCAGCGGGATGCTGCTTGCTACGACCCTCGATTAGCCATGGATGTGGAACTCTTGTGGGACTTTCTGTTGGAAACCCAGGAGGAGACCGTGGATTATCTCCTCAAAAAGCTGAGTAAGGAGACAATCATCAATCTCATCAATACAGAAATCGTCAAGGGTGGGTTTTTATTCGCCTTAAAAGAGGGTATCTTTATTGAAAACAAGCAACTGCGACTTCTCTATCGTAAACCTGCAACTAGTTTTAATGAAAAAGCCCTTCAGCAATACCAAGCCAATCGCTTGTCTGTGATTGAAGAGGTGGTTTATGAAGAAGATGATCGCATCGATCTTGTTATCTTTATCAATGGATTGGCTCTTTTTGCCATTGAACTCAAGTTCAATCCAAATGGCCAATCGGTCCAGGATGCTATCAAGCAACTCAAGGGTCGCAATCCCAAGAATCGTCTCTTTCGTTTTGAGCAGGGAGTTTTGGCTTCCTTTGCTGTAGATACCTTGGAAGTCTACATGACCACCCAGTTAAAAGGCCAAGAAACCTATTTCCTACCTTTTAACATGGGGAAAGGAGAAGGGATTGAAACAGGAAGTGGAAATCCCCATAATCCAGATGGAGTGGACACGGAGTATTTATGGCTAGACGTCCTGACCATGGACAGTATTCTCCAACTGCTTGAGAGTTTCATCTTTTATGAAGTCGATAAGAGCAACTCTAAAAAGAAAACTCTTATCTTTCCAAGATATCATCAACGTAGAGCCGTTAGTCGTCTTCTGGAAGATATGAAGACCAATCATACGGATAACAATTATTTGATTCAACACTCAGCTGGTTCAGGAAAAACAAATACAATTGCTTGGCTTGCCCACAGCTTAGTGTCCCTTCATGATGACCAAAATAGAAATATCGTCGATACAGTCTTGATTGTTACAGACCGTATTGTAGTAGATCGTCAGTTACAAGATGCTGTCAGACAGATCAACCATAAGAACGGTGTCGTGAAAGTGATGGGTGATCGTGAAACATCAAGTGATTTAGCTGATGCCATTGCAGGGAATACAAAAATCATTGCAACGACAATCCATAAGTTCGCCCAGATTAATCAGTCTGATTGGATGTCTGTTGGCAATACTGCTAATAAGAAGTTTGCTATTCTGATTGATGAAGCTCATAGTTCGACGACTGGCTCTTATATGAGCTCAGTTAGTCAGGTCTTGACCGAAACGGATACAGAAAATGGAACCATCGATGAGGTTCAGGAAGTAACAGTTGCGGATGCGATTGAGCAGGAGATTGCGCGTACAGGTAAACAAGATAATGTTTCAATTATTGCCTTTACAGCAACTCCTAAGGCAACTACCCTACAGTTGTTTGGTTCGACACAGTCAGATGGCTCGAAAGCTCCATTTGACGTCTATAGTATGAAGCAAGCAATCAATGAAGGCTTTATCTTGGATGTCCTCAATAACTATACGACCTATAAGACCTATTGCAAGCTAAACAAGGCTGTAGAGGAAGATCCTGAACTGAAAACTACTATTGCCAAACGTAAGATTGCTAAGTTTATTGAATTATCTGATGAAAATATCAATCAAAAAGTGGAGATCATCATGGATCACTTTATCAGTCATGATATTATGGCTGAGTTAGGTGGACATGGGAAGGCAATGATTGTGACATCTGGACGTGAAGCCGCTGTTAAATACCAGCTAGCCTTTCAGAAGTATTTTGAAGACCATAGTATTACGAGCATTGGGACCTTGATTGCTTTTTCAGGGAAGGTAAATTATCGTGGTAAAGAGTACTCTGAATCACAGATGAATCACTGTAAAGAGGATGCTTTAAAAGATCAGTTTAATACAGATGACTATCAGGTCTTAATTGTGGCCAATAAATACCAAACAGGGTTTGATCAACCCAAGTTGGTAGCCATGTATGTCGATAAGAAATTACGGAGTGTTGCGGCTGTTCAGACATTGTCTCGTCTGAATCGAATTTTCAGAGGTTACAACAAGAAGACCTTTATTCTTGATTTTAAAAATACTTATGAAGACATTCAATCTGCTTTTGCTCCCTATTATCGAACAACGATTCTATCAGAAACGATTTCACCTCGAGATGTTTTAGACTTAGATAAAAAATTGGACGAGTATGGCATTTTAGATACGGAGACTGTCCATGAGTTCAACCAATATCTGTATCAAGAGAAACGTTCTAGTCGGGATAAACAAAAAATGGTAGCTCTTCTTAACCAAGGTTATGAGAGAGTCAAACGCTACACTGATAAAGAACAGCTATCTATTCGTAAGGTGATTCGAGGTTTCTTACGGATGTACACCTTCCTGATTCAAGCTACAGCCTACCAAAACGAGGTCTTACACGAACGATATAATTATCTTCAACGCTTAGTGAAGATGATAGATGTTCGGATTGGTAGTGATGACTTTACAATCGCCGATAAGATAGTCGTTGATTATATGAAACATAAAAAGACAGGTTCATTTGTGGGAATTTCCGAATTGGATCAAAAGTATGAGGTGAACTTACCCAAACCAAGCTTAACATCAGTGACAGAAGACCAGGAAAAACGCTTGTCAGAAATTCTGGATGAAATAAATGAGCAGTTAGATTTGGATATTGAACCAGAAGTTGGAATAAGTGGTGCAGTCTCTATTCGTGAGTTACTAAAGAAAAATTCAAGACTCAAACAATCAGCACATGTTAACTCTCGAGAAGATTTTAAATTTGCTTTTGAAGAAGAAATTGATAATGCGTTAACAGAGGGTTATTCTCAAAGTCAAGATTTGTTTGGAGCCCTTCTCAACAATGAAGCCTTTAAAAAACGGATGGCTAATATCTTCATTGATGATATCTATAGACATTTGAAATCCGAATAGTACCCCCGCTAAAAATAGAAAATTCTAGTCCAAGTTCGGCGATTTGTGATATAATGTTAAAGATTGAAAATAATATGAACCAAACACAAGGAGAATCCTCATGGGACGTAAATGGGCCAATATTGTAGCCAAGAAAACTGCCAAAGATGGTGCCAACTCAAAAGTATATGCCAAATTTGGTGTAGAGATCTATGTAGCCGCTAAAAAGGGTGAACCAGATCCAGAATTGAATACTGCTTTGAAATTCGTTATCGACCGTGCTAAACAAGCGCAAGTGCCAAAACACGTGATTGATAAAGCGATCGATAAGGCAAAAGGAAACACGGACGAAACCTTTACAGAAGGACGTTACGAAGGGTTCGGACCAAATGGTTCTATGTTGATCGTTGATACCTTGACGTCAAACGTTAACCGTACAGCTGCCAATGTCCGTGCGGCTTTTGGTAAAAATGGTGGGAACATGGGAGCTTCTGGTTCTGTATCTTATCTCTTTGACAACAAGGGTGTCATCGTCTTTGCTGGTGACGATGCGGATGCTATCTTTGAGCTTTTGCTCGAGGCAGATGTGGATGTAGACGATGTCGAAGCAGAAGAAGGAACCATCACTGTTTACACAGCTCCAACTGACCTTCACAAGGCTATCGTTGCATTGCGTGAATCAGGTATCGAAGAATTCCAAGTGACTGAATTGGAGATGATTCCTCAGTCAGAAGTGGAATTGTCAGGGGAAGACTTGGAAACCTTTGAAAAACTCTACAGTGTTCTTGAAGACGACGAAGATGTTCAAAAGATCTACACCAACGTAGATGGATTCTAATAGAAATAGACCTTTGAAGATGATTTCTTCAAAGGTTTTTTTTCTTGTGCTTCGGCTTTTTAGGAAAGGTGGGAGAGGTCATGAAAACAATGATATAGTCCCTAGCTATAACTGAGAGAAAAAAATAGGAATTAGACGAATAGAGATCACAGTGATAGAATAGAACTATGCTAGAAAGGGGACGAGAAATGGTTTCATTTTCCTATGAACATCTAGTGCCCATTCGGCATTATGTGCATCAGCATCCAGAATTGTCTGGACAAGAATACCAAACCACAGCTTATCTCAAAGCCTATTTGGAAAAGCTTGGTGTACGCATTTTAAACAGTGGATTAAAAACAGGCTTGATTGCTGAAATTGGGCAGGGTAAACCTATCATTGCCCTTCGCGCAGATATTGATGCCCTTCCAATTCAGGAGAACACGGGTCTCGACTATCAAAGTCAAAACCCTGGTGTCATGCATGCCTGTGGTCATGACTTCCACCAGGTGAGCCTCTTAGGGGCTGCAGAAGTCCTAAAAGGTATGGAAGCGGACTTAAAGGGAACGATTCGATTCATCTTTCAGCCAGCTGAGGAGACTTCTGAGGGAGCATCTGCTGTATTAGCGACCGGACTCCTAGAAGATGTAGAGGCTATCCTTGGCTTTCACAATATGCCGTCTTTGCCTGCGGGTCAGTTGGCCTTGCGCCCAGGAGCTATGATGGCAGGGGTTGAAAAATTTAAGGTGACTGTCACTGGGGTGAGCAGTCATGCTGCCAGGCCGGATCTCGGTTTGGACACTGTTGTAGCAATCACTAGTATGGTCCAGCAGTTGCAGACCTTGGTCTCTCGCACGGTTTCGCCATTTGAGACAGCCGTTCTATCTGTGACCCATATCGAAGCTGGTTCAACCTGGAATGTTCTACCAAAGTCTGGTTATTTTGAAGGAACTATTCGAACCTTTAATCCAGATCTCCAGAAACGCCTAAAAGCGGATTTCATTCGCGTGATTGAGCAAATCTCCAATAGTACAGGAGTCATGGTCCAGTTTGAATGGGGCAAGACGCCCCCGGTCACCTATAATGATAAGGCCTTGGCTAAAAAAGTCTTTCGCTGGTCTAAGTCTTTTGCAGAAGTTGTAGAGGCTCAGCCATCGACAGCGGGTGAAGATTTCGCCTTTTATCAGGAGAAAATCCCAGGGGTTTTTGCTTTTATTGGATCGAATGGTGCACCGGATGCACCGGATCTCCACCATGATAGCATGGTCATAGATGATGCTGCTTTTGCAGTATCGGTTCCCTATTACGTAGAAAATGCCCTCGCTTTGCTGGAAAAATTTTCAACCAAATGAGACGTGATAGATAAAACCTATCACCTCTATAAAGAAAATATAATACCCAAGAGTTAGGAATTTTGATATGATGGAAAAAGCTGTTTTTTTACAGAGGAATAAACAATTTTAGTGAAAAGGAGAACAAATGAAATTGAATAAATTCATCAAATATGTTGGTTTGAGTCTTGTGGGCTTGGCGGCAGTTGGGACTTTGGTAGCCTGCTCATCAAAGTCATCAAGTCAATCAAGTGGAAAACGGACCATTGAAGTCGCTACGGTTGGAACAACCAAACCCTTCACTTATGATAAGGATGGGGAATTGACGGGTTATGAAATCGAAGTCATGCGTGAAATCTTCAAAGGATCAGATAAATATGAAGTCAACTTTAATAAGACGGAGTGGTCTTCAATCTTTGCAGGCTTAGACGGTGATCGTTACCAAATCGGTGTCAGCAACCTTAGCTACGATGAAAAACGTGCGGAAAAATACTTGTATCCAAATCCTTACGCAAAGAACCCAGTGGTCTTAGTGGTTAAAAAAGGATCAGGCATCAAGTCATTAGATGATATCGGTGGCAAGTCTACAGAGGTCATCCAAGGTACATCTACAGCGAAACAGTTGGAAGCCTACAATGAAGAGCACAAGGATAATCCAACAGAGCTCAAATATACAGAGGGTACCATCCAATCCATTCTGGCTAATTTGAGCGATGGCCGTTCAGATTATAAGATTTTTGAACGTTTGACAGTTGAGGCCATCATCAAGGACCAAGGCTTGGATAACTTGGAGGTCATCGAACTACCAAGCGATAAACAACCATACGTATACCCAATCCTTGCTAAAGGTGAGAAAGAATTGGAAACCTTCGTCAACAAACGGATCAAAGAATTGTACGAAGATGGGACACTGGAAAAATTGTCTAAGAAGTACTTCGGTGGAACTTTCCTTCCAGAAGCTTCTGATATTAAATAAGGTTATTTAAAAACATCATAAGGAGAAAAGAATATGAAATTAACAAAACTTTTTGGAGTAGCAGCTCTTGCTACCGTTGCAACATTTGCTTTAGCAGCATGTGGTTCTTCAAAATCATCTAAATCATCTGATAAAGATGGTGTGACAACTGTTAAAGTTGGGGTGATGAGCTTAAGCGATACAGAAGAAGCTCGTTGGAAAGAAGTGCAAAAGAACTTGGATGACGCAAAAGCAAACATCAAGTTGGAATTCACTGAGTTTACAGACTATTCTCAACCAAACCAAGCTGTTCGTGATGGCGATGTGGATATCAATGCTTTCCAACATTACAACTATCTTGAAAACTGGAACAAAGAAAACAACGCAGACCTAGTTTCTGTTGCAGATACTTACATTGCGCCAATCCGTCTTTACTCTGGTACAAAAGATGGGAAAAATAAATACACAGATGTGAAAGACATTCCTGAAAAAGGAACGATTGCAGTACCAAACGACCCAACAAACGAAAGCCGTGCCTTGTATGTATTGGAATCAGCTGGTTTGATCAAGTTGGATACAAAAGATGGGGAATTGGCTACCATCAGCAACATCAAAGACAATCCAAAGAACTTGACAATTTCTGAGTTGGACGCTTCTCAAACAGCTTCTTCACTTCCATCAGTTGATGCAGCAATCATCAATAACACTTTTGTTCGTGAAGCAGGTATTGATTACAAGAAAGCTCTCTTTGTAGAAAAAGCAAACAGCAATTCTAAACAATGGTATAACTTGATTGCAGCTAAGAAAGATTGGAAATCATCTGATAAAGCAAAAGCAATCGAAGCTATTATTAAAGCTTACCATACTGACAACGTGAAGAAAGTGATTGAAGAATCTTCAGACGGTATGGACCAACCAGTTTGGTAATCAAGAGGATGAATAGAGAGGTGGAGAAGATTTTCTCTACCTCTTATCGTGTATAGTAGGAGGAAATGATGTCGAATCCAAGAGAGACAGAACAAATACGCAAATTTGAAAACGATGAGGTCGCTCAGCATTATTTTGAAGTCCTAAGAACTCTCATCTCCAAGCGCTCCATCTTTGCCCAGCAGATTGGTCTAAAAGAAGTGGCAACCTACTTGGGAGAAATCTTCACAGCTGCAGGGGCTAAGGTAACTGTTGATGACAGTTATACAGCGCCATTTGTTATTGCTAAATTTGTTTCACCCAATCCGGATGCGAAGACCATCATTTTCTACAACCATTACGATACAGTTCCAGCAGATGGCGACCAGCCTTGGACAAGTGATCCCTTCACGCTTTCGGTCCATTATGGGACCATGTATGGTCGAGGGGTAGATGACGACAAGGGGCATATTACCGCACGCTTGACGGCTATTCGAAAATATATCCGTGAGAATGGTGACCTTCCGGTTAACATTACCTTTATCATCGAAGGAGCAGAAGAATCTGCCTCAACAGATCTGGACAAGTATCTAGCTAAGCACAAAAAACACTTGCGTGGGGCAGACCTCTTAGTCTGGGAACAAGGGACCCGTAACCAACAAGGGGAACTGGAAATCTCAGGTGGAAACAAGGGGATTGTTACCTTTGACATGGTGGTCAAAAGTGCAGATGTGGATATCCATTCCAGCTATGGTGGGGTGGTGGAGTCAGCATCCTGGTATCTGCTCAATGCTTTGTCCAGCCTTCGAGATAAAGACGGTCGCATCTTGGTGGATGGCCTCTATGATTTGATTGAGGAGCCTAACGAGCGGGAATTGGCCTTGATTGACCGTTATGCCAATAAGACAGCAAACGATGTGACTGAGATTTACAATCTCCAATTGCCTATCTTGAAAGAGGAACGCAGTGAGTTCTTGAAACGATTTTATTTTGAACCAGCCATGAACATTGAAGGCTTGGGGACAGGCTATCAGGGTCAAGGAGTCAAAACCATTCTACCTGCAGAAGCTCGAGCCAAGATGGAAGTTCGGTTGGTGCCTGGCTTGGAACCCAAACAAGTCTTAGAATTGATTCGTGCTCAGTTGGATAAAAATGGCTTTGAGAAGATTGATCTCGTCTATACACTAGGGGAAATGAGTTATCGGAGCGATATGAGTGCGCCTTCCATTCTCAATGTCATTGATCTGGCCAAACGCTTTTATCCAGAAGGGGTCTGTGTCCTTCCAACAACTGCAGGCACTGGTCCCATGCATACGGTCTTTGAGGCCTTGCAAGTTCCTATGGCTGCCTTTGGAATCGGAAATGCCAATAGTCGAGATCATGGTGGGGATGAGAATGTGAAAATTGCTGACTACTATACCCATATTGAATTAATTAAGGAGTTAATCACAAGTTATGAGTAAAGAAATTATCAAATTGGACCATATCGATGTTACCTTTCATCAGAAAAAACGGGAAATTGTAGCCGTGAAGGATGTGACCATTCATATCAATGAAGGGGATATTTACGGGATTGTTGGTTATTCTGGAGCAGGGAAATCAACTCTTGTACGGGTCATCAATCTCTTGCAAGTACCGTCAGCAGGTACTATCACTGTAGATGGCGATGTCATCTATCAAGACCAGGTGACGTTGAATGCTGCGGCTTTACGCCAAAAACGTCGGGACATTGGTATGATTTTCCAACATTTCAATCTAATGGCCCAAATGACCGCTGCTGAAAACGTGGCTTTTGCCCTCAAACATTCAGACTTATCTAAAGAGCAAAAGGCTGAAAAAGTAGCCAAGTTGTTGGAACTAGTTGGTCTGTCAGATCGGGCGGACAACTATCCTGCTCAATTGTCAGGTGGACAAAAACAACGGGTGGCGATTGCGCGTGCGCTCGCCAACGATCCAAAGATTTTGATTTCTGACGAATCAACATCCGCCCTAGATCCAAAAACGACCAAACAAATCCTTGCTCTTCTGCAAGAGCTGAATCAGAAGTTGGGCTTGACAGTGGTCTTGATTACCCATGAAATGCAGATCGTTAAAGACATTGCCAATCGAGTGGCTGTCATGCAAAATGGTGAATTGATTGAAGAAGGCTCTGTTTTAGACATCTTCTCTAATCCTAAGAACGAATTGACACAAGACTTCATCACAACTGCAACAGGAATCGAGGAAGCTATGGTGAAAATCAACCAGCAACAAATTGTTAAGCAATTGCCAGCGGATTCTGTTTTGGCCCATTTGAAATATTCTGGTTCGGTGACAGACACAGCGATTATCAACGATATTTATAAACAGTACCAAGTGTCTGCTAATATTCTACACGGAAACATTGAAATTTTGGATCATACCCCTGTTGGTGAGTTGGTTGTTATCCTTACTGGGGAAGCAGCGAATCTAACTGCAGCACAGCGGGATCTACAAGCAGCAGGTGTTTCTGTGCGTGTCTTAAAAGAAGGGAGTAATGCATGATTGACTTTATTCAAACCTATCTACCAAATGTTTACCGGATGGGCTGGAGTGGCCAAGCTGGATGGGGAACAGCGATTTATCTGACCCTTTACATGACCTTTATCTCTTTTGTGATTGGTGGTTTATTGGGACTCATTGCAGGATTATTATTAGTCTTGACAGCACCTGGTGGGATTATCGAGAATAAATTGGTTTTCCATATCTTGGATAAAATCACGTCCATCTTCCGTGCCATTCCTTTTATCATCTTGCTAGCCTTGATCAATCCCTTTACTCGTATGATTGTCGGAACTGGGATTGGTCCTACGGCGGCCTTAGTTCCCCTATCTTTAGCTGTCTTTCCTTTCTTTGCCCGCCAAGTTCAAGTCGTTTTATCTGAGCTTGACCGTGGTGTGATTGAAGCAGCTCAAGCTAGTGGGGCAACCTTTTGGGATATTGTTGGTGTCTACCTTCGTGAAGGACTTCCTGATTTGATTCGTGTCACAACCGTGACCCTCATTTCCTTGGTTGGTGAAACAGCCATGGCGGGTGCGATTGGAGCAGGTGGTCTCGGAAACGTGGCTATTTCATATGGTTACCAACGCTTTAATAATGACGTTACCTTGCTAGCAACCTTCTTGATTCTGCTGTTGATTTTCTTTATTCAATTTATTGGTGATTTCTTAACCAAAAAAATTAGTCACCGATGAGGACGGGTAAGGTAAATAAAAATGATACAGAAACATCAGTTTAAGCAGGTTGCAGCCTTTGCAGGCTTGTATTTTCTTGCCATTGGATTAGGCGTCCTACTGGGAAGTCTGGTTGACAATCGAGGAAACATGTTTTATGCTCCAGCCTTCTCCGCCCTAGTTGGTGGAGGGATCTATCGAGTCTATGTTGAAAAAATTCAACGAACAGGAGCCATTCTAGTAGTCGCTCTTGTGATTGGTTCTTTTTTCCTTTTCACCCGTCATGGAGCTGGAGCCTTTCTTCCTGCTGTTGTTGGAGGTCTTTTGGCCGAATTGGTCGCAGCCCGTGGACACTACCAGTCGAAGTTAGGCAATGCCTTGTCTTTCCTCCTCTTTTCCTTTACGACGACAGGGCCCATTCTGATGATGTGGATCCAACCGGCTAGTTACCGTGCTTCTTTACAAGCACGTGGGAAAACGATGGATTATATTGAACGTGTTATGGTACCGTCGAATATGGAGACAGTAAGCTGGTTTTTATTGACCCTTCTTCTTGGAGCTCTACTAGGTTATCTTCTTGGACAATTGGTCTATCAAAAGCTAGATAGAAAATAACATGATGGAGAAGAAATATGCACAATAATTTACTAGTCCTTCAGTCAGACTTTGGTCTGGTAGATGGGGCTGTCTCTGCTATGATCGGGGTTGCTTTAGAGGAATCACCAACCCTCAAGATACACCACTTGACCCATGACATTACCCCTTATAATATCTTTGAAGGAAGTTACCGCCTCTTTCAAACGGTGGATTACTGGCCAGAAGGAACAACCTTTGTCTCTGTCGTTGATCCAGGTGTCGGCTCTAAACGAAAGAGCGTTGTAGCCAAAACAGCGAAGAATCAATACATTGTCACTCCGGATAATGGAACCCTATCTTTCATCAAGAAACATGTAGGGATTGTTGCTATCCGTGAGATTTCAGAGGTCAAAAACCGTCGGGCCAATACAGAGTTTTCTTATACCTTCCACGGGCGTGATGTCTATGCCTATACAGGAGCTAAGTTGGCCAGTGGGCATATCAGCTTTGAGGAAGTGGGGCCAGAGCTCAGTGTTGAACATATTGTAGAAATTCCTGTGGTGGAGACTGTTATAGAGGACAATCTTGTCAAAGGAGCCGTTGACATCTTGGATGTGCGCTTTGGTTCTCTTTGGACCTCGATTACTCGGGAAGAGTTTAATCATTTGGAACCCGCATTTGGGGAACGCTTTGAAGTAACCATTTATAACAATGACATGCTGGTTTACCAAAACCAAGTGACCTATGGTAAGTCCTTCGCCGATGTGCGGATTGGACAGCCAATCCTTTATATCAATTCCCTCTACCGTGTTGGTCTTGCCATCAACCAGGGATCCTTTGCCAAGGCCTATAATGTAGGAGTTGGGGCTTCTTGGCATATTGAAATTAGAAAAATGGAAAATTAATAGGAGATAAAAAATGAAACAAAAACAAGCTTTTTCAATTAAGGATGTTGTAGCTATTGGGGTTGGAGCAGCCCTCTTTGTCGTGATTGCAATGATTCCAATTCCGGCACCTGCTCCAAATACAAATATTCAGTTGCAATACGCTCTTCAAGCCCTCTTTAGTGTGATTTTTGGTCCGATTGTTGGTTTCTTGATGGGCTTAATCGGTCATGCTATTAAAGATGCCATGACCTATGGCCTCTGGTGGACTTGGATTATTTCTAGTGGCTTGTTTGGTCTCTTTGTTGGTTTGTTCCGCAAACAAATCGGTAACCTCAAAGGAGAAGTGACCAAGAAAGAATTGATCGTCTTTAACGTTGTTCAAGTCATTGCCAACTTGCTTATTTGGGGATTGATTGCACCGATTGGAGATGTGATGATCTACAAAGAAAGTGCTAACAAGGTCTTCCTTCAGGGAGTTGTAGCAGGTTCTGTTAATGCTTTGACAGTTGCTATTGCAGGTTCTCTTCTCTTGATTGCCTATGCCCGTACCCAAACAAAAGATGGAAGTTTATCTAAAGATTAATAGAAAATAAGAAAAAAAGCCTGGGAATCCAGGCTTTTTTTGTGTATCGAAAATATTTTTTACAAAATGTAAGATATATATTGCAAAATAGAAAATATAGTGTATAATATAGCTATAAAAACAAGAAAGGAAAAGCATGTGGCGAAAAATCTCAAATTAAAAATGGCCCGGGTCGAGCATGATATGACCCAGGGGGATCTTGCAGATGCCATCGGAGTGACGCGCCAGACCATTGGCTTGATCGAGGCAGGGAAATACAATCCGACCCTCAGCCTCTGCCTGGCAATTTGTAAGGCCTTGGATAAGACACTGGATCAACTGTTCTGGGAGTAACAGTTTTTAACAATAGAAAGAGGAATCATATGAAACAAAAGAAAGAACCAATTGTAAAAGATGAACGGACCATGCTGATTGATGGAAAAATTGCAGGGGAACTTGTTCTTGGAATGACCTGCTTTATTGCAGTATCCGCCTTTGTGAAGGCTAGTATCCTGGACTTGGACCTACTAGCCTATATGCCAGAGCTCATTCTCTTGATTGCCATAGGAGCTTATGCCCTTGTCAGAAGGATTAGTTCTGGGATTGATGTTCGAGATATGTTAGACAAAGACAGCTGGTTCAGTCGCATTGGCTCAGGTATCTTATTTGCCCTATTCGTGATCGCAACGGATGTGATTGGAAAGCGGGAAACGATGAGCTTTATGCTTAGTCCTAAGTATCTGCTCAAAATCGTCCTTGCCATTTTAGTCTTTGCCCTTCTGACTTATTTGTTAGAAAAACCACTCGCCTTCATTAATCGGAAAAAACAGAAGAAGATCGAGGCAGAGTTAGAGGAGGAATAGATGAGATTACACTTAATGAACAAACAAATCATAGATGAACGAGAAGAAGGACTCGCCAATAAGGCTGGTGCTGAAACAGCTGGATTTCTGTTTCTTGCCTTAACCGTTTTTAGTGTGGGGTCTATATTTACTTCTCAGGTCGGTCTAAGTCCAATCATGGTAGTGAGCTTACTCATTGTCTCAGGAATTTATTATGCTGTTCGTTGTCAACGATTGGGCGTACGGTTTATCAGCTATAGCTACCTAAATCTAACAGGTGTTATAGTAGTGACCTGTATTCTTTCCTTATTCATCTGGACTCAGAATTATCAATTAAATCAAACCATCTATCAGTCTAATCCCTTCCATTCAAAATTCTTGCTAGTCCTTCCCATCACCTTTCTCCTGAATCTTCCGATTGTATGGGGGATGAATTTCCTTGTGATGCTCCTTGCAAAAGTAGAGAAGAAACGCTATGAAGACTATCTGGACCAGTTGGAGATGGAAGAGTAAGCGGAGAAACTCTAAGATCATTTATATTGTTAAAACTGGGATAAGCTAGATTCTTCTCTCTCATAGATTTTGAAATCTGTTTATTTGTAAAAAATGAGCTATAATATAAGAAATTGAATATAAGCAAAATGAGGTTGTGGATGAAAAATTTAGGCTTAGTTTTTAAAACAATGAGAAAATCAAGAAAGCTATCATTAGCTGAGGCTACAGGGGGACTTTTTTCAATTTCAATGCTATCTAGATTTGAGAATGGCCAAGCGGAGATGTCTGCCGAAAAATTGAGAGAATGCCTAGAAAATATCTATTTGCAAATGGGAGAATTTGAATTTATGGTTTCTGAATTTCAACCCTCTGAGATTGAAGAGCTGCATTGGAAGTTGACAAAATATCGTTCCCCCCTTCAAAAGCAAGCGCTAGAGGTGCTACTAGCCGAACAGAAACAGAAATTTTTAACTAGTTCAAAAAAACAGTTTTACAGATTAAATACAATATGGATTAAAGCTGTATTATCAGCATCAATTGAGGATTATGAAGTTCCAAAGGAAGATATTGATTTTTTAACAAATTACTTATTTTCTACTGAAATTTGGGCACGCTATGAATTACTTCTATTTTCAGAAACAGCTCATTTATTTGACAGTCAATTATACCTTTCCTATTGTCAAGAAATGCTAAAACGATCTTCGTTCTTTCGGCATAATAATCTAAATGACAATTTGATTCATACGATGTTAGTAAATGGACTTTTTCATGCAACTAAGGAACACAATTTTTTAGAAAGTACACTATTTGAACATTTACTTTCAGAACATTTTGCAGATACACGAGATGCATTTATGAGAATAATGGAGAAGATAGCTAGGGGGTATCATCAATTAGAAGAAGGTAATAGTAGAGGTAAACAAGAAATTGAACAAGGAATTTTAATATTTGAACAATTAGGATATCTTGAACAAGTTAATTATTTTAAAGAAGTTTTTAAAGACAAGTTATAAAATTGCTTATATTCAAAAAAGATGCGAAGGCATCTTTTTTTGATAGTCTAATAACAAAGGTATTAGAAAGGAGATCGCATATGACTGCATTTGTTGAAAAATTACGCAAATTGCCGATTCATTTATTTATCAATGCTTCATTTTACCTTTATTGTGAAAAAATTGACCTCGAGGACTTTTATCCCGTTTGGAGACGATATCTGGAGGTGGTAGAATGAATCTTGTGAAAGAAAATCGATTTATTAGATATTCTATGATCGCAAATTTTTTTAACCAATTCGGTTCCTCCTTATATAATATTGTTTTCATTATATATGTAGCAACGACATTTCATTCTAAGTTATACATTAGTGTTGCAAATATGATTATTATGGTGCCCATATGTTTTCAACTTTGGATTGCACAAAAAGCAGATGAGACAGAATTTAAATCCAAATGGATCATTCGTATCGGATGGATTCAAGGTTGTTTCTTCTTCGTAATAGCGTTTCTAACTGGAAAGGTATCACTTTTTGCTTTTTCGATGATTTGTTTTTTAAATATCATATCGGATTGTTTATCTTGTTATCAAAGTTGTCTCTATACTCCAATTTTTAGTCATCAAGTCCATGAAGAGCAATTGCTTGAGGCTTATTCCTTGAATAATATTATAGGTTATATTTGTGCAATTGGAGGACAAACTACTGGAGTTTGGATATTAAATGCGACGCATCAACAATTTAAAGTAATAGCCATGTTAAATGCGATCAGTTTTATCATATCCTCTCTTATTTTTTGGTCCATAAAAGATGACTTAAGACACGGACAAGCCTTGAAATCTTCCGAAACTACATTTCTTAACAAAATAAAAGCAACTTACCAATTGGCTATTCAAACATTTAATGAGAATGAAAAAGTATCTTTTAGATGGATGTTTGTTTGTATTGTTCTAATGAATGTATTGAGTACAGCAATATCTCCGATTTTATTGATTTACTATTTAGATCATTCACTTTTTAGGTTTTCCTATGGAGAGAGTATATTAGTATTACAGATCGTTGGACTAGTATTTGGAATTCTAGGAAATCTTCATCCAGAGGGATACTTTGCTCAAAAATCCTTAGTTTCAATCTTAAAAATGAGTACGGTAGTTCTTGTAGTTACAGGTTTAATTGGAATATTAAATTTACCGTCTATTTTTATTATTCTTTTAAGTGGAGGAGATGCCTTCTTAACAGGAAAATTTAATCCGAAATTAAGTGCATTTTGGGCAAAAAGTATTCCAGAATATCAATTAGCTCAGGTACGAACGCTTATTTCCACCGTAGTAATGGCTTCAATTCCTTTAGGTACAGTAATCTTTTCAGTGTTAGCATCCTATTCAGTAAAGCTGAGCTGGTTTGTATTTTTTGGAGTATCAATGGGAGTATTGATTTCAATTGTGGCATATAAAGGCAAAGAAGTTGATTAGTATTCGGTACTTAGCTTTTTTCGGTCAAATAAATTGCATTCGTTTTCTTGGGAGAGTATACTGGTATAGTTGAATGAAAAATTCTGATAATTTAATCTTAGAAAAGAGAATCTTATGGCAAAACCTATTCGTGTCTTACTTTACTATAAATATGTTCCCATCGAAAACGCAGAACAATTTGCGGCAGACCACTTGGCTTTCTGTAAGTCTATTGGCCTCAAAGGGCGTATTCTAGTCGCTGACGAAGGGATCAACGGAACTGTTTCTGGTGACTACGAAACGACGCAAAAGTACATGGACTACGTTCACAGCCTTCCAGGCATGGAAGACCTCTGGTTCAAGATGGATGAGGAAGAAGAGCAAGCTTTCAAGAAGATGTTTGTTCGCTACAAAAAGGAAATCGTTCACCTTGGGTTAGAGGATGAAAACTTCGATGAAGATATTAATCCACTTGAAACAACAGGTGCTTACTTGTCTCCAAAAGAGTTTAAAGAAGCTCTTTTAGACGAAGATACCGTTGTCCTTGATACTCGTAACGACTACGAGTACGACCTTGGACACTTCCGTGGGGCTATCCGTCCAGATATTCGCAACTTCCGCGAGTTGCCACAATGGGTTCGTGATAACAAAGAAAAATTCATGGACAAACGGGTTGTAGTATACTGTACGGGTGGTGTCCGCTGTGAGAAATTCTCAGGCTGGATGGTCCGTGAAGGCTACAAAGATGTCGGCCAATTGCACGGTGGTATCGCAACTTACGGAAAAGATCCAGAAGTTCAAGGAGAACTGTGGGATGGGAAGATGTATGTCTTTGACGAGCGCATTGCGGTTGATATCAACCATGTCGATCCAAGCGTTGTCGGAAAAGACTGGTTCGATGGTACACCTTGCGAACGCTATGTCAACTGTGGAAATCCCTTCTGTAACCGTCGTATCTTGACTTCAGAAGAGAACGAAGACAAGTACCTCCGTGGTTGCTCACACGAGTGCCGTGTTCACCCACGCAATCGTTATGTTGAAGAACACAAGATGTCACAAGCAGAAGTTAGCGAGCGTTTGGCAGTTATCGGTGAGACGCTTGATGGAGAACCTGCATAAGGTAAAAACAGCCCTTTGGCTGTTTTTTATATGGAAAATCATGAAAATTTGTGCTATAATTTGGTAAGCGATTACATAAAGGAGAAAACAAATGTCAGTTGTGTTTTCAATTCGAAATAAAAAGAGTATGTTTGGCTATCAAAAAGTGATGCCGGCTAAAGATGTATTAAATTTGGTGGAGGGAGTGCTTACCTACAGTTTTGAGGAAGCCATGCTTAGTCGCTCTCTCAAAGATTTTCCAGCTATGATGTGTATCCGCTATGGAAAGAGCTGTTTGCCAATCATCCTTCGCTATCTGGATCAAGAGCATGCTTATCAGTTCATCCTTGCAGATTTTGCAACCCTTGAAGATTGGCGACTCATCTTAGAATGGCTCAGTGCCCTAGCTCGCCAGTTGGGAAATGAGATTCACGATAATTTGGGGACCAGCTATGATGCAGATTCTATTTTCTCTTTTGACTATGAAACCTATTTGTTGAAGAATTTACAGAATTTAGAAAAAGATCCAGACCTTCATCAATACCAGCTTCAGGGCTTTGCTCATCCTGTTATCTTGGATCGTGAGCTCCTACGTCAAATCTTAGACTCTCCTCAACCTTTAGAGGAGTTCAGTCAAGTGGTTAAAAAGGTACAATACAGCTCTGCTTTCTTTAGTCAAGTCCGTTTCTACCGTCAGAACGAAACGGGAGGCATCATTGGCAGTTACAGTCTAACAGAAGATACGGATACGGTTTTGCCACGTGTGCCTTTTGTGCCTGCAGAGTTTGTAGAGAAGGTCAATATGGATGAAGTCATCGACTGGAAAGTGAACTTAGTGGAAATCACTGGGAATCCCGATATGCCAGAGAGTTATAAGCCGGTGGCAGCTGTGAATTTAGAAGCTCTACTGGATGCTTTGGACTCAAGTGAATTTGAATTATTGGATGCCAATCAAATTGAAATCAAAAAATTGTCCAAGGAACGCTTGTTGCAATTGGCCCAACTCGAATAAAAAAAGTTCTCAATTCTGAGAACTTTTTTTATTAGTTTGATTCGTGTGGCAAGATCAAGTTAAGGATGATTCCTGTCATAGCTGAGAGAGCTGTTCCTGCCAGGGTCACAGGACCGAGTTTCAGTGTTGCTCCACCAAGTCCAAGAACCAACATGGCACTTGCAATAATTAGGTTGCGCATCAAGCTGAAGTCAACGCGTTCTTTAATTAAGACTTTCAAACCGTTGCTTGCGATTACTCCGTAGAGAAGGATGGACATCCCACCAAGAACAGAGTTTGGAATGGTAGAGATGAGAGCAGTAAATTTACCAAAGAAGCTCAAAGAAATAGCGATCAAAGCAGCATTTCGGATAACGGAAACAGAAGCAATACGAGTCATCCCAATCACTCCTGTATTTTCTCCATAAGTGGTATTAGCTGGACCACCAAGAAAGGCCGATACAGAAGTTGCAATTCCGTCACCAAGAAGGGTACGGTGAAGTCCCGGTTGTTTCAAGAATTGACGGCCACAGATTTGGCTAAGTACTGTATGGTCACCGATATGTTCTGAAATCGTTACGATAGCGATTGGCAAGATGGCGATGGTTTCAGGACCAAAATACAAGTTGTATTGTTTGAAGGCACCACCTGTATTGAAAGGAAGATAGAAGCCAGGAATCTCAAACCAGTTAGCTTTGAGGACTGGTTTGAAGTCAACCAAGCCCAAGCAGACTGCGAAGACATAGCCACCGATAATGGCAAAGAGGAAAGGAATAATTTTGAAGAAACCTTTTCCTTTGGTGTTGATGAAGGCAGCAATCAGGAAGGTCACGACAGCGACAAGGGCGTTTTTCCAGTCTCCTCCTTCAACAAAACCAGCGTTCTTAACAGCTGATCCTGCAAGACCTAAACCAATAACGATGATCATAGGTCCAATAACAACGGCTGGAAGCAATTTGTCAATCCAGCGAGTGCCAGCAACTTTAACACCTGCTGCGACAAGCACGTAGATCAGACCAGTCAGGATAACCCCAGTTTGGGCCGCATCGACTTTTCCGCCCATTTCCTTCATCGCCAGAGCCATGGCTGTGATGAAGGCGAAGGAAGAGCCGAGGTAGACAGGGACTTTAAATCCGGTACAAGTCATATAGATCAGTGTCCCAACGCCTGATGCAAAGAGGGCAACAGATACGGGCATGCCTAGGATGAGTGGTACCAGGATGGTTGCCCCAAACATGGCAAAAACGTGTTGGAAACTTAATAAGATTCCTTTTAGGGGTGCCGGATTTTGATCGACATCCAGGAGCAAATCAACAGTTGATTCTTCTTTCATAATAACCTCACTTTTGGGCACCAAAAAAGAGCCCATGATTTTTTTGCATAGCAAGGGCCCTCAGATTGTTCATATTCTGTGTCTTTGTCACCTCACGGGATGACATTAAAAACCTTTGCTTCTAAGAAGTATAGCAGAAAAAATTCGTTTTGTAAACGAATTTTTCCCGAGCCTAGAAATGAGAGAGCGAGGGAGGGTTAGTAAGAGTGACATGATTGTATCAGGCAAGAGGTGGCTGATAGACGCAGTGGTTGAGTGGCCCATGCCACGCTCTAATTTCGCTTGGATGGACCTACTCAACTTTGCGGGGGAGGGACGACGAAAGCATTATTTTAATTGATTATTGCTTTCTGTCCCTCTCCCTTTCCCGAGCCTAGAAATGAGAGAGCGAGGTAGGAGTTAGTAGTTAGTAGTAGTGACCTATTTGCATCAGGGAAGAGGTCAACAATTGACGTAGTGATTGAGTGATCCCTCTTCATTTTCTTTTTGAAGAAAATTGTATTGTTTCCTACCACAAAAGGCGAACAAGTGGGGCTTCTTGCTCCTTTGTTAGAAGGAAAGAAGCCGGTTTTGTGGTATAATAGAGGACTAGAAGTAGAATAAATGAAAGAGGAGCAAGAGATGCTGTTAGAAGAATTTGATGCCAATCGACAGGCGATTATCAATCCACAAGACCTGCACGGTCCAATTGAGGGATTTCCTAAAGTAGCCATCTCTTGCTTTTCAAGAGTGACCTTTGCGCGCTTGCTTGAGAATTACAATCATGAGGTGATCACAAGAACCTCCATGGCTAACTTTGAAGTCATTGTCTATGGGATTAGGATTGGAGACCAACAGATTGCGGTCTTCAATGCGCCAGTTGGGGCTGCTTCCTGTGTGGGAATTATAGAGGATCTGATTCAATTTGGGATGGAAAAACTCGTTCTCTTTGGAACTTGTGGGGTTTTGGACCAAGATATTGAGGCGACCTCCATCATCATTCCGACAGCTGCCCTTCGAGACGAGGGGACTAGTTACCACTATCTTCCGGCTAGTGATGAAGTGGAAGTGAACAAGGGAGTCCTCCCTCTCTTCAAAACCTTTCTGGATCATCACAAGGTTTCCTATCAGTTAGGAAAAGTGTGGACGACAGATGCACCCTATCGGGAAACCATCGACAAGATGAAGCGTCGGAAGGCAGCAGGAGCCATTTGTGTCGATATGGAGTGTTCTGCAGTGGCGGCCTTAGCAACTTTTCGAGACTTTGCTCTCTGCCATTTCTTCTATGCGGCGGATCACCTCTCGGAAGAAAAATGGGATATCCGAACCTTATCTAGTCATGCGGACTTAGATAGTAAGGACCGAATCGCAGAATTGGCAATACAATTTGCGCTCTTATGGGAAAAGGCGAATTAAATGAAAGAAGCAATCATTGAATTGAAGGATTTTTCCTTCCAGTATAAGGCCCAGTCTGAGCCAACCTTAAAAGGGATAAACCTGACCATTTATGAGGGAGAAAAGGTCCTGATAGTGGGACCATCTGGCTCTGGCAAGTCAACGATAGGCCAGTGCTTAAATGGGATTATTCCCAATATCTATAAAGGAACTAGTAGTGGGCAATTCCTTATGCGGGGGAAAGAAGCCTTTGATCTCAGTATTTATGAGAAGTCTCACTTGGTCAGTACGGTCTTACAGGATACGGATGGTCAGTTTATCGGTCTTAGTGTTGCAGAGGACTTAGCTTTTGCTCTTGAAAACGATATGGTCGAGCTGGAAAGCATGAAATCTCGGGTTCATACCTGGGCGGAGCGCTTAGACTTGAGCAAACTCTTGGACCATCGGCCTCAAGATTTATCCGGTGGACAAAAACAGCGGGTCAGCTTGGCAGGCGTCCTGATCGACGAAAGTCCGATCCTGCTCTTTGATGAGCCACTGGCTAATTTAGATCCCAAGTCGGGTCAGGATATCATTGATCTGATCGATCAGATTCATGAAGAGCAGGGGACGACAACCATTATCATTGAGCACCGTTTGGAGGATGTGCTCTACCGTCCTATCGATCGGGTCATCTTGATTAATCAAGGGCAAGTCCTCTTTAATGGGCGACCAGATGAGTTGTTGAGAACCAGACTACTTGCTGAAAATGGGATTCGAGAACCCCTCTATTTAACAACCCTTCGCCAGTTAGGCCAGGATATCAGCAAGCTACCGAATTTGGACAACGTTGAAAAAATACCACTTGAAGATTTATCAGTGGAAATTCCAACTCCAAATTTTGAAAAAAGTGCAGAGGTTGAAGTAATTTTAGAGCTTGGTCATTTGAACTTTGCCTATCGAGAAGGCCAGCCTATTCTAAAAGATCTTTCCTTGACTATTCCAAAAGGCCAACGGTTGGCGATTGTCGGAAAAAATGGGGCTGGAAAATCTACCCTTGCTAAGGCGATTTGCGGCTTTATCCAGACGGAAGGAACTTATTTCTCAAAGGGTGAGGATATCAAGGGTGATAGTGTCAAGGAGCGGGCAGAGCGAGTAGGTTATGTCCTGCAAAATCCCAATCAGATGATTTCATCGACCATGGTTTTTGATGAGGTGGCCCTCGGTCTTCACTTGAGAAATGTCCCAGAGGACCAGATTGAAAGTCGTGTCCATCAAGCCTTGAAAACCTGTGGTCTCTATGAGTTTCGTAAGTGGCCGATTTCTGCCTTGTCTTATGGTCAGAAAAAGCGGGTAACCATTGCTTCGATTTTAGTACTGGGGCCTGAGGTTTTGGTTTTGGATGAGCCAACGGCTGGTCAGGATCAACGAAACTATACAGAAATTATGGATTTCCTTGATGAACTCCATCAAAAGGGACATACCATTATCATGATTACCCATGATATGCAACTGATGCTGGATTATTCCGATCGAGCGATCGTGGTGACGGATGGGCAAATTTTGGCAGATTTGACGCCGGCAGAGCTCTTGACCCAACCAGAAATTTTAAGACGGGCTAATTTGAAAGAAACGTCTATTTTCGCCTTGGCAAATCGACTTGGTGTCGATCCTCTTGCCTTGACCCAGTTTTATATGAATCAGAAGGGGGTAGGTCATGAATAATCGCTTAGTCGGCTACCATGCTGGAACCAGCTTTCTGCATCACCTCTCAGGTGCCAGCAAACTCCTATTTTTATTGTTGGTATCATTAGCTGCCATGTTGAGTTACGATACCCGCCTGTTATTGGTCATTGGTCTAGGTGCCCTCGCCTTATTTGCGACCTCAGGCATTCGTTTGAAAGACATCTCTTTTATTCTTAGTTTTGCCCTGGTCTTTGCTCTTCTCAATGTCTTGATGGTCTATCTTTTTGCCCCTCAATATGGGGTAGAAATCTATGGAGCAAAAACAGTTCTTCTAGATGGTTTAGGAGCATATAGCATCACAGCACAAGAGTTGTTTTATCTTTTCAACCTAGCTTTGAAGTATGTGTGTACCATTCCGCTGGCTCTTATTTTCCTAATGACCACCCATCCTAGTCAATTTGCTTCAAGTCTTAATCAGATTGGGGTGTCCTACAAGATTGCTTATTCAGTAAGCCTGACCCTGCGCTATATTCCAGATGTGCAGGAGGAATACCAGATTATCAAGCTCTCCCAAGAAGCAAGAGGATTGGAATTGTCCAAAAAGGCCAACTTTGTCCAGCGGGTGAAGGGAAATCTTCAGATGATTTCTCCCTTGATTTTTAGTTCTCTGGAGCGGATTGAAACGATTTCTACAGCCATGGAACTGCGTCGCTTTGGGAAAAATAAAAAACGGACCTGGTACACCTATCAGGAGATGACGACTCGTGATCGTCTGATTATCCTAGGGTCCGCTCTGATGGTAGTCTTGAGTTTGGTCTTGATTTGGGTGAACCAAGGTCGATTCTATAATCCTTGGAGGTAAGAAAATGGCAGAAACAATTTTAGTAACAGGAGCTTCAGCTGGCTTTGGTCAAGCTATTTGTCAACGCTTAGTTGCCGATGGTCATCGAGTGATTGGTGCGGCTAGACGCATTGAAAAATTACAGGCCCTTCACGAAGAGTTGGGAGAAGCCTTTTATCCTCTTCAAATGGATGTAACAGATCTCACTCAGGTGGATCAGGCACTTGCCAGTTTACCAAAAGCTTGGGAGCAGATTGATGTCTTGGTTAATAATGCTGGCTTGGCCCTAGGCCTCGCTCCAGCTCAGAAAGCAGAGATTGCAGATTGGTTGACCATGATCCAAACCAATATCATCGGTCTGACCTATTTGACCCGGCAAATCCTCCCCCAGATGGTGGAAAGAAATGATGGGTATGTCATCAATATGGGGTCGACTGCTGGGACGGTTCCCTACCCAGGGGCCAATGTTTATGGTGCTTCCAAGGCCTTCGTTAAACAGTTCTCTTTAAACCTACGTGCCGACCTGGCTGGAAAACAAATTCGGGTGACCAATATTGAACCAGGTCTCTGTGAAGGGACCGAGTTCTCATCGGTTCGCTTTAAAGGGGATGAAAAACGGGTAGAAGCTCTCTATCGAGACGCTCATGCTATTCAACCTGAAGATATAGCCAATACGGTGTCTTGGCTCATTCAACAACCCAAGCATGTCAATGTCAATCGGATTGAAATCATGCCAGTTTCCCAAACCTTTGGCCCTCAACCGGTCTATCGGGGTGACTAGTTTTACTAACCAGCTCTATCTAGTGCTGGTTATTTTTCCATGTTGAGGATAGAAAATAGGAGGAGAATATCCATGTCAAAAGCCTTAGTGATTGGATCCACTGTTTGTGATATTATGGTCTATCTGGATCGTCTACCAAGTCGGGAAGGGGACGCCCATATCCATGAGCAGACTTGGTCTCTTGGAGGGTGTGCCTTTAATGTCGTCTCTGTACTTCATGCTTTAGGTCAAAAGGTAGACTTCATCTCGCCAGTTGGGACGGGTGTCTACGGGAATTTTGTTAAGGCAGAACTAGAAAAGTTGGGCATCCAAACCCCTATTTTAGTAACAGGAGCGAATGGTTGTTGCTATTGTTTCATTGAGTCGGATGGAGAACGAACCTTTTTATCAGATCATGGAGTGGAATATGGTTTTCAGAAGGAATGGCTGCAGTCTCTGGAGCAGGAAAGCTATGATTCTATTTATCTCTGTGGCCTTGAAGTAGAAGAGCCGACCGGGATGGAACTCATTCAAGCTGTGTCAAAACTCGAAGGCCAAGTTATCTTTGCGCCAGGGCCTCGCGGTCTCTTGATTCCCAAGGACCGACTGGAAGCAATTTATGATCTCCAACCCATCCTCCACCTCAATGAGCTAGAAGCCAAGGCTTTTTCAGCATGTGAAGAGATTGCTGAAGCGGCTAAGACACTTTATCAGAGAACGGGGCAGTTAGTCGTTGTGACCTTGGGAGAGCAAGGAGCGATTGCTTACGATGGCAGCTGGTATGAGGCTGCCGGATTTCCGACAGAAGTTCTTGATACTGTAGGAGCAGGAGACAGTCATCTGGGAGCCTTTTTAGCAGCATCCTTGCAAGGGGTAGATGTAGAGGATGCCTTAATCTTTGCTAACCGTTTAGCAAGCAAGGTTGTGGCGACTAGGGGAGTTCATTTAGGGCGCCATCACTACCATGCCCTAGAGCAAGAGTTGAACCAATTGGTCCAGTCAAAAAGAAGAGAGTGGGACAGAAATCGGTAATTCGTTAGAATTCGATTTCGTCGTCCCACCTCCGCACAGTTGAGTAGGGCTGTAACAGCAGATGAAATCAGCGTAGTAGAGCCCACTCAACCACTGCGTCTTGCTCGACAATCCAAAGACAATTGAGAGGCTAGGACTTTTGTCCCAGCCTCTTCTTTTGAGTTGATTTTATAATGGCCGCTTATTGGGCATGCCAGCTTTTCTTGGATATTTATTAGGAGTTTCTTTTTTCTTCTCCACAACAGTGATGTAACGAGGATCTCCATTTGGCAATTCATACTGTAGATTGTTTTCGACCTTGCTAAAAAGGATGTTGAGGGCATTTTTTGCTTCTTCCAACTCTTCTGGAGCATTGCTAGCTTTAAGTGCGAGGAGTCGTCCTCCAACTTTCAGATAGGGAATGGTCAGTTCAGAAAGGACCTGCATGCGGGCAACCGCACGAGCGGTCACAAGGTCAAATTGAGCACGGAAGGCCTTGTCTTGTGCGAAATCCTCAGCCCGTCCATGATAGAAATGAACCCCGCTCAAGCCTAACTCTTCAGCCAGCAGGTGGAGAAAGTTAATCCGCTTATTGAGAGAATCAATGATGGTCACATCCAGTTCAGGGAAAAGAATCTTCATAGGAAGGCTGGGAAAGCCAGCACCAGCTCCGATATCCAAAAGACGGATAGGTTGATTTTCAATTAAGCCCTGCAAAATAGGCGCGATAGAATCATAAAAATGCTTGAGATAGACTTCGTCTTTATCGGTGATAGCGGTGAGATTAATTTTCTCATTCCATTCTACGAGGAGCTCGAAATAGCGTTCGTATTGTTCTTTTTGTCGATCAGTTAATGGGAAGCCGAGGTCGGCTAAATGGGCATAAAATTCTTCTGGTTTCATAAGATAATTTTACCACAAAATAAGGGAAATTTGATATACTGGTAGAAAGAAATGAAAGGAATTCAATAAAATGATTTGGATTATTCTTGGGATCTTAGTGGTCCTCGCATTTTTGGTCGTTGGAGTATACAACGGTTTAGTGAAAAGTCGGATGCAAACTCGTGAAGCTTGGAGTCAAATTGACGTGCAATTGAAACGTCGGAATGACTTGATTCCAAATTTGATCGAAACCGTTAAAGGGTATGCTAAGTACGAAGGAGATACACTAGCAAAAGTAACTCAACTTCGCCAACAAGTAGCGCAAGCATCTTCACCTGCAGAAGCAATGGCAGCCAGTGATGCTCTTTCACGTCAAGTGGCAGGTATCTTTGCGGTGGCTGAAAACTACCCAGACTTGAAAGCTAACACCAACTTCATGCAATTGCAAGAAGAATTGACTAACACAGAAAACAAAATTTCTTATGCTCGTCAATTGTACAACAGTGTCACAAGCAACTACAATGTCAAGTTGGAAACTTTCCCAACAAACGTGATTGCTGGAATGTTTGGCTTCAAACAAGCCGAATTCCTTCAAGTGCCTGAAGAAGAAAAAGCTGTACCAAAGGTGGATTTTAGCGGATTAGGAGACTAATATGCTGTTTGACCAAATTGCAAGCAATAAAAGGAGAACCTGGATTCTCCTTATTGCTTTTTTCATACTCTTGGCCCTCATCGGAGCAGCCGTTGGCTACCTCTGGTTAGGCTCCTCTCTTGGTGGTGTCATCCTAGCTTTGATTATTGGTGGAATCTATGCGATTAGTATGATTTTTCAATCGACAGAGGTAGTGATGCGGATGAACGGGGCGCGTGAGGTGACGGAAGAGCAAGCCCCTCAACTCTACCATATTGTCCAAGATATGGCCATGGTAGCTCAAATCCCTATGCCTCGGGTCTATATTGTAGATGATCCATCCATGAATGCATTTGCGACGGGGTCTAATCCTCAAAATGCTGCTGTTGCAGCAACGACAGGTCTTCTAGCTGTGATGAACCGTGAGGAATTGGAGGGAGTCATCGGACACGAAGTCAGCCATATTCGCAATTACGATATCCGCATCTCTACGATTGCAGTTGCCCTTGCTAGTGCCATCACCATGCTCTCTAGTATTGGAGGACGGATGATGTGGTGGGGCGGTGGTCGTAGACGGGATGATGATCGAGAAGGGGGCAGTGGTTTAGAAATTATTATTCTGATCCTTTCCTTGATTGCCATCGTCTTAGCGCCATTAGCGGCGACCTTGGTCCAGTTAGCCATTTCCCGTCAACGGGAGTTCCTAGCGGATGCCTCAAGTGTCGAATTGACACGGAATCCTCAAGGAATGATCAATGCTCTTTTGAAACTGGATAATAGTGTGCCTATGCAACGAGAAGTCGATAGTGCAAGTAGTGCTCTCTTTATCAACGATCCAAAAAAAGAATCAGGTTTTCAAAAGCTCTTTTATACCCACCCACCGATTGCAGAGCGGGTGGAAAGACTAAGAAGAATGTAAAGCAAATCTACAATTAGTAAGATTGAGAGTGTGAGAAAACTGTTTTTCTTTACAAATCTAATAAATTCTATAAAAATGAAAGAAATTTATTCGTTAGAATGATTCAGTCATCTATTGAAACTTTCCGCCGTGAGAAAAAGTGCTTGAAATACTACGTTTCAAGCACTCGGGAGTTTTGGAACCTTAGGTCCAAAACTAAGTCATGGAACTTCGATGAAGTTCGCTGACGTCCGTACTCACCTAAGGAAAGTTTTAAGGATGACTTTGTCTTCAATTTGAATCCACCGGATGGTGGATTTTTTATTTACTTGATAAGAGGACAGTACCGAAACCAAGGAAGGCAAATATTCCCCAAGCAAGAGAGAGGTTCCAGATAGCTAAGCTAGAGAAAAGGGCTGTTCCAAGTGGCATGGCAAAGCTTACCATCAGTCCCAAAAAGCTAGAGGTAGAAGCTAATTTTTCAGCTGGCAGTTTGCTCATTAAAAGACTGGAAACTTTTGGATTTATTTTTGCAACAAGATAACCGAGGAAAGTGATGAGTAAAAGGGAAAGGATATCCCAGCGCACCAAAATATTTGTGAGGCCAAGGATGCTCAGGCCACTTGCAATCCACAGTAGGATATGATGGAGCGATTGCTTGGAAAAATAGTCATGGGGTGTCAGGCTAGCCCAGACCATACTTAAGATCGTTACAGCTTCTAAAATCAAGAGAGATTGGCTGAAGCTCAAATGAAAGAAGGGAGAGTGAAGCAGTTGCAAATTGTAGATCCCAGAGATGGATCCCCCTAAGGCATTGATAAAAATTAAGGATAGGAGAAGTTTTCCAAAATTGTGAACCTCTTCGTCTGCAAAGATAGTGGTGACATTGCGATACATGTCTCGACATTCTTGAAGGAAAGAAACGTTCTTACTAGATTCCACTTGAATAGGTTCGTGGGTCAGTTGACTTCGTCGGATGAAAAGACAAGTGGAAGAAAGGAGAAATGTCAGAGCATTGATCGAAGCGACTAGTGCAAAATTTTGATGGCTGATGGCTAGAAGCCAAACTCCTAGAGCTTGTCCAGAAATCGAGCAGACCATACTAAGCAGTTGATTAAAGGAATAAGCTTCCATTAAATCCTCGCTAGGGATGTTCTTCTGCATAATGGGAAGTTGCAAGCCCCCGCGATAATCACTGAAACAATCTGACACAATATTCAAGAAGCAAACGATCGAAAAGGCCAGGTAACCTGGAATCTTGGTCATCAGTGCAATGATGACGAAAAGAACAGCTTGCAGAAAGCCCATTCGGATTAGCCAGTCAGCTTTTTTAGCGGTGTAATCGGCCTTTATTCCAATGAAAATGGTGAAAAGACTTGGGATAAAAACAATGAGATTGGCGATCCCAACTGCGAAACTTGGATGGGGCATGCTAGCCGCAAAGACCACAAAGACAAGGTTGTATATTGCAGCACCAATGGTATTCAAAAAACGTGAAAGACTGAGTAAGGCAAAGATGGGATTGCGAAATAAGAGTTTCATAAGCTTTCCTCCTTCTGTTTAGCAGATAAAATAACTTCTCTTGAATGGTGCAAGACCTGCTTGATAAGAGACAGTTTCTCTTCTTCTGTCAGTTCTAATTTTTCCTCTTTAAAATAAAAACTAGTATTTTTAAGGAAATAATGAAGGAGACGATTCTTTGGTTTGCTTATCATACTGGGACCTCTTTCTTTTCTTGATGATCCTATTGTACCCCCTAAAAGCAAGAAAAATCACATGTTGCATATTTTCAACAAAAAACTCACAGAGTAGATCTGTGAGTTTTTAGGATTTATTGATCAGTTCTCGCAGGCCCTGTTTGTAGTAGTTGGCACTGTCCTTACAATCCAGAATAGAGAGAACCTGGATGGCCTGTTCCATCTTTTCAAGACCGATTTCTTTTTCTCCCTTTCGATAGAGAAATTCTCCTTTGGCGTAGAGATAAACCGTCCGAAGGTAGGCTTCGTTCTCAGAGTAAAAGTGGTCGTTAATTAGGTGGTCAAAAAAAGATGCATCTTCAAATTCATTTGAACTAATGGCGAGAAAGAAGCCATTAAGGAAAATAGAATTGATGGCAGGACGAGAGGAATCTAGGAGAAGCTTGAAATCCTCCCGTTGGACCAACTCCTCTGTGTATTGTCGATAGAGCTGACTAGAGAAAAGAGGAGAGGTCAGTGAAAATAGGCTTAACTCAAAATTTCCCCAGACCATGACAGAGAAGAGGTAGTCATAGAGGAAATCTAGTTCCTCTTGGCTAGCAGCCAACTCTACCTCAGGATATAAGCCAAGTATTTTGGCCTTGAGAATAATGCTGGCTAAGAAGTCTTCTTTTTTCTGATATTTCTGATAGGCTTGCTGGTAGCTTTGGTACAAGGCTTGATCGTGTTCCAAGCTCATGTTTTCATAGTGCTCTTTCAACAATTTGGGGATAAAGGAGTGCTGATCGATTCCTGCTAGATGAGAAAACTCACTGAGGCTGGTTTTGATCTGTTGCAAAGCCTGAAAAAACCGTTGCGTCGTCAGGTCATTTTCTCCTCTTTCAAATCGAGATAGCATGGAGCGCGAAAATTCGCCACCCGTAGCCTCCTCTAGAGAGATGTGGCGACTTTCACGTATTTGCCGAAAAACAGCTCCGATTTCTTTCATGAATTCTCCTCTATCTAACAATGCCCTAGCCAGTGACCCTCTTTTGTCCAAGAGATGGTGGGACCTTGTGTACAACACCAATTGGCCTAGTTACTGTATCTTTTTTCATGATTATAACAAATTTTTGAGGAGACTTCTTGGTTGAGGGGCAGCTTCATGATATACTAGTAGTATCTAGAAGATTTGAGGACAAAAGAATGAACCTATTTACACAAGAAATCCGTAAAAATCCTGAAGGACTAGCCTTTGATCAAGAGTTGGATTTGCTCAAAGAATTGCAAAAGCGTAATCCAGAAATTCTTGATTTAAAGAATGTGACTGCGACAGGACGAGTAGCCTATGATACAGGCCTCTATGTCTTGGATTACCAGTTGAGCTATACCATCGTTTTGGCATCTAGCCGAAGCATGGAGCCTGTTGAGCTTCAAGAGAGCTATCCTGTAACAGAGGTGTTTGCGGAGGATGTACAGTCTGACGCAGATATCGAGGCCCTAGAGGAAGACTTGATCCTTCCAATCGAAGGTGGGAAGATTGACCTGAGTGAGAGTGTAGCGGATAATATTCTGCTCAATATTCCTCTCAAGGTTCTCACTCCAGAAGAAGAGGCTGGACAAGGTTTTATCGAAGGCAATGATTGGAAAATCCTATCCGAAGAAGAATACCAAGCCGCTCAAGCGATTAAGAAAGAAGAAAACAGTCCTTTCGCCGGTCTAAATGGCTTGTTTGACGAAGAATAAGCTAGAGATTGCATTTGATAAATTTAGACATAAATACAGGTCTTTTCTTTGAGGAAAGGCCTTCTTTTGATATACTAGGATTAATAAACAACAGAGGGGAGACCCCTAAAAAGGAGAAAAAGTATGGATACTTTATTTATTCCAGGTTGGTTGATTACCGGCCTAATAGTCGCAGTTATTATTTTGATTTTGCTTGTTAAAGGTTATGTGAACGCTAAACCCAACGAAGTCGTGGTCATTACCGGTCTTCGGAAGCAACGTCACTTGCGTGGGAAAGCTGGCTTTATGATTCCCTTTGTCGAACAACGCTCTTATCTTGATATTGAGCAATTCTCGACAGATGTTCGGACGTCAGAAGCAGTCCCAACATTGGACTTCATTAACGTCCGTGCCGATGCGGCTGTTAAATTAAAAATTGGTACAACCGATGAAATGATTGCCCGGGCTGCAGAAAACTTCTTGAACTGGAATACGACAGATATTTCCAACTCTGTTCAAGATGTCTTGGAAGGAAACCTGCGGGAAGTGATCGGTCAGATGGAACTACGTAAGATGGTCAATGACCGTCAAGAGTTTGCCTCAAAGGTGCAAGACAACGTAGCGCCAGACTTGGCTAAAATGGGTCTGGAAGTCATCGCCTTTACGGTTCAATCTTTCTCTGATGAAGGGGGAGTCATTGATAACCTTGGTATCGAAAATGTTGAAACCATCAAGAAGGATGCCTTGATTGCTAAAGCCAAAGCAGAACGCGAGCGCAAAGAAGTAGAAGCGGAACAAGATAAGCTAGCCAACGACAAACGCGTCGCAGCCGACCTTGAAATCGCGCAAAAACAAAATGAGTTGAAACTCAAACAAGCAGCCCTCAAGCAAGAAGCAGATATTGCTCAAGCCAAGGCAGATGCTGCGAAAGGGATTGAGGCAGAAGTGCAACGTCGTGAACAAGAGCGCGTGGCAGCTGAAGCCAACATCATGAAACAAGAGAAAGAAGCGGAAGTTAAGGAACGCGAAGTTAAGGTTCGTGAGCAAGAATTGGATGCCAACATCCGTAAGCAAGCCGAAGCTGAAAAGTATGCTCGTCAACAAGCAGCTGAAGCAGAATTGATCGAACGCCAACGCAAGGCGGAAGCTGAACTTTTCGAAACACAAAAAGAAGCGGAAGCTCGGAAAGCTCAAGCCGAAGCAGAGAAATTTGCCCAATTGCAAGAGGCAGAAGCCATCGAAGCCAAAGGTCGTGCAGAAGCTGAAGCCATTCGCTTGAAACTAGAAGCCGAAGCCAAAGGTTTGGACCAAAAGGCAGAAGCGATGAAGAAAATGCAAGAAGCAGCCATTACTGAAATGGTCGTTGATAAGTTGCCTGAAATTGCGCGTGCTGTCGCTGAGCCATTGACCAAGGTGGATAAGATCACCATGTATGGTGAAGGAAACGCCTCTAAGATGGTGGGTGATATCATGCAAAGTATCGATCAAGTCTCTCAAGGAGCTGGATTTGATATCCGTCAATTACTAGCAGGAGCTCTTGGGGTCAATATGACGGTCAACAAACTCAAAGAAGGAGAACAACCGGTCATTGAAGCGGATGAATTAGCTTCAAAAGAAGATTAATGCCATTCATAAGTAAGTGTCTGAGAACTGTTTCTCGGGCACTTTTGTTTTTAAGATCAAATGACTTGTATGATCTTCTCTCTCTTGGAGAAGTGGGAAGCTATTTTCTACTTTCATTTGATGTCAAAAAATGGTAGAATATAGGCAAACTATAAAGAGGAGTGTCACATGACTAAAGCAAACTTTGGTGTTGTTGGTATGGCCGTAATGGGTCGTAACCTTGCCCTTAATATTGAATCTCGTGGATACACAGTTGCTATCTATAACCGTAGTAAAGAAAAAACAGAAGATGTTGTTGCTTGCCATCCTGAAAAGAACTTTGTGCCAAGCTATGATATCGAAAGCTTTGTAAACTCAATCGAAAAACCACGTCGTATCATGCTCATGGTTCAAGCTGGACCTGGTACAGATGCGACCATCCAAGCTCTTCTTCCACACTTGGATAAAGGCGATATCTTGATCGATGGAGGAAATACTTTCTACAAAGATACCATCCGTCGTAATGAAGAATTGGCCAACTCTGGTATCAACTTTATCGGTACCGGTGTCTCTGGTGGTGAAAAAGGTGCCCTTGAAGGTCCTTCTATCATGCCTGGTGGACAAAAAGAAGCGTATGAATTGGTAGCAGACGTTCTTGAAGAAATCTCTGCCAAAGCACCAGAAGATGGCAAACCATGTGTGACTTACATCGGTCCTGATGGAGCTGGTCACTACGTGAAAATGGTCCACAACGGTATCGAGTATGGGGACATGCAATTGATCGCAGAAAGCTATGATTTGATGCAACACTTGCTTGGACTTTCAGCTCAAGATATGGCTGAAATCTTCACTGAGTGGAACAAGGGCGAATTGGACAGCTACTTGATCGAAATCACGGCTGACATCCTTGGACGTAAAGATGATGAAGGTCAAGATGGACCAATCGTAGACTATATTTTGGATGCTGCAGGAAACAAGGGAACTGGTAAATGGACTAGCCAATCAGCGCTTGACCTTGGTGTGCCATTGTCACTCATTACGGAGTCAGTATTTGCACGTTACATTTCTACATACAAAGAAGAACGTGTACACGCTAGCAAGGTGCTTCCAAAACCAGCTGCTTTTAAATTTGAAGGTGATAAGGCTGAGTTGATCGAAAAGATCCGTCAAGCCCTTTACTTCTCAAAAATCATTTCATACGCACAAGGTTTTGCACAATTGCGTGTTGCATCTAAAGAAAACAACTGGAACTTGCCATTTGCAGACATCGCTTCTATCTGGCGTGATGGCTGTATCATCCGTTCTCGTTTCTTGCAAAAGATCACGGATGCATACAACCGTGATGCAGACCTTGCTAACCTTCTTTTGGATGAGTACTTCTTGGATGTCACTGCTAAGTATCAACAATCTGTTCGTGATATCGTAGCTCTTGCGGTTCAAGCTGGTGTGCCAGTCCCAACCTTCTCAGCAGCCATCACTTACTTTGATAGCTACCGTTCAGCAGATCTTCCAGCCAACTTGATCCAAGCACAACGTGACTACTTCGGTGCTCACACATACCAACGTAAGGATAAAGAAGGTACCTTCCACTATTCTTGGTACGACGAAAAATAATTGTAGGTTATGACAAAGCGGATATTACTAGTAGAAAATGAAAAGAATTTAGCGCGCTTTATTGATTTAGAACTTCAGAAAGCAGGCTATGTAGTTGATTTGGTAGAACAAGGGGAAATGGCCTTGAAACTCCTGCAGGCTACAGAATATGATTTAATTCTTCTCAATTACGAACTAGAAGATATGAGTGGGGAAGAGTTTGCCCAGCGTCTGAGCAAGATTCGTCCTGCAGCAGTCTTGATTGTCTTAGATAGTCGTGAGAAAATTTCAGAGCATATGGAGAGTATCCAACGATTTGCGGTATCTTATGTCATCAAACCATTCGTGATCAGTGATTTGGTTGAGAAAATCGTCGCTATTTTTAGAGGCCGTGATTTTATTGACCAACATTGTAATCAGATGAAAGTTCCCACTTCCTATCGGAATTTGCGAATTGATGTCGAGAATCATATGGTGTATCGGGGAGAAGAAGTAATTGATCTGACACGTCGTGAATATGATTTATTAGCAACTTTGATGGGAAGCAAACATGTCCTTAGTCGGGAGCAACTCTTAGAGCGGGTGTGGAAATATGAGAGTACAGCAGAAACCAATATCGTTGATGTCTATATTCGCTATCTTCGTGGGAAAATAGATCTTCCAGGACAAAAGAGCTATATCAAAACTGTCCGAGGTGTCGGCTACCAAATGCAAGAATAACAACAATCCCTTTGATGAGAAATCTCAAAGGGATTTTTTTGTTTGTCAAAAAAGAAGAAAGAAAAATTTTTAAAAAAATTTTTTTAAAATCTTGTGAAAGAAGCAAACGTTTGCCTGGATTACAGTATTCCCAAGGCCTTTGTATATAATGTTTGTGAATTAAAAATTTACATGTAAGGGCTTTACAAAAGAAAAAAAAGTGGTATAATAGTAAGTGAAATATGCAAACGTTTTCTCGTATTGCGGGCATTTCAATTTTATAAGGAGGTCGAATGATGAATAAACAATCATTCAAAAGTCTATTAAGCTTTGAATTTTGGCAAAAATTCGGTAAAGCGTTGATGGTGGTCATTGCAGTTATGCCGGCGGCAGGTCTGATGATCAGTCTTGGTAAAACCATTGCAATGATTAATCCAGAACTTGGTTTCTTGGTAACTACCGGTGGTGTTCTTGAACAGATCGGTTGGGGGGTTATCGGAAACCTCCACATCCTCTTTGCTCTCGCTATCGGTGGTAGCTGGGCGAAAGAACGTGCGGGTGGGGCCTTTGCAGCAGGTCTATCCTTTATCCTGATTAACCGGATCACTGGTGTGATGTTCGGTGTAACAGGAGATATGCTGAAAGATCCAGAAGCGAAGGTGAAAACACTTCTTGGTGGATCTATCAAGGTTGCTGATTACTTCACGAGTGTGTTAGAATCACCTGCCTTGAATATGGGAGTTTTCGTTGGGATTATTGCCGGTTTTGTAGGGGCAACAGCCTTTAACAAATACTACAACTACCGCAAGTTACCAGATGCCCTATCATTCTTTAACGGGAAACGCTTTGTTCCATTTGTCGTTATCCTTCGTTCTGCAATTGTGGCTCTTATCTTGTCATTCTTATGGCCAGTAGTCCAAACAGGAATTAACAACTTTGGTATTTGGATTGCTAACTCAAAAGAGACTGCTCCAATCTTAGCACCATTTGCTTTCGGTACCTTGGAACGTCTCTTGCTTCCATTTGGTCTTCACCACATGTTGACTATCCCAATCAACTACACACAATTGGGTGGTACTTATGAAGTGTTAACTGGTGCAGCAAAAGGCACTCAAGTATTTGGTCAAGATCCACTTTGGTTGGCTTGGATTACAGACTTAGGAAATACAAAAGTTTCTGACCCTGCTACTTACCAACACTTGTTGGATACTGTCACACCTGCTCGTTTCAAAGTGGGACAAATGATCGGTTCATTCGGTATCTTGATGGGGGTTGCCCTTGCCATTTACCGTAATGTAGACCCTGATAAGAAACACAAATACAAAGGGATGATGATTGCGACTGCTCTTGCAACCTTCCTCACAGGGGTTACAGAACCAATCGAGTACATGTTTATGTTCGTAGCAATGCCTCTTTACCTCGTTTATGCAGTGGTACAAGGTGCAGCCTTCGCGATGGCAGATATCGTCAATCTCCGTGTCCATTCATTTGGATCAATTGAGTTCTTGACTCGTACACCAATGACCATTAAAGCTGGCCTTGGTATGGACATCTTTAACTTCATTTGGGTAACGATTCTCTTTGCTGTGATCATGTACTTCATTGCAAACTTCATGATCCAGAAATTTAACTACGCAACTCCTGGACGTAATGGAAACTACGAACAAGCTGAAGGAGATGTAGATGCATCTGAAACTTCAGGTTCAGGTAAAGTGGCCGCTGCTTCTCAAGCAGTTAACGTGATCAACCTTCTTGGTGGTCGTGCCAATATCGTCGATGTAGATGCATGTATGACTCGTCTTCGTGTGACTGTTAAAGACGAAACAAAAGTCGGAACAGAAGAACAATGGAAGGCTGAAGGAGCAATGGGACTTGTCATGAAAGGACAAGGTGTCCAAGCGATTTACGGTCCAAAAGCGGACGTCTTGAAATCAGATATCCAAGATTTGTTAGACTCAGGTGAAGTGATTCCTGAAACTCTTCCAAGTCAAAAGACAGCGGCTCAACAAGCAGAAGTTGCCTTTAAAGGGGTGACGGAAGAAGTTCACTCAGTTGCTGAAGGACAAGTCATTGAATTAGAAAAAGTTCAAGATCCAGTCTTCTCACAAAAAATGATGGGTGACGGATTTGCAGTTGAACCAGCAAATGGTCAGATTGTTTCACCAGTAGCTGGTAAGGTGACAAGCGTCTTCCCTACCAAACATGCGCTTGGTTTGGTAACAGAATCTGGTCTTGAAGTCCTCGTTCACATCGGTCTTGATACTGTAAGTCTGGAAGGTAAACCTTTCACAGTGAAGGTAGAAGAAGGCCAAACAGTGGCGGCGGGAGACCTATTGGTAGAAGCAGATTTGGATGCTATTCGTGAAGCTGGACGTGCAACTACAACAGTTGTAGTCTTCACAAATGGTGCAGCTATTCAATCTGTCACTCTTACACAAACTGGTCAACTTCCAGCAGATGCTGTGGTTGCTAAGGTTGAATTATAATCTATGAGAGTTATTCCTTGTATCTATTGGATACAGGGAATTCTCTATTAGGAGAGTAGGATCATGAAATTTTTAACTTTAAACACTCATAGTTGGATGGAAGAAAATCCCCAACAAAAATTTGAGGACTTATTAAAAGACATTCTTGCAAAGCAATACGATGTGATTTGTTTCCAAGAAATAAATCAGACCATCGAAAGTCCAGTTGTTCCTGTTAATGACTTGTACCATCCAACTCCTTCTGCGGAGCCGATCCATCAGGATCACTATGTTCGTTGTTTAGTTGAAAAATTAGAAGAAGAAGGATTGAGCTACCACTGGACATGGGCTTATAACCATATCGGCTATGACCGTTATCATGAAGGCGTGGCGATTCTATCGCGTACCCCAATCCAGGCAAGCGAACTCTTGGTTTCAGATGTGAATGATCCAACAGATTATCATACACGACGGATTGCCATTGCAGAAACCCAAGTTGATGGGAAAGACATTGCTGTTGCCAGTGTTCACCTCTCTTGGTGGGACAAAGGCTTCCAGCAAGAGTGGGCGCGTTTAGAAGAACGCTTTAGCCAATTGCAAAAGCCTTTGATTTTAGCTGGGGACTTTAATAATCCAGCTGGGCAAGAAGGTTATGAAGCCATTTTAGCGAGCCCGCTAGCTCTTCAAGATAGCTTTATTGAAGCTCGCCAGACCAAGGGGACTTACACTGTAGGTCCTGGAATTGATGGATGGGATGATAATCAAGTACCCTTGCGGATTGATTATATTTTCACCTCAAAAGAATGGGTTATCGAACGGCTAGAAGTTGTGTTTGATGGTTCTAGTCAGCCTCTCGTTAGCGACCATTATGGTTTGTCAGCTGACTTGTATTTACCATAATATTCAAATCCCTATCCCTCCAGGAGGCTAGGGATTTTCTTTATTTCCCTTGCTTTCACTTTAGCCCTAAATATGATAGAATAAAGTATTAAGAAACGATAAGGAGGGTGTCCATGCGGTGTCCAAAATGTGGCGGAAATAAGTCTAGTGTTGTAGATAGTCGCCAGGCAGAAGATGGGAAAACGATTCGTAGAAGAAGAGAATGTGATGAATGTCATCATCGCTTCACCACTTATGAACGAGTAGAAGAGCGGACTCTTGTTGTGGTGAAAAAAGATGGCACCCGGGAACAGTTTTCTAGAGATAAAATATTTAATGGGATTATTCGATCTGCTCAGAAACGTCCCGTGTCGAGTGACGAAATTGAGGAAATTGTGGGGCGAATCGAACAAAAGATTCGTAGTCAGAGTGAAAATGAGATCCAGAGTGACTATATCGGATCACTTGTCATGGACGAGTTAGCAGAATTGGACGAAATTACCTATGTTCGATTTGCGAGTGTCTATCGTAGTTTCAAGGATGTTGGTGAATTGGAAAGTCTCTTAAAGCAGATTACCAAAGGAACGAAGAAGAAAAAGGAAAAATAGATGAAGCCCAATACTTCATTTTCTTTCTTGAAGAATAATTATTTAGCGCCTACAGGAGCCTCTTTCACGCATCTGTATGGACCAATATTAGGTGTTCAAGCAAGTCAATTATATACTTTTCTGCTGAGTCTCTATGATCAGGGGAAAGAAAAACGGCTGATTGCTGTTGTTTTAAATCATTTGGATCTAGGGTTCGCTCATTTTCTCGAAAGTCTAGACCGTTTGATTGCCATGAATTTACTAGAGGTTTTTGAGACAGATGAAGGACTTCAGTTCCGATTTTTGGCTCCGCTAGAAGCAGATCAATTTTTCGCGAATGTCGCTTATCAGAAGTTGCTGGAGAAAAAAATAGGAGAAGCAGCAGTTCGTGACTTGCTTCCTGAAAAACCAGAGGGAGAGAAACGGAAGGTGAACTTTGCCTCTGTTTTTGGGATTGATGGTGTTTCGACCCCTCAGAGGAAAGTATCTTCCTTCAGTTTAGAGCACTTTAAACAATTAATGGTGCGGGATGGCCTTCGTTTTGAGAACGAACAAGAGGACCTCTTAGTTCTTTATGCCATCACCGAAGAGAAGAATTGGACTTGGTACGAGACCTATCTGTTGGCCAAAGAGACAGCGGTTAATTTGGTCATTTCGACCAAACGGATGAGACAAAAACTGACCCAAGAGCCACAAGAAAAAGGTAAGGATGAGTTCACTCCGCAGGAAAGAGCTATTATCCGGGAAGCTAAAAATAAGACTAGTCGTCAATTTTTAGCAGGAATTAAAAAAGCGCGTAAGGCTGTTGTGACCCAATCAGAACGCCAAGTAATTTCTGACTTGGCCCGTTTAGGCCTGTTAGATGAAGTTATTAATGTGATCTTGTTGTTGACCTTTAACAAGGTTGCTTCCGCCAATCTCAATGAAAAGTATGCCTTAAAAGTTGGAAATGACTTTGCTTATGAGGGGATAAAGACGGCTGAGGAGGCAGTTCTGAAGATCCGCCAGCGCCAAGACTCCCATTTACAAAAAGCAAAAGAGAAAGTAGCTAAGAGTGGGTCAGCGACAGGAAAGACCAATGTTCCGAAGTGGAGTCAGCCTAACTATACCAATCAGACTAGCCAAGAAGAACAGGCTAATCTGGAACAACAAAAACGAGCCTTGCTCGAGAAATTAAATCAAGGAGGGGAGTAAATGGAGAGCGTAGGGAAAACCATGTCCCAGATGAATCGATCACAGCAGTTCAATTATGAAGAATTGGTAGCTCAAATTCTCGCCGAACCTGAGATTGCAACCTTTATTCAAAAGGAAGGTTTATCGGATGTAGAAATCCGTCGTAGCATTTCCAAATTTAACCAATACATCAGTGAGCGCAATCGCTTTGTCCTTGGGGATGCAGATTATATTGCAAGAGGGTATAAGCCTGTTTTAGTAATGAATGAAGGTTATGCGGATGTTTCCTATGAGGAGACACCTGAATTAATCGAGGCACAAAAACAAGCCGCTATCAATAGACGCTTGCAGCTGATCAACTTACCAAGCACCTTGAAGGAAGCTTCCTTAGCCAAAGTCGACTTGGATGATCGTGGGCGCTTTGGGGCCTTTGAAGAATTAGCGAATTTTGTCGCATCTTATCCTCAAGCTCGTAAAGGGATTTTTCTATATGGAGATTTTGGAGTTGGGAAAAGTTATATGATGGCAGCCCTTGCCCACGACTTATCTGAAAAACGGCAGGCTTCTTCAACGATTCTGCATTTTCCAAGCTTTGTCATCGATGTCAAAAATGCCATTAATACAGGCCAAGTTAAAGAGATGCTGGATCAAGTCAAGAAGGCTGAAATCTTGATTCTTGATGACATTGGGGCAGAGCAAATGTCGCCTTGGGTGCGGGATGAAGTCTTGCAAGTGATTTTGCAACACCGGATGCAGGAGATTCTTCCAACCTTCTTTACCTCCAATTTCAATTTTGAAGACTTGGAACGTCATTTTGCTACGTCTCGGAATGGAGATGAGACTTGGCAAGCCAAACGTGTCATGGAGCGAATTAAGTTCCTGGCTAAAGAAGTGCGCCTAGAAGGAGAAAATCGCCGATGAATACTGTTATTGATTTGATGAAATCTCACTCCTCTGTCCGTCGCTTTAAAGAGGAGGATATCAAGGAGGAAGATCTTCGAGCGATCCTAACAGCTGGGCAAATGGCTTCCTCTTGGAAAAATTTTCAGTCCTATTCCATCATCTTAGTGAGAAGCCAAGAAAAGAAAGAGGCACTGTATCAATTTGTCCCTCAGGAGGCCATCCGTCAATCCTCTGTCTTCCTATTGTTTGTAGGAGATCTCAATCGAGCTGAAAAAGGGGTTCGGATGCATACGGATCAATTCCATCCAGAAGGACCGGATAATTTGTTGATTACTTCTGTAGATGCGGCCTTGGCAGGTCAAAATACTTTGTTGGCTGCAGAGAGTTTAGGCTATGGAGGGGTCATTATCGGCTTGGTGCGTTATCAAGCTTCTGAAGTGGCTAAATTATTTAATTTACCAGACTATACCTATCCTGTCTTTGGGATGGCTTTAGGAGTGCCAAATCAGAACCATCCTGTGAAGCCCCGCCTTCCTTTGGAAGCTGTTGTATTTGAGGAAAGCTATCAAGTGCAGACTCCTGAGGTGATTGAAGCCTTTGACCAAGTACAGACTGCCTATGCTGGAGCACGGGCAACAGATACTTGGAGTCAACGCTTGGCTGCCCAATTTGGACAGGAGGAACCAGTTGCTACGGCAGAGTTATTAAAGAAACACCAACTAGAAAAATAAGAGAAAAGAGGATACCATGGCTTTACCTACTGTTGCCATTGTAGGACGTCCAAATGTCGGGAAGTCAACGCTCTTTAACCGGATTGCCGGTGAGCGGATTTCCATTGTCGAGGATGTCGAAGGAGTTACTCGGGACCGTATTTATGCAACGGCGGAGTGGCTCAACCACCAATTTAGTATTATCGATACTGGCGGGATTGATGACGTGGACGCACCTTTCATGGAGCAAATCAAGCACCAAGCTGAGATTGCCATGGATGAAGCCGACGTCATTGTCTTTGTAGTATCTGGAAAAGAAGGGATTACCGATGCGGATGAATATGTCGCTCGGATGCTCTACAAGACTCACAAACCAGTCATTTTAGCAGTCAATAAAGTGGATAATCCAGAGATGCGAAATGACATCTATGATTTCTACGCTCTAGGCCTGGGAGAACCCTTGCCAGTGTCATCTGTACACGGGATTGGTACAGGGGATGTCTTGGATGCCATCGTTGAAAATCTTCCAACGGATCGCGAAGCAGAAAATCCAGACGTCATTAAGTTTAGTTTGATTGGTCGTCCAAATGTTGGAAAATCAAGCTTGATCAATGCCATCCTTGGAGAAGACCGCGTCATTGCTAGTCCTGTGGCTGGGACTACGCGAGATGCTATTGACACCCATTTCACGGATGCTGAAGGCCAAGAATATACCATGATTGATACTGCAGGAATGCGGAAATCTGGTAAGGTCTATGAAAATACAGAGAAGTATTCTGTGATGCGAGCTATGCGGGCTATCGATCGTTCGGATGTAGTCTTGATGGTCTTGAATGCGGAAGAAGGTATTCGAGAGTACGATAAGCGGATTGCTGGATTTGCCCATGAAGCAGGAAAAGGGATGATTATCGTGGTCAATAAGTGGGATACCCTTGAAAAGGATAACCACACCATGAAGCAATGGGAAGATGATATTCGCGATCAATTCCAATATCTTTCTTATGCTCCCATTATCTTTGTCTCTGCTTTGACCAAACAACGCTTGCACAAGCTACCAGACATGATCAAGCAAATTAGTGAGAGCCAAAATACTCGCATTCCTTCAGCTGTCTTGAACGATGTCATTATGGATGCTATTGCCATTAATCCGACACCGACAGATAAAGGAAAACGCCTGAAAATCTTCTATGCGACTCAGGTTGCTACCAAGCCACCAACTTTTGTGGTCTTTGTCAATGAAGAAGAACTCATGCATTTCTCTTATCTTCGTTTCTTGGAAAATCAAATTCGGAAAGCCTTTGTCTTTGAAGGAACCCCGATTCATTTGATCGCTCGGAAACGGAAGTAGGGCTTTATGAAAATTTTGAAACAAGGACTCCTGCTTGTTATCACATTTTTTGTATTTCTGGGACTGACAGCTTGTAGCCTTGAAAGAGAAGAAACCTATGAGAAAAAATTTAAAGACAGTCTTGTTCGAGTGACTATTCGACATAGATCCAATCAAATGATCTCTGAAGAGTTTTGGGCTGATAATTTTAATGTACATATTGAAGATGACTCTCAACTCGAATATATTAAAAAAGAAATTGTTGACCCTAAAAGAGGAATCTCGGGCTATACAACAGATGTGAGTCGGACGAAAGAGGATGGACTGATGATTCATACCAAAATCGTCTACCAAGACTTAGATGTTGAAGCCTTCAATAAAGCCAACGATGAGAAAAAAACGATTGGAGAACTGGCCGACTATTCAGACCATATCAAGAACCTCAAAAAAGAAGGTTTTAAGAGAATAAAATAAAGAGAGTGGGACAGAAATCGGTAATTCGTAAGAATTCGATTTCGTCGTCCCACCTCCGCACAGTTGAGTAGGGCTGTAAAAACTGATGAAATCAGCGTAGTAGAGCCCACTCAACCACTGCGTCTTGCTCGACAATCCAAAGACAATTGAGAGGCTAGGACTTTTGTCCCAGCCTCTTTTTGAATGAAAAAAGAAAAGTGGACTTAGATGATTGTAAAATGAGGTATTGAATTCTTTGCAATTCTTTGTCTTCTTTTTCTATTTTAGAGGGGATATGATATAATAAGGAGATAAACATAAGGTGGTAAATATGGCAAAATTAATTCCTGGGAAAATCCGTTCAGAAGGAATCCTTCTCTATGAAAACGGCAAAGTAACCCTACAGGAAATGAAAAATCAGTACCTCTATTTCAGAATTGACAATGACTCCCTCCGATATAGCCTGGATGATCAAGCAATTTTTTGTAGTTGTGATTTTTTCCAGAAGAAAAAATTCTGTGTGCATTTAGCTGCGGGTGAAGCCTTTTTAAAAAATGATGAAAAAGGGAAGGAACTCTTGCTTGGTTTGGAGCAAGATGCAACAGAAAGCCAAGAAACAAAGGAAAAAGTATCCTTTGGAAGTTTGTTTTTAGATCAGGTCCTACCAAAAATTGAAAGTAAAGAGATCCGTTTTGGTCTCTCAGCAACCGGTCATGTGGACGACTATTCTGGTCAGTTTTTGTGGACCCTTCGTATCTATCGCAGACCGGATGAGAGAACGTATGTAGTGCGGGATGTTGTGGCTTTTTTGCAAGCTATCAGAAAACAGTCCCATTTTGCGATTGGGAAAAGTTATTATGAGCCGATTTCCTATGCGGCCTTTGACCCTGAAAGTCGCGCCTTGATACGATTCTTAGAAGGGTTATTATCGGGGGACACGGTACATGATGCTCTATTCTTTCCAAATGGAGGTCGTCACCTTTACTTTCCAATGAGCTTCTTTGAAGAGGCTGTGCAATTATTGATGGATTTACCGTCCTTTACCCTTGAAGTCGGGATGGATACCTATCAGGAAGTTTTCTTTCAAGAACTCCAGGAAGATTCAGGCTTGTTTTCTTTCCAAGTCGTGGAAATGAAGGAGTTTATCGAACTACAGGTCCAAGTGTCTTCCTATAAAATGGTGGAAGGTCGCTTTCTTTTGGCAAATGGCCATTTCTACCAAATCTCGCCCCTTCAAAAGATTTTGATTGAGGCGGTTCAGAGTTTACCCCTATCCAGTGATCAGAAGAGACATGTTCAGTTTGATTTGTCGGATCAGACCAAATTGACCTATAGCTTAGAGCAATTCAGGAAAATTGGTGAGGTGAAAGCACCAAGTAACTTCTATATCCATGATTTTCAACCTCACTTCACCTTCGATTTATCTGAACAGGGAGAAGTGTTGTTAGAAGTAGCATTTGTCTACGAAGATTGTATCGTTTGCTCTGACCAAGAACTTAAGAATCTGCCTTATTCCAGTAATTTTGATAAGGAACGTTTGGTTTTTGAAACCATTTTGGCAGCTGGTTTTACCAATCACTTTCAAACCAAACGGTCTCCTCTTCTTCCTAAACAAATCTATCCTTTCTTTCAGCAGACCCTTCCATTATTTGAACAACTAGGAGAGGTGGACGCTTCGGAGAAATTGTTGGATTTGTATCAGGTGGAGAAGCCCAAGATTGACATTCAAACCAGTGGACGACTGCTTGAAATCGGTTTTGAATTTGACTCCATTGATCCTTCTGAAGTTGACCAAGTCATGAGTGCCTTAATCGAGAAGAATGACTATTACATCAGTCAAACAGGGAAGGTCCTTATCTTTGATGAAGAAACCAAGCGTATCAGTCAGACCTTATTGAATCTTCGCGCAAAGAAGACAAAAACAGGTCAGTTGCAGACCAATCGCATTGCAGCTTTCCAGCTCTCCCAGTTATTTGAGACAGCTGACAATGTCCGATTTTCTGAAGAGTTTCGTCATTTGGCTCATGATTTGATTCATCCAGAGCAATTTCCATTAGGTAAGCTGCAAGTAACAGCTAAACTACGAGATTATCAGGAAGTAGGAGTCCGCTGGCTATCCATGCTCAATCACTACGGCTTTGGGGGAATTTTGGCAGATGATATGGGACTTGGAAAGACACTCCAGACTATTGCCTTTCTCTCGAGTGTTGTGACAGCAGATTCTAAGATTTTGATCTTAGCTCCATCTAGTTTAATCTATAATTGGAAAGAGGAGTTCGAAAAGTTCGCCCCACAAATGAAAGTAGAGGTCATTTATGGCCTTAAAGCAAGTCGCGACGAGATTATTGCAAGCAATCCTCAGGTAGCGATTACCAGTTATGCTTCCTTCCGTCAGGACGTAGAGCAATACGAAAAAAATCAGTACCAATACTTAATCTTGGATGAAGCGCAGGTCATGAAAAATTCCCAAACCAAAATTGCTCAATACTTACGGAAATTCGATGTTCCTCATACTTTTGCTTTGTCGGGAACACCAATAGAAAACCATGTGGAGGAACTCTGGTCGATTTTCCAAATTGTTCTTCCTGGTTTATTTCCCGGTAAAAAAGAATTTAAACAATTGAGTCCAGAGACCATTTCTCACTACGTCAAGCCTTTTATCATGAGACGGAAAAAAAGTGAAGTCTTGCAGGAACTTCCGGATCTGATAGAGATGACCTATAAGAATGAATTGGCTGACGATCAAAAAACAATCTATTTGGCTCAGTTGAAGCAAATGCAAGACCGCATTCTAAGCTCTTCTGAAGAGGAACTCAATCGCAGTAAGATGGAAATCTTATCTGGCCTGATGCGTCTTCGTCAAATTTGTGATACGCCATCCCTCTTTTTAGAGGATTATACTGGGGAAAGCGGGAAGTTGGATAGCCTTCGAGAACTGCTAGAGCAGATCAAAGACGGCAACCAACGTGTCTTGATCTTCTCACAATTTAGGGGTATGTTGGATATCATTGAAAAAGAGTTGGATGCTCTGAAGATGACTTCTTTTAAAATCACGGGATCTACGCCAGCTAATGAACGCCAAGACATGACCAATGCCTTTAATTCCGGTCAAGGAGATGCCTTTCTCATTTCCTTGAAAGCAGGTGGAGTTGGTTTGAATTTGACAGGTGCGGACACGGTTATTCTAGTTGACCTATGGTGGAACCCTGCGGTAGAAGATCAAGCCATTGGCCGTGCCCATCGAATGGGACAAGATAAGAATGTTGAGGTCTACCGGATGATCACTCGAGGGACCATTGAAGAAAAAATACAAGAGCTCCAGACCAGCAAACGTCATTTAGTTTCTACCATATTAGATGGTACCGAAACGCGCTCTAGTCTTTCTATTGAAGAAATTCGGGAAATTTTGGGTATTTCGGTGGAATAACTTGAAAAATAAAATGAATAGTTTATAATTAATGAAGTGTCGAAAGGAAGAAGAAGGATGACGGATAAGCATTTCCCACAAGTAGCAGATGATGAAATCATGCTAACTCAAATGCCCCATATGAATTTATATGATGACGGGGACTTCATTAGTAATATTCTTGGAGAGTATACAGATAAAAATTATTTAGAATGGGAGCCGATTGCTACTGGAAAGACTGCAGAGCAGCCCTATCAGAAATCCCTTCAAAAGTCTCTTCAAAAACCATTTGAAGTGCCCAAGTCAAGAAGGCAGCCAATGGCTCCGGATTTCAAGGAACCTGTTGATAAAAAGAGCCCGGCAAATCGCTACGCAGAAGAGGCGCGTGAAGCAGCGCGAGCTGATTTGAAAAAGAAGCGAACGGCTCCTTATTTAACAGCAGATATTGCCTCTAAACCCAATCGGAAAAAATTCACCCCTTCTTTCATACCAAAAGTGAAGCCAACAGCTCCTTTTCAAAAAGAAAATCCAGGTGAATTAATCAAATATGGCGAGCGACTGAAACAAGAGCAATTGATTCTTTTAGAGGAGGCAGAGGAACTTCCGGTTCAAGAGTCTCACCAAGAAGAAAAGCCAAAGAAGAATAATTATGATTTCTTGAAAAAGAGTCAAATCTATAACAAGGATCATCAAAACATCCAAACGAGACCCATTAAACAAGAACTCGATGTGACCAATCTGGACTAGCAGGAGGAGAAACTATGTCAAAAACATTTCATTTTATCGGAATAAAAGGAGCAGGTATGAGCGCCTTGGCTCTGATGCTCCATCAGATGGGACACACTGTACAAGGATCTGATGTGGAGAAATACTACTTTACACAAAGAGGTTTAGAGCAGGCAGGGATTACCATTTTACCATTCAGTGAAGAAAATCTTACCGGTGATCAAATCTTGATCGCAGGGAATGCGTTTAAACCTGAAAATAATGTAGAGATTGCTTATGCAGATGCTCAAGGCTACACCTATCAACGCTACCATGAATTCTTGGGTGAATTTATGCGTGATTTTGTCAGCATGGGAGTAGCAGGAGCTCACGGGAAAACTTCTACTACAGGGATTTTGTCCCATGTCTTGTCTAATATCACAGATACCAGCTATTTGATTGGTGATGGAACTGGCCGTGGTTCCAAAGGTGCTAAGTACTTTGTCTTTGAATCAGACGAGTACGAACGTCACTTTATGCCTTACCACCCAGAGTATTCGATTATCACCAATATTGATTTTGACCATCCTGACTACTTTACTGGCCTAGAAGATGTCTTTAATGCCTTCAATGATTATGCCAAACAAATCTCCAAAGCCTTGTTCATCTATGGGGAAGATCCTGAGCTTCGTCGGATTACAGCTAATGCCCCAATCTATTACTATGGCTTTGAAGAAGAGGGCAATGATTTTGTAGCCAGTGATCTCTTGCGTTCTACTACTGGATCAACCTTTACTGTTCACTTCCGTGGAGAAGATTTGGGACAGTTCCAAATCCCATCCTTCGGACGTCACAATATCATGAATGCTACAGCGGTCGTTGGTTTGCTTTATATCGCTGGATTCGATCTTGATTTAGTTCGGGAACACTTAAAAACATTTGGCGGGGTCAAACGTCGCTTTACAGAAAAGATTGTCAACGATACCGTCATCATTGATGACTTTGCCCACCATCCAACTGAAATCATTGCTACTTTGGATGCGGCACGTCAAAAGTATCCAAGTAAGGAAATCGTAGCGGTCTTCCAACCTCATACCTTTACTCGGACGATTGCTCTCTTGGATGAATTTGCGGATGCCTTGAACCAGGCCGATGCAGTTTACTTGGCACAGATTTATGGATCAGCCCGTGAAGTGGATCATGGGGATGTAAAAGTGGAAGATCTAGAAGCGAAAATCATCAAGAAATCAGGTGTGATTACAGCTGAAAACGTTTCTCCACTCTTGGATCATGACAATGCTGTCTATGTCTTCATGGGAGCAGGAGATATCCAGACCTATGAATATTCATTTGAACGTTTACTTGGGAACTTGACCAATAACGTTCAATAAGGAGATACCATGCAACCAAACCTTAGGATTCGGTTTGCTAAAGAAATTGATTGGGATGAGATCGAACAGATCACGTCCCAAAATTTTTCTTTTCAAAGTGCTAAACGACAAGAACTGAACGGATTCAGGACCCTGGTCTTGGAATTTGAAGAGCAAGTGATTGGGAGTTGCCTGATTCAAACAGAGGATCAGCTCGAAAATCCCTCTTTAAAATTATTGTGGTTGGAAATTCTTCCAAACTTTAGAAAACAAGGTTTTGGTACCTTGTTACTGGCCTCACTCAAGTCTCTTGTAGCTCAAGAATCCTTGTTAGGAATTCATGTGCTCTGCCAGGAAGAACTGATTCCGTATTTTGAAATGAATGATTTCCAACTAGAGATAGGGGATAACGAAGAAGGAGTTGAGGGCTATCAACTAAGTTGGTGCCTGTCCCTATAGAAAGGAAGAAAAATGAACATTCGTCGTGCAACTATTGATGATTTAGAAGCCATTCTTGCCATAGAACTGGAAAATTTTAGTCCAGAAGAAGCAATAGATGAGACAGTGCTTGCCAAACATATCGAATCGTTTCATAATAGCTTTTTAGTGGCTGAAAAGGATGGCCAGCTCCTAGGCTATCTAGAAGGACCAGTTACTCAAAAGAGATATGTGGATGACCGTTCTTTTACAGTGGATGTAAGGGATGAGTCGCATCTAGCAGGAGGTTTTATTACCATTACAAGTCTTTCGATAGCTCAGTCTGCACAAGGCTTAGGGGTTGGGAAAGCCCTGCTTGAGACCATGAAGAGGGTTGCTTTAGAAGAAGGACGGGAAGGGATCAGCCTGACCTGTCATGATTACTTGATTGAGTATTATGAAAGGAACGGCTTTGTAAACGAAGGTCGCTCGGCCTCTAACTATGCTGGGGAAGTCTGGTACGATTTAGTATGGGAGGTCCCATCAAGTAAGTAATCAATAGGATTTGAGGCCCTCAAGCCTCGTTCCTATTGATTTTCTATCCCTTTTAAGATATAATATTAAGGATTATGACAAGGGGGGTCAAGTATTTGACTGATAACCAACAAGAGAATGAAAAATTATTAAGCTTTAAAGAGCGGATTCTCCGTGATCTTGAAGAAGCAAATAAGCAGATTGTACAGGTTGAAAAAGAATATGATTTACCTGTTCAAGAAATCTCTAGTCCAGAAAACAAAGAAGAAGAGACGGAAGGATCACTTCCTGAACTTGTGTCAGAAGAGTCCGAAGTTCAGGACAAAGTAGAAATTCCAGAGGAAGCAGAAGTACCAGAAGTTACGGAAATTCCCGACCTTAAAGGTAGAGAAGATGAAACTCAAGAAGAAACACCTCTACCAGTTCAAGAGCCAACTCGAGAACCAGAAGTCTCAAGTCAGCCCGTAAAAGTTTCGAAAAAAGAAACCCCGGTATCTAGTGTTTCGCGCAAGGATCGTGACCAACGTGTTCAGAAAAAGAAAAAACAGAATACTATTGCTAAACGAATCGTCTTGACGGTTCTAGGAATTCTTTTTGTCTTAATGGTTGCAACTGGAATTTTCGCAGTGACCTATGTTCGATCTAACTTAAATGCAATGGATGTCAAGTCTACAGAGTTTGTAACCGTTGAAATTCCTGCTGGATCTAGCAATCGTGAAATTGGGACTATCTTGGAGAAAAAAGGCTTGATTAAGAATGGTCAGTTCTTCAACTATTACACCAAGTTTAAGAATTATGGAAACTTCCAATCCGGTTATTTCAATCTACAAAAGAGTATGGATCTAGAGACCATTATTCAAAAATTGCAAGAGCAAGGGACCAAAACTCCGGAACCACCGGTCTTAGGAAAAATTACGATTCCTGAGGGCTACACAATTGATCAAATCGCGCAAGTGGTTTCTGTGGATGCTAGTTCTAAATCTGGTGCCAAGACTCCATATACGCAAGAAGAATTCTTAAAAGTAATCCAAGATGATGCTTTTATTGAAAAGATGGTAGCCAAATATCCTAAGTTACTAGCAACCTTACCGTCCAAAGAAAGTGGGGTACGCTATCGCTTAGAGGGCTATCTCTTCCCAGCTACTTACGGTTATGGAAAAGATAGTAAAATGGAAGATCTTGTGGACCAAATGTTAGCTGCAATGGACCAAAATCTTTCAGCCTACTATGACACTATGGAAGCTAAAAACATTGATGTCAATGAGGCATTGACTCTGGCTTCTTTGATTGAAAAAGAAGGCGCTACAGATAAAGACCGCAAGGATATTGCCAGTGTCTTTTATAACCGTTTGAATCAAGATATGCCTCTTCAAAGTAATATTGCCATCTTATACGCACAAGGTCAATTAGGCAAGAAGACGACTCTGAAAGAAGACGCAACGATTGACACCAATATTGATTCACCTTATAATATCTACAAGAATACTGGTTTGATGCCTGGTCCAGTAGATAGTCCAGGGCTATCTGCAATTGAAGCAGCCGTCAACCCAAGCAAGACAGACTACCTCTACTTTGTCGCAAATGTAGAGACAGGGGAAGTCTATTTTGCGAAAACTTTTGAGGAACACACTAAAAACGTGGAAGAACACGTGAATAGCAAATTAACAGAAAGCAGCTCAAACTAAGGAGGATGTGGCATGCCACACCTTTTTAGTTCGAAAAAAATAATAGAAAAGAGAAAAGAGAAATAAATATGGCAGAAAAAACCTATCCAATGACCCTTGCTGAAAAGCAAAAGTTAGAACTTGAATTAGAAGAATTGAAATTAGTTCGTCGTCCAGAAGTTGTAGAGCGGATTAAAATTGCTCGTTCATACGGAGACCTTTCAGAAAACAGTGAATACGAAGCAGCTAAAGACGAACAGGCTTTTGTTGAAGGGCAAATCTCCAGCCTAGAAACAAAGATTCGCTATGCTGAAATTGTAGATAGTGATGCAGTCGCTGTTGATGAAGTAGCGATCGGAAAAACAGTCACCGTAAAAGAAATTGGTGAAGACGAAGAAGATGTCTACATCATCGTTGGTTCAGCTGGAGCAGATGCTTTTGCTGGTAAGATATCAAATGAAAGTCCAATTGGTCATGCCTTAATTGGTAAGAAAACAGGGGATACTGTGACGATTGAAACTCCAGCAGGAAGCTACCAAGTGAAAATCTTGAACGTTGAAAAAACAGAATAAAAAGAGAGTGGGACAGAAATCGGTCATTCGTTAGAATTCGATTTCGTCGTCCCACCTCCGCACAGTTGAGTAGGGCTGTAAAAGCTGATGAAAGCAGCGTAGTAGAGCCCACTCAACCACTGCGTCTTGCTCGACAATCCAAAGACAATTGAGAGGCTAGGACTTTTGTCCTAGCCTCTTTTTTTATAGTAATGGAAAAGGCCGAGATATTATCTCGGCCTATTTGTATGTATTAGTTACGGTTGCGTTGTTTTCCAGCGTTTCGTTTTTTGTTTCCGTTAGTTGGAAGGGAACGTTGAGCGTTGGCTGGATTGGTAGGTGTGATATCTTTTTTTACGCGATGTCCATTGGATGCTGGAGCTTTTGGAGGATTGTTTTTATATTCCTCAGCTACTTGTTTCCGCAATCTTGGACGGATGAGGTAGTTGATGACAAATTGTTGAATAATTTGTACAAAACCACCGACTACCCAGTAGAGGGTTACACCAGCTGGTGCCATCAAAGAGAAGACTGCAATCATAATTGGACTCATGAGAGCCGTTTTCTTCATAGTTTCTCTTTGGGTTTCATCTTCGATACCATGGAGAGAGAGCATGCTTTGAATGTAGTAAAGAACAGCAACAACTAAGGTTAAAGCCAGACTTTTTGAACCGAGATCAATGCCAAGGAAACTGCTCTTGTTGACTCCTGGAGTATATTGAGCTGCAAAATAAAGAGCTGAGAAGAATGGCATTTGAATCAACAAGGGCAAGCATCCAATACCGCCGAATGGGCTGACGCCGTTTTCTTTTTGGGCATTCATCAATTCAGAGTTGGCAAGAAGTTTTTCTTCTTGAGTCTCTGCATTTTTGATGCGTTCTTGAATCGGTGCAAAGATCGGTTTGAGGTAGTTCATCTTTTCTGATTGGTAGGTTGCCTTCCAAGATTGATAAATACCTAGAGGGAAGATGATGATTCGAACGATTACGGTTACTAGGATAATCCCTAAACCAAAGCCAAGTCCAAGATCCGTCGCAAAGAAATTGATGGCTTCTCCCATTGGTTTTCCAATGAGATTCCAGACGAAACCGGTCGGTTGTTTGGTCGTCTTGTCAATGCTGACACATCCCGTTAAGAGGAGGAGGGCAGACAAGCTGAGGGCTGCAAGTAGATAACGTTTATATTTTTTCACGAGTTTTTATCCTTTAATTTTAAATAATACCTTTCTATTCTACTGTTTTTTTATCAAATTAACAATAGTTCTCTGGACTTAATTTGAAATTTTAAAATCTTTGTAGGGTTCGAAGTTTGCCAGATGGACGTCCAGATAAGAAACTTTGGAAAAAGGAGTAGGACCTTTTCGTATTTCTTGGATAAATTTGGCCATGAGGGCATTGTCTTCACAGGCGGCAAGGATAGTGACTGTGCCGTCATCATTGTTCCAGACCCGACCTGTAATGCCTCCGATTTCTAATGCTAAGCTATAAACTCCCCAGCGAAAGCCAACACCTTGGACCCGACCTTGGGCTGTCATTTCAACTTTTTGCATGCTTGTTCTCCTTGTGATTGAATTCCTACTCAGGACGGAGAAGCTCCTCCTGTGAATGTGGTATAATAGTCTTATGAATATTATAACCTCTAAGTCCAATAATGGGATTAAAAAAGTTAAAAAACTTCATCAAAAAAAATACAGAACAGACTCCTACCTCATCGAAGGATGGCATCTTTATGAAGAAGCTGTCAATCATCAGGCACCGATTGAACAAGTCTTTGTTTTGGAAGAGTTTGTAGATAAGATCAAGATAGATGCGAAGGTGTCCATCGTATCTCCTGAGGTTTTAGCAGAAATTTCTGATTCAAAAAGTCCTCAAGGAATTGTGGCTGAAGTCAAGATAAATCCGATCCACCATCTTCAGCTGACCCAAGGAAGGTATTTGTTGTTAGAGGATGTCCAAGATCCAGGCAATGTTGGAACCATGATTCGGACTGCTGATGCAGCAGGCTTTGACGGAGTGTTTTTAACCGATCAATCTGCGGATTTGTATAATATGAAAACCTTGCGCTCCATGCAGGGAAGTCATTTTCATCTTCCTGTTATCCGTTTAAACAGAGAGCAACTCTTGACAGGTATTAAAGAGAGCCAGCTCCCCATCTATGCGACCACCTTATCCAAGGACTCCGTTGACTATAAGAAAGTGGAAAAAGTCCCTGCTTTTGTGCTGGTCATGGGGAATGAAGGACAAGGTATTAGTGACCAGATGGCTGAGAAGGCAGATCAGCTGATTCATATCTCGATGCCGGGTCAAGCAGAAAGTCTGAATGTCGCAGTTGCAGCAGGGATTTTAATGTTTTCTATGATTTAAGAAGAGTGAGCTAGTTAGATTTAAGGAGGTAAGACTTGTGTATCAGAAAGATAAAGAATATATGGCTGAAGTGGGGCATTTGATTCAACACCCAAAACTTCAAAAATTAAAGGAAATTCCGCATCATATTCACTCCAATCGTTTGGAGCATTCTATTCATGTTAGCTACACTAGTTACCGCATTTCTAAGAAGATGGGCTGGGATACCAAAAGTACAGCGAGAGGAGCTCTTCTGCACGATCTTTTTTACTATGATTGGCGCCAAGTCAAATTCAATAAGAGCCATGCTTGGGTCCATCCACGAATAGCTGTACGAAATGCAAAAAAGATAACAAGCCTCAATAAAAAAGAAGAGGATATCATCCTCAAACACATGTGGGGATTGACGCTTGCTCCACCACGTTACAAAGAATCTTTCCTCGTGACCATGGTCGATAAGTACTGGGCTATCAAAGAAGCCTCAGAACCAATGAGAAAAAAGTGGTCAAAGAGGAGACTTTTCCATCGAAAAATGTTAAAATCATAATAATTTAAGTTTGAAAGGAATGATTGATTATGAATCAACAAACCGTTATCCACGAACAAAGTGGCCTTAATAGCTTTTATAGCAAAATTTATTCTCTAGTCGGAGTTGGAGTTGGAATCTCAGCTGTTGTATCAGCTTTGATGATGACCCTTTTCCAAGAAACCTTCATGTATATTCTAATTCAGGCTCCATGGGTCTACTATATTGCCATTGCCGTTGAATTGATTTTAGTCCTTGTCGCTTCTAGACAATCGGTGAAAAACAATCCCATGGCCTTGCCTCTCTTTTTAACCTATTCCGCTTTGAATGGTTTTACCTTGAGTTTTATCATTGCTCGCTATGCTCAAGCGACAGTTTATAAAGCTTTTGTAGTCAGTGCCTTGATGTTCTTCATCATGTCAGCGATTAGTCGTGTGACCAAAAAAGACTTGTCTGGAATGGGACGAGCCTTTATGGGAGCCTTGATTGGTATCATCATTGCTTCAATTGCGAATATTTTCTTACAAAGCTCTGGTATGGATTATGTCCTTAGCATCCTTTGTGTGATTATCTTTGCAGGTTTGACTGCTTGGGATAATCAAAAGATTCGTTATGTCTATGAACAATCCAATGGTCAACCAACCAATGGTTGGGTAGTTGCCTTGGCTTTGGAACTTTATCTTGATTTTATCAACTTGTTCATCAATATCTTACGTATTTTTGGACGCAATGATAAATAGAAAGAGCCGGGGAACCGGCTTTTTTTGTTGGAAAACTTGTGATATACTAAAGAAAATTGATAGAAATGAGAATCTTCAAATGAAACGTCCATTTATTAGCAGGGAGAAATTAAAACAAATTACTGAAACCTATCCAACTCCCTTTCACCTATATGATGAAGCTGGTATCCGGCAGACAGCTCGTGCCCTCCATCAAGCTTTTTCTTGGAATCCAGGTTTTAAAGAGTATTTCGCTATCAAAGCAACCCCTAATCCAGCCATCCTAAAAATCCTAAAAGAAGAAGGATGTGGCGTGGATTGTGCTAGCTATGTGGAATTGTTGATGGCTCAAAAATTAGGATTTACGGGCCAAGAGATTATGTTTTCTTCGAATAATACGCCGGCTGAAGAGATGGTCTTTGCCCGTCAACTAGGAGCGACTATCAACTTGGATGCCTACGAAGATGTAGCTTTTTTACAGTCAGTTGCGACTCTACCGGAGGTTATCTCTTGCCGCTATAATCCAGGAGGGGTGTTTGAACTGGGAACGGATATCATGGATCACCCTGAGGAGGCTAAGTTCGGCATGACCAAGGAGCAATTGATCCGAGCCTTCCGTGAGTTAAAAGACTTGGGGGTTAAGCGCTTTGGAATCCATGCCCTCTTGGCTTCGAATACCATCTCTAATGATTACTATCCAGAATTGGCTAAGCAATTATTCCAGTTGGCTGTAGAAGTTGTTGAAAAGACAGGGGTGACTTTGGATTTTGTCAACCTTTCTGGAGGGGTTGGAGTGAACTACAAACCAGAAGACCAGCCGAATGACATCGCTGTGATTGGGGAGGGGGTTCGTCGTGCTTACGAGGCTATTTTAATCCCTGCTGGCTTAGATCAAGTAAAAATTTATACGGAATTAGGCCGCTTCATGTTGGCACCACATGGCTTGTTAGTCACCCATGTCACCCATAAGAAGCAGACTTATCGGACCTATCTAGGAGTAGATGCTTCGGCTGTCAACCTCCTCCGTCCTGCTATGTACGGGGCCTACCACCATATCACCAATCTCGATCGTCCAGAAGGTGAGACAGAAGTAGTCGACATTGTTGGTAGTTTGTGTGAAAACAATGACAAATTTGCCAAGAATCGGGAGTTTCCTATCTCTGAGATTGGGGATCTCTTGGTCATCCATGATACAGGAGCGCATGGTTATTCCATGGGCTATCAGTACAATGCCAAGCTTCGCTCTGCCGAGATTTTATTAGAAGAATCGGGCCAAGCTCGTCTCATCCGACGGGCCGAAAAACCAGAGGATTACTTTGCAACATTGTATGGCTTTGACTTTGAAAAATAGGGCCTTTTTGGTATAATAGAAAATGTGTAAATATTGAATTTAGGAGAAAAACACTTATGTCTACATTTTTGACAATTTTATTGATTATCCTTGCTTTCTTTGGTGGGATGTTGGCAGGTATGTACCTACTTCGCAAGCAGTTTGAAAAAGAATTTGCATCAAACCCACGTTTGAATGTTGAAGCGGTTCGTACCTTATTGGGAGCTAGCGGTCAACGTCCAAGTGAAGCGAAGGTACAACAAGTTTACCGTCAAATTTTGAACCAACAAAAAGCATCTTTGAATACGAAGAAGAAATAAAAGCAAGACTGATGACACAATAAAATAAGTAGGGGGACTTTAAGATTTTTCTTAGTCCCTTGTTTTGAAAGGAAGGCAGATGGACAATCGACCAATTGGTTTTTTGGATTCGGGTGTCGGAGGGTTAACCGTTGTACGCGAATTGATGCGACAACTACCCCATGAAGAGGTCGTCTATATTGGTGATTCCGCCAGAGCACCCTACGGCCCGAGACCAGCAGATCAAATTCGTGATTATACTTGGGAGATGGTTCGTTTTCTCCTAACGAAAAATGTGAAGATGATTGTTTTGGCCTGTAATACAGCGACAGCTGTTGTATGGGAAGAGGTAAAAGAAGCCTTGGATATCCCTGTTTTAGGAGTGATTTTACCAGGTGCTTCCGCAGCGATCAAGGCGACGAGAAGCAAACGAATTGGCGTAATTGGGACACCGATGACAGTCGCCTCAGATATTTATCGTAAGAAGATTCAAAGCCTGTCACCAGAAATGGCAGTAGAGAGTTTAGCTTGTCCGAAATTTGTCCCTTTGGTTGAATCCAATGAGTTGCAGTCCAGTGTTACAAAAAAAGTCGTCTATGAAACCTTGAAACCCCTTGCCGGGAAGGTAGATACGTTGGTTTTGGGTTGCACTCATTATCCTCTTCTTCGCCCTATTATCCAAAATGTCATGGGGCCAGAGGTTCAATTAATTGATAGCGGGGCAGAGTGTGTCCGGGATATCTCGGTCTTACTCAACTACTTTGAGATTAATCGCAGTCGTCAATTGGACGATTGCCACCATCAATTTTATACAACGGCCAATGCAGCCAGTTTTGCAGCGATTGCCAAGACCTGGTTGCAGCAAGTCGTTCATGTGGAGCATGTAGAATTATGAACCAAAAGATATATGAATACAAAGATGCCTTAAATTGGTTTCTAGCTGAATGGGGAGAGCGGAGTGACTATAACGAATATAGTGAAGTCTCTTCAGAAGCTTCTGAGCTTGTTGACTTAGTAGAATCACTAGTTGGAGACACAGACTTGGGCTTCCCGCTGAATGTTACAGTTGTCCGTTACGCCTCTAGTTTGCAGTTTTTAACCTTCCTCTTTCAAATTGTGGAGGAAACAATAGGCCGGAAAATTGAAATCGTGCAACGCCAAGGAGCCCTTCTCATTGTAGAAGGAGAACAATTGCTCTCCGTTAATCTGCCAAAGAATGGTCTTCCACTTGCAGATTTTTTGGGGCAGAAAGGCCTCAAGGATCGCTTGTTAATCGCTACTCGGAATGAAGGAAAAACCAAAGAGTTTCGTCAGATTTTTGAGCAAATGGGCTTTGAAGTGGAGAATCTCAATGATTATCCTGATCTTCCAGAAGTAGCTGAAACAGGAATGACTTTTGAAGAAAATGCCCGCCTAAAAGCTGAGACGATTTCACAGCTAACAGGGAAAATGGTCTTGGCGGATGATTCAGGCCTTATGGTTGACATCCTTGGAGGCTTACCAGGTGTCTGGTCTGCTCGCTTTGCAGGTGAGGGAGCGACTGATTTAGAGAACAATGCCAAGCTCTTACATGAGTTGGCGATGGTCTTTGAATTGAAGGATCGGTCAGCAAAATTTCATACAACCTTAGTGGTTGCCAGTCCTGGTAAGGAAAGCCTTGTTGTGGAGGCGGATTGGCCAGGATACATCAATTTTGAGCCAAAAGGCGAGAACGGGTTTGGCTATGATCCCCTCTTTCTAGTTGGAGAAACAGGTAAGACATCTGCCCAACTAACTCTAGAGGAAAAGAATCAACAATCGCATCGAGCTTTAGCCGTGAAGAAATTAGTGGAGGTATTCCCAGCATGGCAGAACAAGTAATCATCGTCATGAGCGATTCTCATGGTGATCGTCAGATCGTAGAAGAGATCAAAAACCACTATAAAGGAAAGGTCGATGCCATTTTTCACAACGGGGATTCTGAGTTAGAAAGTACCGATCCTGTATGGGAAGGCATTCATGTTGTCAAAGGGAACATGGACTTCTATGGGGAGTACCCTGAACGTTTGGTGACGCAATTGGGTCCTACTCGGATCATTCAAACCCATGGCCATCTTTTCCAAATTAATTTTAGTTTTCAAAAGTTAGATTTTTGGGCCCAGGAAGAAGATGCAGATATCTGCCTCTATGGCCATCTGCATATTCCGGATGCTTGGAAGGAAGGGCGTACCCTTTTTCTGAATCCTGGGTCAGTCAGTTTACCGAGGGGGCCTATTCAAGAGTGCCTCTATGCTAAAGTGGAAATTGATGCAGATTCCTATCGAGTTGAGTTTTTAAATCGGAAACATGAGGTGTATGAACCTCTTACAAAGGAGTTTGATCGATGATCGCTAAGGAATTTGAGGAATTTATTCTTCGAGAAGAAAAAAATTTTTTGACTCCAGCGCGCAATTTAGCTGTTTTGATTGATACGCACAATGTGGATCATGCTATCTTGGTGCTCAGTCAAATTAGCTACACTCGTGTTCCTGTTGTGACCGATCAGATGAAGTACGTAGGGACGATTTCTTTAACAGACATTCTTTCTTACCAAATGAAACATGATTATTCTGATGAAGTCTTTTCATCCATGGACATCGTTCATATGACAAAAACGGATGGAGAGCGCTTAGGGAAAGATTATACTGTGACAGAAGTCTTGCATAAGTTGGTAGAGGAATCCTTTCTACCGGTTGTTTCAGAGGATGGAGTCTTTGAAGGAATCATTACTCGAAAATCCATTTTAAAAGCCATCAACTCCCTCATGCACAATTTCTCAAATGAATACGAGATGAGGAAAATATGAAAGAATACATAGCTAGTTTTATCAAAGAAAAAGACTTAAGTGAAAATTCGCAGGCGGCCTATTCTTATGATTTGGATCAGTTCGTGGATACGATTCATAACCATGTCTCAGATACCAATCTTCGAATATATCAAGCTTCGATTAAGGATTTTAAACCAGCTGTTCAAAAACGGAAGCTTTCTGCCGTCAATCAATTTCTATTTTATCTTTATCAACATCAGGTTATTGAGGATTACCATCGCTTGGTCCTTCCAAAAGTCTCTGTGTCCAAGAGCCACGATCAAGAGTTATTGGATTTATCCCTTTTGTGGGAAGGCTCGGACCAATCCCAAGGACGCTTGATTGCCCTCTTGATTGTCGAGATGGGCTTGTTACCTAGTGAAATTCTTCAGTTGAAAATCGTTGATATTGAACTCGATTTTCAGGTTTTACGTGTAGGGAAAGAAGGACAGAAACGGGTCTTGCGCATTCCGGATGCTCTTTTAGGAGAGTTGACAGATTTGATGACTGGGACGTATTTATTTGATAACAAGGGCAAGCCCTATTCGCGTCAGTGGGGCTTCCGTCAATTAGAGTCCTTCCTAATGGAAAAAGGTTTTGAAAATCTTTCAGCGCAATCCTTACGGGAACAATATATTTTAAAACAAAGAGAACAGGGGATGGATCTGTTTAGCATCGCCCGAGAGCTAGGTTTAAAAACCCTAGTAACTCTAGAAAAGTATAAGTAATGGATATTAAAATAAAGGATTTTGAAGGTCCCCTGGATCTTCTCTTACACCTCGTTTCAAAATATCAGATGGATATTTATGAGGTCCCTCTGATTGAGGTGATCGAGCAGTACTTGGCTTATCTGACGACCCTTCAAGCCATGCGCTTAGAGGTCGCTGGTGAATACATGCTGATGGCCAGTCAGTTGACCTTGATTAAGAGTCGGCGTCTCCTTCCCAAAATTGCGGAGCAAGCAACGGATGAAGAAGATTTAGAGCAGGACCTCCTGTCTCAAATCGAAGAGTACCGGAAGTTTAAATTATTGGGTGAAAAGATGGCTCTTCAACACGAGGAGAGAGCCCAGTACTTTTCAAAACCAAAAACGGAATTAGTCTATGATGATGCAGAATTGGTCCATGATAAGACCACGATCGATCTTTTCTTAGCCTTTTCAAAATTGTTGACGAAAAAGAAAGAAGAATTTCGACAAAATCATACGACCATTGTCCGAGATGAGTATAAAATTGAAGACCTGATGAATGAGGTTCGTCGCTTGTGTCAGCCTGGTAAGAGAATCTTGCTACAAGATATTTTTGAAGAAGCCAAGGATGTTAACGAACTGATTACTGTCTTTTTGGCAACTTTGGAGTTGATTAAAGTACAAGAAGTTGAGGCTCTTCAAGAAGAACCATTTGGAGATATTATTTTAGTAGGATTAAAGAATGAGTAAAATTGCAGAGATGGAGGCCCTCTTGTTTGTTGCAGGAGAAGATGGTTTAACAGTGAGGCAGATTGCAGACCTCCTATCCCTTCCTCCTACAGGAGTGATTCAAAGTTTAGAAAAACTGGCCCAAAAGTATGAGCAGGATCAGGATTCTTGTATGGCTTTGTTGGAGACAGCGTCAACTTATAAATTAGTGACCAAGTCCCAATATGCAGAGCTGTTACGCGAGTATTCAAAGTCGCCAATGAACCAAAGTCTCTCTCGTGCCGCCTTAGAAACTCTATCTATCATTGCTTATAAACAACCGATAACTCGGATTGAAGTCGATGATATTCGTGGAGTGAACTCTAGTGGGGCCATTTCAAAATTACTTTCTTTTGAGTTGATTCGAGAAGATGGGAAGAAGGAAGTCATTGGGAGACCCAATCTCTATGTGACGACAGATTACTTTTTGGATTACATGGGGATTAACCATTTAGACGAGCTACCAATTGTTGAAGAGACTGAGTTAATCGGTCAAGAAAGCCAATTATTTACAGAAAGAACTGAGGAAATTGATGAGAATTAACAAATATATTGCTCATGCTGGTGTCGCAAGTCGCCGCAAAGCAGAGGAATTGATTAAGCAAGGCCTTGTCACTGTAAATGGTCAAGTGGTGCGCGAATTGGCGACGACGATCAAGTCGGGGGACAAGGTAGAAGTAGAAGGACAACCAATCTACAACGAAGAGAAGGTTTACTACCTCTTAAATAAACCAAGAGGGGTCATTTCCAGTGTATCCGACGATAAAGGGAGACCAACTGTTATTGATTTGCTACCTCAAGTCAAGGAACGGATTTATCCTGTCGGTCGTTTGGACTGGGATACTTCTGGTGTCCTGATTTTGACCAATGACGGTGATTTTACGGATGAAATGATCCATCCGCGTAATGAGATTGATAAGGTTTATGTTGCGCGTGTGAAGGGCTTGGCGAATAAAGAAAACTTGCGTCCCTTGACACGTGGTGTGACCATTGATGGGAAAAAAACCAAGCCAGCAACTTATGAAATTCTAAAGGTTGATCCAGAAAAGAATCGCTCAGTTGTCCAATTGACCATCCATGAAGGACGCAATCACCAGGTCAAAAAGATGTTTGAAGCCGTGGGGCTTTTGGTGGATAAATTGTCTCGGACCCAATTTGGAAATCTAGACGTTTCTGGACTTCGCCCTGGTGAATACCGCCGACTCAATAAGAAAGAAATCAGCCAATTGCATACTCTTGCGGTGACAAAGACGAAAAAATAATGAAGAAATGTGCAATTGGACTTGTTCGTCTCTATCAACGCCTTCTTTCGCCCCTCTTTCCGCCTTCCTGTCGCTATAATCCTACCTGTTCCAACTATATGATTCAGGCTATTGAACGGCATGGTTTAAAAGGGATTCTGATGGGACTTGCTCGGATTCTCCGTTGCCATCCCTGGAGCAAGACGGGAGTGGATCCAGTTCCAGATCATTTCAGTCTGAGGAGCCACCTAGAAGAGGAAGAGAAAGGCAAAAATTAAGATCGAACATACTTTAATAAAAAGTCTCACTCAGAGCAAAGAAAAAGAGAGTGGGACAGAAATCGGTAGTTCGCTAGAATTCGATTTCGTCGTCCCACCTCCGCACAGTTGAGTAGGGCTGTAAAAGCTGATGAAATCAGCGTAGTAGAGCCCACACAACCACTGCGTCTTGCTCGACAATCCAAAGACAATAAAGAGGCTAGGACTTTTGTCCCAGCCTCTTTTGTTTTTTTAGCGGTCTGACCAAGTGCGTGGCATAAAGAGCAGTAACATAGGGTAGATTTCCAACCGTCCTGCAATCATGGCGATCGATAGTAAGAGCTTAGAGATTGGGCTAAAGATAGCAAAGGTATCCGTTGTTCCAATCATCGGTCCGATATTGTTAAAGCAACTAAAGACAGCGCTGACGACCGTCATAAAATTATTGCTATCAAAGCTGACAATCGCAATGAGAGAGATCATAATCAAGGTATAGACTACGAAGTATTTTAAGATTTTGTGCTGGGTATCCTTATCCAAGGCTGTGCCATTCACATGCAGGGTCATCACCCGATTGGGTGAGAGGGTCGAACGAATTTGATTCTTCCCGATTCGAGCTAGAATTAAGAAACGAATGACTTTCAGCCCCCCGGCAGTTGACCCAGCCGATCCACCAATCACCATGAGCATGAGGAGGAGGAACTGAGAAAAGAGCGGCCAATCAACAGTATTGCCAAAACCAAATCCAGTCGTGGTAATGACGTTGGACACTTGGAAAAAGGACATTTCAAAACTATCTGCAAAATTGTGATAGAGATGCAAAATGTTGCAGGCAATCAGTAGGGAAGAAACACCGACAATCATCAAATAGGTACGAAGTTCTTCATCGCCGAAAAAGGCTTTGAACTTGCGAAGCATGATGTAGTAGTAAAGGTTGAAGTTAACCCCAAAGACCAAGACTCCGAAACTGACCAGATAGGTGATGAGAGTTGAATGGTAGTGGGCAATCCCGTCGTTAAAGACAGTGAATCCACCAGTTCCTGCTGTTCCCATGGCAATGATAAAACTATCATACAGGGGCATGCCAGCACAGAAGTAGATAATGACAAAGAGGAAGAAGAGGGCCAGATAGAGATAGTAAAGGATTTGAGCTGTATTCTTGAGTTTGGATACAATTTTACCAAATACCGGGCCAGGAACTTCTGCCTTCATCACTTCGAGGTGGCTGTTCTTATTGTTGTCCATAATTGCTAGGGCAAAAACCAACACCCCCATCCCTCCGATTAAGTGGGTAAAACTACGCCAGAAGAGAAGAGAAGGGCTGAGAACAGATACGTCATTTAAAATAGTCGCCCCTGTGGTCGTAAAACCAGAGCTAATCTCGAAAAAGGCATCAATAATGTTTGGGATTTGTCCTGAGAAGACAAAGGGAAGGGCTCCGAAGAAGGACCAGAGGATCCAACACAAAGCCACAATGAGAACGCCTTCTTTGGCGTAGATGTGAAAATCTTTGGGCTTGAATAAGGTACCAATTCCTCCAAGAATGAGGAGGATGGCAATGGTAGCAAATAGGGAGATAAAGACAGTTGGACTATCTTTCACAACAAAATCATTCTTTAGATTGAGGAGTGCAACAACAATCGGAACACAGAGCAGCATGGCTTCAATCAGAAGGAGTTTTGCTAAAAGATAGCGAATCATACTTTTATTCATAGCTTACCCCTCTAACAAATCATAGATTTTCGTGATATTGCTGATTAAGGTGGTAACGATAATTCGGTCCCCAATCAAGAGGTGATCATCCCCAGTTGGGAAAATGGCTTTCCCGTTTCGGATAATGGCCGCGATCAGAACACCTTTTTTCAATTTCAGTTGAGCCAAAGGCTTGCCTGTCATCTTATTTTCTTCCCGAATCTGGAATTGAAGAGTTTCAATTTGGCCATTGGCGACGTGGTGCAAGGCTTCAAGATTTGAATAACGGGCATTGTAGCGTCCGCGGATGAAATGCATGATCGTATCAACTGCGATTCCTTTCGGTGTCACAATACTTGAAAAATCTTGGCGATCAATGATTTCAAGTAAGCTGGTCCGGTTGACCTTGGTAATATTCTTTTGTACACCAATACTATTCAGGAACATGGAAGAGATAATGTTTTCTTCGTCGACGCCCGTTAAGGTTGCCACGGCATCAAAGTTACCTGCGCGTTCCTCCATTAGGATATCTTTTGATGTCCCGTCGCCTTGGATGACATAGAGGTCAGGAAATTCTTGACTAAACCATTCTGCCCGTTTTTGATCGATTTCAATCACTTTTAAGTCGATTTTTCGTTTATTATTACTAAGAATATTCAGAAGATAGTAGGAAATCTTACCAGCACCAATAAGGAGGAGACTTTTAACAACCTGAGGACGAATGCTATTGTGGAAATTCACAATTTCCACTCGATTTCCCGTCATAAAAATCTTATCAAAGGCTTGTAAAGTGAAGTCCCCATCTGGAATCGTTAACTGACCTTGTCGTTCGATAGCACAGATAATAATGTTTCCATATTTCTTCCTGAATTGAGAAAGGGTCATCTGACAGAGAGGACTTTCCTCTTTGATTATAAATTCCATAAAAGCGACCCGTCCACTAGCAAAATGCTCAACAGACAAGGCGTTTGGAAAGTCAATGCTGTTAGCAATGTAGCGAGCTGCTAGAAGCTCAGGATTGACGACTAGAGAGAAGCCAAGAATATTTTTTTCTTTGAAATAAGAATTTGAGTATTCTGGATTCCGGACGCGGACAACGGTCTCTTTGGCTCCCATTTTCTTAGCCAAAACGGCAGATACCATATTGACTTCGTCCTGCTCTGTCAGGGCGACAAAAATGTCGCAGTCAGCCACATCTGCTTGTTCTAGAATTTTAAAGTTGGCACCATTTCCAACAATACCAATGATATCGTAGCGTTTGGTAATATGATTAACAACGGCTTCATCTTGTTCAATCAAGATGACATCGTGATTTTCTGCGACGAGGGAACGACAGAGGGCTGTTCCGACTTTACCGCCTCCAACTACAATAATTTTCATGAATATTTCCTCCAAAGTATGATTCTATCTTACTCTATTTTCAAAAAAAAATCACCTCTTAATGGTGGAAATAGGGCGTAAAGAGCCAGATTCTCTTCAATACATGAAAGAGAATGTAAAAAAGTGAAATTTTTTTGTCGAAATAGTTGACAGGAGGTAGGAAAGTGGTATACTGATACAGTAACCTCATTGATTTACCTCAAACCTGTTGTGAGTTAAGTTAATGAAGTCGTAACCACGCTGTTTGCTGAGCTAGACTCCGGGCAGTGTGGCTATTTTTTTGTCGGAAAAGAGATTGTGATGAATATTGAAGAATTAGCTTATACAGAAACCAAATCAAAAAACCATGTAGTTCTCTATCAACCTCAAATTCCTCAAAATACAGGGAATATCGCTCGCACTTGTGCAGCCACCAATGCCCCTCTCCACATCATCCGTCCTATGGCCTTTCCCATTGATGATCGAAAGATGAAACGGGCTGGACTAGATTATTGGGATAAGTTGGATGTTCGCTTCTATGACAGCCTAGATGAATTTATGGAAGCTGCGGCTGGAGGAAAGGTTCACCTAGTCTCAAAATTTGCTGATCGAACCTATTCTGAAGTAGCCTACAATGATAATGCAGAACATTATTTCATCTTTGGTCGTGAGGACAAGGGTCTACCAGAGGATTTTATGCGGCTCCATGCTGAAAAGGCGATTCGGATTCCGATGAATGATGAGCATGTCAGAAGCTTGAATGTCTCCAATACCGTTTGCATGATTGTCTACGAAGCCCTCAGACAACAAGAATTTTCTGGATTAGAGCTGGTCCATCAGTATGAGGGAGACAAGTTGAAGTAGAGGCTCTTTGCAAAAGGGATCAAGTTGTAACTTTCGATATTACAAAACACTTGCAATAGCAGGTGTTTTTTGTTATGATAAAGGGGTCTTCAGGGCAGGGTGTAATTCCCGACCGGCGGTGACTTTAAAGTGGAAATGTTTTTTTCCTTTTATACTTTGTTGCCAAGCTTTGCCTAACTATAAGTTATGTCTACAGCTTGGCGCCTCGTCTAAAAGAAAAATATCTATTTCCTCTTCCTTAAAGAAGTCCGCGAGCGTAAGCTGATGTGGTGCGATTCCACAACCGACAGTATAGTCTGGATGGGAGAAGACGAGAGAGGAACAAACCTGTTCTTATTGACGATTGACTTGATGGAAATGTTCTTGATTTTATAAGAAATCAGTCTTCGAGCTTTTTTCTTATAGCATCCTGACTTCTTTTGTCAAGTACCGAGGAACTTTTTAAGTTTTCTTTAAAACGATTCGATTAGAATATGGGAAAGGGAATCTTTCCAACTTCTTCTAATTTTAGTAAAAATTGGAGGAACCTATGATGACAAATACTCGTAAACTGACCCTAGTGGCTGTTTTATCTGCACTTTCTTTTCTATTGATGTTTTATCAACTATCAATAGGGATTGATTTTTTAAAGGTTGACTTTAGTACGATTCCAATCTTACTCGCCTTAGTTTTGTTAGATTTGAAGAGCTCATTTGTGGTGATTTTGATTCGATCTGTTCTCAAGTTAGTTCTGAATGGTCGAGGAGCTGAGACCTTGGTGGGCTTACCGATTAATATCATTGGTGTTTTAGTCTTTGTCTTAGCATTTGCAGTCATTTGGAATAAGAAAAAAAACACAAGGCGATTTGTGATAGCTAGTCTAGTTGGGACAGTTGGTTTAACCATTTCCATGCTCCTAGTTAATTATTATTATGCCATCCCCCTCTATGCTAAATTTGTTGGTTTTGACATAGCGAAGATGGTCGGAGTTGAAAAGTATCTTCTCAGTATGGTTGTTCCCTTTAATCTAATAGAAGGACTGATTTGGGCTGTTACCTTCTGGATGGTTTACACCGTCGTACAGCCCCTACTTAAAATCTATGAAAAATAAACAATCTCATTTCTTAAAGGGCTCTTTTGCCCTTTTGTTATTTATGATTCTGGGCTATGTAGTCAAATTTTATCCGGAAAATTTAGTCGGAATTGATCAACCGATCCAATCGGCTATTCGCGGGGATTTACCAGCCTATCTGACGGCCTTCTTTACCCGTGTAACAGTGCTGATGAACACACCAGTTGTCACATTTTGGGTTGGCGTCATCGTCCTCTTCTTTGTCTGGAAGAAATGGTATACGGAGGCCCTCCTCCTCACAGGAAGTTTAGTTACAACTGGATTAGTGGTTGTGATTCTGAAGCATATTTATCTGCGTCCACGGCCAGCTCTTCAACACTTGGTCCAAGAAGGGGGCTATTCTTTTCCAAGTGGTCACTCTTTAGCTGCCACCCTCGTCTTCGGTAGTTTGATGATTGTGGTGGGGCAACGGATGACCTCTCAAGTCGGAAAAGTTCTCGTTCAGTTTGCCCTCTTCCTTTGTATGGTGACCATCGTCCTTTCGCGTGTCTATGTTGGGGTTCATTACCCGACTGACGTGACAGGAAGTATGCTTTTAGGATTCGGTCTTTTGCAAATGGTCTTCCCTTATTACGATCGTTTGCGTTTTGAATGGCGCTTTAAGAGTAAGCAGAAGTAAAGTATGAAAGATCTATTTGAAGAAAAGGTTTTAAATGTCCTGGCTCATATTCCAATAGGATGTGTAGCGACCTATGGACAAATCGCCCAACTCATTGGCTATCCTCGCCATGCCCGGCAGGTCGGCAAGGTTTTGGCCACTTCTACAAAGGCTGTGGCCTATCCCTGTCATCGGGTCGTAACATCTACTGGTCGCCTGGCTCCTGATTGGGAAGAGCAAGGCACGCTTCTCTGGGCAGAAGGAGTGGAATGCAAATCAAACGGTTGTGTCGATCTTAAGAAATACAAGTGGAAAGCAGAGGAGACTCAACTTTGAGTTCACTTTGCTTTTTTGCTATAATGAGGGGTATGAAATCCTATACGACTTTAAATGATTATTATCGAACCCTATTTGGAGAAAAGACCTTCAAAGTCCCGATTGATGCGGGATTTGACTGTCCCAATCGTGATGGAACTGTTGCTCGTGGTGGCTGTACCTTTTGTACGGTTTCTGGTTCTGGGGATGCCATTGTGGCACCAGATGCCCCCATTCGGGATCAGTTTTACAAAGAGATTGATTTTATGCGCCACAAATGGCCAGATGTGAAAAAGTATTTGGTGTATTTTCAAAATTTTACCAATACCCATGAATCCGTCGATGTCATTCGTGAACGCTATGAGCAAGCTATCAATGAACCGGGTGTTGTAGGGATTAACATCGGGACACGGCCAGACTGCTTGCCAGATGAAACGTTAGCCTATCTAGCAGAATTGACAAAGCGAATGCATGTGACCATTGAGCTAGGCTTGCAGACGACCTATGAATCGACATCTGAATTGATCAACCGTGCTCATAGTTACGAGCTCTATGTAGAAACGGTCAAGCGGATTCGTCATCAGGTTCCCAAGGCTGAGATTGTTTCGCATTTGATCAACGGTCTTCCAGGGGAGACGCATGAGATGATGGTAGAAAATGTCCGTCGTTGTGTGACGGACAATGATATTCATGGTATTAAGTTACACCTGCTCCACCTGATGACCAACACTCGGATGCAACGGGACTATCATGAAGGGCGGTTGCAATTGATGAGCCAGGAGGAATACGTGTCGGTCATCTGTGACCAACTGGAAATTATTCCCAAGGAAATTGTCATCCACCGGATTACAGGAGATGCTCCGCGAGAGATGCTGATAGGCCCAATGTGGAGTCTCAATAAGTGGGAAGTTCTGAATGCTATTGAAACAGAAATGCGTCGTCGAGGAAGTGTTCAAGGCTGTAAACTAGGAAAATTGGAGGAGTAGGATGTTGCGACCATTAGAAATGGCCCATGATTTTCTTAGGGAAGTCATTACGGATCAAGATACCGTCGTTGATGCGACTATGGGTAATGGGCATGATACGCTTTTCTTGGCGAAACTAGCCAAAGAAGTTTATGCATTTGATATTCAAGAGCAGGCCTTGGTCCATACGCAGAAGCGTTTGGAAGAAGCAGGCCTTGCCAATGCCCACCTTCTTTTGAAGGGGCATGAAGAGGTTGATTTCTATGTAAACCAGGTCAAGGCTGCTATCTTCAATTTAGGCTATCTTCCTTCAGCAGACAAGTCGATCATTACCCAGCCTAGAACAACCATTCAAGCCATCGATAAACTATGTCACCTCTTGGTCAAAGGGGGCCGGATAGCTATCATGATCTATTATGGTCATGAAGGTGGAGACCTAGAAAAAGATGCTGTCTTGGATTTTGTCTCTCACCTACCTCAACAAGAATTTACGGTCACTAGTTATCGGACCCTCAATCAAATTAATCATCCACCATTTTTGGTCATGATTGAAAAATTAGAAAGTTACCGCCATGGATAAAGAATTTTTAAAAAATAAAATTGAAGCCCTTCGTCACGATTTTGTGGAGTCAACGTCTCATGAACGTGCTGTCGGTTTTTTGGATGAAGCGCGGATGAGCAAAAAGATGATCAAAATCAAGAAGAAGTTAGTCTCTCTTGAAATGGAACGTAGCCAGAAGAAAATTGAGCACAAGGATCTGACAAAGATTGATCAAAAGATCCAAGAACAAAAACAACTCTTTGAGGACTGTTGTAACCAACGATCAGGAGGATAAGAGATGGAGATTCTTGTATACGCCATTGTCTTTTCCCTGGTTCTGATTGTTTCCAATGCGACCAATAAGTTGATTCCGACCTTGCCCTTGCCCTTGATCCAGATCTTCCTTGGGATTGGGCTTGGCTTTCTCTTACCCAATTCGGAGTATCACTTAGATACAGAACTCTTTTTGGCCTTGGTTATTGGTCCCCTCCTCTTTCGAGAGGCAGAAGAAGCGGATATTACTTCTATTCTCAAGCACTGGCGCATTATCGCCTTTTTAATCTTCCCAGTTATTTTTATTTCGACCCTTAGCTTGGGCTGGTTGGCTCATCTCTTGTGGTTAGGAATTCCACTAGCTGCCTGTATGGCAGTTGGGGCAGCGCTCGGTCCGACTGATTTGGTGGCTTTTGCCTCCCTTTCGGAACGCTTTACCTTTCCTAAACGGGTCTCCAACATTTTAAAAGGAGAAGGCTTGCTCAACGATGCTTCAGGTTTGGTGGCCTTTTGAGTAGCTCTGGCTGCTTGGACTACTGGTGCCTTCTCATTGGGACAGGCTAGTTGGGACTTGGTGATTTCCATTTTAGGAGGTTTTGCGGTAGGGATTGTGACAGCGGCTGTCAACCGTGGGCTTCAGAAACTGTTGTTGAGTGTTCGGGCAACAGATATTGCCAGTGAACTCATTTTAGAATTGAGTCTTCCCTTGTTAACCTTCTTTATTGCAGAAGAGATCCATGTATCAGGGATTATTGCGGTGGTCGTGGCTGGGATCCTAAAGGCTAGTCGGATTAAGAAAATTACCCTACTAGAAGCCAAAGTCGATACGGTGACGCATACGGTTTGGAATACAGTCAATTTTGTCCTTAACGGATACGTCTTTGTCCTTTTGGGGATAGAGCTTGAGATGATTTCTGAGCCAATTCTTAGGACTCCCTTTTACAACAATCTGCTCTTGATTGTGACTGTTCTCTTATTGACGGGATTCCTATTCTTGATTCGCTTCTTGATGGTGTATGGATTTTACTGGTACCGTGGTTTCCGATTGAAAAAATCCATTGATAAGTATCTGAAAGATGCTCTCTTGTTGACCTTTTCGGGGGTCAAAGGAGCGGTGTCTATCGCGACCATTCTGTTAATACCGACGCATCTAGAAGCAGAATATCCAGTTCTCTTGTTTTTAGTAGCAGGGGTGACCTTGTGTAGTTTCCTGATTGGACTTCTCATCCTACCAAAACTATCCGAAGACAAAGAGGAATCCAATGATCATTTGATGCACATTGCTATCTTAAACGATGTCGTCATGCTATTGGAGAAGGAGTTGACGGTGACCAAGCAGAAGGGGCCTCTGTATGCGGCTATTGATAATTATCATGGCCGGATAGAAAATATGATTCTCAATCAGGAGGATAAGGCCACTCAAAGAGACTGGGAGCAATTGAAACTCCTTATTCTCAGTATCGAGAACGATGGTTTGGAACAAGCCTATGAAGAAGGAAAGATTCGAGATAGAAGCTACCATGTCTATCAACGTTATCTCCGATCCATGGAGCAAAATATCAATCGCAATCTGTCATCGCGCCTGACCTATTATTTCTTGGTGCTCTTCCGCATAATCCGACTCCTTTTCCACGAAGTGTTGACCTTTGGATCCGGTATTCAGGCATGGAAAAACGGAGAAAATTACAAGCTCGAAGCTATCGATTATGACCAGATTGCCGCCTTGTATTTGGCGAATACGGAAATTATTATCGAGAGTTTGGAAAACCTAAAAGGAGTCTATCGCAGTAGTTTGGTATCTTTCCTTCAAGAATCACGCCTGCGTGAAACGTCATTGATTACCAGTGGAGCCTTTGTAGAGCGGGTTATCAATCGGATCAAGCCCAATAATATTGATGAGATGCTAAGAGGCTATTACCTGGAGAGAAAACTCATTTTCAAATATGAGGAGCAACATTTGATTTCGGCCAAGTATGCACGTCGCATGCGGCAAAATGTCAACGAATTGGAAAACTATTCCTTGAGGGAAAGTGCCAATACTCTACCATATGATATGATCAATTACGCTCGAAATCGATAAAAAATGACAGTTCTATCTAAGATAGAAGAAGAAAAGAGATTGGTGACGTTTGTCCCAATCTCTTTCTTTTGTGTATTAGTAGGCTAATGATTACTGGTCTGTCTGAATGTAATAGCGATCTTCCCCGATAGGAATCAGCTGGACCTTCCCCCCATAAAAGGCTGATAGAGTATCTTGGGTGAGAATTTCCTCCTTAGGCCCTTGGGCAAAACTTTGTCCCTCCTTGAGAAGAAGGACATGGCTAAAAGATTTGGTGATTTCCTCCGCATGGTGGGTAACAAAGAGAATGGTCGGTGCCTTTTCCATCTGTTTGATCTGGTGAATCAACTGAAAGATGGCTTCCCGAGCAAATAAGTCGAGCCCACTTGAGGCTTCGTCGAAGATGAGAAGGTCGGGTTCTTCCATGAGACTACGGGCGATAAGAATCGTCTGTTTTTCCCCTTGAGAGAGAGTCCTGTATTTTCGCCCAATCAAAGAAATAGCACCGATGCGACGCAACATGGACCGTGCTTCTTGGAGTTCTTTCTCTCCGTAAGTTGTATAGAGGATGCTACTCTTGTATTTACCAGTGAGGACGATTTCTTCTGGGGATAGAGATTCAGGGATGCGCTCAGAAATAAAGGAGCTAACCACTCCAATTCGCTTGCGGAGTTCAGGAATGTCGCCTTGTCCAAATTGTGTTCCAAGGACAGAAACCTCTCCTTCCGTTTTCCAATATTCCGCCATTAAGAGACGAAGGAGGGTCGATTTTCCAGCACCATTCAGTCCAAGGATGGCCCAGGTTTCCCCCTTATTGACGGTCCAATTCAAACGGGAAAGGAGATTTTTTCCTTCTTTTCTGAGAGTGACGTCTTTCAGTTCAATTAAGCTTTCTTTCATCTTTTTAACCTTCATAAAAATATTTTCTATTTTACCATAAATATGATAAAATAGCAGATAGGAGGAAAGGGATGTTTCATAAAAGTAAATTATTTTTCTGGACCTGTGAAGTCCTATTATTAACGATTATATTCTATATTTGGGGAAGTATGGGAAGCCTGATCTCTCCCTTTGTATCCGTTCTGAATACCATTATTCTTCCATTTTTGATTGCTGGTTTCTTGTACTACATCACCAATCCAATCGTAGAATTTTTGGAAAAGAAATTTCATCTAAATCGAATTTTGGGTATTCTATTAACCTTGGTAACCCTTTTTGGATTGATTATTTATGGGATTGTTTATATCCTGCCTATTTTGATCAACCAGTTGACAAGCTTGATTAATTCAACCCAAGGCTTGTATTGGGAAGTGCAAAGTTTTGTGACGAAGTTATCGAAGAATCCAGCCTTTCAGAGTATCAATATCCAATCAACCATTCAGCAGTTAAACCTATCTTATGTGGATATTCTACAAAATATCCTAAACAGTGTGACCAATAGTTTGGGTAGTGTGGTGTCAACGATTGTCAATACACTCTTCATTCTGGTGATGACACCGATATTCCTGGTTTACTTCTTGATTGATGGGAAGAAGTTACTTCCGATGTTAGAGCGGACGATCCTGAAAAATGACCGGCGGAATATTACCTCTCTCTTAGTGAGTCTCAACCAAACAGTTTCTCGCTATATTAGTGGGATTTCTATCGATGCTTTAATCATCGGGACTTTAGCCTTTATTGGCTACAGTTTTATCGGTTTGAAGTATGCCTTGGTCTTTGCCATTTTCTCAGCCTTGGCTATCTTCATTCCTTACATTGGACCGACGATTGGCTTGATACCTATGGTAGTTACTTATGCTTTTACCGATTTCAATATGATGGTCAAAGCAGTCATCTTCATGTTGATTGTTCAACAAATCGATGGAAATATCCTTTATCCACGGATTGTGGGAGGGGTGATGAAGGTGCATCCCATTACTATCATGGTTCTCTTGCTCTTATCCAGTAACATCTATGGTGTCATTGGAATGATCGTGGCGATTCCGGTTTATTCGATTGGTAAAGAAATCGTTAAATTCTTGGTGGCCTTGTATGAAAACCATAAAAAGACACAAGAGCAGCGCAAGCAAGAAGAGTTTGGAATCATTAATAAATCCTAACAGAATAAATAAGAGGCTGGGACAAAAGTCCTAGCCTCTTAAGTGTCTTTGGAATGTCGAGCAAGACGCAGTGGTTGAGTGGGCTCTACTACGCTGATTTCATCAGCTTTTACAATCCTACTCAACTGTGCGGAGGTGGGACGACGAAATCGAATTCTAACGAATGACCGATTTCTGTCCCACTCTCTTTTGAATATAGACTAAGAAAGGGTAAGCTAAGTACTTGAATCGTTAACTTTTACCTTTCCTTTAAGAAAATATGTTATAATGAATTAGTAATGATAGAAAATCAAGGAGTTTCTATAAGATGATAGAATTGCTTGCCAAAAAGCAGCGACGCCAAATGCGTTTGCTAGAAACATTAATTCGAGAGAAGCGCTGGTTTCATTTGAAGGAACTCGCAGAAATGTTAGATTGTACAGAACGGTCATTGAAGGAGGATCTTTCAAATTTACGAACGGTCTTTAAAGAGTTCTTGATTGAGTCTTCGACAAATGGCATTAAGATCAGCTATGATGATTCGGTTGGGATTGAGGTGGTCTACCATCACTTCTTTAAAGAATCTACAGCTTTCTCCCTCTTGGAATACTTGTTCTTCCATAAGGACGTTTCCAGTGACTTAATTTGTAGACGATATGATCTCAGTCAACAATCATTTTATCGCTTGATTCGAAACATCAACCAAATTATTCAGGAAAAGTACAATATTCGAATCACCTTGAATCCTCTAAATGTCGTGGGAGACGAAGTCGATATTCGCTTTTTCTATTCCCAATATTTTGCAGAGCGGTATTATTATTTAGAGTGGCCATTTCCAGATATCAGAGAACAAGTCATCATTGATTTCATCACCTTCTTCTATAAACTGACGGAAATCCCACTGACTTATTCGATCTTTCATTCTTATAAAATTATGCTGACGGTCTATCTTTACCGGATCAAGCAAGGGTATCGGATTGAAGGGGCCAATAATTTTGAACAATACGCCTATCTTTACCAAGAACTCCCAAAAATCAATGAGATGCTTCGTTATTTTGGCCTGCAACTGGGTGTAGAATTTAACGAAGAAACCATTGAACAGCTCTTTATCATTTTTCTGCAGAAACGTTTTTACTTTACTCCGCAGGATCTGATTGATGCTACCGAGGAAGATGCTGTTACAAAAAAATCCTATATTCTAGCCTCTCAATTTCTTGATCACCTGAGTAAATCTTATGGTTTGGAACTTGAGAATTATGAAGAGATGATTATGCATATTCACAATACCGCCTATTTGGAGCGGCGTGAAATCTTTGGTGAATTTCTTCTCTATGATACCAAGAGCTATACCAATGAGGATTATCGCACCCTCTTCCCGAAATTTTATCAGGATGTTGAAACGGGTTTGTATCACTATCTCAAAGAGATGGGCTTTCATGAAAATCCTGAAAACCTCAAGCATCAGATTTATACCGTATTTTCACATTGGGAAAATCTATTGCCTCAACTATTAAGGAGACGGACGGCTGTCAAGGTCTTAATCATTAGCCGATACGATGACCACCATGCTAAGTCCATGATTGATTTCTTAAAATTCTATTGTACGGATAACTTTGAGTTTTCACAGGTCATCAAGCATGACTTTAATCTTCATGAACTAGAGCACACCGAATATGATGTCATTGTTGCCAACTTTATGATTCCGAATATAAAAGGGAAAAAATTTATTTGTACAAGTAGTTTAACCCTTTTGGAACTTGTAGAAAAACTGAATGTACTCTTTTATGATTTCACACGATCTGGAGTATAATGAAGCCTTCCCTCCTCTTTTAGGAGGGAAATTTTTACGACTATGCACCATTTTAAAAAATATGATATAATGGGCATTATTACTATACATTGAGGAGAATATCCATGGAAGACCCTGGCAGTCAGGATTTAATACTGCAATTTGTTTTACTATTTGTATTGACCTTATTTAATGCTTTTTTCTCTGCAACGGAGATGTCGATGGTATCGCTGAATCGTTCTCGGGTAGAACAAAAAGCGGAGGAAGGCGATAAGAAATATATTCGTCTCTTAAAGGTATTGGAAAATCCAAACCACTTTTTATCCACGATTCAGGTTGGTATTACCTTGATTACCATCTTGTCTGGGGCAAGTCTAGCTGATAATCTTGGGAAAGTAATAGCTTCTTGGATGGGAAATACGGAGACAGCGCGTGCGATAGCTAGTTTCCTCTCCTTGGCTTTTCTGACCTATATTTCGATTGTATTTGGTGAGTTATATCCCAAGCGGATTGCTATGAATCTGAAAGATAGCTTGGCTGTTCGGACGGCTCCAATTGTTATTTTACTAGGGGAAATCGTTAGCCCCTTTGTCTGGCTCTTATCGGCATCAACGAATCTAGTTAGTCGTCTGACCCCTATGCAATTCGATGATGCAGACGAAGAGATGTCACGAGATGAGATTGCCTATATGCTGGCTAAGAGTGAAACGAGTCTGGATGCTGACGAGATTGAAATGTTGCAAGGAGTCTTTTCACTAGATGAGCTGATGGCGCGTGAGCTAATGGTTCCTCGTACGGATGCCTTTATGGTGGATATCCAAGATGATACCAGAGAAATCATCGAGAGCATTTTAAAACAGAATTTTTCTCGGATTCCTGTCTATGATGATGACAAAGACAATGTTATTGGTCTCATCCATACCAAGCGCCTCCTCAATGAGGGCTTTGTAAATGGCTTTGATAACATCGCTCTTCGAAAGATCCTTCAGGAACCTCTCTTTGTACCGGAAACAATCTTTGTGGATGACCTCTTAAAGGAACTCCGAAATACACAAAATCAGATGGCTATTTTGCTCGATGAGTATGGAGGAATGGCTGGTCTAGTTACTTTGGAAGACCTTCTCGAGGAAATTGTCGGTGAAATTGATGATGAAACCGATAAGGCTGAAAATGATGTGTTTGAAATTGCCCCCAACCTCTATATCGTTCAGGGGATTGTGACCTTAAATGACTTCAATGAGTATTTTGATGTGAAGCTGGAAAGTGATGATGTGGATACCATTGCAGGCTACTACCTGACTGGTGTCGGACGAATTCCAGGGCACAAGGAGCGCTTGAGTTTTGAAGTAGATAGCATGAAGAAACATTTGATCCTTACAAATGATAAGGTGAAAAATGGTCGTGTCACCAAGGTGAAGGTTGAGGTCAGTGATCTAGTCGATGAAGATGAGCAAGTAACAAAAGTTCAAGAATAAGAGTATGAAATCAGGGGTTTCCCCTGATTTTTTTATGCTCAATTTAGTCGGATTTGCATATCCCATTAAATTCCTTTATAATAAAATTACTACAGGTTAGAAGGAGATAGCAATGAATCAAGAAGAATGGTTAGCAGAGTTTGAGAGAGTCCATGGTCGACCGGCCACTCAAGAGGAGATACAAGAGGCATTTGGTATGTTTGGAAGTCCAGAAACACAAGCGACTCCGGATACACCGGTAAATCCAATTCAATCTCCATTTGAAGGTGCAGCACCTGTTTCCAATCAAGGACAATTTGGGGGTCCCTTACCGTTTCCAGAACAAGCGAAATTTGGAGATGCAGCACCAACTCCAGAACAAACGCCATTTGGAGGTGCGACACCAACTCCAGAACAAACACAGTTTGGAGGTCCAACTCCGACCCAAGCCCCATTTGGAGGTGCAAGTTCAGCTCCAAATCAATTCCAAGGTGGAACAAGTCCGTTTCAACAACAAGGACAAGCTTTTGGTCAAGGTGGAGTCCAACCACAAGCTCCTGTTCAGGGGTCTGCTCAAGCAGGAGCAACCTTCTCGCCCTATAACAATTCTCAGATGCAGGGTGGCTATCCAAATAATGGGCAGTTGAATTACCAGACTAATTCCCCATATATGGGACAAGCCCCGATACCCGGTAAGAAGTCTAAGAAAGGGCTGATTATTGGATTATGTAGTTTAGTTGCAGTTGCTATCTTAGCTGTACTTGCCTTTTTCCTATTTTTTAAAAACTCGAATAATATTCAAGGAAAATGGTCAGCAACTCCTGAAATGAAAAAGACAATGAAGTCTGCTTTTTCAGGCACTTTCTCTACTGCATCAGATATTTCTAGTGAATTTGTAAAAGATATGGATATGATTGTAGAGGTAGAGGGGAAAAAAGTAACCATTAGTGTGATTGGTAAGATTGATTTCAAGGGAGCTGCAAAGGAACTCTATGATGATGGGGACAATGATTTTTACTCTGTTGAGGATGCCTTAGACTATATCCAGGAAAACAGTGAAAATTCCTATTTAGAGGATTTGGGACTTGAAATCGATGTGAAGAAAGGCACTCTTAAAATGGTAGCCTTTGAAGGTGAGGTGGATGAAAAAGATCACCGATTCATTCAGGATGAAGATGCGAGTCATTTCCTTAAATACGACCTCAAGTATAAAATTGAAAATGGAACCCTGAAAGTTTCCGTGGATGGAAATGATTATGGAATTGAATACTCCTTTAAAAAATAAGATATTCGCTTATTTAGGCTCTTTGTCAACTGTAGTGGGTTGATGAAAAGTTATACCCTGGAGAGGACCAAATTGGTTCTCTCCTTTTTGATGTTCTTGTTTTCTACAACAAAATAGGCTCCATAATTCCTATGGTGATATTATCCACTACAGAAATTATAGAGCCATAAAATCAAGGTTTTTCCTGATTTTTATACTCATTTTAGTAGGGTTTGCTTCTCCTATGAATTTCCTTTATAATAAAATAAGTAAAGGTTAGAAGGTGATAGTCATGAAACCAGAAGAATGGTTAGCAGAGTTCGAGAGAGTCCATGGTCGACCGGCCAATCAGGAGGAAATCGAACAGGTTTTTGGTCAGTTTGAAAGTCCAGAAACACAAGCGACACAGGATACGCTGGTAAATCCAATTCAATCTCCATTTGAAGGTGCGACGCCATCACCAGAACAAGCACAGTTCGGAGGTCCAACTCCGACCCAAGCCCCATTTGGAGGTGCAAGTTCAGCTCCAAATCAATTCCAAGGTGCAACAAGTCCGTTTCAACAACAAGGACAAGCTTTTGGTCAAGGTGGAATCCAGCCACAAGCTCCTGTTCAGGAGTCGGCTCAAGAGGGAGCGCCCTTCACATCCTATACCAATGCTCAGATGCAGGGTGGCTATCCAAACAATGGGCAACTGAATTACCAGACTAATTCCTCATATATGGGCCAAGGTCCAATGCCAGTGAAGAAGTCTAAAAAAGGGCTTATTATTGGATTATGTAGTCTAGTTGCCGTTGCAGTTTTGTCTGTGCTTGCCTTTTTGTTATTTGCTAAAAATCCAAATAGTATTCAAGGGAAATGGTCAGCTACTCCTGAAGTGAAGAAAGAAATGACATCTGGTTTTAAAGAAAGTTTCACCTCGACTTTAGATATCTCTGGTGAATTTTTTAAAGATGTCGAAATGATTGTGGAAGTAGAGGGTAACAATGTAAAAATTTCTACATCAGGAAAAGTTGATTTTAAAGGAGCAGCAAAAAAACTCCTTGAAGGCGATAAAAGTTATTTAAATTCTGTGGAAAATGCATTGGAGTACATTGAGGAACGAAGCAAATGGGGTTACTTGAAGGAAATAGGAGTTGAAATTGATGTTAAAAAAGGAACCATAGATATGGTGTTATTTGAAGGCGAGTTATCTGAAAAAACTCATGAATTTCTTGTAGATAGTGGTGGAAACTTTGTAATGCAATACAATCTCAAATATAAATTGGTAAACGGAATCTTAACGGTTTATCAGAATGAAGAGGATGATTTTAAATTCACCTTTAAAAAATAAGATATTCGCTCATTTAGTGCCCTCATCGGGCACTTTTTTGTTTGGTAATGAAGAAAATATAAGATAATTAAAAAAATTCTGAATTTAGGCTTGACAGCCTGAAAAAATTTCGGTAAGATAGTCAACATAAAAAAAACGAAAGCAGAATTTTATGAAAAACACGAACTCCACATTGTTGAATCAAAACTTTTACTTTAGCTACTTTAGATAGTGTTTGTAGACATGAACTCATGGATGCAAACGAAACGAGCAATTTGTTTGTATCTATGTGGCTAAGATTTTTGATTGTGGTCCATATAGATGATATCTAAATGGACGGCAATGCTGGCATACTTTTAAGTTTGTGAGGAATGATACCAACCGTTTAGAATCATCTAAACGGTTTTTTGTATGCTGTTTGAATGTTTTAGAGAAGGAGACATGTTTCATGAAAGTTGTAAAGAAGTTAATTGCCCCGGTTCTGGTAGTTGGTCTACTGATGACCTCCCTCTTGACCCTCCATCACTTGAAGACCTCTAAGCATCAAAAGATTAAGATTGGGATTTCTCAGTATATTACCCATAAGTCTCTTGATGCAACTCGAAAAGGCTTTGTGGAAGAGTTAGCAAAACAAGGCTATTTAGATGGAGAAGAGATTGAAATTGATTATCAAAATGCTCAAGGGGAGCAGAGAAATTTGAAAAACATTTCAAATCAATTATCACAGGAAAGTGACCTTGTGTTTGCCATTGCGACTCCATCAGCACAAAGTATTGCCAATACGAGCAAAAGAACCCCTGTAGTCTTTTCTGCAGTGACGGACCCTCTGGCTGCTAAGTTGGTCAAGAACTTGGATCGTCCTGGTGGCAATGTGACAGGAACGAGTGACCAATCTTCAGATGCGATTACTACACAAGTCGATCTGATTCAAAAGGTTTTGCCAACAGCTAAGACAATCGGAATTCTCTATACGCAAAGTGAGCCCAACTCCGTCGTTCAAAAAGATGAGGCCAAGAAAGTCCTTGAGGCTAAAGGCTACCGTGTCGTAGAGAAAACCATCTTAGACAGTAATAATGTGAAAGCAGCAGCGGACAGTTTGATGTCAGAGGTCGATCTAGTCTTTATTCCAACAGACAACATTATTTCCTCTACGATGGAAACGATCAAACAAGTTTCTTTAAAACACAAAGTTCCAGTCATTGGAGGTTCAATTGAAATGGCTCAAGTAGGAGGGCTCTATACCTATGGGACAGACTACACCGAGTTGGGTCGTCAATCTGCCCGGATGGCGATTCGTATCCTGAAAGGGGAAAAGGCAGCCGATCTGGCAGTGGAAGCCCCTAAAAATCTAGAATTGTATGTTAACAAAGAGATGGCTAAGAAATTAGGAATTGATCTCTCTGGTATGAACGAAAAGAAATAGGAGATGGATGATGGATTTAGTATTATCAAGTTTATCTGAATGTTTATTGTGGTCGATTATGGCCATTGGTATATTCTTAACATTCCGCATTTTAGATATAGCGGATATGACAGCAGAAGGGGCTTTCCCGCTTGGAGCGGCAGTCGTTGCATCCCAAATTCAAGCGGGTCAAAACCCATGGCTAGCAACCCTATTTTCTATTTTTGCAGGGATGTTAGCAGGTCTAGTTTCTGGCCTCCTTCATACTAAGATGAAGATCCCCGCTCTCTTAACAGGGATTGTGACACTGACTGGCCTCTATTCGATCAATATTAAGATCATGGGGGGCGTTCCTAATTTATCCATTGGAGATTCAAGTACCATCTTCAAGTCTGTGATGGGGCTGGGTTTGTCTAATGAGGCTGCTGTCTTTGCTGTTAGTCTTTCTTGTTTGTTATTGGTCTGCCTGATTTTGACTCTCTTAATGAAAACTCAGATTGGCTTGGTTCTTCGTTCAACGGGTGACAATATCCCAATGAGTGAGGCCAATGGGGTGAATGTGGACACCATGAAGATTTTCGGTTATATGATTTCTAATGGCTTGGTGGCATTGTGTGGGGCTCTCTTCGCTCAGACAGATGGCTTCTCAGACGTGACTTCTGGTACAGGTACCATCGTCGTAGGTCTCAGTGCTGTTATTTTAGCAGAAGTCTTGATCCATGATTTGACCATTGGAGGACGCTTGCTTTCGATTGGAGTGGGGGCAATTGTCTACCGCCTCATTATCCTCAATATCTACGAAATTCCAAACCTAGACCAAAACTTGGTCCGTTTGTTTAACGCCATTCTCTTGGCCTTGGTCTTGTTCGCACCAGAAGCCCAGAAACGTCTCAAGATTCGTGGATTGAAATTAAGCAACAACTAGAAGGAGAAGATAAATGGCAACATTGTTAAAAATTGAAGATATCCATAAGACATTCGAAGCAGGTACGGTCAATGAAAACCATGTTCTCAAAGGCTTGGATCTGACAGTAGAAGAAGGAGATTTCATTTCCGTCATTGGAGGAAATGGAGCCGGTAAATCGACCTTGATGAATATTCTGGCAGGTGGCCTGCAAGTGGACCAAGGAGAAATCCTTTTAGAAGGGAAATCGATTAAGCAGACCAGCGTTCGGAAGCGTGCCAAGGATATTGCGCGTGTTTTCCAGGATCCTAAGATGGGGACGGCTTCCCGCTTGACCATTGAAGAAAATATGGCCATTGCTAAAAAACGTGGAGCAAGACGGGGACTCAGTTGGGGGGTCAAAGAAAAAGACCGCGAAGAATTTAAAACGGCTTTGAAGGAACTCAATATTGGTTTGGAAAATCGCCTCAAAGTGGACACGCAATACTTATCAGGGGGACAACGGCAAGCTTTGACCTTGGTCATGGCTGCCTTGGTCAAACCAAAACTCTTGCTACTGGATGAACATACCGCAGCGCTCGATCCAAAGACCAGTGAAATGGTCATGGAATTGACACAAAAAATCGTGGAAAGCCATGATTTGACAACCTTAATGATTACGCATGATATGAACCATGCAATTGAATACGGCAACCGCTTGATCATGCTCTACCAAGGCAAGATCGTGGTCGATGTTAAAGGAGAAGAAAAGAAGAACCTGACAGTTGAAGACTTGATGCGCCTTTTCCATCAGAACAGTGGTGAAACCTTGGTGAGTGACGAATTGGTATTGGGATAAAATAAAGAGAGTGGGACAGAAATCGGTCATTTGTTAGAATTCGATTTCGTCGTCCCACCTCCGCACAGTCGAGTAGGGCTGTAAAAGCTGATGAAATCAGCGTAGTAGAGCCCACTCAACCACTGCGTCTTGCTCGACAATCCAAAGACAATTGAGAGGCTAGGACTTTTGTCCCAGCCTCTTTGTATTGATGTTGTTAGCCACATTTAGCTAATCCTGTTTCTTTTTCTCTAGGAAGCTAGCTGCGAGAACAAGGTTAAGACCCGCTAAGAAGAGTAGGTATGAACTGCTGTGTTCAGTATTCGTTCTTGGAAGTTGTCCTTGCGAAGTCTGATCTTGTTTAGAGGTTGGAACACTCATCAAAGCATCACTGGTATTCGTTGGACTAGGATGCTCTGAAAGAGGAGTATATTGTCCCTTGCTTCCTGAAAAAGCAGAATCCACTTTTTCAGGAAGACTTGAAATGAATGGTCCAGTTTCTAATTTTGTCTTATAGACAATAGCATAGGTTCCTAACTCTTGGACCATGAATTCAATCATGCCCTCTCGAAGTGTAAATTCTAATGGTTGGAGACCTTGATCAGGAGTCAAGACATAGAGTTGCTTCACTTCTCCTGATAGTGGAAGTCGAACCAATACACTTCCCTTCACTGGAACTGGATTTCCCTCTTTATCCCTCAGTTGAAGGTTGAAAGCATCGTAGGTCTCGCCGAAGAGACCTTGGTCAAGGACCTTTTGGATCTCTAAATGACTTTCTGTTCCAATCTCATTTTCTCCACTAATGACCTCTACCTTGCTGGCTTGGTCTTTCAGTACCCGAAGGACATATTCTGGTAGAGAAAGGATAGGTGCTTCTTGTCCAGCTGTGCCGATTGGGTCTGTGTACTCAGGAAGGGTTACTACAGGTGGTTCTTCCTCTCCCAAACTTGTCACAAGAGCAGGTAAGAGAGAGACCACTGGACTAGTGATGGTTTTCCCTCGGATGGCATAGGCTGAGATGATCTGATCTTGTTTTTGATGAGCAGTTTCTGGGATTGGGAGTTCAATTTGCTGGTTTTTAATCGGCAACACTCGATTTCCATCTGATAGGGTGACGTGTTGGTCATCGGTTTTCTTGAGGAAAACAGGATCCTTTGTACCAGGGAATTGTACAGCAATAGCATCCCATTCTCCAGACGGAAGTGTGAGGGTAATGGTTTGATCGCCTGCTTGTATTGGGGCTAGACTTGGAGTATCTAGGGATACTGTTGCTGGCTTCAATATGTCAAATGAATCCAGAGAAATCATCTTTCTACCATCTGGAGAGTTAGGATCCACTGTCAAGGTGAGAATATGATTTCCATTGCTTAAGTTTGTATACTCGCCAATCAATACATTCTTTTCATAGTCAGCACTTGAGTAGAAGTCCAAACTTGGCATTTCTTTTCCATCCAGGGTTACTAAGGCTTTTCCATAGCCAGAAGATTTCAAACCGTAGATGCGGATACCTGTACCAGTGAAAGGAATGATTGCCTTGGCCTCAGAATACTGAGATGGATCTACGTTTTGGAGAGTCGCGTATTTTTCTGTCGTTTGATATAAGCCTGATTCATTCCAGTCTTTGAACAAAGAACCATAGTGGATACGAGGATCTCTGTCATCCATCTTTTCAACAGTCGCGTCTTGACCAGGATAGATTTTAAAATAATCCAAGGAAATTTTTGAGCGTTCATTCCCACGGTTTAAGTGCTCCTTCTTCACGGTCAGAGTTAGGAGGTGATCTCCATCAGGAAGTCCTGTAAAACGACCGATTAGAGCGCTTTTTTCCGTTTCTCCAGATGTGTAGAAATCCAGATTTCCCACTTTTTTTCCATCGATTTGGACTTCTGCTAGGCCCAATTCAGACGATTTGAGACCATAGATTTCAATTCCTCGTCCATTGAAAGAGATGCTAGCAGTTGCATCTTTGTCAGAGTAGCTATCAAGGGATAGGTCGGCGTATTTTTCAGTTCCTGCATACAAGTCAGCATCTTCCCAGTTATTGAAGGCAGGACCGTATTGAACACGAGGATCTCTATCGTCCATCAATTCGACAACTGGTTGGATTGATGCGGCTTCTGATGTTTGCCTTGAGCGCTCCCCAATCATAGCTTTAACGCTATAACTATAGCTATGAAGAGAATCAATGGAACGGTCAATGAAATGAGTGACATTGGTTAGGAATTCTTTGACAGAAGGAGCGTCGCTGCTTTCATCTTTGCTTTCTCGACGAATGATATAGTGAGTCGCATCTTTAACTGGATTGAAATCGAGTTCTGCTGTTACAGCATCTTTTCTCACGGCAGATAGGCGGGTGACCCTCTCTGGTAACTTTTCAAAGGTAACCTGATCCCCTTTTTGAGTGGCAATCTGAATCCGATTGCCTTTCAGAAGAGTTGGTTTGATTTCTTTCCCGTTAATCTTGACAATACTCGACTCGATGTCTGGATAATCGACGACTAAATCTCCACCTGCATGGGAAAGGAAAGCTAATGTCTCTAGATTCTTTTCTTTCCATTTCATGCTGACTTCAAAGTTGCCACGTGCCACGAGACCTGAAACTTGCCCGTCTTTCCAGGCATCTGGAAGGGCTGGTAATGGGGCAATGTAGCCAGTGTGGGATTGAAGGAGCATTTCTGCCATCCCGCTAGTGGCACCAAAGTTACCATCGATTTGGAAAGGCTCGTGGGTATCCCAGAGATTTTCTAGGGTTGAGGATTTGAGCTGTTCTGCCAATAAACGATGGGCACGATTTCCATCAAGCAGACGAGCCCAGAGGTTGATTTTATTGGCCTTAGACCAACCCGTTCCACCATCTCCACGGTGGTTTAAGGTTGCGCGTGCCGCCTCTAGGTATTCAGGCTGATCCTTGTCAAATAAAGTACCTGGGAAGAGACCAACCAGATGAGAAACGTGACGGTGGTGATTTTCAATGCCTTCATTCGTAAATTGAGGACTGTCTTCTTCGTACCATTCCTTGATGCGGCCATCTTGGTTGATATGAAGTGGTTTGAGCTTGTCAAATTTAGCCTTCACTTCGGTAACCAAGTCTTGGTCGACATTGAGATGATTGGCTGCTTCCATATAGTCGTGGAATAGTTGCCAAACCAGAGATTGGTCGAAGGTATTTCCAATCGTAATGGTTCCATGCTCTGGTGAATAGGATGGAGAAGATACCCAACGGTCACTAGATTTGTCGAAGTGCAAGAAGGAATTCCAGAACTTGGCTGTTTCCTTGAGCATTGGATAAATCTTTTCTTTGAGATAGGTTTCATCCTTGGTAAATTTGTAGTAGTCATAGACGTTCTGCATCATCCAAGCATTGGCTGCAGGAGACCAACCCCAATAATAATTCCAACCTGGAGTTGTCCAGCCAAATGGTGTCGCCTGCGTATGAACGAGCCATCCGTTTTCTTGTCCTTCTTTGGATTCGATACCTGCATATTCTTTAGCGGCGATACGGCCATAGTAGCGCATGTCATCAATATAATTGACCATTGGCCTAGCAGTTTCTGCAAGATTGTTCATGTAGGCAGGCCAGTAGTTCATTTGTAGGTTGACATTGAGGTGGTAATCTGAGTTCCAAGGTGGATTGTCTACAGCATTCCAGACTCCTTGCAAGTTGGCAGGAAGGGCATCCGTCCGATCACGAGACGAACTGATGAGGAGATAACGTCCGTATTGGAAGAAGAGCTCTTCTAGTTTTTGTCCTTTTGTTGGATCATAGGTTTGGAGGGCTTCTTTTGTAGTTTGGCTAGATTTGTTACCCCCAAGATTTAGTTGAACACGGTTGAAAAGACTTTGATAGTCCTTGATGTGGTCGTGTTTTAGAGTTTCATAGTCTTTTTCTTTGGCAGCTTCAACGATCGATTTGACAGTTTCTTCTAAATTAATCTCTTTCCGATAATTAGTTTTTGGATTTTGAGCAAAGTTGGTCTTGGCACTGAGTAAAAGGGTCGCATAGCTGGCTCCAGTGACGGTCAAATAGCCGTCTTGGGCAGTGACTTGTCCGTCCGTCTTGATTCCAAGATAGGAAGCAAATTGAAGACCATTATCTTTGACAGTCCCCTTGAGCAAAATACCATTCGAATCAGTGGTAACTCCTCCTTGTTTATAATTCGAATATTCCCAAGAGTAATCGCCATTCGCAAGTAAATCTTCTGTCAAGCTATTCCAAAGGGTAAAATCAAGGGTCTTATCCCCTTTTTTACTCAAGTGGGTCACTGTAACATCGTCAGGATAGCTAGAGAAGGTTTCGCGTTTAAAAGTGGTTCCATCTTGGCTATAAGAAGTAGTCGTGATAGCTTCAGTAATATCTAAGCCACGATGATAGTCGGTAACATTCTCCAGGCCTTTCTTTTGGTTGTTGAAGACCATAAAGATATCACCAAAAGATAAGTAACGGCCATACTGAGCATTGTTTGGGCCTACTAGATGTTCTTCGGCTAATTGTTTGGCTTTTTGGCGGTTTCCTTCTTCCAATGCTTTACGAATTTCTGCTAAGACCTTATGGCGATCCTGATAGTTTCCTCCGTTGTAGTCGGTGCTATCTGGTTGTGGTCCTCCAGACCAAAGAGTTTTTTCGTTGTATTGGATTCTTTCTTCACCGATGAGTCCGAAAACCTTAGCCCCCATTTCCCCGTTTCCGACTGGGAGGGCTTGTTTTTCCCACCCATCATAGGTAGCAGCAGCAGGTTGATTGTAACTTAATTGATAATCTGTTTGTTTTGCCACAGGAGTCTCAACTTTCATCGTTTCCGTATCTTTATTCGTCTCAATCGAAGTAGTCGAATCGTCTGTATGATGACTTTCAACAGCTCTATCAGGAGTTGAGCTTCTTTCTTCAGAAATAGGAGCGATATGTGGATTCTCTGACTTGGATCCTCCAGTTCTGTCAGTCGGACTCTCTATTGATGGGGCAGCTTCAAGGTGGTTGCTTTCGTTTTGACTTCCAACAATACTATCAGCATCTACCTGGTGTAAGCTGAGAAAAAATGCACCTAGTAAAACAGAAGCAGTGCCAACTGTTAGTTTGCGGATACTATAACGACAGGATGTTTCCCAAAATCTTTGGTCCATAGAACTCTCCTCTAATTTTTGAGACCGCTTACATTTTTGATTAAAGACAGTCCCTTCATATTTATTTCTATCAAATCCAATTTAATAGGGAAACAGGAAAATGTCAATAGCATTTAGATAAGATGCATATTTGAGAGTGTTATTTCTTAAAATAGTAGAGAAATAAGAGATAAATAAGCTATTTATTTTTGCCATAGAGAATCGGAAAGAGTAAGACCGGATTAAATGTCCTGTACTAATACAATGGTATGTAATTGAAAAACAGTTTATTTTCTAAAAAATCATTAAAATCCTTTTATTCACAAGGAATCATGTTATAATAAAACCATGAAACGTTTTCAAGAGAGAAGGACAAGACATGGAAAATGAAACAGTTGACTATGGAAAAGTAACAGGAATGGTACACTCTACGGAAAGCTTCGGTGCTGTAGATGGACCAGGGATCCGTTTTATTGTCTTTCTTCAAGGCTGTCAAATGCGGTGTCAGTATTGCCATAACCCGGATACTTGGGCTATGGAAACCAACAAGTCTCGTGAACGAACAGTAGATGATGTATTGGAAGAAGCCCTCCGCTATCGTGGTTTTTGGGGCCAAAAAGGTGGGATCACTGTCAGTGGCGGAGAAGCCCTCTTGCAGATAGATTTCTTGATTGCCTTCTTCACCAAAGCTCAAGAGTTGGGCATTCACTGTACGCTTGATACTTGTGCTCTTCCTTTCCGAAATACCCCTCGTTACTTGGAAAAATTTGACAAGCTGATGGCAGTGACTGATTTGGTGCTCCTTGATATTAAGGAAATCAATGATGAACGGCACAGATTTGTAACCAGTCAGACAAACAAGAATATTTTGGCCTGTGCCAAGTATTTATCTGATATTGGGAAGCCTGTTTGGATTCGTCACGTCTTGGTGCCAGGTTTGACAGACCGAGATGATGATTTGATCGAACTTGGAAAATTTGTCAAAACCCTTAAAAATGTTGATAAATTTGAAATTCTGCCCTACCATACCATGGGTGAGTTCAAATGGCGAGAATTGGGCATTCCTTATTCCCTAGAAGGAGTAAAACCTCCAACAAAAGAACGGGTTCAGAATGCTAAGGACTTGATGGAAACTGAAAGCTACCAAGATTACTTGAAACGGGTTAAAGGATAAATAGATCGAGACAGTTGGTTCTTCCAGCTGTCTTTTTTCTGATGAAATGCATCACTATTCCCTTTCTTTAAACGGAAAAACGTGCTAAAATAGAGTGAATCTATAAATGAAAATGAAGAGGTAGAAACATGTCAAAAATTCTTGTTTTTGGTCACCAAAACCCTGATTCAGATGCTATTGGCTCATCTGTAGCCTTTGCTTATCTTGCAAAAGAAGCTTATGGTTTGGATACAGAAGCAGTGGCTCTTGGAACTCCAAATGAAGAAACAGCTTTCGTGTTGGACTATTTTGGTGTGGAAGCACCACGCGTCATCACATCAGCTAAAGCAGAAGGTGCAGAGCAAGTCATCTTGACGGACCACAATGAATTCCAACAATCAGTATCAGATATTGCTGAAGTAGAAGTTTACGGTGTAGTGGATCACCACCGTGTGGCTAACTTTGAAACTGCCAGCCCACTTTACATGCGTTTGGAACCAGTAGGATCAGCATCTTCTATCGTATACCGCATGTTCAAAGAACATGGTGTAGCAGTGCCAAAAGAAATCGCAGGTTTGATGCTTTCAGGTTTGATTTCAGATACCCTTCTTTTGAAATCTCCAACAACTCATCCATCTGATAAAGTGATTGCGCCTGAATTGGCTGAATTGGCTGGTGTGAACTTGGAAGAATACGGTCTTGCCATGCTTAAGGCTGGTACCAACTTGGCAAGCAAATCAGCAGAAGAATTGATCGACATCGATGCTAAGACTTTTGAACTCAACGGAAACAACGTTCGTGTGGCTCAAGTCAATACAGTTGATATTGCTGAAGTTTTGGAACGCCAAGCTGAAATCGAAGCAGCTATCCAAGCAGCAAATGCAGCTAACGGATACTCTGACTTTGTTTTGATGATTACAGACATCGTCAACTCAAACTCAGAAATTTTGGCTCTTGGTGCCAACATGGACAAGGTAGAAGCAGCTTTCAACTTCAAACTTGAAAACAACCACGCTTTCCTTCCAGGTGCCGTTTCACGTAAGAAACAAGTGGTACCACAATTGACTGAAAGCTTTAATGCATAATGATAAATGGGGAAACCCATTATAAAAAAGGAGTTTCGACTCCTTTTTTGCTAGGAGAGAAGTATGTTAGAAAATGGTGATTTGATTTTTGTGAGAGAAAATACGGAAATGGGGCAGGCCATCCAGGCTTCGACAGGTAACTACAGTCACGTGGCTATCTTTTTGGACGGACAGGTCTTTCATGCTACAGTGGAAGGTGGCGTCCTTGCCCAGGCCTCTGAGGACTTCTTTGAAGCTGGAAAAGTCTATGACCTTTATCGCTATGCGGCGATTGATCACGAAGAAGTCAAAAAGCGGGCAGAAAACCTTTTAGGGTCTCCCTACAATGCGTCCTTTTATCCAGATGGAGTTGGTTATTACTGTTCCCAGTTCATCGCTGAATTACTTCCTATCTTTGAAACCATTCCCATGAAGTTTGGAGATGATGAGCAGCAGATTAGTGATTTCTGGAGAGATTACTATAAAGAACTAGGATTAGCTGTACCTCTGAATCAGCCTGGTACTAATCCCAGTCAGTTAGCCCAGTCTCCCCGTCTACAGTTTAAAGAAAGATATACGGATGATTACAATCATTAATCCCACACGTTTGACACGTCAGCCTTTTTTTAAGGATTTGATCAACTATCTGGATCAGCAGAATGATGTGATCCTGCGGCAAATCAAGGCCCAATTTCCAGATCAGCCGGTGGACAAGCTGATGGAAGAATATATCAAAGCGGGCTTCATTCTTCGAGAAAATAAACGCTACACCCTCAGCCTACCTTTCTTGGAATCTTCTGAAGCAGTCAACTTGGATCAAGAGATCTTTGTCCGAGAAGATAGTGAACTTGATCAGGAACTGAAAGCCAAGGTCTTCCAAACGGAACTTCGCAACACGACCAATGCAGCGATTCTCATAGAAGAGACAGACTTCGAGCGAAAGGCACAGACACTGTCCAATTACTTTTACAAGGTGAAACACCAATACCCTTTGACGGAGGGTCAAGAGAAACTCTATGCCATCTTGGGAGATGTCAATCCCGAATATGCACTCAAGTATATGACCAGCTTTTTGCTCAAGTTCCTCAAAAAAGATGAAGTCCAGCAAAAGCGCAGAGACATCTTTGTCGATAGTTTAGAGGTCTTAGGCTATATCCGAAAAAATGATGAAGGGAAATATGAATTAGCAGTGGACTTGGACAAGGAAAGACTGATATTTTTGAAACACTAGAAAAGGCTAGGAAATTTTCCTAGCCTTATTTGATTAGAGGTAACGTTCAGCAATGGCAGCATCACCTGGATATTCTTCTTTTACGCCATTGACGATTTGGTAGCAGTCAGCTCCTTTTCCGGCAATAATGACCGCATCTTCAGGCTTGCTGGTAGTTGCCATCGCCAGTTGAATGGCTTCTTCACGATCTGCGATTTTTTCGACAGGGCGCGTGATGAAACTGCTAATCTCTTCAGCGATAGCCAAAGGATCTTCATGGTTGGGGTCATCCGCTGTGAGGAAGACTTGGATCTCAGGATGGTCTTCTAAGAGCAAGCCAAAGTCCTTGCGGCGACTCTCTCCTTTATTCCCAGTTGAACCAAGGACCAGTGAAATCGTCCCTGTCTGATGGGTTTCAACAACAGAGAGCAGTTTTTTCAAGCTATCTCCATTATGGGCATAGTCAATAAAAACTTTTGCCCCATTCTTTTGAGTCAAGACTTCCATCCGGCCAGGAACACGGGTTTTGGCAATCCCCTTTTTGATGTCTTCAAGACTCGCTCCTAGACGAAGGCAAGCTAAACCTGCAGCCACAGCATTTTCTTGGTTGAAGCGACCGATGAGCTGGGTATCATAATCCCCTGCTAGCTTACCAGTGACAGAAAAGCTAAAGGCTTTTGAGTTGTGGACTTGGTTGGTCGATTGACTACCGTAGAAGTCGTGGTCTTGCTCAGCCACCTGCTCCTCAAGAATGTTAAAATGATCCATATCGCTATTGACGACAACAGCACGGCTATTTTCCATTAAGAGACGTTTATGGTAGAAGTAGTCTTCGAAGCTTGGATGCTCAATCGGTCCGATATGGTCTGGGCTGATGTTGAGGAAAACACCAACATCAAAAGTAAGACCGTATACACGTTTGACTAGATAGGCCTGACTAGAGACCTCCATAATCAGGTGGGTCCGATCATTGGCAACTGCCTGGGCCATCATTTCAAAGAGATCGATACTTTCTGGGGTAGTCAAGGTTGATTTGAAGAAGGTCTTGCCATCCAAAGTTGTATTCATAGTGGATAGCATAGCCGGACGGTGGCCTTGCTCAAGAATCTTGTAGGCATAGTAAGCAGAAGTGGTTTTGCCTTTGGTCCCTGTAAAAGCCAAGAGTTTTAGCTGGCGCTCAGGGTGGCCATAGAATTCCATGGCAAGCAAGCTCATAGCCTGTTTAATGTCCGTAACGATAATGGCCGGGATGCTGACCTCAAAGTCCTGCTCAGCGACATACCACTGTAAACCTTGCTCGATCGCTTGCTCCAAAAATTCCTTCTTGAAATTTGCCCCCTTCACAAAAAAGAGGGTCTCGGAGTTGACCTTTCGACTATCGTAGCTAATTTGATTAAAAGAAACACCACTTGCAGAATAGTGGTATTCTCCGTCTTGTAGGATCTCACGAAAGTTGTGATCCTCTTTTAAAATGTTTAGTACAGTTTCTATCTTCATCATAATCCTATTTTAAACTGAAAGCCCTTATTTTACAAGTGTAAAGGAAAAGTTTATAATGAAAGAAGACTATAAAATAGAGGAAACATATGAGTAACGAAACAAGTAATCAACAGGCCCAAATGCTCCGTGGAACTGTCTGGTTAACAGCCAGTAATTTCATTAGTCGTCTCTTAGGAGCGGCCTATATCATCCCTTGGTATATCTGGATGGGCAAACATGGTGCAGAGGCAAACGGTCTCTTTACCATGGGCTACAATATCTACGCTTGGTTTTTGCTGATTTCAACAGCAGGAGTTCCTGTAGCGGTTGCTAAGCAAGTGGCCAAGTACAATACAAAGGGTCAAGAAGAACATAGTTTTGCCATGATTCGTGGTTTCCTTAAGTTCATGTCTTTATTGGGCTTGGTTTTTGCCATTATCATGTATTTGCTTTCTCCAGTATTTGCAAACTTGTCTGGAGGTGGGAAGGACTTAATCCCTGTCATGCAGAGCCTGTCTTGGGCAGTCTTGATTTTCCCTTCCATGAGTGTTATTCGAGGCTTCTTCCAAGGTCATAACAATCTGAAACCTTATGCCATCAGTCAAATTGCTGAGCAAGTGATTCGGGTTATCTGGATGCTTTTGACAGCCTACTTCATTATGAAGGTCGGCTCAGGTGATTACGTTGAAGCCGTGACCCAGTCCACTTTTGCAGCCTTTATTGGGATGGGAGCGAGTCTTCTTGTCCTCGTCTATTACCTCTGGAAAACAGGACTTCTACAGCACATTATCCATCGACCAGAGTCTGATAATGAGATCGATACTAAGGCTCTCTTGTGGGATACCATTCGTGAAGCGATTCCGTTCATTGTAACAGGATCAGCCATCCAGCTCTTCCAAATTATCGACCAGATGACCTATAGCAATGTTATGTCTTGGTTTACCAACTTCAGTCGTTCAGAGCTTTTGGTTCAGTTCAGCTACTTTTCAGCAAATCCAAATAAAATCACCATGATTTTGATTGCGGTAGCGACCTCTATTGGAGGAGTGGGGATTCCTCTTCTTACAGAGAACTATGTCAAGGGAGATTTCCGGGCTGCGGGTAAGCTGGTTCAAGATAATTTGACCATGTTAGTAGCTTTCTTGCTTCCAGCGACGATTGGAGCAGTAGCCATTGCAGAGCCGCTTTATACTGTCTTTTACGGGAAACCAGATTCCCTCGCTTTGGGACTCTTTATCCTAGCGATGCTACAGACTATTATTTTAGGCTTGTATACGGTACTTTCTCCTATGATCCAGGCTCTTTTCCAAAATCGGAAGGCGATTCTTTACTTTGGCTATGGAGTGTTGGTGAAACTGATTCTACAAGTGCCTTTCATCTATTTCTTTAAAGCCTATGGCCCTCTTCTTTCTACTACGATTGGTTTAATGATTCCAATCGTCCTCATGTATAAAGAAATCCATGTCGTAACTAAATTTAATCGAAAGACTGTCTTTAAACGGAGCTTATTGACGGCTATTTTAACCTTCATCATGCTATTAGTAGTTTTACTTTCAGCCTTGATTCTTGGTTTTGTCTTTAAACCTAACGGTCGAGTGACGAGTATGATCTATGTAGCTGTGATTGGCGGTGTGGGGATCATCGTTTATGGTGGCCTCGGTCTTCGTCTTCGTTTCTTAGATCGCTTCATCGGTAGCAAGGCGGCTAGTCTTCGAAATAAATTTCATATTTCATAACCAGTAGAGGTTGGGTCCGTACCCACCTCTTTTTTTCATTATAGTTTGAAGCTATATCTAGCTCTTGAAAAAGGAAAAACCGAATCCTCTAAAGAAGTGATACAATAGAGACAATTGAATTTACGTCCATTGGAGGTTTGTATGAGTCACAAAAAAAATATTAACACCATCCTAGCTCAAGCGGGTATCAAGTCGGATCCAGCAACGGGGGCTTTGATTACTCCGCTTCATTTTTCAACCACTTACCAGCATCCAGAGTTTGGTCAATCTACTGGTTTTGACTATATTCGTACCAAGAATCCGACTCGGGTAAACGCTGAAAAGACCTTGGCAGCCATTGAGAGTGCAAAGCATGCCTTGGTGACGAGCTCAGGTATGTCTGCTATTGTCTTAGCTTTTAGTATTTTTCCTGTGGGAAGCAAGGTCTTGGCAGTACGGGATCTTTATGGAGGCTCTTTCCGCTGGTTCAACCAGAAGGAACAAGAAGGACGCTTTTTCTTTACCTATGCAAATTCAGAAGCAGAATTGATAGAGGGATTGAAAGAGGAAGTGGATATCCTCTATATTGAAACGCCTACTAACCCGCTCATGCTAGAGTTTGATATCCAGAAACTAGCTGCCTTAGCTCATGAAAAAGGGGCAAAAGTGATTGTAGACAATACCTTCTATAGTCCTATCTATCAACGTCCAATTGAAGAAGGAGCAGATATCGTCCTCCACTCAGCGACCAAGTATCTAGCGGGGCATAATGACGTTTTGGCTGGTGTTGTTGTGACTGATGATGAAGCCCTCTATGAGCAACTCTTTTATAATCTCAACACAACAGGAGCTGTTCTCTCTCCTTTTGACAGCTACCAATTGATTCGTGGTTTAAAAACCTTGGCTCTTCGTATGGAGCGCTCCACTGAAAATGCGCAGAAGGTAGTAGAGTTCTTGAAGGGGCATCCAGCTGTTAAGGAAGTCTTGTATACTGGCAAGGGAGGCATGGTTTCCTTTAAAGTAAGCCACCAAGAAAAAATTCCAACCATTCTCAACCACTTGCAGGTCTTTACCTTTGCAGAAAGCTTGGGTGGAGTGGAGAGTTTGATTACCTACCCAACAACACAGACCCACGCAGATATTCCTGCAGAGGTTCGTCATTCCTATGGGTTAACGGATGACTTGCTTCGCCTTTCCATCGGAATTGAAGATGCACGGGATTTGATTGAGGATTTAGAACAAGCATTGGCTAGATAGGAGTCCATCATGGGAAAAGAACAATTTTTGACTGTCCCTAATCGTTTGGGGCATCATACTAGCAAGTGGAAGGAGTCAGAGCAAGATCCAGAACTTCTTCCTGCTTGGATTGCAGATATGGATTTTGAATCCTTGCCTGCGGTTCGACAAGCCATTCGAGATTACGCGGATCAATTAGTCTACGGCTATACCTATCCTAGTGAGGAACTTTACCGAGCTGTTCAAGAATGGGAAAAGACAGAACATGGATATGTGTTTGAGAAGGAAGCGATTGTCTTTATGGAAGGAGTTGTTCCCTCTATTTCAACGGCTATTCAGGCTTTCACCAAGGAAGGCGAGGCTGTTCTCATCAATACGCCAGTTTATCCACCCTTTGCCCGTAGCGTCCGCCTCAATCAACGCAAATTAGTGACCAATTCCTTAGTAGAAGTGGATGGACTCTTCCAAATTGATTTTGAGCAATTGGAAAAAGACTTTGTGGAGCACCAAGTCAAGCTCTACATCCTGTGCAATCCTCATAACCCAGGCGGTCGCGTCTGGGAACGAGAAGTCCTAGAAAAGATTGGTCGCCTTTGTCAAAAATATGGGGTCTTGCTTGTTTCAGATGAAATTCACCAAGACTTGGCGCTATTTGGAAATCGACACGTATGTTTTAATACGGTAGATCCAAGCTTTAAGGATTTCACCCTTGTCTTATCGAGTGCGACCAAAACCTTCAACATCGCAGGGACAAAAAATTCCTATGCCATCATCGAAAATGATGCACTAAGAAAATCCTTCCAAGCTCAGCAGTTGCGAAACAATCAACATGAAATTTCTGCCCTTGGCTTTATAGCCACCGAAGTAGCCTATCAGAATGGAAAGGCTTGGTTAGAGGACTTAAAGGAAGTCTTGGAAGAAAATATCGATTACACTGTAGAAGTTTTGCGTGAGCAGACAGATATTGGTGTAATGAAACCGCAAGGGACCTATCTACTCTGGCTTGATTTTTCTGCCTACGGTTTGTCAGAGGAAGAACTCCATGCTCGACTTCATGACCAGGCCAAGGTCATCCTCAATAAAGGGACAGACTTTGGAGTAGAAGGGAAGCAACATGCCCGTTTGAATGTGGCAGCTCCGAAAACCCTAGTCCAAGAGATTGTCGATCGGATCGTAACAAATTTTCCTAAAAAAGGTTGATTTTAAGGGTTGACTTTTCTATAGGGGAGGAGTATACTCAAGGGGAATAACGGTAGGTGAGGCTACCACAAGGATACGGATGACTACCGCAAAGCAGTGGAGACACTACTCGTTGGTCAACAGTCCTGATCGCAAAGGTCAAGACTAAGCTCATTTCATTGCCTTGCGGAGCTAAAGCTTGGACGGTCTATTTTTTGAGAATTTTTATTAAAAAATAAACGACGAGTTTAATGAGTCCTACCTGTAAAAGGGGAGGGCTCTTTTCTTATGCTTAAGAAGCCTCTCACCTATCAAGTAGAGAAGGAGAGCACTATGATACAAATCGATGATCATCCCGAACCGCACATAGCCAGCCAATCGCTGATTTGTGTCATCGGGACTCTATAAGCGTTTGGCTCCTGATTTAAAAGGAGATTCCAATGCAAACAACAAAAGAAAGACTCATTGCTGCATTACAAGATGCAGAAACAAAAACCTTAGCAACCTATCAATCTAGCTGGTCTGGCTTGACGGAAGACCAAGTAGAGGAGAACCGGGATAGCTATGGAGAAAATGTCCTCACAAAGGGACAGGAAAGCTCTATCTGGAAACGGATTGTTGAATCCATCATTAATCCCTTCACAGTCATCCTGCTTCTCATTGCCCTTGTTTCTCTGGTGACCAATGTTTGGTTAGCCAAACCAGGAGAGGAAGACCCAACGACTTCTCTCATTATTGTCGTTCTCGTTCTCCTCTCTGGAGGGATTCGCTTTGTCCAAGAATTGCGAAGTGACAAGGCTGCTAGTAACCTCTCTCGAATGATTGTCAATACAGCAACGGTGATTCGAGAAGGCAAGGAAGCAGAAATCCCTATCGATGAAATCGTTGTGGGCGACTTGATCAAACTGAGTGCAGGTGATATGATTCCAGCAGATGTGGTCTTACTAGATTCACGAGACTTTTTCGTTCAACAATCCGGCTTGACTGGTGAGAGTGATGCTGTCGAAAAAGTTTGTTTAAAAAAGGCGACTAGCCAAAATCTAGACAGTCTCCTAGAGAGTGAGAGTCTGGCTTTCATGGGGACCAACGTTATCTCAGGTCGAGCAACAGCCTTAGTTTTAGTGGTTGGGGATGAAACCATGATGGGAGCGATTGAACAAACCATCAATACCTACGATGAACCAACCTCTTTTGAACGAGAAATGAACACCATCTCTTGGTTGTTGATTCGACTGATGATGGTGATGGTGCCCATTGTCTTCTTTATCAATGGCTTGACAGATGGGGACTGGCTAGAAGCGGGCGTCTTTGCCCTCAGTGTGGGGGTAGGCTTGACTCCGGAAATGCTTCCGATGATTATCACTGCTAGCTTGGCCAAGGGCTCCATTATCATGGCCAAAGAAAAAGTGGTCATCAAAAAGCTCAACGCCATCCAAGACCTAGGGGCTATCGATATCCTCTGTACGGATAAGACGGGAACCTTGACTCAAGATGAGATTGTACTCGAATACCCCCTTGATATTCATGGGGAGCTTGATTTGTCCGTCCTTCGTCGGGCCTATCTCAACTCTTACTTCCAAACGGGTCTTAAAAATTTGATGGACCGGGCCATTATCAGTCGGACAGAACGAGAAGCTAAGAAACATGAAATCGTCAGAGGTTTAGATCAAAGCTTCCAAAAGATTGATGAACTGCCTTTTGACTTTGAACGCCGGCGGATGAGTGTCATCGTCAAGGATGAGCAAGGCCTTGTGAGCATGGTCACCAAGGGAGCCTTGGAAGAAATGTTAGCAGTGTCTCGTTATGTAGAATACAAGGATGAGATTATTCCCCTAACAGACCAAGTGCGAGAAGAAGTCTTGGCAGAAGTAGCTCAGCTTAATGAGCAAGGTTTACGCGTGCTAGGTGTCAGCTACAAATCAAACCTTGAGGAAGGCTATGCCTTTGAAGTAGCGGATGAAGCGGATATGATCTTGACGGGCTATCTTGCTTTCTTGGACCCACCAAAACCATCTGCAGCACCAGCCATCAATATCCTTGCTGAATACGGAGTTGCCACGAAAATCCTTACGGGTGACAATGAAAAAGTGACCCAAGCTGTCTGTGAAAAGGTGGGTCTGGATGTGGACCGCATTTTGCTGGGTAGCGATATTGACAGTCTTTCTGATCCAGAGTTGGCCCAGGCAGTCGAAACCACTACCGTCTTTGCAAAATTGTCTCCGGATCAAAAAGCACGCATTATCCTTCAACTCAAAGCAAATGGCCACAAGGTCGGCTATATGGGAGATGGTATCAACGATGCTCCATCCATGAAGGTGGCAGATGTGGGGATCTCGGTTGATACAGCCGTTGATATTGCTAAAGAAACAGCAGATGTTATCCTTCTGGATAAGGACTTGATGGTCCTTGAAAAAGGCTTGGTAGAAGGACGCAAAGTCTATGCCAACATGACCAAGTACATCAAGATGACCGTTTCTTCCAACTTTGGGAATATCTTCTCTCTTCTCTTTGCCAGTATTTTCCTTCCTTTCCTTCCGATGGCCCCTATCCATCTCATCGTTTTGAACTTGGTTTACGACCTTTCCTGTATCGCCTTGCCTTTCGACCGGGTGGATAAGGACTTTTTGAAGAAACCAAGAATCTGGGAAGCAAAATCCATTACCCGCTTTATGGCCTGGTTCGGACCTATTTCCTCTGTCTTTGACATCCTGACCTTTATCATTCTCTACTTTGTTATCGTACCAATGATTACGGGATATGGCTATGTCCATGGTGCAGATAGTGCAGGACTCTTCATTATGCTATTTCAAACAGGCTGGTTTATCGAGTCCATGTGGTCCCAAACCATGGTCATCTACATGCTTCGTTCTCCAAAATTGCCCTTTGTTCAAAGTCGACCAGCTTTTGCTGTCATGGCAACGACCCTATTGGGCGCGCTCTTGGTTACCTTCTTACCATATGGCCCATTGGCTTCCTTGTTAAAAGTAGCGCCACTGAATGCTCTCTATTTCCTATTACTAGCGGGGATTCTCTTCCTTTATATGGCAAGCGTCACCCTGGTCAAACACTATTATATTGGTAAGTACAAGGAGTGGCTATAAGATAGCTATTAAAATAAGAAAAGAAAAGGTTTGCATATTTGTAGGCCTTTTTCTTCCTTTTTGATATAATAAGATGAATATAGAGAAAGAAGGAACCACAATGGGAAAACTTGAAGTTATTAAACATCCACTTATTCAGCATAAATTGTCTATTTTGCGTCGGACTGATACCTCTACAAAGGCTTTTCGTGAATTAGTTGATGAAATTGCTATGTTGATGGGCTACGAGGTGTTGCGCGAACTTCCTCTTGAAGATGTAGAAATCGAAACACCTATCACAAAAACGGTTCAAAAACAAATTGCTGGTAAAAAACTAGCAATTGTCCCAATCCTTCGTGCAGGAATCGGGATGGTAGATGGGCTCTTGAGTTTGGTACCGGCTGCCAAAGTTGGGCATATCGGGATGTACCGCGATGAAGAAACCTTGAAGCCAGTTGAATACTTGGTGAAATTGCCAGAAGATATTGATCAACGTCGCATCTTTGTAGTAGATCCAATGCTTGCAACTGGTGGATCAGCTATTCTTGCGATTGATTCTTTGAAAAAACGTGGAGCTAGCCACATCAAGTTTGTCTGCTTGGTGGCAGCACCTGAAGGGGTGAAAGCTCTTCAAGAAGCTCATCCAGATGTTGATATCTTTACAGCAGCCCTCGACGACCACTTGAATGATCATGGCTACATTGTTCCAGGCCTTGGAGATGCTGGGGACCGCTTGTTTGGTACCAAATAAGCGCCTATCCAATCCTTCTTTGGGAAAGTAAAAAATTGACCTTTGTTGACCAATGGGATATAATAGCTTTTATAAAGATTGGAAGGAGAGTTAGCCTCTCGAATCAACCGGATGAAACTCATGAGGTGGTGCCGGTTATAATGGATAAAAGGAGATGAATGAATGATTCCAGTAGTTATTGAACAAACCAGTCGTGGCGAACGCTCGTACGACATCTATTCCCGCTTATTAAAAGACCGTATTATCATGGTAACAGGACCGGTAGAAGATCAAATGGCCAATTCGATTATTGCCCAATTGCTCTTCTTGGATGCCCAAGATAATACCAAAGATATCTATATGTATATCAATACGCCAGGAGGCTCTGTCTCTGCAGGGTTGGCTATCGTCGATACCATGAACTTTATCAAATCAGACGTCCAAACTATTGTTATGGGGATGGCTGCTTCAATGGGAACTGTGATTGCATCAAGTGGTGCCAAAGGCAAACGTTTCATGTTGCCAAATGCTGAGTACATGATCCACCAACCAATGGGTGGTACTGGTGGCGGTACCCAACAAACAGATATGGCGATTGCTGCAGAACACTTGTTGAAAACACGTCACAGATTGGAAAAAATCTTGGCAGAGAATTCAGGTCAAACCATCAAGAAAATCCATGCTGATGCAGAACGGGATAATTGGATGACTGCAGAAGAAACCTTAGCTTATGGTTTCATCGATGAAATCATGGCCAACAACAATCTTGGATAAGGAAACTCAACCACTGCGTCTTGCTCGACAATCCAAAGATAATTGAGAGGCTAGGACTTTTGTCCCAGCCTCTTTTTTAGTCTTTCTAGAAAAAGATAGAATTTTTACCTAAAATTTGCTATACTTGTAACAGAAGCAGAAAGGGATTGTATATGTTTGAGAAGCAAGCTAGAACAGGCTTAATTGTAAAATTGTATTATAATCGAGATGCAAAGAAATTACAGGGAATTGGGGATGTGATCTATCATTCCAAAAAAATGCGCTATGTACAGGTCTATGTCGATAGTCCTCAAGTCCTTGAAATCGTGCAGCAATTAAAAAAAGAACGCTTTGTAAAGAAGGTACAAATTTGCCATATTCAAGAATTGGATCGTGATTTTGTGGGAAGTTTGCATCGTCAAAAGGATGAAACACAAGGAGAAAACGCAATCATTTAAAGGATTGCGTTTTTTATATTGACAATTTTCAGATAATTCGGTATATTCTTAATATCTATTTATTTAAAGAATTATTTAAGGAGATTATTACAAATGAAGAATAAATTTGCTCTTTCATTTTTAACAATTGCAAGTGTCGCTCTTCTTGCTGCCTGTGGTGAAGTTTCAACTTCAGGTTCAAACACAACTGGTAACGAAATCGGCAAAGAACTAAAAATCGGTTTTAACTTTGAAAAAACTGGTGAAGTAGCAGCATATGGTAGTGCTGAACAAAAAGGTGCTCAATTGGCCGTTGATGAAATCAATGCTAATGGTGGAGCCGATGGTAAGAAGATTGTTGTCACAGACAAAGATAACAAATCTGAAACAGCTGAAGCAGCTACAATCACTACAAATCTTGTCACTCAATCAAAAGTGAACGCTCTTGTAGGACCTGCAACTTCAGGTGCCACTGCCGCAGCGGTTGCGAATGCTGGTAAAGCAGGTGTTCCATTGGTAACCCCATCTGCAACACAAGATAATTTGACAAAAGGTCAAGATTACCTTTTCCGTGCAACCTTCATCGATAGCTTCCAAGGACAAATCATTTCAAAATACACAACTGAGAACTTGAAAGCGAAGAAAGTTGTTCTTTACTATGATAACTCATCTGACTATGCGAAAGGGATTGCTGAAGCCTTTAAGAAATCTTATAAAGGTGAAATCGTAGCGACAGAAACTTTCCAATCTAAGGATACAGACTTCCAAGCTGCCCTTACAAAAATCAAAGATAAAGACTTCGACGCGATTGTTCTTCCAGGGTACTACACTGAAACTGGTAAAATCGTAAACCAAGCACGTGGTATGGGAATCAAACAACCAATCATCGGTGGTGATGGATTTAGTGATGCGAAATTCGTTGAACAAGCAACACCTGCTGCAGCTACAGATATCTACTACGTAGCTGGATTCTCTACTGAAGGTGAAATGACTGATAAAGCCAAGAAATTCGTAGAAGCTTATAAAGCGAAATACAACGAAGAACCTTCAATGTTTGCGGCTTTGGCATATGATTCAGTTTACATGATTGCAGAAGCATCTAAAGGTGCTAAGAACTCTGTTGAATTGAAAGACAACCTTGCGAAGTTGAAAGACTTGGAAGGTGTTACTGGTACAATGTCTATTGACAAAGACCATAATCCGGTTAAATCTGCACTTATGATTGGCTTAAAAGATGGTAAAGTTGAGTCAGTTGAGTCGGTTAAACCTTAATTATCATTTGTTGTTTGTACAAGAGGCTGGGAGAATGAAAATTCCTGGCCTCGCTCTTTATTGTTAGAAAGGATGGTTCAAATGCTCCAGCAATTAGTGAACGGTCTAATCTTGGGAAGTGTCTATGCACTCTTAGCCCTTGGTTATACCATGGTGTATGGAATTATCAAATTGATCAACTTTGCCCATGGGGATATCTACATGGTAGGTGCCTTTATGGGATATTTCTTATTGAACTCATTGAAAGTTAACTTCTTTGTAGCCTTGCTTCTGGCGATGGTTGGGACAGCTATTTTAGGGGTTGTGATTGAATACCTGGCTTATCGTCCGCTTCGTCATTCAACTCGGATTGCAGCCTTGATCACAGCCATCGGGGTTTCCTTCTTGCTCGAATATGGGATGGTCTTCTTTGTAGGGGCCAATACCCGTTCCTTCCCGCAAGTCATTGAAATTGTTCGTTACAACTTTGGTCCTATTTCAATCTCCAACATTCAATTGATGATTTTAGGAGTGTCTATTTTCTTGATGGTTGCTCTTCAATTTATTATCCAAAAGACAAAGATGGGGAAAGCCATGCGTGCCGTTTCCGTTGATAGCGATGCTGCTCAATTGATGGGGATTAACGTCAACCGGACCATCAGCTTTACCTTTGCTTTGGGATCAGCCTTAGCGGGTGCTGGTGGTGTCTTGATCGGTTTGTACTACAACTCGATCGAACCTTTGATGGGGATGACACCAGGGATCAAAGCCTTTGTCGCAGCCGTTCTTGGAGGAATCGGAATCATCCCAGGTGCGGCTCTAGGTGGATTTGTCATCGGTTTGTTGGAAACCTTCGCTACAGCGATCGGTCTCTCAGATTTCCGTGATGCCATTGTGTATGCCATCTTGATTGTGATCTTGCTCATCCGTCCTGCAGGTATCCTCGGTAAAAATGTGAAAGAGAAGGTGTAAGCCATGAAACAAAATTTAAAAGTGAATTTAGTCTGGCTTGGTCTTTTGGTAGCAGGTTTTGCCTTGATCCAAGTCTTGGTTGCAGCAGGTGTCCTCAACCTCTTCTATATCCAAATTTTGGAACAAATCGGGATTAATATCATTCTTGCGGTTGGTTTGAACCTCATCGTTGGTTTTTCAGGTCAATTCTCGCTCGGACACGCTGGATTTATGGCGATTGGTGCCTATTCTGCAGCTATTCTCGGTTCTAAATCACCAACCTACGGCGCTTTTTTTGGCGCTATGGTTTTAGGAGCCTTGATCGCTGGTATCGTTGCCTTGATCGTTGGGGTACCAACCCTTCGGTTGAAAGGAGATTATCTGGCGATTGCAACACTTGGGGTTTCAGAAATCATCCGGATCTTGATCGTCAATGGTGGTACTCTAACAAATGGTGCCGCGGGGATCCTTGGTTTACCAGCTTTTACAACCTGGCAATTGGTATACATATTTGTTGTCATTACGACTATTTTTACCATCAACTTCTTACGCAGTCCAATTGGGCGTTCTACCCTTTCTGTTCGTGAAGATGAAATCGCCGCAGAATCTGTTGGGATCAATACGACCAAAGTTAAAGTCATTGCCTTTGTATTTGGTGCGATCACAGCGGCGATTGCTGGATCTCTTCAAGCCGGCTTTATCGGTTCTGTTGTTCCGAAAGATTACTCTTTCACCAATACCATTAATGTCTTGATCATTGTCGTTTTCGGTGGTTTGGGATCGATGTCAGGAACAGTTGTGGCAGCCATCGTCTTGGGGATTTTGAACATGGTGCTTCAAGACTTCTCAAGCATCCGTATGATCATTTACTCATTAGCCTTGATTCTCGTAATGATCTTCCGCCCAGGTGGTCTTCTTGGAACATGGGAATTTAGCTTGAAAAAACTACTCTCAAAAAAGGAGGCTAACTAATGGCACTTCTTGAAGTAAAAAATTTAACAAAAAACTTTGGTGGTTTGACAGCCGTTGGGGATGTGACCATGGAACTCAATGAAGGGGAATTGGTTGGTTTGATTGGACCCAACGGTGCCGGTAAAACAACCCTCTTCAACCTCCTAACAGGAGTGTATGAGCCAAGTGAAGGGACCATTACTTTAGATGGGCACCTTTTAAACGGGAAAGCCCCTTATAAAATCGCTGCTGGTGGTCTTGGACGGACCTTCCAAAATATCCGTCTCTTTAAAGATTTGAGTGTTTTGGACAATGTCTTGATTGCCTTTGCCAATCACCACAAACCACATGTTTTTGCTAGTCTTTTCCGTTTGCCAAGCTATTACAAAAATGAAGAAGCATTGAAAGCAAAAGCCCTCGAATTGTTAGCGATATTTGGTTTGGAAAAAGAAGCAGCTACCTTGGCCAAAAACTTAGCTTACGGTCAACAACGTCACTTAGAGATCGTTCGTGCCCTTGCTACAGAGCCAAAAATCCTCTTCTTGGATGAGCCTGCTGCAGGGATGAACCCTCAAGAAACCGCAGAATTAACCCAACTGATCCGTCGCATTCAAAAAGAATTTAATATTACGATCATGCTGATCGAGCACGATATGAGTTTGGTCATGGAAGTAACAGAGCGGATTTATGTATTGGAATATGGTCGCTTGATTGCCCATGGTACGCCAGATGAAATCAAGTCCAACAAACGTGTAATCGAAGCATATCTAGGAGGTGAAGCCTAATGTCTATGTTAAAAGTTGAAAATCTTTCTGTACACTATGGCATGATCCAGGCTGTCCGTGATGTCAGTTTCGAAGTCAATGAAGGGGAAGTTGTTTCCTTGATCGGTGCCAATGGCGCTGGGAAAACATCTATTCTTCGTACCATTTCAGGTTTGGTGCGTCCAAGTGCTGGGAAAATCGAGTTTTTGGGTCAGGAGATTCAAAAGGTTCCGGCTCAAAAAATTGTAGCTGCTGGGCTCTCTCAAGTTCCAGAAGGCCGCCACGTCTTTCCAGGCTTGACCGTTATGGAAAACTTGGAAATGGGAGCTTTCTTGAAGAAGGATCGAGAAGAAAATCAAGCGAACTTGAAGAAGGTCTTCTCACGTTTCCCACGTTTGGAAGAACGGAAGAACCAAGATGCAGCTACCCTATCTGGTGGGGAACAACAAATGCTTGCAATGGGTCGTGCCCTCATGTCGACGCCAAAACTCTTGCTTCTGGATGAACCTTCCATGGGATTGGCACCTATCTTTATCCAGGAAATCTTTGATATCATCCAAGATATTCAAAAACAAGGTACAACCGTTCTCTTGATTGAGCAAAATGCCAACAAGGCTCTTGCCATCGCAGACCGCGGTTATGTTTTGGAAACAGGGAAAGTCGTTCTGTCCGGAACAGGAAAAGAACTCTTAGCCTCAGAAGAAGTCCGCAAGGCCTACCTTGGTGGATAAATAGATTAAGGGAGTGGGACAGAAATCGGTAATTCGTTAGAATTCGATTTCGTCGTCCCACTCAACCACTGCGTCTTGCTCCATACTCCAAAGACAATTGAGAGGCTAGGACTTTTGTCCCAGCCTCTTTAAAAATGGTTTCGCTTCGATTGGAAAAATCTAGTTTTCAATGGGGAGAATGCAAGGATTATTAGGCAATTCTGAATTTTGAAAACAAGAGAAAACTGCTGAAAGCGTTTGAAATCAAACATAAAATCAAGTATAATAAAACTAATAAAAGCATAGGAGAATGATTATGGCTGTTAAAGATTTTATGACCCGTAAAGTAGTGTACATTAGTCCTGAGACTACCATTGCCCATGCGGCAGATTTGATGCGGGAACAAGGTTTGCACCGTTTGCCAGTTATTGAAAATGACAAATTGGTCGGCTTGGTGACAGAAGGTACCATTGCAGAAGCTAGTCCATCAAAAGCGACCAGTCTTTCCATTTTTGAAATGAATTACCTACTCAACAAAACCAAAGTTAAGGACGTCATGCTCCGAGACGTGATCACTGTCTCGAAATTTGCTAGCCTAGAAGATGCGACCTACCTCATGTATAAGAACAAGGTCGGCATTCTTCCAGTCGTGGACAATGATCAAGTTTCTGGTGTGATTACAGACCGTGATGTTTTCCGTGCCTTCCTTGAAGTATCCGGTTATGGAGAAGAAGGAGTGCGGGTTCGTTTCGTGACAGAAGACAAGGTTGGGGTCCTAGAGCAAATCATTCATTTAATTGTAGAAGAAGGATACAATATTGCCAATACAGTCAATATCCCAACCAAAGATGATCATGTCGTCATCGAAGTTCAGATTGATGGGATTACCGATACTGAAGCCATCAAGAAGAAGTTTGAAGAAAATGGTATCCGTGTGGACGAAATTAGTCGCACATCTGCAAAAGCCTTCTAATAATAAAAGAGCCTGAGAATCTCTCAGGCTCTTTATTTGTCTTAGCGAGCAATGGGTTGCTTGTTGGTATCCAAGGTAAATCCTTCTCCCAGTATTTCGTGGGCTTCTGTAATGGTAATGAAGGCGAATGGATCAATTTTATTAATCAAATCTTTCATTTGTTTCATTTCGTTCCGAGAGACGACGCAGTAGACGATCTTCATTTCTTGTTGGCTATAATAGCCCATACCGTTCATGAATGTGACCCCTCGACCCAAATCAGTCGTGATTTGTTTAGCAATTTCATCCGGTTTGGAAGTAACCACGAGGAACCCTTTTCCTGCAAAACCTCCTTCACCGACGATATCAATGACGACGGTGTCAATCAGGATAAAGAGGAGGGTATAGGCCGCAATTCGGAAGTCCTTAAAGACAATCAAAACAGTTGTCAAGACGATGGCATCCACAATCAACATCAGGCGTCCCATAGAAAGTGTCGTATACTTGTTAAAGATACGAGCGACGATATCGGTTCCACCTGTTGTACCGCCTGCGTTGAAGATGATCCCTAGTCCAGTTCCAAGGATAACCCCTGATCCGATGCAGGCTAGGAGAATATCGCCATCTAAAGCAGTGTAAATCGCATTCTGGAGATGATGACTCCCAGGAATCATCTCGAAAATAGCCATCCAAGAAGAAACAGAGAAGGTTCCTATCAAACTCAGGTAGAGAGAGCGGAGGCCCAGTAATTTCCAAGCCAGAAAAAAGAGGGGGATATTGATGGCCAAGTTCATGACCGAAACGGGAATTTTAAAGAGGTAGTAAGTAATCAGGGTAATCCCTGTAGCCCCTCCTTCATAAAAGTGAAATGGAATTACTAGAAAGAAGATTCCAAAAGAAAAAATGCCAGCCCCAAAAATAATAGCTAGAATATTTTTTGCCTTAAACATGCTCGTTCTCCTAATCGTTTTTCACCATACATTTTACCAAAAAAAATGAAAAATAGGAAATAATTTTCATCAATTTTCACGAATTCGGACAGGATTTTTACCCCTATTTTTGGTAAAATAAATAGAAGTGATGCATGTTAGAGAAATGAGTATAGAAAGTTAAGATAAGAGAATGAAACAGGGAACATTAATTTCAATTGAAGGCCCAGAAGGAGCAGGGAAATCCTCCGTTTTAGAAGCCTTGTTACCACGCTTGGAAAAGGCAGGGATTGCCTATATTACCACGCGGGAACCAGGTGGCGTAGGAATAGCAGAAAAAATACGCGAAGTTATTCTTGATCCATCCCATACGGAAATGGATCCTAAGACAGAATTGCTTCTTTATATCGCCAGTCGTCGCCAACACTTGGCAGAACGCGTCCTTCCAGCTTTGGAAGCAGGGAAGCTAGTCATTATGGACCGGTTTATCGACAGTTCGGTAGCTTATCAAGGTTTTGGCCGTGGATTAGCAGTAGCGGATATTGAATGGTTAAACCAGTTTGCGACCGATGGTCTCAAGCCAAACCGGACCTTCTATTTTGACATTGATGTAGAAGAAGGATTGGCTCGAATTGCTAAGAGTGCTAGTCGTGAAGTCAATCGCTTGGATTTAGAAGGCCTCAGTCTTCATCAGAAAGTCCGTCAAGGCTATCTGGCCATCCTCGAAAAAGAACCGCAACGTGTGGTGAAAATTGATGCCAGTCAAAGTTTTGACAAGGTGGTCGAGGATACTTGGATTCTACTCAAAGAAGTCTTGGAGATCAGTGAATGAAGTTAGAACAAGTGCAAAAACTTCAACCTCAGTTAGTAGATCGCTTCCAAGCTGTTTTAGAACAGGGACGATTGAGCCACGCCTATCTCTTTACAGGTGATTTTGGCAGTTTTGAGATGGCCCAGCTCTTGTCCCAAAGTCTTTTTTGTACGGATAAGAAGGGTGTCTGGCCCTGTGGGACTTGTCGGGCTTGTCGCTTGATTGAAGAGGATGAATTCTCAGATGTAACAGTTGTACGACCGGTCAATCACATCATTAAGACAGATCGGATCCGAGAGTTGATCCAGAATTTTTCTCAGTCAGGCTATGAAGGATCTAAGCAAGTCTTTATCATTTGCGATGCAGACCGGATGCACGTCAATGCGGCCAATTCTCTCCTAAAAGTGATTGAAGAACCTCAGAGTGAAGTACATATCTTTCTGCTGACAGCAGATGAGCAGTTGGTTCTCCCGACTATTAAAAGCCGGGCGCAGCAGGTTCATTTCCCGAAAAACCAAGATTTCCTAAAAGAGTATCTCATTCAGGAAGGTTTGTTGCTCCAACAAGCAGATCTGTTAGCCAACTTTAGCCAAGGTTTTCATGAGGCCCAAAGTCTCGCCCAGAATACCTCCTTTTTCGATCTGGCGAGGGAGTGTGAGCGTTTCGTCACAGCTTGTCTAAAAGCAGATCCTCATGTCTACTTGCTGGTCTCTCGCTTGGTCCAAGAGACGGATGATAAAGAAAAGCAGGCCCAAGCCTTTCGCTTGATGGAAGTGTTCTTTGCACGCTCCATCAGTCTGTCCCTAGGAAGAGACTATCTAGAAAAATTAGTCTTAGCCAAACAGATGTGGGAACGTAATGTGAGTTTTCAAAATGCTCTTGAGTTTATGGTCCTGCAGTTGAAAAATAGAAGGTAAAGAGATGAATAAAAAAGAATTATTTGATGCTTTGGATGGCTTCTCCCAGGAATTGCTGGTTACATTAGCAGAGGTTGAAGCCATTAAGAAAAATCTCAAACTCATTGTGGAGGAAAACACTGCTCTCCGTCTTGAAAATGATAAATTGAGAGAACGGTTAGGAGAAGTGGAGAAAACCAGCTCTCCTAAATTCCATCGCAATGGTCGTGAAAATTTGCAAAGAATTTACAATGACGGATTTCATGTTTGTACAGATTCCTATGGTCAACGCCGTGAAAACGATGAAGAGTGTATTTTCTGTGATGAATTGTTATTTAGGGAGTAAGTATGCAGATTCAACGAAGTTTTAAAGGGGATAGAGCGACAGGGACTCTCTTTTTAGTGCCAACCCCAATTGGCAATCGGGATGACATGAGCTACCGCATGATCCAAACTCTAAAAGAGGTGGATCTGATAGCAGCAGAAGATACACGCAATACAGGACTCTTGCTCAAGCATTTTGAGATTGCGACACCACAAACCAGTTTTCATGAGCACAATGCCATGGAGAAAATCCCTGATTTGCTAGCTCATTTAGAGTCTGGAAAGGACCTGGCCCAGGTATCGGATGCAGGACTGCCCAGTATTTCGGATCCAGGTCACGACCTGGTCAAGGCGGCTATTGAGCGAGAGATCCCTGTTGTGGCAGTTCCTGGTCCGAGTGCCGGCATTACCGGTCTAATTGCCAGTGGCCTGGCACCCCAGCCCCATATCTTTTATGGCTTTCTTCCACGCAAGGAAGGGCAGCAAAAGGCTTTTTTCCAAGAGAAACGAGACTATCCTGAGACCCAAATCTTTTATGAGTCACCGCACCGGGTACGTGCGACGCTTCAAAATATGCTGGCAGTTTATGGGGACCGTCCAGTTGTGCTAGTCCGAGAACTGACCAAGATCTATGAAGAGTACACGCGAGGGACCATTGCGGAGTTAGTAGCTTACCTAGAGGAAAATCCCCTGAAGGGAGAGTGTCTCTTGATTGTGGAGGGGGCCAGTGAGCAGGAAGCTAATCTAGAAGAAGTGGATTTGATCCAAGAGATTGATCTTCTGGTCCAGTCTGGCATAAAAAAGAACCAGGCAATCAAACAGGTTGCCAAACAATTTGGGCTACAAAAGAGTGATCTTTATGCCCGTTACCACCAAGAGGAAGAAAAAGGAGAAGCTGATGGAAATTAGAATGGCCTATCCCAATGAAATCAATCGGATTATGGAAATCATTCAAGATGCTAAGGACAGTTTAGCCGCAGCTGGAGTGGACCAATGGCAGGATGGTTATCCGGATCAAGAAATTATTTTTGAGGATATCCTAGAGAGCCGTGGTTATGTGGCTGTAGAAAATCAAGAAGTCGTGGCCTATGCCGCTCTCCACAAGGGAAATGAAGCTGCCTATAATGACATTTATGATGGAAAATGGGAACATGATAACTATCTCTATATCAGTTTCCACCGAGTCGCTGTTGCCAAAGAAGCCGCAGGTCGAGGCGTAGCCCAAACTTTCCTTCAAGGTTTGATCGAAGGAGAGAAAGGTCCAGACTTTCGCTGTGATACCCATCCTGACAACAAGGTCATGCAGCATCTTTTAGAGAAGTTAGGCTTCCATTACTGTGGGAAGGTACCAATTGATGGTGTTCGTCTCGCTTATCAGAAGATTAAACGGAAGGCAGAAACTAGCCTTTTCCAAGTGATTAGCGAAGATGATCGATGGGACTACCGTGCGGAGCAATCTCAAAATGACTAGGTTCTATCGGCGACTCTATCAGAGTCCCTTGGGACCTCTATCTATTGTGGTGGATGAGGAAAGCTTAGTTGGGATCTGGTTTTGTGACCAAGCTAATTGTGAGCAAGGGATTGATCACATTGAAGAAAAGTGTCGTCCTCTTCATGAAGCTGTCTTTGAATGGCTGGATCAGTACTTTTTAGGGGAAGATCTTCCCATCCCCATTGCCCTGTCTCCTCAAGGGACAGAGTTTCAACAAAGAGTTTGGACCTACCTAGCTCAGATTCCCTATGGGGAAAGTCGGACTTACGGAGAGATTGCTCAAGCCCTGTCTTGCAGATCGGCCCAAGCAATCGGTCAAGCAGTAGGACGGAATCCCTTTATCCTCCTTATCCCATGTCACCGAGTGCTGGGGATGGAGAATAAATTGACTGGCTATGCGGCTGGATTAGACCGCAAACGTTGGCTGTTGAATCATGAGGCCATATCTTGGAAAGAATAAGGAGAAAAAATGTTATCATTTATTGAATACCCAAAATGTTCGACTTGCCGCAAGGCGAAATCGGAGTTAACGAGTTTAGGTTGTGAGTTTGATAGCCAAGATATCGTGGTAGACACCCCGACCAGTGAGCAATTGCAAACCTGGATGACGGAATCTTCTCTACCAATCAAATCATTCTTTAATACGAGTGGGATGAAGTATCGGGAATTGGGCTTGAAAGACAAGGTGGCCCAACTGACGGTGAAAGAAGCGGCAGACCTTTTAGCTAGCGATGGCATGCTGATCAAACGCCCACTATTAGTGAAGGATGGGAAAGTTGTTCAAGTGGGCTATCGGAAACCATACTCGGACTTAGGTTTGTAAGAGATTCTGGGCAAAAATTGTCCAGCTTTCGATGTTTAATAGGCGTAACTGTATAACGCAGTGGTTGATTGGTATCTTCGTTCGCTTTTTAAGCTCCAAAGATGACCTAATCAACTGTGCGGGGGTGGGAAAACGAACTCTTTTTAACCAGTTAGAGTTCTTTCCCACTCCCATTTTGCTGTGAAGATGATATAATCATACGAGTGAAATCAATGAAAGAGAGTCAATCATGAGTATTTTAGAGGTAAAAAATTTAAGCCACGGCTTTGGAGACCGGGCTATTTTTGAGGATGTGTCCTTCCGTTTGTTAAAGGGAGAGCATATCGGATTAGTCGGAGCCAATGGTGAAGGGAAATCTACCTTCATGAGCATCGTGACGGGTAAGATGTTGCCTGACGAAGGAAAGGTTGAGTGGTCTAAGTATGTGACAGCTGGTTACCTGGACCAACACGCTGTCCTAAAAGAAGGGCAAACAGTGCGAGATGTTTTACGGACGGCTTTCGACGAACTCTTTAAAGCAGAGGCTCGCATCAATGACCTCTATATGGAAATGGCTGAAGATGGAGCGGATATGGATGCCCTCATGGAAGAGGTCGGAGAACTCCAGGATCGATTAGAGAGTCGGGATTTCTATACCTTGGATGCTAAGATTGATGAGGTGGCACGGGCTCTTGGCGTTATGGATTTTGGGATGGAGACGGATGTAACAGCCCTTTCAGGTGGCCAACGGACCAAGGTTCTCTTGGCGAAACTCCTTCTTGAAAAACCAGATATCCTTCTCTTGGACGAGCCAACCAACTACTTGGATGCAGAGCACATCGATTGGCTTAAACGCTACTTGCAGAATTATGAAAATGCCTTTGTCCTCATTTCCCACGATATTCCTTTCTTGAATGATGTGATCAACATCGTCTACCATGTAGAAAATCAACAATTGACCCGCTATTCTGGAGACTATTACCAATTCCTCGAAGTCTATGAAATGAAGAAATCACAATTGGAAGCGGCTTATGAGCGCCAGCAAAAAGAGATTGCTGATTTGAAAGATTTCGTAGCGCGTAATAAGGCGCGTGTGGCTACACGGAATATGGCCATGTCTCGTCAGAAGAAGCTTGACAAGATGGAACTCATTGAGTTGCAAAGTGAGAAACCAAAACCATCCTTTGAATTTAAAAATGCCCGAACTCCTGGACGCTTCATTTTCCAAGCCAAGGACCTTCAAATCGGGTATGATCGTCCTTTGACTAAGCCTTTGAACTTGACCTTCGAGCGCAATCAAAAGGTAGCCATTATCGGAGCCAACGGAATCGGGAAAACCACTCTCTTGAAGAGCTTGCTAGGGATTATTCCACCAATTGCTGGTGAAGTCGAGCGCGGGGATTATCTTGAGCTTGGCTACTTCGAGCAAGAGGTCGAAGGGGGCAATCGTCAGACACCGCTAGAGGCAGTCTGGAATGCCTTTCCGGCTCTCAATCAAGCAGAAGTTCGTGCAGCTCTTGCCCGCTGTGGTTTGACTACCAAGCATATCGAGAGCCAAATTCAGGTACTATCCGGTGGGGAGCAAGCCAAGGTACGCTTCTGTCTCTTGATGAACCGTGAAAACAATGTCTTGGTACTAGACGAGCCGACCAACCACTTGGATGTGGATGCCAAAGAAGAGTTGAAACGGGCTCTTAAAGAGTACAAGGGATCTATCCTGATGGTTTGTCACGAGCCAGATTTCTATGAAGGCTGGATGGACCAGATCTGGGACTTTAATGAATTGACTTAAACAAAAAAAGAGAACCTCGCGGTTCTCTTTTTGTTTATTTTTTAAAGTTGTAGTCTTTAACGACTTCCATTTTTTCAATTTTGACATCTTCTTTTGGTTTGTCTTTGTCGTCTGTTTCAACTTCGGCAATTTTGTCAACTACATCCATGCCGTCGATGACTTGTCCAAAGACGGTGTAGTTGCCACCATCAAGAGTAGGGTTTCCTCCGTTTTTATAGGCTTCGATGATTTTAGCTGGGAATCGGTCTGTTGGAAGCTTGCTGGAGATATCTGCCTTATTTTGGTTGATGTAGAATTGGCTACCATTTGTATTTGGACCTGAATTGGCCATGGCTAGAGCTCCACGAAGGTTGTAAAGATATGGAGAATACTCATTCTCAAAACCAGTACCTGAATCTTTAGATTTATCTTTGCCCTTCCAGATGGATTCCCCACCCGTACCATCACCTTTAGGGTCTCCTGTTTGGATCATAAAGTTGTTAATGACACGGTGGAAGAGGAGGCCGTCATAATAACCTTCCTTAGCGTGGGTTAAGAAATTCTCAACGGCTAAAGGGGCGTATTTAGGAAAGAGTTTGACTGTAATGTCTCCTTGGCTCGTAGTGATTTTCACGACCGCTTCATCTTCAGCAACTTCATTTGAGAGCTGAGGAAAGACTGCATTTTCATTGGTCATGGCATCGTTAAAATCTTTGCGCAGTTGTTCTAATTTCTTTTGTTCGCTAGCATCTTGACTAGAAGTAGTCGTTTGCTTAGTTTCTGAAGTCGAGCTAGAGGATGTTTTTGTATCTGATTGATGAGAGCCACATCCTGCCAAAGCTAAACCGGAAAATACAAGTAGGGCAATTAATTTTTTCATATTAATCCTTTCAACACATTAGTCTATCCTCTATTGTACCTTAATTTTTCATTTGATTCAAATCTAGTCATAGGAGGGGCCTATATTCAACTTGCGGGCCTATGGAAAATAAGGTATGATGGAAAGGTATTTCTTTGTTCTGTTAACATTATCCTGTCAATTTAAGAAAACACACTATTTAAAAATTTTGGAAAAGAAATATTCCCCTTAATTATTTATCGTATCATTTAACTATGAGGGGGTTCAAAACGAAGACAAACATCATTTTTTGGGTTTGTCTTTTTATCTATTCAAAAATCTGAATTTGAAATCTATGTTCTAAGGGCTTTGTCTTCAATCTGAGTCTGTCTTTTTTTGTTTATTCAAGTATCAATACTATTTTCTCTTTTGCGAGAAAAAATCTTGGTTTCCTTTTTTAATTGCTTTATAATAGAGTCATACTGCGGCCTTCTGCTGTGATAAAGAAGGCAGATTTTAGGAGATGAGAAATTGGCTTTTTGTGTTTAAAAAACGCGATTTGTTGATTTCTTACTAAAGGGAGATTGATATGGCAATGATAGAAGTGGAACATCTTCAGAAAAATTTTGTGAAGACAGTCAAGGAACCAGGGCTGAAGGGAGCGTTGCGTTCCTTTATTCATCCTGAAAAGCAGACCTTTGAAGCGGTCAAGGATTTGACCTTAGAGGTGCCCAAGGGGCAGATTCTAGGTTTTATCGGGGCAAATGGTGCTGGGAAGTCGACCACCATTAAAATGCTGACAGGGATTTTAAAACCGACATCTGGTTTTTGTCGGATTAATGGCAAGATTCCACAGGATAATCGCCAGGATTATGTCAAGGATATTGGAGTAGTCTTCGGACAACG